>CBDIPM010000005.1:0-260610 GCA_965283745.1 Caulobacteraceae bacterium
TCCCGCGCCTGCTTGCGATCATCCGTCCGTGACATCGACTTGAGCACCCCGCCCGCCGCCTTCTATACGCCTGCCGCGACGGGCGGTTGGCCCGGCGGAGTCTCGCGCGGTCGCAGGGCGATCAGGCCCGGCTCCCGCAGATCAATTCGTTCAAATCCGAGTTCCAGGATTCGCTGGCGCTGGTCGAGCTGGTCCAGGCGGATCAGCGCCGACTCCTCGTCCACCGCCGGCAGCTGGACGATCCCACCGTCCTTGAGCCGCAGATCCCAGCGCCGCCCGTCGACGCGGACCAGCGCCTCAAGACGGTCGCGCAGGCGCGGCCGCGACTGCACCGCCGGCAGGATGGCGGCGGCGGCGTCGTTGGCCCCCTCCCCCACGATCAGCGGCAGCTGCGGGAACCGGCCGGGAT
Organism: Caulobacteraceae bacterium; assembly: GCA_965283745.1. GTDB lineage: Bacteria > Pseudomonadota > Alphaproteobacteria > Caulobacterales > Caulobacteraceae > Caulobacter. The sequence continues at coordinate 410 of CBDIPM010000005.1, forward strand.
CGGCTTCCGGGATCGCCCGGCCGCCGCCATCGATGACGAAGGACCGGCCGCGTGACTGCCAGACCGCCAGGGTCTCGCGTTCGGCGATCGCGATCACCAGCGTATCAGGCAGCAGGCGCACGACCTGCGCCTCCTTGACCCAGCCCACCCCGGCGACCGCCTGGCGGACCTTCTCCAGGTCGACATCGAGAATCGGCTGGCCCAGCGACAGGCCGGTGGCGTCGAGGATGGCCTGCTGCGCCATCGGCGAGGCGCCCTGGACATGGACCTTGTCCAGGCGAAAGCCGAGGCCGGCGGTCTGGCCGGCGACCGCCGAGCCGAGGCCGTGGGCGACGCGCTCGCCGCGATGTCCGGTGGCCAGCGTCACGATGAGACCGACGGTCAGCACGGCGCCGGCGACGCCCAGCGCGATCATCGGCGGCAGCACGCCCTGGGCGGCGCGCAGCTTCGCCGCGGGCCGTGGCGCCGAGGCTTTCCGGGTCCACCCCTGTTTGCGGGCGCTTTGGCCCGGGGCTTGACGCTACCGCGTCCCGCCCCCCGCATTGCCGCGGGCATACGCATCCTCCACGATCCAGAGCACTAGTTGGTCAAACGACGTACCCAGATGCGCCGCCTGTTCTGGAACCAGAGAGGTGGGAGTCATGCCGGGCTGCGTATTGACCTCCAAGAGGACCAGAAGACGCTTAACAGGGTCATAACGGAGGTCGCTTCTGGTCACACCGCGACAACCAAGCGCGGCGTGGGCGAGCTCCGAAAGGCGAAGGGCGCGGTCGAAATCCTCGGGCGGCATGCGGGCCGGCACGACGTGCTCGGAACCGCCCTCGGCGTACTTGGCGTCGTAGTCGTAGAAGCCGGTGCGCGGGACGATCTCGGTGACCGTCTGGGCCTTGCCGTCCATGACCGCGACCGCCAGCTCCATGCCGGCGATGTAGGGCTCGACCATCACCTCCTCGCCGAAGGTCCAGGACGGGGCGATGACCTCCTGAGGCGGGCTGTTGGCGCCTTCGAAGACCAGGAAGACGCCGACAGACGAGCCCTCGGCGTTGGGCTTCACCACGTAGGGCGGCGGCATGACGTGGTCGCGGGCGACGTCGTGGCGGTTGTAGAGGCCGCCGCCGGGCACCGTGACGCCCGCCGCCGCCAGCACGGCCTTGGACTTGGCCTTGTCCATGGCCAGGGCCGAGGCCAGTACGCCGCAGTGGGTGTAGGGGACCCCCAGCGTCTCCAGCACGCCCTGGACGCAGCCGTCCTCGCCCCACTCGCCATGCAGGGCGTTGAAACAGACGTCCGGCTTCAACGCGGTCAGCACCTGGGCCAGATCGCGGCCGGCGTCGACGCGGGTGACCTTCGCGCCCAGGTTTTCCAGCGCACCGGCGCAGGCGGCCCCGGAGACCAGGCTGACCTCGCGCTCCGAAGACAGGCCGCCTAGCAGGACGGCGACGTGGTGGCCCTGTAGCGGCAGGCTCATTTGGCGTCCTTCAGAGCGCGGAAGTCGATATCGCTGTCGGCGATCATGTGGATGACCGCCGCCCAGGCGGCGACATTGTGATCAAGGCTGCGACGGTCGACCTTGTCGATTGTGTCATCCTCGGAGTGGTGGAAGTCGAAGTAGCGGCTCGCGTCCTGGCGCAGGCTGAACACCGGCACGCCGGCCTCCTGAAGGCCTTCGGTGTCAGAACCGCCGAACCGGGCCGGATCGGCCGAGACGATGATTTCCAGCGGCGCCAGCAGGCTCGACAGTTGGTTGCGGATCGGATGGCCGGCGGCGCCCTGCGGCAGCTGCAGCGCATAGATGCGGTCGCCGCCCAGATCGCTCTCGCTGGCCACGATGAGGTTGGCCAGTTCGCCGGCGCGGGCCGTGGCGTAGGCTTCACTGGAGCCGCCGCTTTCCTCCGAGCCCCACATGACCACGCGGATCGTGCGCTTTGGGTGACGCGGCAGGTCGCCGATCAGCTTCGCCGCCGCCGTGGTGATGGCGATGCCCGAGGCGTCGTCGATGGCGCCCGTCCCGACGTCCCAGCTGTCCAGGTGGCCGCCGATGACGATGATCTGTTCGGGGGTCTCGCTGCCGACGATGTCGCCGGAGATATTCCAGGCGACGTTGCCGGGATTGGTCGTGGAGGCGAGGCTGAGCTTCACCTTGACCGGACCGCGGGCGGCGAGGCGCTCCAGCAGTTCGGCGTCGGGCACGCCCAGCGCCGCTGCGGGGATCTTCGGCGCGTCGTCGGCGTAGCGGAAGGCGCCGGTGTGCGGCAGCCGCGAGTTCCGAGGTCGAGATCGAGCGGACGAGGTAGGCGACGGCGCCGCGCTTTGCAGCCTCGGAAGCGCCGGACCGGCGGGCGATGCCGGCCGCGCCGTAGCCGGCGCCGTCCTGGGTACGGGTCATGGCCTGGGTCACCACGGCGATCTTGCCGGTCAGCGACCCGGCCGGCGCGGCCAGCAGGTCCGCGTAGGCTCTGAACACCACGATCTCGGCCTCGATCCCCTTTGCCGGGGTCGGGACAGTGCCGCCGAGGCCGAGGATCGACAGCTTGAACGGGTACGGCCCGACGATCGACGCCGACTCCGCGCCGCGCGTCCAGGACGGCTTGGCGAATTCCTCGACGGTGATGTTGGTGAAGCCGAGGTCCTTGAACGTCTGCACGCCCCAGTCCTTTGCGCGGACCATGGCCGGCGAGCCGACCTGGCGCGGTCCCACCTCGGTGGTCAGGTCCTCGAGCAGGGTCCAGGCGAGGGGATCGGCGAGCGCCTTGTCGCGCAGGGCGGCGGCGGTGTCGGCGGGTTCGGCGGCGAGCGCGGGGGACGACAGGGCGAGGACGGCCGCGAGGGCGAGCATGGAAATTCGCATGTCAGGCGGGTGCGACAGGCGGGCCGCCAAGTCAAGCGAGGGTTGGTCTGGATGCGGTCAAGATTTGGCGCAGCCTGGCGGCGGGAACCGGGGGCCGTCGGTCGACAGGTCGCCGCGCGCCCTATCCGCTCGCCGATCAGCGGCCGCGCGTCAGGTGGCGGTACTCGACGAGCCGCTCCTTGTCGCGGCGCACCTGCTCTCCGATCGTGTTGTCGAGGTCGAGCGTCGAGTAGCGGATCCAGGAATTAGGATCGAGCTTGTCCTGAACCAGGGTCACAGGCGTACGCCAGCGGAAGAAGGACGCCCAGGAAACCGCCATGCCCAGGAGGAGGGCCAGCCCCTGCAGGGCGCGGAATGCCGCGGCCCCCTCGGCCGACGGCCGAAGCCCGATGAGCGCCCAGGCCCACAGACCAAGCACCAGAAGGGTCAGGAACCCGCCGGCCCAGTCCATCCAGTAGCGCTCGCGACGGACCCGCCACATCGACACCTGGACGTACTTTTCCAGGTACTCCATCCGGGCCGCGATCCACATCAAGAGCCGGATCAGGAAGGCCGACGCTGCCCCCAGGCCGGGCCGTCGCTCTGGAAGTGCGTCTCGGACTGGTCGGGCAGCGCCCGGATGGTGGTGTAGTCGTTCTGGAGCGTCCGCGTGTACTGCACGATCTCGCGCGACAAGGAGTAGGAGCGGTTCTCCAGCCCCAGCCGGTACTGGGTGAAGACCAGCGCGTTGACCCCGAAGAACAGGCCCACGACCAGCAGCATGCCCACGCCGATGGCGATGGCCTGCGGTCCGGCGCCGACGATCACGCCCTGCAGCAGCGTCGCGCCGGTCGCGGCCAGAACCCAGAGGCCGGCGAGCGCAAGCGTCTGCCACGTGCGCTTGCCCAGCATGTAGGTCAGGAGCCAGCGGAAGATCAGCCGTCCGTAGCCGGAAATCTCGCGCCGCATCTGGGCGTCGTCGGGGAAGCGTTCCTCGACCTGACGCTTGAACAGCACGTGGAAGCGGTCCGGCTTGCGGTTCTGCTCGCCGAACGGAAAAATCTCCAGCGGCGTGTTGTAGTAGAGGTCGATCCGCCGGGAGATGGCCGCCTCAACCGAGGCGTCGAGCGACAGGAAGTCGGCGCTGGTGAACAGGCGCGCGCTTTCGTCGATGTCCGGATCGGTCGCCGCCATGGCCTGCCGGCCCTCGTGCGCGGGGCGCACCAGATCGGGGTCGGACGGGTGGTCGTGGTCGTGGCCGGACATGGATCGAGGACGCCTGAATGAACCGTCGCCTAGGCATACGACACTATCGCGGGCGCGGCCACGGCGTTCCCGTGTTCGATGAACCGGCTCAGGCCGGCTTGCCGATCCGCTTGATTTCCCACTGCAGCTCGACGCCCGTCTTCGCCTTCACGTCGGCGCGCACGGCCTCGCCCAAGCCCTCGAGGTCGGCGGCGGTCGCCTCGCCCGGGTTGATCATGAAGTTGCTGTGCAGGTCGCTGAACATCGCCCCGCCGCCGGTCGCCCTGAACAGCTTGCCGCGCCAGCCGGCCTCGTCGACCAGCTTCCAGGAGGAGTGTCCCTCCGGGTTCTTGAAGGTCGAGCCGCCGGTCTTCTCGCGGATCGGCTGGGTAGTCTCGCGCCGGGCGGTGATCTCGTCCATGCGGGCCTTTACCGCCGCCGGGTCATCGGTCGTCCCGCGGAAGACGGCCTGGACCCAGAACATGCCATTCTCGGGCACGACGCTGTGGCGGTAGGTGAAGCCGAAGTCCTGGTTCTCCCAGACGCGCATCTCGCCGGTGCGATCGTAGCCGGTCGCCGAGACGAGGACATCCTTCGTCTCGCGGCCATAGCAGCCGGCGTTCATGGTCAGGGCGCCGCCGATGGTGCCCGGGATGCCGACGAAGAATTCCAGACCCGCAAGACCCGCCTTGGCGGCCGCGCGGGCCACCTGGGCGTCGAGCGCGGCGGGGCCGGCGATGACCAGGTCGCCGTCGACCAGCACCTCGCCCCAGGCCTTGCCGGCGCAACGGATGACCACGCCCGGCACGCCGCCGTCGCGGATGATGACGTTGGAGCCGACGCCCAGCGCCGTGACCGGCACGCCCTGCGGCAGCTGGCGCAGGAAGTCGCCCAGGTCCTCCGGGTCAGCCGGCAGGAACAGCACCTCGGCCGGCCCGCCGACCCGGAACCAGGTGAACGGCGCCAGCGGCTCGTCGAACAGCAGCTTGCCGCGAACGGCGGGGAGGTTGGCCTTCCAGGTCATTCCGCCGGCTCACTTTCGAAGGAGACGATGTAGTCGAAGACACCCTGGCCCTCGTCATTCGGCTGGACGAAGGTCTTCAGCGCGACTCCGTAACGCTCACGCGCAAGTCTTCCACCCGAACGCGAGCGCCTCGGCGAGCCCAAAGGCAACCTTGAGCACGTCCTCCGGCGGGACGACGCCACTCGGCTCCCCGAAGGTGTTGTCTTCAAGAATATGGACGTGGCTGACGACGCGCTCGATCGCCCGGATGTCGATGCCAGGCTGCTGGAACCAGTTGTCGATGTTTTCGGTCGTGAAGCCGTCCGCGATGAACCAGCCGCCGCGGTAGCTCACAAACTCCGGGAAGAGCATCCGGTACGAGGCCGCCGCGATCTCCGGTGAAACGCAAGCCCAAGCGCTCAATTGTTCGTCGGCCGTGAGCGCCGCGCCGAGGGCGGCCGCAGCCTGCTCCGCGCTCACCGCCCAATCGCCTCAAGCTGCCCGGGCAGCGCGTAGGACCAGCTGGTGATGTCGCCCGCGCCGAGCAGCACGACCATGTCGCCGGGCCTGGCCTCCTCGGCGATCATGCCGGCCAGGGCCGCCGGGCTCTCCAGCGGCAGGGCGCGGCGGTGGCCGAAGCGGCGCAGGCCCTCGATCAGGCCGTCGCGGTCGATGCCCGGGATCGGCGCCTCGCCGGCCGTGTAGACGTCGGCCACGATGACCACGTCGGCGTCGTTGAAGCAGGCGCTGAACTCGGTCATCAGGTCGCGCAGTCGGGTGTAGCGGTGCGGCTGGACCACGGCGATGACCTTGGCGTCCGGCGTCATGGCCCGGGCGGCGGTCAGCACGGCGGCGATCTCCACCGGGTGGTGGGCGTAGTCGTCGATGATCCGCACGCCGTTCACGACGCCGGTGGTGGTGAAGCGCCGCTTCACCCCGCCAAAGCCCTTCAGGCCCGCCCGGATGCCGGCCTCGTCGACGCCCAGCTCGCGGGCGACGGCGATGGCGGCGCAGGCGTTCATGACGTTGTGCAGTCCCGCCATCGGCAGGGTCAGGCCCTCGTAGCGGATCGGCTCGCCGGCCAGCGGCGTGATCAGCACGTCGAACCGCGCGCCGTCGGGGCCCATGGTGATGTGCTGGGCGCGGACCTCGGCCTGCGGGTTGGTCCCGTAGGTGACCAGCCGCCGGTTCTCGATCCGGGCGGCCATCGCCTGGACCTCCGGATGGTCCACGCAGACGGCGGCGAAGCCGTAGAAGGGGATATTCTCGACGAAGTCCTGGAAGCCCTTCTTCACGGCCTCGAAGTCGCCCCAGTGGTCCAGGTGCTCGGCGTCGATGTTGGTGACCACCGCGACGGTGGACTTCAGCTTCAGGAAGGTGCCGTCGCTCTCGTCGGCCTCGACGACGATCCAGTCGCCCTCCCCCACCTTGGCGTTGGTGCCGTAGGCGTTGATGATGCCGCCGTTGACCACGGTCGGGTCCAGGCCCCCCGCGTCGAGCAGGGCGGCGATCATCGAGGTGGTGGTGGTCTTGCCGTGCGTGCCGCCGACCGCGATCGAGAACTGCAGCCGCATCAGCTCGGCCAGCATTTCGGCGCGGCGCACCAGCGGCAGCCGGCGCTCGCGGGCGGCGACCATCTCGGGATTATCGGCCTTCACGGCGGTCGAATAGACGACGGCCGAGGCGTTCTCGACGTTGGCCGCCTGCTGACCGATGAAAATCTTCGCACCCAGCTTCTCCAGCCGCTCGGTGTTGGCGCTGGCCTTCAGGTCGCTGCCCTGCACCGTGTAACCGATGCGGATCATGATCTCGGCGATGCCGCTCATGCCGATGCCGCCGATGCCGATGAAGTGCACGGGACCAAGTTCGAAGGGGACGGGGCGGCGGCGCTGGTTCATGGGAAGCGGCTTAGACGATTTGCGGGGCGGCCGGAATACGGGCGTTGACGTCACTGCGTCCTGTACCGCCAGCGCCGTCCGCTCGACCAGGTCGGCCGGTTCGCCCAAGCGATCTGTCAGGGCGGGGTCTCTCGCGGAAGGCTTCTAGCACCCACCAGCTGCAAGGACGGCAAACAGGGCGATCGACGCAAACCACAGGCCTTGAAGCCCCAGGACGACCCACGCCGCACGGAGCACGCTCAACTGGGCCGGCGAACGTCGAGTCTGGCCAATGATTTCAAGCAGGTCGCGGATGCCGAAGAAGAAGGTTTGGGCAGGAATCCCGGCCAAGGCTTCCTCCTCTTGAAGTCGGGCTTCAGTACAAGAAGCCAAGCCGTTGCGATGCCGTAAGCCAGAAACGACAGTATGGGCGCCAGGAGCCAGAGCGCATCCGCGTTGTCCGGACGTCCGGTCACCCCCAGCGCCGTCCGCTCGACGAGGTCGGCCAGCTTCTCGGCCGCGTCGGGCCGGGCCACCGACCGGGCGCCCTTGGCCATGTTGGCGAGCCAGGCGGGGTCCTTGAGCAGCGCCTTGAGGGCCGCGGTCATGTCGTCGACCGTCAGCTCGTCCTCGGCGGCCACCGCCGCGGCGTCGGCGTCGGCCAGCAGTTTGGCGTTGAAGGTCTGGTGGTCGTCGGCGGCGATCTTCAGCGGCACCAGCAGCGACGGCCGGCCGGCCACCGCCAGCTCACAGACCGTCGAGGCGCCGGCCCGACCGATGACCAGGTGCGCGTCGCGCAGGCGGCCGGCCATGTCGCGGAAGAAGGGCGCCACCTCGGCCTTGACCAGGGCGTCGGCGTAGATGCGCCGGGCGATGTCCATCGACTCCTTGCGGGTCTGCTGCTGGACCTGGAGGCGGGCGCGCAGGTCCTCGGGCAGGCGCAGGATGGCCTCGGGCACCATCTCCGACAGCAGGCGGGCCCCCTGGCTGCCGCCGGTGATCAGCAGGCGGATCGGGCCATCGGCCGTCGGCGGCGCGTAGGGCAGGTCGGCCAGGGCGCGAATCTCCGGCCGCACCGGATTGCCGACCACATGGGCCCGCGCCTTCACCTTCGGCTTGGCCTTTTCCAGCGTCGGGAAGGCGCAGGCGACCTCCCGGACGCTGCCGGCCAGGAAGCGGTTCACGCGGCCCAGGACCGCGTTCTGCTCATGGATGACCGTCGGCCGGCCCTGGCTCAGCGCCGCCAGCAGCGACGGCAGGGACGGATAGCCGCCGAAGCCGACGACGACCGCCGGGTCCATGCGCTTGAAGAAGCCGCGGGCCTGCATCGTGCCCTGCAGGACGGCGGCGCCGGCCTTGAGCATGCCCATCGGGTCGCCCGACCGGGCCGTCGCGGCCGACAGTGTGATCCGCAGGTCGGCCGGGAACTTGTCGGCGTACAGCGCGCCGCGCTCGTCGGTGGCCAGCAGGATGCGCCAGCCGCGCGCCGTCAGCGCCTCGGCGAGCGCCTGGGCTGGAAACATATGGCCGCCGGTTCCCCCGGCGGCGACCACTGCAAGTCTGGCGGGCATGGATACTCTCTAGGCGAAGGCGCCGGCGCGGGCGAGACCTTCGTTGGCCGTATAGGCGCCCGGCCGCTTGCGCGTCAGGCCCAGCGCCATGCCCAGCGTCAGACCCATGGCCAGCATGGAGGAGCCGCCGTAGCTGATGAATGGCAGGGTCATGCCCTTGGTCGGGATCATGTTGAGGTTCACCGCCACATTGATCAGGGCCTGCTGCCCGACCAGCACGAACAGCCCGGCGGCGGCGACCTGCTCGAACGGGTCGGACAGCCGGAGCGCCCGGTACAGGCCGCGTATGACCAGGAAGGCGAACAGGCTGATCAGCGCCAGAGAGAAGATCAGGCCGTATTCCTCGGCCAGCACCGAATAGGCGAAGTCGGTGTGCATGTCGGGCACGCCGCGCTTCATCACCCCCTCGCCCGGTCCCCGGCCGAACAGGCCGCCGGCGGCGATGGCCTCGGAGGCCTGGCTGATCTGGTGCTTGTCTGCCTTGTCGGGGCTCAGGAAGGTGTCGACCCGCGCCTGGACGTGCGGGATCAGGAAGTAGGTGCTGCCCAGCCCTATGATGGCGGTGACGCCCAGGCCCATGATCCAGCTGATCGGCACCCCCGCCATCCAGAAGGCGGCGCCGAAGGCGACGGTGATCAGCACGGTCTGGCCGACGTCCGGCTGGACCAGCAGCAGCGCCACCGCCAGGCCGTACAGGCAGAAGGCGATGAACACGCCCGGGACGCCCTCGCCCTTCTGGCCCTCGGCGAACATCCAGGCGACCAGCACGATCAGCGCCGGCTTCATGAACTCCGACGGCTGCAGCGTGAAGCCGGCGATGTTGATCCACCGCGTCGCGCCCTTGGCCTCGTGTCCCAGGAACGGCAGCGCGGCCATCATCAGGATGGTCAGGGCGTAGACGATGAAGGCCGTTCGCCGGACCCCGCGCGCCGTCAGCATCGAACTGACGATCAGGATCGCCAGGGCCGCGACGCCGAACACGCTCTGGCGGATGGCGAAGTGGAAGGAGGCGTCATAGTGCAGGCGCGCCGCGGCGGCGGGACTGGTTCCGAACGACAGCAGCACGCCCAGGGTGATCAGGATGGCCACCGCGCCCAGCAGCCAGTGGTCCGTCGTCCACCACCAGCGCCCGAGCGCCGTGCGGTCCGAGCGGGCGAAGGGGTGGACGCTGTTGGTCATGCGCGCGCTCCCTTGAGGGCGGGCCTGCCGAGGCCTTCGACGGCGGCGCGGAACGCCTCGCCCCGGGCCTCGAAATCGCTGAACTGGTCGAAGGAGGCGCAGGCCGGCGACAGCAGGACCACGGCGTCCTCGCCGCTGGCGTCGGCGTCTGCCCAGGCGGCGGCCACGGCGGCTTCGATCGTCCCGGTCTTGAGATAGTCGGCCTTGCCGTCGAGGGTGCGGGCGAAATCGTCCTGGGCTTCGCCGACGAGGTAGGCGCGCGCGATACGCGGGAACAGGTCCTCGAGCGGAGTGATGCCGTCCGACTTCGAGCGCCCGCCGGCGATCCAGTAGACGCGCGGATAGCTGCTCAGCGCCTGGCGCGCGGCGTCGGCGTTGGTGGCCTTGGAGTCGTTGACGAAGCGGACCAGGCCCCGGACGCCCACCGTCTCCATGCGGTGAGCCAGGCCCGGGAAGGTCATCAGCCCCTCGGCGGCGACCTCGGCCGGGATGCCCAGGGCGCGGGCGGCGGCATAGGCGGCTGCGGCGTTCTGCCAGTTGTGGCGGCCCGGCAGCGAGCGGGCGCGGACGAGATCGGCGACCTCGATCACCCGGTCGCCGGTGGCGTCGTAGAGCACGCCCTGGATGGCGTAGACGCCGCGACCCATCGAGCGGCTGGCGCTGATCGGCCAGATGGTCCTGCGGTTGGCGGCGGTGATCTCGGTGCAGATGCGCTGGCACCAGGCGTCGTCGACGCCGATGATGGCCGTGTCGCCCTTGCCCTGGTTCAGCAGCACCCGGCGCTTGGCCGCGACGTAGCCGTCCATGCCGCCGTGGCGGTCCAGGTGGTCGGGCGAGATGTTGAGCAGCACCGCCGCATCGGGCTTGAGGCTGCTGGTCAGGTCCAGCTGGTAGGACGAGGTCTCCAGCACATAGACAGCGCCGCCGTGCATATCCTCCAGGCCGAGCACGCCGTAGCCGATGTTGCCGCCGATCCGGGTGTCCCGGCCGGCGGCGGCGCACAGGTGGCCCAGCAGCGCGGTGGTGGTCGACTTGCCGTTGGTCCCGGTTATCGCCGCGATCTTGGGTCGCTTGTGCGGCGGGGCGGCGTTGACGGTGCGGGCGAAGAGCTCGATGTCGCCGAGCACCTCGACGCCGGACGCGGCGGCCTTCTCGACCGACCAGTGCGGCTTGGGGTGGGTCAGCGGGATGCCGGGCGACAGCATCAGGGCGGCGATGTCGGTCCAGTCGGCGGCCTTCAGATCCTCGACCGCGAAGCCCTCGGCGGCGGCGGCCTCACGGCTGGCCGGATTTTCGTCCCAGAGCGCGACCTGCGCCCCGCCGGCCACGAGGGCGCGCGCCGCCGTCAGCCCGGTCCTGCCCAGACCGAGAACGGCGACCTTGCGTCCCTCGAAACCGCGAACGGGGATCATGACCGCGCCAGCCTCCCCTACCGAAGCTTCAGGGTTGCGAGGCCGATGGCGGCCAGGATCAGCGAAACGATCCAGAAGCGGATGACGACGGTGGATTCCGCCCAGCCCAGCTTCTCGAAGTGGTGGTGGATCGGCGCCATCAGGAAGATGCGCTTGCCGGTGCGCTTGAAGTAGACGACCTGGATCATCACCGACAGCGCCTCGGCAACGAACAGGCCGCCGACGATGGCCAGCACGATCTCGTGCTTGGTGGCCACGGCGACGGCGCCGAGCGCGCCGCCCAGGGCCAGGGAGCCGGTGTCGCCCATGAAGATCTTGGCTGGCGGGGCGTTGTACCAGAGGAAGCCGAGGCCGGCGCCGATGATGGCCCCGCAGAAGACCGCGATCTCGCCGGTGCCCGGCACGAAGTGGACCTGCAGGTACTGGGCGAAGTTGTAGTTGCCGACCAGGTAGGCGATCAGGCCGAAGGTGGCGGCGGCGATCATCACCGGCACGATGGCCAGGCCGTCGAGGCCGTCTGTCAGGTTCACCGCATTGGACGCGCCGATGATCACGAAGGCGCCGAAGGCGACGTAGAACCAGCCCAGATCCAGCAGCAGGCGCTTGAAGATCGGGAAGGCGACCGAGGTGCTGAGCTGCGGCGTGTCGGGCGAGACCTGGCCGAACATCACCAGGATGGTCACGGCGGCCACCGCCACCAGCGCCTGGATGCCCAGTTTCACGCGGCCGGAGACCCCGGCCGTCGTCTGCTTGGTGACCTTGTCGTAGTCGTCCATGAAGCCCAGCACGCCGAAGGCCAGGGTGACCATCAGCACGACCCAGACGTAGACGTTGGTCAGGTCGGCCCACAGCATCGTACCGCCGACCATCCCGGCCAGGATCATCAGCCCGCCCATGGTCGGCGTGCCGGCCTTCTCGAGAACGTGGCGCTCAATGCCTTCCTTGCGGATCGGCTGACCCTTGCCTTGACGAGCCCGCATCCAGGCGATGAAGCGCGAGCCCATCGCAACGGCGATGATGAAGCCTGTCGCCGTCGCCATGAACGTCCGGAACGTCAGGTATTTCAATAAGTTGAGGACCGGGAGCGCGTCCCGCATCTCGGACAGCAGGTACAGCATCAGGCCTTGTCTCCCCCATGGCCGAGCGACGCCAGAGCGGCCGCGATGACGCTGGCCCGGCTTCCGTTCGATCCCTTGACCATCACCAGATCGCCCGGCTGAACAGCCTCGACGATCCGCGGCGCAAGCTCGGCCGCCGAGTCCGCGTAGCCGCCCCGTCGAGTCGGAGGAAGGGCGTCCCAGAGCGATTTCATCAGCGGCCCGGCGCAGAACACGAGGTCGATCCCCGCCGCATTGATCGGCGCGGCCAGTCCGGCATGGAAGTCGGCGCCCTGGCCGCCCAGTTCCAGCATGTCGGTCAGCGCGACGATCCGCCGCCCCGTCGCCTTGCGGCCGCCCAGCGTGCGGAAGGCGGCGTTCATCGAGATCGGGTTGGCGTTGTAGCTCTCGTCGATCAGGGTGAAGGCGCCGCCCGCGATGGCGACCGTCGTCTCGGCGCCCCGACCGGCCAGCGGCGCGAAGCCGGCGAGCCCGGCCAGCGCCGTCGCGCGGGAGACGTCCATGGCCTCGACCGTCAGCAGCACGCAGAGGCTGTTGAGGCCCCAATGCAGGCCAGTCTGAAGCAGCGGGAATTCCAGCGTCTCGCCGTCGATGATGGCATGGACCGTGGCGCGTTCCTCGCCGGCGACAAAGTCGACAAGGCGCGCGTCGACGCCCTCGCCGGACCCGAACGACCGCACGGTCGCGCCGACCTTCAGGGCGTCTGCCTTCAACAGATCGAACCAGGCGTTGTCGGCGTTCAGCACCGCCACGCCGCCGGGCTCCAGGCCCGCGAAAATCTCGGCCTTGGCCCTGGCCACGCCGGCCTCGCCGTCCGGGAAGTTCTCGATGTGGACCGGTCCGACCGTGGTGATCGCCACCACATGCGGCCGGACGAACCTCGACAGCGGCGTGATCTCGTCCGCGTGGTTCATGCCGATCTCGAACACCGCCCGCTCAGTGTCGCGCGGCATACGCGCCAGGGTCAGCGGCACGCCGATGTGGTTGTTGTAGGACTTGACCGACGAATGCCAGCGGCCGGCCAGGGTCAGGCAGGCGGCCACGGCCTGGGTGACGCTGGTCTTGCCGACCGAACCGGTGATGGCCGCGCGCCGGCCGCCGTTGCGTTCACGGGCCGCGACGCCGAGCTTTTCGAGCGCGACGAAGGTGTCCTTCACCAGCAGATGCGGCCCATCGACCGGCTGGCTGGCCAGGATGGCGGCGGCGCCGGAGGCGCGCGCGCCGGCGGCGAACTCGTGCCCGTCGCGGACCCCGGCCAGCGCCACGAACAGGTCGCCCGGCTCGACCGAACGGCTGTCGATCGACACACCGCCGACCGTGAACGGGCCGCCGACGACGGTCCCGCCGGTGGCCGCGGCCAGCTCGTCCGATGTCCAGAGGACGTCAGACATGGGCGGCCTCCATCCCGAGGGCGGCGGCGGTCTCGACGACGTCGTCGAACGGATGGGTGACGCCGGCGATGGTCTGGCCCTGCTCATGGCCCTTGCCGGCCACGACCAGCACGTCGCCGGCCGCCAGCATGGCCACGCCGGCGCGGATCGCCTCGCGGCGACCGCCGATGTTGAGCGCGTCCGGCGCGCCCGTCTGGACCTCGGCGCGGATGGCGGCGGGGTTCTCGGAGCGCGGGTTGTCGTCGGTGATGATGGCCACATCGGCCAGCCGCGCGGCGACCTCGCCCATCAGCGGGCGCTTGGTGCGGTCGCGGTCGCCGCCGGCGCCGAACACGACCAGCAGACGCTCCTCCGTATGCGGACGAAGCGCCTTGAGCACCGTCTCCAGGCCGTCGGGCGTATGGGCGTAGTCGACATAGGCCTCGCCGCCGCCGGCCCGGGCCCCGATGCGTTGCAGTCGGCCGGGCGCACCCTTCAGGTACTCCAGCGCGGCGAACACCGCGGCCGGCGCCTCGCCCGCGGCGATGCACAGGCCAGCGGCGACCAGGGCGTTGTCTGCCTGGAAGACGCCGGCCAGCGGCAGATGGACGGTGGTGGTCGTCCCGGCATGCGCCAGCGTCAGGCGTTGGCCGTCAGCGGCCAGGACACGGTCGACCACGCGGATGCCCTCGCCTGCCGCCCCGGTCGACAGCACCGTCTGGCCGGCGGCGGCCGCGGCGGCCGCGAAGACCGGATACTGGTCGTTGTCGGCGTTCAGCACGGCGGTCGCGCCGCGCGGCAGCAGGGCCTCGAACAGGCGCAGCTTGGCGGCGCGGTAGACGCCCATGGTGCCGTGATAGTCGAGATGGTCCTGGGTCAGGTTCAGGAAGCCGGCCGCCGTCAGCTTCACCCCGTCCAGGCGCCGCTGGTCGACGCCATGCGACGACGCTTCCAGCGCCAGGTGGGTGACGCCTTCGGCGGCCAGGCGCGCCATCAGCTCGGCGACGTCGGCGGCGTCGGGCGTGGTCAGGCCCGGCGGGGTGATCTGGCGGTCCGCCTGGCCGGGCGCCGAGACGGTGACGCCCAGCGTACCCATACTGGCGGCCGTCCGGCCCAGCCGGGCGAAGATCTGGCGGCAGAAGGTGGCGACCGACGTCTTGCCGTTGGTGCCGGTCACCGCCACGCAGATGGCCGGCTGCGCGCCCCAGAAGGCGGCGGCGGCCAGCGCGTAGGCGCGGCGCAGGTCGGCGGCGTGAACGACGGGGACAGACAGTCCGGTCACATCGTCCGGCGCCAGCACTGCGGCGGCGCCCGCCTCGATGGCTCCGGGGATGAACTTGCGACCGTCGACCGTCGAGCCCGGCAGGGCCGCGAACAGGAAGCCGGGCCGGACCTTGCGGCTGTCGGCAGTGACGCCGGTGATCTCGGGATCGGCGGCCGGGGCGCCGGCGACCAGCGTCGACAGGCGCATCACAGGCCTCCCGCCGGTTGGGCCAGCCGGGCGGTCGCAACATAGGTCGGCGTAGTCGGCAGGGTCGGCTCCGGCGGGCGGCGCCGGACGCCCAGGAACGGCGCGACGCGATCGACGATCTTGCCCACGGCCGGCGCCGCGACCCAGCCGCCGGTGCGCACGCCGCCCTGCGGCTCGTCCATCAGGATCAGCACAAAGTAGCGCTCGGCGTCGGCCGGGCCGTCGGTCGGAAACACGGCGGCGAACGAGCCGACCTGCTTGTAGCTGCTGTAGCCACGGATCTCGGGGTCGTACTTTTCGCCGGTGCCGGTCTTGCCGCCAACCATCAGGCCCGGCGCGTCAGCCTTGCGGCCCGTGCCCTCGACGACATTGCCGCGCATGATCTGCAGCATCGACAGGGTGGTCGTCTCGGACATCACCCGGGGGCCGTCCGGGCGCTTGCCGGCTTCCATCTTGCGAATGGTCAGCGGCACCAGCTTGCCGCCGTTCAGGATGGCGCCCATCGCCTGGGCGAGCGCCAGCGGCGAGACGTTGATGCCATGGCCGAACGAGACGCTGGCCATGTCGTCCTCATCCCACTTCTTCGGGGTCAGCGGACGGGTGGATTCCAGCAGCTCGACCTGCGCCCGCTTGGTCAGGCCCAGCGCATGGAAGTAACGCGCCATGCGGTCGGCGCGACAGCCAGAGCCAGCTTGGCGGTGCCGATGTTGGAGGAGTGGTTGAACACCTCGCGCAGGGTCAGGATGCGGTTGGTGCCGTGGAAGTCGTGGATGGTCCGGTAGCCCATCTTCAGGGGCGTCGAGGCGTCGAAGGTCGAGTCCGGCGTCGCCACCTGGGTGTCGAGACCGATAGCCACCGTGAAGGCCTTGAAGGTCGAACCCATCTCAAACACCGAGGCGGCGGCGCGGTTGCGCAGCTGCTCGGAACTGGCGCGCCCCGGATAGTTGGGATCGAAGTCCGGCCAGCTGGCCATACCCAGGATTTCGCCCGTCTGGACATTGGTGATGACGCCGACCGCGCCCTTGGGCTGGTACTGCGCGGCGGCCAGCGCCAGCTCTTCCTCCAGCGCCGCCTGGACGCGGACATCGATGGACAGGGCCACGGGCCTGCCGTCGGCGCCGGCCTTCAGGATTTCGTCGCGCAGCGCCTTCTCGGCCCCCGCCACGGGCTCGCCGCCCTTCTCGTCGTAGCCGATCAGATGCGCGGCCAGGGCGCCGAGCGGATAGACCCGCCGCTGCTCGGGGTCGAACACCACGCCGGCCAGGCCGAGGTCATGAATTCGGGCCTTCTCGCCGGGCGTGAGGCCGCGCAGGACCACGCCCCGCCGCTCGGCCGCCAGGGCCCGGTCGACCTGTGACGGCTTGAGTTGGGCAGCGCCTTGAGGAGCGCGGTGCGGACCTCGCGCCGGGACCAGACCTCACGGGTGTCGACCGACAGGGTGTAGTGGGGAAGGTTCGCAGCCAGCAGCCGGCCGTGCCGGTCGACCAGGTCGGCCCGCTCCGGCGCGCCGGCGTAGGCGCGGCCGCCCTTGCCGGCGTCCGAAAGGGTCGCCGACCACACCGCGCCGCCGGCCATGACCAGAAAGCCGACCGAAAAGACGGCCGCGACGACCAGGATGCGGATACGGGTGTCGTTCTCGGCCCGGCCGTCGGCCTGCGCCCGCTCGAAGGCGTGCTCGACGCGCCAGACACGCTCGATGAGCCAGCGCCAGACCAGCGGATAACGATGCGGCGTCAGGTCGGGCAGGCTCATGGCGTCTCCCCGGTAGGCGCCTCGGACGGCGCCTCGGCCTCGATGGCCGGGGCGACCGGCTCGGTGCTGGCCTGGATCGGCGCGACCGGCGGCTGGACCCCCGGACGCTTAAGCGAGGCGGCGTACAGGTCTTCGACCGTGGTTTCCTGTTTCACGTTCACCGGCGCCATCGCGAGATAGGCGCGCGACAGGCGTTCCAGCCGCTCGGGCTGTTCCAGGTGGGCGACCTCGGCCTGCAGCACGCGGATCTGGCGGGCTTCGTTGCGGATGTCCTGCTCGGTGCGGACGATCTCCGTCCGCTCCTTGCCGGCGAAGGTCTTGGCCAGGTTCACGCCCACGGCGAGGACCACCAGCACCGAGGTCAGCAGCACGTTCAGCGTGCGGAAGCCCCGGGTGCGGTGGGTGAAGATGACCGAGATCACGCCGCGGCCCTCCAGGCGGGCGCATCGGTGCGGACGCCGGCGCGCAGCTTCGCCGAGCGGGCCCGCGGGTTGGCGGCGACCTCCGCTTCGGACGGGTCACGGTGGCCCTTGACGATCATGTCGAAGGTCGGGGGCGGACCGCCGGCGACCGGCGGCGCGTGGCGCGAACCGCCAGGCAGGCGCCCCGACCGTTCGGCGAAGAAGGCTTTCACGATACGGTCTTCGAGGGAGTGGAAGGTGACGACGGCGAGACGCCCTCCGCTCTTCAGGATTCGCTCCGCGGCGACAAGGCCCTGCTCCAGCTCGGAGAGCTCCTCGTTCACGGCGATGCGCAGCGCCTGGAAGACCTTGGTCGCCGGATGGACCTTGGCCCCGCGGCGGCCGCCCAGGGCCCTTTCGACGACTTCGGCCAGATCCAGCGTGCGCTCGAAGGGGCGCTCGGCGCGGCGGCGGACGAGGAAGGAGGCCACGCGGCGGCTTTCCCGTTCCTCGCCATAGACGTAGAAGATGCGCGCCAGCTCGGCCTGCTCGGCGGTGTTGACGATATCGGCGGCGCTGGGCACGTCGCCGCCCATGCGCATGTCCAGCGGGCCGTCGCGCATGAAGGAAAAGCCGCGCTCGGCCTCGTCGATCTGCATGGACGACACGCCGATGTCGAGCGCGACGCCGTCGACGCTGCCCGGCGCGAAATGGTCGCCCATCTCCGAGAAGCGGGCCTCGATCAGGCGGAAGCGGCCGGTCGCCTCGAGCGGGGCGGCGAAGCGGCGGGCGGTCGGGTCGCGATCGAAGGCCACGACCGTGGCCCCGGCGTCGAGGAAGGCGCGGCTGTAGCCGCCAGCGCCGAACGTGCCGTCGACGATGGTTTCGCCGGGCCTGGGGCTGAGCGCCTCGACGACCTCGTCGAGCAGGACGGAGACGTGCGGCGCCTCGGTCATCCGGCAGCTCCGGACAGGCGGGCGCGCTGGGCCATGCGCAGGTCGGCGAGGCCGGACTTCGCCGCCTCGCGCGCGGCGGCCCGGTGCGCCTGGAAGGCCTCGCGCGGCCAGACCTGGAAGCGGTCGCCCATGCCGACCACGGCGATCCAGTCGCCGGCGCCGATGCCGAACATGTCGCACAGCGCCGGCGGCAGGGTGATGCGGCCGGCCTCGTCGAACGACAGCTTGGCCATGCCGCCGTAGACGCTGGTCTCCAGCGCCGAGCGCAGCGGGTCGCCGAACGGCAGCTCCTCGATCAAGCCGGCGTAACGATCGAACAACGCTTTGCCGCCACCCTCAAGGCAGTCGGCTTCAATGGACGGAAAGCAGAAGACGCCCTCGAAGGGCTGACCGACAGCGGCGCGGAACTCATGCGGCACAACGATGCGCCGCTTGCTGTCGAGCTGTTTCTCGAAGGTCGAGAGGAACACGCGCCCCAGTCCCCTGCCCCTAGATCGCCGACCCCTTCGGCGACAGAAACTGGGTTAACATGGGATGATCTGGGACGCAATGACACCAAGTCGTCGTTTCTTCGCGAATACAACAATGTCGCAGGCCGCAAGCATTGGCGCCCTCGATCGCTCCACAGAACATACATGGAACGTGTTAAGTATTGCGGGGATAACTCCGCCGATACTCCTCCCCGCTTGCCGGGCAGGGGGCCATGCGGAGCGTGGTCCCCGCGCCGCGCTCCGGGGAGGGCTGGAATGAAATGGATCAGACGGCCTGTAAGCCGGGTTCTGTGACGGACCCTTGCGAGCCCGCGACGATCATTCCTCTGGACCGGCCATTGCTGACCGGTTCTCGCGACCAACCCGGACGCCTCGGGCCAGCGACGGCCCTGCCCTCTCGCGAGGGCGCGGAATCCCTATTCGGTCTTGCTCCAGGCGGGGCTTGCCATGCCGTCCCTGTCACCAGGTCCGCGGTGGGCTCTTACCCCACCCTTTCACCCTTCCCGCCGCCGCAGCGGAGGAGGTTTGCTTTCTGTGGCGCTATCCCTCGGGTCACCCCGGGCGGGCGTTACCCGCCGCCTTGTCGCCGTGGAGCCCGGACTTTCCTCGACCCCCGAAGGAACCGCGATCGCCCGGCCGTCTGATCCGGGGCGGTATGTGAGGGCTGGGGGGCGGAAGGTCAATGCGTGGTTCGACACGCGCCTTCGGCGCTGCTCACCATGACGTGTGAGAATGGCTTGCTGACCACGTCATCGTGAGCAGCCGCGCAGCGGCGTGTCGAAGGACGCAATGCTTACGCCGCCCGCAGCACCGCCATCAACGTCGCCCGGGTCAGGCCGTCGGCCACGCCGTCCCATCGGGTCTGGACCCAGTGCCGCTGGAAGGCGCTGACGATCTCGCGGGTGGCCTGGTCGAACCGGCCCGACGGGGCGCAGTCGTAGCCCAGCCGGGTCAGCCCCGCCTGCAGCGCGAAGACGCCGACGCCCTCGGCGCCCTCGACCAGCGGATCGCCCGGCGCGGAATCGGCTTCGACCCAGATGCCGTGGCCGGCCTGGGCCAGCTGCTTCCAGGGGAACAGCTCGCCCGGATCGATCTTGCGAGCCGGCGCCACGTCGGAGTGGCCCAGGATGCGGTTGTCGTCGATCGACCAGCGGGTGCGGATGTCGGCGACCAGCGCGATCACCGCCGCGATCTGAGCCTCCGGGAACGGGCGGTAGCCGAACTCATGGCCGGGATTGACGATCTCGATGCCGATCGAGGCGTGGTTGACCCCCTCCTCGCCCTTCCAGAACGAGACGCCGGCGTGCCAGGCGCGGCGCTCCTCGGGTACGAGCCGGAAGATGCGGCCATCCTCCTCGACCATGTAGTGGGAGGAGACCTTGGCCTCGGGATCGCACAGCCGCGCCAGGGCGGCCTCGCCGGTTTCCATGCCGGTGTAGTGCAGCACCAGCATGTCCGGGACCTTGGTCCGGACATCGAAGTTGGGCGACGGCGCCTCGATGATCTCCAGCGTCATTGCGAGCGGTTCCGGATGGCCATGAGCAGGGGCATCACGCGGTTGGGCCTCAGGGCGATGATCAGCACCCCCAGTAGCGCAAGGCCGGCCCCGATGGCCATCCGGCCGTCGAAGTGGTCGTTGGTGATGAGCACGCCCATGATGATGGTGAACAGCGGCGTCATCAGGGTCAGCGGCGAAATCAGCGTCGCCTCATACTTCTGGATCAGGCCGTAATAGAAGGTGTGGCCGAGCACCGACACCACGACGGCCGAGAACACCACGGCCGCCAGGAAGCCCCAGCCGGCGTCGATGGCCAAGTCCATTGATTTTGTTCGGTGAACACGCTCAGCAACGCCAGCGGCCAGAAGGACGAGAACCCGACCCAGGCCTGAAACTGCAAGGGCTTGATGCCCTCCATCTGCTTCATCATCACCGCGCCCAGCGAGCCGGCGAAGGCGGCGGCGGCGACGAGCCACAGGCCGAACGACATGCTCATGCCGGTCGGATGCCACATGACCACCACCGCGCCGGCCAGGGTCAGGGCCATGCCCAGCCCACGCCGCCAGCGCACCTTTTCGCCCAGCATGAACATCGACAGAACCGTGGTGATCGGCACGCCCAGCTGGATGACGATCGAGGCCGCCGACGGGCTGGCGGTCTTGAAGCCGATGAACAGCAGCGCGAAGTTGCCGGCCCCCATCAGCATGGCGACGGTGATGATCCGCCAGGTCGGCCGGGCGCCGGCCACAGCCACGGCAGGGTGCAGAGCGCCACCAGCGCGAACCGCACCGTCGCGTAGAACAGCGGCGGCACGCCCCACTCGGCGACCACGATCTTGCTGACGATGTTGTTGAACGCCCAGACCAGGCAGACGAACAGAAGGATGCCGAAATCACGAAGGGCCATGAGCGCGGTCTAGCCGCCTTTCGTGACGGAAAGCGAGGGCTTCCAGTTTGGTCCGGCGACCCAGACCAGGCCGCTCCACCCCGGCGCATAACCGCCTGCGGTCGTGAAATCGCGGCCGGCGTCGCGCCGCAGGCCGAGCCTCGCCATCACCGCCTGGGACCGGATGTTGTCCGGCGCAGTGTAGGCCAGGACCTCCGGCAGGCCGACGCGTTGCAGGGCGTCCTCGAGCACGCGGGCGGCGGCTTCGCTGGCGTAGCCGTTCCCCCAGGCGGCGCGGGTCAGCCGCCAGCCGATCTCGTGGTGGCGCCCCAGCGGATGGTCCGCACCGGCGGGCATGACGCCCGTGTAGCCGACGAACTCGTCCGCCGGCGTCTCGATGACCCACCGGCCAAAGCCGTGACTGTCGAAGACGGCGGTGTAGCGGTCGAGTTTGGCGTCGCTCTTCTCGCGCGAGATCGGACCGCCCAGGTCGTGCATGACCTCCGGGTCAGCGTTCAGGGCGGCGAACGCAGGCCGGTCGCCCTCGCGCCAGCGCCGCAAGCGCAGCCGTGGCGTTTCGAGGATCATCCCTTGCGCCGCGTGAAGCGCAGCGCCGTGCGGTCGGCGGAGAAGGAACAGACCTTGTTGTCGACCAGGCCGACGGCCTTGGCGGCGGCCATGACCTCGACGTCCTTCACCATCAGCAGCCTGCCCTTCAGCGAGACGATCCACAGCGCGCCCCTGTCGGCCAGCGCCGGGACCAGATCGCCAAGGCGGGCCAGGGCCTGGGCGCTGTCGGCGCCGTAGATCAGGATATCGAGGCCGGAGATGTCATCGACCACCGTCGCCCGGTCCGCCAGCTCGGCGGCGAAGTCGGGGTCGTCCAGATCCAGGATCGCGGCCCGCATGCCGGCCTTGACGCCCAGCTTGTCGAGGCGACCCGGCGGGTTGGCGATCGCCTGCGCCCATTTGGCGGCCTGGACCTCGCCGAGCGCGAACCGTTCGCCGCCGGCCAGCAGCAGATCGCCGCCGACGGCCACGATCCCCGTCAGCGCGTCCCCCTCGAACACCCGGCGGGCGGCGCCGCGGAAGACCAGCCTGGGCGCCTCCCACTGCAGGCGGCCGATCTCCTCGCCGTCCGGAAGCGTCGCGCGGATGTCGAACGCCTCCTTGCCCATCAGACCGATCCGCGCGCCCGCAGCTGGCGGCACTGTTCGGCGAAGGCCCGGCGCAGCGCGGCCGGCGGCGTGAACGGACCGGCGTTCTGGTAGCCGTGGTTGACGCCGATCGGCTCGGCGCTCTCGAACACCGACAGCAGTTCATCGTCGATCGGGCCGGTCGCCTGGACGCCCTTGGACGCCGCGGTCGCGACGAACCCGTGGGCGATGGCGCCTGCGCCCAGCGTCAGACGCTCCTCGCTGGCCACCTGCTGCAGGTCCGGCAGCAGGATCAGGAAGCCCTGGCCCGCGGCGCAGACCATGCGCAGGTCCGGCCTGGCGGGATCTCCGCCGATGAGATGGACGATCTCGACGCTGTTCTTGCCCGTGCCGAAGGCCCACTCGCTGGCGGCCTTCTGCGGCGCGGCCGGAACCGGCGCCGGCTCCGGGGCCGGCTTCGGCGCGGGGGCCGGAGCCGGCGGCGAACAGGCGACGACGCCGAGGGCCAGCAGCGACAGGAGACCGGCGCGCATGGTCAGGATCCCTTGAAGACGGCGGGCCGCTTCTCGAGCAGCGCCTCGACGCCTTCCATATGGTCGTCGGTCAGGTGGCTGATCGCCTGGGCGGCGGCGCTCATCTCCATCAGCGTGTCGTAGCTGGTGGTCTGGCCGTGCTTGAGCAGGCTCTTGGCCAGACGCAGCGCGTGCGGCGGCTGCTGGGCGATACGCTCGGCCAGCGCGACGGCCTCGTCCAGCAGGCTCTCGGCGGGAACGACCTTGCTGACCAGGCCCCACTTCTCGGCGGTGGCGGCGTCGATCACGTCGCCGGTGAACAGGAGCTCGCTGGCCCGGCTCATGCCGATGGTGCGCGGCAGCAGCCAGGCGCCGCCGTCGCCCGGGATCAGGCCGAGCTTGAGGAAGGTGACGCCGAACCGCGCGCCCTCGGCCGCGATGCGGATGTCGGTCATGCAGGCCACGTCGCAGCCCAGGCCGATGGCCGGGCCATTGACGGCGGCGATGGAGGGAACCTCCAGGCCGTAGATCGAGCGCACCACGCGGTGGATGTTGTTGCGGTAGCCGTCGCGCAGCTCCACCCCGTTGCCGGCGAAGGCGCCTTCGCGGGCCTTCATCGCCTTGACGTCGCCGCCGGCGCTGAAAGCGCGGCCCGCGCCGGTCAGCACCACGGCGCGGATGTCGCGGTCGGCGTTGATCGCCGCGCAGGCGGCCGCGACCTGATCGCCGTCGCCCGGCGCGCCCAGGGCGTTCATCGCGTCCGGCCGGTTCAGGGTCAGGATGGCGATGTGGCCGCGCTTCTCGGTGAGGATCAGGGACATGGACGGTTTCCTGGACGTTGCTCTTGAGGTGCGCCGTTCATAGCGGCGGGCGGCGGACTTGTCCTCACTGTCTCGGTTCGACGATGCCGGCGGCGCCGACAGGGGGATGGATCGATCCGTCGGGGGCGCGGCGCGACCGCGGAACCGCGCCAGACTCCCGCGAAATCCGGCGAAATCCGGTGAAACTCGGCGAAATCCCGCAAACGACGGGGCGGTCATGACGATGAGGCCTGGCCATCCTGACAGTATGGCGCCCCGCCGGGAGAGGTGGATGGATTGTCGCCGGGGCCGCCGCGCAGGGGGCGAAAACGGGCGAGATGTCTCGCTTTGTCTCCAGAGTATCCGTCCCCGGAGTCCTCATCGCCGCGCGCCGCGGCCCGGCGTCACTTTGCTGTGGATAACTCAAGCACCTGCTTTGTCGGGAAGATTTCGCACCGATCCACACCTTGTCCACAGGCCGTCAACCGGAGGCCGGGCAAGAATTCACATGGGTCGAATTGGGAGCGGTTGCTTCATATCCGGCCTGAGCGCACAGTCAAGTCGTCGAGAGGAAACGCGGCGCGGGCGAGACGGGAAACCGGAAGGCCTAGCGAGCGGGACGCTCCAGGACCCCAGGATCGGAGGGAGACCTTCGAAGACCGGACCGGGAGCGGATCCATGAAGACCGGGGCGCAAGCTTCGGACCCCCAGGGATCCACGACCTCCAGACCGCAAGTCTCGCAAGAGGCTTGGGTGAAGGGGCGATGCAGCCGGGCAACCGGACGCACCGTCCCTTTGCTCTATGGGGCGTGCCCAATCCTCCCCATAGGCCGCAGGCCGTCATGGGGAGGGGGACCGCGCGGAGCGCGGTGGTGGGGTAGCGCCGACGACCGACGCCGCCCCGCTGAACGCGCCACATCCTGAAAGCTTGGCGCCGCCCCCTCCGACCTCGCTCCGCGAGGCCACCTCCCCGCTCGCTGCGCTCCGGGGAGGATTGAGAGACCTCGACGAACAGCGTTCCGGCGCCTACCTTCCTCCGTGAGATCCGGGGAGACTTCCATGCTTTCACGTCGTCTGATGCTGGCCGGCGCCGTTTCGAGCCTGGCCGCCGCCTGTTCGCCGAAGGGCGACGACAAGACAGTCGCGGCGGTCGACGCCCTGACCACCATCCGCTTCGCCACCGACTGGCGCGCCCAGGGCGAGCACGGCGGCTTCTACCAGGCGCTGGCGACCGGCGAGTACGAGAAGCGCGGCCTGAAGGTCGAGATCATGCAGGGCGGGCCTGGGGTGAACGTGCCTCAGCTGCTGGCCGCCGGCGGCGTCGAGATGGGCATGGGCTCCAACAGCTTCATCCCGCTGAACATGGCCAAGGAAAAGGCGCCGGTGAAGGCCGTCGCCGCCTTCTTCCAGAAGGACCCGCAGGTCCTGATCGCCCACCCCGATACCGGCGTGAACTCGATCGCCGACATGAAAGGCAGGCCGATCCTGCTGGCCGACGCCTCGGTCACCGCCTTCTGGGTCTGGCTGAAGAGCAAGTACGGCTTCACCGACGCCCAGGTCCGCAAGTACAACTACAGCCTGGCGCCGTTCCTGGCCGACAAGCGGGCCGTCGTGCAGGGCTATCTGTCGAGCGAGCCCTACACGATCGAGAAGGAGGCCGGCTTCAAGCCGGCGACCTTCCTGCTCGCCGACGAGGGTTACCCCGGATACGCCACCATGGTCCTGGCGCCGCAGACCCTGATCACCGAAAAGCCGGACGTCGTGAAGGCCTTCATCGAGGCCAGCGTCATTGGCTGGCAGACCTACCTGAACGGTGATGCGAGCAAGGCCGACGCTCTGATTCTGAAGGACAATCCGGAGATGACGCCGGAGCTCCTGGCCAACGCCCGCAAGCAGATGCGCGACTACGGCATCGTCGAGTCCGGCGACGCGAAGACCGGCGGGATCGGCATCATGACCGACGCCCGCTGGGCCGAGTTCTTCCGCGTGGCGTCCGAACAGGGGGTCTACCCGAAGGACATGAACTACCGGGCCGGCTACACGCTGCAGTTCGTGACGAAGGCCGCGGGCTGACGCCTCCAATGTGCGCCCGTCCCCCGCATCGTCATGGCCCGACTCGTTCGGGCCACCCATGAACATAGCCGCCCGAGTTGCAGCTCATCTCTCGCCGTCATCCTGGGCCCTGTGCCCAGGACCCCTCGTTGAGCTTCCACGTGAGAGCGAGGTTACGCACTCACCTGCGGCCGACACAGGGGTCCTCGCCACAAGGGCGAGGATGACGAGTGTTGGAGGCGAGGACCTTCCTTCCGTCTCACCACGCATGGGTGGCCCGAACGAGTTCGGGCCATGACGGGATAGAGAGTTCGCCACGGGGCGTCTGGCCC
Source organism: Caulobacteraceae bacterium (assembly GCA_965283745.1). Classification (GTDB taxonomy): domain Bacteria; phylum Pseudomonadota; class Alphaproteobacteria; order Caulobacterales; family Caulobacteraceae; genus Caulobacter. The sequence continues at coordinate 26,319 of CBDIPM010000005.1, forward strand.
GGATCAGAGCTGCTGGATTTCATCGCATGACCGCCTCCCTGCGGAACGTCGAGGTCGACTACCGCGGGCGGGGACGCGTGCTCGGTCCCGTGGACCTGGCGATCGGCGAGGGTGAGATCATCGCGCTGGTCGGGCCGTCCGGCTGCGGCAAGTCGACGGCCATGCGACTGCTCGCCGGGCTTGAACAGCCGACCCGGGGCGTCGTCCAGCGCGAGGCCGGCCGGGGCGAGACCTCGCTGGTCTTCCAGGCCGCCACCCTGGCGCCCTGGATGAGCGCGGCGGCCAATGTCGCCCTGCCGCTGGAACTGTCCGGCGCCGACCGCCGCACCGCCCGCGCCCAGGCCTCCGAGGCGCTGGCCCGGGTCGGCCTGGCCGGCGTCGACGCCTCGCGCCCGGCGCAGCTGTCGGGCGGCATGGCCATGCGGGTGTCGCTGGCCCGGGCCCTGGTCACCCGCCCGCGCCTGCTGCTGCTCGACGAGCCGTTCGCGGCGCTGGACGAGATCACCCGCCGCACCCTGGCCGACGACGTGCTGGACCTGTGGGCCGAGCTCAGACCCGCCATCCTGTTCGTGACCCACAACGTCGAGGAGGCCGTCTACATGGCCTCCCGCGTGGTGGTGATGACCGCCGGGCCGGGCGTCATCGCCGGCGAGGTGGCCATCGACGCGCCCCTGCCCCGCCCCGCCGGCTTCCGGGTCACCGAGACCTTCCGCGCGGCGGCCGAGACCGTGTCGGCCCTGCTGGCCAAGGGCATGGAGCGGGCGGCATGAAGTCGCTGACGGCCATCGCCATTCCCCTGGCCTTCATCGCCCTGCTGCTGGCGATCTGGGAGGCTGTCTGTCGACTGACCGGCGTTCCGGCCTATCTGCTGCCGCCGCCGTCGGCGATCGCCGCGAGCCTGGCCGAGGGCTGGCCGCTGTTGCTGTCCTCGGCCTGGAACACCCTGTTCACGGCGCTGACCGCGCTGGTCGTGGCCAGTCTGCTGGCGTCGAGCCTGGCGCTGCTCACCGCGCTCAGCCCGGTCATCGAGCGGGCGATCCAGCCCGTGGCGGTCACCCTGCAGGTGACGCCGGTGATCGCCGTCGCGCCGCTGGTGATCATCTGGGCGGGTCTGGACCATCCGGAACGGGCGGTGGTGGTGCTGGCCACCATCGTCGCCTTCTTCCCGATCTTCTCGGGCGCCGTCACCGGGCTCAAGGCGGCCGATCCCGACCTGGAGCGACTGTTCGACCTCTACGGCGCCAGCCGCTGGCAGAAGCTGCTGCGGCTACGGTTGCCGTCGGCCGTCCCTTTCCTGTTGGAAGGCCACAAGGTCGCGGCCGGGCTGGCGGTTATCGGGGCGGTGATCGGCGAGTTCGTCGCCGGGTCGGGCGGGGCCCAGGGCCTGGCCTGGCGGATCCTCGAGGCCGGCAACCGGCTGCAGACGGCGCGGATGTTCGCGGCGCTGTTCGTGCTGGCCGCCATGGCCGCGCTGCTGCATGCGCTGCTGCAGATGGCCGAACGGCGGGCGCTGGTCTGGTGGCGCGGCCGTTAGGCGCGGATTAAGCGGCGCGCGTTAAGCACGGGGTCGTACCCTTGCGGCGGACTCCTGCATGCGTCTTGTTCTCGCCCTCTCGATCCTCGCGGCCGGCGCTGTCAGCGCACAGGCGGCCGAGGATCGCTACGGCCCGCCCCGCGCGCGGTCGACGATGGAGCCCGCCCAGGCCGGCGCCCTGCCCGCGAGCGCCGCGCCCTACACCGGCCAGATGCTGAGCTGGAGCGGCAAGACCCCTGGACAGGCCCCGCAGGCCTCGCCCGTCACGGCCGCCCCGGTCATGCCCCAGCCGATCGCCGCCTGGGCCGGACCGGCCGCCGCAGCCGCGCCGGGCCCGCGCGCCGCCGCCTACCCCTCGATGTCCGCCCGGGCCCCGATCACCGCCGCCTATGCGCCCGCGCCACAGCCCGTCGCGCCACAGAGGGCCCTGCCGACCAGCCTCTACGACCGGCCCGCCGCCGCGCCCGCCGCCGCCGCGCCGCGCTACGAACCGCCCGCCCGGCCGCAAGCCGCCTTGCCGCCCTCGCCGTCGGCGCCCGTCCGCGCCCCGGGCGACGCCGGTCGGTCGAAGGCCTATTCGGTGCTGCGCGAGTTCGGCGGCGTGCCCGATCCGATCGACATCCCCCCGCCGACCTCCTACTGGGCCACCCGTCCCGAGACCGCGCCGGTCGACGCCGTCGAGGCCGACCTGGCCCCGAGCGGCGGCGTTGGCTCCGACGAGGTCGCCGACGCCAACGGCCAGGGCGAGATCTCCGACGCCGCCCGTCGTCGCGAGCGCGAGCGTGACCGCGCCCGGGCCGCCGCCGCCGCGGAGTCCGGCCGGTGAGCGCGGGCGGCAGCCGTCTCCACGACCTGATCGCGCTGGCCGGCGAAACCTCCAGCCAACGCCGGCGCGAGCTGCTGCGTGGCGTGACCGACATGTTCTTCTCCGGCGAAACCCACGGCCCGGCCGAGATGGGTCTGTTCGACGCCGTGCTGGGCAAGCTGGCCAACGAGATGGAAGTGGCCGTCCGCGCCGAGCTGGCCGGCCGGATGTCTGATGCCGACGCCCCGCCGCTGGGCCTGATGCGCAGGCTGGCCGCCGACGAGATCGAGGTGTCCCGGCCGGTTCTGGAGCGCTCGCGGGCGCTCAGCGACGAGGATCTGGTGCAGCTGGCCCGCACCAAGGGGCAAGAGCACCTGCGCGCCATCTCGCAACGACCGACCGTCTCGTCGGTGGTGTCCGACGCCATCGTCGAGCGGGGCGACGACGACACGCTCGGCCTGCTCCTGCGCAACAGCGGCGCCGAGCTGTCGCGCAAGGCCCATGAGCGCGCCGTTGACCGCGCCGCGGCCAACCCGGACCTGCATGAGGCCGTGGTCGGCCGCGAGCAGCTGCCCATCGACCTGCTCAACGAGATGTATTTCGTGGTCGAGGCGCGGCTGCGCGACCGGATCACCAGCGCCAACGCCGCCATCGACCCGGCCAGGCTGGAGGCGGCGCTGGCCGCCGGCCGCAAGCGGGTGGCGCTCGGTGACGGCGCCCTGCCGGCCGACTACGCCGAGGCGGAAGCCGCCGTCCGCGCCCAGATCGCCCGCGGCGACATGGGGCCGCGCGTGCTGGCGGCCATGCTGCGCAATCGCGAGACCACCCGCTTCCTGGTCGCCCTGGCCGAGCTGGCGGACATCGACTTCCACACCGCCCGGCGCATCCTGGAGCGCAAGGAACTCGACGCCCTGGCCATCGTCTGCAAGGCGGCCGACTTCGACCGCAGCCTGTTCCTGACCTTCACCGTGCTGATCCTGGACCGCGCCGACGACGCGATGACCCGGGCCAAGTCCTACGGCGACCTTTACAACAACCTGCCCAGGGACGCGGCGCTGCGCACCATCCGCTTCTGGCGCATGCGCCGTACGACGGGCGACGTCGCGGCGGCGTAGACGCTGCCCCGGCCTGTTTTTCCGCGATCAGCCGTCGCGGCGGGCGGTCCCTTGCCCTAGATAAGGGGCATGCGCACAGAAACGCCCCAGCCCGTCCGCCTGGTCGACTACCGGCCGCCCGCCTATCTGATCGACGAAGTCTTCCTCGACTTCAGCCTTGAGCCCGCCGCGACGCGGGTGAAGGCGAAGCTGACGGTCAGGCGCAATGGCGACCACGCCGACCCGCTGGTGCTGGACGGCGATGGCTTGAAGACCCTCTCCGTCGCCGTGGACGGCGTCCCGCACGCCTTCGACGAGACCCCCGAGACCCTGACGCTGCGCGACCTGCCCGCGGCGTTCACGCTGGAGACCGAGGTCGAGATCAACCCCTCGGCCAACACCGCGCTGATGGGGCTCTACATCTCCGGCGGCCGGTTCTGCACCCAGTGCGAGGCCGAGGGCTTCCGGCGCATCACCTGGTTCCTCGACCGGCCCGACGTGCTGGCCCGCTACACGGTGCGGATGGAGGCCGACAAGGCGTTCGACCGCCTGCTGGCCAACGGCAACCGCGTCGAGACCGGCGACCTGCCGGGCGGCCGCCACTACGCGATCTGGAACGATCCCTTCCCCAAGCCCTGCTACCTCTTCGCGCTGGTGGCCGGCGAGCTGGACGAGCTGGTCGACAGCTTCGTGACCATGTCGGGCCGCACCATCGACCTGCGCGTCTATGTCGACACCGGCATGGCCAGCCGCGCCGAATACGCCATGGACAGCCTCAAGCGGGCCATGAAGTGGGACGAGGAAGCCTTTGGCCGGGAATACGATCTGGACCTGTTCATGATCGTCGCCGTGCGCGACTTCAACTTCGGGGCCATGGAGAACAAGGGCCTCAACATCTTCAACGCCGCCCTGCTGCTGGCTGATGAGCAGACGGCGACCGACATGGACTACGAGCGCATCGAAAGCGTCGTGGCCCACGAGTATTTCCACAACTGGACCGGCGACCGCATCACCTGCCGCGACTGGTTCCAGCTGTGCGTGAAGGAAGGCCTGACCGTCTTCCGCGACCAGTCGTTCAGCGCCGACATGCGCGGCGAGGCGGTGCAGCGGATCAAGGACGTGAAGGCCCTGCGCGCCCGGCAGTTCTCCGAGGACGCCGGCCCTCTGGCCCACCCAGTGCGGCCCTCGGCCTACATCAAGATCGACAACTTCTACACCGCGACGATCTACGAGAAGGGCAGCGAGGTCATCCGCATGCTCAAGACCCTGCTGGGCGCGGAGATGTTCCGCACCGGCATGGACCTCTACTTCGATCGCCACGACGGCGAGGCGACCACGGTCGAGGCCTTCATACAGTGCTTCGCCGACGCCTCGGGACGCGACTTGACCCAGTTCTTCGGCTGGTACGAACAGGCCGGCACGCCCAGGGTCGACCTGACCACCGACTGGGACGCCGGCAAGGGCGAGGTGGCCATCACCCTGCGCCAGAGCACCGCGCCGACGCCCGGCCAGCCGGACAAGAAGCCGCTGCCGCTGCCGGTTCGCCTGGGCCTGCTGCACGACGACGGCCGCCCGATGGGCGAGGAATGCCTGATCATCCTGGAGGAGGCCGAGCGGACCATCCGCCTGCCCGCGCCCGAGCGGCCGGTGCTGTCGCCGCTGCGCGGCTTCTCCGCGCCGGTGAACCTGACCACCGACAGCGAACCCAAGGACCGCTACGTCCTGCTGGCCGCCGATCCGGACCTGTTCAACCGCTGGGAGGCCGGCCAGGGCCTGGCCCGCGACCTGATCCTGGCCCGCGCGGCGGGAACCCCGGACGAGGTGGCCGAGGAACGCTACGCCGAGGCCGTCGGCCGGGCGCTGGCCGACCAGTCGGCCGAGCCGGCCTTCAAGGCCCTGATCCTGACCCTGCCCAGCGAGCCGGACCTGTCGATGGCCATGTCGCCGGCCGACCCGGCGGCGATCCATGAGGCACGCAACCTGTTGCGCGCCCGGCTGGCGGTGCATCTGGGCGAGGACCTGCGCCGGCTGCACACGGGACTGTCGGACGGCGCGGCCTTCTCGCCGGACGCCGCCTCGGCCGGCCGCCGGGCGCTGCGCAACGCCGCGATGGAGCTGCTGGCGGTCGATCCCCACGCCGGCAACCGCGACCTGGCCGCCCGCCACTTCGAGACGGCGACCAACATGACCGACGCCATCGGCGGCCTGAACGCGCTGATCGAGCTCGGCGGCGAGGCGCGCGACCAGGCGCTGGCCGACTTCCACGCCAAATGGAAGGCAGAGCCGCTGGTCCTCGACAAATGGTTCGCCGCCCAGGCGCGCGATCCGTCGGACCAGGCGCTGGGCGGCGTGCTCGGCCTGACCGCCCACCCGGACTTCGACGGGAAGAACCCCAACCGCCTGCGGGCGCTGGTCTCGACCTTCGCCAACTTCAATCCGGCCCGGTTCCACGATCCGTCCGGCGACGGCTACCGCTTCCTGGCAGACCAGATCATCGCCACCGACGCGGTCAATCCCATGACCGCCGCTCGCCTGGTCGAGCCGCTGGGGACCTGGCGTCGCTACCGGCCCGAGCTGGGGGCGCTGATGAAGGCGCAGCTGGAGCGGATCGTGGCGGTCGAGGGCCTGTCGAAGAACGTGTTCGAACTGGCCAGCAAGGCGCTGGCGTAGGGATCGGGGACATGTACTTCAGTACGTGTCCCCCGCCGCTGCGAGCCGATGGGGACACGCACTGAAGTGCATGTCCCCGGTCGATCTACGTCGCCGGCGGAACCCGTCGGAATCGCCCGCTTACCCCCGGCCACAGCACGTTCACCGCCAGCCCGGCCATGACCAGCGCGGCGGCGGCCAGCTTCCAGGCGGGCAGCGCCTCGCCGAGCACGATGGCCGAGGCGGCCATGCCGAACACCGGCACCAGCAGCGACATCGGCGCGATGGTCGCCGCCGGATGGCGCGACAGCAGCCAGCCCCAGACCGCGTAGCCGAACAGGGTGTTGCCCACCGACTGCCAGATCACCGCCGCCCAGGTGGTCGCGTCGGCGGCCGCCAGCCCCTGGCGGATCGCCGGCCAGCCCTCGAAGACCAGCGACATCACCGCCAGCGGCGGAACCGAGAACAGGCTGGCCCAGACCACGAAGCCCAGCATGTTGGCGTTCGGGCTGCGCCGGCTGACGATGTTGCCGCCGGCCCAGCTAAGGCCAGCCAGCAGGACCAGCCCAAGACCCAGCGGCGTCGCCGAGCCGTCGGTCCGCCACAGGATCAGGCCGATCCCCGCCGCCGCCAGGGTCAGGGCGGCGATCTGGAACGGCTTCACCCGCTCCCCGCTCAGCCCCATGGCCAGGGCGACGGTGAAGAAGGCCTGGCTCTGCACGACCAGCGAGGCGAGACCCGGGGAGATGTGGCCGTTCATCGCGATGTAGAGCAGGCCGAACTGCCCCGCCCCGATCAGCACGCCATAGGCCGCCAGGTCCCGCCAGGGGACTTGGGGCCGCTTGATGAAAAAGACGGCCGGCAGCAGCGCGAAGGTAAAGCGCAGGGTGGCGAACAGCAGCGGCGGCAGGTGGTCCAGACCGATGCGAATGACCACGAAATTGGTCCCCCAGACGGCGACCACCGCCAGGGCGAGCAGCGCGTGGCGCAGGGGCAGCGATGTCTGGACCATGGGCGGCGCGGCCTTTGTCGGAGAAGTCCGGCTTAGGCCCGGACGGCGCGCCGGGCACGCCAATTCTTCTATCGGCGCTGTCACCCTGCGGCCAACTGACTCACAAGCTGTGCAAAGGCCGGTTTGGCCCGTGACGCGACAGGAACGCTTCCGTAAGATTCACTGTCGGGGGAAGTGACTCGGGCGCGGGGATTCGAAGGACTTGGCGGGCAAGAGCGCAAGGCAGGCAAGGCCGGCGAGCCCGCGTTCGCTTCGGGCGAAGCACGCGCGCCCGGCGGAGCCTTCGTGCGCGTCGCCATTCTCGCCGCCCTGCTGCTTCTGGCCATCTACACCTTCTTCGGCGTCCAGCGCCTGGAGCGGAACTGGACGCGCCCGGGCGACGCCGGCCCTGACGCCGCGGCGCAGGTGCTGGCGGCCCGCATCGATGTCGAGGTCGCCCGCCGCAACGGCGGCCTGACCGCCGGCGCCGTGCTCATCGACCGCGCTCCGGACTCGCCCATCGACGCCGCGGAGGCCGTGTTACGCGCGGCCGGCGACGGCGTCGCGGCGACCGCCGTGGTGACCGGCGACACCCTCGGCGCCGTCGCCGGCAGGGCGGAGGCGGCGGACTGGAAGGGGGCCGCCCGTCTGGCGCTCGCCTCTGGCAGAAGCGGCTGGATCGGCGTCCCCGCCGGCGACCCCCGGCGGCTCTACATCGCCAGGGTGGTCGGCGACCGCACCGTCCTGCTCACCGCCCAGGACCTGGCCCGACTGCCCCTTCGGGCCGGTAGCCGGTCCTCCGCCGCGCTGGCCATGCCGGATGGACGCCTGCTCGCCGTGGCCGGCGCCGGGGGCGTGACCCAGGCCTCGACCGTGCGCGAGGCCTTCGCCCTGTCGCCCGACGACCTCAAGGACGACCAGCTCACGCGGGCCCGGCGACCCGACGGCGCCCTGATCGACGTGGCCGCGCGCCCGGCCGCCGGCGGCGCCCTCTGGGCCATCGCCGCCAGCCCGCCCGCCGGCATCGTGTCGGCCAACCGCGACCGGATCGACGGCATCGTCGCCCTGCTGGTGCCGCTGGGCATCGGCATCGCCCTGGCCCTGCTGCTGTTCAGTCAGAGCCGCAAGGCCGAGGCCGCCCAGCGCGCCTTCCTCCAGAGCGAGCAACGGTTCCGCATGGCGGTCGAGGCGGCCCGTTGCGGCATCTGGGAATGGGACCTGGCCCAGGACCAGGTGTTCATGTCCGACGTCACCGGCGTCATCTTCGGCTGGGGCGGCGGCGGGATCGTCGGCGGCCAGGAGGTCCTTGACCGCGTCGCCCCCGACCATCGCGAACGCGTCCGGCAGGCGCTGGCCCATGCGGCGACCTACGGCGCGTTCGACGTATCCTTCCGCGTGCCCGCCTCCTCGGGCGGCCGCTCGATCTGGATCGACGCCCGCGGCCAGGGTCTGGGCAAGCCCGGGGCCGACGGCTACGATCGGATCATCGGCGTCGCGCTGGACGTCACCGAGGAACGCCTGGCCCAGGCCCGCGCCCAGGCGGCCGAGAACCGCCTGCGCGACGCCATCGAAAGCGTGTCCGAGGCCTTCGTCCTGTGGGACCGCAACGGCCGGCTGCTGCTGTGCAACCGCAACTACCGCAGCGTCTTCAACCTGGAGCCCAAGCTGCTGAAGCCCGGCGCGGCGCGGGACCACGTGAACCGCTTCGTCCAGCTGGCCATCAAGCAGGAGGTTGTCGGGCCGGACGGCCATCGCGGCATCCGCGAGGCCGAGCTGAACGACGGGCGCTGGATCCAGATTTCCGAACGGCGAACCGCCGAGGGCGGCCTGGTCATGACCGCCGCCGACATCAGCGCCGTCAAGGCGCAGGAAGAAGCCCGGCGCCTGAACGAGGAACAGTTGCAGCACGCCGTGGCCGGGCTGGAGCGCAGCCAGGAGCAGCTGGCCGAGCTGGCCCGCAAGTACGAGACCGAGAAGGTCCGCGCCGAGGCGGCCAACAAGTCCAAGTCCGAGTTCCTGGCCAACATGTCCCACGAGCTGCGCACGCCGCTCAACGCGGTCAACGGCTTCTCCGAGATCATGATCGCCGAGATGTACGGGCCGATGGGCGATCCCCGCTACCGGGAGTACGCCCAGGACATCCACAACAGCGGCCAGCACCTGCTCGCCCTGATCAACGACATCCTCGACATGTCCAAGATCGAGGCCGGCAAGATGAACCTCAAGTTCGAGCCGATGAGCCTGGAGGACGTCACCGAGGACGCCGTGCGGCTGGTGCGCAACCGCGCCGAGGCGGCCGGGCTGGAGCTGGCGGTGGACTTCCCGTTCCTGCCGGAGATCGAGGCCGACTACCGGGCGGTCAAGCAGGTGCTGCTCAACCTGCTCAGCAACGCCATCAAGTTCACGCCCAAGGGCGGCCGGGTCACCGTCCGCGCCGAGGTGCGCAACGACGGCCTTGGCGAGCGCGTGCGGGTCTCGGTGCAGGACACCGGAATCGGCATCAGCAAGGAGGACCTGGCGCGCCTCGCCCAGCCCTTCGAACAGGTCGAGAGCCAGCACAGCAAGACCACCCAGGGCACGGGCCTGGGCCTGGCCCTGACCAAGGCGCTGATCGAACTGCACGAAGGCGCACTGGAGATGCACAGCGCGCCCGGTGAGGGCACCACGGTCAGCTTCAGCCTGCCGATCCGTCGCGGCGCGATGGGCGTGGTGGCGGCTTAGCGCTCGAACCGCTCTCCTTCCGTCATCCTCGCCCTTGTGGCGAGGACCCCTTTGTCGGTTCGCACGTGAGCGTGTGATCTTGCTCTCACCGTGAAGCTTATCGAGGGGTCCTCGGGACAAGCCCGAGGATGACGAAGAGATTTGAGCGGAACGACCTACTCCAGCCCCTCATACGCCGCCGCGATCAACGCCACGTCGCGGGGATCGCCGACCAGGTCCGTGCCCATCCGGTTCATGGCGTAGGCGATGGCGGTGCGGCGCACCGGGTCGACCAGCACGAACGAGCCGCCCCAGCCGGAGTGGCCATAGGCCTTCGGCTCCGGGCCATAGAGGCCGTCGGTGTTGAGCAGGAAGCCTGCCCCCCAGCGGGCGGGCACGCCCAGCACCTCGTCGACGCCCTCGATCCGCAGCGTGGTGGCCTGGGCCAGCGCCTCGGGACCGACGATGTGACGACCATCGAGCCTGCCATCGCCCGCCACGGCCCCGAACAGCCGGGCCAGCGAACGGGCGTTGGAATAGCCGTTGGCCGACGGGATCTCGCAGGCGCGCCAGGCGGCGGTGTTGGGGACCAGCGGCTCCATCACGGGATTGAGGTAGGCGGCCCTCTGCGACGGATTGAGGTCCGTCGTCATGTTCGAGGTGGCCAGCTCCGGCGGCGCCAGCATCTCGGCGCGACGATGCTCCTGCGAGACCGGCAGGCCCAGAGTCAGATCGAGGCCAAACGGGCCCGAGAGTTCCTCGGCGATGAAGCGGCCCAGGCTGCGGCCCTCGATGCGGCGGAACAGGTCGTTGGCCAGGGTTCCGATGCTGATGGCGTGGTAGCCGGACCGCGAGCCGGGCGGCCAGAACGGCGTCTGGGCCGCCAGCCGGGCCGCGGCGGTCGCCTGGTCGTAGTAGTCCTCGACCACCGCGGGCTCGCTGAAGCTGCACAGGCCCGCCTGGTGCGACAGCAGCTGGGCGATGGTGATGTCACCCTTCCCTTCCGCCGCGAACGCCGGCCACCAGCGGGCGACCGGCTGCTCGTACTCGACGAGGCCACGGTCGACCAGCATGGCGAAGCAGAGCGCCGTCACGCCCTTGGTGGTGGACCAGACGTTGACCACCGCGTCGCGTGTCCAGGGCCGGCTTTCAGCCCCGTCCAGACTGCCGCCCCAGAGGTCGACGACCAGCTCGCCGTTCTGGACGATGGCCAGGGAGGCCCCGACATCGCCCCGCTCGGCGAAATTGCGCGCGAACTCGCCGGCGACGGCCTCGAAGGCCGCCGCCGCATTGCCGTGGATCACCGGGCTCACTGGAATCTCTTGGTGAAGCTGACGCCGAAGGTGCGGGGCGCGCCGTAAACGCGGAAGCCGATGCCCAGAGACAGGTTGTTGACGCCCTGGGTGACGTATTCCTCGTCGGCCAGGTTCTTGCCCCAGACCGCCACTTCCCAGTCCGAGCCGGAGAACAGGCTCGCCCGGCCGTTCCAGACCCAGTACGCCTCCGTCGCGATCAGCGGATCGTTGAGCGCGTCCTTGAACATGTCGCCGGCGTACTGACCGTCGATCTGCAGGCGACCCTCGAGGCTGTCGCCGATGGCGAAGGTGTAGGCCGTGGCCAGGTTGAAGCTGACCTCCGGCGCGTCCGGCATGTCGTTGCCCTTGGGCACCGCGCCGCCGGAGGAGTCGAACGACCCGAGCTCGGTCTTCAGCAGCCCAAGGCCGATGGTCACATCGAGGCCCGGAAGCGACGGCGGCGACCACAGGGCGTCCAGGTCCAGGCCGTAGATCGTGGCCTCGTCGACATTGCCCAGGCGCTGGATCGGCAGGCCGCCGGAGGTGTCGCGGATGAAGGTCTGGACGTCGGAGTAGTCGTAGTAGAACAGGCTGCCCGACCAGGAGAGGCCCGCGCCCGGCAGGCGCTGCTTCATGCCGGCTTCCCAGGCGACCAGGGTCTCGGGATCATAGGGCTGGAGCTGTCCGGAGTTGGTGGCCACGCCGGAGAAGAAGCCGCCGCTCTTCACGCCCTGGCTGACACTGGCGTAGACCAGGGTCAGGGGGTCGGGCTTCCAGTTCAGGCCCAGTTTCCAGGACCAGTTGGTGTCGCTGATCGTTTCGTCGACGCTGGCCATCAGCACCGGCGGCGAGCCGCAGGGCGTGGGTCAGGAAGCTGGCCGGGCAGTTGGGGACCAGGTCGTAGTCGCCGCCGACGTTGTCCTTCTCTTCCCAGGTGTAGCGCAGGCCGGCGACCAGACTGACATCGGGCGCGAGGTCGTACTCCACGTTGCCGAACACGGCCGCCGACTTCGAGGTCTGGTTGGAAAAGGTCAGGGTCGTGGTGTTGAACAGGTCCTGAAGGTCGCCGTCGTAGGTCATCTCGACCCGGTCGCGGGAGACGAAGGCGCCGACCAGCCAGTCGCTGCGTTCGGTGGCGCCGGCCAGCCGCAGCTCCTGCGAAACCTGGTCGATGTCGTCGTGTTCGATGAAGTCCGTCTGCCGGAACGGACCGGCGTCGGTGTCGGCGCCCCAGGTCCGCTGGAAGTCGAGATAGCCGGTGACCGAGGTCAGGGTCGCCCAGCCGAAGTCCTTCTCGATGCGCAGCGTCGCCGCGCGCTGGTCGACGTCGTAGGTCGGATCGACCAAGTACTCGCCCCTGAACGGATCACCGTCGGTGTCGTTGTAGCCGAGGAAGTCCATGCACCCGGCCGAGCCCGGGCAGACGAGACTGGCCGGAGACCCCGGAGGCGGCGTGAGACCGAAGAACTCCGGCGCCCCGACCTCCGACCGCACGCGCTGGGCCTCCAGCTTGAGCACGATGTCCAGGTCCTCGGTCGGCGCCCAGCGCGCCTGGGCCCGGCCGATCAGGACGTCGCGCCGTCCGAAGTCGCGGTTGGTCGCGCGGTTGAAGAAGAAGCCCTCGTCCTGCTGCACGGCCTTGCCGCTGAACCGCAGCGCGAAGGTGTCGGAGACCGGCAGGTTGATCATGCCGTCCAGCTCGGCCGTCTCGTAGTTGCCGAGGCCGCCGGAGATCCGCCCCTCGACGCCGCCGAAGGTCGGTTTGGCCGTGACGATATTGATGGCGCCGGCGGTGGAGTTGCGGCCGTAGAGCGTGCCTTGAGGCCCCTTGAGCGCCTCCATCCGCTCCATGTCGAACAGGTCGAAGTTCATCAGCGCCAGCGAGCTGAGATAGACCTCGTCGACATAGACGCCGGCGCTGGGGTTGTTGGTGGCGCTGAAGTCGTTCAGCCCCACGCCGCGGATGGTCACCACCGGCAGGATGCCGGGCATGTTCTCCTTGATCTCGACGTTGGGCGTGAAGTTCGCCAGATCGGTGACCTGGGTCACCCGGCCGGCCTCGAGTTGCTCGCCGGAGACGACCGCGACGTTGACGCCGACATCCAGGGTGTCCTGGGCCCGCTTCTGGGCCGTGACGGTGACCGCCTCGATCTCGGTCGGCGCCGTGTCCTCGGCCGCCTGGACCGCGCCCGCGATCAGGATCGCCGCCAGACCGGCGCCGCCGGCCAACCAAGCCTTGCGCCCACGCGCCCGTTGCGAATGTGAAGTCATGTCCCCGGCTCTCCCTGATGGTCTTCTGGCTGACCTCTCGGTTGCCAGTTTTTCGACACTTGAGTTTGACCAGATAACGACACGCCAAGAACGGTCCGTCAAGTTTTTCGACATCTACGTATGTTTGCGATATGTAGCGTCGAGTGCGTCGGGCGGCGAACGCGGCGACAAGGGAACCGATGAAGGACAAATCGACGGCAGCGGGCCCCAAGGCGCGGCCTTCCCGGGTGAAGCCCGCGCGCAAGCGGGCGGCCAGGCGAGACCTGCTGCTTGACGAAGCGGCGCGCCGGATCAACGCCCAGGGCGCCGGGGCCATCGTGCTGAACGACATCGCCGAGCAGGTCGGGCTGTCGCGCAACGCCCTCTACTACTATGTCGCCGACCGGGCCGACCTGGTGTTCCGCTGCTATCTGCGGGCCTGCGAGGCGACCGCCGACAACCTCGCCACGGCCTACGACAAGGGGACGAACCCGTCCGACCGGATCCGCCGTTTCGTCGAGGGCGAGCTTGACTTCGACCAGCCCGAGCAGGCGGTGCTGACCGACATCGACTACCTGCCCGAGCCACAGCGCCGATTGATCCAGGAGCATCAGGCGCGCAACGTCTCGGCGCTTCAGAGGCTGCTCACCGAGGGGATCGCCGAGGGCGCGTTCCGCCCCTGCGAAACCGAGATCGCCGCCCAGTCCCTGACCGGCCTGATCTCCTGGACCCGGCTGTCAGCGGGCTGGCTTGATCACCGCGACGATCGCAAGGCGCGACGCCGCGCATCGGCGGCGATCAGCGACCTTTTCCTCGGCGGCTTCAGCGCCGACCCGCTCGCCGAGACCCGCTGCGCGATCGACGTCGAGGCCCTGGTCGCCCGTCCCTACAACGCCTTCGACCGCAAGCAGACCAACGAGATCAAGATCGGCCAGCTGATCGCGGCGGCCTCGCGGCTGTTCAACCGGCGCGGCATCGACGGCGTGTCCCTTGACGAGATCAGCGCCAGCGTCGGGGCGACCAAGGGCGCGGTCTATCACTATTTCGACGACAAGGCCGATCTGGTGGTGCGCTGCTACAGGCGGGCCTTCGAGCTGTATGACCTGATCATGGACACCTCGATCAGGACCGGCCGAACCGGCCTGGAACGGGCGTTGATGACCCTTCACCTCAACGTCCAGGCCCAGGCCGGACCGCTGTCGCCGCTGATGCTGCAGCCGGGCCGCCTGTCGTTGCCCGCCGAGGAGCTGGAGCGCATCAGCCGGGCGTCGAAGCGGTTGCGCATGGCCTCGACCCGCAACCTGCGCCAGGGAATGGCCGACGGCTCCTGCCGCCCCGGCGACAGCACCTTCATGGGCGAGGTCGCCGCCGGCATCTTCCTGTGGCTGCCCAAATGGCTGCCGGAGAACTATCCGTTGTCGCCCATGCGCATCGCCGACGAGATCACCGATCTCATCGGCCACGGCATCGAGAAGCGGGCGGCCTAGAACCTAGACCAGTGTGCGCCTGTACATCGCCAGCAGCGCCGCCCAGGCGCGTTCGGCCTGGACCTCGTCGTAGACCGCGCTGCCCCTGACGCACCAGCCGTGCGCGGCGGGATAGACCTCGATCACGGCCTTGCGCCCGGCGGCGTCCATGGCGGCCTTCAGCCTGTCCTTGATGGTCGGGTCCTGCTTGTCGTCGTTGTCGGCCACGGCGACCAGGAACTCCGCCGTCGTCTTCGTCAGCAGCAGGTGCGGGCTGGTCGGCTGGTCGGTGTAAAGCCCCCCGCCGTGGAAGCTGCCCACCGCGCCGATCCGGCCGCTGACCGCCGCGGCGGTGCGGAACGACAGCGGACCGCCCATGCAGTAGCCCTGCACGCCGGCTCGCCTGGTTGTGTCGGTCTGCTTGAGGGCGTCGAGGAAGGCCAGGTAGGCGACGGCGTCGCGGTCCGTGCCCTCGGGCGTGACGCTGGCGCGCATCGGCGCCAGTTTCGCCCGGTCCTCGGGATTGGCGAAGTTGAACGCGCCGTCGACCACCGGCGCCTTGCGGACGCGATAGTAGAGGTTGGGGACCAACACGACATAGCCCTCGCCCGCCAGCCGCCGGCCCATCTCCCGGAACGCCGGGCGCAGGCTGACCACGTCCGGCCAGATCAGGACCGCCGGCCATGCGCCCTTGCCCTCGGGATAGTAGAGCGCCGCGTCGGCGACGCCGTCCGGCGTCGTGATCTCGACGTCCGTCTCAACCGCCGCGACGCCGGCCCGGGCGGCGCCGGCTGCGCCGACGGCGGCCAGACCGAGCAGGCCGAAGCCGCGCCTGGAGACGGTCGGATCAACGATCAGTCCGGGGTGAATGTCGTCATCGCACATGGGAAACCTCACTGCCGGCGGCCGGGGATGCCGCATTACATGCGTCGATAACGCCGGAAGGGAAGCGTTCGCCGCACGCGCCGGGCCTCGCCGCCTATTCCGGCGGCCCCGGCGGCGGCGGACCGCCCTGCCCGTCCGGACGCCAGGCCTGCTGGAACCGGCCTGTCACCATGCGGGTCATGGCGGCGCGCAGCGCCTCCGACAGCGCGGACCGTTCCTCCGGCGGCAAAGTCGCGGCGAAGGCGGCGATGTCCTGCTCCACCCGGGTGCGGGCCTTGAATTCCAGAGCCCGCGCCTTCTCGAGGTCGCCCGCGACCGCCGTTGCGTCATAGGGCGTGGCCATCATGGCGTCGAAGGCCTGGCGCTTCAGGCGACGGAACTCGATCAGGTCCGGGCGCGTCTCCCGCGTCGCCCGCGCCAGCACCTGGCGGTAGGCCGGCCGGTAGGATTCCGACAGCGCCCGGCCGGCCATCCACAGCGGCGCACGCCGCGGCCCGGCGGCGGCCTGGGCGTCCGGGCCGCGCTCGCCGCCGCCGAACACCAGCGCCCCTACGCCGAGCCCGACGAGGAACAGGTTCAGGGCCAGCGAAACGACCAGCCCGATCAGAAGCCAGCGCCCCTTCACGAGCTGCCTCCCAGGTCGTCGCCAAGGCCGGTGTCGTAGAGCAGAGTCAGCAGGGCCTCATCCTCGCCGACCGGCGCCTGGGCGAGGGAAAGACTGACGCCCGCCATCACGCCGGCGGCCGTGGCGGCGGCCAGGCCGACGCCGACGCCGGCCCCGGTCATCCAGCGCCAGATCCGCGAGCGCGCGGGCCGCGCCGCTGGAGCCTGGCTGATGATGCGATCCCGCAGGGCCACCGACGGCGCGAGGGACACGGCATGGTCCATCAGCGCGTCGCAGGCGCGGGCCTCGGCGAGGATGGCGTCGGCCTGGTCCGGCGCGGCGGCCAGGAAGGCGTAGGCGCCGTCCTGCGTCTCCGCCGGCCAGCGGGCGATCGCGCCGCCAAAGGCCTCGGCCAACGACTGGAACCGTTCGAAGGTCATCATCCTACTCCTTGAGGTCCGCCAGCGCCGCGCGCAACGCCCGTCGGCCGCGCGACAGCAGGCTTTCCAGGGCCTCGACCAAGACGCCCATCAGGCCGGCCGCCTCGATATTGCCGAGCTCCTGGTAGTGGCAGAGCACCAGCGCCTCCCGTTGCCGGTCGGGCAGCGCGCCCAGCGCCGCCGACACCCGGTTGCGGGTGTCGTTCGCGAGCAGCCCCCGGTCGGGCGCGGGGCCCGTGTCCACCTGTTCCGGAGGCTCGGCCATCGGCTGCTCGCGCCGCCGTCGCAGCCGGTCGTAGCACAGGTTCAACGCCACCCGGTGCAGCCAGGTGTCGAACCGCGCCGCGCCGGGTGTCCAGGTCGGGGCCTGCTTCCAGGCGCGCAGGAAGACCTCCTGCGCCACGTCCTCGGCCTCGGCCGCGTCGTTCAGCATCCGGTGCGCCAGCTGCAGCATGCGCGGCAGTTTGCGGGCCACCAGCGCCTGGATGGCCGCCGGATCGCCGCGCCCCACGCGCGCCACCAGGTCCTGGTCGGGATCGTTGACCGTCAAGCCCAGCTCCACACCGGCGGCGCGCCCCCCAGCCCGCCGCCGCCCCCGAAGGGATGGCTCGCGCAGGGGTGTCAGCGACCGCCGCCACCCTGACCGCCCATCGGCCCCTTGCGTCCGGCCTGCATCTCGGCCGTGGTCAGGGAGCCGTCGCCGTTGACGTCCATGCGCGAGAAGCGGCGCTCGACCATCTTCTCGATTTCGGACGCGACAAGGAAGCCGTCCTTGTTGGCGTCGAGCATGCCGAACATGCGACCGCCGCCCATGCCGCCGCCCTTGCCGCCCTTGCCGCCGGCCTCGGCGCGCTTTGCGGCGGCGGCCTCCATCTCGGCCTTGGTCAGCTTGCCGTCCTTGTTGGCGTCGGCCCGCATCATCATGGCGACGCGGCTGGCCCTGAACTCGGCCAGGGTGACCTTGCCGTCGCCGTTGGCGTCCGGCCGGGCCATGCCCTGGGCCATGGAAGCGCCGGCCGTCAGGGCCAGGGCGGCGGTCGCGAGAATGATCGTCTTCATGGTTGGGAGTACTCCGGTATGCCCCTCGCCCCGTTCAACGCGGGGCGCGGGGCGTTCCGTCGCGCTACAGCAGGGCGCCGCGGCCGGCGGTGACTTCGGAGTAGCGGTGGACCCGGACCGACTGCACCAGGCCAAAGCCGATCATCACCGTCAGCATGACCGTGCCGCCGTAGCTGAGCAGCGGCATGGGCACGCCCACGACCGGCGCCAGGCCCATGACCATCGCGCCGTTGATCAGCACGTACAGCGCGAAGGTCGCCGTCACCCCCGCCGTGGCCAGGCGGCCAAAGTGGCTGTGGCTGATCGCGGCGATGCGCAGGGCCATGAAGATCACCGCCCCATAGAGGAACAGGATCGAGAAGCAGCCGGCAAACCCGAACTCCTCGGCCAGCGCCGCGAAGATGAAGTCGGTGTGCTTTTCGGGCAGGAAGTTCAGCTGGCTCTGGCTGCCCAGACCGAAGCCCTTGCCCATCAGCCCGCCGGCGCCCAGCGCGATCTTGGACTGCAGGATGTGATAGCCCGACCCTGACGGATCGGCCTCGGGGTTGAACAGCACATCGACGCGGGCGCGCTGGTAGTCGTGCAGAACGAAGAAATACATAACCGGCGCGGCCACCGCGACGGCCCCGATCCCGGCGGCGATGAACTTCCAGGACAGACCGGCCAGGATCATGATCGCCACGCCGGTGAACAGGATCAGCAGCGAGGTGCCGAGGTCCGGCTGGTGGGCGACCAGCAGGGTCGGCATCGCGATCAGGGCGGCCGGGACCAGCAGCCACCAGCTAGCGCGGGCGCTGTCCGCGGACATGCCGTGGTAGAACCGCGCCAGGGCCAGCACCACGCCGACCTTCATGATCTCGGACGGCTGGAACCGCAGCGGACCGATCTGCAGCCAGCGCTGCGCGCCTTTCGAGACATCGCCGAAGAACTCGACGCCCAGCAGCAGGACCAGGGCGACGATGTAGACCGGGTAGGCCACCTGGAACCACAGCGTCAGCGGACACATGGCCAGGATGATCATCAGGACGAAGAACATGGCGAACCGGATCAGGTGCGGCGCCGCCCACGGCGTCCACGACAGGTCCGCCGCCGAGAACATGATCAGCGCGCCGGCGCCGGCGATCAGGCACAGCACCAGGCAGAAGGTCCAGTCGATCTCGGCGAACTTGATGATCAGCCGGTCGCGTTCACCGGGACGGGTCAGGGCGCTGGCGGTCATTGGGCGGCCTTCGGGGCGGGAGACGGCGGCGGAGGCGGCGGCGGACCGCCCTCGATGGCGGGCTCGGGCGCGGCGCCCTCGACCGGGGCGGCGGGATCCAGCTCGGGCATCGGCATCGGCTGCTCGATGCGCGCGCGGATCTCGGGGTCCTTGAGCAGGGCCATGCGCATGACCTCGCGCGCCCTTGGCGCCGCGGCAGTGCCGCCGCCCAGACCGCCGTGCTCGATCAGCACCGAGATGGCGTAGCGCGGCGCGTCGATCGGGGCGAAGGCGATGTACCAGTTGTGGTCGCGCAGACCCCAGCGGAAGCCGGCGCTCTTGCGGGACTCGCCCTCGCGGAAGACCCGCACCTGCGCCGTGCCGGTCTTGCCGGCCATGCGGATGTCGCCCAGTCCGAGCTGGCTCTGGCGGTAGGCGGTGCCGGACTGGTCGTTGGCCACGGCGATCATGCCGCCCCGCACATACTCCATGAACTCCTGGGAGTACGGAAGGTCGGGCGCCGCGTCGCCGCGCGGACGCTCCACGCCGCCCACGGACTTGATCAGGCGCGGACTGAGCGCCTTGCGCCCGTTGGCCAGCCGCGCGGTCATCACCGCCAGCTGCAGGGGGTTCACGGCGATCAGGCCCTGGCCGATGCCGTAGTTGACCGTATCGCCCGGGAACCAGGTGCGGTTGGCCGGATTGCGATTGGCCTTCCGCTTCCACTCCCGCGAGCCGACGATGCCCTTCTTCTGACCGGGGATGCCGATGTCGAAGGTCTGGCCGAAGCCGAACGCCTGCGCGGCCTTGGCGATGCCGTCGGGCCCGACCTTCAGCGCCGTCTGGTAGAAGTAGATGTCGCAGGAGTTCTTGATGGCCTCGTGCATGTTCTGCGAGCCGTGCCGGCCCCAGCACCGCCAGGTGCGGTTGCCGAAGTACCAGCCGCCCGAACAGTTGATCCGCGTCTCGGGGTCGACGCCGGCCTCCAGCGCCGCCATGGCGACCATCGGCTTGAAGGTCGAGCCCGGCGGATAGGTGCCGCTCATCGCCTTGTCGAGCAGCGGCTTGCGCTCGTACTCGGCCAGCGCCTTGTACTCGGGCCCCGACAGACCCTTCACGAACCGGTTGGCGTCGAAGCTCGGCGCCGAGGCCATGCACAGCAGGTCGCCGGTGCGGCAGTCGATCAGCACGATGGCGCCGCTCTCCTCGCCCATCACTTCCAGCGCGCGCTGCTGGATGTCGGAGTCGAGGGTGAGGCGGATCTCCTTGCCCGGCGTCGGCGGAATGTCGCCCTCGGGGTCGTTGCGCACCACCCGCCCCTGGGCGTCGACCTCCTGCTTCTGGGCGCCTGCCTTGCCGCGCAGCTCGATGTCGAAGGCCTTCTCCACCCCCTGGCGTCCGATCCGGAAGCCCGGGTTGTAGAGCAACGGGTCGATGGACAGGCCCTTGTCGGTGACGGCCTTGATGTCGCGATCGTTGACCCGGGCCACATAGCCGATGACGTGGGCGAAGGCGCCGCCGAACGGATAGACCCGCACCTCGCCCATGTCGGCCGTCACGCCGGGCAGCTCCGGCGCCCGAACGTTGATGCGGGAGAACTCCTCCCAGCTCATGTCTTCCATGACCTGGACCGGCGACTTGCGCGGCGCCCGCTTGATGTCGCGGATCAGGCGCTCACGACGCTTTTCGTCGATGGGCACAAGCTGGGCCAGGCTATCGACGATGCCCTCCACGTCCGTATCGGTCTCGCGCGAGACCAGCAGGCGGAAGTTGGGGCGGTTCGACGCCAGGGTGACGCCGCTGCGGTCGAGGATCAGGCCGCGAGGCGGCGGCACCAGTCGGAAGTTGAACTGGTTGGACTGGGCGAGCTTCTGATAGCGGCGGGCCTCGAGCACCTGAAGGTGGACCAGCCGCCCGCCCAGCGCCGCCAGGCCCAGGCCGGTCATCCCGCCCAGCAGAAAGGCGCGCCGGGTGAAGGCGCCCTGCCGTTCATTGACCTCGGTGAAGAAGATCGTCGGCTCGCTCAACGGAACCTCACGTCGGCGTCGTCGAAGCGGTCGATCAGGCGGTGAGCGAACGGATACAGCAGGCTGGTCGCCAGGAACTGCCAGAACACGGCGATCAGGCTGGGCGCGGCCCTCACATCCAGCATGGTGATGAGATAGCCGGTGGCCAGGGCCGCGGCGCAGACCCCCGCGTACCAGGCCCACATCATCGGCCGGCTCTGCCCGGTCATCATGTTGCGCATGAAGAGGGTGCCAGCGTAGGCGACCAGCAGCGAGACGCCCCACAGCCCCAGGGCACCGCCCCAGAACAGGTCGAGGAAGCATCCCAGCAGCAAGAGGGTGAAGGGCGCGATGATCGAAGGGCGGATCACCGCCCAGCCGAAGGCGCAGACCAGCGGAAACACCGGCTCGGGCAGCTGCAGGCCCCACACCCGGATCGGCGAGGCGAACAGAATGGTGAACCCCACACAAAGCAGGGCCGGCACGCCGATCCAGCGCCACGGGTCGAGCGGCCGCGCGGCTGAGAAGCTCATCGTCCGCCTCCGGGCGGGGCGGCGGCCGGCGCGGCCGGACGGGCCGCCGGGACCGGCGTCGGGCGCGGCGGCGTCGCGGGGGCCGAGGTGGCGGCCGGCGTCGCGGGCTTGGGCGCGGGCTTGGGTGTCGGTGTCGGTGTCGGCGTCCTGATGATCCGGTCGTCCGGATTCTCGGTGATCACCGGCGGGAGGTAGGTCTGCTCCAGCGCCTTGCGGTCAACCAGCTGGGCGTAGTCGCGGAACTTCATGATCCGGACCCAGTCGATGGCCCCGGAGTCGGCGTCGAGCGCCACCCGCCAGCGACCGTCGAGGCCCTTGACCACGCGGCCGACGGGCAGCCCCAGCGGCAGCACGCCGCCGTCGCCGCTGGTCAGCACCCGGTCGCCCGCACGGATCGGCTCGCGACCGCGCAGGTATTCAAGTCTGGGGTTGGGTCCGCCGTCCCCGGTCAGGATCGCGCGGGCATTGGTCCGGTCGATCATCACCGGCGTCTTGGAGGCGGCGTCGGTCAGGAGAAGCACCTTGCTGGCCCCACGCGCGACGCCGACGACCCGGCCGATCAGGCCGCGCTCGCTGAGCACCGGGAAGCCGACCATGACGCCCAACTCCGAGCCCGCGTTCGCCAGCCGGTAGTTGGCCAGCGGCCCGCGGGAATCGGAGACCACCCGGGCGGTGACCATGTCGATCGGCGGGTCGGTGCGAATGCCCAGGACGGCGCGAAGGCGGTCGTTCTCGTCCTTGAGCCGGACGGCCTCGTCGGCCTGTCGCTGAAGCAGGACAAGTTCCCGCTTCAGACGCCGGTTTTCGCCGGCGGTGAAGGCGTAGCTGCCCAGCCATCCCATGATGTCGCCGGTCCATTCGCCCGGCTTGGCGACGACGCCGCCGACCGGAGCGGCGACCGTGTCCACGGCCTGCCGCGCGGCGCCGTACGCCTCGGTTTGAAAAGTCTCGCGACGGTCGCTGAGCAGCATCGCGCCGCCCGCGATGACAGCGACGATCAGGGCCACCGCCGCCGTCCAGGTCAGCGGGACCTTGAGTTCACCGAACGGATCCTGCCGAAGCGGCACCCCGTACCTCCGTCAAGACGCCCCCGAGCGCCTGACCCTGTTCTGCCGATGTTTAAGCGAGGGTGCTTTCGAGGACACCCTTCATCCATTTGGGGTGTTCAAGAACCTTGCCACAGCCGAGCGCGACGCAGGACAGCGGATCATCGGCGACCGTGACCGGCAGGCCGGTGTGGTCGCGGATCTCGGCGTCCAGGCCGCGCAGCAGCGCGCCGCCGCCGGTGAGCATGATGCCCTTGTCGGCGATATCGGACGCCAGTTCGGGCGGCGTGGCCTCCAGCGCGACCTTCACGGCCTCGACAATCTGGCTGACCGGCTCGTGCAGGGCGTCGGCGGCCTGCTTTTCGCTGATCCGGACCTCGCGGGGAACGCCCTGCATCAGGTCGCGGCCCTTGACGTCGATCGACAGGCCTTCGCCGTCGGCCGGGGCGCGGGCGGTGCCGATTTCCTTCTTGATGCGCTCGGCGGTGGTCTCGCCGATCAGCAGGTTATGGTGCCGGCGCATGTAGCTGATGATCGCCTCGTCCATCTTGTCGCCGCCGACCCGGACCGAGCGGCTGTAGACAATCCCGGAAAGGGACAGAACGGCCACCTCGGTGGTGCCGCCGCCGATGTCGACGACCATCGAGCCGGTCGGCTCGTGGATCGGCAGGCCGGCGCCGATCGCGGCGGCCATCGGCTCGTCGATCAGGCCCACGCGGCGGGCCGAGGCGTTCAGGCAGCTGTCGTTGATCGCCCGGCGCTCGACGGCGGTGGCGCCGGACGGCACGCACACGATCACCTTGGGATTCACGAAGCCCTTGCGGTTGTGAACCTTGCGGATGAAGTACTTGATCATCTCCTCGGCGACTTCGAAGTCGGCGATGACTCCGTCGCGCATCGGGCGGATGGCTTCCATGTGGCCCGGGGTGCGGCCGAGCATCTGCTTGGCCTCTATGCCGACGGCGTGAACCACCTTGCGGCCGCCGACATTGCGCAGCGCCACAACGCTCGGCTCGTTCAGCACGATGCCCTTGCCCTTCATGTAGATGAGGGTGTTGGCGGTGCCGAGGTCGATGGCGATGTCGTTCGAGATGGCGCCGAAGAGAGAACCGAACATTCAGGGCCTTGAATTCTAGGAGCGTTTTGGGACTGGCGAGGCAAGGTACCGCAAGCCCGGCGCCACGCCGCGAGCGCGCCCCCCGGGCGCAGCGTCGCCGAGACGGCTGAACATGCTGATGTCACGCCGTTTGCACCGCGAACGTGTTGAATTCAAGGTCTATTAAGACCCGCTTTCAACCAAGCGCCGCGAGGGCAACTCCCAGGGCCGTCACCCCGCCCGCGATCCACTGCGGCAGGGTCACCCGTTCGGCGAAAAGTCGGCGTCCGGCCAGGGCCGCCATGGGCATCTCGACCACCCCCACCGCCCTCACAAGCCCTGCTGGGGCAAGGGCCAGGGCGATGAACCACCCCGCCGAGGCGGCCGCGCCGAAGAAGCCCGCGCCCATCGAGATCCGCCAGGAGCGAACCGCCGCCGCCAGCGACGCCTTGTCGCGAATCGCCAGCCAGGTCGTGAGCGCGACGGACTGCATCGCCTGCACCACCGCGACGGTGATCAGGGCGGCGGGAATCGGATGGTCCGCATCCAGACCAATCGAGGCCTGCCGAAAGGCGTTGGCCGAGATCGCGAAGCAGAACCCCGACAGCGTGCCCAGGGCGGCGGCCGTCCAGTCGCGGGCGTCCTGCCCCCGCCTGGGCCAGGACAGGGCGACCAGGCCCGCGGTGGCCATGGCGATGCCCAGCCAGGCGTGGAGCGCGAGCGGGTCGCCGAACACGACCAGGCCCAGGATGGCCGCGAACGGCAGGCCGCTTTGCTGGAAAGCCGTGCCCAGCGCGAAGCTCGACCGCTGCATGGCGGTCAGCAGGGCGGCCGTCGCGCCCAGCTGCATCAGCCCGCCCAGCGCGCACCAGGCCAGGTAGACCGGCGACACTTCCGGCTCGACCGGCAGGAACAGCAGCGCCATGGCCACGAACACCAGGCTGAACGGCAGTCCGAACAGGAAGCGCACCAGCGTCGCGCCCCACGGCCCGGCCCCGGTCATCAGGCTGCGCTGGGCGGCATTGCGCGCCACCTGGAAGGCGGCCGCAAGAACGGTGGCGGGGATCCAGATCATGCGGGCTGATGTCGCGGACTGGGGACAGACACCTCGCGGTGCCTGTCCCTGAGCCTAGAACCCGCTCGCGATGGCCGTTTCGGGCCGGCCCTTCTCCTTGCGGGAGAAGAGGTTGTTCAGCGCGTTGACGTAGGCCTTGGCGCTGGCGGTCAGGGTGTCGGTGTCGGCGGCGGCGCCGGTGGCGATGCGGCCGTCCTCTTCCAGCCGCACGGAGACCTGGGCCTGGGCATCGGTGCCCTCGGTGACCGCGTGCACCTGGAACAGGCGCAGGGCCGCCTGGTGCGGCACGATCTCGTGGATGGCGTTGAACACCGCGTCGACGGGGCCGTCACCGCTGGCTTCCGCGCGCTTCTCGACGCCGTCGACGTCCAGCGTCAGTTCAGCGGATTGCCCTCGGTCCCGGCGATGACGCGCAGATGGACGACGCGGATCCGCTCGGAGCCGCGGGCCAGGGCGTCGTCGACCAGCGCGATGATGTCGTCATCGAAGACATGCTTCTTCTTGTCGGCCAGTTCCTTGAACCGGATGAAGGCCTCGTTCAGCGCGTTCTGGCCCAGCTCGTAGCCCAGCGCCTTCAGCTTCTCGCGGAAGGCGTGGCGGCCGGAGTGCTTGCCCATGACCAGGTTTGTGGCGCCCTGCCCCACGTCCTCGGGCCGCATGATCTCGTAGGTCTCGGCGTTCTTGAGCATGCCGTCCTGGTGGATGCCGCTCTCGTGGGCGAAGGCGTTCTTGCCGACGATCGCCTTGTTGAACTGCACCGGGAAGCCGGTGATGGCCGAGACGTAGCGGCTGGCGCGGGTGATGTGCATCGGCTCGACGCCGGTGCCGAAGCCCAGATCCTCGCCGCGCACCTTCAGGGCCATGACGATCTCTTCCAGCGCCGCGTTGCCCGCCCGCTCGCCGATGCCGTTGACGGCGCACTCGACCTGGCGCGCCCCGCCCTGCACGGCGGCCAGGGAGTTGGCGACGGCCAGGCCCAGGTCGTTGTGGCAGTGGGCCGAGAAAATGACGTTGTCGGCGCCGGGCACCTTGGCGATCACGTCGCGGAACAGGTTCGCGTACTCTTCCGGATAGCTGTAGCCGACGGTGTCGGGCAGGTTGATCGTCGTCGCCCCGGCGCGGATCGCCGCCTCGACGCAGCGATACAGGAACTCCCGCTCGGTGCGGGTGGCGTCCTCGGCCGACCATTCGACGTCGTCGGTGTGGTTGCGAGCCCGGCTGACCGAGGCGATCACCGCCTCCAGCACCGCGTCCGGCTCCATCTGCAGCTTCCACTTCATGTGCACCGGGCTGGTGGAGATAAAGGTGTGGATGCGGCCGCGCTTGGCCGGCTTGATGGCCTCGGCGCAGCGGTCGATGTCGGCGGCGGCGGCGCGGGCCAGGCCGCAGATGGTGCTTTCGGTGACGATCTGGGCGATGGCCCGGACGGCCTCGAAGTCGCCGTTGGAGGCGATCGGGAAGCCGGCCTCGATGACGTCGACCCCCATCTCCTCGAGGATCTTGGCCAGCTCGATCTTCTCGTCGTGGCTCATCGATGCGCCGGGCGACTGCTCGCCGTCACGCATGGTGGTGTCGAATACGATGACGCGGCCGGCGTCGGATACGGAGGTCATTGGAATGTTGCTTTCGTCGCGGTCCAGGGGATCAGGCGGTTAGAACAAGGCCCCTGAGCACCCGGTCGCGACAGCGCGCGACTAAGCGGTCGCCCAGGGGCTGCTAAGCCCGGGGTAAGAAGAAGACGCAGGCTGGTTTGCACGCGTTGCATGCGATGTGGATACAGAATCCGGTGGAATCGCGCAAGGGACTTGCGCCGGAGCGTGCGCATTCGACGCTGCGCGCAAGTTTATGTCCGTTGGCGGCCTACTTCGGGCGCGTGACGATCGGGAAGTCCGGCGACGGGCGGTCGAACCAGCCCGTCAGCCGCTGCAACGCCAGGGGGTTGCCCTCGATCTTCGCCTCGCCGCTGGCCACCTTGCCCGCCAGGGGCGCGCCGGTGAGCAGCGACTGCATCAGCAGCGGGCGGGGCAGCGTCAGGGTCGCGTCCGCCTTCTCGCCCTCGCCCGCCGCCTCGGCGGTCAGGACACCGTTGCGGACCTGGACCAGGAAGCGCTCCTTGCGCTCGGGGAAGGCGAAGATCACTCGCAGCTTCGCGTTCCCCGCCTTCTCCGGGTCCAGCCGCACGGCCAGCAGGTCGAAGATCATCGGACTGGGCAGGTTGGCGATGATGTCGGGCGAACCGGAGGCCGCCGAGGGCGTCGGGCCGCCGTTGCGCAGCTCCACCGCGCCGGACAGGTACATGTTGCGCCACAGCGAGCTCTCGGCCTGCCAGGCCAGCTGTTCGTAGGTGCGGGCCAGAGCCTGGCTGGCCTCCGCGTCCTTCGGGTTGTCGAGCACCACGTTGTTGAGCAGGGTCGCGGCCCAGCTGTACTCGCCGGCGTCATGCGCCGCCTGGGCCAGGGCCTTCACCTTGGCGGGGCCGCCCATGGCGACGACATAGCGGCCGGCCTGGTCGGCGGGGTCGAGCACGGCCAGGTTCACGGGGTTGGCGTCGTACCAGCCCATGTAGCGCTGATAGACCGCCCGGCTGTTGAAGCTCATCGACCCGTAGTAGCCGCGGTTGAACCACTGGCGGGCCAGGGCCGGCGGCAGGGCGATGCGGTTGGCGATCTCCGCGCCGGTGTAGCCCTGGTTCATCAGCCGCACGGTCTGGTCGTGCAGGTATTTGTAGGCGTCGCGGTGGTCGGCCAGGTAGGCGCGGACGACGTCGCCGCCGAAGCGTGGCCAGCCGTGGCTGGTGAACATCACCTCGGTGCGGTCGCCGTACAGACGCAGCAACTCGCCCAGATAGCCGGCCCAGGCCCGGGAATCGCGCACCAGCGCGCCGCGCGGCGTCAGGACGTTGTGCATGGTCGGATTGGCGTTCTCCGCCATGCACAGGATCCGCCAGTCGGGGAAGTAGAGGTTCATCTCCGCCGGCGCTTCCGTGCCCGGCGTCATCTGGAACTCGATCCGCACCCCGTCGATGACCAGGGTCTCGCCGGTGCGCTCGATGCTCTTCGTCGGCGGGATCAGGGTCATCGTGCCCTTGGAGATCGCCTGGCCGATGCCCGAGCTGATCTGGCCCTCGGGCCCGGGAACCAGGTTGTAGCCGAACTGGTAGGTGGCCCGGCGGCTCATGGCCGCGCCGGCGATGACGTTCTCGCTGACCGCCTCCTCGAGGAAGCCGTGCGGCGCGATGATCTGGACCTTGCCGGCGTCGACGTCAGCCTGGCTGACCATGCCCTTCACCCCGCCGAAGTGGTCGGTGTGGCTGTGGGTGTAGATGACCGCCACGACCGGCCGGGCGCCCAGCTTCTCATTGACCAGCGCCAGCGCGGCGGCGGCCGTCTCGGCCGTGGTCAGGGGATCGATGACGATCCAGCCGGTCTCGCCCTTGATGAAGGTGGCGTTGGAGATGTCGAAGCCGCGCACCTGCCAGATGGTATCGGACACCTGGAACAGGCCGTTCTTGCGCAGCAGCTCGGCCTGCCGCCACAGGCTGGGATTGACCGTGCCCGGCGCCTCGCCGGTGATGAAGTCCCAGGCGGTCAGGTCCCAGGCGACGGCGCCGTCGGCGCGGCGGATCACCGGATCGGCCCGCGTGCCGACAAAGCCCCGGGTGGCGAAGTCGTAGTCCTGGCGGTCGGCGAAGGGCAGCGAGTCCTTCAGCGCCTTCTGGGCCTTGAGCGTCGCAGGCGACGGCGCCTCGGCGGCGGCGACAGGTCCGGCCAGCAGCGAAGCCGCCAGCATGGCGATGATCGAACGGCGCATGGTTTCCCCCGGGATTTTGATCTCGTTGCGACCGATGTTACCGGTGCGGCCGCATTCAACTGTCACCTGAGGTACAGTTTGGCGTCAGGGGCGCTGATCGGCGTCCTCACGCTCCGCCGCGTCCTCGCGACTGCGCAGCCACCGGCGGGCCACCCAGGCGCCGCCGACCCAGATAACGGCGGCCAGGATGAGCAGGACCACATGCGGCGTGCTATCCCCGCCGCCCTCCCCGATGGTTTGAAACAGCTGGAACACCGAGTTCCCGGCGAAAGCCGTGAGGGCGATCTTCGGAATGATGCCGATGCCCGTGCCGGCCAGGAAGTGGCGGAACTTCATCGGGCCACGCCGGCGGCCAGGTTGACGACGATGAAGGGCGCCGCCGGCACCAGTCGCACGATAAGGCTGGCCATGAAGCCGTTGCGGCCGATCAGCTTCATGAACCGCGTGACGCCCTGGCTGGCCACGTCCCTGATCAGTCGCCCGCCGAACAGCCGGCCCAGCCAGAAGCCGATCGAGGACGACACCATGGTGCCGATCCAGCTGTAGACCAGCCCCGTCCAGGGCCCGAACGCCACCACGGCGGCGGCGATCAGCACGAACTGCGGCACGCCGATGAAGGCCAGGATGGCGAAGGCGCTGACCGCGACCGGCAGCGCCCAAACTCCGTGGGCGGCGCCCAGCCAGCCCTCGACCGCCGCCTCGCCGTTCACGCCCAGTAGCGGGGCCGCGAACAGGAAGACCACCCCCACCCCGCCGAACAGCAGGAACGAGACCGCCACCGTGCGCCAGGCCCGGGCGTCCATGTTGGTGATGAATTCGATGACGCGCTTCATGGTCGCCAAGGCCTCGCGCATCGTCGCCCGACGGTCAAGCGATGCGCTAGACTGTGACGTCCTTTGGAGCGCTGGATCATGAAACTGCTGGGTGTGTCGGGAAGTCTCCGGCGGGCGTCGTTCAACTCCGCCCTGCTGGGCGCCGCGCGGGACCTCGCACCCGATGGCGTGGTCATCGAGGACTTCAGGCTCCACGACCTGCCGCTGTTCAACCAGGACGTCGAGGATGAGGGCGATCCCGAGCCGGTTGCCCGCTGGAAGGACGCCATCCGCGCCGCCGACGGCGTGCTGTTCGCCTGTCCGGAGTACAACGGCGGGGTGACCGGCGTGCTGAAGAACGCCGTCGACTGGGCCTCGCGCGGCAAACCGGCGCCGCTGGCCGGCAAGCTGTGCTGCATCATCGGCGCGAGCCCCGGCGCGACGGGAACGGTCCGCGCCCAGGACGCCCTGCGCCTGAACCTGCGCCGCGCGGGGGCGGACGTCGGTCCGTTGGGCGAGGTTCTGGTCTTCCAGGCCCATACGAAGATCGTCGACGGCGTTCTGGCGGACGAGCGCACGCGCGAGGGCCTGCGGCGGCACCTGGCGGGGTATGTGGAGGCGTTGCGCGCGCGAACCTGACGGGGACATGCGCTTCAGTGCGTGTCCCCCGCCGCTTCAAACTGCAGGGGACACGTACCGAAGACGGTACATGTCCCCGCCCCCATAACTTCAGCGACACACCTCCCGAACCCTTCGACGCCCGCGCTTCGTTGCACCGCAGCGGAGTCGCGCGTAAGACCGCCGGCAATCCGAACAAGACAGCCAGTCCGGGGAGCCCCATGTCGCTAAAGTCCGACGCCCTGCGTCGCATCGCACCGTCCGCCACCATCGCCATCAGCGCCAAGGCGCGGGCGCTGAAGGCGGAAGGCAAGAACGTGATCGCCCTCAGCGCGGGCGAGCCGGACTTCGACACCCCCGACAACATCAAGGACGCGGCCATCGCCGCCATCCGCGCCGGAAAGACGAAATATACGGACCCGGATGGAATGCCGGAGCTGAAGGTCGCTATCTGCGCCAAGTTCAAGCGCGAGAACGGCCTCGACTACAAGCCGAGCCAGATCCACATCGCGCCGGGCGGCAAGCCGGTGATCTACAACGCCCTGGTCGCGACGGTGAACCCGGGCGACGAGGTGGTGATCCCCGCGCCCTACTGGGTGTCCTATCCCGACATGGTCCTGCTGGCCGGCGGCACGCCCGTGCCCGTGGCGACCACGGCCGAGAACGGCTTCAAGCTGGCCGCCGCCGACCTCGAGAAGGCGATCACGCCGAAGACCAAGTGGCTGATCCTCAACAGCCCGTCCAACCCGTCGGGCGCGGCCTACACGCGGGCCGAGCTGCAGGCGATCGCCGACGTGTTGCTCAAGCACCCGCAGGTCTGGGTGCTGACCGACGACATGTACGAGCACCTGGTGTTCGACGACTTCGAGTTCGTGACCATCGCCCAGGTCGAGCCGAAGCTCTACGACCGCACCCTGACCATGAACGGGGTCTCCAAGGCCTACGCCATGACCGGCTGGCGGATCGGCTACGCCGGCGGGCCCGAGCCGCTGATCAAGGCCATGGCCAAGATGATCAGCCAGACGACCTCCAACCCCTCGTCCATCTCGCAATGGGCGGCCGTCGAGGCGCTGAACGGCACCCAGGACTTCATCAAGCCGAACGCCAGGCTGTTCCAGAAGCGCCGCGACCTGGTGGTCTCGATGCTGAACCAGGCCAGCGGCATCCACTGCCCGACCCCGGAAGGCGCCTTCTACGTCTACCCGTCGGTCGAGGGCCTGATCGGCAAGACCGCGCCCAGCGGCAAGGTCATCAACACCGACGAGGACTTCGCCGTCGAGCTGCTGGAGACCGAGGGCGTGGCCGTGGTCCACGGCGCGGCCTTCGGCCTCTCGCCCTTCTTCCGCATCAGCTACGCGACCAGCGAGGACGTGCTGGAAGACGCGTGTGGGCGGATCCAGCGGTTCTGCGGGAACTTGAAGTAGGCGTCAGCTTCCACCACGACCGTCATCCTGGGCCTTGTGCCCAGAATGACGGCTTGCGCCGGGTCGCCAGCTTCCGCTTTCGACCCGTTGCGGACGGTCGCGTTTCGATGCGAGATCATCCGATGGCGAACCACTGCTGCGAAATGATGCGGTCGAATGCGGAGTTTGTTTGCGAGCAGCATCCAGACCGACACGACTGTCCAGACTGCTTGATAGACTATTGGCCTAGCGGCCCGTCCTACGGGATCATGATCCATGATGGCGGAGGCAGCATGATCATGATCGCCTATTGCCCGTGGTGCGGAACGAAACTGCCCAACAGCGACTGACGTCCGCCAACCCACCCTTGGCCGCACCCCGGAGCGTCCGCTTCCATCTCCGGCAGTCCCCGCCCTGATGCCTTGGCGGAGCATTGCGCGGGCGGGCGTCCTGCTCAAGGACCGGCTTCGCCGGCCGCGGAGCGGCGGCCCGCAGGGCCGTCCTTGACCAGGGCGACCGCTCGCGCTCCCATTCCATCAAGGCCTGAGGGCGGGTGTGGTCAGGCCTCACCTCATCCCGTGTTCCCGGCGGAGGCCGGGACCCATCTTCCTGCGCACGGGCCGTTGGACCCCGGCCTTCGCCGGGGAGACGGAAAATGGGTCGGGCGGCTGAGCCATCCTGTCAGTCGAACCGGCTCCCGTCTGCCCGCGCAGCCATTGCGGGATACTTGGCGTCGAGCGCAGCAGCCACGTCTTCAAGGTCGTGAACACGCTCGTTGTCGGCGTCGCATAGACCGCGTTGGATCGACGCATCCAACGCAGCAAGCCGTGCATCGTCATCAGTCGCGGCTGGGGGATTGGCCTGATCGTTCATGAGCGCCTCCAGGCTGGAGAATAGCGCTCAATCGAGCAGCGCAAAATCCGCTTGTCTCTCCCGACGGAAGCCCGGCCACCCTCCCGGCTAACGATAAAACCCGGGAAGCGCGCCATGACCGACCTGTTCGATCCCTTCGAGGCCAATGGCCTGACGCTGCAGAACCGCATCGCGCTGTCGCCGCTGACGCGGACGCGGGCGGACATGGCGGGCAAGGTCGGTGAGTTGCAGGCGACCTACTACGCCCAGCGGGCTTCGGCGGGACTGCTGATCACCGAGGCCACCGCCGTGGCGCCGGTCGGTCGCGGCGGCGCCTATTGCCCGGGCCTGTGGAGCGACGACCAGATCGAGGGCTGGAAGCAGGTCACCGACGCCGTCCATGCCAGGGGCGGCCTGATCTTCAGCCAGTTGTGGCACGCGGGCCGCCTGAGCCACTCCTCGCTCGACCTGAACGGCAGGCCGCCGGTCGCGCCGACCGCCATGAAGCAGCCCGGTCAGATGTTCGTGGAGAAGGGCTTCGCGGAGTACGAAGAAGCCCGCGCCCTCGACCTCGCCGAGATCCCGGCCATCGTCGACCAGTTCCGCGAGGCCGCCGTCCGCGCGAAAGCGGCCGGCTTCGACGGCGTCGAGCTGCATGCCGCCCACAGCTATCTGATCGACGCCTTCCTGCGCGACATGACAAACCAGCGGACCGACGCCTACGGCGGCTCGATCGAGAACCGCGCCCGCCTGCTGGTCGAGACGCTGGAGGCGATCATCGCGGTGTGGGGCGGCGCGCGCACCGCCATCCGACTGGCCCCCATCGGCCACGCCTACAACGCCTGGGACAGCGATCCCGAGCCGCTGTTCACCTATGTGGTCGAGCAGCTGAACCGGCTGGGCGTCGGCTGGCTGGACATGGTCGAGGGCGACACCGGCATCTCGCGCCAGGCCGAGCCGTCATTCGACACCCAGAAACTGCGCCGGCTCTTCAAGGGCGTGCTGATCGGCAACAACCTCTACGACCGCGACCTGGCCATCGCCGCGCGGGACGCGGGCAAGGTCGACATGGTCGCCTTCGGCCGCGCCTTCATCGGCAATCCCGACCTGGTCGAGCGGCTGCGCGCCAATGCCGAGATCATCGATGCGCCGCGTCAGGCCTACTACGGCGGCGGCGCGCGCGGCTACACCGACTTCCCGACCCTGGCCGAAGCCGGCTGAGCCCGACCGCAAGGAGACGCCCATGTCCCGCATGCCGCTGGTCGAGCCCGAAGCCCTGCCGCCCTATCTGAAGGCGATCCACGACGCGACGCCGGAGGACAACTGGCTGGGCCGCCACTTCGCCCGCGCCTTCGGGCCGGCGCCGGACCTGGTCGAGGCCTACCAGGGCTTCTACTACCCCTGGCACACCGGCGGCGCGGGCCAGCTGGAGCCCCGGCTCAAGGAGCTGATCCGCCTGCGGATCGCCACCCTCAACGGCTGCGTGCTGTGCAAGACCGTGCGCATGGCGCCGGAAGTGGTCAGCGAGAGCGAGGCCGCCGCCGGGGTCGATGACGCCGACGCCGCGGAGTTCACGCCGCGCGAGCGGGCCGCGATCCACTTCGCCGAGAAGATGGCCGTCGATCACCACAACATCGGCGACGAGGACGTGGCCAACATGCGTCGGCACTTCAGCGACGCCGAGTTCCTGGAGCTGGCGATGATGGCCGGCCAGTACATCGGCTTTGGCCGGGTGCTGGCCATGCTGCAGCTGGAAGTGGCCAGCTGTCCGATCTGACCTCGTGGTCGGTCTCGACGTCGGGCCCGAGAAAGTCTCCCATTCCCTGTCGGCGCTCGCCGCCGCCGGACGTCCTGTGGGCGCATGCGGCGGCGATCGGCCCGCCGTCCGACCGAGGGGGAGACATCAATGCAACTCGAACAGCGCAGATGGATGACCTGGACCGGCCGCGTCATGAGCGGCTCGGCGATCCTGTTCCTGGCGCCCAACATGGTCATCAAGCTGATCGACCACCCGATCGTGCAGACGATCATGACCGGCCTCGGCTGGCCGCTGCACTACGACAGGCTGATCGGCGTCATCGAGCTGGTCTGCCTGGTCCTCTACGCCATCCCGCGCACCTCGGTGCTGGGCATGGTGCTGACCACCGGCCTGATCGGCGGCGCCATCGCCACCAACCTTAGGGCCGAGCAGCCGCTGTTCAGCCACATCCTGTTCGGCGTCTACCTGGGCGTCTGGATGTGGTCCGGCCTGTGGCTGCGCGACCCGAAGCTGCGGGCGATGCTGCCGCTGCGGCGCTGACGCCGACGTTTGGTGCGGGTGGTCGGACTCGAACCGACACTCCTCTCGGAAGGGGTTTTTGAGACCCCCGCGTCTACCATTCCACCACACCCGCACGGCGCGGTTCCCCGGCGGGCCGGGGAGCGAGGGCGGCAATCTAGTCATGCGCCGGCCAAGGTCAACGCGGAGGCTGTGGCTCGAAGGGGATTGTCCTGCCGCGATGTATTGACATAGGCTGTGTCAACTTATCCCGGCGCGCTCGGCCGCCGGGGCCTTCCGCTCCAGGAGCCCTTGATGGATGCCCTCCCGCTGATCGGCGCGCCCGGCTCGCCCTACACCCGCAAGATGGTGGCCGTGCTCCGTTATCGCCGGATCCCCTACCGCTACATCTACAACGGGCGCGAGCCGGCCGACTGGCCGAAGTCAAAGGTCCGGCTGCTGCCGACCTTCTTCCTGAAGGACGCGGACGGCGCCTTGCAGGCCGTCACCGACTCCACCCCGCTGATCCGGCGCTTCGAGGGCGCCTACGAAGGCCGCTCGATCCGGCCGCCCTCGCCGGCGCTGGCCTTCCTCGACTCGCTGATCGAGGACTACGGCGACGAATGGCTGACCAAGGCGATGTTCCACTACCGCTGGGCCTACCGGCAGGACATCGACCACGCCGCCGGCGTGCTGCCGTCCTGCGGGCCGGTCCCGCTGAGCGACGAGACCCTGGCGGCGATGGGCAAGGCCTTTTCCGAGCGGCAGATCAGCCGGCTGCGCTACGTGGGCTCGAACGCGGTCACCGGGCCGGTGATCGAGGACAGCTATGTCCGCTTCGTCGACCTGCTGGAGACACACCTCAAGCAGCATCGCTTTCTGCTCGGCGATCGCCCCGGCGCCGGCGACTTCGGCGTCTTCGGCCAGCTGACCCAGCTGGCCCACATGGACCCGACGCCGTCCACGCTGACCGAGCAGCGGGCGCCGCGGGTCTACGCCTGGGTGTGGACCACCGACGACCTGGGCGGCATCGAGGTCGCCGAGGACGGCTGGTTCGACCCGGCCGCCCTGCCCGGCACCCTGCTGGCGATCCTGGCCGAGACCGGGCGGGTCTATGCGCCGCTTCTGCTGGCCAATGCCGCGGCGGTGACGAGCGGGGCCGAAAGCGTAGAGACCACGATCGACGGCAAACCCTGGAGCCAGCAGCCGTTCGCCTACCAGGCCAAATGCCTGGGCTGGCTGCGCGAGGAGTACGCGGCGCTGGGGGCGGACGACCGGGCGCTGGTTGATCGGGCGTTGGCGGGAACGGGCTGGGCGGGGGTGTTCGGTTAAGGGGCGCGACGACGCCAACCTTTCTTTCCCGCGTCATGGCCCGGCTCGTCCGGGCCACCCATGCGTGGTGAGCGGGCAGGATTGGACCGGTTCGCGGACGAACGCCCGCAATGGAACCTCGGTGTTCATGGGTGGCCCGGACGAGCCGGGCCATGACGGTGAGTTTGAAACGGGGAGAGGAACCCTAACCCTCGCCCGACAAGCGCGCGGCCGCGCCTTCAAGCCGCTGCAGCAATCGCTTCAGCTGGGCGACCTCGGCCGGCGCCAGGCCTGCCAGCAGGGCCGCCTCGTACGCCAGGGCGAGCGGCGCGATCTCGGCGTGCAGTCGGCGGCCGGTCTCTGTCAGCGCCAGGGTATGGGAGCGGCCGTCCGACTCGCTGGCCGTGCGGGCCACCAGATGGCGCGTGAACATGCCCTGCGCGGCGCGGCTGACCGTGACCTTGTCCATGGCCGTGCGGGCGACGATGGCCTGGGGCGACAGCGGCCCCTCGGCCAGCACCGCCATCAGCCGCCACTGCGGGATGGTCAGGCCGAAGCGGTCCTCATAGGCCCGGGCGATCAGCCTCGACACGCCGTTGGACGCCACCGACAGCCGGAACGGCAGGTAGTCGTCCAGCGCCAGCCCTTCGGCCTTGCCGCCGTCACGGGCCGGCAGCGGCGTCACGTTCGAGGCCATGCCCTTGGGTCTCCTCACGTCCCCGGAACCGCCACCTCTTGTTCGATGGCGCCGAAGATGGAGTGGCGCTTTGCGTCGCGCATCTCAATACGCACCCGATCGCCGTGCCGCAGGAAGGGCGTTTTCGCCTCTCCGGCGAGCAGCGTCTCCACCGTGCGCACCTCGGCGATGCAGCTGTAGCCCAGGCCGCCCTGGTCGATCGGTTTGCCTGGACCGCCGTCGGCGTCGCGATTGGACACCGTGCCCGAGCCGATGATGGTCCCGGCCGACAGGGCCCGGGTCTTCGCGGCGTGGGCGATCAGGGTCCCGAAGTCGAAGGTCATGTCCGTCCCCGCGTCGGCCTCGCCGAACGGCTTGCCATTCAGCTCGACCTCCAGCGCGCCGTGCAGCTTGCCGTCCTTCCAGCGATCGCCCAGCGAGTCCGGCGTCACCGCGACCGGCGAGAAGGCGCTGGCGGGCTTGGACTGGAAGAAGCCGAAGTTCTTGGCCAGTTCGCCCGGGATCAGGTTGCGCAGGCTGACGTCGTTGACCAGCATGACCAGCCGCACGGCGGCCAGGCCCTCCTCGCGGCTGGCGCCCAGCGGCACGTCGCCGGTGATCACCGCCACCTCGCCCTCCAGATCGCAGCCCCAGGCCTCGTCCTTCAGCGGGATCGGATCGCGCGGCGCCAGGAACCCGTCGGAGCCGCCCTGATACATCAGGGGATCGGTCCAGAAGCTCTCCGGCATATCGGCGGCGCGCGCCTTCCGCACCAGGGCCACGTGGTTCACGTAAGCCGAGCCGTCGGCCCACTGGAAGGCGCGCGGCAGCGGCGAATGGGCGTCATGCTCGTGGAAGCGTTCGCGCGGCACGGCGCCATGCTCAAGGCTGGTGGCCAGCCCGCGCAGCAGCGGTTCGCACCGGTCCCAGTCGTCGAGCGCCGCCTGCAGGGTGGGGGCGATGGCGTCGGCGGGCGTGAACCACGCCAGGTCGGAGGAGACGACGACGAGGCGGCCGTCACGGCCGCCCTTGAGGGACGCTAGCTTCATCAGTGAGCTTTTTTCTCTTCAAAGAGGGCGGCGAGCGCCGGGTCGGGTTTCTTGGGGGAGGTCAGATCGTCGTGGGCGGCGCGCAGTTCGGCCATCCGGGCCGGCTTGTCGCTCCACCAGGCCTCGAACTCTCGCACCGCCTTGCGGGCAAGCTGGAGCTGTTCCTCGAGGGTCGGGGGCTTTTCGTCATCGCCGTGGTCGTCATGGCCGTGGCCGTCACCGTGGCCGCCGTGGCCAGGCTTCTCGCCGCCGATATTGAGGGTGATGCTGTGGCCGTGAACCGTCTCGGCCACCGTGGTGGTCGCGCCGGCCGAATGTTCGGCCGCGACGGGATGGGCCTCGTGCTTGCCGTGGCCGCCATGACCACCGTGGCCATGATCGTCCTTCTTCTTTTTCTCGTCCTTCTTCTCGTCCTTCTCGCCCATGCCCTCGCCCAGCTTCTTCAGCTGTTTGCCAAGGCCGCCGCCGGCCAGCAGGACGCCGCCGAGATGGCTGCGGATCACGCGCCGCAGGACATCGGCGCCGCGCAGGACCCCGAACTCGTCCTGCCGAACCGCGTAGCGGGCCGCCGTCAGGATGTAGGTGTAGGTCTCGGAGAGCTGGGCCTCGTCGCCCCTGCCCCGCCGCCCGCCGCCCCGCAGGGCGCCGATCAGCAACAGCGCCAGCACGCCGGCGATGATCCAGCCGAAGACGCCCAGTGGCGTCAGCATGCCCGGCACGGCCTCGGGGCCCCACGGAAACTCGCTATGATCGACCATACCCACTCCCCCTCGACCCGGCGGCCGTTCTAGCCGCCCTTGCGGATGGTCTGGCTGACCTTCGCGCCCGCGTCGTAGCGCGAGGGGCCGCCAAACACCGCTATCTCGACGAGAATGTCCCCGCCTTCGCCATCGGACCAGAGGTAGTTGCGTTCAACCTGCACATTTCGCCCGGCAGGCGAAATCCCGTCGAAGGTATCGCCCCAGGGGGTGACCCTGGACGCCTCGCGCCAGGACAGGGTCACGGCGCGGGACAGTTCGTCCTCGGCCATGGCGAGGAGGTCGGGGTCAGGGTTCATATGCGGACGCCTTGCGGAGCGGTGAAGCTGGATGTCCCGGCATCGCCCGTGTTCACCACGTCGACGGGCTCGAAGATGATGACTTCAGCCTCCTGGTCGGCCGCCGTGCGATGCTCAACGCCGCGCGGCACGACGATGAACTCGCCGGCGCGCAGAGTCTCCACCCGATCACGGAACTCGACCCGGAACTCGCCCTTCCAGACCAGGAACATCTCCTCGGCCCCGGCATGCGAATGCCACGGGAAGACACCCTCGACCTTGACCAGCCGGACGGACTGGCCGTTCAGCTCGGCGGCGACCTTCGGCCGCCAGTGATCGGAGAAGGCCGCGAACTTCTCGGCCAGATTGACGACCGAGCCCTCGCTCATCCCCGCGCCTTCCAGCTGTCGACATAGGCGTCGTTCTCGACCGCCGCGGCGCCGTCGCCGACCTCCAGCGGATCGCGGGTGTCGATCATAACCGCGTACTCGTCCGTGGCGGCCTTGGTCTGGACCAGCATGTTCTTCAGCGCCTTGGGGTGCGGCCCGTGGGTGAAGCCCGAGGGGTGAAAGGTCATCATCCCGGCGTCGATCCCGTCGCGGCTGAAGAAGTCCCCGGCGTGATAGAACAGCACCTCGTCGTAGTCGTCGTTGTTGTGGAAGAACGGGATCTTGATCGCGCCCGGATCGGTCTCGAACGGCCGGGGCGCGAAGGTGCAGACCACGAACCGGTCGGCCAGGAAGGTGGTGTGGACGCTGGGCGGCAGGTGGTAGCGGTGGCTGTTCAGCGGCCGGAAGTCCTTCACGTTGATCCGCGCCGGGGCCAGCTCGCCGTGCCAGCCGACGGCGTCCAGCGGGTTCCATGGATAGGTCGCCACCGAGACCTGGCCGCGCTTCTTGATGTGCACGGCCGTCTCGCCGTCCTGCGCCTGGTGGGCGCGGAAGGCTTCATCCATCACCGGCGTGTCCATCATCGCCGGGTCGAACAGGGCGTGCGGGCCGAGCAGGCCCTTGTCCGGCAGGGTGAAGTGGCCGTTGGTCGCCTGGATGGTCAGGATCGCGGTCGGGGCTGAGGGCTTAAGCCGCCACATCGTGCCGCGCGGCAGATAGAGATAGTCGCCGGCGACGTAAGGCATGCGGCCGAAGTCGCAGAACAGGTCGCCCTCCCCCGCATGCACGAACAGCAGCTGGTCGCCGTCGGCGTTGCGGGCCAGGGCCGGCATGGCGGCCGACAGCTTCCAGAACCGCATCTCGCAGGCGGCGTTGTGCAGCACGACCGGCGCGTCCCAGGGCGAGGGCGCGGCCTCGTTCAGGCCGTTCAGGTCGAAGGCGCGCGGGCGCAGCGGCCCCTCGAAGCTGGTCCAGCCGGTCGGCGGGCGGCGGTGATAGAGGAAGGCGGCCGGGCCGAAGAAGCCCTCCTTGGACATCTCCCGCTCATAGGTCCCCTCGGGCAGGTCGGCGTGCGCCTGCCGGCTGTGCAGCCCCTGCGCACCGCGTACGGGGATCCAGTTTCGGTTGGCCATGGCTACTGCTCGTCCTTGTGAATGGAGACCACCGTCGGCTGACCTTCCGCGGCGCGGGCGCGATACATGCCCGAGGTGTTGAAGCTCCAGGCGATCTGACCGTCGGGGGTCAGGGCGACCACGCCGCCGTCGCCGCCGATGCCGGTCAGGCGATCCTGGATCACTTCGTCGGCCGCCTGCTGCAGGGTCATGCCCTTGTACTGCACCAGGGCGCAGACCTCGCGGGCCACCGTCAGGCGGATGAAGTACTCGCCCGAGCCGGTCGCCGACACGGCGCAGGACTGGTTGGAGGCATAGGTGCCGGCCCCGATGATCGGCGCGTCGCCGACCCGGCCCCAGCGCTTGGCGGTCATGCCGCCGGTCGAGGTGCCGGCCGCGACGTTGCCGGCGCTATCCAGGGCCACGACGCCGACGGTGCCGAACTTGCGGTCATCGGGGATCGGCTGGAAGGCCTGCGGCGCGGGCGCTCCGGCCGGGCGCGCAGGGACCGGCAGGCCCTGATTGGCCAGCTCCTTGACCAGACCCTGCCAGCGACGCTCGGTGAAGAAGAATGCCGGGTCGACCTGTTCCAGGCCGACCGAGGCGGCGAAGGCGTCAGCGCCGGAGCCGATCATCATAACATGGCGGGACTTCTCCATCACCGCGCGGGCCAGGCTGATCGGATGCCGGGTGCGGGTGACGCCGGCCACCGAGCCGGCCTTCAGGGTCGCGCCATCCATGATGGCGGCGTCCAGTTCGTTACGCCCCTCGGCGGTGAACACCGCGCCGCGGCCGGCGTTGAACAAGGGGTCATCCTCGAGGTCGCGGATCACCGCCTCGATGGCGTCCATGGCGCTGCCGCCCTTGTCCAGGACCGCCGAGCCGGTCGCGGCCGCGTCGGACATGGCCTTGCGATAGGCCGCCTCCACCTCGGGCGTCAGGTCCTTGCGCTCTATGACGCCGGCGCCGCCATGGATGACGATCGCCCATTTCGGCTTCGCCAGCGCCGGCGTGGCCAGCAGGGCCAGGCTCGCCGCCACAATCATTGCGAGTGATTTCAGTTGCGCTCGCGCCATGTTCGCCCTATGTTCACATCATGACCGATGGGCCCGACAACATCGTGCTCCAGTACCTGCGCCATATCTCGACGCAGGTGGACCGGCTTGTCGAGGAGGTCTCCGAGATCAAGGTCCGGCTGACCAATGTCGAAGAGAACCTCGTGGTTCTGAACCGCCGCATGGACAGGTTCGAGACGCGCCTCGACAGGATCGAGATGCGCCTCGGTCTCGCGGAAGCCTAGTCCGCCTTCACCACGCCCCGACGGATCTGGTCGAGCTCG
Organism: Caulobacteraceae bacterium; assembly: GCA_965283745.1. Taxonomy (GTDB): domain Bacteria; phylum Pseudomonadota; class Alphaproteobacteria; order Caulobacterales; family Caulobacteraceae; genus Caulobacter. The sequence continues at coordinate 67,709 of CBDIPM010000005.1, forward strand.
ATCGACTCGAACAGCGCCTTGAAGTTGCCTTCGCCGAAGCCCTCGTTGCCCTTGCGCTGGATGATCTCGAAGAAGATCGGCCCGACCTGGTTCTCGGTGAAGATCTGCAGCAGCAGGCCCTGGCCCTTGGTCGGCGCGCCGTCGAGCAGGATGTGCTGGGCTTTCAGCCGGGCGGTGTCCTCGCCGTGACCGACCACGCGGGCGTCGAGCAGGTCGTAGTAGCTGTCCGGCGTGGTCTGGAACTTCACGCCGCGCGCGCGCAGGGTTTCGACCGTCTTGAAGATGTCGTCCGTGCCGAAGGCCAGGTGCTGGATGCCCTCGCCCTTGTAGTCGCGCAGGAACTCCTCGATCTGCGACTGCTCGTCCTGGCTCTCGTTCAGCGGGATGCGAATCTTGCCGTCCGGGCTGGTCATCGCCTTGGAGAACAGGCCCGTGACCTTCCCCTCGATGTCGAAGTAGCGGATTTCGCGGAAGTTGAAGATGCGCTCGTAGAAGTCCGCCCACCGGGCCATGCCGCCGCGCTGGACGTTGTGGGTCAGATGGTCGAGGTAGGTCAGGCCGACGCTGTTGGCCGCCTCGGCCGCTTCCGCGCCCGGGATCGGCTGGAAGTCGACGTCATAGATCTCCTGCGCGCCATAGCGGTCGACCAGATAGAGATTGGCGCCGCCGATGCCCTCGATCGCCGGGATGTTCAGCTCCATCGGACCGACGGGCCCGGTCACCGGCTTGGCGCCCCGCTCGACGGCCAGCTTGAACGCCTTGGCGGCGTCGCGGACGCGGAAGGCCATGGCGTTGGCGGACGGGCCATGGACCTCGCGGAACTGCGCCGGCTGGCCCTCCGGCTCCATGTTCAGGATGAAGTTGATGTCGCCCTGGCGGAAGCGCAGCACGTTCTTGGAGCGATGCTTCGAGACCGCGGTGAAGCCCATCGACTCGAACAGCGCCTTCAGCGCCTCCGGCTCGGGCGAGGTGAACTCGACAAACTCGAAGCCGTCGGTGCCGAGCGGGTTGTCAAACAGGTCGGCTTTGGGTTGGGCGTTCATGGCGGGCTCCGGCGGTCTGGGCGGCGGTCTGGATGGAATTCAGTCTAGTAACATATGAAACTATATGCGCCCTGTGACAAGGCTCGACCGGCGCAGGCGCAGTCCCTAAAAGGCGCCCATGACCCAGCCGGAACAATACCGCGACGACCCGGATCGCAGCTTCGTGAACCTCGTCGCGATGATGTCGCGCGACGCGGGCGAAGATGGCCTGTCCATCGGCGAGATTCTGGACCGGCTGGACGAGCGCGCGTTCGGGATCGTGATCCTGATCCTGGCCATCCCCTGCCTGGTCCCGGCGCTCTATGGCGTGCCGCAGATCGTCGGCATTCCCATCATCCTGCTGGCCGGCCAGATGCTGCTGGGCCGGCACGAACCCTGGCTTCCGGCCAGCTGGCTGCGCCGCCGGATCTCCCGCGAGTGGCTCGGTCGCATGGCCGACTTCGCCGACAAGCGCATGCGCTGGGTCGAGCGGCTGTCAAAGCCGCGCCTGAGGCTGCTGACCTCCGGCCTCGGCGAGCGGCTGGCGGCGGTGATGATGATCCTGGCGACCCTGACCATCATCCTGCCGATGACCAACTCGGTTCCTTCGCTGGGCCTGGCTTTGATGGCCGCCGGACTGATCCAGCGCGACGGCCTGTTCGTTCTCGTCGGCGAGGCGGTCGCCCTGGGCTGGATCACGGCGCTGGTGGCGGTCGCCCTCGGCCTGGCCTTCGGCGCCACCTGGGCGATCAGTCTGTTCGACAAGGTCGGCGGCCAGGCGGTCCTGGACTGGTTCGGCGCGCTGTTTGGCGGGTGACCCCCATGGACGTCGCCGTTCAATTCGCCAGAATGAGGCCATGACCAGACTCCTCGACGCAGTCCTGACCCGCTGGCGGCTGACGGCCTTCCTGTCGTCGGCGCTGATGCTGGCCATCGCCCACGGCTTCGAGCGGATCGGCGGCCTGCCGCCCTGCTACCTCTGCCTCAAGCAGCGCGAGGTCTACTGGGTCGCCATGACCGTCGCCCTGGTCGGGATGATCGTCGTGCGCACCGGCCCCGGCGCCAACCTGAAGCGGCTGTTCAACGCCGCGCTCGGCCTGATCTTCCTGGTCGGCGCGGGCGTCGCGGCGTACCACGCCGGGGCGGAGTGGGGCTGGTGGCCCGGCCCGTCGGTCTGCGCCGGCGGCGGGACCGTCAGCGCCGCTGACATGATGGCCGCCCTCAACGGCGAGGAGCGCATCGCGCCGCCGTCCTGCGACAAGGCGCTCTGGAGCCTCTTCGGCCTGTCGATGGCCGGCTGGAACGTGCTCATCTCACTGGCTCTGGCCGCAATGAGCGCCTTCGCAACCCGAAAGGCCTATGCATGAGCGCCGCTGCCCCCTCCCGGCCGGGCCGCGGCGCGGTCAGGGCGCGCCTCGCCGAGATTCTGCGCGTCGACCATGCCGGTGAGCTTGGCGCCGTGCACATCTACCGCGGCCAGCAGGCGGTGCTCGGCAAGGCGCGGGGGTTTGAGCGCGCCACGGCCCAGCTGCGGGAGATGGAGGGGCACGAGGCCGTGCACCTGGCCCGCTTCGACGCCCTGCTGAACCAGCACCGCGTCCGCCCCACCCTCATGGCCCCGCTGTGGCGGGCCGCCGGCTTCATGCTCGGCGCGGGCACCGCCCTGATGGGCGACAAGGCGGCCCACGCCTGCACCGAGGCCGTTGAGACGGTGATCGAGGAACACTACGCCGCCCAGATCGCCGAACTGGCCGACCGGGATCCGGAGCTCGCCGCCGAGCTGTCGCAGTTCCGCGACGAGGAGCTGGCGCACCGCGATATCGCCATCGAGGAAGGCTCCCGCCAGGCGCCGGCCTATCCGCTGCTGGCGGCGGTCATCCAGGCCGGCTGCAAGGCGGCGATCCGGATCAGCGAGAAGATCTAGGAACCTCGGCGGGCGCCGGCGGTTGGATCGGGAAGGAGTTCCCGATGTCCAATCCAGACGAGTTTCCCGACACCGATCCGGCCCCGGCCTTCGACCCGACCCCGCCGGCGACGGACCCTGACCTGCCGACCGAGCCCGACGTCGCCCCGGCGACCGATCCCGAGGCGCCGCCTACCGTCGCCTGAACTGGCGTCAACGCAGCGCCATCTGGCTCCAGATCGCCCGCAGCGCGCGCAGCTGCTTCTCGGTGGTCTCGCGCAGATCGTGACGGGCGTTCAGCTTCACGCCGACCCGGTTGCCGCGACGCCAGATAACCTCAGCGTCCCAGACGATGCCTTCCTTGATCTGCACCAGGTGCAGCTCCGCCGGGACAAGGTGCGGCGTCGGCGTTTCGATCATCGCCCCGTCGGCGCTGAGATTGCGGATCACGCAATCCAGCGTCTGGGTCGCGTCCTGGTTGGCGACCTTGCCGGCCAGCAGGGCGCGGCTGCGCTGGCCGCGACGACGTTCGAGGGGCTTCAGGGACGTTGAGGCGTTCATGCCGTCCTTTCTAGCGCCGGATCGTTGACATCCGGTGAGCGCAGACAGATCGCCGTTATTCCGGGGACAAGTTTTGGACGGGCGGAACGCTCCGGGGTGGGTCCCGTTTTGGTGGGTCACGACGAGGGGAGACCGACCATGAATCCGCCCGAGAACGCCCGAAGCGCGGCGCCGCGCCGCGATCCCCAGGCCCTCGCCTGCCTTGCCGGAGCGAGCGCCAGCCTGGTGCTGATGGTGCTGACCTTCTGGCTGGCCTGACCCGTCAGGCCTCCAGCTCGATGTCCCAGTACAGGTAGTCGAGCCAGCTCTCGTGAAGGTAACCGGGCGGGAAGCGGCGGCCATGGTCCTGCAGCTCGTGCATGGACGGGCGCCGGGGATGGCGATGCGGCTGCATGTGCGCCTCGCGCGGCGTACGGCCGCCCTTGGCGAGATTGCAGGGCGCGCAGGCGGTGACGATGTTCTCCCAGGTCGTGCGGCCGCCGCGCGAACGCGGGATGACGTGGTCGAAGGTCAGGTCGTTGCCCGCGCCGCAATACTGGCAGGCGAAGCCGTCCCTCAGGAACAGGTTGAACCGCGTGAACGCCGGCGGCCGATCCTGGGAGACGTAGGATTTCAGCGAGACCACGCTGGGCAGCCGCATCTCGAACGAGGGGCTGTGGATCATCTTGTCATAGGTCGACACGACCTCGACGCGATCAAGGAACACCGCCTTGATCACCTCCTGCCAGGGCCAGAGGGACAGCGGATAGTAGCTCAGCGGGCGATAGTCCGCGTTGAGCACCAGGGCCGGCCAGCCCGACGGCGGCGCCTTAAGCACCTGCATCGGACGCCTCCCGGAGACGTTGTGATTTTAAGTACGCGACCGACCTGAAGACCTGCCTCGCTTCCCGCGCCTCATCGGGGATCGCCACCATCTCCGAGCGCGACTCGGAGGATAGACCCGGATTGGCGACAGCACCAAGACGGCGAACGCCCCTGACGAGCGGCGGTGAACATCACCGCCAAAACAAAAGGGGCGCCGAAGCGCCCCGAAGTCTCAGCCTGGCCGCCTGCCCGTCATCGGGGCAGGCGGATGGATCGAGCTGGAAACTGGATCTAGGCGCCGATGAACGCAACGGCGCCGGTCAGGGCCGCGCCCAGGACCAGCAGGAAGACCGCGGCGGAACGGTCGAAAAAGCGTTCGAAGGCGACGAGCTTGGAAACCGACATGACACACATCCTTTGAGTTTTGGACCCGTTCGCCGGGCCCCCCGTTATGTCCCCTCGGGGAGGAGGGGCTGTCCGATCTGGACAATGCTTAGATAGCACCTATCTGAACGGCGTCAAGATCAATCTTTACGTCGTTCGGATTCAGTTTTAGAGTGACCGTCATGAGAGAAACTGCAGTCGTCGAAACCCGCCCCTATCACCACGGCGATCTCCGCCGGGCGCTGGTCGAGGCCGCTCGCCGGATCCTTGAGGGGGAGGGCCCGACGGCCCTGTCGCTTCGCGCTGTGGCGCGGGAGGCGGGCGTCAGCCCCGCGGCGCCCTATCACCACTTCAAGGACAAGGGCGAACTGCTCGACGCCGTCGCCCACGTCGGCTGGGACATGCTCGGCGAATCGATGACCGGCGCCAAACAGCGGGCCGCCGACCTGGGTTCGCTGATGACCGAGATCGGCGTTTCCTATGTGCAGTTCTCGCAGCAGCATCCGGCGCTCTACCGCGTGATGTACGACTGCTCGCGCGACAAGGACGAACTTCCCGAGGGCATGCAGGACAACGAGGACAGCGCCTACTGCCTGGTGCGCGAGACCTTCCGCAAGGTGGCGGGCCCGGACGTCGCTATCGTCGATATCGAGCTGGCGACCATCGCCGCCTGGTGCGCCGCCCACGGCTTGGCTGAAATGAGCACTTTCAGGCAGTTCGACGGCCTGAAGGCCGGACTTGGCGGGGAGGAAGCCTTTCTCCGCGGGGTCCTCGGCCATCTGGGCATGTTCCAGCCGAGCCGCCCGACCCGGGACTGACCGCCGGGGGAACGGCTGCGGACCCGGGCCGTTAGGTCGGGTGACCCGCAACCCGAAGGCAAGCCCCCATGCAGATCTCTGAAGTGATGACCGCCAACCCGCAGGTCGCCAAACCCTCCGACACCATCGCCGAAGTGGCGCGGCGCATGAACGACATCGACACCGGGGCCATCCCCGTCGTCGAGGACGGCCGCATCCTGGGCATCATCACCGACCGGGACATCGTCCTGCGGGTGGTCGGCGAACAGCGCAGCTTCGACACCCGCGTCGACGAGGTCATGACCACCGAGGTCCAGACCTGCCGCGACGACGCCTCGATCGCCGACGTCATCTTCCAGATGACCGACAAGCAGGTGCGCCGCATCCTGATCGTCGACGGCGGCGACCGCCTGACTGGTATCGTCTCGCTGGGCGACGTCGCGCAGGAGGCCTCGTCCCGCAAGGCCGGCTCGATCCTGGAGGACATCTCAGAGGCGCCCGCCAACAACTGATGCGGCTAGAGCACGATGCGGTCAGGCGGAACCGTCCGACCGTTGAATTGTGCTCTAGAATCAAAAGTGTAGAGCCTGATTCAGGGTTCAGATGATTCCATCTGAACCCATCAGGCTCGACGCTGATGCAAAGGCGCGCTCACCGGTCTACAGAGGGCCGGTGAGCGCCTCCTTCGTTACCCGTTTCGCCCCCTCCCCCACGGGATACCTCCATCGCGGCCACGCCTTCTCGGCGCTGACCGCTTTCGAGGCCGCCCGGGCCGTGAACGGGCGCTTCATTCTCCGCATCGAGGACATCGACGCCACGCGGTGCAAGCCCGAGTACGAGGCCGCCCTGCTCGAAGACCTCGCCTGGCTCGGCCTGACCTGGGAAGAACCCGTCCGCCGCCAGTCGGAGCATTTGGCCGACTACGAGGCGGCGATTGAATTGCTGCGCGCCCGGAACCTGGTTTACCGCTGCTTCCGCACCCGCAAGGACATCGCCGAAGCCGCCGTCAGCGCCCCACATGGACCGGTCGAGGCGTTCCGCGGCGGGCCGCTGCATCCCAACGAGGAAGACCGCTTCCTGTCCGAGGGCCGGCCCTTCGCGTGGCGACTGTCGCTCGACGAGGCGCGCGAGGCGGTTGGCGCCTTCCAGAAGCTGAGCTTCCGCGAGTACGGCGAGGGCCCCAAGGGCGAGCGCGGCCGCATCGTCGCCCGACCCGAACTGGCCGGCGACGTGGTCCTGGCCCGCAAGGACGTCGGCGTCGCCTACCATCTGGCCGTGGTGATCGACGACGCCAAACAGAAGATCACCCACGTCATCCGGGGCAATGACCTGTTCGAGGCCACCCATCCCCAGCGCCTGCTGCAGGCGCTGCTGGGGCTTCCCACGCCGGCCTACCGCCACCACCCGCTGCTGACCGACGCGGAGGGCCGACGCTTCGCCAAGCGGGACAAAGCCCAGACCCTGCGCGAGATTCGCGCCTCCGGGGTCACCGCCCAGGCCCTCAAAGCCGAGCTCGGCTTCCCGGGATGAGCGAGGCCGCCTCGCCCGCGAGCGGCCACCGCGCCCTGCCCTTCATCGCCCTGATCGTCGGCGCCTGCGCCATCGGGTTCGTCCCCAACCTTGTGCGACTGGCCGACACGGGCCCCGCGGCGGCCGGCTTCTGGCGCATGGCTCTGTCGTTGCCGATCCTGCTGCCGATGATGCTGCGCGACGGGCGGGGCCTGGGGCTGAGGCCTTCGACGGCCAGCCTGCTGGCCGGTCTGTTCTTCGCCGGCGACCTCGCCTTCTGGCACTACGGCATTCGCTACACCTCGGTGGCCAACGCCACGGTGCTGGCCAATCTGTCGCCGGTGGTCGTGACCGCCGTGGCCTGGTTCCTGTTCCGAGAACGGCCCGGCCGGATCTTCATGGTTGGCCTGACCCTGGCCCTTGCCGGCGCCTGGACGATGGCCGCCGGAGCCGCGAAGGGCGGCGCGGTCGCCCCGCTGCTGGGCGACATGCTCTCGCTCACGACGGCCGCCTGGTACGCCCTCTACTTCATCGCCATGCGCCGGGCCCGTCAGGGCGAGGGCGCGTCGCGGGCCATGTTCTGGTCCAGCCTGGCGACGGCGCCGGTGATGCTGATCGTGGCGCTGGCGTTGGGCGAGCCGATCCTGCCCGGCTCGATGGGCGGCTGGTGGGCCTGTATCGGACTGGCCGTCGCCCATGTCGCCGGACAGGGCTCCATCGCCTGGGCGCTCGGCCGGCTGCCGGCCTCGATCGCCTCGGTGGTCGTGCTGGCCCAGCCGGTGGTGGCGGCCATCGTCGCCTGGTTCCTGTTCCGCGAGGCGCTGACCGGCGTGCAGATGCTGGGCGGGGTGCTGACGCTGGCCGGCGTGGTTATCGCCCAGCGCTCGGCCGTTCAGCGGGCCCAGTAGCGGTACTGATACGCCGTCGTGAAGCCGAGCCTCTCGTAGAGCGCCACGGCGGTCTCGTTCTTCACCTCGACCTGCAGGTAGCTGCGCGTCGCGCCCTGCTCCGCCGCGAAATCCAGCAGCGCCGACACGATCCGTCCCGCCAGCCCCTGTCGGCGGTAGTCGGGCGAGGTCCGCATCACCGAGAGGCCGGCCCAGTCGCCGTCCACCGCCACCGCGCCCACCGCCACAGCCCGGCCATCTGCCTCGATGCGCGCGAACCGCACCGGCGAGGCGATCCGGCGCAGGGTGGCCAGCCGCTCCTGCGCGTCGGCCATGTCGCGGTACAGCGTCTCGAACAGCACGCTCTGGAACATCTCGCGCGGCGCGTCCTCGAGCAGCACGCCGTCATTCGCGCCGCCGACCGGCCCGACCATGACCTTCGTCTCGGTGTTGGGCGAAAAGCCGCCCGCGCGCAGGAAGGCGTCGATGTCGCCCGGATGGGGCGCGCCGTCGACGGTCTTGAACTTCGGCGGCAGGCCAAAGCCGGCGTACCAGGACTCGACCCACGCCAGCGCTTCGTCCAGCGGCCGGTCCGGCGCCTCCAGCGCCCAGCAGGTGTTGGCCCGGCCCGTGTGCCCCGTCGAGGCGTTCAGCCGCCAGCCGCCCAGCCGCGCCGTGTGCAGCGCCGGCCAGGCCCGGGCGGAGACGTCTTCGAGGGTGACAAGCTCCGCAGGCGTCATTCCGCCAGCAGCCGCTCGATCAGCTCGCGGGCTTCCTTGCCGTTCCAGTCGGCGTCGCCGGCCAGGCGAGCGCGTTCGACGCCGGTCTTGTCGTAGATGATGGTGGTCGGGAAGCCCGCCGCGCGGGGCTTCAGCCCGAAGGCCAGCTTGTAGCCCGGGTCGCGGTAGAGCTTGAGCGGGCTGTTCTTGCCGATGAAGGCGACGGCCAGGTTCAGGTCCTCCTCGCGGTCGACGCTGACCGGGGCCACGACCAGCGGCTGGGTCTGGTAGGCGGCCTGCAGCGCCGCCAGGGTCGGCATCTCGATCTTGCAGGGCCCGCACCAGGTGGCCCACAGGTTCACCACCAGCACCTTGCCCTTGAAGTCGGCGACGGAGACGGTCTTGCCGTCCGGATCGAGGAAGGTCTGGGCCGGCGCCGCCCGTCCGGGGATCGACACCTCGAGCTTCTCCAGCTCGCCGCGCCTCAGGTCGCGCAGATCGGCCGACTCCTTGGGTTTGAACGAACTGGCGGCGATGACGTATAGAACCGCCGCCGCGCCGATCAGGGCGAGGCCCCGGATGGCCCATTTCAACAGGTCGGGCCCGGGTTTGGCCGGCTGGACTTCGCTCATATGACTGACAACCCCTCGAACACGTCCAAGCCCTCCGGAGAGGGCCAGGCCATGTGGGGCGGACGTTTCTCGGCGCGCCCCAGCGACCTGATGCAGGCGATCAACGTCTCGATCGGCTTCGACAAGCGCCTTTGGGCGCAGGACATCGCCGGCTCGAAGGCCCACGCCGCCATGCTGGCGAAGGCCGGGGTCATATCTAGCGAGGATGAGGCGCAAATCCAGCGCGGACTGGACGCCATCCACGGCGAGATCACGGCCGGGTCCTTCCCGTTCCGCGAGGAGTTCGAGGACATCCACATGAATGTGGAGGCCCGGCTGCGCGAGCTGATCGGCCCGGTGGCCGGCCGGCTGCACACCGCCCGGTCGCGCAACGACCAGGTCGCTCTCGACTTCCGCCTCTGGGTCCGCGAGGCGACCGAGCGGTCGGCCGCCCAGATCACCGGCCTGATCGCCGCGCTGCTGGAGAAGGCAGAGGCGCACGCCGACGCCCTGATGCCCGGCTTCACCCACCTGCAGCCGGCCCAGCCGGTGACCTTCGGCCACCACCTGATGGCCTATGTCGAGATGTTCGGCCGCGACGCCGGCCGCTTCCGCGACGCCCGGACCCGGATGAACGAGTGCCCGCTGGGCGCCGCCGCCCTGGCCGGCAGCCCCTTCCCCATCGACCGCGAGATGACGGCCAAGGCCCTTGGCTTCGATCGGCCGACGGCCAACTCGCTGGACAGCGTCTCCTCCCGCGACTTCGCTCTGGAGGCCCTGTCGGCGGCGACCATCTGCGCCACCCACCTGTCGCGCCTGGCCGAGGAGATCGTGCTGTGGATGACGCCGCAGTTCGGCTTCATCAAACTGAGCGACGCCTTCACGACCGGCAGCTCGATCATGCCGCAGAAGAAGAACCCGGACGCCGCCGAGCTGATCCGGGCCAAGGTCGGCCGCATCCTCGGCTCGCTGACCACCCTGACCGTGGTCATGAAGGGCCTGCCGCTGGCCTATTCCAAGGACATGCAGGAGGACAAGGTCCCGACGTTCGAGGCCTTCGACGCGCTGGAGCTGGCGCTGCTGGCCATGACCGGCATGGTCCGCGACCTCGAGCCCCAGACCGACCGCATGGCCGCCGCCGCCGGGGCCGGCTTCTCGACCGCCACGGACCTGGCCGACTGGCTGGTCCGTGAACTGGACCTGCCGTTCCGCGACGCCCACCACGTCACCGGCGCGGCGGTGAAGCGGGCCGAGCAACTGGGCGTCGATCTGGCCGACCTGCCGCTGGCCGAGCTGCAGGCGCTCAACCAGGGCATCGGCGAGGACGTTTTCAAGGTTCTGACCCCTGCCGCTTCCGCCGCAAGCCGCGTAAGCTGGGGTGGAACGGCGCCCGATCAGGTTCGGGCCCAGGTCGCGCGTTGGAAGGACTCCCTGCGATGAAGGCTTCCCGTCTCATTCCGCTGTCGCTGGTGCTGGCGGGCGTCGCCCTGGCCGGCTGCGGCTCGCTCGGCGATCTGGAGCGTCCCGAGGACCCCGCCAAGCGCGCCGCCTTCGAGGCCGAGCGCCGCGCCCTGGCCGGCCGTGGCAACCAGGCGTCCGACCCGCGTTCGGACGAGGAACTGGCCGATCCGGCCACCAGCCGCGGCAACACGCGGGAGTTGCCGATCGGCGGCGGTCCGTCCGATCCCTTCGCGGGTCCGGGTTCCGACCCCCGCTAGACCAGACTTGAGAGCAGCGTGAACCACTTCGAGGTCCGGGGCGGCGAGCTCCATTGCGAGAACGTCCCCCTGTCCCGGATCGCGGCGGAGGTCGGCACGCCGGTCTATGTCTATTCCCGCGCCACGTTCGAGCGGCACTACACCGTCTTCCGCGACGCCCTGATCCTGGCCGGGGTCGTCGACCCGCTGGTCGCCTATGCGGTCAAGGCCAACAGCAACGTCTCGGTCCTGAATATCCTCGGCGACCTGGGCGCCGGCGCCGACACGGTGTCGGAGGGCGAGATCCGCCGCGCGCTGGCCGCCGGGATCCCGGGCGAGCGCATCGTCTTCTCCGGCGTCGGCAAGACCCGGGGCGAGATCGCCTTCGCGCTGAAGGCCGGCGTCTCGGAGATCAACGTCGAGTCCGAGCCCGAACTGAAGCTGATCGCCGCGGTCGCCGAGGAGCTTCAGCTCCGCGCCCCGATCGTTTTCCGCGTGAACCCCGACGTGGCCGCCGGCGGCCACGCCAAGATCGCCACCGGCAAGGCCGAGAACAAGTTCGGCGTCTCCTTCGCCGAGGCGGCGCGGCTCTACGCTAACGCCTCCAACCACCCGCACCTGAACCCGCTGGGCGTCGCCTGCCACATCGGCAGCCAGATCACCGATCTCGCCCCCTTCGAAGCCGCCTTCCGCAAGATGCGCGGCCTGGTCGAGAGCCTGCGGGCCGAGGGGCTGACCGTCGAGCGGCTTGACCTGGGCGGCGGGCTTGGCGTGCCCTACTTCAACCAGCCCGACCCGCCGGCGCCGGCGGAGTACGCCGCGATGGTGGCGAAGGTGGTCGAGGGCCTGGAGGGCATCCGCCTGGCCTTCGAGCCGGGCCGGGTCATCGCCGCCAACGCCGGGGTGCTGGTCGCCTCGGTGATCCATCTGCACGAGCGGCCCGAAGGCCGGAAGTTCCTGGTTCTGGACGCGGCGATGAACGACCTGATCCGGCCGGCGATGTACGACTCCTTCCACGACATCCGGCCGGTTCGGGAGACGGACGCCGCGCCCGTGCCGCTCGATGTGGTCGGTCCGGTCTGCGAGACCGGCGACACCTTCACCCGCGAGCGCCTGCTGCCGCCGATGGGCCCGGGCGACCTCGTCGCCTTCATGAGCGCCGGCGCCTACGGCGCGGCCATGGCCAGCGAGTACAACAGCCGCCCGCTGGTCCCCGAGGTGCTGGTCGACGGCGACCGGTTCGCGGTCATCCGCAGGCGGCCGAGCTACGAGGAGATGCTGGCGGACGAGGTGATCGGCGAGTGGTGTTAGCGGGGCACAACCGAAACCCTAACGGCACCAACGTCGATACTGGTTCCAGCGGCTACTTCAGCAAAGGTCTCGCTTAGCGTCGGAATACGCACGAACTGCACCGGCTCCGGCGAGGACATGTTCACTCCTTCCGGAGATAGTGAACCACGTTCACCTACCACGTAGAGATTCACAACGTAGCGATCTCTCCTGTTAAAAGGTTTCGCCCTAAAGTCGACCTCCCCAACAGGCCTCTCAGGAAGCAATCTTTCTAAACTCTCAATTGAATGATGCCTGTCAGACGATTCAAATTCGGCATGAATTGCTGAGAATCCCGCCGGGAGAGATACTCCAAAACAAAAATCAGACCGATCCTGATTGCCTCTGTTCACCACTTCGACTGACATGCAATGCAGCCTATCAAACTCACAAGGCAGCCCATCGGCATTGGGAATGGTAACCTTGACTCGAATTGGTGCGCCGTTAGCCACGCCGTCAAACATATGGACCACGGATACTCGGTAGCCCACAGGCTGAATCCAACTTCGAAAGGCAGTCACTGAGGAGGTGATTATAGCTCCGACGGCGCCACCACCGACTAGCGCCGCCACCACTGAAAGCACCTCTGACTCAGCCATTGCTGCCTCTCCACCCAAGCATCAAGCATAACTCGCAATTCAGGCGAGTGAGAGCCCCTACTCGCCACCCTCCCACCACGGATAGACGCCCGGCATGTCGGTCGAGACCTTGCCCGGGAAGTTCGGCTTGCGCTTCTCGAGGAAGGCCGCCACCCCCTCCTTCACATCGGCCGTGCCGCCCATGGCCATGGCCAGCGGGCCGTCGACGCCCAGCACCTTCAGCGGATCGGCCTCGTCGGAGAAACGCCACAGCAGCGCGCGGGTCACGGCGATCGAAATGGCGGAGGTTTCGTCGGCGATCTCGCGGGCGATTTCCGTGGCGCGGGGCAGCAGGTCCTCGGGCTCGACCACCTCGCTGACCAGCCCGCCGGCCAGCGCCTCGTCGGCCTGGAACACCCGGCCCGAGTAGCACCAGCGCAGCGCCTGCGGCAGGCCGACGATGCGCGGCAGGAACGACGCCGCCCCGGCCTCGGGCGCGAGGCCCCGGCGCGCGAAGACGAAGCCGATCTTGGCCCTGGTCGAGGCGATGCGGATGTCCATCGGCAGGGTCATGGTGATCCCGACCCCGACCGCGCCGCCGTTGATCGCCGCGATCGACGGCTTGCGGCAGCTGTAGATGGCCTCGGTGAAGCCGCCCTTCGGCGCGCCGGTCCTGGGCCGCCCGGCGCCGAACAGCTTGGCGCCCTCGCCGCCGAAGGCGTCCGAGCCCGCCGACATGTCCGCCCCGGCGCAGAAACCGCGCCCGGCCCCGGTGACGATGATCACCCGCACGGCGTCGTCGGCGTCGGCCTGGACAAAGGCGTCGGCCAGCTCCGCCCCCATGGTCGCGGTGTAGGCGTTCAGCGCCTCCGGCCGGTTCAGCGTCAGGGTCAGGACGCCGTCGTCCAGCGAGGTGAGGATGGTTTCGTAGGCCATGGCCGCGTGCTCCCTGCCGGTCTGCGCCGGTCCGGGAGGCAACCTGTCAGCCCGCGCGGGCGGGGGACAAGTATGACGTGGCGTCAGGGTCAGGAGGGCAGGACCGGTTGTCGGTGGGCTGGTCAGTGTCCGTGATGGGTGGGATGCCGACGTTGAGATCTGTGCGGCTTACTAACACCATTGTCGGCAGCCGAACGGACCTGAACAACGCTACTCTTTGGGCTTTGCAGCGCCCCTCGTTGCCCGCTCCACCACGGCCTTGCCAGCGTCTGTCTGAGCCAGCCCCTCCAGCATCGCTCCGAGGGCTTGGCCGCCCCTCGCGCTGAACACGTCGGTGATGCTGTTCATACCCCCGGGCACGTCGCCGCCAGTCACGATCACCTTGATGTCGGCGGCGCTCAGAGCCTCAGCCTGGGCGACACCCACGGCCTGCCCGGCTTTGATTTGCTCCACGCGCACCAGGTAGGTCTGGTAGCCGTCATTGCCGCCAATCTCCTTGGCGAGTTCGATCTGCGTGGAGACTGGCGCCAGAAGCAGCAGCCGCTCGGCTTCGGCGCGGCTCTGACCCTGCGCCAGCAATCCCTCGGCGTCGAGCTTCTGCTGGGCCAGCGTTCCTTGCGCGACCAACTCAAGCCGTTGACGTTCCGCCTCAGCGCCGATGACCTGCTGTTGGCGCTGCCCCTCCGCGCGGATGATCGTGACCTCGCGCTCCTGAGCAGCCTGAACCTCCGCGACCCCCTTTGCGATCTCGGCGGAGCGCGTATCGGCGACCAGCTTCACATCCATCTCACGTTCGGTGGTGTCCTTCTGAGCGACCAGAACTTCCTGCTCGGCGACCTGCTTGGCGATGCCGACCTGCTTTTCCTGCTCGGCCGTCCGCATTCCGACCTGCTGCAAAGCGTCCTGCTTGTTCACCTCGACGATGCGTTCGGCCTCGATTTCCTTGGTCTGGGCAAGCTGGCTGTTCATCGCCACGGCCTCCCGGCTCTCGCGGTCGATGCGGGATTTTTCCTTGGCCATGATGTTGGCGATGACCTGCGAATTGGCGCTATCGCGGATATCCATGAACTCGATGTTCTTGACCGTCTCGACGCCCCAAGCCTGAAGCTGTTTGTCCACCTGGGCGGTAAAGGCCTCGGCCAGAGTTGATCGGGCTTCGAGGATGTCTTCGAGCTTGTGGGTGGCCAGCACGTTTCGGACGGCGCCCTGAAGGATGCCGGACAGCTGGTGTTGCAGCTCGCCGAAATTGGCGACCTTTTCCGCCGCCGTGTCCGACTCTGCGATCCGCATGAATGCCTGCACATCCACGCGGAACGGGAGGCGCCCGGTGTCGTAGGCTTCGTAGTCTTTCAGGTTCACGTCAAAAATGGAGACCGGGAACTTGGTCACCAGAACGCCGATCCTCGGCAGGAAGGCCGGCCACTCATAGTAGACGTTTCCGGCCGACTGACTGGCGCCGTAGCTGACGCGAGACCGCCCGCGCTGGACGATGTGAACTTCGTTGGTCGGGACCACCCGGCGCAGAACAAGCGCGATCAGGAGTCCAATGGCGAAGACGCCGAGCGCCAAGCCGCCAGCAATGAAATACATGTTTGTGTGCCCCCCGGATACTGGCCGGACTATGTCTGCTAACCCCAGGCGGCGCAACTATTGCGGGTAGCTGCACGTCCGCTGGCTCTGCGGCTGGTGGTGGCGGCGGCAGGCGCCCAAGGCGGACATGGCGAACGGCCGGGTGGGGTCGTCTGCGGGCATTCAATGATGCCCCCGGAGAGCGCGAGGGCGCCTCGCCGACGCCTCAGTCCATCGCCCCGACGTACGGGATTCCCCGCATGCCGCCGGCCACGTCCATGCCGTAGCCGACGAGGAACCTCGGCGGCGCTTCCCAGGCGACGAAGTCGGGCTGGATGGCGCGCGCCGTCGGCCAGGGCTTGCTGGCGAAGACGGCGGTCAGCACCTCGCTGGCGCCGGCGTCGCGGACCAGCCGCGCGGCCTCGCTGAGCGACAGGCCGGTGTCGAAGACGTCATCGACGATCAGCGCCTTGCGGCCCAGCACCGGGCGCTGCAGGTCGGCGCGGACCTCGCAGCGGCCGTAGCTGTGGCGCTCGTCGCGGTAGGAGGACAGCCACAGGGCGTCGAACCGGGTCAGGCGGCCGAGCCGGGCGAGGGCCCGCGTCAGATCGGCGGCGAACCAGATGCCGCCGGTCAGCAGGCAGACCATCACCGTCTCGTCGTCGATGCGGGGTGCGATCTTCTCGGCCACGGCGGCGACGCGGGCGGCGACCTCCTGCTCGGACAGCAGGACCGTCGGCTGCGGCTCGCTCATCAATGGCCCTCCGCCGGGGCGTGGGCGGCGTCCTCGACGATCGGGGTGGCGTCCAGCACCGTCGGCGCCTCGGCGGGCGGCGGCGCCTCGGTCCCGACCTCTCCGCGCAGGGTGACGCGCTGGGTCTCGCCCTTCGGCGCCGGGTGCTTCGACGTTTCACCCTTGGCGCCCTTGGTCAGGTCGAAGCTGACCTCCAGCGTCGCCGCCGTGGTCGGCGGGTCCAGCATGGCCAGCGCGAAGTGGCGGGTCTCGCCCGGCGGGATCAGTGGATCGGCCGGGCTGGCCAGCTTCACGGCGACCACCTTGCCGGCCTTGTTCAGCAGGCTGATGCGCAGCGGCGGGGCGGTGACCGGATGATCCTCGACATTGCGCATCATGCCCGACACCGCCAGGGCGGCATGGCCGTCCTGCAGCGCGGCCTCGGCGGCGACATCCTCGATCTCCAGCCCGACGCGATTGACGTCCAGGCCGACGGCGGCGAAGGCGCTGGCGGTGCGCGGCCACATCTCGACGACCGAGCCGCGGAAGACGACGCCGCCCAGAGCCAGGGCCATCACGGCCACGGCCATGCCGGCCCAGACCACGCCGACCGTGGCGGCCTCGCGCACGCGGCGCTCGTTGGTGGCTTTCTGTCGGAAGACCTTGGGCAGTTCATCGCCGGGCAGGTCGCTGACCGGGGTCTCCTCGACCGTGTCGGCGTCCTTGGCGAGGGCCCCGGCCTCGGGGTCGACGAACAGCTCGAGGTCGGCCTGACCTTCCGCGGTCCAGCGGTTTCCGCAGGCTGAACAGCGCACGGTCCGGCCGCCCGCACCGACCTTGTCGTCAGGTACGAAATATCGGGTAGCGCACTCGGGACAGGTCAGTATCATGCCGGCGAATTGGACGCTCCCCGCTCCTCTTCCCGAGGTCGCCGATTTCGGCTCCCATGTCCAGAAACCAGAACGCCGTATTCGAGGGCGACGCGGTCGCCGGACCCGTGTTGCGCTTCGACGGCGTCGGCATGCGCTACGGGCGTGCGCCGGAGGTCCTGAAGGACGTCTCGTTCGAGCTGGCCGCGGGCAGTTTTCATTTCCTCACCGGCGCTTCGGGGGCCGGCAAGAGCAGCCTGCTGAAGCTGATCTATCTCGCCGAACGTCCCTCTCGGGGGACCATTGAACTGTTCGGCCGCGATGTCGACGCCGTGCACGCATCCGACCGGCCGTTCCTGCGCCGCCGCATCGGCGTGGTGTTCCAGGAGTTCCGGCTGCTGGAACACCTGTCGGCCTTCGACAACGTCGCCCTGCCGCTGCGCATCGCCGGCGGAAAGCCCGAGTCCTATCGCGCCGATGTCGCCGAACTGCTGGCCTGGGTGGGCCTCAAGGACCGCATGCACGCCCTGCCCCCGACCCTGTCCGGCGGCGAGAAGCAGCGGCTGGCCATCGCCCGGGCCGTGGTCAATCGTCCCGACATCCTGCTGGCCGACGAGCCGACCGGCAACGTCGACGACGCCCACGCCATCCGCATTCTGAAGCTGTTCGTCGAGCTCAACCGCCTGGGCACCACCGTGCTGATCGCCAGCCACGACGAGGACCTGGTCGCCCGCTCCGGCCAGCCGGTGCTGCACCTGGATCGCGGCCGGCTGCGCATGTTCGGGCGCGGCGTCGGGGAGCGGGCCGGATGAGCGACATCTTCGATCCCCGCCGCTGGAAGCCCGCGCCGCTGCTGCCGCGCAAGGACCCGCGCGACGGGGCTCTGGTCTTCGTGGTCGCGGTGCTGTGCTTCCTGGCCTGCCTGACCGCCATCGGAGGCCTGGCCGCCGACCGCGCCGCGCGCGGCTGGACCGGCCAGCTCACCGGCTCCGCCACGGTCGTGGTCCGCGCCAGCGGGTCCGAGACCCCCGACTCCGCAGCCGGCCGCGCCGCCGAAGCCCTGTCCGGGGTCAAGGGCGTCACCGAGGCCCGGGCGCTGGAGAAGGCGCGGGCCGAGGCGCTGCTGGAGCCCTGGCTCGGCCGCGAGGCGCTGCTCGACGACCTGCCGATCCCCCGTCTGGTGACGGTGGACCTCGACCCGAAGGCGCCGGCCACCGCCATCGCCCTCGACAAGGCCCTGAAGGCGGCCGGCGTCGACGCGACCGTCGACGATCACAGCCTGTGGATCGCCGACATCGAACGGGCGGCCGGGATCGCCCGCTGGGCCGCGCTGGGCGTCTTCCTGCTGATCGCCTCGGCGGCGGCGGCGGCGATCGGATTTGCGACCCGCGCGGCCATGGCCGCCCACCATGAGACCATCGAGGTGCTGCACCTGTCCGGCGCGCAGGCAAATTTCGTCGTCAAGCTGTTCCAGAGCCGGTTCGCTCGCGTGGCGGCGGTCGCGGGCTTGTTCGGCGCCGCCGGCGCGGCCAGTATCGGCGCGCTGGCCAGACTCGCCGGAGGAGGACAGGGACTGACGCCTGTCCTGCCGGTCGCCTGGCTGGATCTGTTGGTCGTGGCGCCCACGCCGGTTCTCGCCGCGCTGGTCGCCGCGGTCGCCGCCCGCGTCGCCGCACGCGGGCTGATCGGAGAGATGGCGTGAGGACGCTGGCGGCCCTGTTCGTCGTCCTGTTGATCTGGGTGGTCGGCCTGGTGGCCTTCGCCCAGCGCATCGAGCGGTCGGTTCCGCCGGCCGAGCCGCCCGTCGCCGACGCCATCGTCGCCCTGACCGGCGCGTCCGACCTCCGGCTGGAGGCCGCCGCCCGCCTGCTCGAGCGCGGCAAGGGCAAGCGCCTGCTGATCTCCGGCGTCAACCGCGAGGCCAGCCGCGACGACATTCTGGCGGTCAGCCGGGCGGTGAAGCCGATCTACGACTGCTGCGTGGACCTGGGCTACACGGCCGCCGACACCGTCGGCAACGCCGGGGAGATCGCCGAGTGGGCCCGCGGCAAGGGGTTCACCCGTCTGATCGTGGTCACCTCGGACTACCATATGCCCCGCTCGATCCTCGAGATCCGGGCGGCGATGCCCGAGGCGACGCTGGTCGAGTACCCGGTCGCCACCGGCCTGGTCGATGTCGAGCGCTGGTGGCGCAAGGGCGGTGATGCGCGGCGGCTGATCGTCGAGTACTCCAAGTACCTGGCGATTCTGGCCCGGGAGAGCTTCCTGGCGCTGGGGCCGCGCGATGAGCCTCCGGCGGCGCAACCCAAGGAAAAGTCCTCTTGATCTGGCTCCGTTCACTGCTCTTCACGGTCGCCTTCTATCTCTACTCCACGATCGTCGCCCTGCTGATGGCGCCGCTGCTGCTCGGGCCGCGCGCCGGGGTGTCGGCGGCACTGACCCTGTACGGCAAGGGCGTGGCGGTGCTGCTGAGGGTGATCGCCGGCATCCGGTTCGAGGTGCGCGGCCTGGAGAACCTGCCCAAGGGCGCCGCCCTGGTGGCCGGCAAGCACCACGCCTTCTTCGACATCTTCGGCTGCTTCACCGTCATGCCGTCGGCCTGTTTCGTGCTCAAGAAGGAGCTCAGCTGGCTGCCCTTCGTCGGCTGGTACGCCAGCAAGGCCAACATGATCGTCGTCGATCGCAGCGCCCATGCGACCGCCCTGCGCAAGCTGGTCCGCGACGCCAAGGACCGCTTCACCGAAGCGCGCCAGCTGGTCATCTTCCCGGAAGGCACCCGCAAGGCGCCGGGCGACGCGCCCGACTACAAGCCGGGGATCGCCGCCCTCTATCGCGAGCTGGAGATGCCGGTGGTGCCGCTGGCGCTGAACACCGGCTGCCACTGGCCGGCCCACGGGTTCAAGCGCTACCCGGGCAAGATCATCTTCGAGTTCCTGCCGGCCATTCCGGCGGGCCTGAAGCGCGGCGAGTTCATGCGCGAGCTGGAAAGCCGGCTGGAGACCGCCTCCAACGCCCTGATCGCGGAAAGCGCCGGAAAGGCCTCAGGCCGCGCGGCGTGAGGTCTCGGCCATCGGCATGAGCCGATCCACCACCAGCCGGCTCATCATGCGGCCGTCGATGGGAATGATTGCGTCGACGAAGCGTCGCTCGGGGTCGTCGCCCAGATCGGGCGGATCCTGCGGCAGCGAGGCGTCGATGGTGAAGGTCTCCTGGACCCCGTCGACGAGCAGGCCGGCGGACCGGTCGCTCTCCTGCACAACCACGATCACGTGGCGCGACGAGGGCTCGGTCAGTCCCAGTCCAAGCCGGGCCCGGAGGTCGATCACCGGCATGATCGAACCGCGCAGATTGATGACGCCCCGGATGTAGTCGGGCGCCTGGGCAGCGGCGTCGCCGCCGTCCAGCCCCGGATTTCGCGCACGGTGCGGATGTCGATGCAGAACTCCTGGTCGCCGATCTCGAAGGAGATCAGCTCCAGGGTCGCGGCGCTGTGGTCGGTGTGATCGCTCATGCGGACCTCAGATCTCTTCCCGGTCATCCGTGTTTGTCAGGACCGCGCCGCCGGCGCCGCCACAGGCCATGACTGTGCGGCGTCATGGTTAACGGGTTCCAAATACAGGGCTCCAGGCCAGCCGATGGTTCCGAACGACGACGGGCCGCGTCGAGGACGCGGCCCGTTGATCTGCTCGCGAACGCGATCTGGCTAGAATTCTTCCCAGTCGTCCGCCGGCTCGGGGCGGGCGCCGCCCCGGGCGAAGGCCTGCAGGCGGCTGCGGGCGGCATGCACGGGGTTCTCGTCCAGCACGGGGGGCGGACGGCGCGGCGGCGGCGCCTCGAAGCGGGCCGGCTCATGACGTGAGGCTTCCGCGCGCTGCGGGGTCGGCGCGGGCGCCGGACGGGGCGCTTCCTGACGGGGCGGCGGGGCCTGCTCCTGGCGGCTGGACCGGGCGACCTGACGATCGACCTCGAAGCGGTTGACGAGCGTCGTCAGCTGCCCCGCCTCGCCGCGCAGCGAGCGGGCGGCGGCGGTGGTCTGTTCGACCATGGCCGCGTTCTGCTGGGTCATCTGGTCCATCTGGTTGACGGCGCTGTTCACGTCGCCCAGCGCCGTGGCCTGCTCCTGCGCCGAGGCGCTGATCTCGCCGACCAGATCGTGGATCTCGCCGACCTTGCCGACGATGGCCGACAGCGCCTGGCCGGTCTGGCCGACCAGCTGGACGCCCTTGCCGACCTGGCTGGAGGACGCCGAGATCAGGGTCTTGATCTCCTTGGCGGCCTGGGCCGAGCGCTGGGCCAGGGCCCGCACTTCCGAGGCGACGACCGCGAAGCCGCGTCCCGCGTCGCCGGCGCGCGCCGCCTCGACCCCGGCGTTCAGCGCCAGAAGGTTGGTCTGGAAAGCGATTTCGTCGATGACGCCGATGATCTGGCTGATTTCGTTGGACGAGGTTTCGATCTCGCCCATGGCCGAGATGGCCTGGCGGACGACTTCACCGGAATGCTCGGCGTCCTGGCGGGCGCCGGTGACGACCGTGGCGGCCTGACGGGCGCCCTCGGCGGAGCGCTTCACCGTGGCGGTGATCTGGTCGAGGGCGGCGGCCGTCTCCTCGAGACGGGCGGCCTGCTGCTCGGTGCGCTTGGACAGGTCATCGGCGGCGTTGGCGATCTCGCCGGAGCCGGCGTGGATGGCGGTCGTGGAGTTGCTGATCGAGCCCATCGCCGACTTCAGGCTGGTCACCGCCGCGTTGAAGTCTTCCTTGAGCTTGACGTAGGCGCCCGGGAAGCTGGCGTCGATGCGGGTGGTCAGGTCGCCTCGGGCCAGGCGCCCCAGGCTGTCGGCCAGGGTGGAAACGACCGCAGTCTGCTCCGCTTCGTTCCGGCGACTGGCCTCTTCGCTCTGCTGACGCTCGAGCTGATCCTCGGTGACGTCCTGGGCGAACTTGATGACCTTGTAGGGCCGGCCGGTCGCATCGAAGATCGGCATGTAGGAGGCGCGCAGCCAGATCGGGCGACCGCCCTTGCCGACGCGGGCGTACTTGCCGACCTGGAACTCGCCGTTGTTGAGGGCCTTCCACAGGTCCCGGTACTCCTGGCTCGCCACATGGTCGGGCGCGCAGAACAGGCTGTGGTGGCGCCCTTCGATCTCGCCCAGCGAATAGCCGACGGTGGCCAGGAAGTTGCTGTTGGCGCGGATCACGGTGCCGTCGAGGTTGAACTCGATGATGGCCTGGGCGCGATCCATCGCCGTCGCCTGGGCGTCCAGCTCGCGGAGACGCTCCGCGTCCTTGGCCGCCTTTTGCCGATCGCCTCCCAGAAAGCCGAACGCCATGGAAACCCACCCCCGGAATCATGAGGCGCCGTGACGTCACGACGCGACACTCCCGACTCGCATTGTCTGGTTAACAAGTTCGAAAAGTCGACCTCGGCGAACGCCGGTTTCAAGTCGTTTCGTCGGGCCGCGCCGCGCCTCGCAACCCCGGCTTGCGGCAGGAATCCGGTCGCCTCCCGGCTCGCCGTCAGGCGCCGGCCGCGACGATCGGCTCCCGGGCCTCGACCATGACCAGCAGCCGCTCCATACAGGCGTCGCGGACCTGATCCTCGTGCAGGTGGCGGACCAGGTCACTGAGGTAGTCGATGTTGCGCCCCGACAGCCCCCTGGCCCCGGCGATCAGGTCCGCCTGCTGGTCCAGGGTCAGATCACCGGCCCATTGCGGATGGCCGGTGTCGGACAGAAACACCAGGGACGGGACCTCGCCGTTTCCTTCGACCTTCACCCGTCTCCAGGCCTCGAAATAGGTCTCCGTCGGCTGCTCGCGTTCACGCAGGTAGGCGTAGACCTCATCCCAGGCGGCCGCCGCCACCCGGTAGGCGACGCCGCGGGTGGAGCCGCCCGGCGCCAGGCCCAGCACCAGTCCCGGTCGCTCCGGGCGCCGCGATGGTGCACCGAATAGATGCAGAATGCGCGCCGGCGACCGTGGAGAAGCGCGCGCCGGCGTTCTACAAACGGGAACCCGGGCCGCCACATCAGCGATCCGTATCCGAACACCCAGCGGTCCTGCGCCGCCTCGCCGCCGTCCATTCGTTCCGCCAGTCCCAGGAGCCGTTCCTTCCATGACCCTGCCCGAACGAGAGAGCGCCCGCAAACCCCGCAGGCGCGGACTTTTCCTGCCCTGGCTTCTAGCGCTGCTGGTGGTGGTCGGCTGGAGCGGCGGCTGGTTCTGGCTGAGGGGCGAGGCGGTGCGTCGCATGGACGCCTCGGTCATCCAGCTCCGCGAGCAGGGCTATGACGTCGTCTGGCGGCAAAGGACGATCACCGGCTTTCCGTTCCGGCTCAACGTCACGCTCGACGGGGCGCGGATCGCCGAGCCGTCCGGCTGGGCGATCGCCGCGCCGGTGCTGAAGTCCGAAGCCTATGTCTACCGGCTGGATCACTGGGTGATGGTCGCGCCGGACGGCGTCACCCTGACGCGGCCGGACGGCGGGCCGGTCACCGTCCGCGCGCGGGCGCTACGGGCCAGCCTGGGCAGTTTCGACGAGCATCCGCCACGCCTGTCGGTCGAGGGCGTCGATCTGACCTTCGAGACCGCGCCCGGCGGCAAGCCCTATCCGGTGGAGTTGGCCGGCAAGCTCGAACTGCATCTTCGGGCCGGGCCCCAGGACCAGGGCGGCTTGCTGTTCAAGGTCGAGGGCGCCCGCCTCCGGCTGGAGGGACTCCCCGCGCGGATCGTGCAGGGCAAGCCGGCCTCAATGATGTGGGACCTGACCCTGTCGAAGATGAGCGCCTTCCGGGGTCGCGACTGGCCGGACGCCGTGCGCGACTGGCGCGACGCCGGCGGCGCCATCACCGTGCGGGCCGCCGAGGTGCGGGGCGGCGAGGCCGTGCTGTCGGGCAAGGGCGGTCCGCTGACCGTCGGCCTCGACGGACGCCTGCAGGGCAGGCTGGAGGCGACGCTCAGCGGCGCCTCCGACGGAACCCCGGCCTTCTCGGGCGATGTGGACCTGTCGGACGGCGAGGCGCGGATCGGCCCGTTGCCGCTGGGGCCGTCGCCGAGGCTGTACTAGAGCCCGCGCAATATTCTTGCGTGGCGCGTCGGGTATTGCCCTCTTGGGCGGGATGAAATACGTCCCCCGTCTCGTCTGAAGGGATGAAAATGGGCAAGGACGCCGCGTCCGCACCGCTGACTCTCGACGCCGTCCGCGCGCGCATTGACGCCGTGGACGCCGAGTTGCTGCGGCTGGTCGGCGAACGCGCGTCCCTGGCCAAGGCCGTCGCCGAGGCCAAGCGCGCGGCCGGCGACGGCGGGAAGTTCGGCCTTCGCCCGGCCCGTGAGGCTCAGATCGTCCGCAAGATTCTCGCCGCCAAGGACCCGGCCGCCTCCAACGCCCTGGTCGTGCGCATCTGGCGCGAGATCATGGCCGACAGCCTCAGCCAGCAGGGCCCGTTCCACCTGTCGGTCTGGGGCGGCAAGCTTGAGAGCCGCGCCGTCGAGCTGACGCGCCTGCGCTTCGGCGCCGCGCCGAAGCTGGCGCTGGCGGCCAAGCCCGAGGACGCCCTGGCCGCCGCCCGCACGGCCGGCGGCGTCGCCGTTCTTGCCCTGACGCCGGACTCGTCCTGGTGGGGCCGTCTGCTGGCCGAACCGACGCTGAAGGTGTTCGCCACCCTGCCCTGCCTGACCGTCTGGGGACCGACCTCCGCCGTGGCCGTGGCCCAGGTCGAGATCGCGCCGACCGGCGCCGACCAGACCCTGTGGGTCACCGACGCCGCCGACATCGGCAAGACGGTCGAGGCCCTGAGCCGCGACGGCGTCGCCGCCGCCCCGCTGGTCCAGCACGGCGGCCTGACCCTCTACGCCCTCGCCGGCTATTATCAGCACCACGACGCCAGGCTGCTCCGCGCGCCCGGGCAGCTGAATGGCGTCATCGGCGCGGCCCCCGAACCCTTCGACCTTTGAACCGGCGCCGTGTAGAAGCCCGGTTCCAGCATCCGGACTTCCACATGACCGACCAGAGCATCGACCGCTTCAGGGCCGACCGGCCCGTTCCCAAACCCGGCATCGTCGAGATCGAGCCCTACAAGCCCGGCAAGGCCAAGGCCGAGGGCGTCGAGAACCCGATCAAGCTGTCCGCCAACGAGAACATCCTGGGCAGTTCGCCCAAGGCGCAGGAGGCCTTCGCCGGCGCCCTGGGCAAGTTGGCCCTCTACCCCGACCCCCGCACCAGCATCGTGCGCGAGGCGATCGCCGCGAAGTACGACCTGGAGCCGGAACGCCTGCTGTTCGGCTGCGGCTCGGACGAGGTGTTCCAGCTGCTGTGCCAGACCTTCCTCGAGCCCGGCGACAACATGGTCCAGCCCGAGCACGGCTTCGCCGCCTGGGCCATCGGCGCCCGCGCCTGCGGGGCGGAAATCCGCAATGCGCCGGAGAAGGACCTGCACGTCGACGTCGACGCCCTCCTGGCGCAGGTCGACGAACGCACCCGGCTGGTCTTCGTCGCCAACCCGGCCAACCCGACCGGCACCTGGATCCCGTTCAGCGAGATCCGCCGCCTGCACGAGGCGCTGCCGCCGTCGGTGGTGCTGGTGCTGGACGGCGCCTACGCCGAGTTCCAGACCGGCGCCGCCACCACCGAGGACTTCGACCTGGCCCGGCACGAGCGCAACGTCGTGGTCACCCGCACCTTCTCCAAGATCTACGGCCTGGCCGCCCTGCGCGTCGGCTGGGGCTATCTGCCGCTGGAGATGACCCAGGCCGTCGACCGCATCCGCCTGCCGTTCAACGTCAACATCCCGGCCCAGCTGGCCGCCGTCGCCGCGCTCGGCGACGACGAGTTCAAGCAGCGGTCCATCGATCTGGTCGAGATCTGGCGGCCGTGGCTGACCCAGCAGCTGGGCGGCATCGGCCTGGACGTCGCTCCGTCGGCGGCCAACTTCGTGCTGGTCGGCTTCCCGAAGACGCCCGGCAAGACGGCGGTGGAGGCCGAGGCCTTCCTCGCCTCGCACGGCTATCTGGTGCGCGGGGTCGGCAACTATGGCCTGCCCGACCATGTGCGGATCACCATCGGCCTGGAAGAGCACAACCGCGCCGTCGTCGACCTGCTCGCCGACTTCATGGGCCGCTGACCATGCCCGGACAGGTCTACAACCGCATGGCCGTGGTGGGCTTTGGCCTGATCGGCTCCTCCCTCGCCCGGATCGCCCGCGAAAAGGGCGTGGTCGGCGAGATCGTCGCCGTCGACGCCTCGGAGGCGCATCGCGCCCGCATCGCCGAACTGGGCCTGGCCGACCGGGTGACCGGCGACATCGCTGACGGCGTGGCCGGCTGCGACCTGGTGGTCTTCGCCACGCCGGTGCTGGCCATCGGCGAGGCCATGGCCGCCGCCGCCCCGGCCCTGAGCCCCGGCGCCACCGTCACCGACGTCGGTTCGGTCAAGGGCAGCGTCGCCGACGCCATGACCGCCACCGCGCCGGACAACGTCTTCGTCATCCCCGGCCACCCGATCGCCGGCACCGAGCACTCCGGCCCCGACGCCGGCTTCGCCGAGCTGTTCGACGGCCGCTGGGTGATCCTGACGCCGGACTCAGCGCGCGAGGACGCCGCCTACGCCGAGGCGGTGGCGAAGCTGTCGACCTTCTGGCGGGCCTGCGGCGCGCAGGTCGAGCTGATGGACGTCCAGCACCACGACCTGGTGCTGGCCATCACCAGCCACCTGCCTCACCTGATCGCCTACAACATCGTCGGCACGGCCTCGGACCTCGAGGGCGTCACCGAGGGCGAGGTGATGAAGTACAGCGCCGGCGGCTTCCGCGACTTCACCCGCATCGCCGCCAGCGACCCGACCATGTGGCGCGACATCTTCGTGGCCAACAAGGACGCGGTGCTGGAGGTGCTGGGCCGCTTCACCGAGGACCTGCAGGCGCTGAGCCGCGCCATCCGCTGGGGCGAGGCCGACAAGCTGCACGACCTGTTCACCCGCACCCGCGCCATCCGCCGGGGCGTCATCGCGCTCGGCCAGGAAAGCGCCGAGCCGAACTTCGGCCGGGATCGCGGGAAGCACTGAGGGGCTTTGCGTCCTTCGCGACGCGGCCTTGGTTTATCCTCGGGTCGACCGGTGGTCGAACCCGGGGGCCGCTCCTCAGGATGACGAAGGTGGTTGGCGGCCCTGCTGAGTTCGTCAGGGTGAGGAGCGCGAAGCGCGTCGCGAACCCCGCACGGCGTGACGCCTACTCCCTGCCGGCGGCGACGTCGCGCAGGTTCACCAGCACCTTGGGGGTGTCCTTGCGCAGGCCGGCGCGGACGGCCATGGGCGGGGCGAGGATCTTCGCCGACAGTCGGTTCTCGTAGGTCACGCGGGTCCAGCGCCCTTCGTTGAAGGCCGCCAGACCCCACTGCCCTTCCATCACCTTCAGGTCGCCGTCGACGCGCCGGAAGCGGATCCTCTTGAAGGGCTCGTAGTCGGAGCGGAAGACGTTGCGCAGCGTGGGCAGGAACAGGTTGCCCTTCGTCACATGCTCGCGGATGTCCCAGCCGGCGCCCTGCTCGAGCACCCGGCAGCGGGTGACGCTGGTGACCAGCTTCGCCGCATAGCGGCAGTCGGTCATCGCCTTCCAGATGCGCTCGGCCGGGGCGGGAATGTCGATGGCGGCGTGGATGCGGGCCGATTGGCCGTCCGGATCCAGGGTGACGGAGATCCACGGCAGCCCGGCCTTCAGCGACCGGTCGACCCCCTCGGGCAGCGCCGACGCACCCGCCGGGCCGGCGAGGGACAGCAGCAGCAACGTCGACAGCACGGCAGCCCGGATCATGGATCCGCCCTCCAGAAGTCCGCTTCTTCGTCGGCGGGAAACCTAGGCTGATAAGGCCCGGGGTCCAGCGGACTCGGCGCACACGGGAGCGAACGCCGACGGGCAGTCGCTAGCGGGAGAGTGCGACAGCGGCGCAACAGGCGCGCGACGGAGCGGCGACAGGTTCGTTTCTTTTAAAAACTTAACTTGCCCGCCCGGATGGCGCTGGTAGTGGAATGCCGGTGATCGGCGGTCCTGATGTCCCCGAGCCGCAGCCTGCAGGATGACGCATGACCGCCCTTCACCCGCTCGACGCCACCACCGCCCTGACGCCCACCGGCGAGCGCCGCGCGGCCGGCTCGACCAGCCCGCACTACGCCAACATGGCCGGCCCGTTCGGCGGCGCCACGGCGGCGACGCTGCTGCGGGCGGTGCTCGAGGACGAGGCCTGCCTCGGCGACCCGCTGGCCCTGACGGTGAACTTCTGCGCGCCGATCGCCGACGGCCCGTTCGACGTCAGCTGGCGCGAGGTGCGGGCCGGCAAGACCACCCAGCACTGGGCCGTCGAGCTGGTCCAGAACGGCAAGGTCGCCGCCAGCGCCAGCATCATCTGCGCCCGCCGCCGCGAGACCTGGACCCACCGGCCGGGCGTCATGCCCGACGTCCCGCCCGCGCAGGCCGTCCCGCCGCTGGACATGGAAGGCCGCGGCGGCTGGCTGGAACGCTACGCCTTTCGCTTCGTCGAGGGCGCGCCGGCCTGGGGCGAGGAACCGCCGGCCGAGCCGCGCAGCGCCCGCTCGGTGCTGTGGCTCAACGACCTGCCGGAGCGGCCGCTCGACTTCCTGTCGCTGGCCGCGCTCAGCGACGCCTTCTTCGTGCGGATCATCCAGGTGCGCGGCACGCGCCAGCCGATGGGCACGGTGACCCTGACCACCTACTTCCATGCGTCCGGCGAAGTGCTGGCGGCCAATGGCGCCGCGCCGATCCTGGGCGTGGCGGACGCGAAGATCTTCCACGATAACTTCGCCGACCAGGACATCAGCCTGTGGACGGCGGACGGCGTGCTGCTGGCGACGGGTGTGCAGGTGGCCTGGTTCAGGGAGTAGGCGGTCAGTCCTCGATCACCGGCGGCCGGCGCAGGAACGCGCCGGCCTTGACCCGCTCCTCGGCGTCCATGCCGCGCAGCCGCCAGCTGACATTGCCCAGTTCGCTGGTGGCGGCGTCGAACTTCCTCAGGTCCGCCTCGCGCCGGAAGACGATCGTCCGCCCCGACCGCGTCCAGGCGCCGAAGCTGGCCAGCAGGATCGAGACCTGGTCCTTCCGCGCGCCCAGCACCTGCTCCTGCAGGGCGAGATTGCGGTCCAGGTCGCCCTGCCGCACGCCGAACTCCTCCTCGTAGCCGGGCAGGTAGGCGCGCTTGACCCACGGGCTGAGTTCGTCGCGCAGCGCCTTGCGGATCGACACCATCCGGGCCTTGACCGCGGCCCGGTGGGCGATGGCCATCTTCTCGGCCCTGGTGAAGCGGTCGCGACTCGCCTCCAGCCCCATGCGCGAGGTGTCGTTGCCGAGCTCGTCCTCCATCAGCGCTTCGATGTCGGTCTCGAAGCGCCGCGCGTCCTTCGCCAGAGCGGCGATGTCGGCCTTGATCCGCTGCTCGACCTGGCCGACGCCGCCCCGGGCCTTTTGCGGGGTGACCTTGTAGTCGGCGTCGAGGGACTGCTTGAGGAAGACGTCGAGCGCGGCGCGGATCTCGGCGGCGGCGACCCGCTCCTGGCGCTGGCGGTCGAGGGTGTGGCCGAACACGCCGCCGGACAGCGCAAATCCCGCGACGCCGGCGACGGCGAGGCCGCCCAGCAGTGGCAAGCCCCAGGCCGGGCGCGCCTTGCGCACGAGGGCGAACCACAGCGCCGCCCACAGCGCCGCCGCGCCGGCCAGCCCCAGGCCGGCGATAACGCCCACCGCCTTTGCGGCCTGCAGCGGGCTCGCCCCCCCGCCGAGCAGATCGGCGACGCCCGGCGCCACCAGCGGCGACATCAGGAACGGCACGCCCAGCAGCACCGCGAAGGCGGCGATGATCGCCGCCACCGGCGCCTCGGCCTTGCGCACGCGCCCGCGGCGCGCCTCCATTTCCGCCAGCAGATCCGACATGCCGATTCCCCCTCGCCCGCTCGCATTCAAGCCGCGTCAGGCGGCGGGCGCAACCGGAGGCAGGCGTCAGACGCCGGCGGCGGCCTGCCGCGCGGCGCCCGGATCGCGGGCGATGGTCCGCAGATAGGCCTTCAGCGTGGCGTCCGGCCGCGTCCGCCCGGCTTCGACGTCGCGCAGGGCGTCGGCGTCGATGGCGAAGACGCGGGCGAAGGCGTTCTGGCTAAGGCCGGTCAGCCAGCGCACGCGCTGCACCTCTGCCCGGGCGCAGACGGTCTGGGAGGGCGAGGCGGCGTCATCGACGGGAAGGTCGGGGCGAGGCTGGGGCAGGCTCATGGATCGACTCCGGTGCTGAAAGCGCCCCCGCCGTCCGCAGCGGTCTACGCCCCGGACATTGCGATCGTGCGACGGGAAGGAGTTGGTTTGGGGGCGGTCAGGAAGGCTTGAGAAACTCGGCCGTCGCCTCGATCGCCTCGACCAGGCCGACGCGCTGCAGCTCCACCCCCTCCGGCAGGCCGCTGAACAGCCGGGTCGGGGCCGCCGCGTCCAGCATCACGAAGACGCCCTTGTCGTCGGCCCGGCGGATCAGGCGGCCGAACGCCTGGGCCAGCCGCGCCCTGGCGATGGCGTCGTCGTAGCCCTTGCCGCCGAAGCGCTGGCGGCGGGCCTTGTGGAGGATGTCGGGCCTCGGCCAGGGCATGCGGTCGAAGACCAGCAGGCGCAGCGAGCGGCCGGGCACGTCGACGCCGTCGCGGACGGCGTCGGTGCCCAGCAGGCAGCTGTCCTCCTCGGCGCGGAAAATGTCGACCAGGGCGCCGACCTCCAGCGGGTCAACATGCTGGGCGTAGAGGGCCAGGCCCTTGTCGGCCAGCGGGGCGGCGATGCGCTCGTGCACGGCCTTGAGCCGGCGGATGGCGGTGAACAGGCCAAGCCCCCCGCCCCCGGCGGCGAGGAACAGCTCGCGCATGGCGGCGGCGACCTGGCGCGGGTCGTCCTTGCCCACGTCGGTGACCACGAAGGCGCGGGTGTTGGCGGCATAGTCGAACGGCGAGAGCAGGCGCAGGGTCTGCGGCCGGTCGGGCAGCCGCGCGGCGCCGGTGCGCATCTCGGCCAGGGCGAAGGGGTCGTCCAGGGTGCTGTCGGCCAGGGTGGCGCTGGTGACCAGGATGCCGTGGGCCGGGGCGATGACGGCGGCGGTCAGCGGCTCGGTCGGGTCGACCCAGTGGCGGCGACAGGCGGCGTCGACCACACGGCCGTACAGGAAGGTGGCGTCGAACCAGTCGACGAAGTCGGGGTCGTCCTCGGCGTCCTCCTCGATGGCCTTCAGCATCGAGCGCCAGCCGGGCAGGGTCATGCGGGCCCTTCGGTCGAGACCCCGCAGGGCGCCTTCGATCCGGGCCCGGTCCGAGGTCGGCAGCTCGTCGGTCTCCTCGTCGAGCAGGTCTTCGAGGTGCCGGGCCAGGGCCAGCAGCGGGGCCTCGACCCGGGCCAGGGCGGCGGCGGCCAGGGCGGCGGTGTCGCGCACCAGGTCGGTGGCCGGGCGGGCGGCGGCCTCCAGGCCCTGGTCGCCGGGCGCGGCGCGGGCGCGCAGCTGCTCGATGACGGCGACGAGGAAGGCCTCGATCGGGCCGATGGGGTTCACCTGGCCGTCGGGCGGGGCGATGCGGCCCGACCAGCCCTCGCCCGGCAGGGCGGCGGCGGCGTGGACGGCGTCCTGCAGCGCGTCGCGGGCCGCCTCGCGGTCGCCGACGATCTCCATCAGCCGCGCCTCCAGCCCCCGGCCCCGGCGGCCCCGGCCCTCGGGTCCCCGGATCCAGCGGCGAAGCTCCGCCACTCCGCGCCCGACAGCGCGGCCGAGAAGGCGCTGTCGGCGGCGTCGAACAGGTGGTGGCCCTCGTCGAAGACGATGCGGCGCAGGCTCGTGGTCTCGTTGTCGCCCTTCAGCCCCCGCGCCGTGCGGGCGCCGTCGAAGGCGGCCTGGCTCATCACCAGAGCATGGTTGGCGATGACGATGTCGGCCCGCTTGGAGCCGCGCACGGCCTTCTCGATGAAGCAGGCCCGATAGTGAACGCAGCCGGCGTGGACGCACTCGCCGCGCCGGTCGACCAAGTTGCCGGCGCTGGCCTGGAGGGCCGGCGGCACCGCGAACAGGCTCGGCAGCCAGGCCGGAAAGTCGCCGCCGGTCATGTCGCCGTCGCGGCTGGCCCGCACCCAGCGGGCGGTGAGACCCAGGCCGACGAGGTCGCCATTGCCCAGCTGCGCCGCGTTAACGGCCTCCTGAAAGTTCAGCAAACACAGGTAGTTCTCGCGGCCTTTTCTCACCACGACCTTGCGGGCCCGCACGGCCGGATCGGGGAAGATGCCGGCGCTCTCGCGCTCGATCTGGCGCTGCAGCGCGCGGGTGTAGGTCGAGACCCAGACCGCCGGGCCGTTGGCCTCGGCCCACAGGGAGGCGGGGGCGAGATAGCCCATGGTCTTGCCCACGCCCGTGCCGGCCTCGGCCAGCATCATGCGCGGCTCGCCCTCGCGGTCGCGCGGCTGGAAGGCCCAGGCCGTCTCGGCGGCATAGACCTTCTGCGAGGCGCGGGCCTCGTCCAGGCCGGCCTTCTGCAGCAGTTCGTCCAGCCGGCGGCCTGCGGCTTCCGGGTCGATGGGCTTGCTGCCCGGCTCGCCCGGCGGGGCCTGGTCTTCCCACTCCGGAATGCGGCTCCAGACCTCCAGGCCAGAGCCGCGCGGACTGTGCTTGATCGGCTGGCTGCGCAGGGCGCCGATGACCGCCGAGCCCCAGGACCAGCCGCCGCGATCCAGCGTTTCGGCCAGGACCAGCGCCTCCTCGCGGGAGGGCCAGGGGGTGGCCGCCAGCTCGGCCAGCAGGATACGGCAGGCCTCGCGCAACGCCTGCGCCTGGGCCGCCACGCCGCGCGGCTCGGGCAGGCCCAGCGCCAGCGCCAGCCCGACCGCCGAGGGCGCGGTGAACTTCGCCGGCCGTACGAAGGCGTAGAGCTCCAGCGCGTCGAGGATCCGCCGCGACCGACCCGGCGCGTTCAGCCCCAGCCGCCGCGCGGTCATGGAGGCGTGGGCGACCAGCACCGGCGCTTCCTGGATCAGCTCGCGGGCATAGGGCGGCCGCAGCTCCCGCGCCGCAGCGGCGTCGGCCGCGCCGGACTTGCCGCCGGGCAGGACGACGAGCGCGGTGGGAAGGTCGAGGACAGGCGCGGGAAGGTCGGTCACGTCCAAGTCCTAGACGGACTCGCCCTGAAACGGAACGGGAACATGCTTCGCCCGTCGAGCGGCCGGCGGAACGCGGGCGCGGGCCCGCGCGCCGATCAGCTGTAGGCGGGATTGACCATCGGCGTGGTGACGCGATCGAGGCCCTGCCGGGCCTTGCGCCGCGTGGCCTCCTCGCCGGTGCGGATCGCCAGATCGTACCAGCGGGCCGCTTCCTTGCGGTCGTGCGGCACGCCCTCGCCGTTCTCGTACATCAGGCCGAGATTGAAGGCCGCGTCCGGGTTCCCGGCCTCGGCGGACTTGCGATACCAGCGGACGGCCTCGACGTCGTCGATCGCGACGCCCTGTCCGACATCGTAGGCGAAACCGATGTTGTTCATCGCCATGCGGTTACCGAGCGCCGCGGACTTGCGATACCACTTCAGCGCCTCGCGGTAGTCGATCGCCACGCCGTGGCCGTTCGAGTACAGGGCGCCGATGTTGTTCATGGCGTCGCGGTCGCCGAGGGCGGCGGCCTTCACATACCACTGCATGGACTTGCGGTAGTCCTGCTCGACGCCATCGCCGTCGGCGTAGGCGAGGCCGAGGGAGTACATCGACCCCACGTTTCCGGCCGCCGCCTTGGCCATCAGATCGGCGATCTCGGCGGCGGTCCAGAGCCTGACCTCCTCGGCCGCAGCCTCGCTGCGAGGGGGATTGGCGGCCGGATCATCGGCCATGGCCATGGACGCCCCGACGAACCAGATCGCCGCAGCCAGTGATGCACGCAACATTGGAAAAACCCCCTCACCCCAAGCAAGCATAGCTGCATGAGGCAACGCCCGGTCGTCAAGTCGAACCGGGCAGGTAGCGCTCGAAACAGAACGGGAACATGCTATAGCGAAACGGATGGACGCCGCCGCGCCCCCTTCCCTGCTGCCGCAGCGCTTCGCCGACTGGTTCGCCGGGCGCGGCTGGGCGGCGCGCGAGCATCAGCTGGCGATGATCGGCAAGGCGCGGGCGGGCCGCCACGCGCTGCTGATCGCCCCGACCGGCGGCGGCAAGACCCTGGCCGGCTTCCTGCCCAGCCTGATCGAGCTTGCGCAGCGTCCGCCGGCCAACGGGCCGCGCGGCATCCACACCCTCTACATCTCGCCGCTCAAGGCCCTGGCCGTCGATGTCGAGCGCAACCTGATGACGCCGATCCGGGAGATGGGCCTGGACATCGTCGCCGAGAGCCGCACCGGCGACACCGGCGTCTCCCGCAAGCAGCGGCAGAAGGTGCGGCCGCCCGACATCCTGCTGACCACGCCCGAGCAGCTGGCCTTGCTCTGCGCCTGGGAGGGCGCGCGGGGGCTGTTCGAGGACCTGCGCTGCGTGGTGCTGGACGAGATCCACACCCTGTGGCCGACCAAGCGCGGCGACCTGCTGGCGCTGGATCTGGCGCGGCTGCAGACCCTGGCGCCGAACCTTAGGCGGGTCGGACTGTCGGCGACGGTGGACGATCCCGACCTGATCCGGGACTGGATGGGCCTGCGCGAAGGGGATGTCGACCTCGTCCTCGGCCCGCCGGGACCGCGACCGGTGGTCGAGACCCTGGTCTCCGAAGGCCGGGTGCCCTGGGCGGGTCACACGGCCGAGCACGCGATGGCCGAGGTCTACCAGATCATCAAGCGGCACCGCACGACGCTGGTCTTCGTCAACACCCGCTTCCAGGCCGAGTTCGCCTTCCAGGAGCTGTGGAAGCTGAACGACGATTCCCTGCCCATCGCCCTGCACCACGGGAGCCTGGCGGCCGAGCAGCGGCGGCGGGTCGAGGCGGCCATGGCGCGGGGCGAGCTGAAGGCGGTGGTCTGCACCTCCACCCTCGACCTGGGCATCGACTGGGGCGACGTCGACCTGGTCATCCAGCTGGCGGCGCCCAAGGGCGCGGCGCGGATGGTCCAGCGGATCGGCCGCGCCAACCACCGGCTGGATGAGCCGTCCAAGGCGATCTTCGTGCCCGCCAACCGCTTCGAGATGCTGGAGTGCCAGGCGGCGATCGAGGCCATCGCCGAAAACAGCCTGGACGCCGAGGCGCCGCGCACCGGGGCGCTGGACGTGCTGGCCCAGCACGTCATGGGCTGCGCCTGCTCCGAGCCCTTCGACCTGGTCGCGCTCTACGACGAAGTCCGCACCGCCGGGCCCTACCGGGACCTGGCCTGGGAGGACTACGAGGCCGTCGTCGATTTCGTGTCCACCGGCGGCTACGCGCTGAAGACCTATGACCGCTTCCGGCGGATCGTGAAGGGGCCGGACGGGCTATGGGCGGCCCGCAACGCCGACACCGTGCGCAGGCACCGGATGAACGTCGGGGCCATCGTCTCGCCGGCCACGCTGAACGTCCGCATCGCCATGCGCGGCGGCAAGGGCGGCCGCAAGATCGGCGAGGTCGAGGAGGGCTATCTGGAAGTGCTGGACCCCGGCGACACCTTCATCTTCGCCGGCCAGGTCTGGCGCCTGGTCGGCGTGACCGGCGTCGATGTGCTGGTCAGCCCGGCGCCGGGCGCCAATCCCAAGATGCCCAGCTGGGGCGGCAGCAAGTTCGCCATCTCCACCTTCCTGGCCGCCAAGGTCCGGCGGATGATGTCCGACGAGAACGCCTGGACCGTGCTGCCCGCGGACGTCCGGGAATGGCTGGAGGCGCAGCGGGACCGCTCGGTCATCCCGGCGCCGGACGAGATGCTGCTGGAGACCTTCCCGCACGGCAAACGCCACTTCCTGATCGTCTATCCGTTCGACGGCCGGCATGCGCACACCACCCTGGCCATGCTGCTGACCCGGCGGCTCGACCGCTTGGGCATCGGGCCGCTGGGCTTTGTCTGCAACGACTACGCGATGGCCATCTGGGCGCTGAAGCCGATGGACGGGGTCGACCTCGCCGACCTGTTCGACGAGGACATGCTGGGCGACGACCTTGAGGCCTGGATGGACGAGAGCTTCATGATGAAGCGGTCCTTCAAGGCCTGCGCCCTGATCAGCGGCCTGATCGAGCGGCGGATGCCGGGGGCGGAGAAGTCGGGGCGGCAGGTGACCTTCTCCACCGACCTGATCTACGACGTGCTGCGGCGGCACCAGCCCGACCACCTGCTGCTGAAATGCGCGCGGGCCGACGCGGCGACCATGGTCATCGACGTGGCCAGGGTCGGCCGGCTGCTGGCGCGGGTGAAGGGCAGGATCCGCCATTCCGCGCTGAACCATCTGTCGCCCTTCGCCGTACCGATGTTCATGGAGATCGGCCGCGAGCGCGCCCCGGGCGGGGCGGCCGACATGATGCTGGCCGAGGCGGCCGAGGATCTGATCGCGGAGGCGATGTCTTGAGTGTGGCCGCGCGTTCCGAGCGTTGGGACTTCACCACCGCCTCCTGTGGCGGCGTCTGCATGGCCATCAACGGAACCGAGGCCGTGCTCAAGGCCTCCGGCGCGCTGCACGTCCCGGCCCGTGACGCCCTGCTGGTCGCCGACCTGCATTTCGAGAAGGGCTCGGCCTACGCCACGCGTGGGCAGCTCCTGCCGCCCTACGACACCCGCGAGACCCTGACCCGGCTGGAGCGCGAGGTGGCCGCCTGCGCGCCGCGGCTGCTGGTCTTCCTCGGCGACAGCTTCCACGACGGGCGCGCAGAGGACCGGCTGGCGCCGGACGACGCGGCGCGGCTGGCGGCGCTGGCCAGCGGCCGGACGCTGGTCTGGGTGGTCGGCAACCACGACGCCGACGGGCCGCGCGCCCTGCCCGGCGAGGTCATCGACGAGATGATGCTGGAGACCCTCATCCTGCGCCACGAGCCGCAACCGGGCGTCCAGCCGGGCGAGGTCGCCGGCCACCTGCACCCCGCGGCCCGCATCGCCGGTCGGGGCGGGAAGGTGCGGCGGCGCTGTTTCGTCACTGACGGCTCGCGGATCGTGGTTCCGGCCTTCGGGGCCTACGCGGGCGGCCTGAATGTGAAGGACGCCGCCTTCGCGCCGCTGTTCGCCAACCGGCCGCTGGCGGCGGCGCTCGGCACGGACCGGGTGCATGCGATCGGGTGGAAGAGTTTGGTCGGGGACTGAAGGTCCTGCGTGCTTCGACACGCGCTCTTCGAGCGCTGCTCAGCATGACGTGGATGTGCAGCCTTCAAACGACGTCATCCTGAGCAGCCGCGAAGCGGCGTGTCGAAGGACGCAATGCGCCCTACATGCTCATCGCCTGTTCAAGCGCGAAGGCCAGGGCCACGGCGGCGCCGGCGGTGATGAAGGTGCGGTAGCGGGGACGCCAGGCGGGACCATCGCCGGCCCGGCTGTCCCAGATCCACATCAGCAGGAAGGCGAACATGAAGCCGCTGATCTGCTGGACCGGGACAGGGCGCCGGTCACCGCGCCGAACAGCAGGCCCAGGGCCGCGACGGGCGAGAGCATCGCCAGCGCAACGCTCCACAGACGCGGCTCGTGGTGGCTGTCGATCTCCAGGCCGGCGCGGACGCCGCCGAGATAACTGAGCATCGCGGTCGACCAGCCGAGCAGGCCCAGGAAAGCCTGGCCGCGCACCGGCGGGGGGCCGTAGCAGTAGAGCCCTGCGAAGACATAGAAGGGGATCAGGCTGATCAGCCCCATCGTCCAGGCGGACGCCGGCGCTCGCGCGATGGCCTGCCTCATGCCCGCTAGCTCCCTGGAAACGCCCTGCGGCCGCCGGTCCGCGGCCAGCGTGAACGCGACCGAACGCTAACCATACAACCGGGTCCGCCGAACGGCGAAGCGCAAATACGCCGCACCCGGTCCAGCCGGGCGGTTGTCTATCGGCTGTAGATGGCCAGCTTCGCGGCGGTCTCGCCGTCCAGGACGCCCGTCGTCCGCAGGCCCTTGTCGCGCTGGAAGGCCTGAATGGCGCCCTTCAGGGCGGCGGATTGCGCCCCGTCCTGCGGGCCGCGGTAGTAGCCGAGCATCGACAGCGCCTTCTGGGCCGAGACCAGGCCGCCGGTCGGCGCGGCGGCGGCGGCCACGGGCCGGATCGACGGATTGGGCGTCGCGGCGCGGTAGCCGGCGGCGGAACGCTCGGCGGCGGACCGGGCTTCCGGCGACAGGTCGCCCTTCAGCCGGTCGGCGGCGGAGCGGGCCTCGGCGTCTCCGCCGCGGGCGGCGATCAGGTACCACTTGTAGGCCTCGGCCGGGTTCTGGCTGACGCCGTAGCCCTGCTCGTACAGGCTGGCCAGGTTGTACTGGCTGTCGCCCATGCCCAGGTCGGCGGCGCGGCGGAACCACTGCGCGGCCGTGGTCTTGTTCATCGGGCCGCCGCTGCCGTGGAAGTAGGCGAGACCCAGGT
Source organism: Caulobacteraceae bacterium (assembly GCA_965283745.1). GTDB lineage: Bacteria > Pseudomonadota > Alphaproteobacteria > Caulobacterales > Caulobacteraceae > Caulobacter. The sequence continues at coordinate 106,077 of CBDIPM010000005.1, forward strand.
TGTGCATGGCCCGGGAATCCCCGGCCTGGGCGGCGCGCTCGGTCCAGCGGCGGGACTCCGCCTCGTCCTTCTTCACGCCCAGCCCGCCGCTCATGTAGGCCTTGGACAGGTCGAACTGGGCGGCGGCGAAGCCCATGTTGGCGGCCCGGCGCAGGCGGTCGAGACCGGCGGGGTCTTTCGCCTCGATCAGGCGCTGGGCTTCGGCGTAGAGCGTCGCGGCGCTTTCGGCGGAGTTGCCGGTCAGGGCCGTCGCGCCGGCCAGCGGCGGCGTGGTCGCCTGTCCCGGGCCGGCCGGGCTGACCGCCATGGCGATCATCGGCGTGGTGTCGGCCTCCGCGCCCTTGATCTCGCCCTTCGCATCGGCGTCGGCGATCCGGCGGCTGCTCTCGACCCTCGGGCTCGTGCCGGGTCCGCCGATGACGCCGGAATACATCAGGCTGCCGACCCCCAGCGCGGAGACTGTGGTGACGCTGGTGGCGATCAACACCGCCGACATCAGGGCCGAGCCGGCCCGCTTCTTCGGCTTGCGGTCGCGGGCCCCGAACAGGCCGCGGCGTTCCTCGGCCGGCGCCGCGGACGACGGCGCCCCTCCGGCGGAGGCGCGCGCGGCCATCCGGGCCTGCTCGATCACGTCGCGGGTCGAGCGCGGCGCGGCCGGCGCGGGGTCGACCTCGAACGGATCGATCGACGGCGGCGGGGAGATTTCGGGCGCGTCCGGGATCTCCGGCTCGTCGCTGATGGCGACGAACTCGTCGGCCGCGTCGAAGTCTTCCTGCGAGAAGGACGGCGTCCCCCGCTCAGCCGCCGGGAAGGGCGCCGGCTCGCCGGGCGCGGATTCGGCCGGCGGGCGGGAGAAGACCTGCGGCGCGAAGGCGTCTTCCGGGATCGCCCGGGTCGAGGTTTCAAACGGGTCAGTGGCGAAGGGATCGCTGAACGCCTGATGGACCGGGTCGGGCTTGCGCGGCGCGACGACGGCCGGCGCGACGACGGGCGCCATCTGTTCGGCGAGGCGGCGGTGCGAGCCGCTCAGGCTGGCGTCGATCTTCTCGCGGGCCTCGTCGAGCAGGCGGGCGGTGCGCTCCTCGCTCTGGCGGATGCGTTCGGCCAGGTCGGTGGCGGTGCGCTCCTGGCGCTGGCTGATCCGCTCGGTGACCCGGGCCACCTGTTCGCCGACCTCGTCGATGGCCAGGGCGCCGCGACGCTCGGAGTTGGCGATGCGTTCGGCGAGGCGCTCGGTGATGCGGGCGATCTCGACGCCGAGCTTTTCCAGAGCCTGGGCCTGGGCCGTGTCGGCGCGGCTGAGCTTCTGTTCCACGGCGGCGGCGATGCGGGCCACCTCGCCCCCGACCTGCTCGAGGGCGTCGGCGCCGCGATTCTCGACGATCTGGACCTTGCGGCTGAGGTTGTCGGCCATGCTGACCATCTCCCGGCCTACCCGTTCGATCGCCTGGGCCGACCGCGTCTCGGCGGTGGCGACATGCTGGGTCATTTCGGAAAGGCGCCGATCCATGCGGTCGAAGCGCGACTCCGCCGAGGCCGCGAGCTTTTCGGCCAGCTCGGCGCGGGTCGCCTCCATGCGGGCGGTCAGGTCGACGGCCAACGCCTCAAGGCGATCGGCCCCGCCGCCGCTGGTCTCCACCGCCTTCAGGCGCCGGTCGAGGGCGACGAACGAGGAGCCCAGGTCGCGCAGCGCGTCGGTGGTGCGGGCCTCCGCCGCCTCCAGACGCTCGGCCACCCGCGCGGCCACCGCCTCGACGAGGTTGGACGGATCGGACTTCTCGAGCTCGGAGACTCGCGCCTCGACGGCCGCCAGCGTTTCCCGCGTGCGGGCCTCGCCGTCGTACATCTGGCCGGCGACCTTGCCGAGCATGCCTTCCAGCGACCGCAGGGCTTCGGCCGAGCGCGGGCCGGCGGCCTCCTGCTCCAGGCGGCGAAGGCGATCGGCGACACGGGCGGAATCGGTGCGGATGTCATCGACCGCGCCCTCGAACCGGGCGGCGACGGACACCTGCTCGCGTTCGGAGGTCTCCAGCCGGGCCAGGGCCCCGCGCACCGACTGGTCGATGCCCGTGATCGCCAGCGTCGAGCGCTGCTCGGCGGCCTCGATCCGCTGGCTGAGCCGCTCCATCGCCTCGGCGACCCGGCCGACCTCGTCGGCGGGGTGGCCGGGGATCTCGTAGCGGGGACCGGACTGCGGGCGAGAGGTGTCGACGACGATGGGTTCTTCCGGCGGGTCGAACGCCCTTTCCGGGGCGTAGTCCGCGCCGGCGATGGGGTCGCCCTCGACGATCATCCGGTTCAGCCATTCGCCGAGCGTCATTCCGGAGCGACGCGCGAGATCCTTGGCGATCTCCCGCGCTTTAGGGTCGATACCCTTCACGCTCCAGGGCGCCCCCGACGTCATACGAATTGCACCTCCGGCACTCCACAGAGGACGCTAACCACCCACCCCTTGTGTGTAAACGCGAGGTTAACCCCAAATCTTGGGCCTGCGACGATTAGCTGTGGATGACGCTTGCGGTCGCGCGGGCGGGCCGCCATCTGGCGTCCATGACGCTGCCGATTTCCCTCGCCGTGACCGCCGCCCTGCTGGGTCTCGCCATTTTCGCCGGCTGGCGGGGCGCCCAGCCGCCCGACCTGATGCGGGGGGTGCGGATGATCCCCTGGCGCGGCGTGATGGTGTTCTCGTCAGCCGGGACGGTGTTCATGCTTGTGCATGTCGTGAACCTGCTGGGGTTCAGCACGGGGCGTTGAGGCGCCATTCTCCGGTTTCGGACGCCGACGGGTCAGGCCGGCCATGCCGCCGGAGGACAGCAGGCCGACATCGGCCATGACCATCGGGATCTGCCAGCGGTGCGGCGCGGCCACATAGCGCGGCTGCCAGACCGGGTCGTACTTGTCCTTGTACCGACGCACGCCGCGGAAATTGTAGATCTCCTCGCCCCGCTCGAAGAGCAGCCGGCCCACCCGCGACATGATCGGGGCCAGCGGCCTGTCCTCCAGCCCGGCCAGCGGCGCGGCGCCGAAGTCGAAGGCGACATAGCCCTGCTCGCGCCCCCATTCGAGGAGTTCGACGAACAGGTAGTCCATGACGTTCTTGGGCGCGGCCTCACCATAGCGCATCAGGTCCATTGAGAAGGACTTGCGCGTCGCCGTCGGCCACAGGGTGGCGAAAGCCACGATCGCGCCGCCCGAACGGACCAGCGCCATCGGGAACTCGGCGACATAGCGCGGGATAAAGCCGCCCAGGGAAAAGCTCTTCTCGCCGCCGGAATGGTGCGACAGCCACTCGTCGGAGACGGCCTTCAGCTCGTTCATCAACGGCGGGACGCCTTCGGGCGGGATCACCTCGAAGCTGGCGCCGCCCTCCCCCGCCTTGCGCCAGTTGCGCCGCAGCACCTCGCGCCGGCGGCCGGCCAGCGAAAAGCCGTCCAGCGGCACGGCGGCGGCCTCGCCGATCTTCTGGATCGAGAAGCCGAGCTCGACGGCGTCGGGCAGGTCCTCGGGCCCGATGCCATAGAGCGACGGCCGCGCGGCATGGGCGTCGGCGAGCTCGCGGAACCGCCACAGGAGCTCCATCCGCTCGTCCGTGCGGCCGACCGGGCCATCCATGGCGATCCACGAACGGCCGCGGACCCCGAACATCAGGAAGGTCTCGCCCGACGGCGAGAACAGGAACCGCTTGTCGCCCAGCAGGGCGAGGTTGGAGTCGGGCTGCGACCATTCCGCCTTGCCCAGGATGGCGCGCACGCGGTGGAAGTCCGGGTCGTTGTCGCCGGCGACCTTGGGCGTGGCCGGCATGGCGAACAGCCGCCACAGGCCAAAGCCGAGCAGGGCAAGGGCCGCGCCGGCCGAAGAGCGGATCGCCCGCTCCAGATCCTGGTCGGCGATCACCCGCCAGACCGGCATGTCGCCATAGTCGGCGTGCTGGAACGACCAGACCCCCAGCAGGATCGCCCCGCCGAGCACAGCCGCCGCCGAGATCAGCCAGCCGGGCGTCACCTCCATCCGCGACAGTCGCGCCTCCCGGGGGAAGCCGTCATGAAGCGGCAGAAGCACGAGGAAGCAGGCCAGCAGGACCACCGCCTCTTCCCAGTTGAACCCCTTGAACGGGGCCAGCAGCGCGGCCAGCAGGATGACCACCAGCGTCGCGTGCCAGGCGGCGTCCAGGCGGGCGCGCAGACCGAAGGCCAGCAGGATCAGCACCAGGCCGAGGATGGAGGACAGGAAGTGGCTGGTCTCGATCAGCAGCTGCGGCGCGAACCGCAGCAGTTCGAGCACACGCGAGGGATCCGACGGCGTGGCGCCGGAGGCGACCAGCATCGCGCCCGCGGACAGCGCGGCGATCGCGCCCACCGTGGGGGCGGCGCCGACGAGCGCTGGCCTCAATTCCCTAAAGACCTGCATTCGAATCCCGCACCTGACGAGCGCCAATATAGCGCGTCACGCCGCCGGGCGAGACTGAAGAGGAGTTGAACGGGCGTTTGAACTCGCTTGCTCCGCCGGTCGCGCGCGCTAAGGTGCGCCGCAACAGACAAATCGACGGGAGAACGTCATGGCGGATTTCGGCGCGACCGAGCTGGAAACCTTCCGCACCGAGGTGCGCGACTGGCTGGCGGCCAACTATCCGCCGTCGCTGAACGCGCCGATGGATGACGAGACCGAAGCCCCCTGGGGCGGCCGCCGGTTCAATCCGACCAACAAGGACGCCAAGCTCTGGCTCGACCGCATGGCGGCCAAGGGCTGGACCGCGCCGATGTGGCCGAAGGAATACGGCGGCGGCGGCCTGAGCCGCGAACAGAACAAGGTGCTCGAGAGCGAACTGCGCCGCATCAAGGCCCGCCCGGCCCTGATGAGCTTCGGCGTCTGGATGCTCGGCCCGGTGCTGCTGGAGTACGCCACCGAGGAGCAGAAGCAGAAGTTCCTGCCCGGCATCGTCAAGGGCGAGATCCGCTGGTGCCAAGGCTACAGCGAGCCGGGCGCCGGCTCCGACCTCGCCGGGCTGCAGACCAAATGCGAGGACAAGGGCGACCACTTCCTGATCAACGGCCAGAAGGTGTGGACCAGCTACGCCGACCAGGCCGACTGGATCTTCTGCCTGGTGCGCACCGATACCAGCAAGAAGCATGAGGGCATCAGCTTCGTGCTGTTCGACATGACCAGCGAAGGCGTCGAGACCCGCCCGATCAAGCTGATCAGCGGCTCCTCGCCTTTCTGCGAAACCTTCTTCACCGACGTGAAGGTCCCCAAGGACCAGATGGTCGGCAAGCTGAACGGCGGCTGGGAAATCGCCAAGCGCCTGCTGCAGTACGAACGCCAGAACATCTCGGCCGGCGGCTTCGGCGGCGGCGCGGGCATCGACGTGGTCGACGCGGCCAAGGAGCATGTCGGCGTGGACGAGGCCGGCCGCATCGCCGACTCCGACCTGCGCGCGCGCATCAGCACCCACAAGATGGACTCGGCGGCCTTCCAGCTGACGGTCCGCCGGGCCGAGGCCGAGGGCAAGGCCAGCAAGGGCCCCAGCGCCGCGACCTCGATCATCAAGTACGCCGCCGCCAAGCTGAACCAGGACCGCACCGAACTGACCGTCGAGGCGCTCGGGCTGCAGGGCCTGGGCTGGGAAGGCGAGAGCTTCCAGCCGGGCGAGATCGGCGCCCTGCGCTCGATGCTGCGCGCCAAGGCCAACTCGATCGAGGGCGGCACCAGCGAGATCAACCTCAACGTCGTCGCCAAGCGCGTCCTGGGCCTGCTGGACCACCAGTAGTCCAGGGCGGAGCGCAGGGTCATGATCGAGTTCTGGTACGAGTTCGCCTCGACCTACTCCTACCCCGCCGCCATGCGCATTGAGGCGCTGGCGGAAGAAGCGGGCGTGGAGGTCACCTGGCGTCCGTTCCTGCTCGGCCCGCTGCTGCATAGCCAGCAGGGCATGACCGACAGCCCGTTCAACGTTGTCCCCGTGAAGGGCAAGTACATGTGGCGCGACATGGAGCGGGTCTGCGAGGAGCAGGGCCTGCCGCTCGTCCATCCCAGCCAGTTCCCGCGCAACGGCCTGCTGGCGGCCCGCGTGGCCATCGCCGGGCTGGAGGACGGCTGGACGCCGGCCTTCACCCGCAAGATCTACGAGGCCAATTTTGTCGCGGACCAGGACATCTCGAAGGCCGAGGTGCTCGAGCCCCTGATCGCCGAGGTCGGCGCCGCGCCGCTGGCGGTGCTGGAGGCCGCGAACGGGCCGGCCGTGAAGGCCCGCCTCAAGGACCACGTCGAACAGGCCACCGCGCGCGGCGTGTTCGGCTCTCCCAGTTTCATCACCGCCGACGGCGAGCTCTTCTGGGGCAACGACCGTCTGGAACAGGCCCTCGGCTGGGCCCAACATCACACAACTCAAAACACCTTTGGGGAACACGCCTGATGGCCGTCCTGAACGAAGAACAGACCATGCTCCGCGACGCCGCCAAGAGCTGGGCGCAGGAGACATCCCCCGTCAGCAAGCTGCGCGCGCTGCGCGACAGCGGCTCGGGCGCGCCGTTCGACGCCGCCGCCTGGGCCGAGATGGGCCAGATGGGCTGGGCCGGCGTGATCGTGCCCGAAGAGCATGGCGGCAGCGCCTTCGGCTACCTGAGCCTGGGCCTGATCCTGGAGGAGACCGGCCGCACCCTGACCGCCTCGCCGCTGCTGTCCACCGCCCTGATCGGCGCCTCGGCGCTGACCTTGGGCGGCAGCGACGCCCAGAAGGCCCAGTGGCTGCCCAAGATCGCCGAGGGCGCGGTCGTCACCGCCCTGGCCGTCGACGAGGCGGCTCACCACGCGCCTGAGCGCACCGCGCTGAAGGCGGAGAAGAGCGGCGACGGCTACGCCCTGACCGGCCGCAAGACTTTCGTCGTGGACGGCGACGCCGCCGACCTGCTGATCGTCGCGGCCCGCACCAGCGGCAAGCCCGGCGAGACGGCGGGCATCACCCTGTTCCTGGTCGACCCCAAGGCCGCCGGCGTGAGCCGCAAGCACCTGGCCCTGGCCGACAGCCGCGGCGCCGCCGAAATCACCTTCTCCGGCGCGGCCGGCGAGGTGCTGGGCGCCGTCGACAAGGGCTGGGACGTGCTGGAGCCGGTCCTCGACCGCGCCCGCATCGGCCTGTCGGCCGAGATGCTGGGCAGCGCCCTGCAGGCCTTCGAGATCACGCTGGACTACCTGAAGACCCGCACCCAGTTCGGCCAGGTGATCGGCACCTTCCAGTCGCTGCAGCACCGCGCGGCCAAGATGTTCACCGACCTGGAGACCACCCGCTCCTGCATCGAGGCGGCGCTGGAGGGCATCGACGCCGGCTCGACCGACAACCGCGCCGCCGCATCGCTGGCCAAGTGCAAGGCCAGCGAGCTGGCGCATCTGGTCTCCAACGAGATGGTCCAGATGCACGGCGGCATCGGCATGACCGACGTCCACGACGCCGGCCTGTTCCTGAAGCGCGCCCGGGTCACCGAGCAGCTGTTCGGCGGGGCCGGCTACCACCGCGACCGCTTCGCGACGGTCTCGGGGTTCTAGGAACCGCGGCCGACCGTACCCGTCCGTCGCCGGCGGGCGGCGCTGATGAACTTGTCGCGAACCTCGTTGTAGAGGCTCCGGGGCAGGAGTCCGATCCTCACGGACGAGATGTCCTCTCCGGGCAAAGGGCGCAGGTCGGGGCCTGGCCAGGCGAACCTGTTCGCGTCGGTCAGCACGATCCATGATCGCTGATCGTCGAGACCCAGGCGCCGCTTGGTCGCAGGCGGCAGTTCGACCGCAAGGTCCGGGTCACGCGGCGGCGCATGGGTTATCGGGAGAACCGTGACGATCGTCTCGCCGTCCTCGCTGACCACCGCCAACAGCACGGCGCAGGGGCGATCCTTGCGACCCTCTTCCTGACCCTTCGCCGCCTCGTCCCGCCACAGGAAGCTGTAGCGGATCACCAGGCCGGCGACTGGCGTTGGCAGCGGCAACTACCGCGTCTCGCCGTCGAAGGCGGCCGCCGCTTCCGGGGCTTCGGAGCGGGCGATGGAGGCCAGGTCAGCGTCGTCGAAGTCCGCCAGCCCAAGGACCTGCCTGTCTCGCCGCTTCAGGCGCTGGTACTCCTCGGCGGAGATCAGCACCGTGCGGTCGCGGCCGTTGCGTGTGACGGTGACCGGACGGGTCAGCGCGATGTCGGCGTAGCGGCCGACCTCCTTCTGGAACTCGGTGGACGTGACGCGGAGCGGGTCAGACATGGCCAAAATCCGGAAGTTACGGAATCTCTGGAAGATGAGGGCCGGCCGATGCGGGCGCAAGCCCCCTTTCCGAAGAACGCGCGTTGACGCAGACTTCATCAGCGATCCTTGAGCACGCCCAATGAAGTCCAGCCTTCTGGCCGCTGCCGCCCTGCTTGTCAGCGCGGCGCCGGCGCACGCCCTGTGCGTTTACCGCGGTGACCTCTATGGCCAGTCCACCTTGCAGGGGGAGTTGGCGGAATCACGTCGCGTGGTGAAGGCGACCGTGATCGATGAGCGCCCGATGCAGCCGTGGGGTGAGGACGGCGAAGTCGGGTCACTCTACACGCTGCGCGTCGAGCAAACCTTCAAGGACGCCCCCTCCGACGATTGCCGTCTTCACTGAGCGCAACAGCGGCGGCTTCTACCTCGACACCGGTGAGACCTACCTGCTGTTCCTCACCGACTTACACCGGCCGATATGGCGCCCGCACGTCGGCAATGCCTTTCGGGTGAACTACAATTGCGGGCAGTCACGCCCGTGGATCGACGTTCCGGCCGCTGATCGCGCCCGGCTGATGAATAGGAATCCTGGCATGGACGTTTCAGACACCGTCGCCGTCATCACCGGCGGCGCCTCGGGCATCGGCTTCGGCGTCGCCGCCGCCCTGGCTCGCCGGGGCGCGAAGGTGGTCATCGCCGACATCGAGGCCGAGCGCGCCCTGGTCGCCGCCGAGCGCCTGCGCGACGAGGGTCTTGAGGCGACCGGCGTCTTCCTGGACGTGATCGACGAGGCCAGCTGGGCCAATCTCGCGCAGGTCGCGGCCGGCCATTGGGACCAGCCGGTGCAGCTGCTGTTCAACAACGCCGGGGTCGGCGCGCCGGGCACCGTCCACGGCGTGTCGCGCCAGACCTGGGACTGGGTGTTCAAGGTCAATGTCGAGGGCGTCTACCTCGGCGTCCGGACCTTCGCCCCGACCATGCTGGCGAGCGGCCTGCCCTGCCGGATCGTCAACACCGCGTCGGAACACGCGCTGGGCCTGCCCGACAGCGTCACCGGCGGCATCTCCGCCGCCTACACCAGCGCCAAGCACGCGGTCATGGGCTACAGCCTGTGCATGCGCCGCGACTTCGCCGGAACGAACCTGTCCGCCGGCGTCGTCTGCCCGGGGCCGGTCGCCACCGACATCTGGAATTCGTTCCGCAATCGCCACGGCGACTTCGGCGGCCCACGCACGTTGCAGGTCGAGGGCGAGGTCCCGATGTCGCGCAATCTGCCTGGAACGGCCGCCGGCGAGCGCATCGTCGAGCAGGTCGAGGCCGACGACTTCTTCATCTTCACAAACGGCCCCAACGAGGCGGCGGTGCTGGAGACCTTCACCGCCGAGGCCGGCGCCGCGATGGCGGCGTTCCGGGAGCGATACGGGGTCTGACCGGAACCTCCGCCTCCCGCGCCGGGTTCTCCCTTGCAACTCAGTAACAAGGGAGAGTTTCATGAGCACCGACATCAACGACCACGCCGCGGTCGAAAAGCGTCTGTGGGACGAGATCAGCCATCACGGTCGCACCGTCATGCTGGGCGCCCACGTTCATCCGATGCGGCACTTCCAGCCGATGACCGCCTTCTGCGAGCCGGAAGAAGGCCTGATCTGGTTCTTCACCCGCTCCGACACCGACCTCGCCCGCTCGATCGAAGAGGGCAAGAGCGCGATGATGATCGTCCAGGACGGCCAGAAGTTTCAGGCCTGCGTGGGCGGCGAACTGACCCTCCAGGTCGATCCGGCCCGGGTCGAGAAGTACTGGAACCCGGTCGTCGCGGCCTGGTACCCGGAAGGCAAGGCCGATCCGCACCTGACCATGCTCTGCCTGGACGTCGCCGACGCCCAGGTCTGGATCAGTGAGGGCGGTCCGATCAAGTTCGCCTTCGAGGTCGCCAAGGCCAACCTCACCGGCCAGACTCCGGACGTGGGCGGCTCGCGCCGGCTGGACCTGAACTGACGGCTGCCCTGCCCGCGGCCACCCCAGTTGCGGTGGTCGCGGCGCGGGTTTGATCCAGCGCAACGCGAGCGCCGCGGCGGTCGCCTAGGATTTGCGGCATCCATCGAAGGGATGCCCGGATGCGCAAGATATTCGTCGCCGTCGCCGCCGTCAGTCTGATCGCGATGACCAGCAGCCCCGCCTGGGCTCAGTACGGCGCCAAGCCGGCTCCCAAGGCGGCCACGCCCGAACTGCCGCGCTGCGCCCGCCCCCTGGGCGCCGTGGCCATCCAGGAGCCGCAGCAGCGCTGGTGGGAAAGCTATGGTCTCGGCAATCCGGACCGGCTGCTGAAGCTCTACGCCTCGCGGTCCGGCTGCTTTCGGGTCGTCGACCGCGGCGCGGGCCTTGAGATGCGTTCGACCGAACGCGACCTGGCCGGCTCGGGTGAACTCCAGCGCGGCGCCAACGTCGGCCGAGGCCAGGTGGTCGCCGCCGACTACTTCATCGTCCCTGACCTGGCCAACGCCGACGCGGACACCGGCGGCAACGCCGTGGGCGGCATCGTCGGCGGCCTGGTCGGCGGCCAGGCCGGCGCCCTGATTGGCGGCATCAAGACCAAGCGCCTCGAAGCCCAGGCCCTGATCACCCTCATCGACTCCCGCACGACCGAACAACTCTATGTCGCCGAAGGCACGGCGAAGAAGACGGACCTCAGCTGGGCCGGCGGGGGCGGCATCCTCGGCAGCACGGCCCTTGCGGGCCTGGCGGGCGGCGGATACGCCGACACCGAAATCGGCAAGATCATCAGCGCCGCCTATTTCAACGCCTTCGTCGACCTGGTGAACCACCTCCAGAGCGGCGCCGTGCCCGATGGCGAGACCGCTTCCGCCAATGCCGGCCTGGCCGCCCAGGTGGTCACGACCGACGTCGCCGTCCGGGCCGAGCCCTCGCCAACCGCCCGCGTCATCTACACCGCGCGCAAGGGCGCGATGGTCTACCCCACCGGGGCCCGCAATGGCGTCTGGATGGAGGTCGACGACGAAAACGGCAATCGCGGCTGGATGTCCTCGGTCTTCGCCTCGCCGCGATAGGACGGCTCGCCCGGCGCGGCGTCGCCGCCTACCCCTTCCTCTTGAACGGCGCCGGTTCGCGACGACCGCCCTGCCGCTCGAGCATCCAGCCCGGATATTCCGGCGGCAGGGCGCTCGCCGCATCGAGCGCGGCCATCTCGTCAGCGGTCAGCTCGATGTCGGCGGCGGCGAGGTTGTCGTCCAGCTGCTCGACCGTCTTGGCGCCGATGATCACCGTGGTGACGAACGGCTTGGCCAGCACGTAGGCCAGCGCGATCCGGGCCACCGACACGCCGCGCGCGTCGGCGATCACCTTCATGGCGTCGACGCAGTCCCAGGCGCGGTCACGATTGACCGGCGGGAAGTCGAAGCTGACCCGCCGCGCCCCGTTGGGCCCGGCGCCATCGCGGGTGAACTTGCCTGACAGCAGACCGCCGGCCATCGGCGACCAGACCATCAGCCCCATCTGCTGGTCCTGCAGCATCGGCACGATGTCGCGCTCCAGGTCCCGGCCGGCGATGGAGTAGTAGGACTGCACCGTCTCGAAGCGGGCGTAACCGCGTGCGTCGGCGATCCCGTGCGCCTTCATCATCTTCCAGGCCGGCCAGTTGGAGCAGCCGACGTAGCGGACCAGGCCCTGGCTCACCAGGTCGTCCAGCGCCCGCAGGGTTTCCTCGACCGGGGTGACCGGGTCATTGGCGTGGATCTGGTAGAGGTCGATGTAGTCGAGCTGCATGCGGTCCAGGCTGGCCCTGACAGCGTCCATGATGTGCCCGCGCGAGGCGCCCTTGTCGTTCGGCCCGCTGCCCATTTCGCCAAAGCACTTGGTGGCGATCACCACGTCCGAGCGCTTGACCCCGAGGTTGCGCAGCGCCGCGCCGACCATCTGTTCGGACTGTCCGGCGGAATAGACATCGGCGGTGTCGATGAAGTTGACGCCGCTGGCCAGGGCCCGGCCGATCATGTCGTCGACGCCCTGCTGATCGACGGCGCCGATGGCGCCCCACATGCCTGTCGCCTCGCTGGCGAAGGTCATCGCGCCCAGGCAGATCTCGGAGACGTAGAGGCCTGTGCGGCCCAAGCGCCTGTATTTCATATCTTTCCACTCCCTTTTCATTGCCGCGGCAGTCCCCGACAATTGTTGTAGTGTCGACATTCCGACAGATTGAATTGGGTCAGCATGTAAAAGCGAGACCTGTTTGAAAAACCGCCGGTCGTTTCATTTCGGCGGCTCTGTGTCTCGATTGTGTCGACTAAGCGACAGAGCTTCACGACGGACGCCTATAGTTTGAACCGTCGTCGCACAACGGCGTTCTGATTCATATGACGAGTCCATTGCCGTTGAAGAACAGACTTCTCGCCTCCCTGACGCCGGCCGATTTCGCGCGTCTGTCGCCCCAGCTCACCCTCATCGAGATGGAGAAGGGGCGGACAATCTGTGACCCGGGCGACCCCATCGAGACCGTATATTTTCCACATGACTGCGTCATCTCGCTGATGACGTTGATGGAGAACGGCGCGGCCATAGAGTCCGCCACCATCGGTCGCGAGGGGGCCTTCGGACTGATGGCGGCCATCGCGCCGCGCCAGTCCATGTCACGCGCCATTGTCCAGGTCCCGGGCCGCGCCTCGCGGATGAGCGCGACCGCCCTGGCCGAGGCGGTCCGCCATGCGCCGGGGCTGGCCAACCTGATCGACCGGCACAACGACGCGCTGTTCGGCCACGCCATCCAGTCGGTCGCCTGCAACGCATTGCACGCGGTCGAGGCGCGGTTCTGCCGCTGGCTGCTGTCGTGCCGGGACAGGATCGACGGCGACACCGTCTCGCTGACCCAGGAATTCCTGGCCGACATGCTCGGCGTCCAGCGCACGACGGTGACTGCGGTGGCCGGCGCGCTGCAGACCAAGGGCCTGATCCGCTATCGCCGCGGCGTCGTCGACATCCTCGACCGCCCCGGCCTCGAGGCCACGGCCTGTGAATGCTACGACGCCGTGCGCCGGACGTACGAGCGCCTGCTGCCCGACCCCTTCGGCAAGGCGCAAGCCTGACGGCGGGCCGACGGGGCATGGAGTCCGCCGGCCCACGCCTGTCCTGTCAGGCGGCGCTCCTGGCCTTCTGGGTCGCCTCGTCGGCCTTGCGGCCGGTGAGTTCGACCATGTGGTCGAAGGCCGCTTCGAACGACCCAAGGCCCTGGGTCATCGAGCGCAGGTCCATGATGAAGTCCTGGCGCTCATCATGCGGCATGTAGACCTCGATGCTGTCCCAGCCGGGCCAGCCCTCGCGGGCGTCGAAGCCGAGGATCTGGCCGCGCCGGTTGGCGATCGATGACGTGATCCGCGCGGTCGAGGCGCTGGGCGCGTGGATGACCAGCTTCTCGACCGGCTCCAGAAGGATCGGCGAGGCCTGGGCAAGGCCTTCGCTCATCCCGATGCGGCCGGCGGTGCGGAAGGCCATTTCCGAACTGTCGACCGGGTGCCAGGAGCCATCGGTCAGGGTCACGGCGACATCGACCACCGGAAAGCCCAGCGGGCCCCTCTCCATGGCGTCGCGCACGCCCTGCTCCACCGCCGGGATCCACTGCCGGGGCACGACGCCGCCGGTGATCCTGTCGATGAACTGGAAGCCCTCACCGCGCGCCAGCGGCCGGATCTCCAGCAGCACGTCGCCGAACTGGCCGTGGCCGCCGGTCTGCTTCTTGTGCCGGCCGCGCTGGGTGACGGCCTTGCGGATGCTCTCCCGGTACGGCGTCGCCGGCGTGTGGGTGTTCACCTCGACCTGGTAGCGACGGCGCAGCCGCTCCAGCGCCACGCGCAGATGTCCCTCCCCCTGGCCGCGCAGCCGCATCTCGTGCAGCGCCGCGTCCTGGACCAGGGACAGCCCGCGATCCTCCTCCAGCAGCTTCTGCAGGGCGCCGGACAGCCGCACATCGTCCTTGCGATCCTTGGTCGCGACCGCCAGCTCGAACACCGGCGGGCGGGGCGTGGGCGCGGCTCTCGCGGTCGCGGCGGCGCCGACCGCCAGCAGATCGCCGGCCCGGGCGCCCTCCATCTTGCCGAGCGCGATGACGTCGCCGACTTCGGCCGACGCCAGCTTCTTCGTCGCCTGACCCATGACCTGGAACAAGCCGCTGACCCGGTTCTTCTCGCCGCCAGGCAGGACCAGTTCAGCGCCGTCCGACAGAGCCGCGCCGAACACCCGCGCCCAGGTCATCTTGCCGGCCTGGCCGGCGTGGCTGGTCTTGAGCACAAAGGCGCCGGGCTTTTCCGCTCCCAGTCGCGCGGCCGCAGCGTCGGGCTCGGGCGCATCGTGACGCAGGGACTTGAGCAGTCGGCCCACGCCGTTGCGCGTCGACGCCGCGCCGAAGAACACCGGCGTGATCTGCGCCGCGCGGGTCTCGGCGACGATGTCGGCGAAGACCGTGTCCTGACTGGGCGTCTCGTCGCTGAGCAGCAGCTCCATCAGCGCATCGTCGAAGTCGGCCATCTGCTCGAGCATGTGGAAGCGGGCCGCCGCCTCCTCGTCCCGCAGGTCCTCGGGCATGCCGACCGGCTCGGACGGCTGGCCGGCGCGGTAGACGAAGGCCCGCTCCAGCGCCAGGTCGATGAAGCCGGCGACATGGTCGTCCTTCCAGATCGGCAGCTGCCGCGCGACCAGCGGCGCCGCGCTGACCGCCGCCAGCGCCTGGAGCAGTTCGTCGACGTGGCCCCGGGCCTGGTCGATCTTGTTGACGAAGAGGACGCGCGGCACGCCCAGCCGCTCCAGCTCGTGCAGCCAGGGCTGGACCAGGATCGCCTTGTCCGGATCGGGATCGATGACCACCACGGCGAGGTCCACGGCGGGCAGCGCATGGTCGCCGTCGGCGCGGAACTCCACCGACCCGGGCGTGTCGATCAACGCGTAGCGGTCGCCCATGAAGCTGAAGCCGCCCAGGTTCATCTCCACGCTCTGGCCGGCGGCCCTGGCCTCGGGCGAGGCGTCCCCGACACAGCCGTTCTGGCCGACGACGCCCTGGCGCTCGGTCGCACCGGCGGCGTGCAACAGGGCCTCGAAGAGGGTCGTTTTACCGGCGCCGTTCGGGCCGACCAGAGCGATCGCCCGAACCGCGCCCGATTTCCTGACAGTCATGCGCGTTCTCCCACCGTTGCATCGGCGGCGAGACCGCGGCCCCGCCGCGTCTTTTCGTTTGAGGACGCCGCGAGAGCCGGGGCGTCAGGCTGATCGAACACCCGCCGCGCCGTGACAGCAAGCGGGCTGACCCCGCGTCAGGCTTTTCGCGCCCCCCGCGCTGCGCAATAGTTCGTGAAACACATAAGGGAAGCGACAGGCATGAGCGGCGATCTGGACGCCATCGTCATCGGCGCGGGCTTCGGCGGACTGACGGCCGCCATCAAGCTGAAGGAGGCGGGCTTTTCCCGGCTGGTGGTGCTGGAGAAGGCCGACCGCATCGGCGGCACCTGGCGGGAGAACACCTATCCCGGCGCCTGCTGCGACGTGCCCTCGCGGCTCTACTCGCTGTCGTTCGCGCTCAATCCGGACTGGAGCCGGGCCTATTCGCCCCAGCCGGAGATCCGCGACTACATGGAACGGGTGGCCCGCCAGTTCGGCGTGATGGACCTGTTCCGGTTCAACACCGAGGTCGAGGCGGCCGACTGGGACGCGGCGGCGGGCCTGTGGCGGGTCACGGTCAAGGGCGGCGAGGTGCTGAGCGCGCCGGTGCTGGTCTCCGGCCTTGGCCAGCTGAACAAGCCCGGCTACGCCGGCATTCCCGGCCGGGAAACCTTCAAGGGGGACAGCTGGCACTCGGCCGGCTGGCGCCACGACGTCGACCTGACGGGCAAGACCGTCGGCTGCATCGGCGCCGGGGCCAGCGCCATCCAGTACATCCCGGAGATCGCCAAGTCCGCCGGCAAGGTCGTCATCTTCCAACGCTCGCCCAACTACATCGTGCCGCGCCTGGACAAGCCGTTCAGCCCCTTCGCCAAGTGGCTGTTCCGCACCGTGCCGGCCGCCGACCGCGCGCTGCGCTGGTTCACCTGGAAGATGATGGACCTGCGGTTCCAGGCGTTCAGAACCGGCACCAAGTCGGCCGAGAACTTCAAGGCGCTGGCCCTGAAGTACCTCGACGACACCATCTCCGACCCGGTTCTGAAGGCCAAGCTGACCCCGGACTATCCGATCGGCTGCAAGCGGATCCTGGTTTCGGACGACTACTACCAGACGCTGGTGAAGCCCAACGTCGAGGTCGTCACCGAGGCGGTGAAGGAAGTGACCGCCGCAGGGGTGCGCACCGGCGACGGCGTCGAGCACGCCTGCGACGTGCTGATCTTCGGCACCGGCTTCATCACCACCGACTTCATCTCGCCGGTCAGGATCACCGGCCAGAACGGCCTGACCATCAACGAGGCCTGGAAGGACGGGGCCGAGGCCTATCTGGGCGTGACGGTGGCGGGCTTCCCCAATCTGTTCCTGCTCTACGGCCCCAACACCAACCTGGGCCACAACTCGATCATCGTGATGATCGAGGCGCAGGTCGCCTACATGGTCGAGGCCCTGAAGGCCCTGAAGGCGCGCGGGGCGAAGGCCCTGACGGTCAAGCCGCAGGCCCACGCCCGCTTCAACGCCCAGCTGCAGCAGGACCTGGCCGGCACCGCCTGGGCCGGCTCCTGCTCCAGCTGGTACAAGACGCAGAGCGGCAAGATCACCAACAACTGGTCCGGCGACACGGCGACCTACATCAAGCTGATGAAGCAGCCGGCGCTCGAGGACTATGAGATCGCGTAGCCATCATCATCCGTCATGGCCCGGCTCGTCCGGGCCACCCATGCGTGATGATTTCGAATGTTGGAGCGCTGAGGGACCCGTACGTCGTTCTCACCCGCGGTGTTCATGGGTGGCCCGAACAAGTCGGGCCATGACGGCGTTGGGTGGGTGAATCAGAACGGCCAGGCCCTGTCGACCGTGGCGACCAGCACCCGGATGAAGGTGGCCGCCGCCGCGATCATCGCGCCCGACAGCAGGGCCAGAACCGACAGGCTGATCGCCGTGGCCACGCCGCCGAACAGGCCCAGCAGCCCGTCGCGCTCGGCGATGCCCAGCCCGAAGGCGGCGATGGCCAGGGCCGGCAGCATGTTGCCGAACGGGATCGGCAGGAAGACCACGACCGCCAGGACCAGGCAGACCAGTCCGGTCACCCCGTCCAGCCAGCGGTTGTAGAGGAAGGTGAACCTCGGCCGCAGCCGCCGCTCTACCCAGGTCAGGTAAGGCGTCAGCTTCTCGACCAGGCCGGCGAAGTCGCCGCGCGTCATGGTGCGGTCGGCCAGCACCTTGGGCAGCCAAAGGGTGCGGCGGCCCATCATCAGCTGCGAGGTGATGAACAGCAGCGGCGCGCCCAGGATGGCCGACACGCCGGGCGGCATCGGCAGCGCCACCGGGGCGGCGAACACGAACATCAGCGCGCCGAACGCCCGGTCGCCGAACGCCTCCAGCACGTCACGCAGGGACACGGTCTTGCGCTTCGCCGAGGCGATGCCGGCGAGGATTTCCGGATCCAGGCGCGTGATGGGAGTCCGACATCGTCGCGCGGGCTTACAACCTCCAGCGGGTGGGGTCATCCCGAAATAGGGGGGTCAGACGCGACCGCTCACCGGCAGCAGCGCGCCGGTCACACCACTGGCCTGCGGCGAGCCCAGCCACAGGATCGCCTGGGCGACCTCGTCGGGCGTCACCCAGGCCGAAGGGTCGGCGTCCGGCATGTCCGCCCGGTTGGTCGGGGTGTCGATGATCGAGGGCAGGACGGCGTTGACGGTGATCTTGCCCTTCATTTCCTCGGCCAGACTTTCGGTCAGGCGGTGCACCCCGGCCTTGGACGCGGCATAGGCGCCCATGCCGGCCGCGGCCTTCACCGCGCCGCCCGCGCCGATGTTGACGATCCGCCCGGCCTTCGACTTGAGCAGGTACGGCAAGGCCGCTCGCGAGGCGGTGGCGCAGGTCACGGTGTTGAGCCGGAACATCCGCTCCCACTGGTCGGGGTCGCCGTCCGCCAGCGTCTGCCAGACAAAGCCGCCGGCCACATTGACCAGCACGTCCAGCCCGCCCAGCCGGTCGGCGATCTCGGCGAAGGCTTCCGCCGCCGCCGCCCCTTCGGTCAGGTCGACGCCGCCCAGCGCGATGGCCCCCTCCGGCGCCCCTGCCGCGCCGCCGCCGCATCGATCAGCGCCACCTTCGCCCCCGCCGCCAGCGCCGCGGCGCACACCGCCTGGCCCAGCACGCCGAAGCCGCCGGTGATCGCGAAAATCCGTTCAGACATGGGAGGCTCTCTAGGGCTGCAAGACGGTGGTGATGTCGGCGGCGTTCTTCAGCGTCAAGGTCACCGGCGTCCGCTCGGCGATATCGGCCAGCCGCGCCCGCTGCTCGTCATCGAGGTCGCCCTCAAGCCAGATCTTCCGCGTGATCTTCGAGCGGCCGTCCTCCTGGTGGTGCGACAGGTCCATCGTCACCTCCTCCAGCGGCCAGTCCTTGCGCGCCGCGTACATGCGCAGCGTGATCGCCGTGCAGGACCCGAGGCTGGCGAGCAGCAGGTCATAGGGCGCCGGCCCCGCATCCGCCCCGCCCAGCGCCGCGGGCTCGTCGGACATCAGGCCGTGAGCCCCCATGGTGACGGCGGTCGCCCAGGCGGGTCCGCTGCTGGCGATGTGGGCGTGGGCCATGGGGCTGCTCCTGAAGGATGAAGGCGAGACACTACGCGCCGGCGGCCCGTTCGTCAGTCCTCTCCCGCAGGGAGAGGGGGACCACCCGAAGGGTGGTGGAGCGGGCTGCGGTCAGGAGCGCCTGCGGGGGAACCCGGCCGTTGTGCAAGCTTTCTCACACCCTGCACCGAACCCCCACCACCATGCTCCGCATGGTCCCCCTCCCCCGATGGGGGAGGATCGCGAACGAGGATGACAACCTCGCCGCCCCACTCCAATCTCACCCCATGACCCTGCCCCCGCTCCCCGCCCAGCCCTCCGACACGCCCTGGCCGACCGCCGAGTGGTCCTCCGGCGCGGCGCTGCCCGCCGGCATCACCGCCACGCTCGACGAGGCCTTCACACCCGACGCCGCGCCCCGGCTCGGCCGCACCGACGTCGTGCTCATCGTCCAGGGCGGGCGCATCGTCTACGAGCGCTACGGCGAGGGGCTGACCGCCGACAGCACCTTCCCGTCCTGGTCCAAGGCCAAGAGCATCACCCAGGCGCTGGCCGGGATCCTGGTCGGCGACGGCAGGCTGGACATCCACGCCCCGGCCGACGTCCCGGAGTGGCGATCGGCGGATGACCCCCGCGCGCAGATCACCACCGACCAGCTGCTGCGCATGTCGAGCGGGCTGAAGTTCGTCGAGGACTATGTGCCGGGCCACGTCTCGGACGTCATCGAGATGCTCTACGGCGCGGGCAAGGACGACACCGCCGCCTATGCCGCCGCCCAGCCGCTGGAGCATCCGCCCGGCGCGGTGATGAGCTACGCCAGCGGCACGACCAACATCGTCGCCCGCGCGCTGTCCCGGGCGCTGGGGACCGACGCCGCCGGGTTCGAGGCCTTCATGCGCGCGCGGCTGTTTAAGCCGCTGGGCATGGCCTCGCCCCTGCCCAAGTTCGACGCGGCCGGGACCTTCATCGGCTCGTCCTTCTGCTTCTGCTCGGCGCGGGACTTCGCGCGGTTCGGGCTGCTGTACCTGCGGGACGGCGTCTGGGACGGCGCGCGGCTGTTGCCGGAGGGCTGGGTCGACTACGCCCGCACCCGCACGTCGTCGAAGGACGATCCCGCCGCCCCCTACGGCGCCCACTGGTGGCTGGGCGTCGGCGGACCGGGCAGCTTCTCGGCCAACGGCTATGACGGTCAGTACACGGTGGTGGTCCCGGACCTGGACCTGGTGCTGGTCCGCCACGGGGCGACGCCGCTGGACCTGAAGGACAACCTCAAGGCCTGGGTCGGCGAGGTCATAGCCAGCGTGCGGGCCGCGCGATGAACCTGCTGCGCCTGTCGACACAGATCCACAAATGGGTCGGGCTGGTGGTCGGGATCCAGGTCCTGTTCTGGGTGGCCGGCGGCGTGGTCATGACCGTCCTGCCCATCGAAACGGTGCGCAGCGAGCATCACCTCGCCGAGGTGAAGCCCTCGCCGCTGCCGATGGACAAGGTGCTGGGCGCCGACGAGGCCGCCCACCACGCCGGCGTTACGCCGGTCGAGGCCCAGCTGCGCGGCACCCCGCGCGGACCGGTCTGGACCTTCAAGGCGGGCGGAGAGAGGCCGCCGGTCACGGTGGCCGCCACGACGGGCATGCCGTTGCGGGCCCTGACGACGGAGCAGGCGCGGGCCTTCGCGGCCGGAGCCTACAAGGGCGAGGGCAAACCCGTTTCCGTCCGCCTGCTGCCGACCGCGCCGGCCGAGACCGGCAGGAGCGGCCCGCTGTGGCGCGTGGACTTCGACGACGCGGAGAAGACGACCTTCTACCTGTCGCCGGACACGGCCGAGGTGGTGTCGCGTCGCTCGGGCGTCTGGCGGTTCTATGACTTCTTCTGGCGGCTCCACATCCTGGACTTCAAGGACGGCGACAACTTCAACCATCCGCTGCTGATCGCCGCCAGCCTGCTGGCGCTGGGCGTGGTGATCACAGGCTTCGTTCTGCTGTGGATCAGGCTGTCACGCGACCTTTCCGGCGCCCGCCGCCGCCGAACCGGAGCGACCTGATGCCGTTCAACGCCGCCCTCGTCGGAACGCAGTGGGGACCGCTCGACTGGGCGGTGACGCCGCGGCGGGCCCTGGCCTTCCGCGCCGTGCTGACGCCGGAGGACGCCGCCGGCCTCGACGACGCGGCCGGGCCGCTGGAAATGCTGCCGATGCAGGTGGTGGCGCCCGAGTGGGTGCTGGCCCTGGAGTCGCGCGCCGATCCCGCACAGACCCTGTCGGCGGACGAGGCCCGGCGCGGCGTGCACGCGGCGCAGGACACGCGGTTCCTGCGGCCGGTGCTGGCCGGCGAGACGCTGAGCCTCACCGCGCGACTGGTCAGCGTACGGAACAGCCGGGCGGGCGCCGTGGCGGTGACCCGCTACGAGACCCGATCGGCCGGCGATCTGGTCGCGGTCTCCACCTCGGTCAGCGTGCTGCGCGGCGTGGCCGTCGAAGGCGCGCAGACCCCGGCCGACGACGAGGAGGCCTGGCCGACGTTCACGCCGGCGCCCGGCGAACCGGCCGTGATCGCCACCCCGCGCGGCTTTCCGCACCTCTATTCGGAGTGCGCCGAGATCTGGAACCCGATCCACACCGAGCGCGCCGTCGCCCTGGCCGCCGGCCTGCCGGACATCCTGATCCACGGCACCGCCCTGTGGGCGCTGGCCGGCCTGCGCGCCGCGCCGGCGGGGGCCAGGATAACCCGCCTCGCCGCGCGGTTCCGCTCCCCGGCCTGGGCGGGCGAGGACCTGCTGCTGGCGACAGGGGAAGCGGTCGGTGAGGCCACGCCCTTCCGCCTGACGGCCCCGGACGGCCGGCTGCTGACCGAGGGTTTCGTGGAGACAGTTTAGGGTCGGACGGCGCCGCGAGCCGCCCTTGTGGCCGACCTCCACCCCCACCAGCTTCCGATCACCGATCCGAAGAAGGCGCCGGAGGCGCAGAGCATCGCGAACATCATCACCGCCACGAACTCGGTCGGCCCACAGTCAGCGCCCGGGTTTGGCGCGCAGGTGACGTTCGCCTCGGCGAACCAGGTCGCAGCATGAAGGACGCCGTACGAGACCAGAAAGGGCAGGATCAGCGCCAGCCAGACGCGGAACCTCGGCGCGACACGCACCAGGAGCCAGCTCAAGGCGCCGCAGACGAGGACGAAGAGCGCGAAGAGGATGATGCCCGCCATGACCGCGAGCGTATCCCAAGGGAGGGCATCGTAAAGCAGGGAACACCCGCCCGATGATCAGCCCCGGCAGGGCCGCGCGCCTTTCCCGACCACGAACGCCGACGGCCGGAAATCCCAGTAGTGCTCGTAGCCCTCGGCGGCGATCGACAGGGTCGGGCGGCCAAGCTCTGTGGTCATCAGCGCCGTCACCCCGCCGACCATCAGGGCCAGCGACAGCGCGATCCAGGCCAGCGGCCAGCGCGTCGAGGGCAGCCAGCCGGCGATCTTGCCGTGCAGGAAAGCGATGAGCGGATAGAGCACCGCCGCCAGCACGATCAGGTTCAGCGCCTGGACATGCGGCATCCAGGCGAACTCCAGCGACATCACCGTCGGCCGGGCGGCGGGAAACGGAAAGCCTACCGCGTAGAAACCACCGCCGTCGGCGATCATGTCGCAGACCGGGCTCCACCACGTCACGTTCGACGCCGCCTGCGCGAGCAGCGCCGCGACCAGGGTCAGCAGCGCGGCGGCGTATCGGCGGATGTCCAGCAGCCTGGCCAGCACGAAGGCCTCCCCGGGTTTGGTCGCCACCGGTGCTTATACGTCGGGTCCGTGCAGGAAAAATGGAGCGGCCGGGGGGAATCGAACCCCCGACATTCAGCTTGGGAAGCTGACGTTCTACCTCTGAACTACGGCCGCGCGAGGGGCGTCATAGCGGGTCGGAGCGGACGCCTCAAGGCGGGTCAGGCGTCGAGGCCTGCGGCGCCGACCTCGCCGGGCGGGACGGGGCGGCCGAAGTGGAAGCCCTGCAGGTAGTCACAGCCCGCGGCCAGCAGCACCTCGCGCTGCGGCTCGCTCTCCACGCCCTCGGCCACCACCTTCATGCCCAGCGTCCTGGCCAGCTTGGTCACCGAGGCGACGATCATCGCCGCCTGGCGGTCCCGGGTCACAGCGTCGACGAAGGACTTGTCGATCTTGATGCAGTCGATGTCGAAGCGGTGCAGGTAGGTCAGGCTGGAGTAGCCGGTGCCGAAGTCGTCCAGCGCGACGCGCACGCCGGCCGCCCGCAGCACCCGCAGATTGTCCCGCGCCCGCTCGACATCGTCGATGATCGCCGTCTCGGTCAGCTCGACCTGGATGCGTTCGGGGGGCAGGTCGCTGTCCTTCGCGTACTGCAGGATGCGCTCGCCGATGTTCTGGTAGAGGAACTGCCGCGCCGAGAGGTTGATCGAGACATAGAGCCCGCCCCAGCGGCGGCAGTCCTTCATCGCCTGGCGCATGATCCAGTCGCCCAGGTCGAGGATCAGGCCGGTCTCTTCGGCGACCGGAATGAAGTCGACGGGCGAGACGACCCCGAACGTGCTGCTGGTCCAGCGGACCAGCGCCTCGTAGCCGAGGGTCTCGCGGGACCGGGCGTCGACGATCGGCTGGTAGGCCATGGTGAACTCGCCCGCCCGCAGCGCGCGCTCCATCCCGGCCTCGAGCGACAGCCGGCGGCTCGAGGAGCGGGCGATCTCCGCGTCGTGGAGGCGAAAGCGGTTGCGGCCTTCCCGCTTGGCGGCGCGCAGGGCCAGATCGGCCTGGCGCAGCAGGTCGCCGTTGTCCTGGTCGGGCTTCTGCACACAGACGCCGATGCAGGCGCTGACCTGGACCTCGTGTCCATAGACGCGGCGGCTCTGGGCGCAGACCCGCAGCAGCCGAGCGCAGAATTCGGCGACGCCCTGCTCGGTCAGGGATTCCGTGACGATGCCGAATTCGTCGCCGCCCAGCCGCGCCAGCAGGCCGCCGCCGGGGACGGCGCTCCCCAGCGCCACGCCGATCTTGCGGATCAGGTCATCGCCGGCCTCGTGCCCGAGGGTCTCGTTGACCAGCTTGAAACGGTCGATATTGAGCAGGAAGACGGTCTGGTTCTGGAAGCCGTTGGCGATGCGAGCCGTCAGTTCGCCGACGAATCCGGCGCGATTGGGCAGGCCGGTCAGGCTGTCGTGGCGGGTGGCGTGCAGCGCGACATCCAGCCGCGCCTGGATCTCGAGCTTCTCAAGTTCCAGCCTGCGGATCGTCTCATCGCGGTCGTTGAACCCCGCGGGCCCGGCCTCGCCGGGGCGCGTCGCCGCGCCGCTTATCAATGGTGGGTTCATCGCCCTCGAAAATGACCGCCCTTGCGGCCATGACAGCGGTGACATTGCCCTGAACGGGTTCAAGAAATCGCTAAGGCCGCCCCGGCGAACACCGCCAGGCCGATTGACGCCCTGCCCCGCCTCCCGCACGATCCTTCAAACGATCGTTGGGAGAACGACCATGGCGGACGGCGAGCACGGGGAAGAGGCGCGGGCGAAGTTCCACGCCATGACCGAGAGCACCCAGGAAGACTGGGCGATCATCGCCGGCGCCTCGGCCCAGTACGGCCGCGAGCTGCCCGAGCGGATCGTCAGCCACCTGAACCTGCTCAAGGGCGACTGCGGCGGCTTCGTCGTCGACCGGCTCGAGCACAGCCTGCAGACCGCCACCCGCGCCTTCCGCGACGGTCGCGACGAGGAGTATGTCGTCTGCGCCCTGCTGCATGACATCGGCGACGTGCTCTGCCCGCGCAATCACCCCGACATCGGGGCGGCGATGGTCTTCCCCTTCGTGTCCGAGGCCAACCACTTCATGGTCCAGCAGCACGGCATCTTCCAGGGCTACTACTTCTTCCACCACCTGGGCCTGGACCGCGACATGCGCGAGCAGTTCCGCGGCCATCCGCACTTCGAATACACCGCCCAGTTCTGCCACCTGTACGACCAGGCGGCCTTCGACCCGAACTACGAGTCGATGCCGATGGAGGCCTTCGTCCCGATGCTGCACCGGGTGATGACCACGCCCAAGCGGTCGATCTATCTGCGGCCCAAGGTCGCCGCCGAGTAGCAGGAGACAGGGGCCCGGCGCGAACCGGACCCCCGCTTCAGAGCCTGCCGAGGCGTTCAGTCCGGCAGGCGTTCGGCCGCGATGCCCCGCGCTGCAAGTTGCGCCTGCACGCTGTCGTCGCCGACCAGGTGGGCGACGCCCACCGCGATCACCGACACGCCCTTGCCGTCGAGCAGGGTCTGTATCTGCCCGGCCCAGTCCCTGTTGCGGCGCACCAGAAGGGCGTCGTGGAGTTGCGGATAGTCGGCGGCCAGGTCCGCCACCATCAGCTCGTCCAGAGCCTGCGCGTCACCGGCGCTCCAGGCGGCGACCAGGGCGTCCAGCATGGCCGGTCCGGTTTCCATCTCGTCCAGGGCCGACATGAGGAAGGCCATCTCGACCGCCGGCGGCAGGTCGGCGAAGAAGCCGATCTGCTGCTCCAGCGTCTCCAGCGTGCGGATCGGCTTGCCGGCGTCGCGGGCGGCGGCCTTCAGCTTCAACTCCACCCCGCTGGCGGGATCGTAGCCGGCCTTGACCAACGGCCCCATGCTGAGGGTCAGGGCCGCCAGCCAGGGCCGCAGGGGTTCCAGCGCCGCGCCGCTGGCGCCCATGCCGGCCGCCGCCGCATCCAGCCGCGCCTTCTGCTCGGGCGTGAGCTTGCTGCTCAAGGGGTTTGCGGGATCGAGGCCGTAGCGGGCGACCAGCGGCTGCATGGCCGCCGGATCATCCGCCTCGACCTCGATCCACAACTCGTCGGCCTGGGCCAGCGCCCTGTCGATAACGGGCGTGCGCCAGACGGTGTCGGGCCGCAGCACATGCACCGTACCCAGCAGGTAGAGGGTGGAGTCCTCGTCCCTGACGACCCAGACGGCGGGGTCGGCGGCGGCGGGCAGGGCCGCGAGGGTGGTGGCGGTCAGGACCGCGAGGGCGGCCAGGCCGCGTTTGAGGCGCGTGAACATGGAAGTCCTTTTGAGCAAAGGCGACGTCGGAAATCGGGTGGAAGCGGCGGCGGCCGGCGGGTCGGACCCGGTCAGGCCTGGCCGTCGTCGAAGATGGCTTCGATGGGCTGCCCGAACAGGCGGGCGATGCGGAAGGCGAGCGGCAGGGACGGATCGTACTTGCCGGTCTCCAGGGCGTTGATGGTCTGGCGCGAGACCTCGAGCTTGTCGGCCAGGTCCGCCTGGCTCCAGTCGCGCTCGGCCCGCAGGACCTTGAGGCGGTTCTTCATGGCCTCGCCCTACCGGTAGCGGCGCTTGATGAACGGCTGCGCCACGCCCATGCCGAAGCAGAAGATCGGGAAGGCCCAGAAGGACGGCAGCTTGGGCGCCTCGGCGTAGATCTCCAGGAAGCCCCAGACCGTCATGATGGCCAGGGTCAGGCCGACGCCCCAGAGCATGGATTCGACGAGGATGTTGCGGACGAACTCGTCGCCCTCCTCGCGCAGGTACAGGCCCATGATGGCGATGATCGCCAGCAGCGGCAGGGCCGGCAGCAGGGCCAGAGCCCAGGCGGCCGGGCCGGTCGGTTCGTACCGGTTGAAGACCCAGCTGACGGTGAAGATGATGGCCACATAGAGGGTCATGGCGGGGGCGAAGCGGGCGATATAGCGCTTCTGGGCGGGATTTGGGGCGGTAGCCATCGGCAGGGTCTCCGGGACAGGCAATGGACGCTTCAGCGATTGCGGATGAGCCACCAGCCGGCCCAGCAGACGCCGTACCCGACCAGCATAACGGTGAGGGTGAAGGCGACGCCGGCGACGAACACTCCGGCGTCGGCGGGCGTGAAGCCGAAGCCCTCGACCGTCCCCCGGGCGACCTGCATCAGGGCGAGGGCGGCGGCCAGAACCACGACCATCCCCGCCGACCCGCCCCAGAACCAGCTGAATTTGTGAGCCTCGCGCACCGCCTCGTCGACCCCGGCCCACCAGCGGGCGCTCAGCCACAGGGTGGCGACGCCGAGGGCCAGGATCGCGACGGCGACGGCGACCGGCGGAACCTCCAGGCCCAGGCCATCGGCCAGGCCGCCGGCGCCGCCGACGACCAGTCCAAGGCCGGCGCATATGGCCAGCAGCTTGACGAAGCTCTGCGGTTTGCGAGTGCGGGCTTGGGTCGTCACGTCGTCTCTCCTTGTCGTTTTGACAAGTTAGCTTGTCACATACAGGCGTGAGGTATGTCAAGCACCCTGTACATTTTGTCTTTGAGACTTGTCGGCGCCAGGACGATCACCGGCCCGCGGATCGCACAGACTCCCTCCCCCGCGCCGCGCCCCGAGCGCTATTTCCAGGGCCGGAAGTGCTTGGAGAGCTTCAGCCCCTGCCGCAGGTAATGGGACCCGTCCTCGCCATAGAGCCGGGTCGGCCGGGCGGTCAGCGGCTCATAGACCAGCCGCGCCACGGTCTGGCCGTCCTCGAGCAGGAACGGCGTCTCGTGGCTGCGCACCTCGAGCACGCCCTTGGAGCCCCGCGAGTGGGTCTCGTCGGCGCCGAAACCCGGGTCGAAGAAGCCGGCGTAGTGGACGCGGAACTCGCCGACGGCCGGGTCGATCGGCGTCATCTCGGCGGCCTGCATCACCGGGATCTCGATGTCGTCCTTGGAGGCCAGGATGTAGAACTCGTTGGGGTCGAGCAGCAGCTCGCCCTTGGGCGATTCCAGCAGCTCCCAGAAGTCGCGCGGATCGTGGCCGTCCTCCTTGTCGAGGTCGATGATCCCGGCGTGGCGACGGCCGCGGAAGCCGGCCATGCCGGTCGACAGGTCGACGCCGACGTCGCGGCTGGCCAGCCGGGGCGGCGTGCCGCGCTTGAGCCGAAGCTGGTTCAGCCGCGTGCCGGTGCGGGCCAGGACCGAGAACGTCTGCGGCGCGATCTCGACATACAGCGGCCCGGTGTAGCCCTCGGCCACGTCGTCGAAGGCCGCGCCGTGGTCGGTCAGCAGCCGAACGAACACGTCGACCCGGCCGGTGGAGCTCTTGGGGTTGCCGCGCGCCGCGACGCCCCTGGGCAGGGCCAGTCGCTCCTGCACCTCGGCGATATAGACGCAGCCGCGCTCGAACACCGCGCCCTGGCTGAGGTCCAGCTGGTGCATGGCCACGTCGGGCAGCCGCTCCATCACCCGCCGGTGGCGCGGCAGGAAGGAGGCGCGGACCCGCCAGGCGCGTTCGCCCAGCCTCAGGTCGAGACTGGCCGGCTGGACCTGGTCCTTGTCGAAGGGCGTGAGCGAGCTGATGGCCCCCTGGGCGATCAGATCCTCGATGGCCTGGCAGGGGAGAATCCCGGCGGTAAGAGCGTCATTCATCGTCGGGCCATTACTCACGGCCCTTGGGTGGAATTGCAAGTGACGGATGGAAGACGCGGGGGTGGAGGGATGCCGAGCCTGTCGGCGGCGCAGCGAAGCTGAACCTGCCTGCCGCCGCTTGCCTGGCCCGGTCCTTATTGACAAGACCAAGCCATCGCCCTCAGGGTCTCTGGCCGATTTGCTGGCGAGTGGACGACGAGAGAACCATGAACGAGACACGGGAAACAGTCGAGCGGTCCGCCGATCGCGAGCCCTGGACCGCGCCGGAGCTGTTGGTGGTGGACGTCGCGTCGGAAACCGAAGCCTTCAACGGCGGCGCCGGCGACTCCAATACCGGCAGCTGAAGACGACGCTTCCGGGCGTCGGTCGCCGGGTTACGGCGCGCCGGCCCTGGACGCGAAGTCCATACAGGCTATGCCATGCAGGAAGCGCCAGCGCCGCCGCATCGCATAGCCGGCGTCGTTCGCCACGGCGTGGTCCGGCCCATCGGCGATATCGGCGCACAGACCCGGCACATCGAACATCTCCGCGATCGGCTCGATCCTGGCCGCCGCCTCGATCACCTCGGTCAATTGGCGGCGGCCGCGCGCCACGCGATAGGACCAGTCGGCGGTCTGCAGGCCCTTGACGGTCGGGGTGCGATAGACCGTCTCGGGCACGCGCGGAGCGAACACGCGGCGGTACAGCCGTCGCGTTTCTCCGCCTGAGCCGATGATTTCCGGCGGCATCGCCAGGATCAGCCGCAGCAGCCGCTGGTCACGACAGGGATCGCGCTGATCCACGCCCTGCCCCGCCAGATGCATCTTGTGGAAGGGCCCGGGGTCCATCTGGGTCATCACGCTGTGGACCGTCGCCCGCCAGCGCAAATTGGGATCGAAGTAGGTCGGATCGTGCGGCCGTCGCCCGCGCTCGGCCGCGACCATCGCCTCGAAGCCCCCCGCCGACAGGGGCGAAAACGGCAGCCGGGCGGGCGACGACTGGCCCGCGGCGCGGCGGATGAGGCTGTCCAGCGCCCGCGGCAGCAGCGGCCCGATGGCGGCGTAGGCGTGGCCCTTGCGCGAGGCGCCGTTCCGGTCGCCAAACAGGATGTCGCCCATCACCCCCGCGACATGGCCTGTGGCGAGGCGCTCTGGCAGCATCAGTCCGGCCGTGGGACTGACAGTGACGTTGCCGTAGGTCGCCGTCAGCAGCACCCGCTCCCCCCGGGCCTCCATCCGGCGCTGGATATCGAGGATCCAGGTCCAGTTGCAGAGGTTCCGCACAGGCTGGTTCAGGGTCTCGTAGATGCCGGGGAGATCCTCGCCGATCGCGCGCCCGTCGCGGCCGACCATCTCGTGGCGAATGTTGGGGAAGCGGGCGGCCGTCAGGGCGGCGAGCGCCGATTCATCGATGATGCGGCCCAGCGGGGCGTGCAGGGGAACATCGGCCATCGGGACGGCGGTGTAGGCGCTCAGCCCCTCGCCGCGCTCGGCGAGAATCGCGGCGGCCGTGGTGGTCACCGCCGAACTGTCCAGGCCGGCGCTGAGGTGGCTGGCGACGGGGCCCCGCGCCCGCAGCCGGTCGCGGACGCAGCGATCAAAGGTCTCGCGATAGAGGTCCGCGTAGTCGTCCTCCCGGCGGAGGCGGAGCCGTTCCGGAGCCGGAAAGTCCCACCAGCGGTCAACGGTCTCGCGCCCGTCGGCATGGACGGTCAGCCGGGTTCCGGGCTCGACCCGGTCGATCCCGATGTGGAAGCTGCCCGTCCCCTGTTCCGGCAGGCGGGCGGCATAGGCGCGGACCGCGTCCAGATCGGCGCCCGGGCGACCCCGGGCAGCGCATGGAGACCGGGATACAGGCTGGCGAAGGCGATCCGGCCGGGCTGGCGGGTCACGAAGATCGGCCTTTCCCCCAGCGCGTCGCGGACGAGGTGGAGCGCCCGCTGCTCGCGGTCCCAGACGGCGAAGGCGAAGTCGCCCAGCAGCCGCGACGGCGTGGCCAGCGTCCAGCGCTCCCAGGCCAGCAACAGCATGTCGGCGTCGGCCATGCCCGCGGCGCGCGCCGGCTCGACGCCGAGCGCGGCGGCCAGTTCGGGCCGGTTGTCGAGCCGCAGGTCCGCCACGAGCACGAACCGGCCGCCGCCGCCGATCAGCGGCTGTCGGTCGTAGTCGTCCTCGGGCAGCAGTCGCGACAGCCGGCTGCCCAGGGCGATCGCCCCGCCGTCCCAACCGCCCGCCTGGTCGCGCCCGAACGGGGCCAGCGCCGCCTGCATGCGGACGAGGTCTTCGCCGGCCCCGCCCCGTCCGCTCCAGTTCCATAGACCCGCGATGGTGCTCATGCCCGACGCCGGACCGGTTCGACCGGGCGGGCGGACGCGATCGCGGCGCCGGCGGCGGCCTGTTCGATCCAGTCACAGAGGGCGGGCACCCCGGCCAGGTCGTCGGGCCGCCGCAGCGTGACCACGGGTGTGCGCCGCGCCAGGGCGAGGGACCAGGCGAACTGGGCCTGCCCCCCGTCCAGCGCGTCGCCGACGCGATGCCGGTAGACGAAGGTCTTCAGCAGAGCGGCCGCCCGTTGCCAATCCACCCTCTCGCCGCGCAGGCCTTCGCCGGGCTCGCCCTTGCTGAGGATGACCACCAGCCCCAGCGGCGTCGGCGTGCGCCGGAACGCCCCTTCGAGGGGCAACTGGAACTTGTCCAGGTGCGCGTGGACGCGCAGCGCCGGATCGAGCCTGTCGCCGGCGGCCGCGGCGGTGTTCGCCCAGACCTTGATCGCCGCCCAGCCGGGCTGGACCAGCAGGGAGCCGGGATCGATGATCGCCTGGTCGTCGGTCAGCAGGCCATGGCCGCGCGCGATCAGCGCCCGGGCCGTCGTCGACTTGCCGCTGCCGCTGTGACCGGCCAGCGCCACGGCGCTGTCGCCGATCTCCACCACGCAGGCGTGCAGCGGGGGCGTTCCGCGCTGATGACACAGGATGCCGATGGCCTGACCGAAGACCCAGTTGTGCAGGACCGCGTCGGTCGCGCCGTCGGCGGCCTCGACGGTGATCTCGCGCCCCCCGCGGATCAGGGCCGTCACGGCTCCCGGGACCTCCAGAAACGCGTCGCCGTCGGCGTGCAGCGACAGGTGCGGGCCCTCCCAGGTCAGGGCGGCGCGGGGCGCCGGACGGGCCGGAACCGGATTGTCACGTCGGCGTCGCCGGCCGCCTCGGCGGCGACGAGAAACCGGAACGCCCTGTCGCTGTCCACCAGCAGTCCGTTCAGGCGGTAGCGGTGCGTCTTGCCGCCCCTCGCCGCCGGCGTGGCGGACGGGTCGACCGTCATGCGCGCCGCACCAGGTCCGCCGCCTCCAGCCGCGCGAAATAGGCCAGGACATCCGCCTGGATCTGGCCGAGCTCGCCGTCGTAGGCGCCCAGGAGCCGATCACAGACGTCGGACACCGCGGTGGGCCCGTCGATCATCGCCCAGATCCTCGAGCCGACCGGGTCGAGATGGAAGTACTTGCCCGAGTTGACGTCCATCATCACCAGGGCGCCATCGACCTCTGCCGACAGGAGACTGTCGTTGCGGACAAAACGGCGCTCAAGGGTGATCATCAGGGCGTCCCCGGGCCGAAATCCACTGCCCCAACGCCTACCATGCGCCCGACGGCCGCCGCAATCGGGGCCGCAAGGCCCTTGCGGCTCCACCGACGGTCGGACAGGCCGTCAAGTCAGTGGTGCGCCTTCCTCGGCCCCGCGCCCAGGCCGAGCAGATAGATCCCCGCTCCGACCCCGAACAGCAGCAGCGCTTCGCTCAGGCTGCCCATGGCGCGCACCTCGACCGGCGAATAGCGCGCGATCGGATCGGCCAGCACCAGGATGATGACGTTGAGCGCGCCCAGAAGTCCAAGGATCGCGGCGAACACGCGGAACACAAACGCAAGCGGCATGGAACCCTCCCCGTCTGACGAAGCGCCAAGGTTAACACACAACTCGCCGAACGCGGGTCGGGTTCCCGATATGGAACTAGCTCGCGGCGACCCGGCCCTTGCGGCGGCCGGTGATCCGCACACGGACCAGCCAGAATGCCATCGCGACCAGCGCCAGCAGGGGCGGCGCGGCCAGGTGCGGTCCCCGGATGGCGGCCGGCATCTCGTCTGCCTGCCCCAGAAAGAAGGCCGCCGCCGCGATAGCCAGCGCCAGGCACATGCGCCACAGGTGCCGCGCGATGCGGTCCGCGCCGGCCAGGCCGCGCCGGGCGATGACCCGCAGATCCATCGCCGCCGCCAGCGCCGCCACGGCCCCGAACAGGTAGTAGACGACCGCGAACGGCCCTTTTGCCGACAGGCCGAAGAGGCCGGCCATCAGCACCACGGCCGCGACCCACGCCAGGCCCACGACTTCGAGGCGGCCGCCCTCCCCGTCCCCACGCCGGGCCGTCAGCAAGGCCGTTCCGACCAGGTAGATGGTCAGCGACGAGGCCAGGATGTTGAGGTCCTGCTTGTGGAGGACCGACAGCGCGCCGCCGACCCCGGCCATGACCAGCATCGACACGACGAAGACGGTCCCGGCCACCCGGTGAACCCGCTCGCCCTTGCGCGCGATCACCGCCGTCGCACCCGCCAGCAGGGCGACCCCGCCGGCCGCCACATGGACGATGATCGCCGCCGCTTCGCCGCTCACGCCATCTCTCCCTTGATGATGCGCAGCGAGAACAGGCTGAAGCCGACCATGCCGCCGATCATCAGCAGGGTCAGCGCCAGCAGCAGCCCGGCCATGGCGAAATTCGCCCGGTCGCCGCCGCGCTCGCGGACCCGCAGGTACAGCTCCAGCACCGCCAGCGGCAGCAGGTAGCAGCCGAACTGCCAGACATCGTGGAAGGCCTTCAGGGCCACCGGCCCGCCGTTGATCATGATCCACAGGATGAACCCTACGCGCGTGAACCACTGCGCGTTCGAGACCAGGTACAGGCGCATGGCCCAACGGCGGTGGACGACGAAGTCCCGCCGCACCGCCGTCCGCCAGGCCATCACGGCGCAGGACAGGATCAGCACCCCGTTGGTGGTCGTCGCGATTTGCCCGAGCAGGTCCGGGTTAGAGCCCCTCACCCAGACGAGGTAGAACCCCGACAGGCTCAGGCCCACCGCGGTGACGAGGAAGAGCCGCCCGTTCCAGCGATGGAACCGTGGAAGCCGCGACCGCACCCACGGGATCAGCTGCAGCGCGCCCCCGAACGCGATCACCCCCGCCGCCAGGGCGTGGGCTGCGAACGTCAGGTTCCCTGCCAGGTCGCTGGCCACGTAGCCCTTGAAGACAAGCCCGTTACGCGCCCACGCCGCGAAATCGCCGGTGAAGGTCGACGGGCCGTAGAAGACGACGATGTAGCTGAGGAAGGCCCACTGGCCTGCCAGCGCGCTCGCCAGCCAGATCCCGGCGGCGCCGGTCAGCGTCGCGGTCGCCGCGCGCCCCGGCCTGGTTACAGACTTCACACTTGTCGCTCCGCTCCGGGACCCTCAGGCTGGAGGCTGATCGACACGCGGCCGGATGGACATGACGCCAGGCGACAAAAGCATGATCGCAGGTTTCACGGGACGGCGGGCCCATGGCTGATCCCACGGTCTCGGCGGGACTGGCCAGAGGCCTGGTCACGGTCGCGGACAAGCGCGGCGCCGACGAGGCCGTCCTGCTGCACCGCGCCGGGATCGACCCGGCCGTGCTCACGGACCCGGACAACCGCGTGCCGTTCGCCGCCTATGTCACGCTGATGCGCGAGGCCAAGGCGATGACGGGCGACACCGCCCTGGCCCTGCACTACGCCGAGGAGCTGGACATGGGCCAGTTCTCGGTCGTCGGCCTGATCGCCGACGCCGCCGAGACGATGCTGCACGCCTTCGCCCAGCTGAACCGCTACGGGCAACTGGTGGTCGAGGTGGACGGGCTGGTCGGCGGCGCCCGCTTCACGCTTGAACCCTCGGCGGAGGGCCTCTGGTTGATCGACAACCGCGCCGATCCAAACGCCTTCCCCGAACTCACTGAGTTCGACCTTCGCCCGGATGACGGTCGGCTCACGCCAGTTCGACGACGAGCCCTTCATCCGCGCCGTTCACGTCACCCATCCTGCCCCGCCGCATGTCGCCGAGTACGACCGGATCTTCCGCGTGCCGGTCATGTTCGACAGCACCCGCAACGCGGCCCTGCTCGACCACCGCTGGCTCACCTTCAAGCTGGCCCCGGCCCCCCGCTTCGCCTTCGGCATCCTGACCAGCCACGCCGACGCCCTGCTGAGGGATCTGGAGGCGAGCAAGTCGCTGCGGGCCCGGGTCGAGCGCCTGATACTGCCGATCCTGCACACGGGCGAGGTCGGGGTGGACCGCATCGCCGGCGAGCTGGGCCTGAGCCGCCAGACCCTGTTCCGCCGGCTCAAGACCGAGGGCGCGACGTTCGAGAAGATCCTCGACGACCTGCGGCGGCGGATGGCGCTGGACTATCTGGGGGCCAGGAAGGTGTCGGTGAACGAGACCGCCTACCTGGTCGGCTTCTCCGATCCCGCCGCCTTCTCGCGCGCCTTCAAGCGCTGGACCGGCCACAGCCCGAGAACGCTGCGCGCCGCCCGCGCGGCGAAGGTCTCCTGAGGCCTGGGCTGATCCAGGAGGGGGCTGCTTCAGTCGATCGACGGTAGCAGCCCCCCAATTCGAGACTCCGGAGACATATAGTCTGGAGACAAATGAAGACATTTCGCCCCTTTCGGCCCCTTCCCGAACCCTGGCCGCCCTCGGTTTGATCCCCACCCTGCGGGGCGGGGCTAACTCCTCTCATGGACGGTGAACGGATCAACGAAACCCTTGCGCGGGAAGCGGAAACGGCGGCCCGGGCGGCGTGGAGTCGGGCGCGGCGGCCGGCGGTGGCGGCCGATCTGTCCCCCTGTCTCGCCCGGCGGGCTGGCGCGACAACGGGGAAGCGGGACACCCTGCCCTCGCGCGGTCTCGGGCGGCGCGGCGTCGACATCTCCACGATCTGGCCGAAATCTCGCCGGTCTCGCGTGGATCGGCCGGGATTCTCGCGGCGATTTGCAGGTCCCTGCGGTTCCCTGAAAGGCCTTTCAGTATTCCCCGGGCGAGCCCGCTTGACCGGGCGGGCCGGTTTCCTGTTGATGCCGGCCATTCATTCAGGAAAGCCGTAGCCATGGCCGAAGACCCCAACGCCTGGGAACCCGCGACCCGCCTCATCCGCGGCGGGCTGATGCGCAGCAACCACGGCGAAACCTCCGAGGCGCTCTATCTGACGCAGAGCTTCGCCTACGAGAGCGCCGGGGCCGCCGATCGCCGGTTCGGGCGAGGAGCCGGGCTTCGTCTATTCGCGCTACGCCAATCCCACGACCCAGATGTTCGAGGAGCGGCTGGCGCTGCTGGAAGGGGCGGAATACTGCCGCGCCCTGGCCTCGGGCATGGCGGCGGTGCATGTGGCGCTGACCGGCCTCTTGAAGGCGGGCGACCATCTGGTGGCCGGCCGGGCGCTGTTCGGGTCCTGCAACTGGATCGTCTCGCAGTACCTGCCGCGCTTCGGGGTGGAGACCACCTTCGTCGACGCCACGGACCTGGACGCCTGGAAGGCGGCGATGCGGCCCAATACGAAGGTCGTGCTGCTGGAGAGCCCGGCCAACCCGCTGCTCGAGATCACCGACATCGAGGAGGTGGCGAAGATCGCCCACGCCGCCGGGGCGAAGGTGGTGGTCGACAACGTCTTCGCCACGCCGATCTTCCAGAAACCGCTGACGCTGGGCGCCGACGTGGTCGTGTACTCGGCCACCAAACATATCGACGGCCAGGGTCGGGTGCTGGGCGGGGCGATCCTGGGCGACAAACAGCTGCTCGAGGACGCCTACCGCGACATCATCCGCCACACCGGCCCGGCCATGTCGCCGTTCAACGCCTGGGTGCTGCTCAAGGGGCTGGAGACGCTGGACCTGCGGGTGCGTCGCCAGACCGAGACGGCGGCGGCGCTGGCCGACCTGATCGCGCAGAGCCCAAAGGTCGCGTCCGTGCGCTACCCCGGCCGCGAGGACCACCCCCAGGCGCTGATCGCCCGCAAGCAGATGAGCGGCTTTTCCAACCTGCTGGCCTTCGACCTGGGCTCGCGCGAGGCCGCCTGGCGGTTCCTCGACGCGCTGGAGATCGTCGACATCTCCAACAACCTGGGCGACGCCAAGTCGATGGCCACCCATCCCTCCACCACCACCCACCGGGCCATGCCCGAGGACAAGCGGCTGGAGATCGGCCTGACCGAGGGCTTCGTGCGGATGTCCGTCGGCCTCGAGGACCTCAGGGACCTGACCCGCGACATCCGCCGGGCGCTGGACGCCGCCTGATGACCCGCATCCGCCGCCGCGGCACGCCGGACAATCCGGTGTACGAAGCCCGCACCCGGGACATCCTGGTGCGGGTCGCGCCGGCCTACATGGCCGAGCAGTCGCAGCCCGAGGCGGGCAAGTGGCTGTGGTCCTACGTGGTCGAGATCGAGAACCACGGGACACAGACGGTGACCCTGATCTCCCGCCACTGGATCATCACCGACGCCCTGAACCGGGTCGAGGAGGTCCAGGGCCCGGGCGTGGTGGGCGAGCAGCCGGTGCTCGGCCCCCGCGAGGCGTTCCGCTACAACTCCGGTTGCCCGCTGACCACGCCGTCGGGCAGCATGCGCGGGACCTACCAGATGGTCACCGCGGCCGGCGAGGCCTTCGACGTCGAGATCCCGGCCTTCTCCCTGCACCTGCCCGGCGCCCTGCGGCGGGTGAACTAGGCGCGCCGCAAAACGGAACCCGCCGGCGAGCTTGCGGCGCCGGGCAACCTAGGCGCTTGCAAATTTCGCCCTATAGTTGTTTTTCCACAGGCGGGGTGGATAACTTTCACAGGCTATCGCCGCGCGCTTTCCGGAAGGAGGGCCAACGCCGCGCAACGGGCAGCGCCCGCGGCGCCCGGCGTTGATGCCGACGTGGGGTGGGTGGGGTCTATGTCGTCTCGGGGAGAGCGGCTCGAAGCCGCGATGCGTTGGCGCGGCGTCTCCAAGATGATGGCGCTCGCCCACGACCTGAACGTCAATGAGAGCGCCATCAGCCGCTGGCGCCAGGACGGCGCGATGTCCCTGGCCAACGCCGCGCGCGTCGCCGAGGTGCTCGACATCTCCATGGACTGGCTGATCCTCGGCCGCGGCGCCATGGACATTCACAAGACGCCGGACCTGAAGACCGAGGAATTCGAGCTGATTCAGGCGGTGCGCAGGATCGACGGCGAGTCGGTGGGCTACCTGATCCGCTTCCTGGGCGGACTGCAGACCGGGCCATAGCGCGCAGTCGAACTTGCGCTCCACGCATGAAACTCTTCTCGAAATTGCGCAGGGCGCAAGAACTCATCCCAGCATTGTGCCGAGACGCTTGCTAGCGTGATTCCAGGCGTCGGGGGAAGCAATCGAGCTCACTCCCTCATTCATGGACACGACACACAGAGTATCCGACAGGTCCATGACGATGAGCAGGCTCTTGTGAGCCTCCTCCGACAGCCACGGAGACTGATTTCCATTTCGGAGATCGGCATCAATCATCTGCGGAGACCGTC
The DNA here is from genome assembly GCA_965283745.1 of Caulobacteraceae bacterium. GTDB lineage: Bacteria > Pseudomonadota > Alphaproteobacteria > Caulobacterales > Caulobacteraceae > Caulobacter. Next base: position 143,939 of record CBDIPM010000005.1, read on the forward strand.
ATGGCCCAGTATCTCATCCAGATTCTCAACAACTCCGGCGTGTCGAAGAACTACGTCGCCTTCATGAAGCCGCCGATCGTGACCAGCACCGGCGGGAACCCGCAGGTCTATTCCAACGCCTGGGTCACCTTCACGGGCGTCACCAACGGCGGCTTCGACACCGTCACCTACGATGACATCACCTACGCCTACTGGAGCACCACGCCGTCCGAGCTGGCGGGGCACGATCATCGACTCCGGCGGGACCATCCAGGTCAACACCGCCACCTGCGACACGGTCCCCTTCACCGGCGCCACGCCCACGGGCTTTGGCCAGCTGGTCACGCCGGGCAGCGCCATGTCGGGCTCCTACTCGATTGTGGCCGGCACCGACTTCACCCCCGACAACGGCTACATCTTCGGCCTGGCCAAGGCGGGCAAGACCCCGATCCCGGCGCCGGTGGCCACCTTCGCGGCGACCCCCAACGACACCTTCAACATCACCCCGGTGGTGACCTTCTATGTGGCTGATGGCGCCTATGCCCCCGGCCAGCTGATCGACGTTTCCACCACCTCCACCCTGCCGGCGACGATCGACTTCACCGGCAAGGCGCAGACCACAGCGACGGTCATCCAGCAGCCCAACGGCAGCTGGACCGTGGACTTCAGCTAGCGCCCTGCCCGCGGGATCCCGGATCGCCACCCGGTCCGGGGTCCCGCCCCATTTCCAACGCACCGGCCAGCGCCGCACGCCATCGACCCGGTCGTGGCGCCGCAGGTCCTGAACAGAGGCTGCCCAGCATGACCCTCAGCTACACATCCTTCGTCACGCCCGACGGCGCGGTCGCGCCGGTCGTCAGCGGACAGGCATTCACCGCTCCGTTCACCAACACCGCGGTCTTCGCCAACAGTGAAGGGCCCGACTGCTCCGACGGCGAGTACCGTCAGTACGTGATGGGCTACTTCCAGGTGAACGGCTCGACCCTGACCCACCAGCTGTGCGGCACGGTCTACATGAACGACACCGACTTCCAGGAGGACGGCTGTCCATCGGGCTCCTGCACCGCCTACGGCCATCGCAGCTGTCCCGCCTCGCCGCTGGACCAGTACACCAACCCGAACCAGGCGACCGGCTCGAACTTCTCGATGACCGACGCGCCCGGTTTCCCGGCGATGGTCTCGGGCAACAGCTACGTCATCAACCTGAGTTTCGTGGGGACGCTCATCAGCCTGTCCCTGGGCACGACCCTGGCCATCAAGGCCTGGACCGTGGAGGGCACGGCGGTCGGCCCGGCTCTGACGACAGCGCTGCCGCCCTCTGTCAGCCTGCGGCCGGAGGACAAGGTCATCGGCGTGCATCGCTCACGCAACAGCCTGAGCAAGGCGGAGGAAGTTCATCTGGTGATCGCCCGCAAACCGGGCTCGGCGCCGCTGAACACGTCGGCGATCCGCCTCGCCCTGTTCGACGTTGAAGGCGAGCCCGTCCCCTCCGGCCCCGGTCAGGCCCATGACGTCGTGGGCAAGGGGCGTCAGACGACCACCGTCGTCTTCCCGCTGCCGCTGGTATCGAAGACGCCGGTCACCGCCGATCTCTCGGCGAACGGGCTGAACGTCTCGTTCCAGATCCGCTAGCGAGCGGCCAGGATCGCGCCGCCCGCGATCCTGGCCGAGCGCCGTTCAGTCGGCGTTCACAGTGTTTTTGCGCCCATGGCCTCCTCACAGGGGGCGGGCCATGCGCGGATATCTGATCGTCGGCGCCCTGGTCGGCGGCGGGCTGCTGGGCGCCTTCGCGCCGCCCGCGACGTCGTTCGACTACTGGAGGACCGGCGACGGCATCCTCGCCTACCACCGGCTCAAGGGCGATTGCGAAGCCCTGACCCACAGCTTCGGCCGCAACGCCGCCTGGGGCCTGTGGAAGATGCCGCTGGCCGAGATCGCGGTCGAGGTGACGCCCGCCGCCGACGGAGCCGGAGCCCGCATGGCCTTCACCTGCCGGTCGGGGGCGGACTGCATCCTGGCCGGGGCCTACCGCACGACCGATGGCCGGCTGTCTGCCCATGCCCTCGCGTTCGGATCCCTGGAGCGCGCCAGGACGTTCGAGGCCGCCATCGGCGACCTGCGGAGGGCCTGTGTGACCGCGAGGCCCGCTGCAGAGTCGCCGTAAGGGCCCGCCGGACCGTGGAGTCGTTCAAGATCTCGACGTCGATTACCCGAATTGGGCTGCGCCTGTACTCATCATCTGGCTCGACCTCATTATATTTACTCGATTTGGGTATGCATTGGCCAAGCTGAGGCGGCTCAATTAAGTGGCGATAAACCTGTGCCCAGCTACGGATGCCACGTGCAGAAGGCTCATCGCCACCCTTGCGACTGAGCATTGAAGCGCCGACCGAGCGAGCTACTTCACGCGGTCGGCGCATCGACGTGCCAACGCGCAAACGTCCGGGCGCCGGCGCGCCCGCCCGAACTCCAGGATCCGGTCGCCCAGATGAACAACGACTACGACGCCGACCGGGAAAACTATCTGCTGGCGCAGTCGATCGACCATTTCCTGAGCACGGCGGCCCTGATGGCCAGGGCCTTCGACAACGACCATACGACCATGATCGTGTTCATGACGATCCTGAGGGCGTCGGCAAGCCATCTGAACAAGGATCGCGGCGTGCGGCCCGAGGCCGTCTCCGGCGTATTCCCCGACACCCTGCGGCGGCCGGTGTCGATCATGGCGATCTCGGACATGACCGGTTTTCCTTACGAAACCACCCGTCGGCATGTGCTCAAGCTTGTCGAGAGCGGCCATTGCAGCCGGCTCGGCTCAAGGGAATTCATCGTCACCGAGGAGGTCCTGAGGGGGAGCGACTTCACGCGGATGGCGGCGGAGAACCGTCCTGTCATGGTCGGCTTCGTGGATCACATTCATCGAAAGCTTGAAGCCTTCAGGGCCGAAGCGCTCGCGCCGACCCCATAGGCGGACGCCGAGGGGACCGGTCAATTCTTCGCCCCGGCGCTTGTCAGTGAACCAGCGCCCCGACATGGTTTCTCATTGATCGTCCGCAGAGACGACGGAGGAAGCATGGACACGACGCTCGGACTGCCGGCCATCCGGACCATTCGCCTTTCGACTCCCCTCTCGTGGCTGGTCGAGGGCTGGCGGGATCTGATGAAGGCGCCAGGACCGCTGCTGCTCTACGGCCTGGCGGTCGCCGCCGCGAGCTTCGCGCTCTGCTACGGCGTCTACGCCACAAACGGCGCCTTCTGGGTGCTGGCCCTGACCGCCGGCTTCGTCATCATCGCGCCGATCCTGGCCATGGGCCCCTACGAGGCGGGCCGCCGGCTGGACCTGGGAGAGCGCCCGCAGCTTGGCCAGATCCTGTTCGTCCGCTCCGCCTTCCGCCAGGACGTCGCCTACCTCAGCCTGCTGCTGGTGCTGATCTACTTCCTGTGGGGCCGGATCGCCCAGATCGTCTACGGCCTGTCGACCTTCCACGTTCATCGCGACGTCGAGTTGCTGGTCGCCTTCGCCGTCGGCTCGAGCGAGGGGCACAGCATGCTGATGATCGGCGCCCTGACCGGCGGCGCCCTGGCCTTCGTCACCTACGCCCTGGTGGTGGTGTCCGCGCCGATGCTGCTGAACCCGAACGCCAATGTGTTCGCGGCCGTGGCGACCAGCGTGAGGGCGGTCAACGCCAACTTCTTCCCGCTGCTGCTGTGGGCGGTGATCATCATCGCGCTGCTGCTGCTGTCCGCCGCGACGGGATTCCTGGCGCTGGTCGTCATCTTCCCCTGGCTGGGCCTCGCGAGCTGGCGGGCCTACAGGGCGCTGGCCGACGACATCGACCAGCGGCCTGATCAGACCGCCGGCGGCGTCATCGCGTAGACGCGCGAGCAGTACTCGCAGGTCACCCGGATCTTGCCGTCGTCCTCGACCATCTCCATCCGTTCCTCATCGGTGAAGCTGGCCAGGACCGTGACGATCCGCTCTTCGGTGCAGCGGCACGAGGCCCGCAGCGGCCGGGGCTCGAACACCCGCACGCCGTCCTCGTTGAACAGCCGCCACAACAGGGTGTCGGCCGGCAGGGTCGGGTCGAGCAGTTCGTCCTCCCGGGTGGTGTCGAACAGGATCTGCGCCCGGGTCCAGGCGTCCTCGGTCGAGCCGCGGGCCGCGTCGGCGGCGATGTTCTGGATCAGCAGGCCGCCGGCGCGCCACAGCGGCCCCTCCCCGGTGTCGACCTGGCCGACGGCCAGCCGGATGCGGGTCGGGGTCTGTTCGGACTGGGCGAAATACTCCTCGGCGCAGAGGGCCAGGGTGTCACCCTCGATCGAGGTCACGCCCTGGTAGCGGTCCATGTCCGCCCCCTGGTCGATGGTCATGATGAAGACGCCCTTGCCCAGCAGCGCGCGCGCGCCGGGGCGGGCGGTCTCGGCCATCACCGCCGCCAGCCGCTCGGCGTCGAAGCGGCAGTAGCCGCGCATCGAGCCCTCGGTGTCGTAGTCGACCACCACATAGGCCACCGGGCCGTCGCCCTGCGCCTGGACGATCAGCCGGCCGTCGAACTTCAGGCTGGACCCGACCAGCGCCGCCAGGGCGCAGGCCTCGCCGAGCAGGTTGGCGACCGGCAGCGGATAGTCGTGGCGGGTCAGGATTTCGTGCACGGAAGCGCCCAGGCGCACGATGCGGCCGCGCACGGGCCAGCCCTCGATCTGGAAGGCGGCGACAAGATCGTCGGCGGGAAGGTTCAGGGTCTCGGTCATGGGGCGGCCATATAGGGGTTCATGCGCCCGGTTGCGAGCCGCGCGCGTTCGGGGCATGAAAACCGCCCCCGCGTTTCCGGAATGTATCGTCCCATGTCGCCTGTCATTCGTGGCCTTGTCGCCGTCCTCGCCCTGCTCTGCGGTCTGCCCGCGGCCGCCCTCGCGGCGCCCGCCGTCGCGCCGATCCTGATGACGACGGACTCGGTCGACGACCGGACCTGGGCCCAGCCCCGCGTCGCCCGCGTGACCCATGTCGACCTGGACCTGGTCACGGACTTCGACGCGAGGAGCGTCAGCGGGACCGCCGCCCTCGACGTGCTGGCCGCGCCCGGCGCGACGCAGATCGTGCTCGACGCCTGGGACCTGACCATCCTCTCCGTCACCGACGCCAGGGGCGGCAAGCTGCCCTGGACCCTGGGCGCCGCCGACGGCGACAAGGGCGCGCCCCTGACCGTCCAGCTGAACGGCGCCAGCCGGATCATCGTCAGCTACCGCACCGGCTCGGCCGACGCTCTGCAGTGGCTGCCGCCGGAACTGACCGCCGGCAAGGCCAAGCCCTTCCTCTACAGCCAGGGCCAGGCGACCCTGAACCGCAGCTGGATCCCGACCCAGGACAGTCCCGGCATCCGTCAGACCTGGACCGCCCGCATCGTCGTGCCGGACGACCTGACCGCCGTGATGAGCGGCGAGATGCTGACGCCGGAGGGCGAGGCCGCCGGGCCCGGCAAGCGGGCCTTCCGCTTCCGCATGCAGCACCCGACCGCGCCCTATCTGATCGCGCTGGCCGTGGGCGACATCGCCTTCCGCCCGCTCGGCCCGCGCACCGGCGTCTACACCGAGCCCTCGATGATGGACCGCGCCGCCGCCGAGCTGGTCGACACCGAAAAGATGGTCGCGGCCGCCGAGGCGCTCTACGGCCCCTATCGCTGGGGCCGCTACGACGTGCTCGTCCTGCCGCCCGCCTTTCCGTACGGCGGGATGGAGAACACCAACCTCACCTTCCTGACCCCGACCTTCATCACCGGCGACAGGGCCAATGTCGGGCTGGTCGCGCATGAGCTGGCGCACAGCTGGTCGGGCAACCTGGTGACCAACGCCACCTGGAACGACATCTGGCTCAACGAGGGCTTCACAAGCTACGTCGAGAACCGGCTGATGGAGTCCCTCTACGGCCCCGAGCGGGCGCAGATCGAGGCCGACCTCGCCTGGGACCAGCTGCGGCGCGCGATCGCCTCGGCCGAAGACCCGTCGGTCATCACCCTGCACGGCGCCGGCACCGGCGTGGAGTACATCAAGGGCGAGGCCTTCCTGCGCACGCTGGAGCACGCCTTCGGCCGTGAACGGTGGGACGCCTACCTGCGTGGCTATTTCGACCGCTTCGCCTTCCAGCCCCAGACCACGGCCGGCTTCCTGGCCGACCTGCGCAAGCATCTGGTCAAGGGCGACGCGGCGCTGGAAGCGAAGCTGCAGCTCGACGAATGGGTCTACCAGCCGGGCATTCCGTCGGGCGCGTACCACAAGCCCTCCCCCGCCCTCCTGAAGGTTGACGAGGCCCGCGCCGCCTTCCTGGCCGGCGGCGCCGCTTCGGCGGTCCCCGGCAAGGGCTGGACGACCCAGCAGTGGAAACGCTTCCTCGATGGCCTGCCCCGCAAGCTGACGACCGCCCAGATGGGCGAGCTGGACGGCGCCTTCGCGCTGTCGGCCTCGACCAACGCCTATGTCCGCTCGGCCTGGCTGGAGCTGGTGGTGGCCAACCGCTACGCGCCGGGCCTGGCCTCGCTGGAGTCGTTCCTGGGCGAGGTCGGTCGGGGCCTGTTCGTCCGGCCGCTCTACATCGGCCTGCTGAAGGACAAGGACTGGGGCGTGCCGCTGGCGCGGAAGTACTTCGACGCCAGCAAGACGACCTACCACCCGTCGATCGCCGCCGAGTTCGAGCGGCGGATCAAGGCGGCCGAGGGGGCGTAGGTAAGGTGCTGACCGGCGGGTCGCGCTAATGTCCCGGCTCAATTGCCATTGAGCGATTTCAAAGGCTTGGCTCGCCCCACCTCCGCTCATCCCCGCCTTCGCGGGATGAGCGGTACTGAGTACAGACCCTGGCGGCCCGTCAGTCGAAGATCTTGAGCGTGACGTTCACCATCGTCACCAGAGCGGTAACACCGCCGATCATCATCCATGTCTGCTGCAGGAGCTTGGCGCCGAACTCCGCGCGCAGGTCAGCGAGGTCCGCCTTCGTGGCCATATCGCGCTTGAGGGCTCCGATGTCCGCCTTCATCACGTCGAGATCCGCCTTGATGAGAGCGCCCTGGGCATCGAGAGCCGCCTTCATCGCTGCGCTCTGTGCATCGAGATCCGACTTCGTCGTTGCGCTCTGTGCATCGAGATCCGACTTCGTCGCCAGATGACTGATGTCGGGCATCGCCGCCGCATGCTGGAACACGGACACCACCGCTTCGGCCACGCCCTCGCTCATCCCCGCTTCACGGAGCTGTTTGGAGGCGCTCAGGGTGTCGAAGGCGAACGGCGACATGATCACAACCTTAGCGGTTGTTCCCGTTTTGTCTACCGGAAAGTCAGTCGCGCGGCTCGGGCCGCTCCAGCTCTTCCAGCGCCTCGGTCAGCACGTCCATGCGCTTGGCCAGCGCCACGGCGGCGTCGCGGAGGCCCTGGTTGTAGAACCTTGGGCCCAGCTTCGCCGTGACGAAGTCGAGCAGGAACTCGGCGTCCATGCCGCCGATCTCGGCGTCGCACTCGCGCTTCAAGTAGTCGCGGAGCATGTGGGCCAGGTCGCCCCGCGTGGCCTTGTCGAACTCGATGCCGGCCATCGCGGGGTCTCCGGTTACTAGCCGATCTTGCCGAAGCACCAGGCCAGGATCGACTTCTGGGCGTGGATGCGGTTTTCCGCCTCGTCCCAGACCAGCGAGCGCGGGCCGTCGATGACCGCGTCGGTCACCTCCTCGCCGCGGTGCGCCGGCAGGCAGTGCAGGAAGACCGCGTTGTTGTCGGCCAGGCCCATCAGACCCTCGTCGACCTGATAGGACTTAAAGGCGTCAAGGCGCGCCTCGCCATCGACGTCGCCCATCGACACCCAGGTGTCGGTGACCACGCAGTCGGCCCCCTCCACCGCCGCGCGGGGATCGTCGGTCATCTCCACCCGCCCCTGCTGCTCGGCCGCGCGGGCCAGGTCGTAGAGGTCCGGATGGTAGGCCGCCGGGCAGGCGATGTTGAGCTTGAAGCCCAGCTTGGGCGCCGCATGGATGAAGCTCGAGCAGACGTTGTTGCCGTCACCGACCCAGGCGATCGTCTTGCCGGTGATCGGCCCGCGATGCTCCTCGAAGGTGAGGATGTCGGCGAGGATCTGGCAGGGGTGGCTCTTGTCGGTCAGGCCGTTGATCACCGGGATGGTGGCGTTCTGGGCGAACATCTCGACGTCCTCGTGCCGGTTGGCGCGGATCATCACCGCGTCGACCATGCGCGACAGCACCTTCGCCGTGTCCTCGATCGTCTCGCCGCGACCCAGCTGCATGTCGGCCGAGGTCGAGATGATGCCGGCGCCGCCCAGCTGGCGGATGGCGGCGTCGAAGCTGAAGCGGGTGCGGGTCGAGTTCTTCTCAAAGATCATCGCCAGCGTCCGCCCCTCGCCGGGGCGGTCGTGGTCGACCATCGCCTGGGTCCAGCCCCGGCGTGAGGCCTTGCGGGTCCTGGCGTCATCGAGGATGGCGCGCAGGTCGCTCGACTCAAGCTTCCAGAGATCGATGAAGTGCCGGACGGTCTTCATGCCGCCGCCTTGGCCCGGACGACCTCGCAGGCCTTCTCGAGCTTCTCGACCGCTTCGCGGGCTTCCTCGATGGTCAGGTTCAGCGGCGGCAGCAGACGCACGCAGTTGTCGCCGCCGCCAGCCACCAGAAGCTTCTGGTCGCGGGCGATGCCCATGAACTCGCGGTTCACCGGGACCAGCTTGAGGCCGATCAGGAAGCCCTTGCCGCGCACGTCGACGATGACGTCCGGGTAGCGGTCCTTCAGCCCCGTGAGCTGCTGGTTGAAGTAGCCGGCCACGTCGCGGACGTTGGCCAGCGTCTCTTCCTTGCTGATCTCGTCGAAGGCGGCGAGGCCCACGGCCATGGCCAGCGGGTTGCCGCCGAAGGTCGAGCCGTGGACGCCCACGGTCATGCCCTTGGCAGCCTCGGCCGTGGCCAGGCAGGCGCCGACCGGGAAGCCGCCGCCCAGGGCCTTGGCCACACACATGATGTCCGGCGCCGCGTCCTCCGCCCATTCATGGGCGAACAGCTTGCCGGTGCGGCCCATGCCCGACTGCACCTCGTCATAGATCAGGATCACGCCGTGCTCGCGGGTCAGGGCGCGCAGGCCGGTCAGGCAGTGCTCGGGCATGGCGCGCGCGCCGCCCTCGCCCTGCACGGGCTCGACGATGATCGCCGCCGTGGTCGGGTTGGCGATGGCCGCCTTGATCGCGTCGTGGTCGCCCCACTTCAGCTGGCTGTAGTTGGGCAGGCGCGGGCCGAAGCCCTCGACATAGCCCGGGTTGCCGGCGGCGTTGATCGCCGCGTAGCTGCGGCCGTGGAACGAGCCGTCGAAGCCGTAGATCTCGACGCGCTCGGGGTTGCCGTTGGCCGTATGGAACTTGCGGGCCGTCTTCAGCGCGCACTCGATGGCCTCGGTGCCGGAGTTGGTGAAGAACACCACGTCGGCGAAGGTCGCGTCGGTCAGCCGGGTCGCCAGCGCTTCCTGGCCCGGGATGCGGAAGATGTTGGAGACGTGCCAGAGCTTGTCGGCCTGCTCCTTGAGCACCTCGACCAGCCGGGGATGACAGTGGCCAAGGCCGTTGGTGGCGATGCCCGCCACGCAGTCCAGGTACTCATCGCCCTTGGTGTCCCACAGGCGCGCGCCTCGGCCGCGTTCAACCGCCAGAGGGGCGCGGTTGTAGACCCCCATGATGTGGTCGGGGGACGGGGCGGTCGTGGTGGGCGTGCTCAAGGATGCCTCCCTAAAGCGAGAAAGTCCCCGGCGGCTCGCGCGGGGACAGGAAGGCTTGGCGTTGTCGCGGGACAATCGCGTTATGTCAATGAAATGTCCGGGGGAAATGCGAACTTCGTCCAAGCGTTACCTGGCGGTCGCGGCCCCCTTGCCCGACGGGGCCGCCGCCGGATCGGGGCGCGTGCTGATCTTGAGTCAGCTTCGCGCCCCAGCGGTCGCCCACAGGCCCGCCAGGACCAGCGCGACGAACAGCATCGAACCTCCGGCGAGCACGGTCAGGGCCGCCGCGCCGGTCATTGGGGCAGCGGGGCGAGGAACATCTTCGCCGCCGCTTCGGGATTGTAGAAGGCGAGGTACCGGTCGGTTCCCTCTGGCGAGAGGATCTCCACCAGCGCCCGGTTATCGACCCAGAGCTCGACCAGGTCGAACACGCCGCCGCGGTCGCAGTGGACCGCGCGCCAGCCCTGCTCGCGGCCGATGGCGAGCACTTCCGCGGTCGACAGGCGGGTGGTCATGGCCACGTGGAAGGGCCCTGCCGGCTGCGGCCGGCCGTCCTGCCGGATCTGGGTCTCCCAAGGCATCGGGATCGGGCCTTCGGGCGGACGCGAGGGGTCCTCGTCGCCCTCGCCGGGATGGTGGGCGGAGGTTTCCGGCACAACCTCGACGCCGACGCCGGAGCCGTCGCGGGCGATCGCGACCCAGGCGCCTTCGACCACCGGAAACGGCATGGCGACGCCGTCGATGATGCGGGCGAAGACCTCGGCGACGGCCTGGGTATCGCGAGCCGGGATGGAGAAGTGGGCGATCATTGCGGCGCCTTTCCTTGATGCGCGGCGTGGGGCGCGATCGGAGCCGCGCCTCTCGTCTTGATGTCGTTGATGAAGTCTCGATGGCCCAGCCGACGGCGTCCGCCGCCTCAGGGCCGCGCAGGCTCCACTGCTCGCGCAGGGAGAGCCAGCTGTACGCGGAATGCAGAAGCTGAAGCACCGCGGCCGCCTTGACGCGGTCGGCCTCGGCGAGGTCGCCGGCGCCCGCCAGCGCCTTGAGGAAGGCCTCGCGTCGCTCGCCGTCCAGGCTGGAGCGCATCTCGCGGCCCTGGGCCGTGGTCAGCGCCGCCAGGATGCGGCCGGGCTGGGCGTCAAAGGTCTCGAACAGGAGCGGAAGCTTCGACGCGATCTCGGCCTCGCTCCCCGGCATGCCTACCGCCGCGCCGGTGCGGTTGTTGAGGTGCTCCCACATGCCGCGCAGCAGGGCGTCGCGGCTTGGAAAGTGCCTGTAGACGGTGATCTCGGTCACGCCCGCCCGTTCGGCCACGGTCTTGTTGGTGGCCGCCTCGGCGGAACCGCCCTCCTCCAGGATCGAGGCCATGGCCGCGACGATCCGCTCGCGGGTCGCCTCGGCCTGCTCGCGGCGGAGGGAAGAGTTGTATGATCTAGCTTCTAACATGATGATAGTCTATATATCATCAAATTTCAGGCGCAAGCGGAAAGTGACCGACGGGAGACCGCTCGGGCGCCGGGCAAAACTGTCAGGTCGTCCTCAGGCGGCTATCAGACGCCACACGGCCGCGCGGAGCAGAGCCCGCGCGTAGAGGCGGTGGAACGGCGTCAGCACACGAAAGCCGGGGCCGGGCCGCGAGGCGCCTCGCCACGGAACGATCGCGGACCCGAAGTAGAGGGTCGTCCTGTCGCCGTCTGGCGCACTCATCAGCCAGGACCGCGTCGATCCCATGAAGTCGCACAGCAGGATCTGGTCGGCCTCGCGCGCCTCGACGGTCCAGGCGGCGAACCTGTCGGTCTCACCCGCCGCCAGTCGCCGCGCCTCCAGATCCGTGGATGACCGCGAAACCAGCAAGGCCAGCACGAGGCGCTCCAGCTTGAACAGCGGTGTCGTGTAGAAGGCCTCCACGAAGGTCGCCTGGGTCACGTCGCCTGGAACGACGGCGACGAAGCAGTCGGTATAGCCGCGCCCGCCCTCGTAGCGGGCCAGCAGGGCGCCGTCCGGCAGAGCGGTTTCGACCACGCGGATCGTGTGGCCGTAGCCAGGGTCACGCCGTCGCTTTGAGCGGGCTTTTTCAGGCAAGGCTCACCCCATCGCCGAGATCGCTGGGCCGCAGGCTGTCAGCGCGTCGCTTCCGCCGTCAGCGCAATCTGGACCGCCAGCCGCGCCGCCTTCTCGATGGTCGCCGGATCGACGACCTCGATGGTGTCCCCCGGCGTGTGGATCAGGCCCAGGATCCGGGGCGGCGGGCCGGACGGCTGCTCTCCCTTCGCCATCTGAGCCATGAACGCCTCCAGGACGTCGACCTCGGCCGCCGGCAGGTAGCTGAACGAGGTCGAGGGGATCAGCGCCTTGCGGAACGCCAGATGGTCGCTCGGCGGATAGGCCTGCAGGCCCCGGCAATCTTCGCCGGCCGACAGACAGGCGGCCTTGACCACGCCCTCGAGCGGGACGTCCACCGGCGTCGTCGCGGCGGCGTAGAAGGGCGTGTCGCCATAGGCGTTGATGTCGAAGTTGAACACCGCCCCGACCCGCTGGCCGTCCGGACTGTCGGCATAGGCCTTGGCGCCGAGCAGGCCGCGCTCCTCCTGGTCGAAGAAGACGATGCGCAGGCCGCGCTTGAAGGTCCTGCCCTTCAGGGCGTCGGCGGCCTGCAGCAGAGCGACGACCGAGGCGGCGTTGTCGACGACGCCGTTGACCAGCGTCCCGTCCTTCAGCACCAGCGCGTCGTAGTGGGCGGTCAGCAGGATGTCCTTCTCGCCGCCGGGCGCCAGGATCACCACGACGTTGTAGCCTTCCGGCGCGCCGGGCTTGCCGCTGTTGAACGGGCGGACCTCGTAGGTCAGGCCGCGGGCGTCGAGCATGCCCCTGAGCACCGCGAGCCGCTCGGCCTGGGTCGGTTTGTCGAAGGCGGCGACCGCCTCGGCGATGGTCGACGGCCCCGCCAGGGCGGGCGCGGCGGCGCCGCAGAGCATCAGGCCGGCAAGCGCCAGCGCCTTGAACATCCTCATGACGATCCCCCTCGAACCGACCCTAGGTCTTCAGCCGCCAGCCGGTCACGAACATCCGCCAGCAGGCCAGGAACAGCACGACGTTGAGCGCCAGAACGACGATCACGCCGGTCAACAGGTTGCCGTCGGCGTGGCCGATGAAGCCGTAGCGGAACCCGTCGATCAGGTAGAAGAACGGATTGAAATGGCTGGCCGTGCGGAACGGTTCGGGCAGCCGGTCGACCAGATAGAAGGTGCCGGACAGGAAGGTCATCGGCATGATCAGGAAGTTGGTGATCGCCGACAGGTGGTCGAACTTCTCCGACCACAGGCCCGTGAACATGCCGACCAGGCCCAGCATCAGCGAGGCCCCGACCAGAAGTATAGCACCGCCCAGACGTGGCTGACCGAGAGGTCGGTGAACGGCAGGAAGGCGATGGTGGTCGCCGTCACCAGGCCCACCACCACGCCCCGCGTGGCCGCGCCGAGCGCGAAGGCCAGCACCTGCTCCAGCGCCGACAGCGGCGGGGTCAGGAAATCCGGCGTCAGCCCCATCATCTTGGCCTGCAGCAGGCTCGAGGAGGAGTTGGCGAAGGCGTTGTTGAGGATGGCCATCATGATCAGGCCGGGGGCCACGAAGGCCGAAAAGGGCGTGCCGTCGACCGGCGGAGCGGCGAGCCGCGCACCGCGACCACGAAGACCATCATATAGAGCAGCGTCGTCACCACCGGCGCGGCGACGGTCTGCATCCAGACCTTCCGGAAGCGATTGACCTCCTTCAGGTAGAGCGTGGTGAAGCCGGTCCAGTTGAACCCGGCATAGTCCCGCGGCTGCGGCGGAACGACGCTTTCGGCCATGTCTTTCATCGCTCCTAGGTGCGCCTGCGTCGCTTTCCGCGCAAGGCGCCGGTGAAAATCGGCGGCGGAAACCGGTGTCCACAGGCGCCAATCTACATATTGAATCTGTGGACAGAGAAGATGGCGCCTATTGTGCCGGTTAACAGAAGGTTTACGATATCTAGTAGCAGGACCGCTCGAAGGGCGGTCCGGACACAAAATGTAGGGTCGAGGCGCGGGGGCGTCGCGGCGCTCCCAGGCAGATGAGGGTTGATCATGGGCTGGACCGACGAACGGGTTACGACTCTCAAGAAGCTCTGGCTCGACGGCCTTTCGGCCAGCCAGATCGCCAAACAGCTGGGCGGGGTGACCCGCAACGCCGTCATCGGCAAGGTGCACCGCCTCGGCCTGTCGGGACGCGCCGCGCCCTCGCAGCCGGCCCGTCCGGCCTTCAAGGCCCCGCGTCCCGCCCGCCCGGTCGCCACGGCCCCGGCCGCGCCGCGCCGCATGGTCGCCGAGCAGCCCGCTCCGGTCATCGTCAGCAGCGGCCCGACCCTGCCCCAGCCGGTGCACCGCATCGAGGAGCCCGGCAGCGCCACGGTGCTGACGCTGGGCGCCCACATGTGCAAGTGGCCGATCGGCGACCCGTCGACGGACGGCTTCACCTTCTGCGGTCGTCGCAACGGCGAGCACGGCCCATACTGCCGTGAGCACGCCCAGGTCGCCTACCAGCAGCCCCAGCCCGGCAAGAAGAAGGGCGGCGCCACGGAGCTGGCCCGCTCGCTGCGCCGGTACATCTAGACCTGTCATCCCGGACGGCCACGGGCCGATCCGGGACCACTGGCTCTGCGCCTTCTGGGTCCCGGCTCTCCGCTTCGCGGAGGCCGGGATGACAGCTAAGAGAGACGCATGAGCGACATCAACTCGTCCCCCTCCAACGCCCAGGCCTATTCCGTCTCGGAACTGGCGTTCGCGCTCAAGCGGACGCTGGAGGACGCCTACGGCTTCGTGAGGCTGCGCGGCGAGCTGTCGAAGGTCACCCACCACGCCAGCGGCCACGTCTATCTGACCATCAAGGACGACAAGGCCGCCATCGACGGCGTGGTCTGGAAGGGCAGCGTGCGCGGCCTGTCGGTCCGGCCCGAGCAGGGGCTGGAGGTGATCGTCACCGGCCGCATCACCACCTTCCCGGCCGGGTCCCGCTACCAGATCGTCATCGAGACCATGGAGGCCGCCGGCGTCGGCGCCCTGCTGGCACAGCTCGAACGCCTCAAGCAGAAGCTGGCCGCCGAGGGCCTGTTCGCCGCCGAGCGCAAGCAGCGCCTGCCCGCCATGCCCGCCACGATCGGCGTGATCACCAGCCCGACCGGCGCGGTGATCCGGGACATCCTGCACCGCATCCGCGACCGTTGGCCCTGCCGCGTCGTCGTCTGGCCGGTGGTCGTCCAGGGCGACGCCGCCGCCGGGCAGGTCGCCGCCGCCATCCGGGGGTTCAATGCGATGGAGCCGGGCGGCGCCGTTCCCCGTCCAGACATCCTGATCGTCGCCCGGGGCGGCGGGTCGGTGGAAGACCTCTGGGCCTTCAACGACGAAGCCCTGGCCCGCGCGGCGGCCGAAGGGACCATTCCGCTGATCTCGGCGGTCGGGCACGAGACAGACACCACCCTGATCGATTTCGTCTCCGACCGCCGGGCGCCGACCCCGACCGCGGCGGCGGAGATGGCCACGCCGGTCCTGGCCGAGCTCAAGGGCCTGATCAGCGACTACGACCGCCGCCTGAACCAGTGCGGCGCCCGGGCGATCGAGAACCGCCGCGAACGTCTGAGCGCGTTGTCGCGCGGCCTGCCCAGGCCCGCCGACATCCTGGCCATGGCCCGCCAGCGGCTGGACTACGCCGCCAGCCACCTGACCATGGGCCTGCGCCGCAACGTCGACCTGCAAGCCCGTCGGCTGGACCAGATCGCCGCCCCGCTGCGGCCGGCGCTGCTGTCGGGTAGGCGCGACCAACTGTCGGCGCGCCTTGACCAGCTGAACCTTCGCCTCAACGCCGCCCTGCCCCGCAAGCTGGAGGCCGACCGCCTGCGCCTGGCGAGCCTGGACAAGCTTCGCCTTACGCTGAACCCGAAGCGACCGCCGCGGCCCGGCTTCGTGCTGGTGACCCGGCCCGACGGCTCGACCATCGCGCGCGGCGGCGACCTGTCCGCGGGCGAGGCCGTGCGGCTGATGTTCGAGGACGCCACTCGCGAGGCGGTGATCGACGGCGCGCCGTCGTCAGCCCCGCCGTCGCCTGCCGCCCCGCCGCGCCCTGCGCCCAAAAAGACCGCGTCGCCGCCCGCTGGACAGGGTGACCTGTTCTAGCCGCCTCCGGTTCGCTACATTGGGCGCATGAACGCTTTTGATCGCGACATGGGACGGGACCTCGCTGTCCTGCACTACGGCGACGGCGAATACGCCGTCATGAAGCCGGGCCGGCACGTCGTCTGCGCCGTCAGCGGGGTGAAGATCCCGCTCGAAGCGCTGCGCTACTGGAACGCCGAGACCCAGGAGGCCTACGCCGGGCCGGCCGAGGCCCTGCAGCGCTGGAAGGACCTGACGTCCTGAACCGCAGGTCCCTGCTGGCGGGCCTGGGCGCCGCGACCTTCGCCCTGCCCGCGCTCGCCGCGCCGCCCACGCTGCTGGTCAGCGGCCGCCTCCGCCAGGGCGGGTTCGCGATCGGCAGGACCACTCCCCGCGCCCCGGTGACCCTCGACGGACAGCCGGTCACCATGGCCTCGGCCGCCGGATGGTTCTTCATCGGCTTCGACCGGGACGCTCCGGCCTCCAGCGAAATCCGCGTCGACACCCCGGAGGGGCCAGCGCTGCAGCGCCTGGACATCCTTCCCGGCGACTTCGACGTGCAGCGCATCAGCGGACTGCCCAAGGACCAGGTCTCGCCCACCGATCCGGCGTTGCTGGACCGGATTCGACGCGAGAGCGCGCTCAAGACCGCCGCCCTGGAAAGCCGCTGGGATTCCGACGCTTTCACCTCCGGCTTCGCCATGCCGCTGGAGACCTGGCGGGTCAGCGCGCGATTCGGCGGCCAGCGGATTCTCAATGGCGAGCCTAACCGCCCGCACTACGGCGCCGACCTGGCCGCCCGGGCCGGATCGGTGATCCGCGCGCCGTGCGACGGACTGGTGACCCTGGCCGAGCCGGCGATGCACTTCGAGGGCGGCCTGACCATGATCGACCACGGCCAGGGCCTGACCAGCTTCTACCTGCACCAGTCCCGCCTGGACGTCGCCGCCGGCCAGCAGGTCGTCCGGGGTCAGGCCATCGGCGCGGTCGGCATGACCGGCCGGGCGACAGGCCCGCATCTGTGCTGGCGGCTGAAGTGGCGGGACCGGAACCTGGACCCCACGGTGCTCGCCGGCTTCCAGGTCCCCGGACTGAGGTAACCATTCGGTAGGCATGGGCCCCCTATCAAGGCGGCCGAGAGCGTTGGGCGGCAAAACGCGGCCCGGCGGGACGAGGACGCTATGGACCTGGGGCTCGGCGAACTGAAGGTGCTGCTCGTTGACGACAACGAGCATATGCGCGCCATCGTCGGCACGATCCTCAAGGGCATCGGCATCGTGAACCTTCGGGAGGCCCGCGACGGGTCCGAGGCCCTGGAGGCGCTCCGCACCTGGCCTGCCGACATCGCCATCATCGACTTCCGCATGGAGCCCATGGACGGCGTCGACTTCACCCGCCTGGTGCGCAACGCCGCCGACAGTCGCAATCCGTTCCTGCCGATCATCATGATGACCGGCTTCGCCGATCGGCCGAGGGTCGAGGAAGCGCGCGATTCCGGCGTGACCGAGCTGATCGTCAAGCCGGTGACCGCCCGCGCGATCATCGACCGCCTGAATGCCGTGGTCTATCGGCCGCGCCCCTTTGTCAAAACCGAGGACTATTTCGGTCCCCAGCGGCGCGGCATCGACGATGTCGCCGCGAGCCAGCCGCAAAACAGCGTCGCCCACATCTGACCCCGCGCCCCGGCGACGGGCTGTGCAGGACCGGCGGCGCCAGTCAGTCGTCGTCCGCCGCCAGGCCGCGATAGGCGTCCTTCGCCCAGCGACGATGCACCCAGAACCATTCCGCCGGGCGCTTGCGGATCTGGTCCTCGACCAGGGCGGTGATCCGGCGCACGCCCTCGGCGATGTCGGCGGTGCGATCCCCGGTCTGCTCCAGAACGATCGGCTCGTGGACCACGGCGCGGAAGCGGGCGCCCTTGGTCCGCTCCACCGTCATCGGCTGCAGCACCGTGCCGAAGCGCAGCGCCAGCCGGGTCGGGCCGGGCGCGGTCATCACCATGTGCCCGAAGAACGGCGCCGCCACGCCGCCGCGGTTGAACTTCTGGTCGTTCATCAGCGCCACCGACACGCCCTTGCCCATGGCCTCCAGCATCTCGCGCGCCCCGTCGCCGCCCTTCGGCGCGAACAGCCGCACGCCATAGCGGAAGCGGCTCTCGCGGATGCGCTTGTCGACATAGGGGTTGTTCGCCGCCCGATAGGTGATCTCGCAGGGGACGCCGGCGTTGACGATGGCGGCGGGCATGACTTCCCAGTTCGAGAAGTGTCCGGACACGAACACCACCGGCTTGCCGCCGCGCGCGATCTCGGCGAGCCGCTCGCCGTTCACCACCTCCACCCGCCCAGTGGAAGGCAGGATGCGGTCCATGTTGGGAAACTCCGCCACGGTGCGGCCGTTGCTCTCCCACTGGTCGGCCAGGATGCGCCGGCGCCAGGCCTCGTCCTTTTCCGGGAAGGCCAGCATCAGGTTCTGCTCGGCCACCGCATGGGTCTTGGTGAAGGGTCCGATCAGCCGGAACAGCTGCCCACCCAGCCATGACGCCAGGTCGAGCGGCAGCAGCCGGAACAGGCCGTTGAACACGTCGAACGCCAGCGCCTCGAGGCGCCAGATGAGGTCTTGCCACCTGGAGGGCGGAGGGGGCGGTTTCGCCATGCCGCTGCTTTAGCGCGGTTCGCGCGGAGCGAACAGGCAATCGCCCGGCGGATGATCTCCCTACGCGCGGGTATCCACAGGCCCGGATCGCTTGGTGCGCGACTTGCGGATGTCACATCAGGCTGTTTCGTTCCGGGACAGCCGTCAGATGCAACAACACGGGGGCGTCAGCCCATGGGCAACGACATCGACGTTCATCTCGGCAAGCGGCTTCGTCGCCGTCGCCGTCTCCTCGGCCTGACCCAGCAGCAGCTGGCCGGCACGGTCGGGGTTCGCTTTCAACAGATCCAGAAGTACGAGTGCGGCGCCAACCGCATCTCCGCCTCGCGTCTGTGGCAGCTGTCCGAGGCCCTCGAGGTTCCGGTCGGCTACTTCTACGACGGCCTGTCCGACGCCGATCGGCGCGAACTGGCCAACCAGGACAGCAACGACGGCGGCGAGATGTTCGCCCGCAAGGAAACGCTGGACCTGATCCGCGCCTACTACCAGCTCGGCGAGCGCCCGCGCCGCCGCCTGCTGGACCTGGCCAAGTCGCTTAACGGCGAAACCGACGCCGCCTGAGTTCGGTCCGTGGTTGTTGCATTGTGCGGTGGGGCCCGAGCCCTTCCGGATCGCGTCTCCTCACGCGATCCGGAAGGGGCTCGGATTCCTTGAGAATCGCGCATCGACCGGCGAAACCGGTATCCACTTTCGCCTGATGCGCGTTAATCCCACCGCATGACGCTCTCCCCTGACAAGCTCGCCGAGTTCGACGCCTTCCTGATCGAGCTCAACCGCGCGTCCGCCGGCGCCATCCTGCCGCTGTTCCGGGCCGACCATGGTCTGGAGAACAAGCTGGCCGGCGGCTTCGATCCGGTCACCGAGGCCGACAAGGGCGGTGAACGCGCCATCCGCGCGCTGATCGCGCAGCGCTATCCCGACCACGGTGTGATCGGCGAGGAGTATGGCGAGGATCGCCCGGACGCCGAGTTCGTCTGGGTTCTGGATCCCGTCGACGGCACGCGGGCCTTCATCGCCGGCCTGCCGCTGTGGACCACGCTGATCGGCCTGCGCCACGCCGGCGCGCCGGTGCTGGGGTCGATCGGACAGCCCTATCTCGAAGAGATCTACATCGGCGGCCCGGCGACCGGGTCGCGCCTGATCAGCCGGAGCGGCGAAACCGCCCTTCGCGTGCGGCCCTGCCCCAAGCTGACCGACGCCATCATCTGCACCACCGACCCGGCCATCCTGACCGGACCCGAGCTCGGCTCCTGGACCCAGGTCCGCGCCGCCGCCCGCCTCGCCCGGCTGGGCCTGGACGCCTACGGCTACGCCATGGTGGCGCTAGGCAGGATGGATCTTGCCCTCGACACCGGCCTGAAGGCCTGGGACGTCGAGGCGGTGATTCCGGTGATCCAGGGCGCCGGCGGCGTCGTCACCGACTGGTACGGTCGTCCGGCCCGCTCCGACAGCGGCAAGTTCGCCTTCGCCGGCGACCCGGCCTGCCTGGAGGAGGCGCTGGTGACGCTGAAGCGGTCAGCGGCGCACTAGGGTGTGAACCCATAGGTCCGGCAAGGCCCGCTTCAGGCCACGAGGCCAATGGCCGCTCTCGACCCTCAGCACGCATTCGGAAGGTCGGCTCTGTGGGTGGATGTTTGAAGGTCCCCTTCCGGGCCGGATCTAAAAGGGCGAAGTCGGCCCGTAGAGGCAATTGGCTGGTGGATTTGGTATCATCGAAAGAACCACCTCGTGTTCGGCCGGGATGAAGCATGTTGATCCAGTTTGAACTTAATCCCTTGGGAAAGGTCATTCCTTGGGGCGGACCCGGCAACCACAGTCTCCACTGGTTTGGCCTAACGGACGGTCGGTATTGGATAAATGCAGGCGACGCCACGCTATTCGAATATAGCGAACAAGTTCGGCGGGCCGAATCCGATCGATATTGCGACTATCAAGTCGCAAGAATTTTTGAAAATATTACGGAGATGCTTCCTACTATCCTAGATCCCATCCCCCCTGATCTTGTGAAGTATGTTTCCGGCGAATCCGGGCGCGCGTGGATGGAAACGCAAGATTCATGGGGCGAGCGCAATCTTACCGCGGATGCCGGAGATGAAGCATGGGACGTCTGGCATCGCGCCACGTTGTTGCTCAACGGCCGATCTCTCGATTCTACATATCTGACGCCATCGGCATCAATACTGATGTGGTCCGATGACACGGACGTCCACATTGAGTGGGAAAATGCGGATAAAGTGATCAACGGCGAGTTGGCATGGTCCGCCGTGAGGGGGAGCGTCCATCTGCCGCGCGCGACATTCGTGGAGGAAGTACGCGCATTCCATGCCAGACTTTTTGAGCAGATGACTTCGCGGATCGAGCAAGTTGCTTCGGGAGCGCTTCATCCGGATATCCAAATCGACTTGCCCGGCTTGATAGCCGAGAACGAGCAACGTCGCGGTTGGGCCGCTCAAGCTCTTGAAAAACGGGAGCAAGCATGTTGGGACGAAATTAGATCAGCCACTTTGGAGATATCCTCCGATACTC
Organism: Caulobacteraceae bacterium; assembly: GCA_965283745.1. Classification (GTDB taxonomy): domain Bacteria; phylum Pseudomonadota; class Alphaproteobacteria; order Caulobacterales; family Caulobacteraceae; genus Caulobacter. The sequence goes on from CBDIPM010000005.1 coordinate 165,000, forward strand.
CGACGGCCAATGCATAGCCGTGCCCAAATGTCCGCTTCACACCCGTCGGCGACATCCGGAATGTCGGCTTGCTGCTCAATCGCTTCGCCGTGTCACGCGTCCATGCTGCCGTCGTCGCCGGCATTCCATGTGTCGTCGGCTCAGCTAGAGCGTCGCAACCAACCCGTCGAACTCGCGCCAGACGCGGGCGCGGATGTCGTCGGCCTCCTGGAACAGCTCGTGATAGGCGCCGGGGATCTCGATCCAGCGGCCCTTGGGGATGCGGGCGGTGATCAGCTTCTGGTCGGCGTTGTCGACCAGCTTCTCCTGCGCCGCGCCCAGAACCAGCACCGGAATGTCGATGGCCGCGACGCGGGGCGAGCGCTTGAGCCAGGCCGAAGCCGACATGGCGAAGTCGAGCCAGCCCCAGGTGCCGGCGTTGAGGCCGAGCAGAGGCTCGGCGAGGATGATCGCCCTGTTCCGGGCGTAACGGCGCGGATCGTGGGTGACGATATTGGTCTCGAACGTCTCGCCGTGCGGGTCGCCCGGGTTGTTCTGGATGTAGGCTTCCGGCTCGGTGAGCGCCTTCCACCAGGCCATCAGCCGCACCTGCGACTTGGGGCGCTTGCCGGTCAGCAGGCCCAGCATCGGCGCCGACAGCAGCGCCGCCTTGAAGGGCCCCACGCCGTGCGCCAGCGCCAGCAGGGTCAGGCAGCCGCCCATCGAGTGGCCGATCGCGAACCAGGGTTTGGGCAGCCGGGTCTCGAAGTGGGCCAGAAGCGCCCGATAGTCCTCGACGAAATCGCGAAAGCCCTTCGCGTGGCCCTTGAGCCGGTCGTCGAGCATGCGGTGGGACAGGCCCTGCCCGCGCCAGTCATGGACCAGCACCACGAAGCCGCGCGCCTGAAGCTCGCCGACCACTTCGTAGTATTTCTCGATCGGTTCGGTGCGGCCGCCGCTCAGGACGATCGAGCCGCGCGGCGGACCGTCGGGCAAAAACAAAGCGGCGCGGAGGCGAACCGCCCCCGCGCCGCTGAACCATTCCGCCGTTCCGTTGGCCGGAACGGGCGCCTCGGCGGTTGAAACCAGAGGCGCTTGTTCGGTCATCAGGCCGTTAGGCCATCTTCGCGAACAGGGCCGACATCTTGGGCTGCAGCGACATGGCCAGGCCCATGTCGGACAGCTTCAGGCGGCCGGACATGAAGGCCATGGTGGCGTCCAGCTTGCCGGCGCCCATTTCAAGCAGGTCAGCCATGGAGATGGTCATGGTCAGGTCGGCGGGCTTGTCCTCGTTGGTGACCGTGCCACCGTCGATGTGGATGAAGCCGTCGCCCTTGAGGTCGAACTTCATGGTCTTGCCCAGACCGGAATCGTCGCCGACGGCGGTCTTCACGCGGTCGGTAATTTCTTGCAGCGTAGCCATTGGCGGCCTCCCGTTTTTCGATGCGACGGATTTGGTAACTTGGCCGGGCTCAACGCACAAGCGAACTGCGGTCGCTCAACGAAAAAAGATGACGCCCCCGCCATTTTCGCGACCCATTGCGAGTAATTATCAGAAACTCGCCCGCGCGCCTGGCGCGCTATCCGGCTTTCCCCGCAAGGAACGCCCGGGCCGGCGCCCTGGCGAAGGTCAGCGACTGCGCGCCCGGCAGGGCGGCGGGCCTGTAGGCGGCCATACCCTTGACCAGCGGCAGCGGCGCGGTCCTGCCGCCGGCCAGGACGGCGCTTCCGGCGGACGTCCCGGCGAAGATCACCTGCTCCATCTTCGGCACGGCGAAGCCGATCAGGCCGGCGCGCTTCTTGATCGCGGCGTTGCACTGGTCGAGCGCCGCCAGCAGGTCCGCGGCGGCGATGGTCTCGCCAAGCCGGACGACAGGCTCAAGTTCCATGGCCAGCTGGACGCGATCCCCGGGGTTGGCCTTTGCCGCCTCGATCAATCCGTCCTTGAGCTCGGCCTTGTTGGGCATCCGGACAATCCGACCCTCGGCGCCCACCGCCAGCGGCGTACGCGCGCCGTTCGGCATGACCAGCACCAGAATCGGCGTCGTCGCGGGCCGACCGTTGACCTTCAGGTAGTAGGACATGGTGAAGCGGCTGCGCTCGGCGGGCGGCGTATCGAGGAACAGGTCGTAGAAGGGAAACGCCTTCCCGGCCGGGACCGCCTTCTTCGCGGCGGCGGCCAGGGCGAGCGTCGGCATCATCGCACCGGCCAGACCGGCCGCGACAAACTCCCGTCGGCTCAGCCTCACTTGGGCTTCACCAGCTTGAGCGTCATGCGATCGCTCTCGCCGATCGCGTCATACTTGCTGTGGTCGAAGCCCGGCTGCGGCGGCTGGCCGCGCGGCGCCGACAGCCGTGTCGGCGGCAGGGTCCAGACACCGAACGGGTGATCCCGGGTGTCCTTGGGATTGGCGTTGATCTCCGACTGCGCGACCAGCTTGAAGCCGGCTTCCTCGGCCAGTTGCAGGGCGAACGCGGTCTGCACATAGCCGTCGGCGGCGAGCACATCCTGCACCTTGCCCGGCGCGGCGCGGTGTTCCTCGATGCCCAGGACGCCGCCGGGCTTGAGCGCGGCGAACGCGTCCTTGAACGCCTTGTCCGCGATGCCGGCGGCCATCCAGTTGTGAAGGTTGCGCAGGAACAGCACGAGGTCGGCCGACCCGGCGGGCGCGACCGGCCCGCTGGTCGGTCCAAAGGCGGTGACCGCGACCTCGCCATACAGCTTGGGCTTGGCCGCCAGCCGGGCCTTGTAGGCCTCGACGACGCGGGTGGTCGTCTCGTCGGTCGGCTGCAGGTTGGCGGCGTAGAGCTTGCCCTTGGTCTGCGCCAGATAGGGGGCGAGGATATCGGTGTACCAGCCGGCGCCCGGCCAGAACTCGACGACGGTCATGCCCGGCGCCAGTCCCCAGAACGCGAGGCTTTCCACCGGATGGCGCCAGGCGTCCCGCGCCTTGTCCGCCGCGGACCGCCAGTCACCGGCCAGGGCGCCGGCGATGGTGTCGGGGCCGCCCTTGGCCTTCGGAGGCTGGGCGGCGGCCTTTTCGCCCTTGTCGGGGCCGCAGCCGGTCAGCGCCAGGCCGATGCCACCGGCCAGAAACAGACGACGGGACGCTCCTGGCGCGGCCAATGACATGAACTCTTCCGACAAGGCCGCCCCCGCACCGTCTGCCAACGGCTTACAGCGACCGGCCCCGAAGGTCAAAAGCCGCTACTTCGGCTTCACGAACCGCAGGGTCATCCGGTCGCTCTCGCCGATAGCGTCATATTTTGTCCGGTCGAAGGCGGGATCGGCCGGCTGCCCGGCCGGCGCGGTGCGCTTCACCGGCGGCAGGGTCCAGACGCCGAAGGGGTGGTCCTTGGTGTCCTTGGGATTGGCGTTGACCTCGGACTGGGCATCCAGCTTGAAGCCGGCCTTCTCGGCGGCGGCGACCACCGTGGCGACAGAGACATAGCCGTCGGTCACGCCCGGGACTTCCGGACGGGGATCAGCCCGGTGCTCCTCGACGGCCAGGACGCCGCCCGGCTTAAGGACCGCGTAGAAGTCGGCCATCGACTTGGTCAGCATGTCGCCCTGGTACATGAAGTTGTGGATGTTGCGGGCGGTGATGACGATGTCCGCCGAACCCGGCGCGCCGAGCGGGCCCGACACCGGGCCAAAGCCGACGTACTGGATCGCGCCGTACTTGCCCGCGTCGCTGAACTTCGCCTCGAAGTCGGCCCGGCCCTTGCGGGCGGCGTCCGAGATTTTCGGATTGTTCAGGTCGGCGGCGGTGGCGACGTAGGTCCCGCCGGTCGCCTTGGCGTAGGGGGCCAGGATCTCGGTCCAGTAGCCGCCGCCGGGCGACACCTCGATCACGGTCAGGCCGGGCTTCAGGCCCCAGAACTTCAGGGTTTCGTACGGATGGCGGGCTCCGTCCCGGGCGACATTGGCGGGCGCGCGGTCGGCGCTGGCCACGGCGGCCTTCAGGGCGGCGTCATCGGCGGCCCGCGCGGTCATCGCCGCGCCTCCGGCCAGCAGGAGGCCCGTGGAAAGGGCGATCGCCAGTCTGCGCGTCATCATAGCCGTTGCTCCCTGATCGTTGTCCCGGGCCAACCTAGCGATCAGCGGTCGACGATCAAGGGAGGGTCTTGAAACCGCGAACGACGGCGCCCACCTCAAGTCTCGAAGGCGCTGGATCCCGGGCCTTCCGGATCACAGGCGGGCGCTTCGGGCCCGGCGACGATCCGCTCACACAACGCAACCTTGCTTGTTCAAGAAGGATGTAACGCACATGCGCACTGTCGATTTCTCTCCCCTCTACCGCTCCGTCGTCGGCTTCGACCGGCTCGCCGCCCTGCTCGATCAGGCCGCGACCCAGGACAGCGCCTCGGGCTACCCGCCCTACAACATCGAACGCACCGACGAGAACGCCTACCGCATCGAGATCGCGGTCGCCGGCTTCCGGCCCGATGAACTGACCATCGAGGTCAAGGAGAACCTGCTGACCGTCACCGGCCGCAAGGCGGCCAACGACGACGCCCGCAAGTTCCTTCATCGCGGCCTCGCCGAGCGCAACTTCGAGCGCCGCTTCCAGCTGGCCGACTACGTGATCGTCACCGACGCGGCCCTGGACAATGGCCTGCTCTCGGTATCGCTGAAGCGCGAGCTTCCGGAGGCCCTCAAGCCCCGCACGATCGCCATCTCCACCGGCGGCGAGAAGCTGATCGAAGGCAAGAGCAAGAAGGCCGCGTAAGCCGCCTCTGCTGACAGGCAGCTACCCCGGGTAGCGGGAAAAGGGCGGCGCGATGCGTCGCCCTTTTTCTATGCCGCCTCAAGTCCGATGGTGGTGCTGATTTCGGCGTCGCGGAACGAGGTCTTGTCCATCCGCGCCCCGGTCAGGTCCGCGCCGCGCAGGTCGGCGTTGTCGAGCACGGCGGCGGTCAGGTCCGCCGCCTGGACCCAGGCGTAGCGCAGGGTGGCGCTGCTGAGGGACGCCGGATTCACCCGGCCGGGCCCCAGCGGCAGCACGCCCAGGATGGCGCCGCGCAGGTCGGCCTTGGTGAGGTTGGCGCCGGCCAGCCTGGCGCCGCGCAGATCCGCCTTGACCAGCGATGCGCCGCGCAGGTCGGCGCCCTCGAAGTTGGCGCCCTGCAGCTGGGCGCCGCTGAGATCCAGACCCACCATGCACGCGCCCTTGGCCGACATCGCCGTCAGACGGCCGCCCTTGAGCGCGTCGCCGAGCGGACGCAGATCCTCGCCGTCGAATTTCGCGGGCGCGCCGCGCACCCCGCCGCTCTCGCACCAGGCCCGGTTGCCCTGGACCATGGCCACGAAGGTCGCCACCCGCGCCAGGGCCCCGGACGTCGGCGCCCGCAGGCAGCCTTCCAGTTTCGCGCCGCCCATGTGGGCGACCGCCATGTCCAGGCTGCCAAGGATGGCGCCGGTCAGGTTGGCGCCGGTGAAGTTGGCCCCGCCGACGTCCGCGCCCTCGAGGATCGCGCCCGCCATGTTGGCATCCTTCATATTGCAGTTGGTCAGCTTGGCGCCGCGCAGCGAGCAGTCGGTGAAGTCGGCGGCGAAGGCCGAGACGCCGTTGAACTGCGAACCGTCCAGCGTCGCGCCGGAGAAGTTGGCGCCCTCCGCGTCGCCGCTGCGCGCCTCGTGGGTCAGGACGCTGAGGCCCTTGCGCGGATGCGGGATGGCGATCTGGCCTTCGCGGAAGTCGGCCTGGGTCAGGTCCGCCTGGCTCATGTTGGCCCCGCGCAGGCAGCAGCCGCGCAGATCGGCCCGACGCAGGTTGGCCTGACGCAGATCCGCGTTGCGCAGGTCGCAGCCGAACAGGTTGGCGCGCTCCAGCTTGGTCCGGATCAGCCGGGCGCCGTCGAGGATCGAGGCCGACAGGTCGGCGTCCGTCAGGTTGCGGGTGGCCAGATCCAGTTTGCTCAGGTCGAGGAAGCGCAGCGACGCGCGCTTGCCGCCGGGCTTGCCGGTCAGAAAGCGCTCGTGCGCGGTGACCATCAGGTCGAGCTCGGCCTGGGTCAGACGACGACGGCCCGCGAGGCTGGTTTGCGATACGCTCAAGGCCCCTCCCAGGGTCCGATGATGGAAATAGCAGTGGCGAACAATAACGAGGGTCGCCGAACGTAAGGTTAAGACGTCAGACGAACCCTTCCAGTCCGCGGGTTCCGTCCAGTGTGACGCCCGTCAGAATGGCGGCCTTGAGCTGCGCGTTGACGAAGTTCGCCCGCGACAGGTCCGCGCCGGTCAGATTGGCCTGCCGCAGGTCGGCGCGGGCCAGGTCGGTGGATTTCAGCTGCGCCCCGCTGAGGTCGGCGGCCAGCAGGCGCTCGGGCGCGATCATCAGCGGCCCCAGCTGGGCGTCGCGAAGGTCCGATCCCGAGAGCTTTGCGCCGGCCAGCCGCGCGCCGCGCAGGTCAGCCCGGCGCAGGTTGCAGTGGCGCAGGTCGGCCCCCTCGAGCTGGGCCCCCTGCAGCTGCACGCCTTCCATGTCGAGGCCGTAGAACACCGCGCCCCGCGCCGACAGCGCGGTCAGATCGAAGCCCCGCGCCGAGCCCAGCCCGCGCAGATCGGCCTTGTCGAAGGTGGAGGGCTTGCCCTTCGCCCCGCCCGTCTCGCACCAGAGCATGTGCTCGCGCAGCATTTCCTCGTAGGGCAGATCGTTCAGCGCCAGGCCGGCCGGGGCGTCGGTCAGTGCGCCCTCCATGTCGGCGTCCTTGACGTTCCAGGCGTAGGTCTTGGCTCCGACCAGCACCGCGTCGCGCATGTCCGCCCCGGCCAGGTCCGCACCGGAGAGGTCGGCGCCGGCCAGGTTGGCGCCGTTGAAGTTGACCTGCTTGAGGTTGGCCCGCACCAGCTTGGCGTCCTTCAGGATCGCGTCGCTGAAGTCGGCCTTCACGGCCATGATGCCCGACAGCTTGGAGCGTTCCAGGTTGGCGCCCGCCAGGATGGCCCCCCGAGCGTCGCCGCTGCGGGTCTCGTGCTCGTGGATGCGCAGGCCCTTTTCGCGGTCGGGCGAGGCGATGGCGCCCTCGCGCAGATCCGCCTCGAACAGGTCGGCGCCCGACAGGTTGGCGCCGCGCAGGCAGGACCCGCGCAGATCGGCGCGGCGCAGGGAGGCTTCAGTGAAGTTGCTGCCCTGCATGTCCGCGCCGAAGAAGCTGACGTTGTCCAGCCGCGTTCCGACCAGCTTGCAGTTGACCAGATGGGCGCCGGTGAAGTCGGCGTCGCACAGGTTCCGCCCGGACAGGTCCAATCCGTTCAGCTCGCACCAGGCGAAGACCGCGCGCGCTCCGCCCATCCGCGCCGAGAACAGGCGATCATGCCTGGCGCAGATGATTTCGACGTCCTGCTGCGTGAGGCGTCGGCGTGAACTGTTCGGCGCCGGTACGGCGACCATGGAGCTTCTCCCTTGAGAGAAACCCTATGCACCGCCCGGATTAACGCCTTCCTTCCAGCCTTGATAATCCAGAGCTTTCCAGGCTTCGTCGCACAGCGTTCCGCTTTCGATTGCAACGCCCGCCGCCCTCAACCGTTCGATGCCCTGGCCGGATGCGAAGGGCGAGGGATCCTCGCAGGCGATGACCACCCGCGCCACGCCGGCCTCGGCGAGCCGAAGCGAGCAGGACGCCGCGCCGCTGGACCGCTCGCCGCAGGGCTCCAAAGTCACGTAGGCGGTCGCCCCTCGCGCATCGATGCCCTGCAAGGCCCGCTCCTCGGCATGCGGCCGTCCACCCGGCGCGGTCGCGGCCTGGGCCAGCACCACGCCATCGCGCACGATCACGCAGCCGACCACCGGGTTGGGCGCGGTCCTGCCGAGGTTGGTCAGGGCGACCGCGATGGCCTGGCGCATGTGGAGTTCGTCGGACATCCAGGGTTCCGCACTGACGGGGACATGCACTTTAGTGCGTGTCCCCGCAGCTGAAGGGGACACGCACTAAAGTGCATGTCCCCGGTCCTGGCTAGATCGCCGGCAGCGCGGTCGCCCGCGCCGTATCGAGATACCGCGCGCTGGTCGGCTTCAGCGCATCGTCCAGCTCGATCAGCAGCGGGTTGCCGGTCGGGATCTCGACCTCGACGATCCGGTCGTCGGGCACGGAGAACAGCAGCTTGACGATGGCCCGCAGGCTGTTGCCGTGGGCGGCGACCAGCACGGTCTCGCCGGCCTTCAGCCTCGGGGCGATCTCGGCGTCCCAGTAGGGCTGCACGCGGTCGAGCGTGGTCTTCAGGCTTTCGGTGTCGGGAATGGGCTGGCCGGCGTAGCGGGCGTCCTTGCCGAAGTCCCACTCGCTGCCGGCCTCCAGCGGCGGCGGCGGAATGTCGTAGCTGCGGCGCCAGATCTTGACCTGCTCGTCGCCATGCTTGGCGGCCGTCTCGGCCTTGTCCAGGCCGGTCAGCCCGCCGTAGTGGCGCTCGTTCAGCCGCCAGTCGCGGATCAGCGGCAGGTCGCCCTGCCCGGCCTCGGTCAGCGCCAGCTCCGCGGTCCGGTTGGCGCGGGTAAGGACCGAGCTGTAGGCGCGGTCGAACCACACGCCCGCCGCCTTGAGCAGCGCGCCGCCCTGTCTGGCCTGGGCCTCGCCCTCAGCGGTCAGGTCGACGTCCACCCAGCCGGTGAAGCGGTTTTCGAGGTTCCACTGGCTCTGGCCGTGGCGGAGAAGAACGAGCTTGGACATGGGCGACGGGCTAAGGGGATGGACGGTGAGCGTCAAGGGCGAACGGCGTTGCGCGGCCCGGCAGGGCGGGCGAACCGGGCGCCGCCAGCCGGCGTCGGCTCACCGCCTCGCCGTTCGCAAAGTCCGCTGCTATACCGTCGCCATGCGAGACCGCTTCTTCTTCCCGCTCTGCGCCGCCGCGGCGATCGCGATGATCGTCCTGGCGATTCTCGGTCCCGGCGCCACGGATTCGCCCCCGTCCCGTCCGACCGGCCAGACCCAGGAGAAGGCCCAGTGAGTTTCGACGCCGTCGCGGTCGGCCGCCGCGTGCTCGCCACCGAAGCCGAGGCCATCGGGGTGATGGCCGACGAACTGGGCGAGGCTTTCGTCAGGGCGGTCGAGATCCTGTTCGCCTGCAAGGGCCGCATCGTCCTGACGGGCATGGGCAAGAGCGGTCATGTGGCGCGCAAGATCGCCGCCACCATGGCCTCGACCGGCGCGCCGGCGATGTTCGTGCATCCGGCCGAGGCCAGCCACGGCGACCTGGGCATGATCGGCGCGGACGACGTGGTGCTGGGCCTGTCCAAATCCGGCGAAGTGCGCGAACTGGCCGACATTCTGGTCTACGCCACCCGCTTCGCCATTCCGCTGATCGCCATCACCGCCAACCCGCAGAGCGCGCTGGGCAAGGCCGCGACCCTGGTGCTGAAGCTGCCCGACGCGCCCGAGGCGACCGGCGAGGTCAGCGCCCCGACGACCTCCACCACGCTGCAGATCGCGCTTGGCGACGCGCTGGCCGTGGCCCTGCTGGAGCGGCGCGGCTTCACGGCCCGCGACTTTCACGTCTTCCACCCGGGCGGCAAGCTGGGCGCCATGCTGCGCACGGTCGGCGACCTGATGCACAAGCTGGAAGAGGCCCCGCTGGCGCCGGAGCATATGCCCATGCCAGAGGCGCTCCGGATCATGTCCGAGCGCAGGCTCGGCATCGTCGGGGTGGTGTCGGCAGACGGCGCGCTGATCGGCGTGGTCACCGACGGCGACCTGCGCCGCAACTTCGACAGCCTGCCCGGCAAGACGGTGGGCGAGATCATGACCCGAAATCCCAAGGCCGTGACGCCGCAGACCCTGGCCGGGGACGCCGCCCGGATCATGAACGACAGCCGCATCACCGCCCTGTTCGTGGTCCAGGACGGCAAGCCGGTCGGCGTGCTGCATGTTCATGACGTCCTGAGCGCCGGCGTCGTCTGAGATCGCGGCGCCGTCCCGGCCTGAGTGGCTAATTTCGCCCCGCCCCCTCACCAACCCGTCACAGGGGCGTTATAGGGAGCACCTTCGCAAAGCGAGTGATCCCTCGATGCCGTTTCTTCCCCGCGCCGACCTCGTCCCCAACACCCTCGCCTACGAGACCGAACCGCTGGTCAAGGCGACGGGCTTCCGCGAGTACGACGCGCGCTGGTTGTTCGGACCGGACATCAACCTGCTGGGCATCCAGGCGCTGGGGCTCGGCCTTGGGACCTATATCCACGAGCTGGGCCAGTCGAAGATCGTCGTCGGCCATGACTTCCGCTCCTACAGCCTGTCGATCAAGAACGCGCTGATGCTGGGCCTGGTGGCCGCCGGCTGCGAGGTGCTGGACATCGGCCTCGCCCTGTCGCCGACCGCCTATTTCGCGCAGTTCGACCTCGACGCGCCCTGCGTGGCCATGGTCACCGCCAGCCACAACGAGAACGGTTGGACCGGCGTGAAGATGGGCGCCAACCGTCCGCTGACCTTCGGACCGGAGGAGATGGGCCGTCTGAAGGAGATCGTGCTGGGCGGCGCCTTCGTCGAACGCGCCGGCGGCAAGGTCACCCAGATCGAGGGCGTCCGTGAGCGCTTCATCGCCGACGTCGTCCGCCGGGTGCAGCTCAAGCGTCCGCTGAAGGTCGTCGCCGCCTGCGGCAACGGCACGGCCGGCGCCTTCGTGCCCCAGGCGCTGCGCGCCATGGGCGTGGCCGTGGTCATCGAGATGGACTGCGAGCTCGACTGGACCTTCCCCAAGTACAATCCCAACCCTGAAGACCATGAGATGCTCCACGCCATGTCGGTGGCGGTGAAGGAACATGGCGCCGACCTGGCCCTGGGCTTTGACGGCGACGGCGACCGCTGCGGCGTGGTCGACAACACCGGCGAGGAGATCTTCGCCGACAAGATCGGCCTGATGCTGGCCCGCGACCTGGCCCCGCTGAATCCGGGCGCGAAGTTCATCGTCGACGTGAAATCGACGGGCCTGTTCGCCACCGATCCGGTGCTGGAGGCCAACGGCTGCACCACCGTCTACTGGAAGACCGGCCACAGCTACATCAAGCGCAAGACGGCCGAGATCGGCGCCCTCGCCGGCTTCGAGAAGAGCGGCCACTTCTTCCTCAACGAGCCGCTCGGCCGGGGCTACGACTGCGGCCTGACCGCGGCGGCGGCCATTCTGGCCATGCTGGACCGCAACCCGGACAAGTCGATGGCCGACCTGAAGGCCGCCCTGCCCGTCGCCTACACCTCGCTGACCATGAGCCCGCACTGCGGCGACGAGGTGAAGTACGGCGTCGTCGACAGGATCGTCGCCGAGTACGAGGCCCTGGCCGCCGCCGGCGGGACCATCGTGGGTCGGAAGATCGCCGAGGTGATCACCGTCAACGGCGTCCGCGTGGCGCTGGAGGACGGCAGCTGGGTGCTGGTCCGCGCCTCCTCGAACAAGCCCGAAGTCGTCGTCGTCGTCGAGAGCACCCGCTCCGAGGACGACATGCGCGCCCTCTTCCACGAAGAGGTCAAACCCCGGCTGGGCAAGCACCCGGAAATCGGGTCATACAACCAGGAAATCTGAGGGTCTGACGCATGCGCGTTGCGATGATCGGCACGGGCTATGTCGGCCTGGTGTCCGGAGCCTGCTTCGCCGATTTCGGCCATGACGTCGTCTGCATCGACAAGGATGCGGGCAAGATCGACCGCCTGAAGAAGGGCGAGATCCCGATCTTCGAGCCGGGGCTGGACGCTCTGGTCGAGCGCAACGTGCGCGAGGGCCGGCTGAGCTTCACCCTGGACGGCGCCGAGGCCATCAAGGCCGCCGACGCGGTGTTCATCGCCGTGGGCACGCCGACCCGTCGGGGCGACGGCCATGCCGACCTCTCCTACGTCTACGCCGCCGCCGAGGAGGTCGCCGGCCTGATCGACGGCTTCACCGTCATCGTCACCAAGTCGACCGTGCCGGTCGGCACCGGAGACGAGGTCGAGGCCATCGTCCGCAGGGCTCGGCCGGGCGCCCAGTTCGCGGTGGTGTCGAACCCCGAGTTCCTCCGCGAGGGCGCGGCGATCGAGGACTTCAAACGCCCGGACCGCGTCGTCGTCGGCACCGACGACGAACGCGCCAAGGCGGTGATGAACGAGCTCTACCGCCCGCTGTTCCTCAACGAGACCCCGATCGTCTTCACGGGCCGGCGGACCAGCGAGCTGATCAAGTATGCGGCCAACGCCTTCCTCGCCATGAAGATCACCTTCATCAACGAGATGGCCGACCTCTGCGAAGCCGTCGGCGCCGACGTGCAGCAGGTCGCCAGGGGCATCGGCCTCGACAAGCGGATCGGCAACAAGTTCCTCAACGCCGGCCCGGGCTACGGCGGTAGCTGCTTCCCGAAGGACACGCTCGCGCTCGTCCGCACCGCCAGCGACGCCGGCGCGCCGGTCAGGCTGATCGAGGCCACGGTGGCGGTGAACGACGCCCGCAAGAAGGCCATGGCCGGCAAGGTGGCCAGGGCGGTCGACGGCGACCTGAAGGGCAAGACGGTCGGCGTGCTCGGCCTGACCTTCAAGCCCAACACCGACGACATGCGCGACGCCCCAAGCCTGGACATCATCCCGGCGCTGCAGGCGATGGGCGCGACGATCCAGGCTTTTGATCCCGAGGGCCACGAGGCCCGCCAGCTGCTCAAGGGTGTCGACTTCAAGGCAAGCCCCTACGAGGCCGTCGAAGGCGCCGACGCGGTGGTGATCATCACCGAGTGGGACCAGTTCCGCGCGCTCGACCTGGACCGCGTGAAGCTCCTGATGAGAAGCCCGACGGTCATCGACCTGCGCAACATCTACCGCCCCGAGGACATGAAGGCCCGCGGCTTCCGGTACTCGAGCGTCGGGCGGGGGTAGGGAGTTCGGGGACATGCACTTCAGTGCGTGTCCCCCGCAGCTTCTCTTCGCAAACCTTGAGCCCAATCCGCTGAGCCCAGCGGCTGGCCCTCGACGCTGGCTCGCCGCAGCCGTTGCCGGTCCGCGTCGTCAACATCGCTTTCGAAGAAGGCCGCCAGATCGCCCGCGATAGCGTGTTCCACGGGCCCTCGCACAATCAGAGGGTCGAACCGGCCTTCGACGTGGGCCGCGACACTCGACCAAGGCCAGTCAACCGCCCGCTCCACCAGCCCCGCCCTGACCGGGTTGAGACCAACGTAGCGGATGCACTTTCGCAGGTAGCCGTCGTCCATCGGAAACGAGGCGAAGCGGCCCTGCCAGAGATAGCCGCTCCACCCCTCCCGCCGATTGATCATCCGGGTGTAGCGGACGTGGGTTTCGCCGACGGCGCGCGACAGGGAGCCCCCGGGCGTCGGCGTGGCGATCAGGTGCACATGGTTGGGCATCAGGCAGTAGGCCCAGACTTCCACGCCGGACTCGCGGAACACTTCGGCGGCGATCTTGCGATAGGTGATGTAGTCGTCCGGTCGGAAGAAGGTCGGCTGCCGGCGATTGCCGCGCTGCGTCACATGGTGCGGTACGCCCGGAACCATGACGCGCGCCATTCTGGGCATGGACGCCTCCCTCGACGACCAATGTTCTATTTTTGTTCTCGTGTGTCAAGCTGCTGGGGACACGCACTGAAGTGCATGTCCCCGGCTGAAGTGCATGTCCCCGGCTTTGGCCCTACCATTCGCCCGGGCGGAGGAGAGTCGCGGCATGTGGGTGTTGCTGGGGGTGCTGGTGGTCGTGGTCGGGTTCGCCGCGCGGCTGAACCCGCTGCTGATCGTCGTCGTCGCCGCACTGGTCACGGGCGTGGCCGCGGTCATCGCGCCGGGCGTCACGCCGGCGGTGCTGCTGGCCGGGGCCGGCGAGACGCTGGCCGTGCTGGGCAAGGGCTTCAAGGACAACCGCTACATCAGCGTCACCTGGATGATCCTGCCGCTGATCGGGCTGCTGGAGCGCGAGGGGCTGCAGGAACGGGCCCGGGTGCTGATCCAGAAGCTCGCCGGGCTGACCAGCGGCCTGCTGCTGCTGATCTATCTCATCGTCCGCCAGATCACCGCCGCCTTCGGCCTCACCTCGCTCGGCGGCCATGCCCAGATGGTCCGGCCGCTGATCGCGCCGATGGCCGAGGCCGCCGCCGAGACCCAGGCCCCCGGCCTCACGGAGGGATCGCGCAACCGGGTGAAAGCCTTCGCCGCCGCCACCGACAACATCGGCCTGTTCTTCGGCGAGGACATCTTCATGGCCATCGCCTCGATCCTGCTGATCAAAGGGTTCCTGGAGACCAACGGCATCATCGTCACGCCGTTCGCCCTGTCGGTCTGGGCCATTCCCACGGCGATCGCCGCGCTGCTGATCCACGGGACGCGGCTGATCCTGCTCGACCGGGCGCTGAAGCGGGAGGCGGCCCGATGATCGGCCTGCCGGTCCTCTACGCCCTCGCCGGCCTGCTGTTCGCCGTCTTCGCCATCGGCTCGGCGACGGACCGGACGAACCCGAAACGCTGGGGCAACGCCGTGTTCTGGGGTCTGTTCGCGACCAGCTTCCTGGCCGGGACCTGGTTGTCGGACACCGTCAACGGCCTGCTGCTGGTCGCCATGGCGCTCGCCGCCGGCTTCAACCTGCTGGGCAAGGGCCAGCCCGCGCCCCAGGCCGACCGGGCGGAGCGCGCCGAGCGCTGGGGCAACCGATTGTTCGTCCCCGCCCTGATCCCGCCGGCGGTGACCCTGGCCGGCACCTTCCTGCTCAAGGGCGTGGTGATCGGCGGCCAGCCGCTGGTCGATCCCAAGCAGGTGACCCTGGTGTCGCTGGGTCTGGGCATCGTTCTCGCCACGGCCGTGGCGCTGGTCATGTTCCGCGCCTCGCCCGCCGTCGCCGTCCGCGAGGGCCGCCGCCTGATGGACCAGGTCGGCTGGGCCGGCCTGCTGCCCCAGGCCCTGGCCGCGCTGGGCGCGGTGTTCGTGGCGGCCAAGGTCGGCGACGTCATCGGCCTGCTGGCGGGCGAGTACCTGCCGCTGAACGGCCCGCTGATGGCGGTCTGCGCCTACACGGTCGGCATGGCGGTGTTCACGGCGATCATGGGCAACGCCTTCGCCGCCTTCCCCGTCATGACCGCGGCCATTGCCCTGCCGCTGATCATCGGCCAGTACGACGGCGACCCGGCCATCGTCTGCGCCATCGGCATGCTGTCGGGCTTCTGCGGCACGCTGATGACCCCGATGGCGGCCAACTTCAACATCGTTCCGGCCGTGTTGCTGGACCTCCCCGACCGCAATGGCGTTATCAGGGTCCAGATCCCGACCGCCCTGGCTCTGCTCGCGACCAACACGGTGCTCATGTATGCCCTCGCCTTCCGCTTCTGAGACCCGCCTGACGGCCCAGATCGCCGGCCGCTTCGCGCGGGTGGCGCTGGGGCATGTCACCCGCGAGTACCCCCACAAGGCCGACCACGTCTTCAACGGGCCCCAGGACGTCGCCCCGCACCGCGAGCACCACCCGATCTTCTTCGGCAGCTTCGACTGGCACAGCTGCGTCCACGGTTACTGGACCTTGGCGACGATCCTGCGCCGCTTCCCGAGCCTGCCCGAGGCGCCGGCCGTCGCCGCCCTCTTCGCCGAGCGGATCACGCCCGAAGCTGTCGCCGGCGAACTGGCCTATCTCGACCGGCCGCTGAGCGCCGGGTTCGAGCGGCCCTACGGCTGGGCCTGGCTGCTGAAGCTGGCGGCGGAGCTGAAGACGCACAAAAATACGACCCCGTATGAAACGCTCGCGCCGCTGGCCGTGGCCTTCGCCGACCGCTTCAAGACCTTCCTGCCCAAGGCGACCTATCCCCTGCGGGCCGGGGTGCATTCCAACACCGCCTTCGCGCTGCGGCTGGCCATGGACTACGCCGAGACCTGCGGCGACCCGGCCCTGGCGACCCTGGCGCGTGACACCGCCCTGCACTGGCACGCCGACGACGCCGACTGCCAGGCCTGGGAGCCGAGCGGCGACGAGTTCCTGTCCCCAGCCCTGATGGTCGCCGAATGCCTGCGCCGCATGCTGCCGCCGCACCAGTTCCGCGCCTGGTTCTCCGGCTTCCTGCCCCGGACCGCGGGCCGACAGCCGGCAACCCTGTTCACCCCGGCCACAGTCAGCGACCGCAGCGACGGCAAGATCGCCCACCTCGACGGCCTCAACCTCAGCCGCGCCTGGTGCTGGCGCGGCATCGCCTCGGCCCTGGCCGAGCACGACGACGCCCGCATCGAAGCGCTGGCCGCCGCCGAGACCCATCTGGCCAGCGCCCTGCCCCACGTGGCCGGCGACTACATGGGCGAGCACTGGCTGGCGAGCTTCGCGCTGCTGGCGTTGGAGGGTTAGGCCTCAACTGTCATCCCGGCCGGACCCCGGCGAAGGCCGGGGGAGAGCCGGGACCCAGGGGCATGCACGCGGCGTCGGCTGGGTCCCGGATCGCCTGCGGAGTACGGGATGACAAGGAGGAACGGCCTACGTCGCCTTTGGCCACACACCCATGGCGAACACGATCCAGAGCGCCGCCAGCACGGCATTGCTGATCGCGAACAGCGTCAGGCGGTGAAAGACCTTGTTGTAGGTCAGGTGCACCAGGCTGTGCGCCGCGCGGATCACCACGAACGTCCAGGCGATGCCGAGCGCCAGGCCGTCGACCTGTCCCGTCACGAACAGCGCGCCGCACACCACGTAGAACAGCACCGGCAGCTCGAGGAGGTTCATGTAGTTGCGGTTGGCCAGCGCCACATGGGCCGGCACGCGCGCCGACTTGCCCAGCGCGAAGTCGTCGGCCGTCACCTGCCGCGCGAACGCCGCCCGGAACCGGCGCAGCGGCACCAGCCCCAGCACCGTGAAGGTGAGCGCCGCCAAAGCGATCACCGGCAGAAATATGCTTTCCTGAGCCACGTTTCGCCTCCCCGTCCGTTTTCAAAGCGAACCATGTTCGCCGAGCGGGCGGGAAAGGCAAGGCTAGTTCAATGCTCGCGGCCAAGCGAACGTCCCGCCCGTCAGGGCACCCGACTGCGTCCCGCCGGGATGTAGCCGTCAAGGAACGGGGCGCCCGGGCGCTCAAGGGCGTACATCGCCGAGCCCATGCAGGCCGTCTGCTCGCCATTGACCCATTCTGCGGACCGCAATGCCGAGGCCGTGACCGGAGCTCCATCGCCCAGGAAGGCTCTTGCGTCTGCAGTCTCCAAGCTCCAGCCAAAGCCGGGAGCTTCGAAATCGAAGGTCCCGGCGAACACGACATCGCCGGCCGCGAGATCTATGAACGGCGCGCCCATGCAAAAGTTTACGAGTACCCCCGCCCCGCTGAGGCGCCAACGACCTGCGGGAACGACCGCAAAGATCGTTTCCTCCAGTCTGCCGTCGCTGGTCTTTCGGGCCTTCTTCGAGAACACCGCGCCCATCCGCAGCGCCCCTTCGGAAGGCGGCGTGAGGCGGTCAGGCCCGCTACGCAGCAAGAACAGCCGAACGTCGTCGGACTTCTTAGTAGCGCGGAGGGTCAGCACGATGACCGCCGAATTTGCCGGCCGCGCGTCGAGCTTCTCGACCGGGATCGGCACGGGCCAGCCCCGGTTCCAAGGCACGATCTCCATATGCTCGACGGTCTTCAGAGACTCCACGAGCGATGCGTCGAAGGCCAGGGCCGTCAGGCTGAGGCTTGGAAACGTCACATAACCGGGCATTGCACCGCGCCGCGTGCCGGGCTCGAAGCCGTCGTTGCTCCAGCGACGTAGAACGGGGCCTACATCTTCGGCTCCGACTTGGGCCGTCAGCCGCCGGCTGAGTTCCTCACCGGTCAGCTTCGCGAACCCGGCATCGGCTTCCACGACGCGCCAGCCTCGGACCACCATGCAGTTCTCGACATTGGCTCGCCGCACGTAATTTTGGGCGGCGTTGCCGAGCATCTCGGGAACGATGCCAACGCCAAGAACGTTGGTGGCCGGCCCGTAGATTCCTTCCTCCGCAACGACTAGGCAGGCCTTGAGTTCGCGGTCATGCCGGTCGCGATCTGCACCTGGCATGTTGAAGTAGGTTACGGCCTTGGTGGCCGACGTCAGATCGACCGCGCCAGCCTCACCGGCCCACAGCGTGGCCATTGCCAGGACGAACGAAGCGAGAAGCTTCATGCCTGCCACACCGCTCAAGCCGCCGCCTTCACCGCCCCGGCGATGTCCTTGACCAGCTGATCGACCAGGGCCTTGTCGTCGCCCTCGGCCATGACGCGGATCAGCGGCTCGGTGCCCGACGCGCGGACGAGCACGCGGCCGCTGCCGTTCAGCCTGGCCTCGGCGTCGGCGATGGCGGCCTTGACCTTCTCGTTCTCGAGCGGCTTGCCGCCCTTGGCGAAGCGGACGTTCTCCAACTTCTGCGGCACCGGCTCGAACTGGCGGGCGAGCGCGCTCATCGGCTTGCCGCTCTGCACCAGCACGGCCAGCACCTGCAGCGCGGCCATCAGGCCGTCGCCCGTCGTGGAATAGTCCGACAGGATCACATGGCCCGACTGCTCGCCGCCCAGGTTGAAGCCGCCGCCGCGCATGCGCTCCATGACGGCCCGGTCGCCGACCGGCGTGCGTTCCAGCGTCAGGCCCTTGTCGGTCATGAACCGCTCCAGGCCCAGGTTCGACATCACCGTGGCGACGATGCCGCCGCCGGTGAGCCGGTCGGCGGCCGCCCAGGCGCCGGCGATGATGGCCATGATCTGGTCGCCGTCGACGACCTGGCCCGTCTCGTCGCAGATCGCGACCCGGTCAGCGTCGCCGTCCAGCGCGATGCCGATGTCGGCCCGGTACTCACGCACCGCCGCCACCATGGCTTGCGGATGGGTCGAGCCGCAGTCGTTGTTGATGTTGAAGCCATTGGGGTCGACCCCGACCTTCAGCACCTCGGCGCCCAGCTCGTAGAGCACGGCCGGCGCGACCTTGTAGGCGGCGCCGTTGGCGCAATCGATGACCACCCGCAGGCCGTTCAGGTTCAGATGGCGCGGGAAGCTGGCCTTGGCGATCTCGACGTAGCGGGCCTGGGCGTCGTCGACGCGCTGCACGCGGCCCAGGCCGTCGGCGGCGGCGAGGCCCTCCTGCAGGCCCTCGTCCATATGGGCCTCGATCTCGAGCTCGCGCTCGTCGCTGAGCTTGTAGCCGTCGGGTCCGAACAGCTTGATGCCGTTGTCGGTATAGGCGTTGTGCGAGGCGCTGATCATGACGCCCAGATCGGCGCGCATCGAGCGGGTCATCATGGCCACCGCCGGCGTCGGCAGCGGCCCGAACAACCGCACGTCCATGCCCATGCTGGTGAAGCCCGCCACCAGGGCCGGCTCGATCATGTAGCCCGACAGCCGGGTGTCCTTGCCGATCACCACCAGATGGCGCCGACCGTGGTTGCGGCGGAACAGCTTGCCGGCGGCCAGACCGACGCGCAGCGCCACCTCGGCCGTCATCGGATGGCTGTTGGCCAGGCCCCGAATGCCGTCGGTGCCGAAATACTTCCGCTTGCTCATCGAGCAAACTCCCCCGCGCGAACCCCGCGCAACAGTTTGCAACGCACTTTTATGCCGCCGGACGTTCAGCCGGTGTTAAACGCCGACCCGGGTACGGTTCGTTCCCGCAAGATCATAACCTCTCGATCGGAGACGACGAAACCGGCATGTGCGGCATCATCGGCATCGTGGGCAAGGCGCCCGTCACCGACCGTCTCATCGAGAGCCTCAAGCGCCTCGAGTATCGCGGCTATGATTCTGCGGGCGTCGCGGTTCAGACCGGCGGACAGGTCGACCGCCGTCGCGCCCAGGGCAAGATCAAGGCGCTGGAGGCGGTGCTGGAGGTCAGCCCGCTGGTCTCGCAGGTCGGCATCGGCCACACCCGCTGGGCCACGCACGGCGCGCCGAGCGAGCGCAACGCCCACCCCCACACCTCCGGCCGCGTCACCCTGGTCCACAACGGCATCATCGAGAACTTCGCCGAACTGAAGGTCGAACTTCAGAAAGAAGGCCGCGCCTTCGAAAGCGATACCGACACCGAGGTCGTCGCCGCCCTGATCGATCACTATCTGAACCAGGGTCAGGCCCCGTTGGCCGCCTTCAAGATGGCGCTCGACCGGCTGACCGGCGCCTACGCCCTGGCCGTGCTGATCGAGGGCCGCGACAACTTCATCATGGGGGCCCGCAAGGGCAGCCCGCTGGTGGTCGGAACCGGCGAGGGCGAGATGTTCCTGGGCAGCGACGCCCTCGCCGTCGGCCCGTTCACCAGCAAGGTCACCTACCTCGAGGAAGGCGACTACGTCGCCATCGACCACGACCGCGCCGAGATCTTCGACGTCACGGGCATGCCCGTCGACCGCCCGATAAAGGTCGTCTCCGCCTCCGCCGCCCTGGTCGAAAAGGGCAACTACCGGCACTTCATGGAAAAGGAGATCCATGACCAGCCGGAGGGCGTGCAGCGCACGGTCTCGGCCTACATCGACCCGATCACCTCGCGCACCGCCGTGCCCGGCGGCATCGACTTCGCCGCCATCGAGCGCATCCAGATCGTCGCCTGCGGCACCAGCTATATCGCCGGCATGGTCGGCAAGTACCTGATCGAGCAGATGGCCGACCTGCCGGTGGACGTCGAGATCGCCAGCGAGTTCCGCTACCGCTCGCCGGCCCTGCGCCCCGGCTCGCTGGCCATCGCCATGTCGCAGTCGGGCGAGACCGCCGACACCCTGGCGGCGCTCCGGCTGTGCAAGAGCAAGGGCATGCGCACCGCCGCGGTGGTCAACGCCCAGGAATTGACCATGGCCCGTGAGGTCGACGTTGTCTGGCCGATCCACTGCGGGCCGGAGATCGGCGTCGCCTCGACCAAGGCCTTCACCGCCCAGGTGACGGTGCTGACCGCCATCGCCGTGGCCGCCGCCGCCGCCCGGGGCCGCATCGACACCGCCGAGGAGGAGCGCCTGGTCAAGGTGATGCTCGAGGCGCCCCGCCTGGTCAGCGAGGCGATCGGCATGGAGGACGCCGTCCGCGCCGTCGCCGTCGACATCGCCAAGGCCCGCGACGTCCTCTACCTGGGGCGCGGCACCATGTCGGCCTTGGCGCTGGAAGGCGCGCTGAAGCTCAAGGAAATCAGCTACATCCACGCAGAGGGCTATGCGGCGGGCGAGCTGAAGCACGGGCCGATCGCGCTGGTCGACGAGCACACCCCGATCATCATCCTGGCGCCGTACGACAGCTATTACGAGAAGTCGGCGTCCAACATGAGCGAGGTCATGGCCCGTGGCGGCCAGGTGGTGTTCATCACCGACCCGGAGGGGGCGAAACACGCCCCGGCCGGCGCCAAGGTGGTGATGACGGCCCCGGCCAGCGATCCGCTGATCGCGCCGCTGATCATGTCGGCGCCCATCCAGCTGCTGGCCTACCATGTGGCCGTGCTGAAGGGCGCGGACGTCGACCAGCCGCGCAATCTCGCCAAGTCGGTGACGGTCGAGTAGCGGCTAGAGAGACGGCGTCGGCGAGGGAGCCATCGTGACGTCCGGCGCGGACTGCCAGGTGGCGGCGGACGGCGTCGGCGGCGGCGTGGCTTCGCCGGACGCCGGCGAGGCGCCGCTTTCGACGCCGTTGGACCCGCGGCGCGCGGCAAGGGCGAACGCGGCGCCGCCGGCGAAGAGCAGGAGGGATGCGAGCTTGTTCATGGACCGATCTCCGGAAGATGTTCGTTCTTTCCGCAACTACTGTCGCGCCGTGATGTTCCTGCGCCGCCAGTAGATTTATCCGTCCCTCTCGGTTACCTCGGAGCCCATGAAACCTGTCCGTAAAGCCGTCCTTCCGGTCGCCGGCCTCGGCACGCGCGTGCTGCCCGGCGCCAAGACCACGCCCAAGGAAATGCTCAACGTCGTGGACAGGCCGATCCTGTCCTACATCGTGGCCGAGGGCCGCGCGGCGGGGATCGAGCACTTCGTGTTCGTCACCGGTCGCGGCAAGGGCGCGATCGAAGACTATTTCGACCATCACATCGAAATGGAGAGCCAGCTGCAGGCCAAGGGCAAGCTGGACATGCTGGCCGACATCCAGGGCGAGCTGCCTCGACCCGGCGAGATGAGCTTCGTGCGCCAGATGGCCCCGCTGGGCCTTGGCCACGCCATCTGGTGCGCCCGCGACATCATCGGCGACGAGCCGTTCGCGATCATGCTGCCGGACATGCTGATGCACGCGCCTCAGCGTCCGGCGCTGGCCCAGGCCATGGACGCCTACAACAAGGTCGGCGGCAACATCGTCGTCGTCGAGCCGGCCCCCGAGGGCGAGGCCCACAAGTACGGCATCGTGGCGCTGGACGGCCAGGACGGCCGGCTGAACCGCATGACCGGCATGGTCGAAAAGCCCGCGCCGGGGACCGAGCCCTCGAACCTGTTCATCTCGGGCCGCTACATCCTGCAGCCGGAAATCTTCAAGCTGCTGGCCGACCAGCAGAAGGGGGCCGGCGGCGAGATCCAGCTGACCGACGCCATGTTCCGCCTGATGGCCATCGAGAGCTTCCACGCGCTGGAGTACGAGGGAACGACCTACGACTGCGGCGACAAGATCGGCCTGCTGCGGGCGAACGTGGCGTTCGCGTTGCAGCGCGAGGACCTCGGTGCCGCGGCGCGGAAGGCGATTGTGGAGCTGCTGGGGTAGCCATCCTCTCCCTGTGGGAGAGGTGGCCCGGCGGAGCCGGGTCGGAGAGGGATGTGCGGCCCTGACGTCTTCGCCGGCGCTTCCCTCTCAGTCGTGGCTCCGCCACGACAGCTCTCCCAAGGGGAGAGCATGAGCGTCAGGCGAACAACGCCTCCAGCCCCTCCTTCAGCGCCAGCGCCTGCGCCGGCTCCAGATGCATGGCCTCGGCCAGCTTGAACGGGATCGGCTCGGCCCTGGCCTTCAACGCCCTGCCCGCTTCCGTCAGCGCGATCAGCACCATCCGCTCGTCCCGCTCGGCGCGGCGGCGGGTGACCAGTCCGGCGCTCTCAAGCCGCTTGAGCAGCGGCGTAAGGGTGCCGGAATCCAGATGCAGCCGGCGACCGATGTCGCCCAGCGACAGGCCGTCGCGCTCCCAGAGCACCAGCATCACCAGATACTGCGGATAGGTCAGGCCGAGCGGCGTCAGGTGCGGGCGGTAGGCCTTCTGGATGGCGTTCGCCGCCGCGTAGATCGGAAAGCACAGCTGGTTGGACAGCTTCAGCGCCTCGTCAGGCGTCGGGGTCTCGGGGGCGTCGGACATGATGCGGAAGATAATGTCGCCTAGCCCCATTGCAAACTTGAAGATCGTATCCAATTAGATTGTGCACAATCATTTTGGAGATCGACCATGAGCATCCTCTACACCGCGACCGCCACCGCCTCGGGCGGCCGCGACGGCACGGCCCGCAGCGACGACGGCGTCCTCGACGTGACGCTGGCCACCCCAAAGGCCCTGGGCGGCCCCGGCACGGCCGGCGCGACCAACCCCGAGCAGCTGTTCGCCGCCGGCTACGCCGCCTGTTTCGACAGCGCCCTGCGCTTCGTGGCCCGGTCGCAGGGCGTGACCGTCGCCGACAGCGCGGTCACCGCGGAAGTGGGGATCGGCCCCAACGCCACGGGCGGCTTCGGCCTCGCCGTCGCACTGACCGTCAGCCTGCCGGGCCTGGAGCGCGAGGCGGCGCAGAAGCTGGTCGAGACCGCCCACCAGGTCTGCCCCTACTCCAACGCCACGCGGGGCAACATCGAGGTGTCGCTGACGGTGGCGTAGGCGCTTGGCCCCACTCCACCCACCCGCTACTCCTCCCGTGCGGCTGCTTCGTCGCGCGGGAGGATCCGGCGCTTGCCCAACCTGCTGATCTTCGGCTTCGGCTACACCGGCCAGGCGCTGGCGCGGCGGCTGCGCGGCAAGGGCTGGGACGTCTGGGCCGCCGTGCGCTCGCCGGCCTCGGCCGACGCGGCTCGGGCCGCGGGGGTCACCCCCATAACTCGGCCGACCGCGAGGCGCTGGTCGCCGCCCCGCCCATGAACGCCATCCTCGTCACCCCGCCGCCGGACGACCACGGCTGCCCGGCGCTGGCGGCGCTGGTTCCCGCCATGGCGCGCGCCAACGCCTTCCCCGACTGGATCGGCTACCTCTCCACCACCGGCGTCTACGGCGACCGCGAGGGGCGCTGGGCGTTCGAGACCACGCCCCTGTCCGCCCGCTCGACCGAGGCGGCCCGCCGCGTCGCCGCCGAGCGTGACTGGCTGGAGGTCGGGCGCGGCATGGGCCTTACCGTCCAGGTCTTCCGGCTGCCCGGCATCTACGGCCCCGGCCGCTCGACCTTCGACCGTCTGCGCGAGGGCCGCAGCCGCAATCTGGTCAAGCCGGGCCAGGTGTTCAGCCGCATCCATGTCGAGGACATCGCCGGCGCGCTGGAGGCCTCTATCGCCCACCCCCACGCCGGCCGCGCCTACAACCTCTGCGACGATGATCCCGCCCCGCCCCACGCGCTGAACGCCTTCGCCTGCGCGCTGATGGGCGTGGCGCCGCCGGAGACGGTTCCGTACGACGAGGCCGCCCTGCCCCCGATGGCCCGGCGCTTCTGGAGCGAGAACAAGCGGGTCTCCAACGCCCGGGCGAAAGCCGAGCTGGGCTGGCGGCCGGCGTTTCCGACCTATCGCGAGGGGCTGGCGGCGATCTACGCTGCCGAAAAGGCAGGGGACGAGACATGAGCAAGGCGCTGGTTCTGGGCGGCGGCGGTCCGGTGGGGATCGCCTGGGAGACCGGGCTGATCGCGGGACTGGCAGAGGCGGGCGTCGCCCTCCACCACGCCGACTTCATCCTCGGCACCTCGGCCGGCTCGGTGGTCGGCTCGCAGCTGGCGCTGGGCCGCCAGCCGGACGCCCTGCTGCACGCCGAGTTCGCGGCGGCCGCCGCCGCGAAGGAGGCCCAGGCCGCCTCGGGCCGTCCGGCGCCGGACCTCATGCCGCTGATGGCCATCATGGCCCGCCGCCCGCCGGGCCAGCCGATGCCCGTCGAGCTGATGGTCGAGCTCGGGGCCTTTGCGCTCGGCGCGCAGACGGCCAGCGAAGCGGTGTTCATCTCCGGCTTCGGCGCCCTGGCCGAGCTGGAGCATCCCTGGCCCGAGAAATACGCCTGCACCGCCATCGACACGGCGACCGGCGAGTTCCTGGTCTGGAACAAGGACACCGCCGCGCCCCTGCGGCTGGCCGTGCCGTCCTCCTGCTCGGTGCCTGGCATCTTCCCGCCGATCACCATCGAGGGCCGACGCTACATGGACGGCGGCATGCGCTCGGGCACCAACGCCGACATGGCGAAGGGCTACGGCAAGGTGGTCATCGTCGCCGTCGCCCCGCCGATGATGCGCCCGCTGATGATGCCGGGGCTGGAACGCGAGATGGAGGTCATCCGCGAGCACGGCGGCGAGGCTCAGCTGATCATCCCCGACGACGCCTGCGGCGCGGCCTTCGGCATGAACCTCATGGACAGCTCAAACCGCGAGGCCATCGCCCGGGCGGGGTTCGCCCAGGGCCAGGCCGAGGCGGCGCGGATTGGGGCGTTCTGGGGCTAGGGGTTTAACTCGCGTGCCGAAGGTCGTCTCAGCATCCGGTCGTTTGCGAGCAACGCCGTACGCCGAGCAACTCCGCGCGCGGTTCATGCTCAGGCGGGGGATGAACTTTGCTGCAGCGGCCATGCTGCTTCGCCGCAACGGCGGCAGCGACGACTTTGTGGTTCTGAACCTCTGGATGCAGAGCGTCGAAATCGTCGCGAAAGCGCTACTGCTGTTGAGGGACTACGAAAGCCATGGACCCAAGCTTCGAAGCTACGGTCATGATGTCTCGAAACTCTATCGGATCTGCCTGAAGGAGTACTCGCTAAATCCACCTCGAAAGAAATTGACTGACGAGCTTTCGTACTTGGGAAAACTCTACGGCTGGAACCACCTAAGATACGCCTCGCATGTTGATATCTTCATAGCTCCTGAAAGCGTCGCGCGAGACAGGGTGGTGCGTCGATTGATGGCCGTGTTGCGTCTCGCCAATCGAGAAATCATCAAGGCTCCACTCAACTAGAGCCCTGTCTAGCGAGCGGTCGAAGTTGCTTCCTCCACCGCCGTCAGCAGCCTCGCGATGTCCTGCGGCCGGCTCAGGCGGTGATCCCCGTCCTTGATCAGGGTGAACACCACGTCCTCGCCCTTGATCGCATTGGCCAGTTCCAGCGCATGGAGCCAGGGCACGTCCGGATCCTCGCGGCCCTGCAGGATGCGCACGGGAACTTCGATGGGCACGGGCCCGGGCAGGATCGACCACCTCGCGCCGTCCTCCAGCAGCGCGCGGGTGATCGGATAGCCGCCGTCGTCGTAGAGCGAGGGCCGGATCCACTCGCCATCACGGTCGAGCGCCTCGAAGGCCTCTGGCGGAAAGCCCGGCTTCATCAGCGCCTCGGTGAAGTCCGCGGCCGGCGCGATCAGCACCAGCGCCTGCAGGCGCTCGGGAATCACGGCCGCGACCAGGCAGCTGATCCAGCCGCCCATCGAGGAGCCGACCAGCACCAGCGGCCCGTCGGTCAGGGCCTCGATCACGGCCAGGCTGTCCTCGCGCCAGCGACTGATCGTGCCGTCCCGGAACGCACCGCTGAACTCGCCGTGGCCCAGGTAGTCGAACCTCAGGAAGGCCCGGCCGGTCGCCAACGCCCGGTCGGCCAGCGCCTGGGCCTTGGTCCCGGCCATGTCGGACATGAAGCCGCCCAGCCAGACCACCGTCGGCCCGACCCCGTCGACCCTCCGCCAGGCGACGCGCTCGCCGTCGCCGCGATCCAGAAAGCCCGATGTCTCGCCCATGCGCACCCTGTCATCTTGATGGCGACAGTTTACCTGCCGGGTGAACAGGTTATGCAAGGGCGGTGAGCACACTCCCCGCCAATTTCACGCTGCTGCAGGTGACCCCCGAACTCGAGACGGGCGGAGCCGAGCAGACAACCATCGACGTCGCCCACGCGGTGATCCAGGCCGGCGGCCGGGCGCTGGTCGCCGCCCGCGGCGGCCGCATGGTCGCGCGGCTGGAGGAGGACGGCGGCCGCCTGGCGCAGATGCCGGTGCAGTCGAAGAACCTGTTGGTCATGCTGGGCAACGCCGCCCGGCTGATCGACCTGATCCGCAAGGAGAAGGTCAGTCTGGTCCATGCTCGCAGCCGGGCGCCGGCCCACAGCGCCCTGTGGGCGGCCCACACCACCGGCGTGCCGTTCATCGCCACCTATCACGGCGTCTATCAGGCGAAGAACAGTCTCAAGCGCTGGTACAACGCGGTGATGACCCGCGGCGACCTGGTCATCGCCAATTCCGACTACACCCGCGACCACATCCTGGCCGAACACGGCATCGACCCGGCGCGGGTGGTGACCATCCCGCGCGGCGTGGACCTCTCCCGATTCGACCCGCGCAAGGTCGACCCCGCCCGCGTCGAGGCGCTGCGCGCCGCCTGGGGCGTGCCGACGGACAAGCTGGTCTTCCTGCTCGCCGGTCGCCTGACCCGCATCAAGGGTCAGCTGTCGATCATCGAGGCCGCCGCCCGCATGAAGGCCGCCGGCCGCAACGACTTCGTCGTCATCTTCGCCGGCGACGACCAGGGTCGCACCGAGTACCGCCGGGAGATCCTGGCCGCCATCGCCGGGGCCGGCCTGACCGGCATCGTCAAGGTGGTCGGCCATTGCGATGACATGCCGGCCGCCTACATGGCCTGTGATGTCGCCCTGCTGCCCACCCTCAAGCCGGAGTCCTTCGGCCGCGCCGCTGTCGAGCCGCAGGTCATGGAGCGGCCGGTGATCGTCTCCGACCACGGCGCGGCGCGCGAGACCCTGATCGAGGGCGAGACCGGCTGGCGCGCGGCGCCCGGCGACGCCGCGGCCTGGGCGAGGGCGATGACCCACGCTCTGGACGCCGGCGGACCCCGCCGACGCGCGATGGGCGAGCAGGCCGCCTCCCGCGCGAGGCGGCTTTATTCGGTCGACGCCATGTGCGAGGCAACTCTTGAGGTCTATGCTCGCGTATTGGAGGCCCGGCGTTGAGCAAGGAACTGAAGAAATTCTCGTCATCCAGGCGGGGTCGATCGGACAGTTCGTCCTGTCGCTGGCGGCGATGAAGCGGATTCGCCTGGCGCATCCGCGCGCGCGCATCACCCTCCTCACCCGCCCGCAATTCGCGGCTCTGGCCAAGGTCAGCCCCTACTTCAACGAGGTCGAGGCCGAGGAACGGCCGATCGGGCCCGGCGACTGGCTGCGCGTGCGCGGCTGGATCAAGCGCGAGAAGTTCGAGCGGGTCTATGATCTGGAATGCTCGCGCTGGTCCAACACCCTGTTCGCCATGCTGCGGCCTTTCCCGCCGGTCTGGTCGGGCACGGCCGCCGGCGCACGCCTGCGCCACCGCAATCCGCGCCGTCACGAGATGCACACCCTGGAGCGCCAGGCCGAGCAGCTGCAGGTCGCCGGCATCTGGCCGGACGCGCCCGTCGCCGCGGGCGATGCGCCGGCGCCCGACCTCAGCTGGATCCTGCGGCGCGCCCAGGAGCCGCGACCGGTGGCCGGCGCCAGGCGCCCGGCCCTTCGTGCTGATGGTGCCGGGCGGGGTCGAGAACCGGCCGGAAAAACGCTGGCCTGTCGACCGCTACGCCCAGCTGGGCCGACTGCTGCGCGAGCGCGGCTATGACATCGTCATCATCGGCGGGCCGCAGGAAAGCGCGTTGGCCCGTCACATCCAGAAGGTGGCCGGCAACGCCCGCGACCTGACCGGCCGCACCGACTTCGCCCAGATCGCCGTGCTCGGCGCCCGGTGCGTGCTGGCGGTCGGCAACAACACCGGCCCGATGCACCTGATCGCCGCCGCCGGGGCCCCGACCATCGCCGTGGTCGAGGACGAGCCGGACGCCCTGCTGACCGCCCCGCGCGGCCATGTCGCGGTGCTGCAGGCCAAAAGCCTCGATCAGCTGACCGTCGAAACGGTGGCCGCGGCGGCCAACTCGCTGCTGCCCCGGTAGGGACCCCGACCTTTCTTCC
This sequence comes from Caulobacteraceae bacterium, assembly GCA_965283745.1. GTDB lineage: Bacteria > Pseudomonadota > Alphaproteobacteria > Caulobacterales > Caulobacteraceae > Caulobacter. Next base: position 193,907 of record CBDIPM010000005.1, read on the forward strand.
ACAGACTGTGGCCGCACGGCGCTTGATCGCGGCGGGGGTCGCGGTCATATATCTCTGCATCGACGTGGAACGCTTCGGCGGGCCGCGTCCTTTTGTGCAAACAGCTGTCGGAGCTCCGCCTATTCGCCGTCCCAACAATACGCCGCCCGTGAAAGACGGGCCGCGCATGAACGAAGACATTCGCGTCCCCCGCGTTCTTCTGATTGATCAGAACGGCGAGAAGCAGGGCGAGATGCCCATCAGCGCGGCCCTCGAGGCGGCTGAAGAGGTCGGTCTGGACCTCGTCGAGATTGTCCCCAACGCCAATCCGCCCGTCTGCAAGATCCTGGACTACGGCAAGTTCAAGTTCCAGGAGCAGAAGAAGAAGAACGAGGCGCGCAAGCGGCAGAAGGTCGTCGAGCTCAAGGAAATCAAGCTCCGGCCCAACATCGACATCCACGACTACGAAGTGAAGGCCAAGGCCATGCATCGCTTCTTCGACGAAGGCGACAAGGTGAAGGTCACCCTGCGCTTCCGCGGTCGTGAAATGGCCCACCCCGAGCTCGGCATGAAACTGCTGCTCAAGGTGAAGGCGGACTTCGACGAGATCGCCAAGGTCGAGTACGAGCCCCGCATGGAAGGCCGCCAGATGATCATGATCCTGGCCCCGCGCTAGGCTTCACCATCGAGAATGACGAAACGCCCCGGACCGCAAGGCCGGGGCGTTTTGCATTCAGGCCCTTTCAGCGGGCCGCTTCTCCCGGCTAGGTTGCGATCAGTGCGTGCCTTGGGGGGCTTATGAACATTCTCTCGCGGATATCGGCCGGGCTGGCCGCGGCCTGGCTCGGCCTGCTGCTGTTCACCGGCCCAGTCGCCGCTGCACCGCTTGAAACCTACGGCCGCCTCCCTCTGATGGAGGAAGTTCGCCTCTCGCCCGACGGGACGATGATCGCCGTCGCCATGACCGACGGCGAGAACCGTGTGATCGTCATCCGGCGTCTGGAAGACAACAAGGTCATCGGCGGCGTGCGGGCCGGCGACACCAAGATTCGCGACATCCGATGGGCCGGGTCCGACTATCTGCTCGTCACCACCTCGCAAACCGCGCTGGTCCGCGACCTGACAGGCCCGCGCCGCGAATACATGATCACGATCGTCTATGACCTGGCGACCAAGCGTCAACGCGGCCTGATGGACCGCGCCGAAAACTCGATGAACGTCGTGCTGTCCCTGCCGCGCGTTCGCATGTTCGAGGGCGAGCTGGTGGCCATTGTCGAGGGCATGAACTTCGTGGAGAACCGGGGCCGGGTGGGCCTGTTCCGGGTCAAGCTGAAGTCCGGCGTGACGCGAATCATCGAGGACGGCGAGGAAAACACCAACGACTGGGTAGTCGGCGCCGACGGACTGGCCGCCGCCCAGACCGAGTACGATCAGAAGAGCGGGGCGTGGAAGCTGCGGCTCAGGTCCGGCAGGTCCTGGCGGACCGTCGAGGAGGCGACGCTGCTGATCGACCGGCCGTGGCTGGGGGGCCTGGGCCGGGACGGAAAGTCGGTCCTCGTGGGCTCCACCGGCGAGGACGGAAAGCCGATCCTCCAGGCGTACGCTCCCGAGGGCGGCGGTCCGACGATGACGACGGCGCTGTATGAAGACCTGATCCACGACCCGGTCAGCTGGGCCCTTATCGGTTCCGCAGGACTGGTCGGCGACGACTATCGCTACAGCTTCTACGACCCGCGCGACGACGCCGTCTGGAAGGGCGTGGTCAAGGCCTATCCGGCGACTGATCGCGTCCACCTGATCTCGTGGTCCGATGACCGCCGCAAGATCGTGGTGCTGGTCGACAGTCCGGTGGAGGGGCCCGCCTACGCGCTCGTCGATCTCGACCGAAAGTCCGCCGCCTGGCTGGGCGACGAGTACGCCGCTCTCAAGCCGGCGGACATTTCCGAGGTAAGCGCCTTCTCCTACAAGGCTGCCGACGGCCTGACCATCACCGGGTACCTGACGCTGCCGCGCGGCAAGGCCGCCAAGGATCTGCCGCTGGTCGTCCTGCCGCACGGCGGTCCTGCCACTCGTGACGAGCCGGGCTTTGACTGGTGGGCGCAGGCCCTCGCCTCCCGCGGCTACGCCGTCCTGCAACCGAACTTTCGCGGGTCGGCCGGGCTGGGCGTCGAATTTCTGGAGGCGGGCTACGGCGAATGGGGCCGCAAGATGCAGACCGATCTTTCCGACGGCGTGCGCGCTCTCGCCGCCAAGGGCACGATCGATCCCCGGCGCGTCTGCATCGTCGGCGCCAGCTACGGCGGCTACGCGGCCCTGGCAGGGGTGACGCTGGAGACAGGCGTCTACCGGTGCGCGGCGGCCGTGGCCGGTGTGTATGACCTGAGGCGGTTTCTCGAGGCCGAGCGGCAGGCATACGGCTCGAGTGAGAACAGCGCCCTGCGCTACTGGTCGCGGTTCCTCGGCGTCGACGGGCGGAAGGATCCTGACCTGGACGCCCTCTCCCCCGCGAAGCTGGCTGCAAAAGCGGATGTTCCTGTGCTTCTGGTCCACGGCAAGGACGACACAGTCGTACTGTTCGAACAGAGCCGGATCATGGCCGACGCCCTGAAGAAGGCCGGTAAGCCCGTGGAACTGGTCACCCTTCAGGGCGAAGATCACTGGCTGTCCCGCGGCGACACCCGGCTTCAGATGCTGAAGGCCATCGTCGCCTTCCTCGAGACGCACAACCCGCCGGCGTGACGCCCGTCCTCGCCCTGTCTTCAGGACAGCCCGGAGGGCTGTCCGGCGAGGACCCAATGCCAACACGGCCGGGATGGTGTACGCAAACCACCCATGTCCCCCGAAATGGTCCAGTTGATCGCTAATCTCGCTCTGGCGACCGGCATGGTCGCCGGCACCGTGCTGGTTCACTTCTGGGGTCTGATCCTTCTGACCTACCTGATGCGAAGTGGCGGCAAGCGATTGCGGCCTCATACCAGCCACACGCACCAGGCGGCTCTGATCCTGCTGGTCGTCTTCGGCCTGTTCGGACTTCATACGATCGAGATCTGGTTCTACGCATCGCTCTATCTGCTGCTGGGCGAGATGCGCACCCTCGAGGAAGCCCTGTACTTCTCGACCGTCACCTTCGCCGCGCTGGGCTTTGGAGACATCGTCCTGTCGCCGCGCTGGCGACTCCTGAGCGCGATCGAGGCCGCCAACGGCGTCATGCTGTTCGCCTGGTCGACCACGTTTCTTCTGGGCGTCAACACGCGGCTCCGCCTGCTGGAGCACGGCTGGCTGGAGCCGCAGGACAAGGACCGCCCGGGCCCCGGCGCCTGATGCGCGCCGGCAGGGGGCGGCAACCGGCCCCGCCCCCGCACCGATTTGCCACCAGCCGCCGACGGGCGTAGAGCCCCTTGCCTCATGCCCGCGTCCGACCAGCCCCCCGTGACCGCCCCCGCCGATCCGGCCAAGGGGGACAGCAAGGCGCTCTACGTCCTGCTGTCGGTGGTGTTCATCAACATCGCCGGCTTCGGCGTGATCATTCCGCTGCTGCCCTTCTACGCCAAGTCGTTCGGCGCGCCGGACTGGCAGGTGTTCGTGCTGTTCGCCGCCTATTCGGTCGGCAACTTCTTCGCCGAGCCGATCTGGGGCCGGCTGTCGGACCGCATCGGCCGGCGGCCGGTGCTGATGATCACCATCTTCGGCAACGCCCTGACCTATGTGCTGCTGGCCTTCGCACCCAACCTGTGGGTGGCCTGCCTGATCCGGCTGGCCGGCGGGGTGCTGACCGGCAACATCTCGACCATCCAGGGCTATATCGCCGACGTCACCCCGCCCGACCGGCGCGCCGGGCGGCTGGGCCTGATGGGCGCGGCCTTCAGCCTGGGCTTCATGACCGGCCCGACGATCGGCGGCCTGCTGGCCCATGCCGAGCGGGGCGTGGCCGGCTTCCGGCCGCCGCTGTTCTTCGCCGCCACCCTGGCCCTTGCGGCCGGCGTCGGCATCTTCCTGTTCGTGCGCGAGACGCGCCACGGCCACAAGGACGCCCCGCGCCGGGCGCGGCTGGCCGGGCTGAACGACGCCCTGGCCCACCCGATCATCTGGCGGGTGCTGACCGTGACCCTGATCTCGATGGCCGGGTTCGCGGGCATGGAGGCCACCTTCGGCCTGTGGGCCGAGGCGAAGTTCGGCTGGGGTCCACGCGAGATCGGCTTCTGCTTCTTCGCCATCGCCATCACCGCGGCGAGCGCCCAGGGCTTCCTGACCGGCTTCATGGCCCGGCGGATCGGCGAGACCACGACCCTGATGATCGGGCTGGCGCTGATCTTCGTCGGCTTTGCGCTGCAGCCGTTCGTGCCGACCTGGCAGCTGGCGGTGGTCGGCATGGTCACCGTGGCGCTGGGCCAGTCGCTGGCCTTCCCCAACATCGCCGCCATCATTTCCAAGGCCGCCTCGCCCGAGCGGCAGGGCGAGATGATGGGGCTGAACACCGCCGCCGGCGCCCTGGCCCGGATCATCGGCCCGCTGATGGCCGCGCCGCTGTTCATGAACCTCGGCCCCAGCGCCCCGTTCGCGGTGGCGGCCGGCCTGTGCATCCCGGCCCTGTTCATGGCCTGGCGGGTCAGCAAGGCGATGCGCCGCTCGGCGTGACTTGTCTTCCCCCCGCATGCTCGCCTAGGCTGAAGGGGTTCCTGGGGGGAGTAGCGTGATGCGTACTGGTGTCTGGATCGCCGTTGCGGCGATGATGGTGGCGTTCGGGTTTTCCGCGCCCGCGCGCGCGGCGGCCGAGCCGCCGCCCCTGTCCGCCTACGGCGCCCTGCCGGCGATCTCCGAGGTGACCCTGTCGGCCGACGGCTCGCGCTTCGCCTTCATCGGGGTGTCCGGCGACAACCGCAAACTGGTGCTGCAGACCGTGGACGGCCAGTTGCTGGCCATGATGGACCTGGGCAAGGTCGATGTTCAGGACCTGATCTGGGCCGGCAACGACGACATCGTCATCACCACGACCCAGACGCGATCGCTGCCCGAGATCGGCTGGCCGAAGTCCACCTTCTGGACAGCGCAGTCGTTCAGCATCTCAAGGAAACGCATCATCAACCTCTCCGGGCGGGTGCCCGACGCCTACGGAATGATCTTCTCGCGACCGACCGTCCGGATCATCAATGGCGAGCCCTTCGCCTATTTCACGGTGATCTCCAACGTCGGCACGCCGCGGTTCCTGCTGGCGCGCGTGTCGGTCGCCGACGGCACGGCGACGACGCCGGAGTTCACCACCCTCGACGGCGAGGGCTGGTTGATCGGCGCCGACGGAATCGCCGCCGCCCGGTCGCGATACGACGGCTCCCGCGGCGGCTGGGGCGCCGCGCTGCGCCGCGGACGCTCGGGCTGGCCGGAAGTGTTCCAGATGTCGGCCGCCCTCGATTCGCCCTCGCTGATGGCGCTCAGCGCAGACGGTCAGAAGATGATCATCGGCGTCCCGGGCGAGAAGGGGTCGCAGTTCATCGCCGTCGGCGCCGACGGCGTCCCGGCGCCGGCTCTGCCCGAAGATCACAACTGGGACGGGCTGGTGGTCGATCCCTCGACCTCTGGCCTGATCGGGGCCACCTGGACCGACGACGAGACCCGGACAGTCATGCTGGACCCCGTCGCCAAGGCCTCGTGGGAGAAGGTGTTGCGCACCTTCAAGGGACAGCGCGTCGCCCTCGAGTCGTGGACCGTCGATTGGCAGAAGATCGCCGTCTTCGTCGAGGGGCCGCAGAACCCGGGCATCCACTACCTGGTCGACCTCGCGAACAAGAAGGCCGACATCATTGGCGACGCCTATCCGGCCGTCCCGCCCGAAGCCGTCGCCGCGACACGGGCCTGGCGCTTCAAGGCGGCCGACGGGATGGAGATCCCGGGTTACCTGACGCTGCCGCCGGGCCGTGAGGCCAAGGGCCTGCCGCTGGTCGTGCTGCCGCACGGGGGCCCCGCGTCCCGCGACGTGATCGCCTTCGACTGGTGGGCGCAGGCCCTCGCCTCGCGCGGCTATGCGGTGTTCCAGCCGAACTTCCGCGGCTCGGCCGGGGTCACGCCGGAGCTGCAGGTCGCCGGCTACGGCGAGTGGGGCCGCAAGATGCAGACCGACCTTTCCGACGGCGTCCGCGCCCTGGCGGCCGAGGGACTGATCGACCCGAAGCGGGTTTGCATCGTCGGCGCCAGCTACGGCGGCTACGCCGCGACGGCCGGCGTCACGCTGGAGCGCGACGTCTATCGCTGCGCCGTCGCGGTGGCGCCGGTGACCGACCTGCCGCGCTTCCTCGACTGGCGCGCGGACCGGTCCGGCGAGAAGTCGGAGGCCGTCCGCTACTGGAACCGCTTCTGGGGCACGAGCAACGGCTCCGATCCGGTGCTGGTGCAGATCTCGCCGGCCCGCCAGGCCGCTTCGGCCGATGCGCCGCTGCTGCTGATCCACGGCAAGGACGACGTCACCGTGCCCTACGAGCAGTCGGTGCTGATGGCTGACGCGCTGCGCAAGGCCGGCAAGCCCGTCGAGCTGGTCACCCTGACCGGCGAGGACCACTACCTGACCCGGCCCGCCACGCGTCAGCAGATGCTTGAGGCGCTGGTGGCCTTCCTGCTGAAGCACAACCCGCCAACCTGACGGCGCGCCACCACGCGTCGATCATGAGCGCGAATTCATGTTGCCGTCTCTTGTCGGGGCAATCCGTCAGCGCTTACAGATAAGCCCATGAGCGACACGGAAACCCCCTCCAGCAAGGCGTTCGGCTCCCGACTGCGCAAGCTCGTCGAACGGCTCGACCGCGACGTCCAGGCGCTCTACCGCGAGGCGGGCGCATGCTTCGAGCCGCGCTGGTACGCGGTGTTCACCTGCCTGCGCGAAGATGGCCCCGCCACGGTCGGCGACCTGGCCCAGCAACTCGACATCACCCATGCGGCGGTGAGTCAGGTGCGCTCGGCCCTGATCGGCGAGGGGCTGATCGAGACCCGCGTCGATCCAGGCGACGGCCGGCGCCATGTCCTCACCCTGACCCCGAAGGGCGCCGCCACGGCGCTGCAACTGCAGCCGCTGTGGGACGCCATCAACGCCGCGACCGCCCGGATGCTGGCCGACGAGGCGCCCGGCCTGCTCCACGAACTCCAAAGCCTCTCCCGGGCCCTGGATCGCCAGTCGATCCAGGCCCGCGTCAAAGATATCCTCTGAACGGACCTCCCATGATCACGTCGAAACCTCTCGCCGTCGCCCTCGGCGCGCTCCTCCTCGCCGGAACCGCCGCGCCGGGGCTTGCCCAGCAAACGCCCGTTCCGCCCGCCGCCGCGGCCGGCTTCACCACGGTGTCGGCCGCCGAACGGGCCGCCGCGCTCGACGCCATCGTGGCCAGGGTGCGCGAGCAGTACGTCTTCCCCGAGCGGCGGCAGGCGATCATCGACCGGCTGGAACAGGCCCGGACGTCCGGCCGCTACGACCTGGCCGACCCGGCCGCCTTCGCCGAAAAGGTCAGCGAGGACCTCACCCAATCCAGCGGCGACCGGCACATGTACCTGTTCGTCGATCCGGCGCAGTTCGCCGCGAGTTCCGCGCCGAACGGTGGCGCGGAAGCCGGCATGGCGGCGCTGATCGCCGAGCGGGCGGACCGCGATCACCACGGCCTGACCGATGAGGATCCTCGGCGGCAATATCCGCTATCTGAAGATCGGCCAGTTCCACTGGGTCGAGGACAAGACGGGACAGGCCTACCAGGACGCCGTTCGCTTCCTGGCCGGCGGCGACGCCATCGTCATCGACGTGCGCGGCAACGGCGGCGGCGACGCCATGGCGGTCCAGTACCTGATCAGCCACTTCATGAAGGGCGACGTGCTGTTGCAAACTTTCCTGCGCGGCTCGGAAACGCCCGCCCAGACGCGGACCCTCGCCTATCTTCCGCAGGGCCGGCTGACCGGCAAGCCGCTGTACGTCCTGATGGACCGCGGCAGCGGCTCGGCGGCCGAGGAGTTCGTCTACCATGTCCAGCAGTTCCGGCTCGGCGAGCTGATCGGCCAGACCACGGCGGGCGCGGCCAACAACAACGACCTGCTGCCGATCGCGCCCGGCTTCGTGCTCAGCCTGTCGACCGGACGGCCGGCGCACGCGGTCAGCGGAACCAACTGGGAGGCCGTCGGCGTAAAGCCCGACGTCGATACCCCGTCCGAGCAGGCGCTGGATGTCGCGCTGCAGCGGGCGCTGGTCCGGCTCGCCGCCGCCCCGACGGCCACGGACGACCAGAGGGTCGAGTACGACTGGGCGAAGGTCGCGGTGGAGGCGCGGCTTCGGCCGGTGACGCTGCCCGCCGCGCAACTCAAGGCGCTGGCCGGTCGCTATGGCCCGGCGACGGTGACCCTGCGCGACGGCGCCCTGTGGCTGGCCAGGCCCGAGCGCGCCGAGCGCCGCCTCTCGCCCCTCGACGACAAGGGCCTGTTCGCCGCCGATGGTCTGGCCAACATGCGGGTTCGCTTCACGGCGACGGGGCTGGAGCTGCTGCGCCCGGACGGCTCGTCGCCGACGCGCCTGCCGCGCGGCTGAGCTTGCCTTGGCCCGGCCTTTGGCGTATTAGCCCCGCCTTCCTGAACCGCCGGGCCAAATGGCATGCCTTGGCGGCTCTTTATGCGTCTCTCCAGAGGACAGGGCCCCGGCCCTGAGCAAAATGCCCAAACTGAAGACCAAGTCTGGCGCCAAAAAGCGCTTCAAGATCACGGCCACCGGCAAGCTGAAGGCCGGCGTCGCCGGCAAGCGCCACCGCCTGATCAGCCACAACGGCAAGTACATCCGCCAACAGCGCGGCACGAAGGTCATGAGCGCTTCGGACACGAAGACGATCAAGTCCTACCTGCCCTACGGCCTGTAAGAAGGAGCGCTGAGAAATGGCTCGCGTCAAACGGGGCGTCACCGCCCACGCCAAACACAAGAAGGTTCTTGAACAGGCCAAGGGTTTCTACGGCCGCCGCAAGAACACCATCCGCACGGCCAAGGCCGCTGTCGACAAGGCCGGCCAGTACGCCTACCGCGACCGCAAGGTCCGCAAGCGCAGCTTCCGCAGCCTGTGGATCCAGCGCATCAACGCCGCCGCGCGTCTGGAAGGCTTCACCTACTCGCAGTTTATCCACGGCCTGGACCTGTCGGGCATCGAGATCGACCGCAAGGTCCTCTCCGACATCGCCGGTCAAGACCCGACCGCGTTCAAGGCCATCGCTGACAAGGTTCGCGCCGCGCTGGCTTAAGGTCACGGGACGACAGTCCCCGAAACTTGAAAAGCCCTCCGGTGTGAGCCGGGGGGCTTTTTGCTTGCTGCTTGCCCGTTTCCCCGGCGAAGGCCGGGGTCCACGGAAGCCCCCCGGCCCGGCCTGCGTCTGGATCCCGGCCTTCGCCGGGAAGACGGAAGCAGGAAACCCCGGTTCCAACACCCTCCAAAACCGCTTAGACCACGGCCCGTCATGACCGATCTCAACACCCTCGAAGCCGACCTGTCGGCCCAGATCGCCGCCGCGCCCGACGTCGCCGCGCTGGAGGCCATTCGTGTCGCCGCGCTCGGCAAGTCCGGCTCCATCTCCGGCCTGCTCAAGACCCTGGGCTCGATGAGCCCAGAGGAGCGCAAGGAAGCCGGCCCGGCCATCAACGGTCTGCGCGACCGCGTGCAGACCGCTATCGGCGAGCGCAAGGCCGCGCTCGAGGCCGCCGAGCTCGACAGGCGTCTCGCCGCCGAGCGCCTCGACCTCACCCTGCCCGCCCCGCCGCGCCGCAAGGGCTCGGTGCACCCGACCATGCAGGTGCAGGACGAGATGATCGCCATCTTCGCCGAGATGGGCTTCTCCGTCGCCGAAGGGCCGGACATCGAGACCGACTTCAACAACTTCACCGCCCTGAACTTCCCCGAGAAGCACCCGGCGCGGGAGATGCACGACACCTTCTTCTTCAACCCGAGCCCCGACGGCGAACGGAAGCTTCTGCGCACCCACACCAGCCCGGTGCAGGTGCGGTCGATGAAGAAGACCAACACCCCGCCCCCGGCGCCGTGGATCGCCACCGGCATGGAGCCGCCGATCCGCATCGTCGTGCCCGGCCGCACCTATCGCTGCGACAGCGACGCGACCCACACGCCGATGTTCCATCAGATGGAAGGCCTGGTCATCGACAAGGGCATCCACATGGGCCACCTGAAGTGGACGCTGGAGACCTTCATCGCGCGGTTCTTCGAGACGCCGGAAGTGGTCACGCGGTTCCGTCCGCACCACTTCCCGTTCACCGAGCCCAGCGCCGAGATGGACGTCGGCTGCGACCGCTCCGGCGGCGAGGTCCGCATCGGCACGGGCAGCGACTGGCTGGAAATCCTCGGCTGCGGGATGGTGCATCCCAACGTGCTGCGCCACTGCGGCATCGACCCGGACGTCTACCAAGGCTTCGCCTTCGGCCTCGGCATCGACCGGCTGGGGATGCTGAAGTACGGCATGCCCGACCTGCGCGACATGTTCGAGAGCGATACGCGCTGGCTGGGCCACTACGGCTTCAGCGCCTTCGCCGCCCCCAACCCGGCCACGGGACTGAGCTGATGAAGACCCTGAAGGACTGGAAGCAGCCCGTCGACTACGGCGCGGACGTCTTCGACGGCGTCGCCGTCAGCCTGTTCGAACTGTACCGGGCGCGGGTCGCCAGGAAGCAGCCGATCATCACCGGCGTCACGTTCAGGGACTGCCGCATCGAGGGGCCGGCGGTGCTGCTGGTCATCGACGGCTGCAACTTCGACGGCGTCAACTTCACCGCCTCGAAGGGCGACATGCGCAACATCGTGCTGCATCCGGCGTCCCCGACCTCGGTCACCGGCGCCCTGCCGATCAAGGACTGCACCTTCCGGGGCGGCCATTTCTTCGGCGTCGGCTTCACCGGCGCGCCCACCTTCCTTCAGCAACTGCTCGACCTCGGTAAGGCCCAATGAAGTTCACGCTTTCCTGGCTGAAGGACCACCTCGACACCGGCTGCGGCGTCGCGCAGGTCGTCGAGGCCATGACCATGGCCGGCCTCGAGGTCGAGCATGTGACCGATCCGGCGACGAAACTCGCCCCCTTCACGGTGGCGAAGATCGTCGAGGCCGTGCAGCACCCCAACGCCGACCGCCTGCGCGTCTGCCAGGTCGACACCGTCGACGGCCGCAAGGAGATCGTCTGCGGCGCGCCCAACGCCCGGGCCGGCCTGACCACCATCTACGCCCCGATCGGCGCTTACGTGCCGGGCCTGGGCGTCACCCTGGTCGAGAAGCCGGTGCGCGGCGTGGTCTCCAACGGCATGCTCTGCTCGGCCGCCGAGATGGAGACCGCCGAGGAATCGGACGGCATCCTCGAGCTGGACGACAGCCTGGCGGTCGGGACGCCCGCCGCAGTGGCGCTGGCCCAGGAAGCGGTGATCGACTTCGAGGTCACCCCCAACCGTCCCGACTGGCTGGGCGTCGCCGGCATCGCCCGCGACCTGTCCGCCGCCGGCGTCGGCCGGCTGAAGACTCCGGCCGTCAAGCCGGTCGCCGGGACCTTCCCCTGCCCGATCAGCGTCAAGGTCGACGGCGACGCCTGCCAGATCTTCGCCGGCCGGGTGATCCGCGGCGTGAAGAACGGCCCCAGCCCCGACTGGCTGCAGGCGCGGCTCAAGGCCGTCGGCCTGCGCCCGATCAACGCCCTGGTCGATGTGACCAACCTGATCAGCTACGACCGCGCCCGGCCGCTGCACGTCTACGACCTGGCCAAGCTGGTCGGGACGACGATCGAGGCGCGGCTGGGCCGCCACGGCGTCAACGGCGACGAGCACCTGATCGCGCTGGACGGCAAGACCTATGAACTGACGCCGGAGATGAGCGTCATCTCCGACGCGGACGGCGAACGGCCTGTCGGGCTGGGCGGCGTCATGGGCGGCGAGAGCACCGGCTGCTCGGAGGAAACCACCGATGTCTTCGTCGAAAGCGCCTGGTTCGATCCGATCCGTACTGCCCAGACTGGGCGCACGACCGGCATCACCTCCGACGCGCAGTACCGGTTCGCCCGCGGTGTGGATACGCATTTCGTGGTCCCGGGTCTGGAACTGGCCACGGCCCTGATCCTCGAGCTCTGCGGCGGCGAGGCCAGTGATGTTGTCGTCGCCGGGGAGCCCCTGCCCGCCCCTGAACCCATCGCCTTCGACCCGGCCTACGTCCACCAGCTCGCCGGCCTGAGCATTCCGCGCGACGGGGTGATCGATATCCTGGCCAAGCTCGGCTTCGAGATCGACAAGGGCCACGCCACCCTCAGCGTCACCCCGCCGACCTGGCGTCGCGACGTCGAGGGCAAGGCCGACCTGGTCGAGGAAGTGGCCCGCATCGCCGGCTATGACGCCCTGCCCGCCACCCCGCTGCCCGAGACGCCGCGGCAGGCCGGCGGCGTGCTGACCGCTCGCCAGAACCGCGCCCGCATCGCCCGTCGGGCGCTGGCCGCGGCCGGCTACAGCGAGGCGCTGACCTGGTCCTTCACCGGCAATGCCGTCGCCAGGCTGTTCGGCGGCGGCGCCGAGGCGCTGGTGCTGGCCAACCCGATGTCGGCCGAGATCGACACCATGCGGCCCTCGATCCTGCCGAACCTGATCGAGGCGGCCGGCCGCAACGCGCGGCGCGGCTTCCCGGACACGGCGCTGTTCGAGGTCGGGCCGGTCTTCGCCGGCGACGAGCCGCAGGATCAGCGGCTGGCCGTGGCCGCCATCCTGGCCCCGCACGCCCCGCGCGGCTGGGACAAGCGGCCGTCCGAGGACCTGTTCACGGTCAAGGCCGACCTGCTGGCGCTGCTGGAGGAGATGGGCGCGCCCGTCGGCTCCCTGCAGACGGCGCAGGGCTCGGCAGCGTCCTGGTGGCACCCCGGGCGCTCGGCGCGTCTGCAGCTGGGCCCCAAGGCGGTGATCGCCGAGTTCGGCGAGCTGCACCCGGCCGTGCTGAAGGCCATGGACGTCGACGGGCCGGTCTACGGCTTCGAGATCTGGGTCGAGGCTATCCCCGAGCCCAAGAAGAAGGCCACGAAGACGAAGAGCGCGCTGTCGCTCTCGCCGTTGATGCCGCTGAGCCGCGACTTCGCCTTCCTGCTCGACGAGGGCAGGGCGGCCGGGGACCTGGTCAAGGCCGTGGTCGGCGCCGACAAGGCGCTGATCGCCGGCGCGCGGGTGTTCGACGTCTACCAGGGCCAGGGTGTGCCGGAGGGCCAGAAGTCGGTCGCCGTGGAGGTCACCGTCCAGCCGCGCGACAAGACCCTGACCGAGGCCGAGATCGAGGCCCTGTCGGCCCAGATCGTGGCGGCGGCGGCCAAGGCGGGCGGCAAGCTGCGCGGATGACCGCGCGGATCGGCCTCGTCACCCTGGTCGTCCGCGACTACGACGAGGCCATCGCCTGGTACGTGGGCGTCGCCGGCTTCACCCTGGTCGAGGATGCCGACCAGGGCTCCAAGCGCTGGGTCGCCGTCGCCCCCTCCGGCGGCGGCCCCGTGCTGCTGCTGGCCCGGGCGAGCACGCCGGAGCAGGAAGCCCGCATCGGCGACCAGACCGGCGGCCGGGTCGGCTTCTTCCTGCACACCGACAGCTTCGACGCCGACCACGCCCGGATGACGGCGGCCGGCGTGCGCTTCCTCGAGGCGCCGCGCCGCGAGCCCTACGGGTCCGTGGCCGTGTTCGAGGACCTGTACGGGAACCGGTGGGACCTGCTCGAACAATCCTCCCCATCGTAGATGGGGAGGGGGACCGCGCAGCGCGCGGTGGAGGGGCTGCGCAGGCCGTCCGGATGCGTCTCCGTGCACGGCGGCCAGTCCCCTGACGTCGGCGCTGCCCCACCACCATGCTCCGCATGGTCCCCCTCCCCGCGAGCGGGGAGGATTTGACGCGCCCGCGCTTCCCGCCTATCCCTTCCCCTGCACAACGGAGCCTCGCCGGAATGCTTTCGCGTTTCGACATCGCTGACATGACCGCCGCGCCCAAGGGCGTGAGCGTCGCCGCCTGCGTCCTGTGCAAAACCATGATGATTATGACCGATCCCGCCGGACCGGAGCGCAGGCGCGCGTCTTAACGACCGCCGATTGATCGCAAGATCTTCGAAAGCCCCGCTCCGGAAACGGCGCGGGGTTTTTGCTGTGCGGTCATTCGGTCCCCCTCTCAAACAAGGACCAACACCATGCCACTCCCCAGTTCAGTCATAGACCTTCCCGATCCCGAGGCCCGCCACGTGCTGCGGTTCTCGGCCCATGACGTCTCCGCCGCCCTGGACGCCGTCCGCGACGGCCTCGCCGCCTCCGGGGCCGAGGTCTGCAACCTGCAGCTCAAGGCCGTCGGGGCCCTGGTCGAGGGCGTGCTGCGCCTGCAGCGGCTCGACGAGGCCGGCGCGGTGCGCCTGTGCCACCGGCTCGCCGATCTGCCGGGCGTGCTGTCCTCCCGTGTCGAGCACCAATGGGGGCGGTCATGAGCGACGACGATCAGAAACGGCGGCTGTTCCTCGTGCGGGCGGCCAACGAGCCCGACGCCCTGGTCAAGGTGCTGGGCGTGGTGGCCTTCCTGCAGGCGAAGCTGCGGCGCATCGAGGCCGAGCCGGTCGGCGACGGCCTGTCCATCCGCCTGGAGATCGAGGACGCCGGCGAGCACAAGGCCGAGGCGCTGGCCCGTCGCCTGGAGGCCTGCCCGTCCGTGCGGCGGCTGGCCTTCGGCTGGCGCGGCGGCCTTGCTCCCGCCGCCGCGACAGGCCAGTAGAGAGATCGCAGCCGGAGGTTCCATGAGCGCCAAACCCACACTCGAGACGATCCTGGAGCGGGGCCTGTTCGCCTCGCGCTGGCTGATGGCGCCGATGTACGTCGGTCTGGTCATCGCGCTGCTGGCGCTGGTGGTGATCTTCTTCCAGGAGCTCTTCCACGTCATCCCGGTGCTGCTGGCCGGAAGCGCCAGCGCCGAGGACGCGATCCTGCTGGCCCTGGCCCTCATCGACCTGTCGCTGGCCGGCAACCTGGTGCTGATCGTGATCTTCTCGGGCTACGAGAACTTCGTCAGCAAGCTGGACATCGGCGAGACCGAGGACCGCCCGTCGTGGATGGGCACCGTCGACTTCTCGGGCCTGAAGATGAAGCTGGTCGCCTCGATCGTCGCCATCTCGGCCATCGCCCTGCTCAAGGCCTTCCTGGAGGCGACCGACAAGGGCGCCACGGTCGACGAGGTCAAGATGCTCTGGCTGGTGGTCATCCACCTGACCTTCGTGGTCTCGGGCGTGCTGCTGGCCCTGATGGACTGGCTGGCCAGCCTGACCGACAAGCACTGAAGGCAAAAGTCCTCTCCCGTTGGGAGAGGTGGCCCGGCGGAGCCGGGTCGGAGAGGGAAGAACCGAGGCCAACCTGCGGATCGCCAGGCCTCCCTCTCAGTCACCGCTCCGCGGCGACAGCTCTCCCACGGGGAGAGCGATGCGTCCTACTCAGAACGGAATGATGTTCCGCTGCCGGCTGTAGCTGAGGTAGCCGATGTTGGCGCCCAGGCGCAGGCCGACGCCGGCGCGGATGGGGGCCAGGGTGATGCCGTCGGCGCGCTGGTAGTTCACGCCGACCCCGCCGATCACATAGGCCGAGCCCTCGACGCCCGGGAAGCGGCGGAAGACCATGTCCGGATAGTGCAGGTTGTAGCACAGGGTGAAGACCCGGCTGGCGTTGCCGCCGACGTCGAAGCCGATGGACGGGCCCTGCCAGAAGACCTCCATCGTCTCCCGCTCCTTCATGTAGAGCAGGCCGCGGCCGTAGCGGGCGCCGATCGTCATGGCGCCGGAGGCTTCCTCGCCGGCGATGTAGCCGGTGGGCTGGCCGTTATCCTTGAAGATCTTCTCGATCGCCGCGCCGGCGGCCTCCGCCGTCACGCCCAGGAAGTCGGACGTCGCGTTGACGATCTCGTCGGAGCTGTAGGTGCGCGACGGCGCGCCGCCCGCGTCCTGGTAGCCCGAGCTGCCGGTTGTGGCGCAGCCGCCGAGGCTGGCGGCCATTCCGGAGAGGATCAGGGTGCGGCGGTCCATGGACGACTCCGAGTCAGATGAGGAGCCTGGAGACTCCCATTCCATTGGGACCGGTTTGCGGCGCGAACCTTACCGCGCGGTTAACCATGACCCCTACCCGGCCGGCGTCTTCAGCACCTTCTGGTTGGCGAAGATCCGGTCGAGGCCCCGGTGGCCCCAGGACCGCATGTCGTCGATGATGGTGAAGATCGCCGGGATGTAGAGCAGCGACAGCAGGGTGGAGGTGATCAGCCCGCCGACCACGGCCACCGCCATCGGCTGGCGGAACTCCACGTCGGCGCCCCAGCCCAGCGCCACCGGCGCCATGCCCGCGCCCATGGCCACGGTGGTCATCAGGATCGGCCGCGCCCGCTTGTGGGCGGCGTCCATCAGCGCCTCGTCGCGGCTCATCCCGCCCTTGATGGCCTCCAGCGCGTACTCGACCAGCAGGATCGAGTTCTTCGCCGCGATACCCATCAGCATCAGGATGCCGATCAGCGAGGAGATCGAGAAGGTGCTGCCCATCAGCAGCAGACCGACGAACGCCCCGCCGATCGCCAGCGGCAGCGCCGCCATGATGGTGATCGGGTGGGTGAAGCTTTTGAACAGCAGCGCCAGCACCGCGTACATGAGGATCAGGCCGGTGCCGAAGGCGCCGGCGAAGCCGACCACCATCTCGATCAGGAACTCGGCGTCGCCGGTCATGCCCTTGGTCACGCCGGGGGGCAGGGTCTTGACCGACGCCAGGCGGTTGACCGCGACCGTGGCCTCGCCGCTGGTGATGCCGTTCAGTTCGGCGGTGATGGTGGCTACCCGGGCGCGGTCGAGGCGGTTCACCTGCGAGGGCCCGGCGCTGTAGGTGACCTCGGCCACCGCGCTGAGCGGCACCGAGCCGCCGGTCGCGGTCGGCACGCGAAGGTTCTCGAGCACGGAGATGTCCTCGCGCCCTTCCTCGGTCAGCCGCAGGCGGATCGGCACCTGCCGGTCGCCGAGATTGTACTTGGGCAGCGCCTGATCGATGTCGCCGATCGTGGCGACGCGGATCGCCTGGGACAGCACCCCGGCCGACACGCCCAGCCGCGAGGCCTCGTCGGCGCGCGGCGTGACGAGAATTTCCGGGCGGGCGATGGCGGCGGTGTTCACGACATTGGCCAGGCCCTCGACGCCACGCATGTCGCGCTCGATCGCCCGGGCGGCCGCCTGCAGCTTGTCGCCGTCGTCGCTCTGGATCGAATAGGAAAACACGCTGCCGTCGGTGGGGCCGCCGCCCAGCTGCGAGGGCACGCCGATGCGCGCGCCCGGTACGGTCTTGAAGGCGTCGACCATCTCGCGGACGAACTCCTTCTGACTGAGTTCGCGGTCGCCCTTGTCGACCATCTCCGCCGTCACCGTCGCGGTGTTGACCTCGCTGCCGCCGACCGAGGCGTAGACGTTGGTCACCTCCGGCCGCTTGCGCAGGTCACGGGTGACACGGGCGACCACCTCGTCGGTCTGGTCAAGGGTCGCGCCCGGCGGCAGTTCGACGGAGAAGGCCGCGCGGCCGCTGTCCACCGACGGCTGCACCTCGACCGGCACCAGCGGCGTGATCATGGCGGTCAGGACGAACACCACCACGCCCATGCCGAACACCTTCCAGCGATTGGCCAGGGCCCAGCCCAGCCAGCGCAGGTAGCTGGTCATCCAGGGCGGATCCTTGTCTTCGTGAGGCTTGTGCTTGAGCAGATAGGCGGCCATCAGCGGCGTCAGCATCCGCGCCACGACCAGCGAGAACAGCACCGAGACGCAGGCGGCCAGCGCGAAGGCCTTGAAGAACTGGCCGATGATGCCGGGCATGAAGCCCACCGGCGCGAACACGGCGACGATGGTCGCGGTGGTGGCGACGACGGCCAGGCCGATTTCGTCGGAGGCCTCGATGGCTGACGGGTACGGCGCCTTGCCGCCCCGCATGTGGCGCACGATGTTCTCGATCTCGACGATGGCGTCGTCGACCAGGATCCCGATGGTCAGCGACAGCGCCAGCAGGGTGATCATGTTGAGCGACTGGCCCAGCGGCTCCAGCACCGCGAAGGTGGGGATCAGCGACAGCGGCATGGCCACCGCCGCGATCAGCGTCGCCCGCCAGTCGCGCAGGAACAGCCACACCACGATGACGGCCAGGAGAGCGCCGAGCCCGACCGCTTCAAGAGACGCGATGTAGCTTTCCTCGGCGAACTCGACGTTGGCGTTGATCTGCTCGATCGACAGCTCCGGATGGGCCTCGTCGATCCTCGCGATCTCCTCGCGGACCCGGACGGCGGTCTTCACCTCGCTGGCGTCGCGCGAGCGCAGGAAGTTGAAGGTGATCACCTCCTGGCCGTCGTAGCGGGCGCGGGAGCGGGGTTCGGTCCAGTTGTCCTCGATGCGGCCCAGGTCGGCCAGCCGGATGCTGCCGCCGCCGGCGATGGGAACGCGGGTGTCGGCCAGTTCCTGGATCGACCCGGCCGCGCCGAGCGTGCGGATCGACCGCTCCGAGCCGCCGACCGTCACCCGGCCGCCGGGCAGGTTGTTGTTCACATTGACCAGCGCCTGGCTTACCTGCGCCGCCGTCACGCCGAACGAGGCGAGCCGGTCGGGGTCCAGGTCGATGCGGATCTCGCGATCCACGCCGCCCAGGCGGTTCACCTGGCCGACGCCCGGGAGGGCCAGCAGCGCGCGGCTGACCTCGTTGTCGACGAACCAGGACAGCTGCTCGGGGGTCATCGAGCCGGAGCGGACCACCCAGGTGATCAGCGGATCGCCGGTGATGTCCCAGCGGATGACCGAGGGTTCCTGCATGTCCTGCGGCAGGTCGGCCCGCAGGTTGCTCATGGCGTTGCGGACGTCGTTGGTGGCCTTCTCGACGTCGGTCGAGAGTTCGAACTCGATCATGGTCACCGACACGCCGTCGGTGACGGTCGAGCGCATGTGCCGCACGCCGCTCAGGCCGGCGATCTTGTCCTCGATCAGCCGGGTGACCTGGGTCTCCATCTCGCTGGGCGCCGAGCCCGGCGACCGGCCGCGACCTGGATCAGCGGAAAGTCGACGTCAGGATTGTTGTTGATCCGCATGGCGTTGAAGCCGGCGATGCCGGCCAACGTCAGCATGATGAACAGCATGATGACGGGGATGGGATTCCTGATCGACCAGGAGGAGATGTTGCGCATGGCGGTCTACTTCGCCACGACGCGGACGTGGTCGCCGTCGGCCAGGAAGCCCGCCCCCTGGACCACGATCCGCTCGCCGGCGCGCAGGCCCTGGGTCACCTCGACCCGGTCGGTGGTGCGCGAGCCGATCACGACCGGCCGGAAGCGGACCGCCGCCTGGGCGTCGATGACGAACACGCCGGACTTGTTGTCCCGGTAGACGACGGCCAGCGTCGGGGTGGTGATGGCCGGCTGGTCGCCGACATTGATCACGCCGCGCGCGAACATGCCCGGGCGGAAGCCGCCGGCGGTGGAGAGCGCGATACGGGCGACGCCGACCCGGCTCTGGGGGTCGACCTGGGAGGTGATGATGCGGACGGTGCCAGGCACTTCGCCCAGCAGGTCGGAGGCGATGGTGGCGGGCATGCCGGCCCGAAGCTGGGCCAGCTGGGTCTCGGGCACCTCGGCGTTCAGCTCCAGCCGGCCGTCGCGGACGATGCGGAACAGCTCGGTCCCGGGGGCGACGATCTGGCCCTGCACGACCTTGCGCGAGGCGACGAGGCCCGCGACGGGCGCGCGGACCGTGGCCTGGCTGAGACGGGTGCGGACTTCAGACAGCCCGGCTTCGGCGGCCGAAAGCTGGGCGGCGGCGCTGGCCTGGCTGGCGACGGCGTTGTCGAGCCCGGCCTGGGCGAGGTAGCCGCGCGCCTTCAGCTCGCGGGCGCGGCCCAGGGCGGCGTCGGCCTGCGCCACCGTGGCGCGGGCGGCGGCGACACTGGCCTCCTGCTGGCGCAGCTGGGCGCGCAGCAGGGCGTCGTTCATCTGAACCATCGGCTGGCCCTGGCGGACCCAGGCGCCTTCGTCGACCAGCACCCGCACGGCGGTCAGGCCGCCAGTCTCGGCGCCGACGATGACCTCGTTCCAGGCGACGATGTCGCCGCTGGCGCTGATGCGGCGCGGCAGATTGGCCACGCCCACGGTCTGGACGGTGACGGTCTGGCTGGCCTGCGGCCCGGTCGGCTTTTCGTCCGCCTTGGAGCAGGCGGCGAGCACGATGGAGGCCAGGGCGAGAACCGCCAGTCGCCGCGCGAAGCGGCCTTGCATGTCTCGCACGTCGCTATCCCCTTGATCGATGCGCCGAAAGCCCGGCGGGAAGCCCGGCGGGTGCGACTCGTATCTAGGGATCATGACACCTTTCGCAAGTGCGAAGTGCGAATGCTTCGCACGCCGAGGCGCGGGTCTCGCCTTGGCCGCCCAATGTGCTAGACGGGCCCGCATGACGACCCCGCTCGACAAGATCCGCAATTTCAGCATCGTGGCCCACATCGACCACGGCAAATCGACCCTGTCCGACCGCCTGATCCAGGAGACCGGCGGCCTGACCGCGCGCGAGATGACCGCGCAGGTTCTCGATAACATGGACATCGAGAAGGAACGGGGCATCACCATCAAGGCCCAGACCGTCCGGCTCGAGTACAAGGCCGATGACGGCGAGACCTATGTCCTGAACCTGATGGACACGCCGGGCCACGTCGACTTCGCCTACGAGGTCAGCCGCAGCCTGGCCGCCTGCGAGGGCTCGATCCTCGTGGTCGACGCCTCCCAGGGCGTCGAGGCCCAGACCCTGGCCAACGTCTATTCGGCGATCGACAACAACCACGAGATCGTCCCGGTCCTCAACAAGATCGACCTGCCGGCCGCCGAGCCCGAGCGGGTCCGCGCCCAGATCGAGGACCTGATCGGACTGGACGCCTCCGACGCGGTGCTGTGCAGCGCCAAGAGCGGCATCGGCATCCACGACGTGCTGGAAGCCATCGTCACCCGCCTGCCCGCCCCGAAGGGCGACCCGGACGCGCCGCTGAAGGCGCTGCTGGTCGACGCCTGGTACGACGCCTATCTGGGCGTGGTCGTGCTGGTCCGCGTCTTCGACGGCACCCTGCGCGCCGGCCAGCGCATCAAGATGATGCAGCACGGCTCGGTGCACCTCGTCGACCGCGTCGGCGTCTTCAAGCCCAAGAACACCCCGGTCGAGAGCCTCGGCCCGGGTGAGGTCGGCTTCATCACCGCCCAGATCAAGGAAGTGGCCGACGCCGCCGTCGGCGACACCATCACCGACGAGAAGAAGGGCACGGCCACCGCCCTGCCCGGCTTCATGGACGTGCAGCCGGTGGTCTTCTGCGGCCTGTTCCCGGTCGACGCCGCCGACTTCGAGGACCTGCGCGCCGCCGTCGGCCGCCTGCGCCTCAACGACGGCAGCTTCACCTACGAGATGGAATCCAGCGCCGCGCTCGGCTTCGGCTTCCGTTGCGGGTTCCTCGGCCTGCTGCATCTGGAGATCATCCAGGAGCGGCTGAGCCGCGAGTTCGACCTCGACCTGATCGCGACCGCCCCGTCGGTGGTCTACAAGATCAACAAGCGCGACGGCGAGCAGATCGACCTGCACAATCCCGCCGACATGCCCGACCCGATGGCCATCGAGAGCATCGAGGAGCCGTGGATCAAGGCGACCATCTTCACGCCCGACGACTACCTGGGCGGGGTGATCAAGCTCTGCCAGGACCGCCGCGGCGTGCAGCGCGAGCTCAGCTACGTCGGCAACCGCGCCATGCTGGTCTACGACCTGCCGCTGAACGAGGTGGTGTTCGACTTCTATGACCGCCTGAAGTCGATCTCGAAGGGCTACGCCTCCTTCGACTACCAGGTCGAGGACTACCGGGTCGGCGACCTGGTGAAGATGTCGATCCTGGTCAACGCCGAGCCGGTCGACGCCCTCTCCATGCTCGTCCACCGCGACCGCGCCGAGAGCCGCGGCCGGGGCATGGTCGAGAAGATGAAGGACCTGATCCCGCAGCACATGTTCGTCATCCCCATCCAGGCCGCCATCGGCGGCCGGATCATCGCCCGGGAGACGGTGCGGGCCCTGCGCAAGGACGTGACCGCCAAGTGCTACGGCGGCGACGCCTCGCGGAAGCGCAAGCTGCTCGACAAGCAGAAGGCCGGCAAGAAGCGCATGCGCCAGTTCGGCAAGGTCGAGATCCCGCAGGAAGCCTTCATCGCCGCGCTGAAGATGGACGGGGATTGAGAGGCGGGGGCTCCCTCGGATTGTAGAGACTACCCTTCGCCTTTCCCCACCTCGTCCTGCGAAAGAAGAACCTCAAGATCCCTCAGAAGATCTGCGGACATCTTCTCAGAACTAGTGCCAGAGACGAGAACGCTTTCGTCACCCAATAAAACATACTCAAGAAAATATTCGCCCCAGCAACTCGCTCTTTCTTGTTATTCACCGCTTCTCGTTGCGCCTGCATGTAGCTGTCAGGCACCTTCTCGGAGAAGGCCCTAAGACGCGCCCTTACGTCTTGAATATCCACGTGACCGAAATCACATTTGGCAAGCTCGACGCACATTGTGAAAAAGTTCGCCTTGCGAAGCCAAAACGATCCAGGCGCCAATTCAAGACGTTGAATAAACCCGCCAACTTCTTCAAACCTTGCCACAGTGGCGTCTCGCTCGGGAAACGCCCCATTGTAGAGCTCCAAGAATTCTTTCACCTTCTCATTTCTATTATAGTAAGACGCAAATACGTATGTAGCCATCATGTTAAGAACAAACATGAGCGGCACCTTTCTAGCCGCCTCATAATTCGAAAATACTTTGTCGCCACGTATCAGTTCAGAGAATTTATCAACACTCACGCCCTTAGCCCACGAAATCGTATCTTGACCTATAGATGGATCGATCAAGAACGGATTCTCCGTATCGCCGGTCTCCTCTACCTCCGGATCGTTATTGAAGTCACCGCACAGCGCCCTCGCTCCAATCAGGAACTCAGAGCCGCTAAATTCCGAAGCAAGCTTCTCGATCGTCGACAGAGAATAGTATGTTCTATTGAGCCTTTTAAATACGTCCTTTAGCCTATCATCCTCTTCTGTTAGATCAAAATCAATCACGGCAACTTCATACTTCAGGAATTGTTCCTTCTCCTGCGCATTTAGCTCGCTAAACGTCCTGCCAAATACAGGAAACTTTCCCTCTACGTACTCTTCGATGGAGCTGAGCCGCTGCTGTCCATCGACGACACATGTGTAAGCCTCCATACTATCGAGATCGATCTTACCTCTTGCGAGGAATATTTGCGGGAATGGCATTCCGCTGAGTATGGTCTCGATGAACTCCCTCTTGTGCGTGTCTCGCCACACCAAGTTCCTTTGGAAGAAGGCAGACTTGGTCAGGCGGCCCGAACGTAGCGCGCCGACCAGTTCGATTATCTCCCGCGATCCAACGCGGTACTTCAGATCGTTCTGCACAGTTTTATCCTCGTAGGCCGTCTAGCGCCGAAGCCTGCTTCCAGCAGAAAGCGTACTCATTTATGTAAATTACGACCGAAATGCCGGCGAACCAGGCTGTGTTCTTCTGGCTCAGTGCGGAGAGGAAGGCCTCATCCCTTACAACTTCAGAAGATAGAGGAAGGCGCCACAACGGCATCATCCCCCGCCTTGAAATCTTATCCTGCAGATCTCAACTCGCCGCCGAGCCGCCGCGCTGGGTAAAGCCACGAAGATCAGTGAATGATTTGGTCTGAGAAAGCACCATTTGGAAATATCGCTCGTACAAGGCAGTACTAACCACAGCCACGTCGAGATCTGAGCTAGAAGCATTGAACAGTGTGCCCTTAATAGGGCTAAATCCCAAATGCGCAGAGCCTGTAAACATCACAGATCTGTAGGGAACACCGAAGTACGCTGCGATTGACGACTTGATAGAGAACTCCACTGATCTCCGGTCGCCAATACAGTAGGAAGGCTCCTCTAAGTATACCCTTTGCACCTGAGCAAATCTGTCTGGAAACTTATCCACTAGCGATCTGATATGTCGCCTACGTTCCGCAAGTTGAGATGCGCTCATCCATACCCCCAGAAACCTAAGCAAGACTCTCGCGGTCACACAACCCGAGAGTGGTCGATCTTACCCGAACCCAGCCCGCCACGTCTCCGTCTCCAGCACCACGCTGTCGCCCAGCGGCGGGCGCAGCTTGAACAGCCTCGGCGTTCTGGCGAAATCGTAGAGGCGGTAGAGGCGGAACTCATCTGTTTCCCGTGACACCCGCTCTTCATTGCGGGTCAGGAAGAAGGGCGTGGTCTGGCCGCCGTTGGTGGTCTTGACCTCGATCAGCCGCTTTTCGCCGGACGGCGCGAAGGAGGCGATGTCGTAGCCGTGGCCGTCGCCCTCAATGTCGGCGACCCAGCGCACCTGCTGGGCCAGGTCCTTGCGGCCGGCGTCGTGCAGGCGGCGCTGTTCGAACTCCACCACCAGCGCCTCGCCGGCCTTGCCGAGCGCCCGGTTGCGGAAGTCACGCTCGACCGGGTCGAACTTGCGGACCAGCCGTTCGAGCCCGTCGGGCCGGGGCTTACGCTCTCGCTCGCGGCGAGCGGGCGGCGGCTCAGCGAACAGCAGACCGACCGGCGCCTCGGCGAACGTCCCAGCTGTCTGCGCAGATTGGCTACTGGGTACCGGGTCAAGCGCTCCCGGATGCGTCATCAGATAGCGGTCGATCGCAGGAAACAGCGCAAGCTGGTAGTTGGTCATGGGCCGATAGCCCTCGATCCTCGGTGCTCCAAGCTCGCGAAGCACGGCGCTGATGTTCATGTGCTTGAACTCAATCGCCTTGTGAGGCCGCGCAACACGCTCCATCAGAGCGCGGGCATGATGGGCTTTGACCGGCTTTGCGCCGGACAGTTCCAGATCGCGGATTGCAAAGTAGTCGGCAACGATGAGGTCAAGCTCCTCGTCGCTCCACGGTCCCGTGTTGAAGTTGTCATTGCCCGCCACGCGCTGACGATGGCCCAGAACGCACCTCTCGACCAGGGCCTCAGCCAAACCTCCCCCTGATGCCTTGTCGGAGAGTTTGCTCCGTGAGGGCCCTTGCTCAAGGACCGCCTCCGGCGGCCGCGGAGCGGCGGCCCTGCAAGGGCCGTCCTTGACCAAGGGCCCTCACGGAGCGGCAATTCCATCAAGGGCTTCAGGGCGGACCATCACCAGTCATTCCAACCCCAGCGGCATGCCTTGACGCAACGAGGCAATCCGCTACCTTTGATTGCATGAGCCTCCCCGCTCCCGTCGCCCGCTGGAAGCTGCAAGTCGATTCGATTATGAAGCGCGACTTCCTGATCGACCTCGACGAGGCGGGGGCGAGCGACGAGGACGTTCTGCGGTACTTCGGGTTTGGCTTCAGCCCGCGCGCGTTCGCCGACTGGTTCGGCGAGAAGTATGATCTGGATCGGGTCACCGACGGCTGGTCGATGCTCTGCCGGCCGCCCGGCGTCGGCGCTCCCTGACGAGGGCTTCAGGGCGAACCATCATCCGCACCGCCCGAACCTTCCCGCCAAAGCCCGCTGGCGTCACGCCCCACGCCATACTAGACTTTCGAAAACGGGAGCGCGCCACATGACCACCGCCACGACGACCACCCCTGCCCCCTCGGCCACGGCCGGGCGCGTCCCCACCGCCTACATCGGCGCCGTCGGCATCGGCGTCAGCGACCTCGCCCGCTCCGCCGACTTCTACACCCGGGTGCTCGGCATGAAGGTCATCACCACCTTCAAGCTGGACTACATGGACGAGATCGTCGTCGGGTTTGAGGGGCGGGGGTCGGCGCTGGTGCTGATGCACTGGACGGACGGCTCGGCGCGCAACTATCGCGACAACCCGATCAAGATCGTCCTCTACGTTCCCGACCCGAAGGCGGCCGCCGAGGCCATCCGCGCCGACGGGCTGGAGATCGTCCGCGAGCCGACCCCGATCGCCTCGCTGGGCGGCGCGGAGGTCGGCTTCGCCAAGGATCCCGACGGCTATCTGGTCGAACTGCTGCAGCGGCCGGCCAGGGCCTGAGCGACGGCGCCTCCACCGTCGGCGGCCGTCACCGTCCGTTCCGGTTCGGTGAGGGCCACCGACGCACGCGGCTACCCCCCGCCGGACGCCGCGTCCTCGCCTTGCACCTCGTCCCGCACCAGCCTGATCGCGGCCTTGCTGGTTGCGGCGAAGGCGTCGCTGGCGCCGGCCATGGCGCGCTCGGCGGCTTCAAGGACCAGCACCCAGTCCCTGTCGCCGCCGGGCAGCAGGGCCCGCTGCAGGGCCATGGCCGTGGCGGCCTCGACCAGCACGGCGGTGCGGTTGACGTGCTGGGCGGCGTCGGAGAGCAGGATGCAGGCGGTGTGGGCCAGGCCGGCCCGCAGGACGCCCGCCGGGACGTCCTCATGTCCCGGCGCCGGGGGTGGCGTTGGGGCCGGCATGTCAGCTCCCCTTCGCAGCCGGGGTCTGGGCCGCCGCCGCGCCGGCCTTGCCGCCCAGGATCCTCGACGTCGCGACGCCCGCCGCGGCGGTGTCGATCGAGTACAGCATGGCCACGCCCTGGGTTGTGGCGGCCTGGGCGACGATGGCCTGCTGCTGCTGGGCGGCGACGGCGTTCTCGAACAGCAGGCCCGTGGAGTGGGCCAGCGACTGGTAGAGCGTCCCCATGGCCATGGCCGGCGCCTGGCCCAGCACGTTGACGTTGGACTGGGTGACGGCGTCGGTGATCTGCGGGTTCACGGTGGTGTCGGGCATGTGGGGCGCTCCCTTATGGATGATGCGCGCGGAGCGTACATCGAGGCCGGGCCTCTCGCCATCATTGAGTCACCGGCCGCCACGCGGACCCGCCCTACGCGCCCGCCGACGGGTCCGTCCGGCAACCCGATATCGGGGCTGGAGCGGCGTTTGCGGGATTGAACGCCACGAAAGAACCCCGCTTTTCCGCTTTGCGGGAATGTGGCATCTTTTCAATTGTCGTTATCTGCAGGGCTTCGGATGCGCTCTCCCTGGTCGTTTCTATCTCTGGATCGAGCCCCGGACTCGCCCTGATCATCCTGCAAATTTCGTCTCTCTGAACCCGCCACCCTGGCGGTAATGCTCTGCTCTGAAAGGCACTACGACTATGGCTACCGGTACTGTGAAGTGGTTCAACACCACCAAGGGCTACGGCTTCGTCCAGCCGGACGACGGCGGCGCCGACGTCTTCGTGCACATCTCCGCCGTTGAACGGGCCGGACTGCGCAGCCTGAACGAAGGCCAGAAGGTCAGCTACGACCTCGAACAGGATCGCCGCAGCGGCAAGATGGCCGCCGGAAACCTGCAGCCGCTCTAAGGGGCGGGCCTGAGAGGTCCCAACGCGAAACGGGTCGGCGGTGACGCTGGCCCGTTTTTTTGTTGGGCTTCACAACGAACTGTCGACATTGGCGGCCGTCCGGAGACGCCTCCGCCAGGATGCTCCCCTCTGGGGGAGCTGTCGGCCCGAAGGGCTGACTGAGGGGGTCTCTTGCCGCCGCATAAACCCCCTCCGTCTCGGCTTCGCCGAGCCACCTCCCCCAGAGGGGAGGAGCAGGGCCGACAGCCGGCCTTCGGTCCGGACTAACTCAGAAACACCCACCGCCGGTGCCAGTCGAGGTACCCGGTCTGCCGCCCGGCGAAGGGCCGCACGCCGCGGGCGCCCAGGCCGCGCAGGCCCAGCCTGGCCAGGTCCGCCTCCGACAGCCGGGGCGAGACCAGCACCGTCCCTTCCGTCTCGAAACTGATGAAGCCCCGGTCGAACAGCAGGTCGACGTGCGGCGCCAGCAACAGGCCGTTGGCGCCGTCCAGCCGCTCTGCCGCCGTGGCGCAGGCCCGCCAGGGCTTGATGTGGCTGGCGATCAGCAGCCAGGGGTTGGCCACGCCGGTGACGCGGCAGGCCGGCTCCAGCGCCCGGACGTTCTCGCGGAAGACGCCCTGCCCCCGCCTCGCGATGACCAGCTGCGCCTTCTGGGTGGCGCTGAGCGCCGGGTCGGCGGCGATGGCCTGTTCCAGCGCCGCGTCCAGGTCGCGCGCCGCCGGCGGCGGCTCCAGCGCCGGGGCCTGGTCCCGCTCCAGCGCCGCGCGGTCGAAGCGGCCCGGGGCGACGGCGACCTCGAACGCCGCCTCGCCGATCTCGGTCAGATAGGCCTTCTGTCGACCCAGCCCTGTGGCGGGATCAACGGGCGCATAGCGACCCGGCATCAGCGGCCCCAGCGCGGCGATCACCTCGCGCGGGCTGACCGACGGCTCCAGCGGCG
Source organism: Caulobacteraceae bacterium (assembly GCA_965283745.1). Classification (GTDB taxonomy): domain Bacteria; phylum Pseudomonadota; class Alphaproteobacteria; order Caulobacterales; family Caulobacteraceae; genus Caulobacter. Next base: position 222,182 of record CBDIPM010000005.1, read on the forward strand.
TCCAGCGCACCGGCAGCCACCAGCCCTCGCGCTCCCCCTCCGGCTCGATGGCCGCGAAGGCGTAGTCCAGCACCCGCCCCACATGCCGCAGCCGCCCCGCCGTGTAGGAGACGATCAGGTCGCCGGGCCCGGCCCGCCGCATGTTGTCGTAGAAGGGACTGCGCGCGCCGCCCCGCTCGGTGCGCGGCGACCACAGATAGCCGCCGGCGATCTCGCGCCGCGCCATCGGCGTGTGATTGACCCACCACCAGCGCCGCATGGGCGCCCTCCCCGCTCCCGCACAGGCATAGGATGCACCCGGACGAGCGCTCGCGCCAGCGCTGCGCGGCCGTCGGACGGCGCGTGGCCCTCGAACCGCCGGCGGGCTTGCAACCGCCCCCACTCCTCGCGCATTGAGCCAAGGCGCGCGTGCGTTGGGGGTTGCTTGGCCGATCTGAATTTTGGGGCGCTGTTTCATGCCCTGCCCAGTCCCTACATGGTGCTGGACCGTCAGCTGCGATACGTCGAGGCCAACGCCGCCTATGAAGCGGCGGTCTTCCGGTCGCGGGAAGACCTGATCGGCGGCTACGTGTTCGACCTGTTCCCGGACCCGGAGAACGGCGAGCGGTTGCGCTCCTCGCTGCAACAGGTCCTCGACACCGGTCAGCCCGACACCCTGGCCTTCATCTCCTACGACATCCCCACCGCCGACGGCATCGAGCGGCGCTACTGGACGGCCGTGCATACCCCGGTGCGCGACGCCTCGGGCGAGGTCGCCTTCGTGATGCAGAACACCGTCGACGTGACCGAGCTGCACCGGCTGCGCCAGGAGGTGGGGCCGCTGCCGGGCGAGACGGACCTTCTACAGCGGGCCCGCGAGGCGGAGACCGCCAGCCGCACCCTGCAGCGCGAAACCGCCGGCCTGCGCGACCTTTTCATGCAGGCGCCAGGCTTCATGGCCGTTCTGTCAGGGCCCGACCATGTCTTCACCCTCAGCAACGCCGCCTACCAGCAGGTGATCGGCCACCGGGACATCATCGGCAAGACCGTGGCGCAGGCGCTGCCCGAACTGGCCGGCCAGGGCTTCTACGACCTGCTCGACACCGTATTCAGCACCGGCGAGCCCTACGTCGGCCTGTCGGCGCCGGTGACCCTGATCCGAACGCCGGGCGGAGCGCCGCAGGAGCGGTTCCTGGACTTCATCTACCAGCCGATCCGGGATAGCGACGGCGTCGTGGTCGGCATCTTCGTCGAGGGCTCGGACGTCACCGAGCGGGTCCGGGCCGAGGAACAGCGCAAGCTGCTGCTCGACGAGCTGAACCACCGGGTCAAGAACACCCTGGCCACGGTGCAGTCGATCGCCGCCCAGACCGTGCGGGCGACACCGGACCCCGTCGCCTTCCGCACCGCCTTCGAGGCCCGGCTGATGGCGCTGTCGGGCGTCCACAACGTGCTCACCTCGGCCAACTGGGAAGGCGCGCGGCTGGACGAACTGCTGGGGCTGGAGCTCAGCCCCTACGGCGCGGCGCGCTACAGGCTGGACGGCCCGGTCGTGAAGCTGTCGGCCCAAGAGGCGCTGACCTTCGCGCTGGTGACCCATGAACTGGCCACCAATGCCGCCAAGTACGGGGCCCTTTCGGTCCCCGAAGGCCAGGTCGCGGTCGCCTGGAGCGTGGCGCACGACGACGCCGGCCGGCGGCGGCTGACCCTGGACTGGCGCGAGTCGGGCGGCCCGACAGTGGTCGCGCCGACGCGGCACGGCTTCGGCTCGCGCCTGATCCAGCGGTCGATCCAGGTCGACATGAACGGCGAGACGAGCATGGCCTTCGACCCCGAGGGCCTGCGCTGCCGCATCGCCCTGCGGCTCAGCGGCGACTGATCTGCCCTCGTTACCCGCTGGTAGCTTTCTCGATTTGCGCTAGGCTCGCGAAAACAGATCGCGGGAGGAGCGGCCATGGCCGGCAAGATCGGGCGCACGATCAAGGACTCGACGCCCTGGTGGCCGACGCCGCCCCGGCCGCCGAAGGGCGCGCCCAACATCCTGGTGGTGCTGTTCGACGACGTCGGCTTCTCTGACTTCGGCTGCTACGGCTCGCCGATCGAGACCCCGACCATCGACCGCCTCGCGGCCGAGGGCCTGCGCTACACCAGCTTCCACACCACGGCGATGTGCTCGACCACCCGGGCGGCGCTGCTGACCGGCCGCAACCACCACAGCGTCGGCGTCGGGTGCCTGGCCAACTTCGACAGCGGCTATCCGGGCTATCGCGGCAAGATCGCCAGGGAGGCCGGCATCCTGCCGGAGATGCTGCGCCCGCACGGCTACCGGAACTACATGCTGGGCAAGTGGCATGTGACGCCGCTGACCGAGAGCGGCGCGACCGGGCCGTTTGACGGCTGGCCGCTGGGTCGGGGGTTCGACCGCTTCTACGGCTTCCTGGACGCGGAAACCGACCAGTATTCGCCCGAGCTGGTGCGCGACAACACGCCGGTCGCGGCCCCGGGGACTTACGAGACCGGCTACCACCTGACGCAGGATCTGATCGACCAGGCCATCCGCTATATCGCCGACCATACGGCCGACGCGCCCGACACGCCGTGGCTGACCTGGATCGGCCTGGGCGCCTGCCACGCCCCGCACCAGGCGCCGCGCGACCTGATCCTGAAATACGATGCCGTATTTAATGAAGGCTGGGACGTCGAACGCGAGCGCCGGCTGGCGCGACAGAAGGCCCTGGGCGTCGTCCCCGCCGACACCGCCCTGCCGCCGCGCAACGACCATGTCCGCGCCTGGGCCGACCACGCGCCGGACGAGCAGCGGGTCTTCACCCGCCTGCAGGCCGCCTATGCCGCCATGCTCGAGCACGCCGACCAGCATCTGGCGCGGCTGGTCGGCTTCCTGGAAGAGGCGGGCCTGAGGGACGACACCCTGATCCTGGTTCTCTCCGACAACGGCGCCAGCCAGGAGGGCGGCCCGCTGGGCATGGTCAACGCCATGGGCCCCTTCAACGGCAAGCCCGAGCCGATGGCCGAGAAGCTGGCCCGCATCGACGACATCGGCGGGCCCGACACCCACTCCAACTTCCCGCTCGGCTGGGCGATGGCCAGCAACACGCCGCTCCGGCGCTACAAGCAGAACACCCACGGCGGCGGCATCCGCGACCCGCTGGTGCTGAGCTGGCCGGCCGGGATCAAGGCGGCGGGCGAGACCCGGCCGCAGTTCACCCACGCCAGCGACGTGGTCCCGACCCTGCTGGAGCTGCTGGGCGTCACGCCGCCAGGCAGCATCGCCGGGGTCGCGCAGATGCCGCTGGAGGGGACCAGCTTCGCCGCCTCCCTGAGCGACCCGGGCGCGCCGGCGAAGGCCGCGCCGCAGTACTTCGAGATGTTCGGCCACCGGGGCCTGGTGAAGGACGGCTGGAAGGCGGTCGCCTACCACCCGCCGGGCCGGCCGTTCGAGGACGACGTCTGGGAACTCTACCACCTGGACCGGGACTTTTCGGAAAGCCGGGACCTGGCCGCCGTCCATCCCGAAAGGCTGGAGGCGCTCAAAGCCGAGTGGTGGCGGCTGGCGGAGGCGTCGAAGGTCCTGCCCCTGGACGACCGCTTCGGCCCCCGCTTCGCCGAGAACGCCCAGCGTTTCCACGGCGCCCGCACCCGCTTCGTGTTCCACAAGGGCATGGGCCACGTCCCCACCGACGTGGCGCCGGATGTGCGCAGCCGCAGCTACCGCATCGAGGCCGACGTCCGCGTCGCGACGGGCGACGAAGGCGTGCTGATCGCCCACGGCGACATGACCAGCGGCTATTCGCTGTTCCTGAAGGGCGGCCGTCTGGTCCACGACCTCAACATCGGCGGGACCCATGCGGTGGTGACCAGCGAGCGGGTGGTGGAGCCTGGCCATCACCTGTTGGGCGTCGCCGTGCGGCCGGGGCCGGACGGGCGGCGCATCGTGCTGCTGATCGACGGGGTTCCGGCGGGCGAGACCACGACGCCGCTGGGCTTCCACACTCTGATCAGCTGGTCGGGCCTGGACATCGGCCTCGACCGCGGCAGCCCGGTCGGCGACTACGCCGCACCGTTCGCCTTCACCGGCCTGCTGCGCAAGGTGACCGTGACCATGAACGACGACCAGGCCCTCGACGGCGACGCCGTCGGCGAGGCGGAAATGGCGCGGCAGTAGGGCGCGCGCCTCGGCGGGGGGAAGCAAGGCCTTTACGCAACCCTTTGGCCGCGCCAACCTTCCACCATGATGAACCGCACCCTCGCCGCATCCGCCCTGGCCCTGACGCTCGCCGCCTGTTCCCAGCCGAGCGAGCCCGCGCAGCCTCGCGAAGCGCCCGCGACGCCCGACACCACCGTCGAGGCCGGTCCGCCCAACGCCGACCCCACCGCCACCGTGCCGGTCGAGGGCGGCCTGCAGGGCGGGACCGACCAGTGGAAGACCGTGGCCAGCGCCGATGACCAGGACCGGCTCGGACGGCTCGACGACGCCTGGAAGGAGGCCCTGCGCGAGGCGAACCACGACTTCGGCGCCCAGCTGGACTCGCTGGGCATGCTGGCGGTGGAGACCGCGGCGCTTGAAACCCCGCCCCTGCAGCCGCCGCCCGGCAAGTACCGCTGCCGCACCATCAAGATCGGCACGATCATCGAGGGCCTGAAGTACGTCGCCTACCCCTGGTTCACCTGCACGGTCGAGCTGACGCCCGGCGGCGACCTGATCCTGACCAAGACCACCGGCAGCCAGCGCACCCGGGGCCTGATCTACCCCGACAGCGACAACCCCAAACGGCTGATCTACGTCGGGGCCCAGGCCTGGGGCGACACGGAGACCACCTTCCCGGCCTACGGCGCCCAGCCCGAGCGCGACCAGGTCGGCGTCCTCGAGCGCATCGGCAATGGCCGCTGGCGGATGGTCGTGCCCTGGCCCAAGCAGGAGTCGAAGCTCGACATCCTCGAGATCCGGAGCTGACCGCCATGCGCCTGCGCCAGATCGCCCTGGTGGGCGCCGACCTCGCCGCCGCCGAGGCCGACATTCGCGCCGTGCTGGGTCTCGACTACGCGTACGATGATCCCGGAGTCGGCAAGTTCGGCCTGAAGAACGCGGTCTTCCCGATCGGCGAATTCTTCCTGGAGGTCGTCTCGCCCAAGGCCGAGGGTACGACCGCCGGCCGGCTGCTGGACAAGCGCGGCGGCGACGGCGGCTACATGGTCATCCTGCAGGTCCGCGACATCGACGCGGCCCGCGCCGGCATCGCGGCGGCCGGCGCGCGGGTCGTCGAGGACATCGACCTGCCCCGCGCCCGGGCGGCGCACATCCACCCCCGCGACGTCGGCGGCGCCATCCTGTCGCTCGACTGGATGGACGGCTGGGATCACTGGGAATGGGGCGGGCCGGTCTGGCGCGACCATCTCCGCACCGACGTCTCGACCGCCATCGTCGGCGCCGAGCTGCAGGGCGCCGACCCGGACGCCATGTCGGCCCGCTGGGCGCGGGTGCTGGGCGTGGCGCGCGAGGCGGCCGGCGACGGCTGGCGCATCCCGCTGGAGGACAGCGAGCTGCGCTTCGTGCCGGCGACCGACGGCCGGGGCGATGGCCTGCGCGCCTTTGACGTGGCGGTGCGGGATGTGACGGCCGTGCGGGCGGCGGCGCAGGCGCGTGGACTGATCCGCGACGGCGAGGTCACGCTCTGCGGGACGGTGGTGAGGCTGGTTACACGATAATCCTCTCCCACTTGGGAGAGGGGGGCCACCCGGAGGGTGGTGGAGAGGGATACGCAGACGTTTGCCGTTCAGGCGCGGCGTTCGCCCGATCTTCGCCAAGCCCTTCCACAACCGTGTGTCCCTCTCCACCATGCTCCGCATGGTCCCCCTCCCCCAAGCGGGGGAGGCCCGAGGCCCTTGTGTTGCCCAAGGGCCACACCTACATCGGTCAGGTCCGGTTGCGCTTGATCAAGGCGGCCGGGCGCATTCCGCCGTACCGGGGATCATCATGAACATCGACCTCTATTCCGACCGCGCCAAACAGGCGATCCAGAGCGCCCAGTCACTGGCCCTCGCGCGCCGCCACCAGCACCTGACGCCCGAACACATTCTGAAGGTTCTGCTCGAGGAGCGGGACGGCCTGTCCCGCGCGCTGATCCAGAGCGCCGGCGGCCGGCCCGACGCCGTCGACACGGCCGTCGAGGCCCTGCTGACCCGCATGCCCAAGGTCGAGGGCGGCAGCGGACAGCTCTACCTCAAGCCGGACACTGCCCGCGTGTTCGCCAAGGCCGAGGAAGACGCCAAGAAGGCCGGCGACGCCTTCATCACCACCGAGCGGCTGCTGATCGCGCTGGCCGCCGAGGGCGGCGACGCGGCCAAGGCCCTCAAGGACGCCGGCGCCGCCGAGAAGGCGCTGGAGACCGCCGCCGCCGATGTCCGCAAGGGCCGCACCGCCGACAGCGCCAGCGCCGAGGAGGGGTATGACGCCCTCAAGCGCTACGCCACCGACCTGACCCAGAAGGCCCGCGACCAGAAGCTGGACCCGGTTATCGGCCGCGACGAGGAGATCCGCCGCACCATCCAGGTGCTGGCCCGCCGCACCAAGAACAACCCCGTCCTGATCGGCGAGCCGGGCGTGGGCAAGACCGCCATCGTCGAGGGCCTGGCCCTGCGCATCGTCAGCGGCGATGTGCCCGAGTCCCTCAAGGACAAGAAGCTGATGGCGCTCGACATGGGCAGCCTGATCGCCGGCGCGAAGTATCGCGGCGAGTTCGAGGAGCGGCTGAAGGCCGTGCTCAACGAGGTCACCGCCGCTGAAGGGTCCATCATTCTGTTCATCGACGAGATGCACACGCTCGTCGGCGCCGGGAAGACCAAGGGGGCGATGGACGCCTCCAACCTGCTCAAGCCCGCCCTGGCGCGCGGCGAGCTGCACTGTGTCGGCGCCACCACGCTGGATGAGTACCGCAAGCACGTCGAGAAGGACGCGGCCCTGGCCCGTCGCTTCCAGCCGGTGTTCGTCAACGAGCCGACGGTGGAGGACACCGTCTCGATCCTGCGCGGCCTGAAGGAGAAGTACGAGGTCCACCACGGCGTGCGGATCAGCGACAGCGCGATCGTCGCCGCCGCCACCCTTTCCAACCGCTACATCACCGACCGCTTCCTGCCCGACAAGGCGATCGACCTGATCGACGAGGCCGGCTCGCGTGTCCGCATGGCCGTGGATTCCAAGCCCGAAGAGCTGGACGAGATCGACCGCCGGCTGGTGCAGCTGAAGATCGAGCGCGAGGCCCTCAAGAAGGAGACCGACGCGGCCAGCCGTCAGCGCCTGGAGGATCTGGAGACCGAGATCGACGATCTGCAGTTCCGCTCGGACGAGATGACCGCCCGCTGGAAGGCCGAGAAGGAGAAGGTCGGCGGCGCCGCCCAGACCCGCGAGGCTCTCGACCGCCTGCGCGCCGAACTGGCCGTGGCCCAGCGCCGCGGCGACTTCGAACGCGCCGGCCAGATCCAGTACGGCGAGATCCCGGCGCTGGAGAAGCGTCTGGCCGAGGAGGAGTCCAAGGCCGGCGACGAGGTCGGCGGCGAGCGTCCGCTGACGCCGGAAGTCGTCGACGCCGAACAGATCGCCGCCGTGGTCAGCCGCTGGACCGGCGTGCCGGTCGAGAAGATGCTCGAGGGCGAGCGCGACAAGCTGCTGAAGATGGAAGACAGCCTGCGCGGCCGCGTGGTCGGTCAGGAAGAGGCGCTGCTCGCCGTCTCCGACGCCGTGCGCCGGGCCCGGGCCGGCCTGAAGGACCCCGGCCGCCCGATCGGCAGCTTCCTGTTCCTCGGCCCGACGGGCGTGGGCAAGACCAAGCTGACCAAGGCCCTGGCCGAATTCATGTTCGACGACGAGGCGGCGATCACCCGCCTCGACATGAGCGAATACATGGAAAAGCACAGCGTCAGCCGCATGATCGGGGCCCCTCCCGGCTATGTCGGCTATGACGAGGGCGGCGCCCTGACCGAGGCCGTGCGCCGCCGGCCCTATCAGGTCGTGCTGTTCGACGAGGTCGAGAAGGCCCACCCGGACGTGTTCAACATCCTGCTGCAGGTGCTGGACGACGGTCGCCTGACCGACGGTCAGGGCCGGACCATCGACTTCCGCAACACCGTCATCATCCTGACCAGCAACATGGGCGCCGAGTTCCTGGCGGGCATGGCCGACGGCGAGGATGTCGAGACCGTGCGGCCGCAGGTGATGGAGGTGGTCCGCCGCAGCTTCCGGCCCGAGTTCCTCAACCGCCTGGACGAGATCATCCTGTTCAAGCGTCTGGGCCGCGGCGAGATGGACAACATCGTCAAGATCCAGCTCAAGCGCGTGGAAGCCCTGCTGGCCGACCGTCGCATGTCGATCGCCCTGGACGGCGGCGCCATGCACTGGCTGGCCGAACGCGGCTACGACCCCGTCTACGGGGCCCGGCCGCTGAAGCGGGTCATCCAGAAGGAACTGATCGACCCGATCGCCCGCAAGCTGCTGGCCGGCGACCTGATGGACGGGTCGGTGATCGAGGTGTCAGCGGACGAGGACGGGCTGGTGATCGGCAAGGCGCGGGTGCACTGACACCCGACTTCCGGGAGCAGGGCGGAGAGGAATGCGCGCACGTCTATCCTCTCCCTTTTGGGAGAGGGGGACCGCTCGGAGAGCGGTGGAGAGGGATGCGCGGCGACTGGCCGCCGCGTCCGGCCTTCATCCCTGTCCGCGCAAGGAGTCCACGCACAGGAGCCTCCCGCTCCACCACCCTTCGGGCGGTCCCCCTCTCCCAAGAGGGAGAGGAAGAAAATAGGGGGATAGACTCCATTCTATCCCCACCCCTCTCACCGCCCGTAATCTCTGCAAGTCCCCGTCGCGGGGGAGGGCGTACGGATCCGGCCCGATACGGCGACGTGGGATGCGGAGATGCGGGATTTGCCCGTGGACCCTGGCCCGCTCCAAAGGCTCGCCGGGGCAAGAACCACGGGGTCCGGGGATGGTCGGCATCATCCTCGCCCGCCGGGCCTGGCCGTGAGGAACGGCCAGGGCGCCGGGAGGTAGAAGCCCCGGCGAGGCGAAAGCGAGCGGGAGGAAAATGCCCATAGCGCTCAGCCCTCGAAGCCTCTCCGCGGCGGAGCGCGTCAGGCCTGCGTCGAAAACTTCAAAGCACTACCCCCACGGTTCCCGGACAAGGGCCGTGGCGCTCCGCCGTCCTCCCCAACCTTCACCGGCGCGAGCCCCGTGAGGCGGCGGAGCCGTGCGGGGTTCGCGACGCGCTTCGCGCTCCTCACCCTGACGAAGTTTGTTGCAGCCCACTCCCTTCGTCATCCTGAGGAGCGCCCCGCAGGGGCGCGTCGCGAAGGACGCACCGCTTCCCCCGCCGCCCCGCCGCGCCATATCGCTCCGAAACTCCGGAGCGCCCATGGACCAGCCGCACGACCGATCCGCCGCCGCGACGCGCACGACCGCCCTGGGGCTGATCGCGCAGTACGGCGACGACGCCGCGACCATCGCCGTGCTGCGGGCCGCGGAGCTGGCGGCGGTCGGGGATGTCGACGGCCTCGCCCAGTGGGACGAGATCATCGCCTTCATCCTGCTGCTGGAGGAGGACGGGCCGACCGGCCCGACGCACTGAGCTCAGAGCTCGTCGAACGGCGGCGGCAGGCGTCCGGCGCGAAACAGGATCACCGGGTTCTCGTCATAGTCGCCCATATCGGCGTCGGCGGTGGCCGAGAAGGCGACGACGCCCAGGCGCAGGGTGGACAGGCGCTCGGCCTTGCGGCGGGCTTCCTCGGCCGAGGTGCAGACGAGCGTCTGCTCGGCCTTCAGGGCCTGGCCCTTGCCGGCGATGAAGGCCTGGACGAGGTGGACGGTCTGGATCGCCACCGGAGCGGCTACTTCTGCTTCCCGATCTTGAGCGGCGTCAGGAACGACGGCGCCGCGGCGATGACCTTAGCCTTCTCGGCTTTCGGTTTGCGGGTTTCCTTGTTGGATTTCTTCTGGCCCTTGGCCATGGGGGACTTTCCGGAGCGAGGGCCAAGACACGCGGCGCGCGTCGGTTCGTCCCCTTCCCGGCCTGTCTGGCCGGATTCCGATGCTGCGAGCATAGCACGCCGCCGCGGCGGCGGGCGCGCTATCGTCGCTCATCGCCGCTTCACGGCCGCCGTGGACCGGGCTAGCCTTCGCCGGTCAACCGGGGGGTGCGCGCTTGAAAATCCTGTACGGCGTCGCGACGGCGCTGCTCATCGCCGGGCTGATCGCGGCCTGGGGCGAGATGTGGCGTCAGTTGGCCTATGCGCCCGGTCTCACCCCCGTCGTGCTCTACCTGGAAGCCGAGCTGATCATAAAGTCCGCCATGAGCCTCTGCGTGCTGATCACCATCTTCGGCGGGATGGGCGTGCCGATCGGCCCGATCGTCGCCCTCTTCCGCCAGCCCTCGGCGGCGCGGATCGTGGCGCTCTGCCTGGCGCTGCTGGGCGCGATCGCCGTGTTGCTGGGCGCCCTGGCCTGGCTCTATGGCGAGATAGCGATCCGCCAGGCGACGGCGGAGACCGGCATAAGCCGCGCCGACATCCTCGCGCCGGGCCGGGCGGAAGGCTTGCTCGCCCTGTCGATGGGCCTGTTCCCCGGCGCGCTTCTGATCGGATCGGCCTTCCTCACACAGTGGCTGGCCGACCTGCTGCCGGCTCGCCGCAAGCCTGCCTAGAGCGCCTTGCCCATGATCGTCAGCGGCACGGGGACCCCGCCGCGCTCATCGATGATCCGCTCGATCACGCCGTAGCCGCAGGCGGCGTAGAGCGGCTCGCCGCTCAGCGTGCCGGCCAGCTGGACGCGGGCGAAGCCCTCGGCCCGGGCGGCAGCCTCGCACAGCGACAGAATCAGCCGCCCCACGCCCCGCCGCGCGAAGGCCGGATGGGTGTACATGGCCCGCACCCGGGCGGCGTCGGTCGCCGGATCGAGCAGGGCCGCGTCGCGCCCCGGGCTGTGGTCGCCGCCGTACAACGTCGCCCGCCGGCTCCAGCCGCCGCAGCCGGCGATCGCGTCGCCGTCCTGAACGACGAAGTAGGTCCCGTCGGCGACCAGCTGGGTGTCCAGGCCCATCAGCCGGCGGCTGGCGGCGATCTGCGCCTCGTCCAGGAACCCGCGCTGCAGCTCGCCGATGGCGGCGTCCATCAGGGCGGTCAGGGCCGGGAGATCGGCGGGCGTCGCGAGGCGGTGAGTCAGGGCCATGGCGCCGAGATTAGGGCGAGATCGGGCCCGATGCGACATTCCGCCCCGGTTTCGGCGCCAGTGTGCTATAGAGGTCGCTTCCCGCGCGCTGAAGGCGCGCTCAGCCCCTGGCTCACTTGCCCGGCCGGCGGCAGATCGGAGATCCGATGATCGAGGAAGGCTTCGTGCGTATGTATGCGCATGACTTCGCCACACTGGCCGCCCGCGCCGAGACCGGCACGGACGTCGAAGCCCTGGTTCAGAAGCGTATCGGCGAAGCCCGCTCGCACGCCGCCATCATGGACGCCCGCAAGGGCGACGGCCACCTGCCCGCGGTCGCCGACCGTCTGGTGCTGGAAGCTGCCCGCGACGACGTGCGCATGATCCGCGCCGGTGAGGATATCCCCGGCGCCCTGGCGCGCCGACGGGCGTTCCTGAACCGGATCGTCGATATCCTGCGCGCGCCGACGGCCCCGGCCAAGGTCACCATGGCGGTGCGGGCCTGACGGCTCGCTAGAAGGCCGCGCTGAGTCCCGCGACGACGACGCCTTCCGCGCCCGGACCGTCGGAGTCGGCCCAGTTCAGGCTGACCGTCACCGGGCCGAAGGTCTTGGCCGCGCCGACCGACCAGTCGAGCTTGCCGTCGGCGAAGGCGCCGTCCTCGTAGCCGAAGCTGGCGTTGAGGCTGACCGGCCAGTGCTCGGGGGCATAGTCCGCCGCCAGGTTGAAGTAGCGGTTTTCCTCGGCGACGTTGTCCTGCTCGGGCACGTACTGGAAGCTGGCCGTGCCGGTGAAGGCGCCCCAGGTCTTCGCCGCCGAGACCGGGATCTCCCAGTAGTCGACATCGACGCCGTCCGGATAGGTGTAACGGATCACGCCCAGGTCCCAGTCCAGGCCCCCGGCGCTGAACGCCACGCCGGCCGACAGGTCCAGCTCGATGTCCGCCCCGGCATAGTCGGCGATGCTCGACCCCCAGACGCCCAGGTAGACGCCGTGCGGCAGGTTGAGCGTCAGCCCGCCCTGCACCGCCGGATCCTCGTCGCTGAGCGAATAGCCGCGATAGCGGTAGTCGGAGACAACGCCGATCTCGCCTTCGAGGCTGACGGCGGGCGTCTCCTCGGCCAGGGCCGGACCCGCCAGGGTGAGAGCCGTGGCCGTGGCCAGGAGCAGGATGCGGAGCTTCATGGACGTCCCTTTCGTTGGCGGGAGTCTCCCCCGGCATTGGTTAACGGGGAGCAACCGCCGGGGGTGCGACAGCCGGGCGCAGGCCCCGTTCAGGGGCCGTTAGCCTCTGATCCCCAGATTGGGCGCCTGATTTCGGGGACCGAATGTCCGTTACAAAGTCATCATCGACGCGCGGCCGCCTGCGACGCACCCTGCTTCTGGGCGCGCTGGTGGCGCTGCTGATGCTCGCCGGCGCCCTGGCGACCATGGCCTGGTGGGCCCGCGCCGTCGACGACCTGACGGCCCGGGGGGAGCAAACCCTCATCTCCCGCACCATCGACCGCCGCCTGGACCAGATGAGCGAGGACGTCGTCTCGGCGACCATTTGGGACGACGCCTGGACCAGCACGTCTCCGCGCCTGGACATGGCCTGGGTCGACACCAATTTCGGCGAGTACTACGCCGAGTACATGGGTCACGACCGCACGGTGCTCTTCGACGCCGCCGACGGCCTGCGCTACGCTTCGGCGGCTGGCGTGATGACCCCCGTCGCCGATGCGACGGCCTTCGCGGGGGCCGTGGCCCCGCTTCTGGCCGACATCCGCGCCGCGGAGGCCGGGTTGCCGGCGGACTCCGGCTTCGCGGGGAACGTGACCCGGACGCGGATCGTCGAGGCCGAAGGCGCCGTCTGGCTGGTCGTGGCGTCTACGGTCACGCCGGAGAATGACCTGAGAACCGCCGCGGGCCGCGCCCCGGTCGTGGTCTCGGCCCGCCAGATCGGCGCCGATTTCATGGCCGGGCTGCAGAAGGATCTCGGCGTCGCCTCGCCACGACTTGTGGCGGCGACGCAAGCCGCCGCAACGCCCGTCGTTCCCCTGAAGGACGGCGGCGGCCGGACGCTGGGCCAGGTGACCTGGACGCCGGCCCAGCCGGGCGTCGACATGATCCTGCGGATGGCGCCGGCCTTCGGGGTCCTGCTCCTGGTCATCCTCGCCGCCGGCGTGGCGCTTGTCCTGAGCGTGACCCGCGCTCTGGGCGCCCTGGCCGCGAACGACACGCAGCTGGCGCGAACCCTGGAGGACCTGACAAAAGCCCGCGACCGGGCCGAGGCGGCCAGCGTGGCCAAGTCGCAGTTCCTGGCCAACATCAGCCACGAGATTCGCACACCGTTGAACGGCGTGCTCGGCATGGCCCAGATCATGGCGCGCGGAGAGCTGGGCGACGACCAGCGCGAACGGCTCGGGATCATCCGCGACTCCGGCGGCGCGCTGCTGCGCATCCTCAACGATGTTCTCGACCTGGCCAAGATCGAGGCCGGAAAGCTCGAAATCAGCCGCGAGGCCGTTGACCTCACCACCGCCATCGCCACGGCCAGCGACCCGTTCAGGGGCGTCGCGTCGGAAAAGGGCCTGGCGTTCGGCGTCCTCATCGAACCCAGCGCCGCCGGCGTCTGGGTCCTGGACGTCATGCGGGTCTCGCAGGTCTTGGGCAACCTGCTGTCCAACGCCATAAAGTTCACGGCCGAGGGACATGTCTCGACCCGAATCTGGCGCAGCGAGCGGGGCCTGGAGTTCGCGGTGATGGACACCGGTCCGGGCATCCCGGAGGATCGGCTGTCCGAGCTGTTCGGCAAGTTCAACCAGCTCGACGCCTCGACCACCCGCCAGTTTGGCGGGACAGGCTTGGGTCTGGCCATCTGCCGCGAGCTGGTCGAACTGATGGACGGCGAGCTGACGGTCGACAGCCGCGTCGGCCATGGCAGCTGGTTCACCTTCTGGATTCCCGCCGAGCCGGGTCGCGCGGTCGAGGGCGGCCGGGCCGCCGCCTGACGGCGACCTCGGGACTGGACCACCCGTCTTCCAGCTTGCCGGATCGTTCCAACACCAGGAGGGAGCGACGATGCGCAGCGTGATGATGGCGGGCCTGGGCATGGAAGAATCAGGTCGCTGTCGACTCCGCCTTCCATGACGCCGCGTCGTCGCGCTAGAACCCTTGGGCGATGAGCAAGCCCGAGAGTCCCACCGAACCGTTCAAGCGCGCCCTGGCCCACGCCGCGCGCTCGCTGGCCGAGACGCCCGACCTTGAGGTCGTGTTCTCGGGGGATGGTCCGTCGCTGTCGGGCAACCGGGCGGTGCTGCCGCATCCGCCGCGCGACCTGAACAGCAAGGAAGCCTCCCGCATCCGCGGCCTGGCCGACCAGATGGCGCTGCGCTACGCGCACCATGACGCCGCAACCTATGCCAAGGGGCGTCCCGGCTCGCCCGAGGGCCAGGCGATCTACGAAGCCGTGGAGCAGGCGCGGATCGAGGCCATCGGCTCCAACGCCCTGGGCGGCGTCCGCGCCAACCTGACGACGGTCCTGGAGCAGTCGATCGACCGCAAGGGCCTTGTCCGGATGACCGACAAGGCCAGCATCCCGATGGCCGACGTGCTGTCGCTGATGGTCCGCGAACGCCTGACCGGAGACGCGCCGCCCGAAGGCGCGAGGGCCGCCGTCGACCTGTTCCGCGATGACATCGAGGCCAAGGCCGGCGCCGACCTCGACCGCCTGTCGAGCGACATCCACGACCAGGCGGCGTTCCAGAAGACCGTCCGCACCATCCTGCGCGACCTGGACCTGGGCGACGCCGAACTCGACGCCCAGGAGAGCAACGAGGATCAGGGCGAGGACGACGAGCAGCAGTCGGAATCCGAGAGCGACGACGGCGACGGCGAAGGCCAGTCGCCGGAAGGCGCGTCCATGGACGAGATGGACAGCGACGACCAGCAGGCCCAGGACGGCGAGCAGCAGCAGGTCGAGGCCGAGGACGACGAAAACGCCGAGATGTCCGACGAGGCGCCCGAGATGGGCGACGGCGCCAAACCGGCCCGGCCGGACATCAAGGACAACAACCAGCCCGAGCCGCCCTACAAGGTCTTCACCACCGCCCATGACGAGATCGTCGGGGCCGAGGACCTGTGCGACAGCGAGGAACTGACCCGCCTGCGCGCCTACCTCGACCAGCAGCTGGCCAGCCTCTCGAGCGTCGTCTCGCGCCTGGCCAACAAGCTGCAGCGTCGGCTGATGGCCCAGCAGAACCGCTCCTGGTCCTTCGACCTCGAGGAGGGGATGCTCGACGTCGCCCGTCTGCCGCGGGTGATCATCGACCCGACCGCCCCGCTGTCGTTCAAGATGGAGCAGGACACCGAGTTCCGCGACACGGTGGTCACCATCCTGATCGACAACTCCGGCTCGATGCGCGGACGGCCGATCATGGTCGCCGCCGTCTGCGCCGACATCCTGGCCCGCACGCTGGAGCGCTGCGCGGTCAAGACCGAGATCCTCGGCTTCACCACCCGCGCCTGGAAGGGCGGCCTCAGCCGCGACGAGTGGATCAAGGCCGGCAAGAGCGCCTCGCCCGGTCGCCTGAACGACCTGCGGCACATCATCTACAAGGGCGCCGACGCGCCCTGGCGGCGGGCCCGGCGCAACCTCGGCCTGATGATGCGCGAGGGACTGCTGAAGGAAAACATCGACGGCGAGGCCCTGATGTGGGCGCACCAGCGCCTGATCAATCGCCCCGAACAACGGCGTATCCTGATGGTCATCAGCGACGGCGCGCCGGTCGACGACTCGACGCTGTCGGTGAACAGCGGCCACTACCTGGAGCGCCACCTGCGCCACGTCATCGGCGAGATCGAGGGCAAGAGCCCGGTCGAGCTGCTGGCCATCGGCATCGGCCACGACGTGACCCGCTACTACAAGAAGGCGGTGACCATCGTGGACGTCGAACAGCTGGGCGGGGTGCTGGTCGAGCAACTCGCCGCGCTGTTCGAGGAAGAGCCCAAGCGGGTGGCGGCCAATCGCGGCCTGCTGGCCCCGCCGCCAGTGACCCAGCCGCCGCCGATGAGGGCGACGACCTTCCGGGAAGTGCGGGAAGCGCTGACGTGAAGCGGCTGGCCCGGCGTCTGCTGACCTGGGTCCTGCCGGCGCTGTTGGCCGGCTGCGTTACCGCCAGCGTCGAGCTGCCGCCCGCCCCTGTCGCGTGGGGGCCGTCGATCGCGGTGGAGGTCGCGCCGGTCCCTCTGGAGCCCTCCGATCCGACCGCGAGCGTCATCGACGGCTTCCGCTACGCCGGCGGCGTCGCCATCACCAGCACGGCCACGAGCCGCCTGCATGGTCTGTCCGACCTGGTCGTCTCGCCGGGCGGGCGCATCGCCAGCGTTTCGGACGACGGCGCGGACCTGTTCACCGCCACCCTGGCGCTGGATGCCGCCGGCCGTCTGGTCGGCGTGACGGACGTGGTTCTGCGCCCCCTCACAGAGGAGACGGGCGGGCCGTTCACCAGCAAGTCGCGCAGCGACGCCGAGGGCCTCTCGCTGCTCGCCAATGGCGAGATGCTGGTCAGTTTCGAGCGCGACCACCGCATCTGGCGCTATCCGCCGTCGGGAGATCGCCGACCCTATCCCGCGGCCATGCCGGCCGTCCCGATGGCCGACAACGACGGCATGGAGGGACTGGCCGCCGCGCCGACGCTCTACGGCGACGGCTACTGGGTCGGCGTCGAACCCGGAAGCATCTGGTTCTGCCGCCTGCAGCTGTCTTGCCGGCCGGTCGAGGGCCTGCCTGTCCCCCCGCTTGGCTTCCGGCTGTCCAGCCTGACCACGGGCCCGGGCGGCGAACTGGTGATCCTGCACCACAGTTTTATCCCCGCCATCGGATCGCGGGTTATCCTGACGGTCGTGAGCAACCCGCTGGGGAGCAAGACGGTGATCGGACGCCTGGCCATGGGGCCGTCGACAACGGTGGACAATTTCGAGGGCGTCGCGGTCGCTCCGCGCGCGGATGGGACCTGGCGGCTCTACCTGCTCTCCGACGACAACTTCAACGCCAGCCAGCGCACCCTGCTGCTGGCGTTCGACTGGACGCCGCCGAAATGATCCCGGCCGCTGTCAGCGACTATCGCGAGCTGGCGCGCCGGCGCCTGCCCCGGCTGCTGTTCGACTACATCGACGGCGGCTCGTATGCCGAGGCCACCCTCCGCAGGAACGTCGAAGACTTCGAGGACCTGGCCCTGCGCCAGCGCGTGCTGCGGGACGTCTCGAAGATTTCGCTTTCGACCGAACTGTTCGGCCAGCCCTTCTCGATGCCGGTGATGCTGGCCCCGGTCGGCATGGCGGGCATGTACGCGCGTCGGGGCGAGGTTCAGGCCGCGAAGGCGGCCAAGGCGGCGGGCGTGCCCTTCTGCCTGTCCACCGTCGGTGTGTGTGACCTGGACGAGGTCACCACCGGCGCGGGCGCCCCGCCCTGGTTCCAGCTCTACATGATCCGCGACCGGGGCTACATGGCGGAGCTCCTGGCCCGGGCGAAGGGCGTGGGCTGCCCGGTGCTGGTGTTCACCGTCGATCTTCCCGTGCCGGGCGCGCGCTATCGCGACATGCGCACGGGGCTGTTCGGCGGCGCGCCGTCGCTGACCGGCGGCCTGAAGCGGGCGTGGGACGGGATCACCCACCCCGATTGGCTGCTGGACGTCCAGCTGGGCGGCAAGCCGCATGTGTTCGGCAACCTGGCGGCCGCGATTCCCGAGGCCAAGGGCATGGCCGAGTTCTGGCCCTGGGTGACAAAGAACTTCGATCCGAGCCTGACCTGGCAGGATCTGGACTGGATCCGCGCCCATTGGGACGGGCCCATCGTGATCAAGGGGATCCTCGATCCTGACGACGCCCGCGAGGCGGTGAAGGTCGGGGCGGACGGGATCATCGTCTCCAATCACGGCGGGCGACAGCTGGACGGCGTGCTGTCGGGGGTCCGGGCCCTGCCCCCGATCGCCGACGCCGTTGGCGATGACCTCACCGTTCTCATGGACGGCGGCGTTCGCTCGGGCCTGGACGTGGTCAAGGCGCTGGCCCTGGGCGCGAAGGCCTGCCTGGTCGGGCGTCCCTGGGCCTGGGCGCTGGGCGCGCGGGGCGAGGCCGGCGTCGCCCACGTGCTTCAGATCCTGCGTCAGGAGATGACCATGGCCATGGCGCTGACCGGTTGCACGGATGTCAGGCAGGCGGGGCGCGATCTGCTCGTTCGCTGAATGCTGCGACGCATCAGAGAACGGTGCAATGCAACATAATCGTTGATCACCTGAGAAATGGCGCTACGTATCGACTCGATGGTCCAAGACGGACGTTGAGCCGCAGCCATCAGGGGAAGCGTGCCGGAAGCGGTTGAAACCCAACCCCTTTCGGGAGTGCTTAGAGTGACCAACTTCAAGAAGACCCTCGTGGCCGTCCTCGCCGCCGCCGCCGCGGGCGCCGCCAGCTTCGCCGGCGCCGCCGAGATCCGCGTGCCGGTCGCCGGCAAGTCGACCGAGCAACTGCACGCCGACATCGTCAAGGCCGCCGCCAGCGCCTGCTGGGCGGACCTCAAGGGCGAGCCGCTGGCCGGCTACATCTATCCGGAATGCGTGCGTCGCAGCGTGGCCCGCGCCGTGACCCAGATCGGCGACACCGACCTGGCCTCCTACGCGGCCCGCACGCCGGCGACCTCGGTCAGCTTCGCCGCTCGCTAACGCGACGCGGGAGACCGCAAACGAAGAAGGCCCGCGGGATGATCCCGCGGGCCTTTTTCTTGATCGGGCGACCGGTTAAGGCGCGGCTCAGGCCGCCGCCTTCTCCGCCAGCTTCGCCTTGACCTGGCGCTTGATCTTCAGGGCGCGTGGCGAGAGGGCCTCGTCCTTGGCGCCGACCAGGAACACGTCCAGGCCGCCGCGGAAGTCCAGCGTGCGCAGCGCGGCGTTGGTGATCCGCAGCTTGAACGACTGGCCGAGCGCTTCGGACTGAAGCGTGGCGGGCGACAGCGCGGGCAAGAAGCGGCGCTTCGTCTTGATATTGGAGTGGCTCACGTTGTGACCGACCATCGGTCCAACACCAGTGAGTTCGCAGCGGCGCGACATGGAAGCGACCTTCGCATAAAGAAATCGGACACGCGAAAGCCGGGCTCCGCGCGAGAGGGGGCGGTATAGGCAGAGAGTCCTCGGGCGTCAAGTTGGGAGTCGCTTACCCCTGCTCCGCCAAGGTTTCCGCCGCCCAGCGTTCCGCGAAGCCGTGCAGGGGCAGGAACGAGTTCCAGCAGCTCGCGCCCCAGCGGCGTCAGGGCGTAGCCATGCCGGTGCTCCAGCGCGATCAGGCCTGCCGCCCGCAGTTCCGACAGCCGCGACTGCAGCACGGTCGGCGAGACGTCGTCACAGGCCTCGCGCAGTTGCCGGGATGTCAGCCAGCCGTCCCGCAGCTCCCAGATCACCCGCAGCGCCCAGCGACGACCCAGCAGGTCGAGCAGCGCCATGATCGGCCTGCCGGTGCGGGATCCGCGCACGGTCCGCCTGGGCCTCGCCTCGACCATGGTTGACTCCGCTATTAATTCCATAGCATAAATTCGCTACGGAAATCGTAACAAGGAGACGAGCCCGTGCCAAGGATCGCGCCGCTAACCGCGCCCTATAGGGATGACGTCCAGAAGAGCTTCGACGCCATCATGCCGCCGGGCGCCGATCCGCTGGTCCTGTTCCGCACCCTGGCGACCAGCGACCGTCACTGGCGCAAGTTCCGCGCGGGCTCCCTGCTGGATCGCGGACCACTGTCTCTCCGCGCGCGAGAGATCGTCATCAACCGCACCTGCGCGCTGGCCGGCTGCGAGTATGAATGGGGCGTCCACGTCACCATCTTCGCGAAGGCCGCCGGCCTGACCGGAGAGCAGGTGGCCGCGACAGTGTCTGGCGCTCGCGACGGCTGGTCGCCGGCGGAGCAGGCGCTGCTGGACGCCGTCGAGGCGCTGCATGACCGCGCGACGCTGGACGAGCCCGAATGGACCGCCCTGCGCGCACACTATGAAGAGGACCAGATTCTGGAGGTTCTGCTGCTCTGCGGCTTCTACCGGACGGTGGCCTATGTCTCGAACGGTCTGGCGCTGCCGCTGGAGCCGACGGCCGCCCGTTTTCCGGCTTGAGCGCGGAACACCTGTATGGTTAATCCATCTTAATATACAATAGCTTGTGGCGAACACATGAGGAACCGGGCGAGGTCGCCAATTCGGTCCTGATTCGTACTGCTCCTGTGCCGCCGGCCGTTAACCTGTGGAACGGCGGTCAGACTTCCCGGATCTCGACCCGCCGGAATTTCACTGTCCCCGCCCCGTACTGCAGGGCGATCGGCCCCTCCGCATGGGCCGTGTCACGCACGCTGTCGACCGTCTTCACGCCGTTGAACACGACAGACAGCAACGGTCCGCGCGCGCTGATCTCCAGCACATTCCACCGCCCGCCCGCCTTGGGCATCGGCGAGACGGCCGCGATGTCGACGATGCCCCCGGTGCCGTAGGTCGGGTCCGGCCGCTGGTCGAAGACATTGACCTCATAGGCATTGGCCGGCGTGAACCGGCTCCGGTCGGAGCAGCGGATAAAGACGCCGGAGTTGGCGTCCGGGCTGACCCAGATTTCCACCCTCAGGTCGAAGTCGGTGAAACTTTCTTCTGACACAAGGAAACTCATGCCGCCTCTGTCGGCGGACACCATGCCGTCGGTCAGCGTCCAGTTGGCGTCGCCGACCCTGGTCCAGCCGTCAAGGCTCGTTCCATCGAACAGAACCCGGAAAGGCGCCTCGGCGCAGGCCGGCCAAGCGAGCGGCGCGGCGGCAAGGCCCAGGATGACGGTGCGGCGGTCAGTCATGGCGCTTCCCCCTGCCCCCGAGCATCGCTGCGCCAGACCCTGCGGGCAACATTTCGAGTTTGTGGTTAATACGCTAGGAGATACAATATCTTGCGGTGAACAAATGCCGAATCGGGCGAAGTCGCCGATTCGGTCCTGATTCGTTTCGCGCCTGTTCGCGTAGCCAGTGGCCACCGTTAACCCGCCTTCCCCCTCGCATTGACGTCTCCCCGCCCGGCGGCCACACCTGCCAGTCTGGCGATCCTGGATTGGACCCGCCGAGCCCTGTTGTCGGAGGTCCGTCATGCCCCGCGTGCTTGCCCTGATCCTCGCCGTTTTCGGCCTGCTGGCCGTCCCGGCCGCCCAGGCGCGGGAGGACGGCTTCCTGATGTTCGGCGGGCCGATCCACGCTGCTCTCGACCCAGGCGATCCCGCCCCGGAAGCCCTTGTCGTCAGAGACGGCAAGGTCGCCTTCGTCGGCCGCCTGGCCGAGGCGCGACGGCTGGCCCAGGGCCTGCCGGAGATCGACCTGAAGGGCGCCGCCGCCTACCCAGGCTTCATTGATTCCCATGTGCACCTGACCGGCGTCGGGATGCGGGAGATGACGCTGAACCTGGACCAGGTCGCCTCGGTCGCCGAGCTGGTCGCCGTCGCGAAGGCCTGGGACGCCGCCCATCCGGGCGCGGAGCCGCTGACCGGGCGCGGCTGGATCGAGACCCACTGGCCGGAGAAGCGCTTCCCGACCCGGGCGGACCTCGACGCGGTGTCCACGACCCGCCCCATCGTGCTGGCGCGGTCGGATGGCCATGCGCTGGTGCTCAACAGCGCCGCCCTGGCGCTGGCCGGAATCACGAAGGACACGAAGGATCCCGCCGGCGGCCGCATCGAACGCGACGCTTCGGGCGAAGCCACCGGCATGCTCATCGACACGGCCCAGGACCTGATCGGGGCGAAGCTCCCCGATGTCCTGGGAGGCGCGCAAGGAGGCCCTGGCCCGGGCCACGGCCCTGTACGCCGCCCGGGGCTGGGCCCGCGGCGTCAACATGAGCACGAGCGCTGAAGACGTGAAGGCGCTGTTCGAGCTGGCCGCCGAGGGCCGCCTGCCGATCCGCGTCGATGTCTTCATGACGCCCGAGGACTCTGCGGAGGTCCTGAAATGGGGGCCCTACCAGGACCCGACCGGCCTGGTCCGGGTCCGCGGCGTGAAACTCTACATGGACGGCGCGCTCGGCTCGCGCGGCGCGGCGCTGAAGGCGCCCTACAGCGACCGGCCGGACACCTCGGGCCTGGTGATCGCCGAGCACGATCCGACGCTGGCGATCCTGAAACAGGCGCTGAAGGTCAACGCCCAGGTCGCGTTCCATGCCATCGGCGACCGGGGAAACCGGCTGGTGCTGGACTGGATGGACGAAGCCCTCCGCGCCCAGGGCCCCGGCGCGTCCGGCGCGGTCTGGCGGATCGAGCACGCGCAGATCCTGGATCCCGCCGACATCGCCGCGTTCCGCAAGGGCGGCATCGTCGCCTCGATGCAGCCGTCGCACGCCATCGGTGATCTCTACTTCGCGCCGGCAAGGCTGGGCGAACAGCGCCTCGCCGGCGCCTACGCCTGGAAGACCCTGCTCGCCGAGGGCGTCGTCGTGGTCGGCGGCACGGACGCGCCGGTCGAGGTCGGCGATCCGCGCATCGAGTTCTACGCCGCCGCCGTGCGCAAGGACCTCCAGGGCAGGTCCGGGCCTGACTGGCGTCCGGAGGAGGCCCTTCCCCGGGACAAGGCGCTCAACCTGTTCACCGGCGCCGGGGCCTATGCCGTCATGGACAAGACGGCGGGGTCGCTGAAGCCGGGCGCCGCCGCCGACATCACGGTCTTTTCCCGCGACGTCATGAACATCCCCGAGGCCGACATCCTCACCGTGAAGCCGCTGCTGACCATCGTCGGCGGCAAAATCGTTCACGACGGGCGATAGGCGCTCTATCCTGCCTGCGCTTCCGCCGCGAAGGAGCCAGGCCATGGCCGGTGACGACTTCTATCATGAGGGTTCCCGCGCCCTGCAGGACGAATTCGACAGCCGGCGCATCGCCGACCGCCTGCTCGACATCGGACGCACCGTCTTCACCGACGACGACAGGGCCTTCATCGAGGGCTCGGTCTACTTCTTCCTCGCCACCGCCGACGCCGAGGGCCGGCCAGACTGCTCGTTCAAGGGCGGACCGGCCGGTTTCGTGCGCGTCACCGGCCCGTCGGAGCTGGCCTTTCCGGACTACGACGGCAACGGCATGTTCAGGAGCCTGGGCAATGTCACGGTGAACGCCCACGTCGGCCTGCTGTTCATTGCCCTGCACGGCGCGCCCAAGCGCCTGCGCGTGAACGGGACGGCGCGCGTCGACCGGGCCGATCCCCTGATGCAGGAAACGGTCGGCGCGCAGATGATCGTGCGGGTCGAGGCGCGGAACATCTTCCCCAACTGTCCGCGCTACATCCCCACGCTCGGGCTGGAGGAGATGTCGCCCTACACCCCCACGCCCGGCGTCGATCCTGTCGAGCCGGCCTGGAAGGCCTTCGACCTCTTCAAGGACGACGTTCACCCGCGCCAGTCGACCTGGAAGGGCTAGGTTCGCGCGCGATTGTCGCGGCGCCTTGTCGCCCCGGCCCGACTCCCCCACCTTTTCGGTATGAGCGACCGATCCACAGGCCGGGCGGAGCACAGGCTGGTGGCGGTGCTGGGCCCCACCAACACGGGCAAGACCCATCTGGCGGTCGAGCGGATGCTCGGCCACCACAGCGGCATGATCGGCCTGCCGCTGCGGCTGCTGGCGCGCGAGATCTACGACCGGGTGGTCAAGCTCAAGGGCGTGCGGGAAGTGGCGCTGATCACCGGCGAGGAGAAGATCGTCCCGCCGCGCGCCAACTACTTCGTCTGCACGGTCGAGGCGATGCCGCTGGGCCGGGAGGTCGACTTCCTGGCCATCGACGAGATCCAGCTCTGCGCCGATCCCGAACGCGGCCACGTCTTCACCCACCGCCTGCTGCATGCCCGGGGCAAGTCCGAGACCATGCTGCTGGGCGCCGGAACCATGGCGCCGCTGATCCGCCGGCTGCTGCCCCGGGCCGAGATCGTCAGCCGGGAGCGGTTCTCGTCCCTGCGCTATACGGGCAGCAAGAAGCTGACCCGCCTGCCCCGGCGGACCGCGATCGTCGCCTTCAGCGCCGACGATGTCTACGCCATCGCCGAACTGATCCGCCGCCAGCGCGGCGGGGCGGCCGTGGTCATGGGCTCGCTCAGCCCCCGCACCCGCAACGCCCAGGTCGCCCTTTACCAGTCCGGCGAGGTCGACTTTCTGGTGGCCACCGACGCCATAGGCATGGGCCTGAACATGGACGTCGACCATGTCGCCTTCGCCGGCCTGCGCAAGTTCGACGGCAGGAAGACGCGCTACCTGCACCCGCAGGAGATCGGCCAGATCGCCGGCCGCGCCGGCCGCCACATCCGCGACGGGACCTTCGGCGTCACCGGCGAGGCCGAGGAGATGGACGAGGACCTGGTCGCCGCCGTCGAGAACCACGAGTTCCAGCCGGTGCAGAGCGCCGAGTGGCGCAACCACCGTCTGGACTTCGACAACCTGCCGTCGCTGATCCGCTCGCTGGATGCGAAGCCGCCCCGCGAGGGGCTGATGCTCTCGGCGGAAGCCATCGACGAGAAGGCCCTCAAGCGGCTGGCCGAGGACGAGGACATCGTCCACCGGGTCCGCGACCGCGTCGCGCTGGAGCGCCTGTGGGAGGTCTGCCAGACCCCGGACTTCCGCAAACAAACTCCGGACGAGCACCTGCGACTGATCCGCACCCTCTTCGACGCCCTGACCACAGGCCGGCGCCGGGTGCCGAACGACTGGATGGCAGGCCAGTTCGCCGGCCTGGACCGGACCAAGGGCGAGATCGACACCCTGGCCACGCGCCTGGCAGGGGTGCGGACCCTGACCTACATCGCCAACCGTCCCAACTGGCTGCACGATCCCGCCCACTGGCAGGGCGTGACGCGCGGACTGGAAGACCGGCTCAGCGACGCGCTGCACGAGAAGCTGATGGCCCGCTTCATCGACCGCCGGACCAGCGCCCTGATGCGGCAGCTGGGCGAACGCGGCGAGCTTCTGGCCGGCGTCGGCGAGGACGGGGCGGTCACCGTGGAAGGCCACTTCGTCGGCCGCCTGAACGGCCTGGCCTTCGAGGCGCCCAAGGCCGCCACCTCGCTGGAGGAGAAGGCCCTGCGCGGCGCGGCTCAGCGGGCCGTGGGACCGGAGGTCGCCCGCCGGCTGGGCCGACTGGCCGCCGAGCCGGATGACGCCTTCACCCTGACGCCGGACGGCGCCCTGCAGTGGCGCGGCGGCGCGGCGGGCGTGCTGGCGGCTGACGGCAAGGTGCGGCTGATCGGCGAGCTGGGGCCGGAGACGGCGCGCGAACGGGCCCGCCAGCGGCTGCAGGCGTTCCTGGCCGCCGAACGGGAACGGCGCCTCGCCCCGCTGTCGCGTCTCGAACGGGCCATGGCCGAGGGGCGGCTCAAGGGCCTGCCGCGCGGCATCGGCCACCGGCTCGTCGAGGCCGGCGGCGTCATCGACAAGCGGCCCGTCGAGGCTGATCTCAAAGCGCTGAGCCAAAGCGAGCGCCGGTCTCTGCGTGAACTCGGCGTCCGCATCGGCGCCTTCAGCGTTTTCCTGCCCTCGCTCCTGGGGGGCGATGCCCTGGCCTTCGCCCAGGCGGTCGGCGGCGGCGACTGGAAGGGCCCGGCCGACGGCGTCTCGAAGCTGCCGACGCCCGCTCCCTCGCCCCGCGTCCTGTCGTCGCGGGGCCTGCGGGCGGTCGGCGGGCTCGCCGTGCCGGTGCTGCAGCTCGAGCGGCTCGACGAGCTGCTGCGGGCCGGCTTCAAGCATGGCGTGGGGATGATCCTCCCGGACGAGGCCCGAGAGGGTCTGGGCTGGAGCGCGCAGGAGGCCGAGACGATCCTGCGGGCCCTGGGCTACACCCCGACCGGGCGCGCGCGGCCGATCGCCTGGCGTCGCCGTGGCGAGGCTGCCAGGCCCGAAGCGGTCAAGCCGCCGCCGGCCGGTTCGCCCTTCGCCGCCCTGGCCGGACTGCAGGTCGTCCCGTCCGCCGCGCCCGAACGCCGCCGCAAGCCCCGCCGCCGCAAGGTCGCCCGTCCATGACGGACGCGGGCTCCTGCCGGGCGGATGTCTGGCTGTGGCGGGCGCGGTTCTTCAAGACCCGCTCGATGGCGTCGCGCTTTGTCGAGGAGGGCCGCCTGCGGCTGACACGCGCAGGATCGGAGGGGCGGATCGACAAGGCCTCGCGCGGACTGAAGATCGGCGACGAGCTGGTCTTCGCCCTGGGCGGCCGGCTTGTAGCGGTCAGGATCGAGGCCTTCGGCGAGCGACGCGGTCCGCCCGTCGAGGCCCGCGGCCTCTATTCGCTGACCGGCAGCGCCGAAACGGCGGGGCCGCAGAGCACGGTTTAAGTTTTCCTGTCATGGGCAGGAGACCTCGCCGCATTGACAAGGCGGGCCGCGCCTTCGAAAAGGCGCGCGCAGCAATCGCCAGGACAGCCCCGTTCCCCGATGACCTACATCGTCACCGACCCGTGCATTAAGTGCAAGTTCATGGACTGCGTCGAGGTCTGCCCCGTCGACTGCTTCTATGAGGGCGAGAACTTCCTCGTCATCAATCCGGACGAATGCATCGACTGCGGCGTCTGCGAACCCGAGTGCCCGGTCGACGCGATCAAGCCCGACACCGAGGACGATCCCGACGGCAAGTGGCTGCGGATCAACACCGAGTACGCCGCCGTCTGGCCGAACATCACCCTCAAGGGCGAGGCGCCCGAGGACAAGGAACTGTTCGAGCGCGAGACCGGCAAGTTCGAGAAGTACTTCAGCGAGAAGCCCGGCAAGGGCAACTAGACGCCCGACCGGGAATTCCCAGCAATCCGCTCGGATTCCGCAACCCTTTCTTTGTGTTCATTTTTGTGATAGGGTCTTGTCTGACGTGACGGGTCCGCCGTCGCGCCTTGGTTCAAGAACAGCCGCAACCGAACGGCGCGCCAATTCAAGGGCGAGGGTGTCCTAGAGGCCTACTTAATCTGAAACGAAATCCTCCGGGGCGCTGCCGCGGTCGGGATTCTTTTCGTCTCAGGCAGGAGTGCTCTGACGCCAGTTCACGGTTGCGGCCCGCCGGGGAAACCCCGCGGACAGGGTGCTAGAGAAGGACGATCTGATGAGCAAGAACGGTCTGGCGTTTTCGGTCGACGACCACGTTGTCTACCCTGCCCATGGTGTGGGGACCATTCGTGCTGTCGAGACCCAGGAAGTCGCCGGCATGTCGCTCGAGGTCTACGTCATCACCTTCGACCATGAGAAGATGACCCTGCGCGTCCCGACCAAGAAGGCCGTCACCTCCGGGCTGCGTCCGCTGGCCGAAGGCAACGTCGTCTCCAAGGCGCTGACGACCCTCAAGGGCCGCGCCCGGGTGAAGCGCACCATGTGGTCGCGCCGCGCCCAGGAGTACGAAGCCAAGATCAACTCCGGTGACCTGATCTCCATCGCCGAGGTCGTCCGCGACCTGCACCGCGCCGAGAACCAGCCGGAACAGTCCTACTCCGAGCGTCAGCTCTATGAGTCGGCGCTGGACCGCATGGCCCGCGAAGTCGCCGCCATCGAGAAGATCGACCGCGACGCTGCCGTCGGCATCCTGACCAAGTCGCTGCAGAAGGCCGCGTAGGCGGCTTTTCGGCACGGCTGAAACGTTGAACGCCCGGTCGCAGGACCGGGCGTTTGTCGTTGGGCGTCAAGCAGCGGCGGCGGCCACCGGCCGGTCGAGCCCCGCCTCCCTCAGCAGCCGCTGCTGCTCGGCCGGCCTGCGCCACAGGAAGTCGGCCGGCAGGCCGAGACGGACGCTGGCCTGCGCGGGTGGGGAGCCCGGCTGGAACACGCGGTCGGCCAGCCGGCCGGCGGCCTTCAGCGCCAGGCGGTCGAAGGCCGTCAGGTCCCATTCGCGGCCAAGCTGCAGCTTGCCGCGCACCAGCGGCGGCAGCAGCGACACCGACGCCCGGGCAAGCGCCCGGTGCAGGAACTTCGGTACGTTCGGCGCCGCCTTGCCCGAGACGATGATGGCCAGGAACTCGTCGACGATCGGGTGGGGCTCGAAGCGCGGCGCCAGCTTCTCCATCATCGCCATGAAGTCGGCGGTCGACTTCGGCGAATGCTGCACGCCGTAGAGGGCCGGGATCGCCGAGGCCTCGCTGTAGAAGCGGGTCTTCTCCGCCTCGGTCAGCGGGCTGACGAAGCGGTCGTAGGCGTTGAGGAAGCCGTAGCCGGCGGTGGCGGCGACCCAGTCGAGCAGCTCCGGATCCAGCGCCTTGTAGGCCTCGCCCTTGGGCGTCACGCCGCTGACCTTCGCATGCATGTTGGTGACGCCCTGTATCACCCGCCTGGCGGCGCTCTGGGGACCATAGACGCCGACCATCGCCGCCACGCCGGTGCGCCGCGACCGCCCGATCGGGTCGGCCTTGTAGGTGGAGTGGTCCCAGACGCCGGAGCGGATACGGGCGTCGGCGAACTCGAGCAGCACCGCGGCCACCCCGCCGATGCCCAGCGCGATCTGGTTCCTGTAGATCCGCCAGGCCATGGACGTCGGCGGCAGAAAGGCCGCTTCGCCGGGCGGGTTGGCGTAGTCGATCTTCCAGCCCAGGTAGGACGTCATCTCGTTCATGGGCGCTCCGGGGATCGCATCAGATTTGTATCAAGCGATATACCTTGGGCATGTGTATCGCGCGATATAGACAGTCGCAAGGCGCGATCGGCGCGCCGGATCGGGACCCGCCCCTTGTTGAAGCCCGCAGCCGCGCCTGACGAACCAATTGCCGCCGGCTATCGCAAGGGCGACGAAACCCGCCGCCGTATCCTGGAGGCGGCGCTGGCGGCCTTCGGGACCCACGGCTTCAAGGGCGCCACCACGCGCCAGATCGCCGATGCGGCAGCCGTGAACCTGCCGGCGCTGAAGTACTATTTCGGCGGCAAGGAAGGCCTCTACCTCGCCTGCGCCGAGGAGATCGTGGGCCGCTACCGCGAACGAATGCTGGGGCCGATCAGCGCGGTGCAGGACGCTCTGCCGCCCGGCGCGGATCCGGCGCAGGCGCGCGCGGCGCTCAAGCGGGTGGTCGGCGCCCTCGCCGAGCTGCTGGTCGGAACCCGCGAAGCCGAAGTCTGGAGCACCTTCGTCCTGCGCGAGATGACTGAGCAGGGCCCCGCCTTCGCCGTGCTTTACGAGCAGGTCTGGGGGCCGGGCGTCGACCTGATCGCGCATCTGATCAGCCGGACGCTGGGCGAGACCGCGCCCTCGGAGGCCGCCCGGATTGAAGCCCTGCTGCTGCTTTCCAGCATCTCGACCTTCGGCATCGTGCGGCCGGTGGCGCTGCGCTATCTCGATTGGCCGGATGCAGCCGGCGACCGGTTCGAGAGCGTGCGGCGGATCATCGACGCGCAGATCGACAGGCTGGGCGCGCGATGACCACCGACCTCCCCGGCTCTCCCGCCTCTGCCCGCAACCGCGAGCCTCTCCTGGCGGTCCTGCGGCGCTGGCTTCCGCCGTCCGGGACCGTGCTCGAAATCGCCAGCGGTCTGGGCGAACACGCCGCCTGGTTCGCCGGGGCGCTTCCCGGCGTGACGTGGCAGCCGACGGACCGGTCGCTGGAGGCGCTAGACATCCTCGTCGCGCGCCGGGCGGCCGCCGGCCTGCCGAACCTGGCCCCGCCCCTGGTCCTGGACGCCGCTTCGCCGGACGCCTGGCCCGTCGAACGGGCCGACGCCGTCGTCTGCATCAACATGATCCACATCTCGCCCTGGGCAGCGACGGAGGGCCTGATGGCCGGCGCGGCCCGGGTGCTCCCCGCCGGCGCCCCGCTTTGCCTCTATGGCCCCTACATCGAGGCCGGGGTCGAAACGGCGCCGAGCAATCTCGCCTTCGACGTCGACCTGCGCCGCCGCGATCCGGCATGGGGCCTGCGCGACCTGGACGCGGTAAAGGCGCTGGCGGCCAGCCGCGGCCTGACCTTCAGCGAGCGCGTCGCCATGCCGGCCAACAACCTTTGCCTGCTGTTTCGGCGCTGAAGCCGGGTCATCGTCGATGGACTGCCGTCGCGGCGCCCGTCTAGACATCGCCTCCGTCATTCAGAGTTCCGAGCCCAACACCCATGAAGCCGCCCGCCTGGCGCCAGGATCGCGCCGTCTATCCGCACAGCTTCCACATCCAGACGCGCTATCGCGACGAGGACGGGCTGCACCACATCAACAACATCGCTGTGGCGGCCTACTACGACGAGACACGGGCCCGGTTCTCGCGCGAGGTGTTCAAGACCGCCGGACTCGGCGAGCGGGTCCGGATCGTCACCGCCGACAGCCGGGTGAGCTATCTGGCCGAGGTGTTCCATCCCGATGAGGTCGAGGTGCGCTCCGGCATCCTGCGGATCGGGACGGCATCCTATGAGATC
Source organism: Caulobacteraceae bacterium (assembly GCA_965283745.1). Lineage (GTDB taxonomy): Bacteria > Pseudomonadota > Alphaproteobacteria > Caulobacterales > Caulobacteraceae > Caulobacter. The sequence continues at coordinate 252,729 of CBDIPM010000005.1, forward strand.
GGCCAAGCCATGTTCCAGGCCGGCCGCTGCGTCGGCATCTGCACCACAACCTTCGTCCAGGCCTCGGCGGAAGGGTCGAGCCCGCTGTCGGCCGAACTGAGGACGGCGCTTGAGGCGATGATGATCAGGCAACCGGCGCCGGCTGCCGAATAACTTCGACCCAGCCGCCGGCGGCGAGGCGCTGACCATAACGGCGCACGTCGTCGGGCCAGCCTTCGGTGGCCGTAGCGAATCGATCAGCGTCGCCGGCGTACAGGGCCCGGCAGGCTTCCTCGAACCCTGGGCGATCACCCGCCATCATCGAGATGAACCGGTAGGCCGCGTCCCGGGCGTGGCGTTCCCGGCCAACGCCCTCGCGCCGGGCCGCATCGATCAACCGCCTCATCGCGCCAGAGGGACCGCCGGGCTGAGCTTCAAGCCACGCGGCATGGCGCGGCAACACCGTGACGCGCAGTTCGACGGGCCCGGCGGCGGAGGCCATGGGTTCTGCCACGGCCCGCGCCACCTCCTCCGGACGTCCCAGCTTCACCAGGTCTCCGGTGGCGTCGTTGAAGACCTGCGCGGCGCGGCCGTCCTTGAGCTCGGCGAGCGCCCCGAAGATTTCGGCAATCGATCCGGTCGCCAGGCGGCGATCGCGGAGGAAGGCGGTGAATGTGGTCACGGACATGGTGCGCTCCAATCTGGAGCGGGTTTTACCCGGATATTATGTGGTGTCAATATTACCCGGGTAATTCATGCCGCGGCGAGCCGCTCCGCCAGCGCCCGGTTCACCGCGTCGTAGTAGGGCGCGAACTTCCCGGCGAGGATCGCATCGGAGAAGCTCATGGCGATCAGTCCGCTCATGTCTTCGCCATGCAGCAGGCGGGTCCCCTCGCCCTCCGGCGTAGGGTGAAGTGGTGACGCCCCCAGAACAGCAGGGGCACGTTGCCGGTCCAGGCCAGGGCGCGCTCCGGCTCGAAGCTGGTCAGCGTCACCGTCTGGCGAACGGTCGCGCCGGGCTTTCCGCCGGGATTGACGAAGGTGGTGTCCAGCTTGCCGCCCAGCCGGGCCGGACCGATGGCGCGCGCGCTGATGTTCAGCGGGTTCCACTCGGCATAGGCGTCGAAGTCGGTCAGCACGGCCCAGACCATGGCCGGCGAGGCCGGGATCCAGGCTTCGGTTCGAATGGTCTTCATGGCCAACCTCAGGTCGCGGCGCGGGCCGCTGAATTCGACCCGGTCTCGCTGGGCCAGCATGATGGTGGAGCTGGCCTTGGCCAGGACGGTACCGGCCGGATCAAGCAGCCGGCCCTCGAAGAAGCAGGTGCGCTTGCCCTTCCGCTCGACCCAGGCCTCGGCGATGACGCGCCCGGGGCGGGCGGGCGCGAAGAAGCTGACCTTCAGCTCCAGTGACATGGGCACGATGTCGTTCCCGGCCATGGCGATGGCGGCGTGAGCCATGGCCGCGTCGATCCAGCCTGTGATGAAGCCGCCCTGCACCACGCCGCCCGAATGGCACATGTGGAGGCCGGCTTCGTACTCGAGCACGGCCCGGCCGGCGGGATCCATCTCGACACGACGCACCAGCCCGAGCGTCCTGTTCAGATCCTCGACGCCGGAGGACTTGGTGCTGGTGGTCATCGAACGCTCCCCTGTGTTTTCACCAGCATAGCCGACTGCCGCCGGGGTCGCGCAAGCCAGTCGTTCAGAGACCGGCCAGGAGCGCGAGCCGCATGAGCTCAGCCATGTTGCGGGCGCCGGTCTTGGTCATCAGGTTGGCCCGGTAGATCTCGACGGTCCTGGGGCTGATGCCCAGATCGTGGGCGATGACCTTGTTGGCCTTGCCCGCGACAACCCCGGCCAGGACATCGCGCTCTCGCGGCGACAGCGACACCAGCCGCGCCTCCGCCTCCTTGCGCCCACCGTCGTCCTGGGGCGAATCCTGACGATCGAGAGCGCCGCGCACGGCGCGCAGCAGAACGTCGTCGTCGAACGGCTTTTCGATGAAGTCGACCACGCCGGCCTTCATCGCCTCGACCGCCATGGGCACATCACCGTGTCCGGTCATGACGACAACGGCGAGGTCGCTGCCCTGCTCACGCAGATGATCGATGAGTTCCAGCCCGCTCAGTCCCGGCATGCGCACATCGGTCAGGACGCAGCCGCCGGGTATGTCGGGCAGGGCGTCAAGGAAGGCCAGCGCCAACTCGTAGACCCGGGTCTCGAAGCCCTGCATGTCGAGGAGGAAGGACAGTGAATCCCGCATGGCCTCGTCATCGTCGATGACGTGCACGATCTGACTGTTAGCCAATCGTCGCCTCCACTTCGGCCAGGGGAAGAGTGAAGGAGAACGTCGCGCCACCCTGAGCGTTGCGATCAGCCCAGATGCGGCCGCCGTGAGCCTCCACGATGGTGCGGCAGATCGACAGGCCCACGCCCAGTCCCGACGACTTGGTGGTCAGGAACGGCTCGAACAGCCGCTCGGCGACGGCCGGGTCCACGCCCGGGCCCGTATCGGCCACGGTGATCAGCGCCATGCCCTCTTCACCCTCCGCCACCGACACGACCAACTCCCGACGGTCACTGTGCTCCATGGCGTCGATGGCGTTGCGGATCAGATTCAGGGCGACCTGCTGCACCTGGATCTTGTCGACGATGACCGGGCCAAGGTCGCGGTCGAAGCGCAGATCGACGCGCACGCCCTGCTCCTTGGCTCCGACGAGCGCCAGGGCGCTGGCCTCCTCCATCAGCTTGGCGGGGTCCTCAAGGCTGTGATCCGTCTCGCCCTTGGCCACGAACTCGCGAAGGCGCTTGATGACGTCGCCGGCCCGGATCGCCTGGTCACCGGCCCGATCCAGCGCCTGGCGCAGGCGCGCGGGGTCCGTCGCGCCGCCGTCCAGCATCAGGGCAGCGCCCTTCATGTAGTTGGTGATCGCCGACAGCGGCTGGTTCAGCTCGTGGGCGAGCGCCGAAGCCATCTCGCCCATGGCCGTCAGCCGCGAGACATGGACCAGTTCCGACTGGAGCTCCTGGAGGCGGCGCTCCTGGTCCCGGCGCTCGGTCAGATCGCGGACGAACCCGGTGAAGAACTGCTCCCGCCCCGCCGAGGCCTCACCCACCGCCAGTTCCATGGGGAAGGTCGAGCCGTCACGCCGCTCGCCCACGACGATCCGGCCGATGCCGATGATCCGGCGCTCGCCGGTGCCCAGGTAGCGTTCGAGATAGCTGTCGTGCTGGTCCCGGTAGGGCTGGGGCATCAGGATGCTGACATTGCGCCCGATGGTCTCCTCCGGGGTCCAGCCAAACAGCCGAACCGCCGCCGCGCTGAAGGACCGGATGACGCCCCGGCTGTCGATGACGATCATCGCCTCCGGAACGGTGTCCAGGATGGACTGCAGATGCGACTGGCGCGCCGCGCCTTCGCGGCTGTCGCGTCTCAGCCGGTCGCCGACCCCGCCGAGCACGGGGGCCAGCATGAGGAAGGCGATGGTCTCGATAATGTTGGGGAGAGCGATCATCTCCTCGCGGAGCAACGCGGCATTGACGACTACGCACAGCAACGCCGCCAGCGTCGCCGGCCCGCGTCCGCCCAGCCAGGCCGCGATGAGAATGGCGGGGATATAGATGACGAAGGCGGTTCGTCCCTCGAACCAGATTCCGATCAACAACTGCGCGCCGAAGGCCAGGCCGGCGGCGAGCGCCGCCACGGCATAGCCGGCCGGAACCATCGGATCGTTGGGAATCGTCCTGTAAATTCGGGTCAGGAACGTGGGCATGCGACCAGCCGGTGAATCGGACCTACCGATTAGCACAGGCCAGTCGCTAAGGACGATTCTCCCGTCAGGCGGCGACGAGTCGCGTCAGGGCGGTGCGGTTGCCGATCCGGAACTGCCGACAGCCCATGAAGGTCACCAGGCCTTCGGCCTGCAACTGGGTGATCATGCGGGACACCGTCTCGATCGTCAGGCCCAGGTAGTCGGCCATATCCTGGCGACCCATGGTCAGGGTCTGGACATCGCCGCCCTGACGATCGGCCAGATCGTAGAGGAAGCTGGCCACCTTTTCGCGAGCGGTCTTGCGACCCAGCATCATGAGGTGCTCGCGGGTGCGTTCGAGTTCGCGGGCGGTGGCGGTCCAGATCATCCGCTCGATGCCGGCGTTGTCGTCCGCCAGGGCCAGGGACGTCCGCTTCAGAACCTGGATCTGGGCGTCGCAGAGCGCTTCGGCCGAGAACCTGTGCTCGGGGCCCGCTTCAAGACCGAAGAAGTCCCCCGCGTAGTAGAAGTCGCCGATCTGGCGACGGCCATCGCTGTCGAGACGGGTCGTGCGGACCGCGCCGCTGATGACGCGGTAGATCAGGTCGGTCTCTTCCGCCTGCGCGTAAATTTCCTCACCCGGGGCATAGGCGATGGTCGCGCCCGGAAGGCTGCGGGCATCGTCCTGAGCGGTCTGGGTCGTCCGGGTGAAGGTGACGATCTGCGCGGTCATGGTGAGGCTCCCCATTTGTCGCCTCAGAGGTACGGGACATGACCCCGCCGAAGAATTCAGGAGCGCCGCTTAAGGGAAAACCCGTAGGCGCCGGTCACTGCCCCCGAAACACCGGCTCGCGCTTTTCAAGGAACGCCGCGACGCCTTCCTTGTGGTCCTCGGTCTTCATCAGCGCGCGTATCGTCTCGATCGCCCAGCTCCCGAGCTCACGCGGGTCGCCGTAGGTCCCGCGGCGCAGACCTTCCTTCATGTAGCGCAGGGCCAGCGGGGGGTTCACAGCGATGCGGGCGGCCAGCGCCCGGGCGCGATCCATCAACTGCTCGTGCGGGGTCACTTCGCTGACCAGACCGATGCGGAGCGCCTCCGCGGCGTCGATGATGTCGCCGGTGAACAGCAGCTCCGCCGCCTTGGCCGGTCCGACAATCGAGGGCAGCCGGTAGAAGCCGCCCACGTCGCACGTCAGGCCGCGCTTGATGAACATCTCCGAGAACCTGGCCTTTTCCGAGCAGATGCGAATGTCGGCATAGAGCGCCAGCTCCATACCCCAGCCGATGGCGGCGCCATTGACCGCGGCGATCAGCGGCTTGTCGCACTCCAGCGCCGCCATGGCCGCCGGCGTGGGCTTGTGGCGCACCGTCGGCGTGGTGTCGGCGGACACTGCCTTTGGACCGGCCATGATCTCGCGCACATCGTCGCCGGAGCAGAAGGCCGGGTCGGCCCCGGTGACGATGACGCATCGCGCCTGCGGATCGGTCACCGCCCGGCGAAGCGCCTTTTCGAGACGGTCATAGGCGTCCCAGTTCAGCGCATTGCGTTGTTGGGGCCGGTTCAGCGTGATGATGGCGACATGGTCGACCACCTCGTAGAGGACGGTCGGCGTTCCCTCGACGGTCTCGTCCTGTCCCATGATCGCTCCTCCCGCGCGGCGCTCGCCGGCGCCTTCAGCGGAAGGATGCGCCAGCGTCCGGGGGGCGACAACGGCGCCCCAACGTCACCCCCACCAGTCAGACAGCGCGAACACCGAGGGACTCGATCCTGTTCAGCCACGCCCTGCGGCGCTCAGGCGAACCCTCGACGCCGCCAATGATCGTGCTGCGCACCGAGAACCCGGCCAGTCTCAGAATCCCGCGCGCCAGACACTTGAGCCCGGCGCGGTCGAACACCAGGCTGAAGAACGGCGCCGGCATGCCCATGGTGACGATGACTCGCGCCGTCTTGCCCTTCATCAGGCCGCCGCCCTTCTCGCCCGGCGCCGCCACCGCGAAGCCGTAGCGGAACACCTGCTCGAAGAAGGCCTTGAGCACGGCCGGCGGGCCGCCCAGCCAGAGCGGATAGACGATGACGACGTGCTGGGCCCAGCGAATCGCGGCCTGAACGGCGCGAGCGGTCTCGTCGGGCTCGGCCAGGAACTCCGCCTGGGACTGGATGGGCGGGAGCTTGAGGGCGCCGACGTCGAGCCGGCGAATTCGGTGTCCAGCCAGGTCGGCGCCGCGCAGATAGGCCGCCGAGAGGGCGGTGCAGTAGCGCTGGCCCGACGGGTCGGGGTGACCATTGATGACCAGCACGCGACGGCTGCTCATCACAGGCTCCTGGAATGGCGACCGCCATCGGGATCGAGATAGGCGTCGAAGACCGCGGCCATGGAGCGGACCAGGGGTTGCCGATTCCGTGACGGTCAGCGTCGCGCCCTCCACGACAGCCAGGCCGTCGTCGACAAACGGCTCAAGGCGGGTGAACGCGTCCGTCAGCTCGGGACCGGCCCCGATCGTCTGGGCGTGACGCGCGCGGACAGCATCAACGTCGACGGCGAGGTCGCACATCAGACGCTCGATGATCTCGCCGCGGAAACGGTCCTCGTCAGTCAGGGCCACGCCCCGCGCGGTCGGCAGCTCCCCGCGCAGGATCGCATCCCGCCAGTTGCGTTCCAGACCCTGGTTCTGGACGAAGCCTTGCGGCAGGCGGCTGATGGACGAGGCGCCGACGCCGATCAGGACTGAGTTGGCGTCGGTCGTGTAGCCCTGGAAGTTGCGATGCAGCCGTCCTTCGACCAAGGCCCGCGCCAGTTCGTCGTCCGGCAGGGCGTAGTGATCCAGGCCGATGCGGACGTAGCCCTCGCGGGCCAGCCGGTCGGCGGCCGCTTCACTCTGGTCAAGCCGCTCGGCTGGCCCGGGAAGCTCGGAGTCCCGGATAAGCTGCTGGTTGGCCTTCATCCACGGAACGTGGGCGTAGCCGAACAGCGCCAGTCGCTCGGGCTTCAGCGTCAGAACCGCGTCCAGCGTGTTGTTCACGTCGGCCACCGTCTGGCGGGGCAAGCCGTACATGAGGTCGAGGTTCACCGACAGGACGCCGGCCTCGCGCAGCCAGCCGACGGCCCGCTCGATCACCTCGAAGGGCTCGATGCGATTGACCGCCGCCTGGACCCTCGGCGACAGGTCCTGAACACCGACGCTGGCGCGGCTCAGACCATGGAAAGCAGCGGCCTGCACCCAGTCGCGGGTGAGCACGGCCGGATCGAGCTCGGCCGCTACCGTGGCCCCGGGCGACACACGGAACACGTGGCGGATGGCCTGGAACAGGCGATTCAGATCGTCGCGGGACAGCATGTTCGGCGTGCCGCCGCCCAGATGGATGTCGCGCGCCCGTAGCCTGCCCGGCGTCGCCGCCTCCAGCAGCGCCAGCTCGTCCACCAGCCGGTCGACATACTCGGCCACCGGCTTGGTCCGGGTGGTGGCTCGGGTGTGACAGCCGCAGTACCAGCAAAGCCGGGCGCAGAAGGGAATGTGAGCGTAGACCGACACGGCCTGGTCAGGAGACAGCTGCCCCAGCCACTCTGTATGGGTCTTGGCGTCAACGGCGGGGCTGAACTGGATCGCCGTGGGATAGCTGGTGTAGCGCGGCGCCCGTCCGTCGTATCGGGCGATCAGCTCCTCCCGGGTAGGTCCGGTGGGGCTCATGGGCAGAGGACGGGTCATGACTGTCCGGGACCTGGATTGGAACGCTAGCCTGCGGCGGCAGGGCCGACCTCGCCTGCTAGCGCGCCTCCGGGGCGGCATCCTTGATGCGGATCAAATTGCGTCGCCGCAGTCTTGATCCAGGTCAATGATCCCGACCGGCCCACGGCGTTCCACTGCGATCCAGGTGGACGGCGAAGACGCCGACGGCCGCCGGAATTCCCCGATCTCGAATGCCGTGACCTCAACGGATTTCGGATCGCTCAAAAATGACGCCCCCGTCATCTTTGGTGGGGCCAGGAAGGAACGCCAGATGCTGAATGTCCACGAGGTCGATCACCCGCCCCGCGAAGTGCAGGTCTTTGACAATGAACTCACCGACAAGCTCACGCCGGCCGACGTCGAGGTGATCCGCGAGATTTTCCGGACGCCCCTGACCGGGTCCTACAACTGGGACTATCGGGA
>CBDIPM010000006.1:0-231520 GCA_965283745.1 Caulobacteraceae bacterium
CTAATTGCCCGGGGCGGGACAGGCAATGGCGGCGGAGCGCCTAGACGGCGGAGGGCCACAGCCCGTAGGCCATCAGGCCGAGGGCCGCCGTCAGCAGCATCCAGCCCGGGTGGAGCGTCCGCACGCCCCAGAGATTGCCCAGGGCCGCGAACAGGTAGGAGCTGCCGACCAGCAGCCCGATCGCGAGCCGCGCCTCTCCGTCCAGCCAAAGCCCGGCCGCGGCCAGCGCCAGCCCGCCGATCAGCCAGTTGAAGGTGCTGAACCGCAGCAGCAGCGGCACGAGGCGACGAATGGGCGCGCCGGTCCGCCGGTCCGCCTGCATCAGCGCCGCGACCGGCCGGACCATCAACCGCTCTGTGAGCGCGCCATGGATCAGCGCCACCACGCCGCCGATCACCCCGGCCCCGATCAGGGCCGCGTCCTGCAAGATCATCACCATACACTCCTGTATGGTCTGGATACAGCGCCGCGGCCTCGCCGGAGTCAATACACTTGTGTATGGTTCCCCGGATGAGCGAGCGCCTGACCAAGTCCGACTGGATCCGCCACGGCCTGCTGACCCTGGCCCGCAGCGGCCCGGGCGCGCTGAAGGTCGGGCCGATGGCGGACCGGCTGAAGGTGTCGCGCGGCAGCTTCTACTGGCACTTCAGGGACATCGCCGACTTCCGCACCCAGCTGCTGGAAGGCTGGCGGGCGGCTTCGACCGAACAGATCATCGACGACCTCGACAGTGTTCCTGGCCCCGACCGCCTGAGGCGTCTGGTCGGCCGGGCGTTCGGGTCGCCGATGCTGCTGGAGCGGGCCGTGCGGGCCTGGGCCGGCGAGGACCGCGAGGTGGCCAGGGTCGTCGCCACGGTGGACGACCGCCGGGTCTGCCATATCGCGACGCTGCTGGTGTCGGCGGGCATTGAGGCGGACCACGCAACCCAGCGCGCGACCTTCCTCTACTGGGCGTTCCTGGGCCAGGCGATCGTCATGCACCCGGGCCACGCGAAGCTGCCCCCGAGGCGATGGACGCGATCGCGGGACTCTTCGAGCGGCAGCCCTAACCCGCCCGCTCGCTCCAGTCGTCCAGGTCCGGTTCGGCGCCCATAAGCGCCAGACCCGTGGCGATCGACACCAGCTCGGCCCCGCTCTCCATCTTGGCCACGCCGAAGCGGCGCTCGAAGATCTCGCGGACGGCGGGCACGAAGGATGAGCCGCCGGTCAGGAACACCCGGTCGACGCCCGCCTCGGTCAGGTTGGCGCGGCGCAGGGCCTCGTCGACGGCGCCCTCGATGGCCTTGAGCTCGGGCTGGATCCAGCGATCGAAGGACTCCCGCTTCACCTCGCCGGCGATGTGAACCGACCCGCCCTTGAACTCGAACTCGGCGGCCTCGGCGCCCGACAGCGCCTCCTTCAGCCGCGAGACGGCCTGGTAGAGGCGATAGCCGTGGTTGTCGTCGAGCACCTCGACCAGCCGGGCGATCTTCTCCGGCTCGGTCGCCGTGCGGACCAGCTTGCGGATGTCCTTCATGTCGCGCGAGGCCCGCAGCAGGGCCAGCTGCTCCCAGCGGGCGAAGGCGGTGAAGTAGCGGTTGGGGATCGGCAGGATGTTGTCGAAGGCGCGGTAGCTGCTGCCCTTGCCCAGCCTGGGCGAGACCAGATGGTCGATCAGCCGGTAGTCGAAGGCGTCGCCCGCCACCCCGACCCCGGCGTTGGCCAGGGCGCGGGAGCGGATGTGGCCGTCCTGGTGCGTGAACCGGACCAGCGAGAAGTCGCTGGTGCCGCCGCCAAAATCGGCGACCAGCACGGTGGCGTCGCCCTCCAGCCGCCGGGCGAAGAAGAAGGCCGCCGCCACCGGCTCGGGCACATAGCGGATGTCCTCGAACCCAAGCCGCCGGAACGCCGTCTCGTAGCGGCGCAGCGCCAGCGCCGTGTCCGGGCGGCTGCCGACGAAGGTCACCGGGCGGCCGACGATCACGCGTTTCGGCAGGTCCGCCAGCGTCTCCCCGCCGTGCTCCTTCACCTTCAGCAGGAAGGCGCTGAGCAGGTCCTCGAAGGTGAAGCGCCGGCGCAGTATCTCGGTGTCGGTGAACAGGGCGCTGGCGGCGTAGCTCTTGAACGACTGGATGAACCGCGTCTCCAGCGGCTCCTCGACATAGGCGTCGATGGCCCAGGGCCCGGCCTCGACGACGCGGGCGGTCGGGTCATGGTCGGGCGCGTGGAAGCTGAGCGCCGAGCGGAAGGCGTTGAACGGCGCGCCCTCGTGGCTGAAGCCGGCGAGGTGCGCCTGCCCCTGTCGCTCCAGCGCGACGACGGTGTTGGTGGTGCCGAAATCGAAACCGATCGCGGCCTCGGGGGAGGCGGTCATGAGGAAGGTCCTGCGGAAAAGACGGAGGCGCGCGCCTCCGGTCTCCGCCGGGGCGCGTCGCTAGTCGAGAAGAGGGAAAGCGAACAACAAGCCGATCCTCATGAAGCCATGACCCTACTCCGCCGCGGGCTCGAGCGGCTGGTCGTACGCCGCCATCAGAGCCATGTTGAGGATCTTGGACACCGAGGCCGAGAGCGGCGCGATCTGCACCGCCTTGGTCAGGCCCAGCAGGATCGGCCCCATCACCGTCGCCCCGCCCAGCGACTGCACCAGCTTGGTGGAGATCGACGCGGAGTGGATGGCCGGCATGATCAGCACATTGGCCGGGCCGGTCAGGCGCATGAACGGGTAGTTGGCGCGGCGCTCCGGCTCCAGGGCCAGCTCGGGGGGCATCTCGCCCTCGTACTCGAAGTCGACGTCCATCTCGTCGAGCATGGCCACCGCCTCGCGGACCTTCTCCGAGCGCATGCCCATCGGGTTGCCGAAGGTGGAGTAGCTCATGAAGGCCACGCGGGGCGTGAAGCCCAGCGCGCGGACGGCGCGGGCCGCCTCGCAGGCGATTTCCACCAGCTCCTCGGCCTCGGGCATCTCGGTGACGTTGGTGTCGGCGATGAACAGGGTGTGGCCCTTGGCCAGCACGATGGACATGCCCATCACCCGGCCGCCCGGCGCCTGGTCGATGACGCGCAGGATCTCTTCCAGCGCCTGGTCGTAGGCGCGGGTCACGCCGGTGACCATGCCGTCGGCGTCGCCCAGCGCCACCATCGAGGCGGCGAAGCTGTTGCGGTCCTGGTTGATCAGCCGCTGCACGTCGCGCTTCAGGTAACCCTCGCGCTGCAGGCGGCCGTAGAGGTGCTCGACGTAGTCGGGGCTGCGGTCGGACAGGCGGGCGTTGACGATCTCGATGCTGGCCTCCTCGGGATCGAGGCCGGCGAGACGCATGTTGTCCTTCACCAGTTCCTCGCGACCGCAGAGGATGGCCTGGCCCAGGCCCTGGGCCTGGAAGGCGTAGGCGGCGCGGATCACGCTGGGCTCCTCGCCCTCGGCGAAGACGATGCGCTTCTTGGGCCCGCTGAGCACGGCGCCCGACAGGCGCTGCAGGAAGGCGGCGCTGGGGTCCAGCCGGCGGGCCAGGCTGGCGCGGTAGGCGTCCATGTCCTCGATCGGCTTGCGGGCCACGCCGGTGTCCATCGCCGCCTGGGCGACGAAGGGCGGGATGTACCAGATCAGCCGCGGATCGAAGGCCGAGGGGATGATGTACTGCGGGCCGAACTTCAGCTGGCGGCCGTGATAGGCGGCGGCCACTTCGTCGGGCACGTCTTCCCGCGCCAGCATGGCCAGCGCGTTGGCGCAGGCGATCTTCATCTCGTGATTGACCCGCCGGGCCCGCACGTCGAGCGCCCCGCGGAAGATGTAGGGGAAGCCCAGGACGTTGTTGACCTGGTTGGGATAGTCGCTGCGGCCGGTGCCCATGATCGCGTCGCCGCGGACCGAATGGACGTCTTCCGGGCTAATCTCCGGATCGGGATTGGCCATGGCGAAGATCACCGGATTGGGCGCCATGCTGGCGATCATTTCCTTGGTGAAGGCGCCGGCCGCCGACAGGCCCAGCAGCACGTCCGCGCCCTCGACCGCCTCGGCCAGGGTGCGCTTGTCGGTGTCGACCGCGTGGGCGCTCTTCCACTGGTTCATGCCGTCGGTGCGGCCCTTGTAGAGGACGCCCTTGGAGTCGACGGCGATGACGTTCTCGGGCCGCACGCCCATCGCCTTGATCAGCTCCATCGAGGCGATGCCGGCTGCGCCGGGGCCGTTCAGCACGACCTTCACGTCCTCCAGCTTCTTGCCGGTGATGTAGCAGGCGTTGATCAGGCCGGCGGCGCAGATGATCGCCGTGCCGTGCTGGTCGTCGTGGAACACCGGGATGTCGAGCAGTTCCTGCAGCTCGGTCTCGATGCGGAAGCACTCGGGGCTCTTGATGTCCTCGAGGTTGATGCCGCCGAAGGTGACGCCGATGTTCTTGACCACCGTGATGATCTCGTCGGCGTCCTTGCTGGACAGTTCGATGTCGATGGCGTCGACGTCGGCGAAGCGCTTGAACAGCACCGCCTTGCCTTCCATCACCGGCTTGGAGGCCAGCGCGCCCAGGTCGCCCAGGCCCAGGATGGCGGTCCCGTTGGAGATCACGCCGACCAGGTTGCCCTTGGAGGTGTACTCGTAGGCCAGGTCCGGGTTCTCGGCGATGGCCAGCACCGGCACCGCGACGCCCGGCGAATAGGCCAGGCTCAGGTCCCGCTGGGTGGCCATCGGCTTGGTGGCCGCGATGGCGATCTTCCCGGGCGTCGGGAACTGGTGGAAGGCCAGGGCCTCGGCGTCGGTGAAGGTCTTCTTTTCGGAATCGCTCATGGGGTAGCGGACGTCCTTGAAACGCTGGAGCGGCGTCACCGGTCGTCAGGCCGGTCGCGTCGGGGGCAGGAAGGCGCGCAACCTAACGGCCACGACCCGCCGGGACAACCGGGCGCGGGGTGGAAGTTTGCTTGCGGGGGTATGGCGTAAGGGAATGGGCGGTGGTCGGGGACATGTACTTCAGTACGTGTCCCCCGCAGCTTCACTTCGCGACCACACACCGCGCCAAGCGGATGGGGACACGCACTGAAGTGCATGTCCCCGGTCTGCGGCGCCGCAAGGGCGAGGATGACGAGCGCAAGCAAGGGCGGTAAGCAGAACCCATGACCCAGCCCGCCCCCGCCCCCGTGAAGATCGCCATCGCCGGTGCGCTCGGCCGGATGGGGCGCGCGGTGGCGGCGACCTGCGAGGGGCGGGACGACGTCACCGTCGTGGCCCGCTATGAACGCCCGGGCGTCGAGGGCGAGGGGCTGGTCAGCCTGGACGAGGCGCTGGGCCTCGCCGACGCGGTCATCGACTTCACCACGCCCGAGGCCAGCGTCGCCCTGGCCGAGAAGGCCGCCGGGCGCGGCGGCACAGCCCTGGTCATCGGCTCGACGGGCCTGTCGCAGGACCAGACCCGCCGGATCGACGAGGCCGCGAGCCGCATCGCCATCGTGCGGGCCGGCAACTTCTCGCTGGGCGTGAACCTGCTGATGGGCATGGTCCGCCAGGCCGCCGCGGCGCTGGACCCCCGCGACTTCGACATCGAGATCTTCGAGGCCCACCACCGCCGCAAGGTCGACAGCCCCTCGGGCACCGCCCTGATGCTGGGCGAGGCGGCGGCGCAGGGGCGCGGCGTCGCGCTGTCCGACGTGCTGCAGCCGGCCCGCCACGGCCTGAACGGTCCGAGGCCCGAGGGCGAGATCGGCTTCTCCGTCCTGCGCGGCGGCGGGATCATCGGCGAACACAGCGTCACCTTCGCCAGCGAGGAAGAGATCCTGACCTTCAGCCACTCGGCCCGCGACCGCGGCCTGTTCGCGCGCGGCGCCCTGGCGGCGGCCAAGTGGGCGGCCGGGCGCAAGGCCGGTGCGTTCGATATGCAGGATGTGCTGGGGTTGGGGGGGTAGGCGGTGGTCTACAGCTACTGGCGCTGCGACTGGACGCATGATCATGCCGACACGCCGGTGGTCATCTTCTATGAGGTCGATGATCGTGGCGATGTGCCGCGCATCATAGACGTGTTCGCCAACGGATCCGGCTCGGCAGAACGCCTGGACGACTACTCCGGGCGCGAGAAAGACCTCTGCGGGATTGGGAGCTTCGTCGAAGGTGACTTCCTTGAGCTAACCAAGGAAATGCGTGCCGTTGGCGCCGCGCCCGCAGTCACTGGCGACGGCGAAGCGACCACCCTGACGCGGATCGACAACACGACCTTCGAGGAGGCTTGGGGTCGGTACCGGTCGCGTTAGCCCCCTACCCCGCCCTTCATCTCATGGCGAGACGATCGCCGGTCGATCCGGGTCACTCAAGGACGGGCCTGCGGCCCGCCGCGGCGCGGCAGCGCGAAGCGCTGTCCTTGACTGACCCGGCTCGCCCGGCACGCTGACATCCATGAGATCGAAGGGTTGCTCCCTTCCCAAGGGAAGGAAGCGCGGTGGGTGACGCCGCCGGCGCCTTCTATCCTCTCCCTGTTGGGAGAGGGGGACCCTGCGGAGCAGGGTGGAGAGGGACACGCAGGCGATCGGTGTTTGGCCGCCGCGTTCGGCCTTCATACCCGCCCGCGCAAGGATTCCACGCACAGGAGCTTCCCGCTCCACCACCCTTCGGGTGGTCCCCCTCTCCCAACAGGGAGAGGAAGAAATAGGGGGATATCTCAATTCTATCCCCCACCCCCTGCGCCGCCCGTACTCTCAGCAGGTCCCCGTCGCGGGGGAGGGCGCCTGGTACCAGCCCGATGCGGCGGCGGGGAGTGGTCGAGCGGGACCAGACGGAGGGGACGTAAGCCTCCGTTCCAGGCGTGCGCTGGTGTGCAGGCCTGCCCGTTCGTGGGCAGCAATTCGAGCCGTCTGGAGAGGCTGGACGGGGAGAGTCCGGGATAAAAGGGTGAACAGCCCTGCGCGTCCCGGGCCTGCGGGAGAACGACCACGCGGAGCGTCAACCTTCGTCGAAACGGCCAACAACTACCCCTATGCCGGGCGAAGGCCCGGACGCTCCGCCCCCTCCCCAACCTTTTCGGGTCAGACCGCAAGAGGAGGCGAAGCCGTGCCGTCTTCCCTAACCGCCGCGGGCGACGAACCACTCGTTGAGGAACCGCTTGTCGGCCTTGCCGTAGTGGAAGTCCGCGTCCTGGTAGCCGCGGACGCTGCCGCCGGCGGCTTCCAGCACGGCGTGGGCGGCGGCGATGTCCCATTCGCTGGTCGGGCCGTGGCGGGGGTAGATGTCGGCGGTCCCCTCGGCGATGCGGCAGAGCTTGATCGAGCTGTCCAGCGCCAGCCGCAGGTCGAAGCCGTACTCGGCGGCCAGCTTGTCGACGGTTTCCGGCTTCATGGTGTGGCTGATCAGGCAGACCGCCTCGCCCTTCGGCCAGGGGCGCACGCGGACGAGCGCCTCCGCCCCGCCGCTGGCGCGCTTGATCGTTCCGGCCGCCGTGGTGAACCAGGTCTCGTCGCTGGCCGGGGCGCAGACGGCGCCAGCGACCGGCCAGCGGTCCTGGATCAGCCCGATGTTCACGGTGAAGTTCGGATCGCCCTTCATGAAGGCCTTGGTGCCGTCGACCGGGTCGACGAGGAAAAAGCGCGGGCCGATGGCGTCGGGCGTGCCGAACTCGGCGGCCTGCTCCTCGGCGATCACCGGAATGTCCGGGAAGTGTTCCTTCAGCCGGGCGAGGATCAGCCGCTCGCCGGCCTGGTCGGCCTCGGTGACCGGGCTGGAGTCGGCCTTGCTGGTGTGGGCGACGGTTCCGCCGTGCGACCAGTACGGCATGATCACCCGGCCGGCCTCTTCCACGATGTCGGCCAGGATGCGGCCGATGTCGGCGTCGTCGCTCATTCCGTTCGTTCCCATACTGTCGCCTGCGCCCGTCAGCGGTCGCGCGGATCGTCGGCCACGAAGACCAGCCGGACCACCGTCGTGTCGACGGTCTGCTTGCCGGCCTCCTCGAAGTCGACGGTCACGCGGGCGCCGACCACCGACTGCACCTGCCCCACGCCCCAGTCCGGCCGATCCGGATGGCGCACCAGGGCGCCCGGTTCGAGGAAGGCAGGCATGGCGAACTCCGTAGGGGGCGCGGCCCCGTTTGCCAACGGCTCAAATCAGGGCAACGTCCGCCCCGATGAGCGATCCGACCGACACCCCCGCCCAAGCCGCGCCGGAGACCGCCCCGGCTCCGCCCGCGCCGTTCGTTCCGGACGCCGCCGAGCTGGCCGCCCAGATCGCCGCGCGCCTGTGCCACGACTTCATCAGCCCGGCCAGCGCCATCGTCTCGGGGCTGGACCTGCTGGAAGACCCGACGGCCCAGGACATGCGCGAGGACGCCATGAGCCTGATCACCCAGAGCGCCCGCAAGCTGGCCGACATGCTGCAGTTCGCGCGGGTGGCGTTCGGCGCCTCGTCGACGGCCGAGACCTTCGACGCCCGCGAGCTGGAGAGCCTGGCCAAGGGCGTCTTCGCCCATGTACGGCCGGAGCTGGACTGGAAGGTCGAGCCGGCCGGGCTGAACAAGCCCGCCGCCCGGGTGATCATGAACCTGGCGCAGATCGCGGCCGGAGCCCTGCCGATGGGCGGGACCGCGACGCTGCGAGCGGTCGAGGCCGACGGCAAGGTGGCGATCAGCGTAGAGGCGGTCGGCCCGCGCGGCCGGCTCAAGCCCGAGGTGCTGCGCGGCCTGCAGGGCCAGGACCGCGGCGACGCGGTCGGCGGCGCCTGGGTGCAGGCCTATTACCTGTGGCTGATCGTCAAGGGCGTCGGCGGCCACCTGGCGGCGGAAACCGGCGAGGACAGGGTCACGCTGGCGGCTGTCGTCCCGGCCATCTGAGCGTTGAGCGCGCCGCCCGGCCCGTTATCCGCGCTCCATCACGGGCCGTTAACCCACGCAGGCGAAAACGGATCGTTGGGGAAGGAGCGTTCCGTCTTGAAGACCTGTCTGCTGGTCGATGACAGCCGGGTGATCCGCAAGGTGGCCCGCCGCATCCTGGAGGACCTCGGCTACGAGATCGCCGAGGCGTCCGACGGGCTGGAGGCGCTGGCCTGGTGCCGCGCGGCCATGCCTGACGTCATCCTGCTCGACTGGAACATGCCGGTGATGAACGGGCTGGAGTTCCTGCGCACCCTGCGGGCCGAGCCCGGCGGCGATGGGCCCAAGGTCGTGTTCTGCACCGTCGAGAGCCACCCCGATCGCATCCGCGAGGCCCTGGCGGCCGGCGCGACCGAATACATCATGAAGCCCTTCGACGGCGACATCATCGCCGCCAAGTTCGAAATGGCGGGTCTGGCCTGATGACGCCCGAGGACATCCAGCTGGTCGTGGCGCTGTGCAAGGCGCGGGCGGGTCTCAAGATCGACCCGGCCAAGACCTATCTGATGGAAAGCCGGCTCGCGCCGCTGGCCCGGCGCGAAGGCTACAACAGCGTCGAAGACCTGATCGGCGGGCTGAAGCTGCGCCGCGAGGAACCGCTGATCTGGGCGCTCGTCGAGGCCATGACGCTGAACGAGACGGCCTTCTTCCGGGACCGGGCCGCGTTCGACCAGTTGCGCGACGACATCCTGCCGACCCTGACCCGCATGCGCGGCCCCGAGCCGATCCGCATCTGGAGCGCCGCCTGCGCCACCGGCCAGGAGGCCTATTCCGTCGCCATGATCGCCGAGGAGGCCCAGGGCCTGGAGCCCGGCGCCCGCATCGACATCTACGGCTCCGACATCGCCGAGCGTTGCCTGGAGAAGGCCCAGAGCGGCCTCTACACCCAGTTCGAGGTCCAGCGCGGCCTGCCCATCCAGCAGCTGGTGCGGCACTTCGACAAGATCGAGGACAACTGGCAGCTGTCGCCCCGCATCCGGCAACGGGTGCGCTGGCGGCGGATCAACCTGGCCGCCGATCTGTCGGGGGTGGGCCGGTTCGACGTCATCCTGGCCCGGCACGTGTTGACCGCGCTGGACGACAGCATCCGCCGCCGGGTGCTGGAAGGTCTGGCCGCCGCCCTGCCCTCCGACGGCTTCCTGCTGCTGGACGCCGAGGTGTCGCCGCAGGACCTGACCGACGCCTTCCGGCCGGTCAGCGGCCGCACGGGCCTGTTCGCCCGCAACCCGTCGTTCAGGGCCGCTGCGTAAGGCCCGCCATAAGCCCGGCGATCTCCGCCGCGCCCGGCCCTCGCCCGGCCTTTGCTTCCGTTGCGTCACGACGGCACCCTGCGCCCAGGCAGGAGACACCCTATGAGCGGCGCAGATCGCATTCCCGACGAGATCGCATTCCAGGCGATCGACCCCAAGGCCTATGCCGACAACAGCGTCCATGACGCCTTCCGCTGGCTGCGCGCCAACAACCCGCTGGGCCGCGCCGAGCTGGAGGGGGTCGCTCCGTTCCGGATCGTCACCCGTCACGCCGACATCCTCGAGATCAGCCGGCAGAACGACCTGTTCCACTCGGGCGACCTGGCCTCGACCTTCACCACCCTCGAAGGCGACCGGCTGGTCCGCCAGATGACCGGCGGCAGCCCGCACCTGGTGCGGACGCTGGTCCAGATGGACGCCCCCGACCACCCCAAGTACCGGATCATGACCCAGTCGTGGTTCCTGCCGCAGAACATCCGCAAGCTGGAGGACCGCATCCGCCAGATCGCCCGCGAGCATGTGGACCGCATGGCCGAGCTGGGCGGCGAATGCGACTTCGTCAACGAGATCGCCCTCTACTATCCGCTGCGCGTGATCATGGAGATCCTCGGCGTGCCGCCGCAGGACGAGCCGCGCATGCTGAAGCTGACCCAGGAGCTGTTCGGGGCGCAGGATCCCGAACTGAGCCGGTCCGGCGGCAACGAGAACCTGCAGGGTCCCGAAGCCATGGCCGCGCTGCAGGGCGTGATCGCCGACTTCTTCATGTACTTCAAGGCGATCACCGACGACCGCAAGGCCAGTCCCCGCGAGGACCTGGCCAGCGTGATCGCCAACGGCAAGCTGGACGGCGAACCGATCAACGACTTCGAGGCGATGAGCTACTACGTGATCGTCGCCACGGCCGGGCACGACACCACCTCGTCCTCCACGGCCGGCGCGATCTGGGGGCTGTGCGAAAACCCGGGCGAGTTCGCCAAGGTCAAGGCGGACCCGTCGCTGATCGGCGGGCTGGTCGACGAGTCGATCCGCTGGATCACGCCGGTGAAGCACTTCATGCGCTCGGCCACCGCCGACGCGGAGGTCGGCGGTCGTCGGATCGAGAAGGGCGAGTGGCTGTGGCTGGCCTATCCGTCCGGCAACCGCGACGAGGCGGTGTTCGACGATCCTGACGCCTTCCGGATCGATCGAGGCTCCAGCAAGCACCTGGCCTTCGGCTACGGCGCCCACCTGTGCCTGGGCCAGCACCTGGCCAAGATGGAGATGCGGATCCTGTTCGAGGAACTGCTGCCGCGCCTGAAGTCACTGACCTTCGCCGGCGAGCCGAAGCTGAGCGCCGGAAGCTTCGTCTCCGGACCCAAGCATCTGCCGATCCGCTACAGCTTCAACTAGCGCCCACGAAAAAGGCCCCCCGCCGTTACGGGCGAGGGGCCTTCAATCGTCAAACCGGAACGGCCTACTTGGCGTCCTGGGCGGTCTCTTCGATGGCGGCGCCGGCCGCTTCGACGTCCTGGCCCGCGCCTTCGATGGTGTTGCAGGCGGCGGCCAGAAGGCTGGTGGCCGCAATGGCCAGAATCACAAGCTTACGCATCGCGCATCTCCTCGGCCCGATCTCCGGGCGGTTGTTTCACGGGATGCAAACGCCCGGCGCGCCTTCAGGTTCCAGCCGGCGAGGCCTCGGGCGTGGGAAAGATCAGCCGGGCGGTCAGGCCGCCCTCGTCGTTGCGCTCAAGCGTACACCGGCCCCGAAGTTGCCGGGCGAAGGCGTTCATCAGGGTTCGCCCCACGCCCTTGATATCGTCAGGATCGGGCGGGCTGTTCCGGCCGCCGCCATCGTCGGTGATGATCAGTTCCGCCTCCGAGCCCCGCACGGTGAATTCGACGGTCAGCTTGCCGCCGGCCTCGGTCAGCGCATGCTTCTGGGCGTTGGTGACCGCCTCGACGGCGAAGAGGGCGAGCGGCGCCAGCTTGTCGGGATCGATCACCAGCCGATCGGCCCGCACCTCGGTGCGCACACTGCCGTGCGCCGACATGTCGCCGGCCAGCAGTTGGCCGGTGAGTTCCTCCAGGAACGGCCGCAGGTCGACATGCTTGATGTCGGCGCCCTGGTAGAGGGCCCGGTAGATCAGGGCCAGGGCGGTGATGCGCTGGCGGGTGTCGCTCATCGCCTGGCGCGCGACCTGGTCGGTCAGCGCCCGCTCCTGCATGCTGAGCAGCGAGCTGATAACCTGCAGGTTGTTCTTCACCCGGTGATGGATCTCGCGCATCAGCGCGTCCTTCTGGGCCAGATTGTCGTGCAGCGACGCATCACGGGCGACGATGGTGGCGGCCATGTGGTCGAGCGTTTCGGCCAGCTCCCGGATTTCCGGGGCGCCCGGTCGGCCTGCAGCGGCCGGACCGTGAACCGTCCCCGGGCGTAGATGGCGGCGACGCGCTGCAGGTAGACGATCCAGCGGCCGACGCCGCGCTCGGCCGCGAAGAACACCGCCAGCAAGGCCACGACGAAGCCGATGAGCGGAAACACGATCCCCGACATCGGGTCGAGCCAGGCCGTGGCGAACAGCCCGCGCGAAGGCGCAGAGAGGATGACGAACACGTCGTCATCGACCAGGGGCGCCACGGAGTAGGCGCGCCGCACGCCGTCCTGACCGCTCGTGTAGGCCAGGACCGAGTTGCCCGCCGCCGCCCGATCAACCCAGCCTCTGACATCATCGGGGAAGGCTGTGGGATCGGTGACCGACAGCAGCTCTCCCCGGCGATCGACGATCGCCACCTGCGACTGGCGCGGCAACGATCTGTCCGACAGTTCCGGACGCAGGCTGGACAACGGAATGACCGCCGCCAGGATGCTGAAGCCGCCCTGTGGATCAGCGGACCGCACCGCGGCGAACAGCGCCGGCTCGTCGGCATAGCTTGCCCCCGGAGTCAGGGTGACGAACTGATCCTGGCCATTGGCCACAGCGCGGAACCAGTCCCGATCACGGCGTTCGCGATCGGCCGGGACCCTGTCCGCCGCGCAGGCGACACGGCCGATCTGGTCGAAGCGGATCAGGTTGGCGTAGCCGTCGAGGCGCCGGCGGATTTCAGTCAGGCGGCTCGAGCAATCCATGCCGATCACGCCCGGACCGAGCGTTTCCAGCAGGACGCTTGCCGCCTCAATGCGCGCCCTGGCCGTGGCGGCGCTCCGCTGCGCGGCGGATTCAAGGACAGCCTGCCGGTCGGCGGCCTCCCGCTGGTAGGCCAGGATCGACTGGCCGGCGCCCAGCAGGAGCACCGGAGCCAGGGCAATGGCCAGCGCGACGCCAAGCCGGACCCGGATGGTGGTGTCAGGTCCCCAGCGAAGCCGCCCCAGAAGCCTCACCGGGCGGCGCTCAAACGCTCCGCATCGGCCAGGATCGAACGCATGGCGTCGCCGGCGGAGCCGCCGTCGCGATCGTAGTCGCCTGCTTCCAGAATGCCCTGCAGCGCCTTGCGCGCGCGACTGACCCGACTCTTCACCGTGCCGACCGCGCAACCGCAGATGTCGGCCGCCTCCTCGTAGGCGAAGCCGCCCGCGCCGACGAGGATCAACGCTTCACGCTGTTCGTCGGGCAGCATGGCCATCGCGAGCCTCAGCTCATCGAGCGCCACCGGGGCCTCTGGATTGTCGACGGCCACCAGGGTGCGCTCGGCCGCTTCCTGGTCGAGCTGGATCTGGCGCCACGACCGACGCTTGTCCGAATAGAACTGGTTGCGCAGGATCATGAAGGTCCAGGCCTTCATGTTGGTGCCGAGCTGGAAGCTCTTGCGGGCGTCCCAGGCCTTGATCATCGCATCCTGCGCCAGATCGTCCGCCTGGGTGGCGTCGCCTGTCAGGGTGCGGGCAAAGGCCCGGAGGTGGGGGATGAGCTTCACCAGCTCGCGCTGGAAAATCGAGTCACGCTCACGGTCGGTCATAGCCGCGTGGCGCTCGTCCTGAACGGCAGCCATCAGCGATCTCCGGGGGTTTCGTCGGCCTTGCGGAGAATGTCCAGGAACTCGTCCGGGACAGGTTCATTGACCACCTCGTCAAACATCTGACGAAGCTTCACGCCGATGGCGCGTTGGCGGAGCCGGGTTTCATCCAGAGGGGCTGAGCCCTTGCGACGTTCGTCCATGGGATTTTGTTCGATCATCATATCCGCGCCGGCCAGCGCCTGCCCCCTGTTTTGAACTGTACCTCGCTCGCTCAACGCCGCACCTGTCCGCCGGGTTCCCGTAACCTTGTTCTTGATGATGACGCAGTGCGCGCGCTGTGGGAACCTTTCCCGTCTTCAGGACGTTCGGGCATCTGAAGGGGTGCGCTACGGCCTGCCAAGGGCGGTTTTGTCACGTCTCATCGAAGACCTAGAAACGGGAGGGGTCATGAGTCTTCTTGCACGTCTTGCACCGCATTTGCCTTATATGCGTCGGTACGCCCGCGCCCTTACCGGCGACCAGGTTTCCGGCGACCAGTATGTGCGAGTCGCGCTGGAAGCCCTGGCGGCCGGCGACAAGCAACTCGACAACCGGCTTTCGCCGCGGGTTGCGCTCTATCATGTGTTTCACGCGATCTGGTGCAGCTCCGGCGCCCGTCTGGAAGACCGGGTTGACGAGCACACCGGGCACGATCCCAGCCAGCGGCTTCTGCGCATCGCCCCGCGTTCGCGCCAGGCGTTCCTGCTGACCGCCCTGGAAGGGTTCACCCCGACCGAGGCGGCCCAGATCCTGGACACCGACTTCCCGGACGTCGAGCGGCTGATCGCCGAGGCCCAGAACGAGATCGATGCGGAACTGGCGACGGACGTCCTGATCATCGAGGACGAACCGGTCATCGCCGCCGACATCGAGGCGCTGGTTCGCGAGCTTGGCCACACCGTGGTCGACATCGCCGCCACCCGCACCGAGGCGGTGGAAGCCGTCGCCAACAAGATGCCCGGCCTTGTGCTGGCCGACATCCAGCTGGCGGACGGCTCGTCCGGCATCGACGCGGTGAAGGACATTCTGGGCCGCTACGATGTGCCGGTCATCTTCATCACCGCCTTCCCCGAGCGCCTGCTGACGGGTGAGCGGCCGGAACCGACCTTCCTGATCACCAAGCCTTTCCAGCCGGAAACGGTCAAGGCGGCGATCGGCCAGGCGCTGTTCTTCCATCCTGGTCGGTCGCGGAAGGCGGCCTAGCCGCCTCCACGCTCCGGCGTCTACTGTCTGACGTTGGTGACCGGCCCCGTCGTTGCTGCGGCTTCGGCGGCGGTCGGCGTGTTGGCTTCATTGGCCTCGGTGAAGGCGCCCGAGTAGAAGGCCCACGCCGTGAACAACGCGATCACGGCCAGCGTCGTCGAGGCGATCAGCATCCAGAACGCGTGCCGGCCCCACCGTCCCTGGCGGGCCTCGGTCGCTTCAAGGACCTCGTGGCCGGTCTCGGCTCGCGGAACCCGGTTGAAGATTGTGGCCATGGACGCCTCCTGTTGCTCGATATGTCGACAGGGAGAACGTTCCGGAGGGACGGCTGTTCCTTGCCTGGCAAGGACTCGCCTGTCGCCTGAAAAAATATCAGTGTCCGGGGGAACGGATTTCGCGGGTATCGCGTTTACAATTTGCGGAGACGGCGACGCCCCCCCGACTTGAGGCTGGCAATAGTCAGCCTGCCGTCTCCGCACCCCCTTTCTCGATTATGCCGCACTCCGAGGGTGGACCCGCAAGGGCCCACCCTCCTTCTTGCGCTATTGGCCGGAGCTCTTGAACACCAGGTCGGCGCGGCGGCGGAGAGGCCGAAGCTCGCCACCGGCGGTCGCCGCGCCGGACGCGCCGGCGGCCTCGATCCTGACATTGCCAAACCCAAGTCCGCCGAGGGCCTGGGTGACCGCCTTCGCGCGCTGTGTGGAGAGGGCGAGGTTGGCCTGGGGGTCCCCCACCGCGTCGGCGAGGCCGACCACGTCGACGACGCCAAGGGCGCAGGTGGCGCGCATTTCGGCCGCCTCGACCAGAACCTGCCGGGCGTCGCGCGTGATCCTCGCCGACCCGTCATCAAAGTAGATCGAGACCTTGAGATCCTCGCACAGGTTCGTACGGGCCACCCGGGACGGGGTGGCGCAGCCCGCGACGGCGAGGCCCGACAAAACCGCCATTGCCGCCAGTCCGTGTTTCCACATAGCGCTCATCCTGCCTCACCCATGAAAAAGAACGGCCGGCGAAAACGCCGACCGCCCTGATGGTCGCTGAAAAACAGTGATCCGTCGATCCGTTACCGGGGACGGCCGTCTTCCCAGAAGTACCGGCCGGTCGCCTGATCGTAGTAATAGTATCGACCCGCCGCTTCGTCATAGTACTGGCGCCGGTTGGCGACAGCGCCACAGCCGCCATCCTCGCGGCAGCCCTTGATCGCGCCGGCGGTGCCGCCGACCGCGGCGCCGATCGCCGCGCCGGTTCCGGCGTCGCCGCCGCCGACATTGTTGCCGATCACCGCGCCTGCGATCGCGCCCAGGGCCGCGCCGCCGGCGGCGTTGCGTTCCACATTGCCCGTCGTCGTGCAGGCGGCTGTCAGCAGGCCCGCGGCGGCGATCGCCAGGGCGGTGCGTGTAGAAGTCTTGTTCATCTGCCTCTCCAAGGTCGGTTCGGCCCCCATCGGCATTGGCAACGCGGCGCTCCCATGGGAGTTCCGGTCAGGAACCTGTGGGCGTCGTCGCCGTTAGCGGTGTGACATTGAAGTCGGGCGAGGCAGCGGACGTGGATATGAGACCGGACAG
Organism: Caulobacteraceae bacterium; assembly: GCA_965283745.1. Classification (GTDB taxonomy): domain Bacteria; phylum Pseudomonadota; class Alphaproteobacteria; order Caulobacterales; family Caulobacteraceae; genus Caulobacter. The sequence continues at coordinate 16,801 of CBDIPM010000006.1, forward strand.
GGTCGTGATCAGGCGCGTGGAGGTGGTGGTGAACCCCCCTCGGGCAGCGCCGGCCCTGACGCCGTCGCCGAGGCCGAGCGCATTCTGGCCGAAGCCGGGATGACCGGTTCGGTGCGGGCGCCCGGCGAGGACGGCGTGGAGGCCTGTCTGCGCCAGGCGCTGGATGCCGGACCCGACCTGCTTGCGATCGTGGCCGGCGACGGCACCGCCCGCACGGGCGCCGAGATGGCCGGTCCGGACGGCCCGCTGGTCGCGCCGCTGCCGGGCGGGACGATGAACATGCTTCCGGGCGCGCTCTACGGCGACAGGGACTGGAAGACCGCCCTGGCCGACATCCTGGCCGACGGCATCGTCAAGCCGGTCGCGGGCGGCGAGATCGAAGGCAGCCGCTTCTATGTAGCGGCCATCCTGGGGTCGCCGGCCCTCTGGGCGCGCGCCCGGGAGTCCGCGCGCGAGGGCAAGCTTCGGCTGGCGATCCTGCGGGCGCGCCGGGCGATGCGCAGCGCCTTCTCCGGTCGCCTTCGCTTCTCGCTGGACGGGGCGCCCCGCCGCAAGACCGAGGCGCTGGTCCTGATGACGCCTCTGGTGTCGAAGGCCATGGACGAGACGGACGGCTATCTCGAAGCGGCGGCCCTCGATCCAGGCAACGCCCTGGAGGTCTTCCGCCTGGGTTTCCACGCCGCCCAGGGCGACTGGAGATCCGATCCCGCCGTCGACGCAGGGCGGTGCAAGCGCGGCCGCGCCTGGGCCGCGGGCCGGATTCCGGCCGTTCTGGACGGCGAGCCGACCACCCTTGATGCGGTCTCCGACTTCCGTTTCCTGCCAGTCGCGTTCCGTGCGCTCGTTCCCGCGCCGCGGCCGGAGCCGGATGCATGACCGTCCGCCGCCTCGCCCATCTTTCCGACATTCACTTCGGCGGCGAGCACGTCGATGCGGTGGCCGGCGCCAAGGCCTGGATCGCCGAACACCGCCCCGACCTGACCGTGATCACCGGCGACGTCACCCGCGAGGGCTCACCCGTCGAGTTCGCGGCCGCGCGGAAATGGATTTACAGCCTCGCCTCCGAGTTCCTTGTCGTTCCGGGCAATCACGACACGCCATACTACAGCTTGGCGCACCGGCTGTTTCAGCCGTGGAAGCGCTACGAGACCTATTTCGGCGCCCTGCAGGACGGGCCGGTTCAGCGGGCCGGCTTGGCCATCGCGCCGGTGAACACCGCCCGCGGCGCCCAGCTGCGCGCCAACTGGTCCAAAGGCGCCATCACCCAGGGACAGGCCCGGCGGGCCGTCCGCTCCCTCTCCGGCGCCCGGCCGGGGTCGTTGAAGATCGTCGCCTGCCACCATCCGCTGGTCGAGATGATCGGGGGGCCGATGAGCGGCAAGGTCCATGGCGGCCGGCGCGCGGCGGAGACCTTCTCGCAGGGCGAAGTCGACCTGGTGCTCACCGGACACGTTCACGCGCCGTTCGCCCTGCCCTACCCCGGCGGAGATGGTCGCACCTGGGCGGTCGGCGCGAGCACCCTGTCGATCCGCGAGCGCGGCGTGCCGATCGGCTTCAACAGCATCGAGGTCGCCGATGACTGTGTGACCGTAACGGCGCTGGCATGGGCCGGCTCGCACTTCGAGCCCTGGCGAACCTGGCGGATCGACCGACGGCCGTCCTGACGTGAAAGCGGCGGCGGGTCACCCCGCCGCCGCTTCAGTTTCGCAGTCTCGCGCCGCCTAGGGCGTCCGACCTCGCACCAGGTGCATGACGCCGGAAACGACGAACAGCACGAGGAAGACAAAGAACAGGATCTTGGCGATGTCGACGGCCGTGCCGGCAAGTCCGCCAAAGCCCAGGAACGCGGCGATCAGCGCCACGACCAGAAAAATAAGCGCCCACCTGAGCATTCGTGAATCTCCATTTCAGCCCGACCGGTCAACGCGGCCCGATGATCTGGAAACGCTTCTCCTCGACCAGCGTTCCATCAGGCGTTGACGGTCTTGGGATAGGCCCAGGCTTCGCCGTCGCCGCGCGACGCGGCGAGCTGCCGGGCCGCCAGCGACCAGTTCGGCAAGCCGTCGAACCAGGCCTCCAGGAAGCCCTTTCGATCATTCTGATGGTCGAGATAGTAGGCGTGCTCCCACAGGTCGCAGACCAGCAGCGGCGTCACCCCGTCGCGCGGAAGGGTGTCGTCGGCGTCGTGGGTCGAGATCACCTTCAGCGCATCGCCTTCGACGACAAGCCAGACCCAACCGGACGCGAAGTGGCCGACGCCCTCGGCGACGAACGCCTTGCGAAGCGCCGCCAAATCGCCAAACGCGTCATCGATCGCCTTCGACAGATCCCCGGCCGGCGCCGTCGGGGCCGGTGTCATGGAGTCCCAGAAGAAGGCGTGGTTCCAGGCCTGGGCGGCGTTGTTGAAGAGCTTGCCGCGCCCTGGGTCCCCGGCCGCTTCGCGAACAATCGCCTCCAGCGAGGCCGGCTTGTCGCCGGACTCCGCCAGAAGGGTGTTGAGCGTATCGACGTAGGCCTTGTGGTGTTTGCCGTGGTGAAAGCCCAGCGTACGGGCGCTGATCACCGGCTCAAGCGCGGTGTCGGGATAGGGCAGGTCGGGTAGAATAAACATGACTTCACTCCGGGGGCCGGGGAAGTCAGGCGCCGTCATCGTTTCGGGTTGGATGGCTTGTCCATAAACGCGCGAAGCACCGCGGCGATCAGTTGCGGATTGCGCAGGGCGTAGATTCCCGCGGCCACGGCGGCTCCAGACGCCAGCAACGGGCGCTCGCGAACCAGCGTCAGGATGGTGTCGACAAGGCCGGCGTCGGGCGTCGCCGTCGCCATTGTCCTCTTGTCGCCTTCAACCTTGCGCGCGGCGATAAAGCCCGCCACCGCGACCAGGACGGCTGCGCTGGCGGATACGACCGCCGCCGCGCCGGCCGCGCCCAGGCGGGGCTCGACCAGCGCGAACAGCGCGAAGAAGGCGGAAAAGACGCCGACGGCCGCAGCGGCGGCTATGGCGGCGGCGGCCGCGAGGGCCATCAGCGTCCGTTCCATCATCAGCGACGATCGCCCCGGCCGGCCAGCAGGAGGCCGATCAACAGACCGACGCCGATACCGGCGAGCGTGGCGGTGACCGGACGTTCCTTGACGCGGTCGACGACGTAGCGCTGGGCCACTTCGAATTGTTCGCCGGCGGTGTCGGTGTAGGCGCGGCTCTGGGCGCGGAGGGTTTCGATACCCTCGCGCACGGCGGCCTCGGTGCGGTGCGCCGCCTCGGTCAGCTTCTCGCGCGCCTGGTCGGCGGCGTCGATGAAGCTGCGTTCCGCATGCTTGGCGGCGTTCTTCAGCGCGGCCTTGGCCTGTTCGGCCTCACCGGCGGCGGGGGTGGTGACGTTGGTCGGACCGTTGCTCGGCATGACAATCTCCAGGTTCACGGGCGCGCCGGATCGGGCGAGCCCTCCAGGGTGAAGGGTTCAACCGGGACCAACGCGAGGCCGCGACAGGGGTTCCACCCTAGCGGCACAAGGCCGTCTAGGGAACGGCGATTTGCGGCGGCCGACGCTGCGAGACGGTGTTTGTCCTCCGGGGCGTCCGCAGTCGCGTCTCGCGCGAGCCAGGGCGAGCGGCTATGATCAGCCGATGGATGACGCTGCGGCACAGGCGGGCGCGGAACGCGAGGCGGCGAGGCTGCGGGCGCTCAAGGCCCTGCATGCGCTCGACAGCGGCTCCGACGTCCGGTTCGACCGCATCGTCCGCACCGCCGCGCTGGTCCTGCGCGCGCCACGGGCGGCGATCGTCCTCGTCGATGCAGACCGGCTCTGGCACAAGGCCAGGATCGGCATTCCGGCCGGACAGTACCCGCGCGCCGGCAGCCTGGCGGACCACATGGTGCGCTCGAGCGAGACCGTCTTCATCGACGATCTGTCCACCGATCCCCGTTTCGACGCTTTGCGGTCATCTCTCGGGCAGGTCGACGTGCGCTTCTACGCCGGGGCGCCGCTGGTGGCCCCCGGCGGTGAAGTGGTCGGGGTGTTGTCCGTGGGCGACCCGGAACCGCATTCGCCGCATGACGACGCCGAGCGGATGGCGCTCGAGGATCTCGCCTCCCTGACCATCGAGATGCTTGTCCATGACGCGGAGGTCATCGAGAACCAGCGCCGCGCCCGACTGGACCATCAGAGGGTGGAGCTGGCACTGGACGCGGCGGGCCTTGGCGAGTTCGAATGGGACATGGGCGAGGACACCCTCTTCGTCAGCGATCGGATGAAGGCTCTGACGGGTCTCAGCTGGTCAGCCGCCCGCGGCGAAGGCGGCGAGGTCTCGTTCCGCTTCGTGCATCCCGCGGACGCCGACGCCCTGCGCAAGGCGGTCGCGGACGGTCTGCGCACCGAGGGCCGGTATTCGGTCCAGTACCGCATGATCCGACCTGATGACGGTCGCCAGCGCTGGATGCAGGGCGCCGGCGTCCTCGCCCTCGACGAACAGGGGCGGCCGCTCCGGGTGATCGGCGTCGTCCGCGATATCACCGAGTCCAAGGACGAGGAGGAGCACCGTGAGGTGCTGCTGGCCGAGCTCGATCACCGGGTGAAGAACGTACTGGCCGCCGTGCAATCCCTGGCCGCCCAGTCCGCGCGGAAGACGACCTCGACCGAGGGCTTCATGGCGGCGTTCGCCGGCCGCCTCAAGGCGATGGCCTCGGCCCACGAGCTGCTGACCGCGACACGCTGGCGCGGCGCCAGTCTGGCCCACATCGCCGCCGCCGAACTCGGGGGTCTGGCGCCGGGGCAGGCGCGCTGGGAAGGGCCGGAGATCACGCTGCGACCGAGGGCCGCCAACGCCGCCTCGCTGGCGCTGCATGAGCTGGCCACCAACGCGGTCAAGTATGGCGCGCTGTCGACCGAGAGTGGTCGCATCGAGGTTCGCTGGTCGCGCGGAGCCGACGGCGGCTTCGTCATCGAATGGTCGGAGGCCGGAGGGCCGCCGGTGAAGCCGCCGGAAAGACGCGGCTTCGGCTCGACCCTGCTGGAACAGGTCACCGGCCGGGAACTGGGCGGCGCGGTGGAGATCGACTATCGGGTCGACGGCCTGAGAGCCCGGATCGCCGGCGACGCGGGCGTGGTGCTCGACAAGGCGCCGGCCGACACGCTGTTGGCGCCGGTCGAGGAATCGCCCGTCCCTGTCGTCGGGGCGTCGCTGGGCCAGCCCACGGCGGAGGCCAGCATTCGCGGCCTGAGGATTCTCATCGTCGAGGACGCGGTCCTGCTGGCCCTCGAACTGGAGGCGGGTTTGCAGGACGCAGGCGCCATCATCGCGGGCAACGCGGCGGAGCTTGAGGAGGGCATGGCGATGCTCGACCTGGACATCGACGCCGCCGTGCTCGACGCCAATCTCAACGGGGCGTCGGTGGCGCCGCTGGCCGAAGCCCTGAGGGCGCGGGGGACGCCGTTCGTCTTCGCCACCGGCTACGGCGAGCGCGGCGCGCCCGAGGGCTTTGACGCCCCCGTGGTCCGCAAGCCCTACAATGTGCACCAGATCGTGCGGGCGCTGGCCGAGGCCGTGGGGCGCTAGATCACGCCGCGTTCGCGCAGGCCGCTGATTTCGTCGTCCGACAGTCCTAGCCGTTCCGTCAGAACCACGTCGGTATGTTCGCCCAGCGCGGGACCCGGCCAGCGCACCGAGCCCGGCGTCTCTGCAAGCTTGGGGAAAGCGTTCTGCATCTTCACCTCGCCGAACACCGGGTGCGGAACCTCAACGATCGCCTCGCGCGCCGCGAACTGCGGATCGGCGAGCATGTCCGGCGCGCGATAGACCCGGCCGGCGGCGACGCCGCTGGTCTCCATCAGCGCCAGCAGCGCGTCCGCGTCCAGCGTCGCGGTCCAGTCGGCGATCAGGGCGTCGAGCTCCGCCTGGTGCTCGCCCCGCGCGGCGTGGCCGGCGTAGCGTGGATCCTGCGCCAGCTCCGGCCGCCCCATGGCGTCGCAGAGTTGCCGGAACAGGGTGTCCTGGTTGGCGCCGATGACGACCAGCGCGCCGTCCTTGGTGGGGTAGGCGTTTGACGGCGCGATGCCGGGCAGCACCGATCCCGACCGCTCGCGCACGTAGCCGGTCAAGCCGTACTCGGTGATCAGGTTCTCCATCACCGACAGGACGCTTTCGTAGATCGCCGCGTCGACGATCTGGCCCTTGCCGCTGCGGTGCCGGGCGTGGAGGGCCATCATGGTCCCCAGCGCCGCGTGCAGGCCGGCCAGACTGTCGCCGACGGAGATCCCGGCCCGGGCGGGCGCGCGGTCAGGCTCGCCGGTGATGTAGCGCAGCCCGCCCATCGCCTCGCCGATCAGGGCGTAGCCGGCGCGAGACGAATAGGGGCCGGTCTGGCCGAAGCCCGACACCCGCGCCATGACCAGCCCGGGGTTGTCGGCCGACAGGCGCTCGTAGCCGAGGCCCCACTTCTCCATCGCGCCCGGGCGGAAGTTCTCCACCAGCACGTCGGCGCCGCCGATCAGCCGCCGGGCGATGTCCTGACCCTCGGCCGTGCGCAGATCCAGGGTCACCGAGTGCTTGTTGCGCCCGATCACCGGCCACCAGGGCGAGTGGCCCTTGGGCAGGGAGCGGCCCCACTGGCGCATCGGGTCCCCGGCCTTGGGATCCTCGATCTTGATCACCGTTGCCCCGAAGTCGCCGAGGATCTGGCCGCAAAAGGGACCGGCGATGAGCGTGCCCATCTCGATGACGGTCAGGCCGTCGAGCGGACCCGGCTTCTTGGTCGCATCGGAACTCATCACGCCTCCCCTGGCCCAACCGGGCTCGTCGTCGGCTTGGCGGCGGCGGCGGGGTCTGTCAACGGGCCGCGTGGGCCGAAGGCGTCAGCCCCCGACCTTGGTGACGTTGTCGTCCGAGTTGCGGTCGATCAGGTAGTTGTAGGGATCGACCCCCGCATAGCGCGGCGCCTTGTCGACGGTGAAGGTCAGCGTCTGGGTTCCCGACCGGATCGGGCGCTTGACCATGGTCACCACGCTCTTGCCCGAGAAGCCCTTGTCCCCCGGCATCGCGGTGAACAGGCCGACGTCGAGCGTCTCGTTGAGCGGGGCCTCGGTCTCCTTGCCCTTGCCGTCGGCGTAGAGCTTGCGGGCCTGCACCGTCAGGGTGACGTCGAACCGGCCGTCCGTCCGCTTCTTCACCGCGACCGTCCGGGTCTGGATGTCGTACAGGGTGATCTTCTGGAACAGGTCGGTGATCAGGTCCTGCTTGTCGGCCGGCGCCTCCGCGCGAAGCGCGCTGACCAGATCGATCGAGGTCGGATAGGGCGCTCCGTTGAAGGCGTGGATGCGCAGGATCCGCTGCAGCGCGCGGTTGACCGCATCCTCGCCGATCTCCCGCTGCAGCCGGTACATGACCAGCGACCCCTTGCGGTAGTGGATGTAGCCTTGGTTTTCGACCCGGTAGAGCGGCAGCTCCTCGACCACCTCGCCGCCGCGCGCCCGCAGATAGCTGTCGAGCTCGAACTTCAGGAACTTGCGGATCTGGTCCTCGCCGTACATCCGCTTCATGACCATCAGCGCCGAGTACTGGGCCAGGGTCTCCGACAGCGAGGTCGAGCCTTGCTGGTCGGCGCCGACCACCTGGTGCGCCCACCACTGGTGCCCGATCTCGTGGGCGCCGATGTAGGTGACCATGTCGATCTTGGACGGGTCGCTATAGTCGGCGATGAAGCCGAGGTTTTCCGACCAGGGCATGGTGTTGGCGAAGGCCTGGGCGAAGTCGTCGTAGGCCGGGAACTCCAGGAAGCGCAGCTGGCGGAACTGGTAGGGGCTGAAGTTGGCTTGGTAGTAGTCCAGCGACGCCTTGGCCCCGGTCTTCATCCGCTCGACGTTCCACGGATGGCGCGGGTCGTAGTAAACGGCGATGTCGATGCCCTTGTAGGTCTCGCGCGAGACCTTGTAGCGGGCGGACTGCACCGAGAAGAAGGGCATGACCGGCGACTCGGTCACGAACCGCGCGGTGCGACGGCCGTCGCGGGTGACATCCGAGACCTTGTACCCCGGGGCGATCGGCGTCTGGTCGGCGACCGTGCTGATGGTGATGTCGGCGGTCACGAAGTCGGCGTCATGGCGCAGGTAGTTGAACTGCCGGGAGGCTGCGTCGCCCAGCTTGGGCATCCGCTGCTCGACCGGAAGCCCGTACTTGCGGCGTTTGGCGCGGTCCTGCAGCAGTCCGCTGCGCTCCATGCCCAGCAGCGGCGCGAACTCGGCGTTGTTCACGAAGGTCCCGTTGGGGACGACCCGGGTTTCATTGCCGCTGTTTCGGAAGCCGCGCTGAGCCCGTTCGGTGGTGAAGCTGATCGTCCGCCGCTCGCCGGGCAGCATCGGGGTGTCGAGGGCGAAGATCCGGTAGTTGAAGCGGTCATAGGTGCGGATCGACCGTCCGCCCTGGATGTTCAGCGCGCTGACCTTCAGGTCGCGGTCGAAGGCGACATGGATTTCCTTGAGCGGCTGGTTGGTGCGGTTCTCGACCACATAGGAGCCCCAGGTCGTGAGACGCGGCTCGTCCGGGTAGATGTCGACCTGCAAGGTCATCGACACGATCTTCGGCCGCGGCGTGTCGACGTATTTGATCAGCTCGCGCTCGAAGTCGGCCTGCCACTTCTCGTCGTCGATGTTGGTCCGGTAGGTGTTGAGGACGTTGGTGTTGTAGAAGATGAACCCGCCGGCGCCGACGAAGACCACCGCCGCCGCCGCGAAGGTCAGGCCGGCTTTGCCGGTCAGCCGCCGGGGCAGCCGGCGCAGGCGCGGCCACAGCCGGCTCTCGGTCCCGCGCCGCCACAGGGCGTAGCCGAGCACAACCAGGATCAGGGCGAAGGCGCTCCAGTAGAGCCGGAACCACCAGGCCCCGATCCAGAATTTGCCCATGCCGTTCATATCCGACAGGGGCACGCCGGGGACGCCGCCGTAGTTGTAGAGATTGTGCTGGAAGCCCAGGGTCACGAAGGTGATCGTCGTGACCAGGTAGAGGACCATCAGGCCCCAGCCGACGAACTTGTGCGGTGAGAGGACCTGCAGGAACACCGCCAGGACGGCGACGATGATGTAGTCGACGCTCTGCGGCAGGATGTACCAGAGCAGATATTCCGGAACCTGGAACTCGAAGAAGCCCTTGGCCGCCTGGATGGCGATGGCGGCCAGCATGCTGACCACCAGGGTCGAGATCAGGACCAGCGAGATCGCCACCACCTTGGGCGCGATGAAGGCCCAGTCCGGAACCGGGGTGGAGTCGATGATCTCGTGCGTCTTCTTCTCGCGCTCGCGCCAGACCAGCTCGCCGGCGTAGTAGATCGAGATGATGATCGGGATCAGGCCGAACGTGCCCATCAGGGCCGGGATAAGCACCCGGGTCACCGGGTAGATCGTCCCGCCGTAGCCGGTGTCCTCGGCCGCGAACCACAGGCCGCCGATGGCGTTGGCGAGGCCGATGAACAGCAGCACGCCATAAGCTGGGCTGCCGAACACCTGCAGCATGTCCAGCCGCGTCCGCGTCGCCAGCTGGGCGCGGGCCGTCGCGGCGTCGAAGCGCGGCTTGGGCAGGGCGGTCAACGGCGGAGGCGGCGCGTCCGGCGCGGCGATCAGGGCGAGCTTGTTCCGCCGGGCCGTCTTTCCCGAATGGGCGCCCGACTGGAGGCTGAACAGGAAATAGGCAAGCGTGAGAAAGCCGGCGCTGAGCGCCAGCGAGAAGAACCGGTTGAACAGCAGCGCCCCTTCGAGAACGGGCGTGAGCGTGTTCCGCTCCGCGGCGGTCCAGTACTTGGTGGCCAGACCGAAGGCGGCCGTGCCGAACGGCTCCCACAACGCCGCCGGCTTGTCGAACTCGGGCTTGTCCAGGGCGATCCCGGCGATGATCCACACCACCAGCAGGGCGATCACGCCGACGTAGGTCCACATCAGCGACCGCGTGACTGTCGCCAGGGTGAAGAAGAGCGACGAGGTCAGCAGCAATGCCGGCAGCGCCAGCACGAAGTAGGCGAAAAGATAGGCCTGCGGAATGAACGGGCCGATGGTCTCGGGGTCCAGCCAGGGCATGGCCGCGCCGACGATGATCGCCAGCGGCACCGCCAGGAAGGACAGGGCCGCCGCCAGGAAGGCGCCGGTGAAGCGGCCATACAGGTAGTCGAACTTGCGGATCTGCGTTGACCGCAGGATGGATCCGAACCCGGTCTCGTCATCCCGCACGATGACGTTGGCCACGAAGGCCGTCGTCACGAACATGTAGAAAATCGCCAGGATCAGGTGGGTCTGGGCAATGGCGTAGGGCGAGTTCTCGTGGATGTTGCCGCCGCCGCCGATGCTGATCTGGTCGGTGGCGACGAACCCGAAGGTCAACAGGAAGAAGATGGCGATCGCGATCCAGAAGATCGGCGACTTGACCTGGTAGCGGAACTCGAAGGCCGCGATCTTGCCGAACATGCCGGGCCCTCCGCTCAGGCGGCCTTGCGGTGGGTCGAGAGGGTGGAGAAGTAGACGTCCTCCAGATCCCCCTGCACCGCCGTGAAGCCGTCGCCCGGATCGCTGTCGGCGATGATGTGGATCACGGTCCGGCCGGCGAACAGGCGGGTGGAGATGACCTGGTAGCGGGCCTTGCAGGCCTCGAGCTCGCTCTTGTCGATGGTCTTCTTCCAGATCCGGCCCTGCAGCGAGGCGACCAGCGCCTGGGGCGCGCCCTGGCCGACGATCCGCCCATCACAGATGATCGCCATGGCCGGGCAGAGGTCGGAGACGTCCTCGACGATGTGGGTCGACAGGATGACCACCACGTTCTCGCCGATCTCGGCCAGCAGGTTCAGGAAGCGGTTGCGTTCTTCGGGGTCGAGGCCGGCGGTCGGCTCGTCGACGATGATCAGGGACGGGTCGCCGATCAGGGCCTGGGCGATGCCGAAGCGCTGGCGCATGCCGCCGGAGAAGCCGGCGATGGCCTTGTGGCGGACCTTCCAGAGGTTGGTCTGGTTGAGCAGGGTCTCGACGGTTTCCTTGCGGTCCTTGCGGTCGGCGACACCCTTGAGGATCGCCATGTGGTCGAGCATGTCCAGCGCCGAGACGCGCGGATAGACGCCGAAGTCCTGGGGCAGGTAGCCGAGCGTGCGGCGCAGGGCTTCCGGGTCCTTGAGCACATCGATCCCGCCGAAGCGGACATGGCCGGAGGTCGGGGCCTGAAGCGTGGCGATGGTCCGCATCAGGGTCGACTTGCCGGCGCCGTTGGGACCGAGCAGGCCGAACATGCCCTTGGCGACGGTGAGGCTGACCTCGTCCAGCGCCACGGTGCCGTTCGGATAGACGTGTGTGAGATTCTCGACGATCAGCATGACAAGACCTGCCCCCGCAGTGGATATCCTAAGCCAGCACTCCCCGCCTTCGACATGACAGGCGAAGGCCGCGGGCGGCAAGTGAAAGAACGTACAGGTCGGCGCGCGCCGTCTCGCCATCGTCGCGATGCTCGGCTAGGAACCAGCGCCATGACCCGCAAACTTCCCTTCGAAGCCATCGAGAACTTCCGCGACTTCGGCGACTACGGCGCCGGCGAGCGGCGCATCCGCAAGGGCGTGCTCTATCGCGCCGCCCACCAGGCCGAGGCGACCGACGCCGACCTGGAAGCGCTGGCGGCGCTGGACCTGAGCCTGATCGTCGACCTTCGCCGGCCCAACGAACGGACCCGCAGCCCCAGCCGGCGCTGGAACGGTTTCGCCGCCGAGGTCATCGAGAACGGCGAGGGCGACGAGCACGACGACCCCTGGCACCGGTTCATCGCCGGGTCGGACCTGAGCGCGAAGGCCTTCACCGACTACATGGTCGACTACTATCGCGAGGCGCCGTTCGTCGGCCGCCATGTCGATCTCTACAGCCGCTACTTCCAGCGCCTGGGCCATACGCCGGGGGCGACGCTGATCCACTGCGCCGCCGGCAAGGACCGCACGGGCATCCTGGCCGCGCTGACGCACCATATCGCCGGGGTCCACGAGGACGACATCTTCGCCGACTTCCTGCTGACCAACGATCCGGCCCGGTTCGAGCGCCGGGTGCCGATGATGCGCCAGGCCATCCTGGACATGACCGGACGGGAGGCCACGGACGACGCCCTGATAACCGCCCTGGGCGTGGAGCTGCACTATCTGGAGACCGCCTTCGCGGCCATCCACGCGGCGCACCCGTCGATCGACCACTACCTGGAGACGGTTCTGGGCGTGGACAGCAAGACCCGCGCGGCCATCGAGGCGCGCATCCTCGCCTAGAAGGCTCGGAACTTCCGTCAGGGCGCCCGTGACAAACGCGCGTTTGACGTCCACCGTGAGCGCAAGGCCGCGGCATGACGGCCTGCCCCAGGGAAGGACGACAGCCGCATGAGAGAGCCCACGACCGGCGACGCCGAACACGATCTGGTCGTGCTCGGCGAGGTGCTTCCTGACGGGATCGAACCGGCCGGCGGGGCGGCGGCGGCGCCCGGCGGCCGGCAGGCTGTCGCTGGGCGGCTGGAGCTGGTCGATCTTCCAGGGCGGTCGTGATCCCTATGTGATCCTGATCACCATCTACATCTTCGCCCCCTACTTCACGACGGCGGTGGTCGGCGATCCGGTGAAGGGCCAGGCGATGATCGCCACGGTCAGCACCCTCAACAGCCTCCTCATCGCCTTCACCGCTCCGATCCTGGGCGCGGCCATCGACCGCTACGGCGCGCGCAAGCCGCTGATGCTGGCCGTCGTCGCGGCCATGGCGCCGCTGATCTTCGCCCTCTGGTTCGCCAAGCCGGGCGGCGAGGGCCTGTCGGTGATGGCCGGCCTGTGGCTGTTCGGGATCATCGGGGTGCTGTTCGCCTACTGCGAGGTGATCCACAATTCGATGCTGATCGGGGCGGCCGGGCACCGGCACGCGCCGCAGGCCTCGGGCCTGGCCTTGTCGGCGGGAAACTTCTTTTCCGTCCTCACCCTGACCTTCTGCCTGCTGGCCTTCGCCCTGCCGGGCAACCCCGCCGTCGCCGACTGGCCGCTGGTGCCCGACCAGCCGCTGTTCGGCCTCGATCCCAGCCAGGCCGAGACCTCGCGCATCGTCGCGCCGATCGCCGCCGTGCTCATGGTGCTGTTCGCGATCCCGCTGTTCCTGTTCACGCCGGACGCGCCGAAGACCGGGCTGAGCCTGGTCGCGTCGCTGAGGCAGGCCGCGGCGCAGCTCGGCGGGGTGGTCGGGTCGATTCTCGCCGCGGCGATGAAGGGTCCGGCGCGCCTGCGCGAGACGCTGGGCGTTCTGGTCACAGAAAGGGACGCGGTGATCTATCTGGGCGCCCGCATGCTGTTCAACGACGGCATGACCGCGCTGCTGATCTTCTCGGGCATCTACACCGCCGGCGTCATGCAGTGGGAGATCCTGGAGATGCTGGCCTACGGCATTCTGCTGAGCGTGTTCGCGGTGGCCGGCGGCTTCGCGGGCGCCTTCTTCGACGGCCTGCTGGGACCGCGCAACGCAGTGCGGTTCGAGATCACGGCGGCGCTGGTCTGCCTGATCGGCTGGCTGGGCATGGGCCGGGACAAGATCCTCTACTTCTGGTCTTACGACGCCGCCGCCCACGCGCCGCTTTGGGACGGTCCGATGTTCCGCACCCTGCCGGAGATCCTGTACCTGGCCATCGGCTTTGGCGTGGCGGTGTTCGTGACCGCCCACTACGCCTCCAGCCGCACGCTGCTGACGCGCCTGGTGCCGGCCGAGAAACTGCCCGCCTTCTTCGGGATGTACGCGCTGTCGGGGTCCATCACCGTCTGGATCGGCTCGCTGCTCGTCGGCGTGTTCACCGCCCTGACCCAGAGCCAGACCGGCGGCTTCATCCCGATCGCCGGACTGCTGCTGCTGGGCCTGATCGGCATGTTCTTCGTCAAGGGCGGCGGCAAGCAGATCCCCTGACCCGTTTGCCGCCGGGCGCCGGGGGCGCTATCTCCCGCCCCATGCGCGCGGCGACCCTCCTGGAGCGACCCTGGCGACAGCCGGAGGCGGTGCTGTCGGCCTTCGCCGACGATCCGTGGACCTGCGCCTTCCTGTCGGGCGGCGCCGGCGACAACGCCCGCTGGTCCTATGTGCTGCGCGAGCCGGATGCGACTCTAGCGCTTTCGGCCGAGGACCGACGCGATCCCTTCGACCTGATCCGGGACCTGCTTGGGGCGCCGGTCGACACCCACCCGGACGGCCCGCCGTTCCAGGGCGGGCTGGCGGGGCTGGCGGCCTACGAGCTGGGCGACCGCATCGAGCCTCTGGGCCTGGCGCGCCACGCCGACTGGCCGGACCTGCTGGTCGGTCGCTATCCGGCGCTGCTGGCCTTCGACCACGCGCAGCAGCGGGTTCTGGCCATCGGCCGCACGCCGGAACAGGCCGCCGCCGCCGCGGGCTGGCTCGAAGCGCCGGAGCGCGCCGCCCGGACGGGCCGCCTGACGGTTGGTCAGCGCATCATCCGCTGACGCCTACGAAGCCGCCGTGGCCGAGGTCGTGGGCCGCATCCACGATGGCGAGTATTTCCAGGCCAACATCGCGCGGCTGTGGACCGGCCGGCTTGTCCAGGGCGCGCGGCCTTTCGACCTCGCCGCCCGGCTGGTCGGCCAGAGCGCGGCGCCGTTCGCCGGCTACCTGCGGACGCCCGGTCGGGCGCTGGTCTCCAACTCGCCGGAGCGGTTCGTCAGCGTCGGGGCGGGCCGATCACTCACCGTAGAGACTCGCCCGATCAAGGGTACGCGCCCGCGCGGCGCGACGCCCGCCGCCGACGCGGCCCTGGCCGCCGAACTGGCAGCCAGCGAGAAGGACCGGGCCGAGAACCTGATGATCGTCGACCTGATGCGTAACGACCTGTCGCGCGTCTGTTCGCCGGGCGCGGTGACGACGCCCGAGCTGTTCCGGGTCGAGAGCTTCGCCAATGTCCACCACCTGGTTTCGACAGTGCGGGGCGTGCTGGCGCCCGGCCTGACCGCCGCCGACCTGCTGGAGGCGGCCTTCCCGCCCGGGTCGGTGACCGGCGCCTCCAAGGTCCAGGCCATGAAGTCCATCGCCCGGCTGGAGCCGCCGCGTGGTCCCTATTGCGGCGCGCTGTTCTGGGCCGGGTTCGACGGCGCCTTCGACTCCAGCGTGCTCATCCGGACCCTGGGTCTGGTAGAGGAGGCGGACGGCTGGCGTTTCGAGGCCCGCGCCGGCGCCGGCATCGTCGCCGACAGCGACCCGAGGGCCGAACGGCTCGAGACTGAAGCCAAGATCGCGGCCCTGCTCCGCGCGTTGACGACGGAGTGACCCGATGACCATGCCGCTTGATGATCGCGGGCTGCTGCTCGGCGATGGGGTGTTCGAGACCATCCTGGCCATCGACGGGGAGCTGATCCTGTTCGACGCTCACATCACCCGCATGCGTCGGGCCTGCTGGGAGCTGGGGCTGAACCAGCCAGACCCGGACGCCGCCCGCCGGCTGTGCGAGCTGGCGCTGGGCGATACGGTCGCGACGCTCGGCCGTTTCGCGGTGCGCCTGACGCTGACCGCCGGCTCAGGCGGACGCGGGCTGGACCGGCCGGAGATGATCGAGCCGCATGTCTTCGCCACGACCAGCCGGCATGTTCGCCCCGAGGGCGCCATCGGCCTGCGAACCAGCGCGATCCGGCGCAATCCGACCTCGCCCGGCGCGCGGATGAAGACCCTGTCCTATCTCGACAATGTCATGGCCCGGCGCGAGGCCGAACCCGCCGAGGCGCTGATGCTGAACACCAGCGGCGACCTGGCCTGCGCGGCGGCGGCGAACCTGTTCTGGATCAAGGAGGGCCGGCTGTTCACGCCGGCGCTGGACTGCGGCGTGCTGGACGGGGTGATGCGACGGCAGGTTCTGCTGGTCGCCGGCGAGTTCAGCCTGTCGCCGCGCGAGGGAAGCTTCCCGCCCAGCGCCCTGGCCGAGGCCGAAGCGGTCTTCCTGACCAACAGCCTGATCGGCGTGCGGCCTGTCTCCTCGCTCGACGGAAAGGACCTGCCGACCCTGCCGGTGGTCCGCGACCTGGCGGACCGTCTGTCGGCGGTGTCCTAGTTGGTCCGGGTGACTTCGTCGGACTTGCGCGGCCGCAGGTAGAACTTGCGGTTGAAGGTCACCGCGTTGGGCATGAAGAAGTCGACCGGAGAGTCGTAGTCGTAGGCGACTTCGGACATGATCACGCTCTGGTTGGCAGAGATGACGCCCGCCGGCACGGTGAGCGCGGCGCCTGTCGAATAGGGGGTCATGCCCGAGCCGTTGCTCCAGGCCACCGTGGTGACGCCGGAGGCGTTGGCCTTCACGCTGGTGACCCGCATCTTCAGGGTGTTCGTCGGGTAGGGCTGCATGATCGTGGTGGCGATCTGGAAGATGTCGGTGACTTCGGTGTTGGTGATCGACGACGACTGGGCGACGAGGTCGCCGATGGCCGAGGCCGCGTGGCCGGTGCGCCGCTCCGCCAGCAGGGCCTGGGTGATCTCCGCCAGACCGAAATAGAACGCGATCATCGCCGGGGCGATCAGCGCGAACTCGACCGCGGATACGCCGCGACGGTCGCGGCCGAGGCGTTTCAGAAAGCCGGTCATGAGTCGTAGGGCTCGTTGCGGAAGGTCACGGTGGAATAGACCAGCCGCTTGGTCCCGCCGAGGTTGGCGAGTCCGGCGTTCAGCATCGGCGTGATCAACGTCCATTCGTAATAGGCCCGGACCACCACGATGTCCTCGCCGTTGCCCGGCGTGAAGGTGGTCTTGGACGCGTCGATCGCGCCATCGGTGACCGGGTCGGTGAGGCTGACATCGGCGAACTTGGGGAAGGTGCGGACGTCGATGGTGAGCTTGCTGTCGCAGCTGGAGCCCAGCCACGACATGTTGTCGCAGATGGCCGTCTTGAACGAACCGGCGCTGCCCCCGCCGGACTGCAGCTGCCCGGTCCGGATCGTACGCGCCGCCGCCTCGGTGGCGTTGTCGAGCGTCGTCGACACCATGAAGACCAGGCCGAGCTCCAGGACGCCGAACATCAGGGCCAGGAACGGCGCGGCGATCAACGCGAACTCGACCGCGGTGGCGCCACGGCGGGCGGCCGCGAAGCGCCGCAGGAGCGATCTGGATCTGAGGGCCCTCGAGGCCATTGGCGCATGCCTTACCAACCGGATGGCGGCAGGATAGCGCGCCGTCCCTAACCGGCGGTTTACTCGCCCTGCGGCTTGGCGGCGCCGGCCGCGCGGGCGGCGGCGGCGGTGTAGGGCGGGGCGGCCTGCTGGTAGACGGTGTCGTTCTCGCCCGGCATCGGGGTGCGTTCGCAACGCGGCGCGCAGGCGTAGTTGTACAGGTCCGGGCCGCGATACATCGTCACCCGTCCGTCGTCCGACGCCGAGACGACGATCTGCCGGTCAAGGATGGTCCGCCCTCGCCCGTCGAGGACGAGCAGGTTGGTGATCCCGTAGCCCTTGCCAGTGACGATCAGGTTGCGGCCGTCGATCACCGTCACGTCCGCCACCGCCGGATTGCCGACGATCACGTCCCGCGCCGTGCCCGACAGGGACACCCGGGCCGCCTGGTCGATGCGGATCGGCAGGCTCTGCGCGATCGCCGGCAGGGCGGCGGCGAGGGTCGTCAGGACGGCGACGAGGCTCAGGATGCGGCGCATTGAAATTTTCCGGGGCGTCTTTTCGTCCCTGAACTCGGCCCGAATGGTCAACAAAGGCTGAAAAAGACTCACGCGCGGGCGGGCGTGATTCCTATAGAGACTCCAGCCCCGTTCTGGCCGACGTGGTTAAGCGATCGTAATAGTAAACCCAAGTAAACCATAGAAAATTCTTGGCCCATCTTCTGCTGTTTACTGGCCATTAAACGCGTCCTGCGAAGGTGGCCTTGTTTTCGGGGGCAGGCAGGCCAAGCGGCTTGGACCCGCCAACCGCTAGCTTGCTGATGAGGAGATCAAGCAATGACCAAGTTTATGACGCGCTTCGCCAAGGATGAATCCGGCGCCACGGCCATCGAATACGGCCTGATCGTCGCCCTGATCGCGGTGGTTATCATCACCGCCGTCTCGACCCTCGGCGGCAAGCTGAACACCGCCTTCACCGACATCAACACCGGCCTCGACACCGCCGGCGGCTAAGCCGAGACCAGCTTGCGAAAACAGGGGGCCGCGGAGAAATCCGCGGCCCTTCTGCTTTGGGGCGCCGCCATCGCGCGGCGTCAATGATCGGTTCACCGCTGCGGGCGCAATCTGCCCGCCTCACCGAAGGCCTCCGGACGGTCCATGCTTCCGCTGATCCAGTTCCTGCTTCTTGTCGCCTTTCCCGCGCTGGCGATCGTCGCCGCGATGCGCGACGCGACGAGCTTCACCATTCCCAACTGGATCTCCCTGGCGCTCATCGCCCTCTTCTTCCCTACCGCCCTTCTGCTGGGCGCCTCGCTGACGCAGATCGGACTTGCGGTCGCCGTCGGGTTCGGCGCGCTGATCGTCGGCATGGGCATGTTCGCCGCCGGCTGGATCGGCGGCGGAGACGCCAAGCTGTTCGCGGCGGCGGCCCTGTGGCTCGGCTGGTCGGCGCTGCTCCCCTTCCTGGCCGTGACCGCCCTGGCGGGCGGCGCGCTGGCCTTCTCCCTGCTCGTCATGCGGTCGGGCTGGTTCCGCCCGGTGACCGTCGGCCTGCGCGGCTGGGTCGGACGGCTGGCGACGCCCGGTGAGAACGTGCCCTACGGCGTGGCCATCGCGATCGGCGCGCTGGTCGCGTTTCCGACCAGCCTGCCGGCCCAGCTCTTCCCGGGCCTTTCCTGACCCGCGGCTTAGGCGCGCGTTAACCATGCGCGCCCGAAGGTAGGCCGCCGCCAGAAGGGCAGGCGTCGAATCGCCCATGCGCGCCAGCCGGATCGGCTGGACGCACCAGAGTTCCTTAGTCCCTTCCGGGGTCAGTCCGACCTTATGAGCGCCGTCCGTCTCCTGATCCTGGTGATCGCCGCCGTCGCCGCCATCGCGCTGGCGTTCGTGGTGCGCGGCGCCTTCTCGCCCAAAAAGGCCGCCTCGGTCGCCGAGGCCTCGCCGACGCTGACGGCCAGGCCGACCGTGCGGGTGCTGGTCGCCAAGCGGGACCTGCCCACCGGCGCCCGCCTCTCGCCGGCCGACCTCGGCTGGCAGGACTGGCCGGCCGAGGGCCTGAGCACGACCTTCACCACTGACGGCGCTCCGCCGCAGGTCAAGCCGGCCGGCGCGGCCGGCGCGGCCAAGGAGGCCGCCGCCACCGCCAGCGGACTGTTCGGCGACGCCGCCATCAAGGCCCTCGACGGCGCCGTTGTCCGGGAGCCGTTCGTCAGCGGCGAACCGATCGTGGCCCGCAAGATCGTCCGCCAGGGCGAAGGAAACTTCATGGCCATCGTCCTGACGCCGGGGATGCGGGCCATGTCCGTCGGCGTCACGGTCGACACCGCCGCGGGCGGCTTCATTCTTCCCGGCGACCGCGTGGACCTGATCGTCAGCCAGGACGCCGGCGACCGGGGTGTGCTGACCGAAACCGTGCTGCGCAACGTCAAGGTCCTGGCCATCGACCAGGCCGCCCAGCCCACCAAGGACGCCCAGACCATGGTCGGCGCGGTCGCCACCCTGGAGGTGTCCGCCGCTGACACCGAACTCGTCGCCGGCGCCCAGACCAGGGCCAAGGGCGGCGGAGCCCTGACCCTGGCGCTGCGCTCCTATGCCGACGCCGGCGCACCGACGACCCGGGCGCCGCGGCGTCCGGACCGGGTTCAGGCGATACCATACGCGTCGTCAGGGCGGGCCAGTCCAGCCAGGTAACGGTGTCCCGATGAGCAAGATCCGCCTGTTCCGGTCCCTCGCCCCGGCCATCATCGCCGCAGCCCTCGTCCAGGCCGCGGCCCCCGTCGTTTCGGCCCAGACCATCGACGCCAGCAGCGGCGGCATGGTCGGGATGGCCGGATCGGGATCGACCACGGTTCGCGTCGACCTCACCGCCGGCGGCGCGTCGCAGGACCTGTCCCTGCCGCGCGGCAAGTCGGCGATCATCGAGCTGCCGGTTGATGTCCGGGACATCCTGATCACCAATCCGGCCGTGGCCGACGCGGTGCTGCGCACGCCCCGGCGGATCTACGTCCTGGGACTGACCTCCGGCCAGACCGACGCCATTCTGTTCGATGCGTCCGGCCGCCGCATCCTGTCGCTCAACATCCGTGTGGACGCCGACGCCGGGGCACTCAGCGCCACGATCAACCGCGTGCTTCCGGGCGCGAAGGTCAAGGTCGAGTCGCTCGGCGACAGCGTCATCCTGACCGGAATGGTCCAGAATCCGATCGACGCCGAGCGCGCCGCCCAGATCGCTCTGCGCTACGTGGCCAAGCCCGAGCAGGTCCTCAACATGCTCAGCGTCGCCGGCAAGGACCAGGTGATGCTCAAGGTGCGGATCGTCGAGGTCCAGCGCAGCGTCATCAAGCAGCTGGGCGTCAACCTCAACGCCGTGCTGGAGCAAGGCAGCGGCTCCATCACGGTCGGTCAGAGCGCCAACTTCAGCATCAACGGCGCCCTGCCGGGCGGCGCGACCATCGGCGGCTCATACCTGGAGGCGCTCGACAGCCTGACCGGTTCGATCCGCGCCTTCGAGCGCGTCGGCCTGGTGCGGACACTGGCCGAGCCGAACCTGACGGCGGTGTCCGGGGAGTCCGCCCGCTTCCTGGCCGGCGGCGAGTACCCGGTGCCGGTCAACCAGGACAACTCCAGCGGCTCGGTGACCGTCGAGTACAAACCCTTCGGCGTGGGACTGGCCTTTACGCCGGTGGTCCTGTCCGGCGGGCGGATCTCGCTGAAGATCTCGACGGAAATCTCCGAGTTGACCACCCAGGGTGCGTTCACCCTCAGCGGCGGCGCCACCGGCACCAGCCTGACCATCCCGGCCCTGACCGTGCGGCGGGCCGAGACCTCCGTCGAACTGCCCTCGGGGGGTTCGATGATGATCGCCGGACTGATCCAGCAACAGACCCGCGAAAACATCGACGCCCTGCCGGGCGCGGGCGCCATTCCCGTGCTCGGGTCGCTGTTCCGCTCGCGGGACTACCTGTCGGGCGACACCGAGATGGTGGTGCTGGTCACGGCCTACCTGGTCGACCCCAACAACCCGGGCGCCTTCCAGACGCCGGCCGACGGACTGCGCTTCGCCAACGACGCCGAGACCATCCTGTTCGGCAAGCTGAACAAGACCGTGCAAGCCCCGCCGGGCGCCAACGCCGGACGGACCTGGCAGGGTCCGATCGGCTACGTGATCGAGTAGCGCGATGCAGAAGCCCCTCCTTTCCCGTCTGTCTCCGGTCATCGCCGCCCTGTTGCTGGCCGGTTGCGCGACCGCCGATCCCGACGCCGTCGCGCGGTCGTTGACGCCCAACGCTCTGGACGCCTGGACCGGCGCGATCCAGGTCACGCCGCAGCCGGACGAGATCCGGCTGGCCGCCCATCCCACCGGGTTGTCGGCCGCCCAGGCGCGCGCGCTGTCGGAGTTCCACGCCCGATGGATGCAGGCGGAGGGCGGCCTCATCACCGTCGCGGCGCCCAACCAGGGCGGCTACCGCGTCGGCAGCGAGACCCGCGCCTGGCTGCTGGGCCAGGGCGCGCCGGCGGAAAAGGTGCTGCTGATCGGCTATGACGCGGTCGATCCCGCGGATGCGCCGGTGGTCGTCGGATTCAAGCGCTACTCGGTCGCCACGCCCAACTGCGGGTCCTGGGAGAACGTCGTCCGCACCTTCGGCAACGGGTCCATGGACAACCTCGGTTGCGCGGTCACCTCCAACATGGCTGTGCAGCTGGCCAATCCGGAAGACCTGATCGCGCCGCGCACCATGGATCCGGCCGATCCCGCACGCCGCGCGGTCGTGTTCGACAAGTACCGCAAGGGCGAGGTCACCTCCTCGGCCAAGGACGCCCAGGCCTCCGGCGCCGTTTCGCAGGCGATCCAGTAGCCATGGCCCCCAGCACCGCCAATCACGATCCGTTCGATCTGGGCTTCGACGCCGACGACGACTTCGCGCCGACCGGCGGCGATCCGTGGCGGGACGGCGGTCCTCTGGTACGGCCGACAGCCGGGACCGGAGACGATCCGTTCGCGGACTTCCCGCCGGCCCGACCGTCGCTCGAAGACGATCCCTTCGCCGAGCTCTCGCGTTCCCCGCCCCAGGCAGCGTCCCCAGTGCATTATCCGTCCGCCCATGCGCCCGTCCCCCCCGCCCCGGAGACTCCGGTCCTGCCGGAGGGAAGCGCGGGCGAGGCGAGCGTTCCGCGCATCGCCATCCACGTCTTCTGCTCCCGCCCGGAAACGGCCGAAATGGCCGAGAAGGCGGCGGGCGATCGACGCATGTCCCGGGCGGCGACACTGGTTCGGCCGGGCGGCGTGCAGGCGGCGATCGACCACTACCAGAACCAGCCGACGCCCTCCCTGGTCATCGTCGAGAGCCTCGACGCGGCGCCGGAACTGCTCAACCAGCTCGAGCGGCTGGCCGAGGTCTGCGACCCCGGCACCAAGGTCGTCATCATCGGCTCGACCAACGACATCGCCCTCTATCGGGAGCTGATGCGGCGGGGCGTCAGCGACTATCTGGTGCCGCCGCTCAGCCCCCTGCAGATCATCCGCGCGATCACCACGCTGTATGCCGATCCGGCCGCGCCCTTCACCGGCCGCCAGATCGCCGTGGTCGGCGCCAAGGGCGGCGTCGGCGCCTCGACCATCGCCCACAACCTGGCCTGGGCCCTCGCCGAACAGATCCAGGCCGGCGTCGTGCTGGCCGATTTCGACCTGCCGTTCGGGACGGCCGGACTGAACTTCAATCAGGATCCGCTGCAGGGCGTCGCCGACGCCCTGGGCCAGCCGGACCGCCTGGACCCGGTGCTGATGGACCGGATGATGGTGCGGGTCACCGACCGGCTGTCGCTGTTCGCGGCGCCCGCGACCCTGGACCAGGATTTCGACATTCACCCCGACGCCTTCGAGGAAGTGGCCCAGAAGATCCGCGCCGCCGCGCCCTTCGTGGTGCTCGACCTGCCCCACGCCTGGAGCGCCTGGAAGCGGAAGATGCTGATCGGGTCGGACGATCTGGTCATCGTCGCCACGCCGGACCTGGCCTCGCTGCGCAACGCCAAGAACATGATCGACCTGGTGCGCCAGGCGCGCCCCAACGACGCGCCGCCGCGGCTGGTGCTCAATCAGGTCGGCGTGCCGGGCAGGCCGGAAATTCCGGTGAAGGATTTCTGCGCCGCGCTCGGTCTGGGCCCGTGCCTGAGCCTGCCGTTCGAGCCCAAGGCCTTCGGTCAGGCCGCCAACCACGGCCAGATGATCACCGAGGTGGCCCCGAAGTCCAAGGCGGCCGAAGGCCTGAGCCAGCTGGCCCAGTTGATCGCCCGTCGTGAGCCGCCGCCCGCCCAGAAGTCGTCGCTGCTCGGCGGCCTGTTCAACAAGAAGAAGTAGCGCCCGGTGTTCGGCAAACGATCCGACGCAGATACCGCCCCGGCCCGGAAGGCGCCGCCGCCGCCGCCTCCCGCCGGCGCGCCGATCGCGACGCGTCCGCAGTCCGATCCTGGCTCGACCGCCTCGGGCACGCCGGCGACCAAGCGCGAGGGCGCCGACACCGCATCCCTGGCCGGCGGCTCTACCCCGCGCGAGAATACCAAGGCGCCCCGCGGGCTGGATCAGCTGCGCGCCGCCCAGGGCCCGACGGCCCAGATCGTCCGGGAACAGAGCGACTATTATCACGCGACCAAGACCACGATTTTCAACGCGCTGCTGAACACCATCGACCTCAGCCAGCTGGCCCAGCTTGACCAGAAGTCGGCGGCCGAGGAGATCCGGGACATCGTCGCCGAGCTGGTGGCGATCAAGAACGTCTCGATGTCGGTCGCCGAGACCGACCACCTGGTCCAAGACATCATCAACGACGTCCTCGGCTACGGCCCGCTGGAGCCGCTGCTGGCCCGGGACGATATCGCCGACGTGATGGTCAACGGCGCCAACCGGGTGTTCATCGAAGTCGGCGGCAAGGTCCAGCTGACCAACGTCCGCTTCCGCGACAACGCCCAGCTGATGAACATCTGCCAGCGGATCGTCAGCCAGGTCGGCCGCCGCGTCGACGAGTTCAGCCCCATCTGCGACGCCCGTCTTCCGGACGGCAGCCGGGTCAACGTCATCGCGCCACCGCTGGCGCTGGACGGCCCGACCCTGACCATCCGGAAGTTCAAGAAGGACAAGCTGACGATGAAGGATCTGGTGGACTACAAGTCCATCAGTCCGGAAGGCGCGCGGGTCCTGGGCGTCATCGGCGCCTGCCGCTGCAACATCGTCATTTCAGGCGGCACCGGCTCGGGCAAGACCACCCTGCTCAACACCATGACCGCCTTCATCGATCCGACCGAGCGGGTGATCACCTGCGAGGACGCGGCCGAACTGCAGCTGCAACAGCCGCACGTGGTTCGCCTGGAGACCCGGCCGCCCAACCTGGAGGGCCAGGGCCAGATCACCATGCGGGACCTGGTCAAGAACTGCCTGCGGATGCGTCCCGAACGGATCATCGTCGGCGAAGTCCGCGGCCCCGAGGCGTTCGACCTGCTGCAGGCGATGAACACCGGCCACGACGGTTCGATGGGCACGCTGCACGCCAACTCGCCCCGCGAGGCGATCAGCCGGATCGAGTTGATGATCACCATGGGGGGCTACGGCCTGCCCTCCAAGACCATCCGGGAGATGATCGTCGGCTCCATCGACGTCATCATCCAGGCGGCGCGTCTGCGCGACGGGTCGCGTCGGATCACCCACATCACCGAGGTCGTCGGCCTGGAAGGCGACGTGATCGTCACCCAGGACCTGTTCGTCTACGAGATGAACGGCGAGGACGATCAGGGCCGCGTGACCGGCAAGTTCCGCTCGACCGGCATCGCCCGCCCCCGGTTCTGGGACCGCGCCCGCTACTACGGCCTGGAACGCGAGCTGGCCGAAGCCCTCGACGCGGCGGAGTAGCCCATGCTTGTCGCCCTCGTCGCGGTTCTCGCCTTCATCACCATCGGCGGCCTGGGCTGGGTCTTCGCCGGTGGCGACGGCGGCTCAGCCAAGGTCGCCAAACGCACCCAGGCGATCGTCAGCGGCGGTACGCGCGAGGCCCGCACGCGCGGTCGGGGGGCCGTGGCCAACACCCAGGAGATCCGGCGCAAACAGATCCTGCAGACGCTCAAGGACCAGGAAAAGCAGCAGAAGAAGGCGACGCTGGCCATCGCCGCCCGGCTGCAGCAGGCCGGGCTGAGCCTGACCGTCCGCAGCTTCTGGATCTTCAGCGGCGTGTTCGGCCTGACGGTCGGCGTGATCGCGCTGGTGGCCACCCAGAAGCCGCTGGTCGCGCTGGGCCTGGCCTTCGCCGCGGGACTGGGACTGCCGCGCTGGCTGGTCGGCGTCATGGCCACCCGGCGCATCAAGAAGTTCACCCTCGCCTTCTCTGACGCCATCGACATCATCGTGCGCGGCATCAAGTCCGGCCTGCCGGTCCACGACTGCCTGAAGATCATCGGCAAGGAATTGCCCGAGCCCCTGGCCGGCGAGTTCCGCCGCATGGTCGAAAACGTCGGCATGGGCATGGCGATGGATCAGGCGCTGGAGAAGATGTACGAGCGCATGCCGACCAGCGAGCTGCGCTTCTTCGCCATCGTTCTGGCCATCCAGCAGAAGGCCGGGGGCAACCTGGCCGAGGCGCTGAACAACCTCTCCACCGTGCTGCGCGCCCGCAAGATGATGCGGGAGAAGATCAAGGCGCTGTCGTCGGAAGCCATCGCCTCGTCCTTCATCATCGGCTCCCTGCCGCCGGGCGTGGTGGTGCTGATCACCGTGACGACGCCGGCCTACATGGCGCCGATGTTCACCGACCCCCGCGGCCATCTGATGCTGCTGGGCGCCGCGTTCTGGATGAGCATGGGCATCCTGGTGATGCGCAAGATGATCAACTTCAAGTTCTGAGGACGGCCGATGGACCTCGTCAGACTTCTCACCAGCCCGGACAACCTGCTGACGGCCTTCGTCGCGGTGGTGGCCTTCGCCACGATCGTTTCGCTGGCCGGGCCGCTGTTCAAGACCAAGGGGCTCGAGGATCGTCTGAAATCGGTGGCCAACCGGCGCGAGGAACTGCGTCGCCGGTCCCGCGAGGAGATCGCCAAGCGCGGGGCGAGCGCCTCCAGCAGCATCCGCCAGGTCGACGAGGGACTCTATCGCAAGGTGGTCGAGCGCCTGCAGCTGTCGCGGCTGCTCGAGGATCCCAAGGTCGCCGAGAAGATGGCCCAGGCCGGCTTCCGCGGGCCCAAGCCGATCAGCGCCTTCTATTTCTTCCGCTTCGTGATGCCGTTCGCCCTGGCGCTGACCACGGCCTTCTATCTCTTCGTGGTCAACGACTTCGGCCTGCCGTCGATGAGCAAGGTGACCTTCTGCGTCGCCGCCCTGGTGCTCGGCTACTACGCGCCCAACCTCTACATCACCAACATCGCCCAGAAGCGTCGCGAGTTGATCGTCGCGGCCTTCCCTGACTCCCTCGACCTGCTGCTGATCTGCGTGGAGAGCGGCATGTCGATCGAGGCGGCCATCCAGAAGGTCAGCGGCGAAGTCGGCGGCTCGTCGATCGAGCTGGCCGAGGAGCTGACCCTGCTCACCGCCGAACTCAGCTACCTGCCCGATCGCCGGCTGGCCTACGAGGGTCTGGCCAAGCGGACCAACCATCCCGGAATCAAGGCCGTGTCGACCGCGATGATCCAGGCCGAGCGCTACGGCACGCCGCTGGGCACCGCCCTGCGGGTGATGGCCAAGGAAAACCGCGACCTGCGGCTGGCCGCCGCCGAGAAGACCGCCGCCGCCCTGCCGGCCAAGCTCACCGTGCCGATGATCCTGTTCTTCCTGCCGGTGCTGTTCGTGGTGATCCTGGGCCCGGCGATCATCAAGGTGCAGGACACCCTGGCCAACAAGCCACAGGACTAGATCTAGTCGTCGAGCGCGCCCGACAGCACGGCCTCGGCGAAGGCGCAGTGCATGGCGATGCCGCGCGCCATCACCTGTTCGTCCAGGGTCATGCGGTTGGAGTGCAGCGCGCAGCAGGCGCGATAGTCACCGCCCACGCCCGTCGGGGCGGCGCCCAGGAAGGCCATCAGGCCGGGCGCCTTCTGCAGCACATAGGAGAAGTCCTCGGCCCCCATCATCGGGTTGGGCATCGTCATCCAGGCGCCGTCGCCGTAGAGGGCCTTGGCGGTGCGCTCGGCCAGCTCGACCTCTCGCGGGGTGCAGACGGTGACCGGGAAGCCCCGGATGATCTCGACCTCGGCCGTGCAGCCGTGGGCCGCGGCGACATGCTCGGCGACCCGGCGGATGCCGGCGTGCGCCGTCTCGCGGGTGCGCTCCGACAGGGTCCGCAGCGTGCCTTTCAGACGGGCGTCCTCGGGGATGATGTTGTTGGTCGTCCCGGCGACGATGTTGGCGATGGTGATCACCGCCGGGTCGAAGACCGAAATGGTCCGGGTGACCATGGCCTGCATGGCCGTGACGATCTCGCAGGCCACGGGGATCGGATCGACGGCGTCATGCGGCATCGATGCGTGGCCGCCGGCCCCGACGACGCGGATCTCGATGACGTCCGACGAGGCCAGCAGCGCCCCGGCC
Source organism: Caulobacteraceae bacterium (assembly GCA_965283745.1). Taxonomy (GTDB): domain Bacteria; phylum Pseudomonadota; class Alphaproteobacteria; order Caulobacterales; family Caulobacteraceae; genus Caulobacter. The sequence continues at coordinate 44,462 of CBDIPM010000006.1, forward strand.
CGGCCCGCGAACACTCCGGTCGGCATGTTGGGGGAGATGTGCAGCGCGAACGCCGCGTCGGGGATCGGGTCGATCAGGCCGTCGTCGAGCATGAAGCGGGCGCCGTGGTGGCCCTCCTCGCCCGGCTGGAACATGAACATCACCGTGCCGTTCAGCTGCTCGCGCTTCGCACAGAGTGCGCGGGCGGCGCCGGCCAGCATGGCCACATGGGTGTCGTGGCCGCAGGCGTGCATCGCGCCGGCGGTGCGGGAGGTGAACTCCAGCCCGGTATCCTTGGTCAACGGCAGGGCGTCCATGTCGCCGCGCAGCAGGACCGTGCGGCCGTTGGGCGAGCCGCGCAGGATAGCCAGCACGCCGGTCGTCGACGGTCCCTGGCGGATCTCCAGCGGCAGACCTTCGAGCGCCTTGAGCACCTTCTCCGTCGTCTTCGGCAGATGCAGCCCCAGCTCGGGCTCCATGTGGATCGCGCGGCGCAGCTCGATGGCGTCATGGAGCAGGGCGTCGCCGGCGGCGGTCCAGCCTTCGCGGTCGATGGTCAGGGCGTTCATAAAAGGACTCCGGATGTGAACGCCGCACCGTCGCGCTTTTCGCGGTGGCGGTCTAGGAGGGGGACATGACCACCGTGACCTTCGCCGACATCGAAGCCGCCGCCGCCCGCCTGGACGGGCTGACCGTCAGGACGCCCCTCATCGAGAGCCCGGCGCTGAATGCCGAGCTCGGCGCCCGCATCCTGCTCAAGCCCGAGACGCTGCAGCGCGGCGGGGCCTTCAAGTTTCGCGGGGCGATGAACAGGATCTCGCAGATGGACGCCGCCGCCCGGGCGCGGGGCGTCGTCGCCTGCTCGTCGGGCAACCACGCCCAGGGCGTCGCGCTGGCGGCGCGGATGGTCGGCGCCCCGGCCGTCATCGTCATGCCCGCCGACGCGCCGGCCATGAAGGTCGCCAACACCCGGGCCTATGGCGCCGAGGTCATCCACTACGACCGCTACAGCGAGGACCGGGACGCGATCACCGAGCGGATCGCGCAGGAGCGCGGCATGACCATCGTCTGGCCGTTCGACGACGCCGACGTCATCGCCGGCCAGGGCACGGTCGGCCTGGAACTGGTCCAGCAGGCGCGCGCCCTGGGCGTGGAGCTGACCTCGGTGCTTGCGCCGGTCGGCGGCGGCGGCCTGGTCGCCGGGGTCTCGACGGCGGTGAAGGCCCTGTCGCCGCGCACCTCGGTCCTCGGCGTTGAGCCGGCCGCGTTCGACGACACCCGCCGTTCGCTGGAAAGTGGGACGCGGGAGAGAATCGACCCGGCGGCCCGCTCGATCTGCGACGCGTTGCAGTCGCCCTCGCCCGGCGCCATCACCTTCCCGATCAACCAGCGCAACCTCGACGGCGTGGCCACCGTCACCGACGCCGACGTCGCCGAGGCGATCCGCTACGCCTACACGACACTGAAGCTGGTGGTGGAGCCGGGCGGCGTGGTCGGGCTGGCCGCGCTGCTGTCGGGCGTGATCGACGTCGAGGACGTCACCATCGGCGTGGTCCTGTCGGGCGGCAACATCGACCCGGGCCTGTTCGCCTCCATCCTCGCCGGGGAGCTCTGACCATGATCGACGGCTTCGTCCCGCCCCAGACCCCGCTGCTGATGGTCCATCGCGCCGCGATGGAGCGGAACCTGACGACGATGCAGGGCCTCTGCCGCGCCTCGAACGTGCGGCTGCGGGCCCATGGCAAGACGCACAAGTGCTCGACGCTCGGCCGGCTGCAGGTCGAGCGGGGCGCGGTCGGACTCTGCGCCCAGTCGGTCGGCGAGGCCGAGGCCTTCGTGCGCGGCGGCGTGCTGGACGTGCTGGTCACCGCGCCGCATCCGGCCTGGGGCTCGGCGCGGCTGGCGGACCTGGCGCGGACCGGCGCGACCGTCGGGGCGACCGTGGACGACGAGATGCAGATCGAACGGCTGGGCGCCGCGGCCCGGGCCGCCGGGGTGATCCTGAACTGCGTCATCGACATCGACCCGGGGACGCACCGAACCGGCTGCCACCCCTCGCGCGCCGTCGAACTGGCGCGGCAGGCGGCCGCTACCGAGGGACTGAACTACGCCGGGATCCAGTCCTACGCCGGGCACCTGCAGCACATCGCCGACCTGGCAGGCCGCAGGGCCGGCGATGACCTGGTGCTGGGCATGGTCTCCGGCGTCATCGCCGACCTGACCTCCGCCAGCCTGGCGCCCGCCGTGGTCACCGGCGGCGGCACCGGCACCCACAGCTATGACCTCAAGAGCGGCGTCTTCACCGAGCTGCAGGCCGGCTCCTACGCCTTCATGGACGTCGAGTACGAGGCCTGCGGCGCACCGGAGGGCGGCTGGCCGTTCGAACAGGCGCTGTTCATCGCCGCCAGCGTGATCAGCAGCGTGCACAAGAGCCATGTCGTGGTCGACGTCGGCTTCAAGGCCAACTCCGTGGACGGACCGCCGGCGAAAATCGCGGCGGGCGCGGCGCCCGGCTCGCTCTGGCGGCCGATGGGCGACGAGCACGGCATGATTCTGCACCCCTCGGCCATCCCGCTGCTGAAGGGCGGCGACTTCATCGGCGCCGTCGACGCGCTGGACGCCGACCCGGCCGCGCCCTGGCCCGCCGATGCGCCGAAGGCCGGCGACACCGTCTGGCTGCAACCGGGCCACATCGATCCGACCATCAACCTCTACGACGCCTTGCATGTCGTGGCGGAAGACGGGTCATGGGAGCGTTGGGCGGTGGACGCGCGCCGGGTTTCGGCCTGATCCACACCCCACCCGCTCTTCCCGGCGCAGGCCGGGATCCATGGTGCGCCTGAGCGGCTGGTGGGTTTCATCTGGACCCCGGCCTTCGCCGGGGAGGCGGAGGCTGAAATGAACGACCTCGATTTCACCGGAAAACGCGTGCTTGTCGTCGGCGGCACCAGCGGCATCGGCAACGGCATCGCCCACGGCTTCCTTGCGCGTGGGGCCAGGGTCGCCGTCTGGGGCACCCGCGATCAGGCCGACTATCGCGTCGAGGACGGCTCGGACCTGTCGGGCCTGGACTTCTTCCGCGTCGACGCCTCCGACAACGCCGCCGTCGAGGCCGCGCCGGCCCCGTTCGACGGGCTGGATGTGCTGGTGCTGGCCCAGGGCACCGTCCTCTACCGCAAGGGCGAGTTCGAGATGGAGGGCTTCCGCAAGGTGGTCGGGGTCAACCTCGACAGCCTGATGGCCTGCGCGATGAAGTTCCACGACGCCCTCAAGGCGAGCGGCGGCAACATCGTCACCATCAGCTCGACGGCCGCCTATCACGCCACCCGGGGCAACCCGGCCTACAACGCCTCCAAGGCCGGGGCCGTGGCCCTGACCCGCACCCTGGGACAGGCCTGGGCGAGCGACGGCGTCCGCGTGAACGGCGTGGCGCCGGGCCTGGTCGACACCAAGCTGACCAAGGTCACCACCGAGAACCCCGAGCGGCTGGCCGCCAGCCTGCGCGGCATCCCGATGCACCGGCTGGGCACGCCGGAGGACATGGCCGGCGCGGTGCTGTTCCTGGCCTCGCCGCTGGCGTCGTACGTCACCGGCCAGACCCTGATCGTCGACGGCGGATTGACCCTCTGAATCAGCCCTTGGCGAACAGCCTTCCCCGGCGATAGGGTCCGCCCGCAAAATAAATCGCCGGGAGAGCGCCGTTCCATGAAAAAGTTCCTGCTCGCCGCCATCGCGGTCTGCGCCGTGCCGCTGGTCGCTGTCGCCGCCGCGCCGGCTCCGACGGCCGACACCGCCCGCATGCGGGAGGACATCAAGGTGCTGTCCTCGGACGCCTTCGAGGGCCGGGCCCCCAACAGCGCCGGCGAGCAGAAGACCGTCGCCTACCTGATCGAGCAGTTGACCAAGATCGGCCTGCAGCCCGGCGGCGACCTGAAGGACGGCAAGCGGGCCTGGACCCAGGACGTGCCGCTGTCGCGCTACGAGATCGTCGGCACGCCCACCTTTTCGGCGACGATCGGCGGCCTGACCCGGCCGCTGGCCCAGGGCGAGGATCTGGCCATCCGCGCGGCCCAGACAAACGTCGACCAGGTCACCTTCGCCAACGCGCCGCTCGTCTTCCTCGGCTACGGCGTCAAGGCGCCGGAGCGGAACTGGGACGACTTCAAGGGCGTCGACCTGAAGGGCAAGATCGCCGTCGTGCTGATCAACGACCCCGACTTCGAGGGCGGAGAGGGCGACTTCGGCGGCAAGGCCATGACCTACTACGGCCGCTGGACCTACAAGTACGAGGAGGCCGCGCGCCAGGGCGCCCTGGGCCTGATCATCGTGCACGAGACCGAAGGCGCCTCCTACGGCTGGGCGACGGTCAAGAATTCAAACACCAACGAGATGTTCGACATCGTCCGCAAGGACCCGACGGCGGTTCACCCGACCGTCGAGGGTTGGATGCAGCGCGGCGTCGCCGTCGAGCTGTTCAAGGCCGCGGGCCTCGACTTCGAGGCCCAGAAGGCCGCCGCCCGCACCCGCGCCTTCAAGCCGGTGGAGCTGAAGGGCGTCACCCTGTCGGGCGACTACAAGGTCAAGCACGAGGTCATCGTCAGCCAGAACGTCGTCGCCCTGCTGCCGGGCAAGACGCGTCCGGACGAGACGGTGATGTACACGGCCCACTGGGACCACATCGGCGTCGGCGCGCCGGACGCCACGGGCGACCGTATCTACAACGGCGCCATCGACAACGCGACCGGCACGGCCGGCCTGCTGGAGCTGGCGCGCCTGCAGAAGGCCGCCGGCCCGGCCGACCGCTCGATCGTCTTCCTGTGGGTGACGGCCGAGGAAAAGGGCCTGCTCGGCTCGGAATACTACGCCGCCAACCCGCTCTATCCGCTGGCCACCACAGCCGGGGTGCTGAACGCGGACGGCATGAACGTCTTTGGCCTGAGCAGGGACTTCACCATCTCGGGCAGCACCAAGCTCGAACTGCTGGACATGCTGGTCGCCGAGGCCGCGAAGTCGGGCCGCACCTACACCCCCGATCCCAACACCTACGCCGGCTACTTCTTCCGGTCGGACCACTTCTCGCTGGCCAAGCGCGGCGTGCCGGCCATTTCGTTCGGCGGCGGCCAGGACTGGATGGACGGCGGCGTCGAGGCGGGCAAGGCCTCGGCCGAGGCCTATCGCAAGGATCGCTACCACCAGCAGGCAGACAACTTCGACGCCAGCTGGCCGCTGGTCGGCATGGCCGCAGACGTCGGGCTCCTGTACCGCCTCGGCCGCGACCTGGCCGACTCCCGTCAGTGGCCGGAGTGGGGCGAAGGCGTCGAGTTCAAGGCGACCCGCGACGCCACTAAGTCCGAGCGCAAATAGTCGCTATCAACCGTGCGCCCCGGCGAAGGCCGGGGTCCACGCCATGGGTCCCGGCCTTCGCCGGGATGAGCGGCGAAATGCGATGACCGTCAGCGTCTTCGATCTGTTCAAGCCGGGCGTCGGCCCGTCGAGCTCGCACACCATGGGCCCGATGACCGCCGCCGTGCGCTTCGTCGGCCTGCTGCGCGAGCGCGGCCTGCTGGCGGCCGTCACCGGCGTGCGGATCAAGTTCTACGCCTCGCTGGCCCTGACCGGCCGCGGCCACGCCACCGACCGGGCGACGCTGCAGGGGCTGATGGGGTTTGAGCCCGCCACGCTCGACCCCGACGCCGGCGACGCGGCGCTGGCCGGCCTGCGCGAGACCGGCCGCCTGACGCTCGGCGGCGACGGCCCGACCATCGCCTTCGATGAGACCGCCGACATCATCTGGGCCGGCCGCGAGCGGCTGCCGCAGCATCCCAACGCCATGACCCTGACCGCGCTGGCGGGCGAGGCCGTGATCGCCGAGCGCAGCTACTTCTCCGTCGGCGGAGGGTTCGTCCGCGACGAGGACGAGATCTTCCGCAACACCGGCGACGAGGAAGGGCCGCCCGTCCCCTTCCCCTATGAGTTCGGCGCCGAACTGCTGGAGATGACGCGGGTTGCGGGCGTCAGCATCGCCGAGGCGATGATGGCCAACGAAAGAGTTCGCCGCTCCGAGGCCGAAGTCGTGGCCGGTCTCGAGACCATCCATGCCGCGATGGAAGCCTGTATCAAGCGCGGCATGCGCATCGACGGCGTGCTGCCCGGCGGCCTGTCGGTCAAGCGGCGGGCCAAACAGGTGCACCAGACCATCATGGCCAAGGTCGAGAAGTCGATCAGCGATCCGCTGGCGGCGCTGGACTTCGTCAACCTCTGGGCCCTGGCGGTCAACGAGGAGAACGCCGCCGGCGGCCGGGTGGTCACGGCCCCGACCAACGGCGCGGCCGGGCTGGTTCCGGCGGTGCTGCGCTTCTACGACCGCTTCTACCAGGGCACGGCGGAGGGCCGGCGCACCTTCCTGCTGACCGCCGGCGCCATCGGCGCGCTCTACAAGAAGAACGCCTCGATCAGCGGCGCCGAGGTCGGCTGCCAGGGCGAGGTGGGCGTCGCCTGCTCGATGGCGGCGGCGGGCCTCTGCGCGGCGCTCGGCGGGACCAACGCCCAGATCGAGAACGCCGCCGAGATCGGCATGGAGCATAATCTGGGCCTCACCTGCGACCCGATCGGCGGGCTGGTCCAGATCCCCTGCATCGAGCGCAACGCCATGGGCGCCATCAAGGCCATCGACGCCGCCCGCCTGGCCCTGCTGGGCGACGGTGAACACAGCGTCAGCCTCGACAAGGTCATCGCCACCATGAAGCGCACCGGCGAGGACATGAACGAGATCTACAAGGAGACGTCGCTGGGCGGACTGGCCGTGGGGCTGGCCGTGAACCGGGTGGAGTGCTGAGGATGCGCGCGCGCCTCTACGGCCTCGGGCGCCCCTCGCCCTGATGGCGTTGCTGGTCGCGACCGCCGACGCGATCCTGTTCCCGATGGCGCTGTTCACGGACGCGCTGTCGGACGACCTGCTGCAGCGGGCGGTCTGGGCCTCGGCCTTCGCGCTGGCGGTGGTGTTTCTGCGGGTGGTGTTCGACCCGGCCGTGCAGCGGGCGTTGGGGCGCGAATGGCAGACCACGTTCCCGGTTCAACCGGTTCGGTTCAGCTGGTCCGGCCTGTTGGATCCGAAATGGGGCGGCGGCGTGCTTCCGGTGCTGCGCCTCGTACTGCTGGGCGAGTTCGTCATCGGGACGTTCCTGGCGGGGGGCGGCAGGACCCCGCCGCCGGTGCTGCTAGCCTTCGCCGGCTTGGGCCTCTGCATTCTGCTTTCGTTGAGCCAATTGAAGGACCATGACGGTTCGGAAACGGCGGGGGCGGACGAGACGCCGGCGTGAGGCGTGGCCGGTGACAGACCTTCAGTGCGGGTCCCCATCCGCTTCGGCGCCTTGCGTCCTTCGCGACGCGCCCTGCGGGCGCTCCTCAGGATGACGAAGGTTGGTGTGCTCTACTGAGTTCGTCAGGGTAAGGAGCGCGAAGCGCGTCGCGAACCCCGCACGGCTTCGCCGCCTCACTTGCTTTCGCGAGAGTGAGCGGAGTTTTGTTGAAAGCTTTGGAGCCACTCCACCTTCTCCAAGGGGAGGATGGGCAATGTTCCTCCTCGTCCGGCGAGACGGCGTGCTACCCATCCACCTCAACACGAGTGAGCGCATACGGGGGAACGATGGCGCAGCTATGGAAACTCAGGCGAGGACTAGCCTTGGCCAGCGCCATTGTCCTGATGCTGGGAGGGGCGACGACCGCCGCGCATGCGCAGGAGCGCCCCAACCTCGGTGAGCTTGCGGGCGGCTACACCTACTACAATCGCCCCGGCGCAACGGTCCAGGAGCACAACACAGAAGTGGCTGACTGCGTCCAGCGCACCCTCACTTGGTACTTCGGACCGCCCTCCAGCGCCGGCGATGTGCTCGGCTACGGTCCGGTCGGGTCGATGGTCTTCGACATGATTTGGAGCGGTCCGGTCGCCGGCCTGGAGGCCGCACAGGTCGAAAACTGCATGGTTGTGCGCGGCTGGCGGGTGGTCGACATCGGCGAAGCGCGCGGAAAGACATTGTCCAAGGCGCCGCCGGAATCGCTATCGGCGGCGCTGGCGGACGAGATCGGCGCAACCTCGCCGTCCGGGACAATTGTCCGCCAGTGGGATAACGCAATGCTGCGGCCGAAGTCGTTCAGCATCGCTCAGCGCCCTCGCACGCCGAGCAAGCAGCAACTCAGTCTACGGCTGTATGCCGAATCGTCTCCGCCTCCGCTCAAGAAGATTGCGTGGCCTGGGTTTCCGGTCATCGACCCTATCTGGCCGACCAAGCGTCTGAAGGCCACGGAGCTGGGCAAGGCGCCGCCGGGCTCGGCCATCATTCTTGTCCGGACAGTCGGCACGAGCATGAGCTTCTCCCGCATGGGCGAGACTCCCGATGACTTGCCCGCGCTTCGGGACCATGCGCCCGGAGGGGTCTTTGCCGGGATCAGTCCACTGGTCGCCAAGAAGGAGGGCGACTGGTTTGCGTTCGCCGTTCCCCCGGGGCGGTGGCGAATTTCCTCCTACTGTTTCGGAAGCCCTGCGTTCGACGTCGTGGCTGGGGAAATCGTCTACGCCGGCACATTCCGTCCGGAGCCCGACCTCACGCCGGACTTGTCCATGGAGCCGGCGCTGGCCTGGCTGGGAGAAGAATATGCCGCTCGCGCGCGGCCGGCGGTCTACCGCAACGGGTCCCAAGGCACATGCCACGGCATCGAGGCGGCAATGTACGCTCTGGAGTTCCCGGGAGCGGGCTACGAACCCGGCTATAGTTGGGGAGGAGCGCGTCCAATGGGGAGATTCAGCCATGATCCCCGCCACCATCCGCACCGGCTGCGGCGGCTGGACGTTCGAGCCGTGGCGCGGGGTGTTCTACCCCGACACGCTCAAGCAGAAGGACGAGCTCGGCTATATGAGCCGCCAGCTGCGCTCGATCGAGATCAACGGCACCTACTATTCCAGCTTCAAGCCCGACAGCTGGCGGAAGTGGCGGGACGAGACGCCGGACGGGTTCGTGTTCACCGTCAAGGGCAGCCGCTTCACCACCAACCGCAAGGTTCTGGCCGAGGCGGGCGAGAGTCTGGAGAAGTTCTTCGCCCAGGGGATCGGCGAGTTGGGCGACAAGCTGGGGCCAATCTTCTGGCAGTTCGCCAACACCAAGAAATTCGACCCCGAGGACTTCGAGGGGTTCCTCGCCCTGCTGCCCAGGACGCTGGACGGTCGCACCCTGCGTCACGCGGTCGAGGTGCGGCACGACAGCTTCTGCGCCCCGGCTTTCCCGGCCCTGCTGCGCAAGTACGGGATCGCATGCGTCTACGCCGACCACGCCACCTATCCGGAGATCGCCGACGTCACCGCCGACTTCGTCTACGCCCGGCTGCAGACCGGGTCTGATGAGGTCGAGACGGCCTACGACGACGCGGCGCTGGCGACCTGGGCGGGCCGGCTGAAGACCTGGGCCGCGGGGGGCGAGCCCGCCGACCTGCCGAAGGTCGATCCGGGCCATGTCGCGGCGGCCCGGCCGCGCGATGTCTTCGCCTTCATCATCCATGAGGGCAAGGTTCGCGCGCCCCACGGGGCGCGGGCGCTGCAGGCGTTGGTCGACGCCCAGGCGCCCGGCGACCCCGCGACAAAATGGCCTTGAGGGTTCAGCCCGGGGACGGTTCTCAACCTCCCGGTGAAACGATAGGGTCCCCAATATGGGGCGGGTTGGTTTTGACGATGCGACACGGGCGACCGTCTTCCGCTTCCTGCAGGAAGCGCAGGGCCTGCCGACGCTCGACGCGCTGAACGCGGAGTTCCGCAAGGCTGTCGGCGCGCTGGGCTTCACCGGCGCCGTCTACATCCGCCTGTCCGCCGACGGCCGGGCGCTGCCGCCCAGGCCGGTGTTCGGCGAGGGCGCGCCGGAGGGCTGGGTGGAGCACTATTTCGCCCGCAACTACGCCCGCTATGACACCGCCATCCCGATGTCGTTCCAGTCGCGCGAGCCGTTCACCTGGTCCGAGGCCGCCGGCCGCGGCGTGGAAAAGGCGACCGGCACCCTGTTCGGCGAAGCCTTCGAATGGTGGGGCGCCGACGTGCTGATCTGCCCGGTGCGGGGCATCAACGGCGGGGTGTCGATCGTAGACCTGGCCATGGAGAAGGGACGCCAGCTCGACGAGGTCGAACGCTCGACCGCCCACGCGCTGGCCAGCCTCTACGCGGTGGTCGGCGAAGGATTTCTCGACCGCCCCGATTGCCGCGGCGAACTGGAGAAGCCGCTGAGCTGGCGCGAGGCCGAGTGCGTCTACTGGGTATGCCTGGGCAAGTCCGACGAGGAGATCGGCTCCATCCTGTCGATTTCCAGGAAGACCGCCAACCACCATGTGGAGTCGGCCAAGACCAAGCTGGGCGTCGCCAGCCGCGCCAGCCTGGCCTGGCGGGCCTTTGCGCTGGGCCTGGTTCAGCCGCCGCTGTTCTGAGCCGGCAATGGGGTAAACACCCCATAGGCCCCGCGCGAGGACGGCCGCAGGCTTTGCTCCATCAGGAGCCGGCCATGATCCATGTCGTCACCCACGCCCAGCGGCACGTCTACGCCCAGCAGTTGACCGCCATGCACCGCATGCGCCGCGAGGTCTTCATCGGAACGCGCGGCTGGAAACTGCAGACCCGGGAGGACGGCGGCGAGTACGATCGCGGCGACGACGACAAGGCCGTCTACTTCATGATGCTGGACCGGGACGGCGGCCTGCAGGTCAGCGTCCGGGTCCGGCCGGTGACCGACTGGTCGATCCTGCTCGACGAGATGCCGGGCTGCGTCGAGGGGGACGTGTCGGCCCTTCGTCGGCCCGACGTCTGGGAGATGGCGCGGCACCTGGCCGGGCAACAGGGTCGCTCGGTCGGCGAGGCCAAACAGCGGGCGGCGGAATTCCGCATCGCCATGCTGGAGGCGGCGCTGCGCAAGGGCGTGACCCAGCTGATCGGCTCTGTCGACGTCGGGCTTCTGGCGCACGGCATCCGGGCGTGGCTCGACCTTAAGCCGCTGGGGCTGCCCGTCGTCTACCCCGAGGGCGGCGCGGCTGTGGGATACGAGATACCGGTCAGCGAGGACCTGATCGCGCGGCTCAAGCGCGCCCATGGGGTCACCCGCCCCTCCGCCTTCGAGCTCGAGGTCGAGTCCGCCACACCGTGGATGACGCCCGCCGGGCTTGAGGCCTCCTTCCGGGGACCGGCCGCCTACAGCGAGGCGTTCCACGCATGACGACCCGCGTAACCGCCGCCCACCAGACGGCGATCGAGGACTACGAGGACTTCCTGGACCTGCTCAAGCAGTTGACGCCCGACAGGCGCAGGATCGTCGACGCGCTTCTCAGGAAGATCGCGGCCGTCGAACATGCCGACGGCGAGTCTGCGGCATTATCGCTCATCGAAGACGTATCATCGATCCTCGCCACAACCCCCACGACCCACTAGACTCGATTGCAGCCGACCGTCAGCGTCGGATATCGAGCGGTGCTCCAGGTTGAGCGCCGCCGGCTCGGGAGCGTTGAAACATGTCTGACCCCATCGACGTGGGCGTGGGGGCCCGCATCCGTATTCGCCGGCGTGAGCTTGGCGTGAGCCAGGGTCTTCTGGCGCAGCATCTGAATCTGACCTTCCAGCAGGTTCAGAAGTACGAACGGGGCGCCAACCGGGTATCCGCCTCCATGCTGGTGCGGATCGCCGAACGGCTGGGCTGCACGGTCGGCTATCTGGTCGGCGAGGACGGCGGGTCAGCCGGCGGTCTGGAGGGCGCGCAACTGGCGCGGCTGGCCAACACCGGCGTCGCCGAGCTGGTCGAGGCCTTCAACGCCATCCAGAGCCCGAAGGCTCGGGCCGCCCTGATGCGGCTGGCGCGCAGCATGGCCGAGGACGACGCCGAGGCCGACTGACGCCTTGCCCCCGCCCCCTGCTGACAGCATGCTGTCAGCAGGGTCGTGAGAGGGTGGCATGAGGCGCGCGGAGAGACTGTTCCAGATCATCCAGATCCTGCGGCGCGGGCGAGGGCCGGTCACGGCCGACGCGCTGGCGCGGGAGCTGGAGACCTCGAAGCGATCCATCTACCGCGACATCGCCGCCCTCGTCGGTCAGCGGGCGCCCATCCGGGGCGAGGCCGGCGTCGGCTATGTCCTGGAAGACGGGTACGACATGCCGCCCCTGATGCTGACCCCGGACGAGATCGAGGCCGCGGTTCTGGGCGCCCAGTGGGTCGCCGGGCGCGGGGACCCGGCGCTGGCCCGGGCCGCCAACGACCTGATCGCCAAGATCGCCGAGGCGGTGCCCGACAATCTCCGCCCGATGGTGCTGGAGCCCGCCGGCCGCGCGCCGCCGGCCTGGGAGAACAAGCCCGACACCATCGACATGGCGCTGGTCCGCGCCTCGATCCACGCCGGCCGCAAGATCCGCCTGACCTATCGCGACGAGCAGGACCGCGAGAGCGACCGCGTCATCTGGCCGGTCACCGTGGGCTATATGGAGACCAAGCGGCTGCTGATCGGCTGGTGCGAGTTGCGCCAGGATTTCCGGACCTTCCGCACCGACCGGGTCGCCGCCGCGGCCTTTCTGGACGAACGATTCCCGGAGCGGCCGGGCATCCTGCGGGCGCGGTGGCGGCGGTTCAACGCCGAGGAAATCGCGCAGGCGAAGGCGCGGCCGACAGACCAAGGCGCCGGCGAGCGCCGCGAGTCAGGCGAAGATTGATGCGATGTCGGTCGCGTCGAGCACGCGATACGCGCCCGGCTCGAGGTCGGCGGGCAGGACCAGCCCGCCCAGGCTTTCTCGGTGCAGGGACAGCACGTGGTTGCCCAGGGCCGCGAACATGCGGCGAACCTGATGGTAGCGGCCCTCGGTCAGCGTCAGCAGGACCAGGGTCGGCGACAGGGTCTCCATCGCCGCCGGCAGCAGGGGCTTTGTCTCCCCGTCGAGCATCAGTCCGCCGGCCGCGAAGGTCTCCGCTTCGTCGCCGCGCAGCGGGCGGTCGAGGGTGACGCGATAGCGCTTGGCCACATGGTTGCGAGGCGAAATCACCCGGTGCAGCAGGTCGCCGTCGTCGGTGAGCAGCAGCAGGCCGGAGGTCTCCTTGTCCAGCCGGCCGATGGTCGAGATGGCAGGATCCCGCACGCGCCAGCGGGTCGGCAGCAGGTCGTAGACCAGCGGGCCTGCCTCCTTGTGCGAGCAGGTGACGCCCAGCGGCTTGTGCAGCATCAGGGTCAGGCCGGGCGGCGGGTCGATCGCCTTGCCGTCCAGCGTCATCCGGGTCGGCAGATCTTCGGTGACCGGGATGCGCCGGTCGGCGTCGCGGACCGGCTCGCCGTCCAGCAGGATGCGGCCGTTCTTCGCCAGCGCCTGGATTTCCCGCCGGCTGCCGTAGCCCATGTTGGCCAGCAGCCGGTCGAGCCTCAGCGCGGCCGGGGCCTTGCTCACTTCACCGCCTCGATGACCTTGAATCCGCCCTGGTCGGCGCGGGGCGTGACGGTGCGGAACAGCTCGGTCAGCAGCGCCTCGTAGGGCAGGTGGCGGTTAGCCACCAGCCAAAGGGTCCCGCCCTTGCGCAGCAGCGACGCCGCCTGGCGGATGAAGGTCTGGCCCAACTGCCGGTCCTCGGTCCCGGCGTCGTGGAACGGCGGGTTCATGACCACGAAGTCGAGGCTGGCCGGGGTGATCCCGGTCGCCCGCACGTCGGCCCAGCGGATGTCCGCGCGAGGGTCCGCCACGTTGCGCTTCGCCGCCTCGACCGCCCGGCTGTCGAGGTCGATCAGGGTCAGATGCTCGACGCGCGGCGCGGCCAGCACCGCGTGGGCCAGCACGCCGATCCCGGAGCCCAGGTCCGCGCCCTTGCCGGCAAGCGGCGGCAGGTGGGCGATCAGCAGGGCCGTGCCCGGATCGATGCGGTCCCAGCTGAACACGCCCGGCTGGGTCCAGAGGCCCAGGCCCGGGTCGAGGCGCGGCGCGCCCTGGGCGATGGCCTCCTCGAGTCCGACCGGCGGGTCGGGCCGGCGAGCGGTGCAGATGCGGTGGTGGCGACGCCCCTCCTCGTTGACCGCGCAGCCGAAGGCCTCCAGCTCCTTGCGCAGCCGCGAGCCGCCCTTGTCCTTGGGCGCTGCGGCGAACAGCCGCCCGCCGGACGCCAGCGCCTGAAGGGCCAGCGCCAGCACATAGCGACGCTCGGCGGTGGCCGGCGGGGCCAGCAGGGTCACTGACGCCACGGAGCCGGCCTGGACGGCCGCGAAGTCCGGGCTGCCCGGGACATAGGGCGAGAAGCGGATCGCGCCCTCGGGGGCGTCGATCACGTCACGGGGCGGGGCGCCGTAGACGGCGTGGATGTCGGTGCTGTCGGTCACGGGGCGTCTATAGCGGCGCTTCGAATGAGCGGACAGGCCTTGCGTCCTTCGACACGCCGCTGCGCGGCTGCTCAGGATGACGTGTTGGGGCGCTATTCTTCTACGTCATGCTGAGCAGCGACCGCAGGTCGCGTGTCGAAGCACGCAGGACCTCACCCGACCGCCACAATCTCCACCTCGCCGCCGGCCACCATCGCAAGGTCGCCGACGGTCTTGCCCAGCACGGCCTGGGCCAGCGGCGAGACGTAGCTGACGCTGCCCTTCGCGGGGTCGGCCTCGTCCTCGCCGACGATGCGCCAGGTCTGGCGGCGGCCGTCCTCGCGTTCGATAGTCACCGAGCCGCCGAAACGGACGGTCCCGTTGTCCTCCGTCGGCTCGACCAGCTGGGCTGTCGCCCGGCGGGAGGACCAGTAGCGCAGGTCGCGCGTGGCGCGGGCCATGGCCGTGCGGTCGTCCTTCACGTCGCCGCCCTGGGCGGCGGTCCAGGCGGCGCGGGCCGAGGCCAGCTCGGCCTCGATGGCGGCCAGGCCCTCCGGCGTGACGAGGTTGGCATGGGGGACACCGGCCGGTCGGGCAGGTTGGCCGCGACCGATTCGTAGTCCTCTTCCTTGGTGAAGGCGACGCTCATGGGACCACCATAGCGGAAAGCCCCTCCCCGCGCGCACCATTGGCGGTTCGCGAAGCGCCAATGGCGGGGCGAATTCGCGAACCGCCACCGGTGTTTCGCGGTCTGGACTCACCCGGCCGGGCCGGCGGCTCTAGTCTTCAGCCATCGAAACGCGATGGACCCTGTCATGCAAAACCTGATGCGCGCCGCCCGTCCGCTGGGCAACGACCTCCTCTCAAGCCTGCTGTTCGCCGCTCTTGTCGCGCTGAAGGTGGACGCGCAGATCGCCACCCTGGCGGCGATCGGATTCGGCGTGGGCCATGTGGCGCTGTGGAGGGTCCTGGGCAAGCCGATCGCGCCGCTGCAATGGGCCAGTCTGGCGCTGGTGCTGACGTTCGGGACCGCCGGCCTCTTCCTGCACGACGCCCGCTTCCTGATGGCCAAGCCGACGGTGATCTATCTGATCCTGACCGTGATGATGCTGAAGCGCGGCTGGATGCTGCGCTACATGCCGCCCATCGCTGTCGGCCACGGCGAGTCTGTCATGGTCTCGTTCGGCTATGTGTGGGCCGGCCTGATGGCCCTGACCGCCGTGGCCAACCTGGTGATCGCGGTCAGCTTCCCGAGCCTCTGGCCCGCATTTCTCGCCATCTTCCCCACGGCGTCGAAGATCGTCCTGTTCGCCGTGCAGTTCGCCACGGTCCGTCACCTCACCATCCGCAGCATTCGCGCCGGGCGAGCCCTGGCGGCGCAGGGCGGGGCGTGATGGCGGCGGCTTGACCGCCCTACGGTAAGGCGCCCCCCTCTGTGCAAAACAGGGAGACACGCCATGACCTTCAAGCCCGACGACCTGATGTACCGCCCCGGCCTGATGAACGGGGAGCGGATCCTGATCACCGGCGGCGGCACGGGCCTGGGCAAGGTGATGGCCGAGGCCTGCCTGATGCTGGGGGCGGAGGTCTACATCTGCGGCCGGCGCGGCAACATCCTCGAGGATACGGCGAAGGAACTGATGGCCGCCCACCCCGAAAGCCCGGGCAAGGTCGTCGGCATCGCCTGCGACATCCGGGTGCCGGAAGCCATCAAGGACATGGTCGACACGATCTGGGCGGACGGCGGCGCGCTGACCGGTCTGGTCAACAACGCGGCCGGCAACTTCATCAGCCGCACCGAGGACCTGTCGCCGCGCGGCTTCGACGCCATCGCCAACATCGTCTTCCGCGGCTCGTTCTTCGTCACGCTCGAGTGCGGCAAGCGCTGGATCGCCGAGGGGAAGAAGGCCTCGGTCATCTCGATCCTGACCACCTGGGTGTGGAACGGCGGGCCGTTCACGGTGCCCAGCGCCATGTCCAAGGCGGGCCTCAACGTGATGACCCAGTCGCTGGCCGTCGAATGGGGTCCCAAGGGCATCCGCTTCAACGCCATCGCGCCGGGCCCCTTCCCGACCGAGGGCATGAGCGCGCGGCTGAACCCCGGCCAGCAGCAGAGCGCCTACGAGAACATGAGCGGCAACCCGATGAACCGGGTCGGCGAGATGGCCGAGCTGGCCAACCTGGCCGTCTATCTTCTGTCCAAGGGGTCGGAGTATGTGAACGGCCAGACCATCGCCATCGACGGCGGCCAGTACAACGCCAGCGGCGGCAACTTCTCCCGCATGACCGAATGGGGCGACGACCAGTGGCAGGCCGTGAAGGACATGATCAAGACGACCAACGAGAAGGACCGGGCCCAGCGGACCGTCTGACGGCGGAGCCACGCGAGCGGCCTACCGTCCGGCTGCTGCTGTTCTCGCCGGCCGGTCGGCTGCTGCTCATGCGGTTCGAGGACGCGGCCACCGGGCCCGGCGGGTGGTGGTGCACGGTGGGCGGCGGCGTCGACGAGGGCGAGGCGCTGGAAGACGCCGCCCGCCGCGAGCTGTTCGAGGAGACAGGCCATGCGGAGGTCGACCTCGGCCCCGTGGTCTGGATCCGCGAACATGTGCTGATCGTCGAGGGCGAGCCGCGCCGACTGGTCGAGCACTACTTCATGGCCACGGCCTTCCACGAGGATCTCGTCGACCACCACTGGACCGAACTGGAGCGGCAGGTGGTCAAGGCCATGCGCTGGTGGACGCCGCAGGAGATCGCCGGCAGCGACGAGACCATCTTCCCCGAAGGTCTGGGCGGGCTGCTCCTGGACCTGATGCGGGACGGCCCGCCGCGGTCGCCCCTGACCCTTACGGGCTGAGGTCTGCCCGGGCTTCCCACGGGGGCGAGGGATCGGCGGCGATGACGGCGTCGATCGTGCAGATCACCCCGGTCGCCGCATAGTCGATGCGAACCACGCCGCGCAGCTCCGACGCCAGGCCGCGCTCGATCAGGCGGGTGCCAAAACCCCGTGTCCGGGGCGTCGCCACGGGCGGCCCGCCGCTCTCGCTCCAGGTCATCCGCAGCCGGACGGCGCCGTCGTCGGCCGGAGCGGTGTTCCAGGCGATGTGAACGCGGCCATCCAGCACCGACAGGGCGCCGTACTTGGCGGCGTTGGTGGCCAGTTCGTGCAGCGCCAGGGCGACGGCGATGGCGCTCCGGGGCGGAAGGTTCACGGCCGGCCCCTCGATGACGAACCGGTCGGCGTGACCGGTGGACAGGTGGGGCGCGGCGGCCTGAACCGCGATCTCGCGCAGGCTGGCGCCGGCCCATTTCTCGTCGGTCAGCACATCATGGGCCCGCGACAGCGCGATCAGACGCTCGGTCAGGGCGTTGCGGACATGCGCCGGCACATCCTCGCCGTGCAGGGTCTGGGCGGCGATGGCCTGGACCGTGGCCAGCGAGTTCTTCACCCGGTGGTTCAGCTCGTTGATCATCAGCCGCAGGTGGTCCTCGGCGTTCTTGCGGGCGGTGATGTCCACACCCTGCCAGAAGATGCCGGCGACCTCGCCGTCGTCGTCGAGGATCGGGGCGCAGACGAAATCGAGGTGACGGACCTCCTGCGGCCCGTCCGGTGAAAGGCGAAAGCGCACCGGCGTCGCGTCGAAGGTCAGTCGCTCGCCGGTCGCGTAGACCCGATCGAGCGCTTCGAAGATCCCCTGACCCGCGAGGTCGGGAAACGCCTCGCGGATCGGTCGGCCGATCCAGTCCCGGCTGCCGAACAGCGTCATGTGGGCTTCATTGACGAACTCGAAGACGTGGTCGCGGCCGCCGAGAATGCACATGAAGCCGGGCGCCTGGTCGAACAGCCGTCGCCAGCGGGACACGGTCTCGGCCCGCCGCTGGTCGGCGAGCACGGTCCGGGTCGTCTCGGTGCAGACGACCAGCACGCCGCCGACGCCATTGGGGGCGGTCTCATCGTGAACCGGCCCGTAGCTGTAGGTCCAGTAGACGTCCTCCAGCCGCCCGTTCCGGGTGATCGGAACCAGCGCGTTCTCGTGCCAGGTCGGCTCCCCGCCGGACATCACCTGGTCGATCTGGGGGCCGATGATCGGCCAGATTTCCTCCCAGCAGTCGCGGCCCCGCTGGCCGACGGCTCCGGGGTGCCGCTCCGGTCCGATCGATTGCCGGTAGGCGTCGTTGTAGAACTGGATCAGGTCCGGTCCCCACCACAGGAACATCGGGTGGCCGGTGGACAGCAGCAGACGCACGGCGGTCCTTAGCGCCTGCGGCCAGGTTTCCGGCGCGCCGAGCGGCGTGGCGGCCCAGTCATGGGCCCGGATCAACGCGCCGAGTTCTCCGCCGCCGCGCAGAAAATCCGGCGTCGCGGCGCTGACCGACTGATCCGGCCGTATCATGTCCTCGCGCCCCCTGCCGCTGTCAGCGCCTGTCCTTCGCAGAACCTCTAGACCGCGCGGATCGTTCCCGGAAGTCGCGCCCCCGGGCGGCGATCATGGTTAACCGCGCGTTAACGGCGCCCGTGCAGGCTCGCCCCATGCGTCGCCTCGCCCTTCTCGCCCTGATGAGTCTCGCCCTCGCCGCACCGGCGGGCGCGCAGGACGGCGGCCGACTGCGCGGAGTCCAGGCCGAGCCGGCGAGCGCGCTGCGCGGTCCGGTGGGGGCGACGCCCGACAACGGGGCGGAGCGCGAGGCCAGCTCGCTGGCCGCCCTGGTTCCCATGCCGCCGCCGGTGGCGCCGGTTGGCACGGTCCTCCGGACCGACACACGGCAATGCCGCAAGACCTGCAACCGCGACTACTACTTCTGCCTGTCGGCCGAAGAAGACACCTGCGCCCCGGCCTGGACCAAATGCACGGCCGGCTGCGGCCGGAGTTGAACGAGGCGCCCCAGCGTCACGGTTGACGCGCGGGGAAAGCCCGGACACCCTTGCCTGAACAACGATAACCAGAACGACTTTCCAGGGAGGTCCATCGTGGCCGCACGTCTGCCCAAGGCCTGCATCATCGGCGCCGGCTGCAGCGGGTTCACCACCGCCAAGCGGCTGAAGGACGTCGGAGTTCCCTACGACTGCTTCGAGATGTCCGACGATATCGGCGGCACCTGGTACTACAAGAACCCCAACGGGATGTCGGCCTGCTACGACAGCCTGCACATCGACACGTCGAAGTGGCGGCTGGCGTTCGAGGACTTCCCGGTGCCGGCCGACTGGCCCGACTTCCCGCACCACGCCCAGCTGTTCCAGTACTTCAAGGACTACGTCGACCACTTCGGCCTGCGCGAGACCATCACCTTCAACACCGCCGTCGAAAAGGCCAGGCGCACCGCCGACGGCCTGTGGGAAGTGACGCTGTCGACCGGCGAGACGCGGCTCTACGACGTATTGTTCGTCTGCAACGGCCACCACTGGAGCCCGCGCATTCCGGAGTATCCGGGCGAGTTCGACGGTCCGGCCTTCCACAGCCACGCCTACAGCGACCCGTTCGACCCGGTCGACATGCGCGGCAAGAACGTCGTCGTCGTCGGCATGGGCAACTCGGCGATGGATATCGCCAGCGAGCTGTCGCAACGGCCGATCGCGAAGAACCTGTGGGTCTCGGCCCGGCGCGGGGTGTGGGTGCTGCCCAAGTACATGAACGGCAAGCCCGCCGACAAAGCCTCGATGCCGCACTGGATGCCGCGCAAGCTGGGCCTGAGCCTGGCCCGCAAGACCATCAAGAAGACGCTGGGCAACATGGAGGACTACGGTCTTCCCAAGCCCGACCACGAGCCGCTGGAGGCCCACCCCTCGGTCAGCGGCGAGTTCCTGACCCGGGCCGGCTGCGGCGATGTGAAGTTCAAGCCGGCGATCAAGGCGCTGGAGGGCAAGAAGGTTCGCTTCGCCGATGACAGCGTCGAGGAGGTCGACGCCATCGTCTTCGCCACCGGCTACGACATGAAGTTCCCGTTCTTCGACGACGCCGAGCTGGTCCCCGACGCCGACCATCGCCTGCCGCTGTTCAAGCGCATGATGAAGCCGGGCGTGCCGAACCTGTTCTACATGGCCCTGGCCCAGCCGCTGCCGACGCTGGTGAACTTCGCCGAGCAGCAGACCAAGCTGGTCGCCGCCTACCTGACCGGCCAGTACCTGCCGCCGCCGCCGGCGGAGATGGAGAAGGTCATCGTCAAGGACGAGCAGACCCACACCGCCCAGTACTACGAGGCCAAGCGCCACACGATCCAGGTCGACTTCGGCATCTACTGCCATGACCTGATGAAGGAGATCGAGCGGGGCGCCAAACGCGCGAAGGCGGCGGGCAACAAGCTGCCGGTCGAGGCGCGGGCGGAGACGGTGGGCGCCTAGGCGAAGAGAGCCGTCTCCCTCAGGACGCCGTTGTCGTAGACGCCGACGAGCAGCGTGTAGTCACCGTACGCTTCAAGGTCAGCCACCTGGATAACGACGCCGCCATCCAGCACCAGTTCGTAGATGCCGCCCTCGGGTCCCCGCGCGTCTGTGATCGTTGCGCCAATCAAGGGGTAGAGCGTGGCCAGGGCCTCTGCCGTGGAATCATCGCCAAAGGCGCACGTCCGGCCAACGCGAAGGCTTCCGTTGGTTGAAAGATGGAAGGCCTCAAGGCTGGCATCGGATCGACGCCTGTTGAATGCCAACAACAGGCTGCTTGGATAGGCCGCGAGATGGTCAAGGTGGGCGCCTGCTAGCCACTCAAACTTCTGCTTGGAAGCTTCCATCTCCTAAACCGAAAACGCCCTCAAAAACGCCGCGACGTGGAAGCGGCGGTAGCGCTCGATCTCGGCCTCGTCGCCGACCGGCAGGGCGTAGCCGACCGTGCCGAGCGTGGCCTGCAGGAAGGGCGCGAAGAACAGCCGGGCGATGAACTCCGGATCATGGCCGGCGGCCAGCTCGCCGCGATCCATGGCGCGCTGGAAGGCGCCGGCGAGGGACGCCAGGCCCGGCTCAAGGATCTCGCGCCGGATGAAGCCGGCGATCTCCGGCCGGCGACCGGACTCATCCATGGCCAGCAGCAGGTAGCCTCGCGCCAGGCCGTGCCCCTGGGTGGCGGCCAGCCGCTGGGAGAAGCCCTCGATCATGTCGGTGATCGGGCCGGGATGGCCGGCCACCCAGGCGTTCAGCGCTCGCCCGGGGACGGCGAGGTCCTCTTCCAGCAGGGCCTCGATCAGCCGGTCCTTGCCCGGGAAATAGCGATAGACGGCCGGCTTGGTCACGCCGACGGCGGCGGCGACCTCGTCCATGCGGGCGGCTTCGAAGCCCTTTCGCGAGAACAGGTCGCGGGCGGCGTCGAGGATCTCGCGCGGACGGGCGCGCGCCCGCTCGCCCCTCGGGCCGGGCGACCTGATCTCCATCCTCGACTCCGAAGGCATCGATTTCTCCCTCGCCTGCCCCGCAACCTAGCCCTATACTCATGGGTAACTAACAAAAATCGGAGGAATGCGGGTGACTCTCAGCGTTGATGTCTTCTGGTCGTTCCGAAGCCCCTATTCCTACCTCGCCACGCCGCAGCTGGTCGCGCTGCAGGACAAGTACGACCTGAGCGTCGTGGTCCGCCCGGTGCTGCCGATCGCGGTGCGGATCGACGGCTTCTTCAAGCGGGTGAACCCGCTTTGGCCGCCCTATCTGGCGCGGGACATCTATCGCCTCGGCCAGATGCAGGGCACGCCGGTCCGCTGGCCCCGGCCCGACCCCATCGTCATGGACATCGCCAGCGGCGAGGTGCCGGCCGACCAGCCCTACATCTACCGCATCACCCGCATGGGCCAGGCGGCTGCCGAGGCCGGCAAGGGCCTGGCCTACATCAGCGAGGTCGGGTCGCTGATCTGGTCGGGATCGACCGACAACTGGCACGAGGGCGACCATCTGGCGAAGGCCGCCGAGCGCGCGGGCCTCGATCCGGACGCGCTGGAAGCCGCCGCCCGCGACGACGCCGACCGCCTGGACGCGGCCATAGAGGCCAACCAGAAGGCGCTCGAGACCGCCGGCCACTGGGGCGTTCCGACCATGGTCTTCGACGGCGAGGCCTTCTTCGGCCAGGACCGTCTGGATGTCCTCCTGTGGCGGATGAAACAGAATGGGCTGCAAGAACGCGCCTGAGGCCTTCTGTCCGCTTGCTTGAGGCCGCCCGACTGATAGCCTTGCGACGATGAGTCAGGTCGTTCTTCTTTCGGCGGGCAAGCGCGAGCAGACCAAGCTCGCCAACCGCCGCGCTATTCTCGACGCCGCGCGCGAGGTCTTCGCCGAGCTTGGATACGAGTCGGCGACCGTGCGCGACATCATCCGCCGCACCGGCCTCGCCTCCGGCACCTTCTACAACTACTTCCGGTCGCTGGATGAGGTGTTCGAGGCGCTGGCCGACGACGGCGCCGCCCGCTTCCGGCCGATCCTGCGCGCCTGCTGGGAGGCCTCGAACACCTTCGAGGGCTACCTGCGCGCCGCCATCCAGGCCTATTTCGACTTCATGGCCGACGAGCACGAGGCCTGGCACGCCCACCGGCCGGCCGGCGAGAAACACCCGCAGATGCGGCTGCAGACGCCGGAGATGGAGCGGGTGTTCGAGGAGGTGCGCGACGCCTTCCTGCAGGCCATGGAGCACGACGCCGCGCCGCGCGTCGACGCCGACTACCTGGCCGCCGCCTGCATCGCCGTGGCCCGCCAGGTCGGCGACAAGATGCTCGAGCGCCGGCCGGTCGATACGGCCGCCGCCGCGGACTTCGCGGTCAGGCTGATCATGGGCGGCGTGCCCGCCTTGCCGCGCCTCTCGACCTGAACCGGAGTCACCATGGCCGATCCCGCGGTCCAGAAGGCGATCCTGAAGATCCTGCTGTCGCTGCCGACCCCGGTGTTGCGGGCGATGTCGGGCGGCGGGGTCGTCTATCAGGGCGGCCGCACGCTGGACCCCCGCTTTCAGTTCCTGACCGCCGGGGCGCGCCGGATGCCGCCGATGTCGTCCCTGACGCCGGAGGAGGCCCGCGCGGCCAGCGCCGGCGGTCTGGCGGCGATGGCCGGCAAGCCCGAGCCGGGCGTGCGCGTCGAGAACCTGAGCATGGAGGGCCCGGGCGGCGCGCTGAAGCTGCGCGCCTATCGCCCCGCCGAGCAGGACCCGGCCGCGCCGCTGATGGTCTTCGCCCACTTCGGGGGCGGGGTGATCGGCGATCTGGAGACCAGCGACGTCTTCTGCCAGATCCTGGCCCGCATCGCCCGCTGCGCGGTGCTGTCGGTGGACTACCGCCTGGCGCCGGAGACGCGCTTCCCCGGCGGGCTGGAGGACGTGCTGGCCGCCTACCGCTGGGGCCGCGACAACGCCGCCCGCTTCGGCGCGCCCGAGGGCGTGGCGGCGATCGGCGGCGACTCCATGGGCGGCAACTTCGCCGCCGTCGTCGCCCAGGAGATGAAGCGCGCCGGAGAGCCGCAGCCGGCCCTGCAGCTGCTGATCTACCCGGCGGTCGACGTGGCCAGCGAAACCCAGTCGATGACCACCTTCAGCGACGCCTATCCGCTGTCGCGCGACACCATGAACTGGTTCATGGCCCACTACATGGCTCCGGACGCCGACCCGGCCGACCCGCGCCTGTCGCCGATCAAGACAGAGGACCTGTCGGGCCTCGCGCCGGCGATCGTGGCCACCGCCGGGTTCGATCCGCTGGTCGACCAGGGCGAGTGCTACGCCAAGCGCCTGCGCGACGCCGGCGTGCCGGTGATCTACCGCTGCTACGACAGCCTGGCCCACGGCTTCACCGCCTTCACCGGCGCCATCCCCACCGCCGACACCGCCTGCCGCGAGATCGCCGGCTTCGTGCGCCAAGCGTACGAGGGGATGCTCTCGTAGTCTCCCTCCCCGCATGGGGAGGGTGGATCCTGCGAAGCCGAAGGCGAAGCAGGAGACGGGTGGGGAACCGCCTGCGCGCTGTCAGCGCCGACCTTCGATCATCTTTGCCCCACCCGCTCCCTTCGGGAGCACCCTCCCCATGCGGGGAGGGAGAAGCGGGATGACTCCCCCAACGTAATCACTCCAGAATCCGGCCAACCGAGGGAGAACTCATCATGCGCGCGCTGGTCGTCGAAGAGCTGGGCGAACTCTACGCCGGGACCCATGTCCGCGAGGTTCCCACACCTACCGCCGGCCCGGGCCAGGTGCTGGTCCGCGTGCGCGCCGCCAGCGTCAACTTCCCCGACCTCTTGATGACGAAGGGCGAGTACCAGTTCAAGCCGCCGCTGCCGTTTACTCCGGGCCTGGACCTGTCGGGCGAGATCGCGGCCCTGGGCGATGGGGTCACCGGCTGGCGCGTCGGCGACGCGGTGGTCGGCGGGGCCAAGACCGGCGGGTTCGCCGAGTACGCCGTAATGGATCCCCGCGGGCTGAAGCCCAAGCCGGCGCGGCTGAACTTCGCCCAGGCCGCGGCCTACGGCGCCGCGTACCTGACGGCCTATGTCGCGCTGGTCCGCCGGGCCCGGGTAGAGCCGGGCGAGTGGGTGCTGGTCCATGGCGCGGCCGGCGGCGTGGGCCTGGCCTGCGTGGATCTGGCCAAGGCGCTGGGCTGCCGGGTGATCGCCGCCTCGGCCTCCGACGAGAAGCTGGCCATCGTCGCGGCGGAGTACGCGCCCGACGCCACGGTCAACGTCACCGGCGGCTTCCGCGAGAAGGTCAAGGCGATCACCGGCGGGCGCGGGGCGGACGTCATCTACGACCCGGTCGGCGGAGACATCTTCGATGAGAGCACCCGCTGCATCGCCTTCGACGGCCGGCTGCTGGTCATCGGCTTTACGTCGGGCCGCATTCCGACCGTCTCGGTCAACATGCCGCTGATCAAGGGCTTCTCGGTGATGGGCGTGCGGGCCGGCGAATACGGCCGCCAGTTCCCCGAGCGCGGCCGCGAGAACGCCGAGGCCGTCTGGCGCATGGCCGACGAGGGCGTCATCAAGCCGCGCGTCCACGCCGAGCTGCCGCTGGACCGCTGGCGCGAGGCCTTCGACCTGCTGGCCGACCGTCAGGTGGTCGGCAAGGCGATCATCCGGCCGGACCTGTAAGGGCTTGGGTTGACTCAGGTCCCCCCTTCCCGTATCTCCCCCCGCTCACCGCGACGGGCCCCGCCTGGCGCGCCTAGACCTTTAGAATTCGGAGCCTTCCCGTGAGCAAGCGGACCTTTCAGCCCTCGCGTCTCGTGCGCAAGCGCCGTCACGGCTTCCGGCTGCGGATGTCGACCAAGAACGGCGCCAAGATCGTCGCCCGTCGCCGCGCCAAGGGCCGCAAGCGCCTGACCGCCTAGTAAGCGACAGGCGCGTCCCTATCTCCTTCTGACGACGGGGCCGGGACGACGTTGGACCAACAGCCGACAATCGAACGTATGCGCAAGCGGCCGGAGTTTCTCCTGGCCGCTCAAGCGCGTTTTAGGTCGCATGGCGCGGTGGTCATCCAGCGACGCGACCGCGCCGACGGCGACCCTCAGATTCGCTCAGGCTTCACGGCCACCAAGCGGGTCGGCGGATCGGTGGTGCGCAACCGCTGCAAGCGCCGTCTGCGCGAGGCGGCGCGGGCGCTCCTGCCCCTCCACGGGGTCCCCGGCAGCGACTATGTGTTCATCGCGCGGGGCGGCACGGCGGCCCGGCCCTGGGACCGTCTCCTTGACGATGTGAAAAGCGCGCTGATAAGGCTCGCGACCGATCCCGACACCGTGCCCGCGCCATCCGGCGCCGCCTCCGATCCCTCCCGTTCCGGTTAGTCCGCTTCATGCAACAGAACGACACCCGCAACACGTTCGTGTTCGTCGTCATCGCCGTCATCCTGCTGACGGCGTACCAGTTCCTCGTGCTGGACCCGGCCAACAAGAAGCGGCTGGCCGAACAGCGGGCCAAGGTGGTCGCCGAACAGACCGCCACCGCGCCCGGCGCGCCCGCCGCCCCGGTGATCGTGTCGCGTGACGTCGCCGCCGCCGCCAGCCCGCGCGTTCAGGTCGACACCCCGACCCTGAAGGGCTCGATCCGCCTGCAGGGCGCGCGCCTGGACGACCTCTACCTCAAGGGCTACCGCGAGACCCTGGCCAAGGGCTCGCCGCTGGTCGAGCTGTTCCGCCCCGAGGGCACGGCCCACGCCTTCTTCACCGACATCGGCTGGGTCGGCCAGAACCTGCCGGGCCTGCCGACCAACCAGTCGGTCTGGACCCTGACCAAGGGGGATGTGCTGTCCCCGGGCAAGCCGATCGAGCTGACATACGCCGGCGCCAACGGCCTGACCTTCACCCGGGTGATGTCGGTCGACGACCGCTTCATGTTCACCGTCACCGACACCGTGCGCAACACCACCGGCGCGGCGGTGCAGGTGGCGCCCTACGCCTCGATCCTGCGCCAGGGCCTGGCGCCGCACCTGGGCCGCGGCCAGAACGTCCACGAGGGCGCCGTCGGCATCCTGTCGGACGACGGCAAGGGTCGCGAGCTGCGCCTGCTGAAGTTCAAGCCCTGGCTCAAGAAGGGCCAGGAAGCCGCCGGACGCGCCGCCTCCTCGGGCGACGCCGCCAAGCGCATCGCCGCCAGCTACACCTCCGACGGCGGCTGGCTGGGCATCACCGACATGTACTGGCTGGCGGCCGTCGTGCCCGACCAGGACGAGAAGATCGTCGCCCAGTTCGCGGCGCCCGGATCGGCGACGTCAACTCCTACAACGCCAACTACGCCGGCAGCCTGCACACCATCGCGCCGGGCGGGACGATCAGCGAGACCACCCGCGTCTACGCCGGCGCCAAGGTCGTCCAGGACCTGCAGGCCTACGAGAAGGGCAAGACCGGCGGCCAGCCGATCCCCGACCTCGACAAGGCCGTCGACTGGGGGATGCTGTGGTTCTTCACCCGGCCGTTCTTCCAGGCGCTCGAGTTCATCTTCGGCCTGGTCGGCAATTTCGGCGTCGCCATCCTGGCGGTGACGCTGATCGTGCGGGTGCTGCTCTTCCCGCTGGCGCAGAAGAGCTACGAGTCCATGACGCGGATGAAGAAGCTCCAGAAGCCGATGGAGGAGCTTCGCGCCCGCTACAAGGACGACCCGACCAAGATGCAGCAGGAGACCATGGCGCTGTATCAGCGGGAGAAGGTCAATCCGGTCGCCGGCTGCCTGCCCATCCTGCTGCAGATCCCGATCTTCCTGGCCTTCTACAAGGTGCTGTCGGTGACCATCGAGATGCGTCACGCGCCCTTCTACGGCTACATCCGCGACCTGTCGGCCCCGGACCCCTACACGATCCTGAACCTGTTCGGCCTGATCCCCTGGGACGTGGCCTCGACGCCGTTCATCGGAGGGGTGGCCGCCCTGGTGCACCTGGGCTTCCTGCCGCTGCTCTACGGCTTCACCATGTGGCTGACGACGGCGATGAATCCGCCGGCGCCCGATCCCATGCAGCAGCGCATCTTCCAGCTGATGCCGATCATGTTCACCTTCATCATGGCCGGCTTCCCGGCGGGCCTGCTGCTCTACTGGACCTTCTCGAACGTGTTCTCGATCTTCCAGCAGTACATCAACATGCGGAAGTTCGGGGTCGACAACCCGATCGACGACTTCATCGCCAAGGTCCGCGGCCAGCCGAAGGCCGCGGTGTGACCGCGCCCTTCACCGACGAGGAGCTGGAGGCCGCCCGGGTCCTCTTCGCCCATCCGGTCGCCTTCATGATGGGGGCGGTGGCGATGGACGGCCTGCCCGGGCCGGAGCTGCCGGAGGTGGCCTTCGCCGGCCGCTCCAACGTCGGCAAGTCGAGCCTGATCAACGCCCTGGTCGGCCAGAAGTACCTGGCCCGCGCCTCCAACGAGCCGGGCCGGACGCGGGAGATCAACTTCTTCAACCTCGACGACCAGCTGCGGCTCGTCGACCTGCCCGGCTACGGCTTCGCGCGAGTATCGCGCGGCGTGGCCAACAAGTTCCAGGACCTGGGCCGGGCCTATCTGCGCGGCCGGCCGAACCTCAAGCGCGTCTATCTGCTGATCGACGCCCGCCACGGCCTCAAGGCGGTCGACACCGAGGCGCTGGACGCGCTCGACACGGCGGCGGTCAGCTACCAGATCGTGCTGACCAAGTCCGACAAGCTGAAGGCCGAAGAGGTTGAGGCGGTGGTCGCCCGCACCCAGGAGGCCATCCGCAAGCGCCCGGCCTCCTTCCCGCGCGTGCTGGCCACCTCGGCGGAAAAGGGCACGGGCATTCCCGAGCTTCGCGCCGAGGCCAAGGCGGCCTGCGAAGTTTGATTTCTCCCTCCCCGCATGGGGAGGGTGGATCGGCGAGCCGAAGGCGAGGCGAGACGGGTGGGGCAACGGCGACGCGCCGGTCAGCGCCGACCTTTGTTCACCATTGCCCCACCCGGTCGCTTCGCGACCACCCTCCCCACAAGGGGGAGGGAGATCTCACCGCCGAACCACCACCCCGCCCTTCATCACGAAGCTGACCTTCTCCAGCACCGTCACGTCGGCCAGCGGGTCGCCGCGCACGGCGATCAGGTCGCCCCAGCGGCCGGCCGCGACCTGGCCGACGTCGCCGGGCATCCCCAGCGCCTCGGCGGCGTTGACCGTGGCGGCCTGGATGGCCTGCAGCGGCGTGGCGCAGTAGCGGACCATGACGGCGAACTGCCTGGCGTTGTCGCCGTGCGGATAAATGCCGGCGTCGGTGGAGTAGATCTGCTTCACCCCGGCCTTGATCGCCTTGCAGAAGTTCTGCCGCTGGGCCTCGCCGATGGCGGCGTCCTTGGCGATCTCGCTGTCGCGGACGCCGTTCTTCCGGCCTTCGGACTGGGTGTAGTCGGTGTTGTAGATGTCCATGCCGAACCAGGATCCGGCCTTGAGGGCCAGCTTGATGCCCTCGTCGTCGACCAGGCTGGCGTGCTCGATGGTGTCGACCCCGCCCAGGATGGCGGCGCGGATGCCTTCCGGCCCGTGGGCGTGGGCGGCGACCTTCAGGCCCAGCATGTGAGCCTCCTCGACGATGGCGCGGATCTCGTCGACCGCCATCTGCTGGACCCCGACGCCGTCGTTGGAGAACACCCCGCCGGTGGCGCAGATCTTGATCACCCGGGCGCCGTACTTGTGCATCAGCCGCACCATCCTGCGGCCGGCCTCGGGCCCGTCGGCGACGGCGGGCGAGAAGGATTCCGCCGACGGCGGCAGGTAGGTGCTGTCGCAGTGGCCGCCGGTGGCCCCGATCGAATAGGCCGCCGGGACGATGCGCGGACCCGGGATGTGCCCTTCCTCGATCGCCTGCATCAGGGCCACATCGTTGTAGCGGTCGGCGCCGACGTTGCGCACGGTGGTGAACCCCGCCTCGAGCGTCGCCCGGGCGTTGGGCACGCCGACGACGGCCCAGAAGCTGTCGGTGAACCGCAGCCCCGAATAGCCGCCGTAGAGCGGACTGGAGTCGAGGTGCACATGGGTGTCGATCAGGCCCGGCAGCAGGGTCTGGCCCGGCAGGTCGATCTGCTCGGCCCCGGCGGGGATGGTCGTGGCGGCCAGAGGCCCGACCAGGATGATGCGTCCGTCGACGATCACCACCACGGGCTTTTCCAGATAGCGACCGGTGGTCACATCCAGCAGCCGCTCGGCGGTCACCGCCACGGTCTTGGCCTGCGCCGCGCCTGCGGCGAGCAGCGAAACGGTCAGTGCGATGGCGGCGGTCAGGCGCATGAGAATCCCCTCTTCGGCGAGGACCTTAACCGGGGTTCCGCCGGCGGGAACAGTCCTGGCGCCGCCCGCCCCTCAACAGCGCCCTCCGGCGCCTGATCGCGAAGCGTTCGCCGCCTGCGTCTAAACCCTCCCGCAACGGTTGCGGCGTAGGCTTTCCCCCGACCAGAAGGGTTGGGGACCTGGCAGCCGTGCAGATTGATGTCGTCAGACCGTGGGAGCTGACCGCCCACGCCGTGGAACGGTGGGCGGCGCTGCAGGCGGCCGATCCGGCGCTGGAGACCCCTTTCCTGTCGCCGTACTGGCCAAGGGCCGTCGCGCGGGCCCAGGGACCGTCCGCGGGCGACCGGGGCGTGCGGGTGGCCGTCCTGGGCGGCATGGCCGACCCGAAGGGCTTCCTGGCGGCGCGGATCGGTCCGTTCGCCGCCATGCCGGCCGGCGCGCCGATGTGCGACTACCAGGGACTGGTCGCCGAGCCCGGCCTGACCATCGACCCGCGCGAGATCGTCCAGGCGCTGGGCGTCGGTCGTCTCGATTTCAGCCACATGCTGGAGGGGCAGGCTCCTTTCGCGCCGCATATCAAGGGCGCCGAGACTTCGCGCATCATCGACGTCTCCGGCGGCTACGCGGCCTATGAGGCCGAACGCCGGGCGGCGGGGATCTCCGCCCTCAAGGACATCGACAAGAAGCGCCGCAAGGTCGAGCGCGAGGTCGGCCCGGTGCGGTTCACCGCCTTCTCCCGGTCGAAGGGCGACTTCGACCAGCTGGTCGCCTGGAAGCAGCGGGCCTGGCGCGAGACCGGCCAGACCGACCTGTTCGCCGCCGGCTGGCCGCTGCGGCTGGTGCGCCAGCTGTTCGCCAGCCGCGACCCGGACTTCGGCGGGGTGCTGTTCACCCTGCACATCGGCGATACGCTGGCCGCGGCCCAGCTCGACATCCGGGGTGGCGCGACCGTGCACAGCTGGATCATCGGCCACGATCCCGCCTTCGACCGCTATTCGCCCGGCATGATGCTGTTCCAGGACATCCTGCGCTGGATGGACACCGTCCCCTACAGCCGCCTCGACCTGGGCGCCGGGGACTATCGCTTCAAGCGCGAACTGGCCAACCGGAGCGTCGAGGTGTCCCACGGCTTCGTCGGCGGCCTGTCGGCGGCGGCGATGCTGCGCGAGGCGGCCTACGGCCTGCGCCGGGTGGCCGAGACCCTGCCGCTCGGACCCGTTTCCGAGCTGCCCGGCAAGGCCATGCGCCGCCTGGACCTGCTTAGGGGTTTGCGCTGAGCCTCCGGGCCCCTTAAGCGTCTGCGGCGATGACCCTGACCCTCGACGACATCAAGGCGGCCGCCGGCCGGCTGGCTGGCCATATCGAGCGCACGCCGCTGCGCCATTCCCGCACCCTGTCGGAAATCACCGGCGCGGAGGTGTGGGTCAAGTTCGAGAACCTGCAGTTCACGGCGGCCTACAAGGAGCGCGGCGCGCTCAACAAGCTGCTGCTGCTGACCGACGAACAGCGCCGGCTGGGCGTGATCGCCGCCAGCGCCGGCAACCACGCCCAGGGGCTGGCCTATCACGGCGCCCGGCTGGGCGTGCCGGTGACCATCGTCATGCCGCGCGGCACCCCGTTCGTGAAGGTGCAGCACACCAAGGGCCACGGCGCCGAGGTGGTCATCGAGGGCGATACCTATGACGACGCCAACGCCTTCGCCCAGAAGCTGCGCGACGAGCGCGGCCTGACCTTCGTCCATCCGTTCGACGACCTGGACGTCATCGCCGGCCAGGGCACCATCGCGCTGGAGATGCTGGAGGACCAGCCGGACCTGGAGGTCCTGCCGGTGCCGATCGGCGGCGGCGGCCTGATCAGCGGCGTGGCCACGGCGGCCAAGGCGATCAATCCAAACATCCGCATTATCGGCTGCGAGCCGGCCATGTACCCGTCCTTCACCGCCAAGATGCGCGGCATGAACGCCGAGGCCGGCGGCCAGACCATCGCCGAGGGCATCGCGGTCAAGGTGGTGGGGGTGAACACCTACGCCATCGCCCGGCCGCTGATCGACGACGTGCTGCTGCTGGAAGAGCCCTACATCGAGCGGGCGGTGGCGCTGTACTGCAACGTCGAGAAGACCATCGCCGAGGGGGCCGCGCCGCCTCGCTGGCCGCGCTGCTGGCCTATCCCGAGCGGTTCCGCGGCAAGAAGTGCGGCCTGATCCTGTGCGGCGGCAACATCGACACCCGCCTGCTGGCCAGTGTTCTGACCCGCGAGCTGGTGCGGGCCCAGCGGCTCGTCTCGCTGCGCATCATCGGCGACGACCGCCCGGGCCTGCTGGCCACCGTCAGCCGCGTGATCGGCGAGATGGGCGGCAACATCATCGAGGTGGCCCACAACCGCCTCGCCCTGGACGTGCCGGCCAAGGGCGCGGAGTTCGACATCATGATCGAGACCCGCGACGCCCAGCACACCCAGGAGATCATGGACGAGCTGCGCGCGTGCGGGTATCCGCCGCGGGCGGTCTAGGAGTTCAAGAAGCAATGTTCCGTCGCACCCTCATCGTCGCCGCCCTCGCCGGCCTGGTCCTCGCCGGCTGCCACAGGAAGCCGGACCCGGCCCTGCTGGAAGCCAGCGCGGCCAACGCCCAGGCCTTCATCGACAAGACGGCGAAGGAGCCGGGCGTGCAGAAGCTGCCGTCCGGCGTGCTCTACAAGGTCGAGAAATCCGGCCCGGCCGGCGGCCGCTCGCCCGGTCCGCGCGATGACGTGAAGGTCCACTACGAGGGCAAGCTGGTCTCCGGCGAAGTGTTCGACAGCTCCTACGACAAGGGCGCGCCGGCGGTGATGAACCTGGCCGGCCTTATCCCGGCCTGGACCGAGGCGCTGCAGAAGATGAAGCCGGGCGACACCTGGATGCTCTACGTCCCGCCCGAGCTCGGCTACGGCGAGAACGGCGCCGGCGGGGTCATCCCGCCCAACGCGGTGCTGATCTTCAAGATCGAACTGATCGACAGCCTGCCCAGCGGCGGCCCGGCGCTGGGGTAGGGCCCTGACGGCGGCCGTGTCCAATTGGGCCTTCGAGGCCGCGCTCGCCCGCTTTTGCGAAAGCCGTGGTGAGTGTCCTGATGAAGACTGGGATCTCGTCATGGGAGCCTTCCAGTCCGGTCAACGGCTGGATACCCTCACTGAGATGCTCGATCCACGGAGCGACCGCGTCGGGTCGGGCGCATTCGTACTTTCCGAGATGAGCATAGAGCACGGCTTGCCGCTGCTGGAACACGGCCTCGCGCTGCTGACCCATGAGGATCGCTGGGTGCGCTATCACGCGTACCAGGCCGTCATCTACTTCCTCGGCCGAACCGATCCGCTGCGCCGGGCAGCCGTCAATGAAGCCATGCTCAGCGACGCCGACCCGCTTGTCAGGCAGATGGCGGGCGATCTTTGGGAAGCCTGCTACGCGCCCCGGTAGAGGCCCGCGAGCTGCGGGGGACACGCACTGAAGTGCACGCCCCCACCAGCACCTAGTCCGTGAACACCACCGTCTTGCGGCCGTTGAGCAGCACCCGGTCCTCCAGCGACCAGCGCAGCGCCCTCGCCAGCACGCGGCGTTCGATGTCGCGGCCCTTGCGGATCAGGTCGTCGGGGGTGTCGCGGTGGCTGATGCGCTCGACGTCCTGCTCGATGATCGGGCCTTCGTCGAGGTCGGCGGTGACGAAGTGGGCGCTGGCCCCGATCACCTTCACGCCGCGCGCATGGGCCTGGTGATAGGGCTTGGCGCCCTTGAAGCCCGGCAGGAACGAGTGGTGGATGTTGATGCAGCGGCCTTCCAGCTTGGCCGCCAGTCCGTCCGACAGGATCTGCATGTAGCGGGCGAGCACGACCAGGTCGGCGCCGCTGTCGCGGATCAGCGCCCAGACCTGGGCCTCCTGCTCGAGCTTGGTGTCCTTGCTGACCGGCAGGTGATGGAACGGCAGGCCGGTCAGGTCGACCCGGCGATAGGTCTCGGCCGGATGATTTGAGATCACCCCGGCGATCTCCATGTCCAGCTCGCCGATGCGCCAGCGGTACAGCAGGTCCGACAGGCAGTGGTCGGACTGGCTGGCCAGGATCATCACCTTCTTGCGCACCGCCGGGTCGCGCAAACTCCAGCGCATGGCGAAGGTCGTGGCGATGGCCTCGAACTGCGCACGCAGGTCCTGGGCGGTGTGGCCGTCCGGCGCGAAGACCACCCGCATGAAGAAGGCGCCGGTCTCGGCGTCGTCATACTGCTGGGCGTCGAGGATGTTGCAGTCCCGCTCGGCCAGGAAGACGGACACGGCCGCGACGATGCCGCGGCGGTCGGGACAGGACAGGGTGAGGATGAGGCCTTGGGTCGACATGAGGGGATGGCAGATACGGGCTGAGGCGGTTTGGGGCAAGGGTTTGCGCGCGACCGTCGTTTCATTCGCGCGACGGGCAAGTTTTCATCGATCCTCTCCCTCTTGGGAGAGGGGGACCGCCCGGAGGGCGGTGGAGAGGGATACGCTGAGGCGGGCCGTGGAAGGCACTGTCGGATTTCGGTCCCTCCATCGCCACCCGATCAACCCGAGCGCTTCCCGCTCCACCATGCTTCGCATGGCCCCCCTCTCCCAAGAGGGAGAGGAACCGCGTAGGTAAACCCCATGCCCTCCCCCGCCGACGCCCTCACCGCCCGCGCAATCGACATCCTCGGCCACCTCGTCTCGTTCGATACCACCTCGCGCGGGTCGAACCTGGCGCTGATCGACTGGGTGGAGGCCTACCTTGCGGGCCACGGCGTCGCCTCGCGCCGCATCACCAACCACGAGGGAGACAAGTCCAACCTGCTGGCCAGCGTCGGGCCGGCGGTTGACGGCGGGGTCGTGCTGTCGGGTCATACGGACGTGGTGCCGGTCGACGGCCAACCGTGGACGAGCGAGCCCTTCACCCTGACAGAACGCGACGGCAAGCTCTACGGACGCGGCGCGGCCGACATGAAGGGCTTCATCGCGCTGGCCCTGGCCGCCGTCCCGGACTTCGCCGCCGTGAGGCGCCCGGTCCACCTGGCCCTGTCCTATGACGAGGAGACCGGCTGCTTCGGCGCGCCGGACATGATCGCGGTCATCGCCCGCGAGCTGCCGCGCCCGGCGCTGGTGGTGGTCGGCGAGCCGTCGGGCATGGCGCCGGTCAGCGGCCACAAGGGGGCGGCCTTCTTCCGCGTGGTGGTGACCGGGCGCGAGGCCCACTCCAGCCAGCCGCACCTGGGCGTCTCGGCCAACATGGCGGCGGCCGAGCTGATCGCCGCCCTCACGGCGCTGTCGGCGGAGCTGGACGCGAAGGCCGACCCCGCCTCGCCGTTCGAACCGAAGGGCTCGACCCTGACCATCGGCCGCATCGACGGCGGCACGGCGGCCAACATCCTGGCCCGTCGCTGCGAGATCGTCTTCGACCTGCGCTGCGCGCCCGGTCAGCGGGCGCTGGATCTGCTGGACGGGTTCCGGGCCCAGGTCGCCGACCTGGACGCCCGGCTGAGGGTCCGCGACGCCGAGGCCTCCGCCGTTTTCGAGATCATCGCCGACGTGCCGCCGATGGCGCCGGAAGCCGACGGCGCGGCGGAAGCTTTCGTCCGGGGCCTGACCGGCGACAACAGCCCGATGCGCGTGGTGCCCTATGCGGCCGAGGGCGGCCAGTTCCAGGGCGCGGGCTTCTCCACCGTGATCTGCGGCCCGGGCTTCATCGACCAGGCCCACCAGCCGGACGAGTATGTCGCGGTCGAGCAGATGCGGCGGGGCGCGGCGTTCATGCTGCGGCTGGCGGAGGCGCTTTCCTGATCCTCCCAAACCCAGATTCCGTCATGGCCCGACTTGTTCGGGCCACCCATGAACAAGGGCAAGCGGGGTTGGCGAGGCGGATCAGCCGCGTCGGCGCGGGCAAACTCACCACGCATGGGCGGCCCGAACAAGTCGGGCCATGACGACAACAGGGGTGGGATTACATCGCCCGCAGCCGCCCCACGGCCCACCCGGCCGCATCCCTGACCACCTCCGACGCATCCCCCAACAGCCCCTCCGCCGCCGGCAGCAGCGTCGCGTCCCCGCTGTTGCCCACCCCGTAGAGTACGTTCCGCACGAACTGGTCGCGGCCGATGCGGCGGATCGGGCTGCGGCGGAACAGGGCGAGGAAGCCGGCCTCGTCCAGCGCCGCCAGCGAAGCCAGCGACGGCGACCGCAGCTCGTCCCGCGCCTGCAGCTGCGCCTGGCGGGACGTCTCGGCGAA
The DNA here is from genome assembly GCA_965283745.1 of Caulobacteraceae bacterium. GTDB lineage: Bacteria > Pseudomonadota > Alphaproteobacteria > Caulobacterales > Caulobacteraceae > Caulobacter. The sequence goes on from CBDIPM010000006.1 coordinate 80,671, forward strand.
CTTGTTCCAGGGGCAGACGGCCAGGCAGTCGTCGCAGCCGTAGATGCGGTTGCCCATGGCGGCGCGGAATTCCTCCGGCACCGGGCCCTGGTGCTCGATGGTCAGGTAGGAGATGCAGCGCCGGGCATCGAGCCGGTAGGGGGCCGGGAAGGCCTTGGTCGGGCAGATGTCCAGGCAGGCGCTGCAGCTGCCGCAGCGATCGATTTCCGGCGCATCCGGCTCGATCTCGACCGAAGCCAGCACCGAGCCGAGGAACAGCCAGCTGCCCAGCTCGCGGGAGACCAGGTTGGTGTGCTTGCCCTGCCAGCCCAGGCCCGCCCGCTGGGCCAGCGGCTTTTCCATCAAGGGGGCGGTGTCGACGAACACCTTCACCTCGCCGCCGAACTTCGCCTTCATCCAGCCGGCCAGGTTCTTGAGCCTGCCCTTGATCAGCGGGTGGTAGTCGTCGCCCTGGGCATAGGCGGAGATGGCGGCGCGGGAGCGGTCCTTCAGGGCCTCCAGCGGGTCCGTGTCGGGGCCGTAGTTCATGCCCAGCATTACGGCCGTGCGGGCCTCCGGCCACATGCCCGTGGGGTGGGCGCGCCGCTCGAGCGTCTCCTCCATCCAGTCCATCTGGCCGTGCAGGCCTTCGGCGACAAACGTGCGAAGGCGCTCACCGGCCGGCCAGGGATCGGAGGCGGACGCGAAGCCGACGGCATCGAAGCCCAGGCGTCGGGCCCGGTCGATGATCCGCGGTTTCGGGTCGTCAGAAATCAAGGTCGTGATAGTGCGGCGCGGCGCCAGGCCGGGCCAGCGGTCGGCCAGGAGCGGGCGGAAGCAGGGACGGGACTTGATCTTCATGTACCAGGTCCGGGCCGCCGGCACGTCGTTCCAGGGCACGTCGCCGAAATAGTCGATGACCGACAGGTGCGCCGCCGCCGCCATGTCGGCCAGAGAGATGCGCCGCCCGGCCAGCCAGTCGCGGGTGGTCAGCAAGAGCTCGATGTACTTGAGGTGATGGCGCAGCGCCTCGCGCCCGGCGCGGATGTTGGCCAGGGCCGGGGCGCCCAGGCCCAGCAGCCGCTTTTCCATCTTCTCGTGCAGCAGGTAGCCGGAGACCTCGGAGTCGAACTTGCGGTCGAACCATTGCAGCAGGCGCCGCGCCTCGGCGCGCTCGGCGGGGTCGCGGCCCAGCAGCGGCGGCTCGGGATTCTGCTCCTCGAGGTGTTCGAGGATGGCGCGGGTCTCGCAGATGACCACCTCTCCGCCGGCCCCGCGCTCGATCAGCACCGGCGGCACGCCCGAGGGGTTGAGCGCCAGGAAGTCATCCGGCTGCTCCCACCAACGGACCTGCACCTCCGTGAACGACAGGCGCTTCTCACCCAGCGCCAGCCGCACCTGCCGCGAGGCGGGGTCGAGCGGGAAGTGATGCAGGATGCGTTCGACGCTCATGGCGGGTCCGGTAATACAGGCGCGCAGCTAGAGCATAGTCACGTTAAGGGCGCGTTTACCGCGCTCCGGAGCGTGTCAGGCGGAGGTGTACGCGGCTCCGCCGCCAGGACGCGCGGTCAGCTCTAATGCGTGACCTCGGCGAAGGCTCCGCCGTGGGGTTCGGCCCGGCCGCGGGGGTCGGGGTGGATGATGATGTCGGCTGTCGGAAAGGCGGTCAGCACGCGGTTCTCGGCGGCGACCATAGCGTCGTGCGCCGCCACCAGGGTCAGGCCCGGATCGAGGTCGGCATGCATCTGGATATGGATGTAGGGACCCGAGGCGCGGGTGCGCAGCTGGTGCACGCCCTGGATGGCCGGATCCTGAGTCATCAGCGACACGATGCGCTGGCGGGCCGCGTCGTCGAGCTCGTGATCCATCAGCTGGCCGGCCGCCTCGCGGAACACGCCGATGGCGCCCCAGACCAGCCAGGCGGCGACGACCAGACCGGCGGCGGCGTCCAGCCAGTAGAGCCCCAGCAGGCTGGCCCCGGCGATGCCGAGGATGGCGGCGACGTTGGAGGCCAGGTCGGCGGCGTAGTGGGCGCGGTCGCCGTGCACCGCCACCGACTGGGCCTGCTTCAGCGCCCGCCCCTGGGCCGCGACCAGCGCCAGGGTCAGGACGATCGACAGCGCCATGACCGCCATGGCCCAACCGCCGGCGTGGATCGGCCGGGGGTCGAGCAGGCCGGCGATCGCCTCGCGCCCGACCAGGGCGGCGGAGGCGAAGACCAGGCCGCCCTGCATCAGGCTGGCGAAGGCCTCGGCCTTGCCGTGGCCGAAGCGGTGTTCGGCGTCGGGCGGACTGGCGGCGAAGCGCACCGCGAACAGGGTGATCAGCGAGGCCAGCAGGTCGAGGCCGGAGTCGGCCAGCGACGCCAGCAGCGCCACCGATCCGCTGGCCAGCCAGGCGGCGGTCTTGGCCGTCACCAGCACCAGCGCCACGGTCACCGACAGCTGCGTCACCCGGCGGGTGACGGCGGTGGCCTGGGCGAGGGAGAGGGGTGCGGTCGCGGTCATCGGCGGAGTTTAGCGGGAGACGCGATGCCGCCCCAGCGCGAACGACTCTCGCCTTGGTCCTCTCCCTCCCGGGAGAGGATTGAAGCTAAGCCGCCCGGCGCGGCGCCGGCCCCACATACACCGACTGCGGCCGGATCAGGCGGCCTCCCGCCAGCTGCTCGCGCGCGTGGGCCAGCCAGCCGGCGACGCGGCCCATGGCGAAGACGCCGGTGAAGGCGGCCGGCGGGAAGGCCAGGGCCTCCAGCAGCAGGGCCGTGTAGAACTCGACATTGGTCTGCAGCGACCGGTCCGGCTTGCGCTCCCGCAGGATGTCGAGCGCCGCGCGCTCCACCGCTTCGGCGAAGGCCAGCCGGCCCGGCGCGACATTGGAGCCCTCGGTCAGGCGCCGCACCGCGCCCTTCAGCGCATCGGCGCGCGGGTCGCGGACCTTGTAGATGCGGTGTCCGAAGCCCATCAGCCGCTCGCCGCCGTCCAGCGCCTGCTCCAGCCAGGCGCGGGCGTGGCCGGGCGTGCCGATGGCGTCGAGCATCTCGATCACCGGCCCGGGCGCGCCGCCGTGCAGCGGCCCCTTCAGCGCCGAGACGCCGCCGAGCACCGCCGAGGTCAGACCGGCCCGCGTCGAGGCGATCACCCGGGCGGCGAAGGTCGAGGCGTTCAGGCCATGGTCGCTGACAGTGACCAGATAGGCGTCCAGCGCCCGGGCCTCCTCAGGCGTCGGGGCCGCGCCGCGCAGCATCCGCAGGATATCGGCGCTGTGGGCCAGGGTCGCGTCGGGCGCCACGGGGGCCAGCCCCTGCCCGGCCCGCACCACGGCCGGGATGAACACCGCCGGCGCCGCCAGCAGCCGCAGTGCGGTCGGCAGGTCGTCGCCATCGGGCAGGCGCGCGGTCAGGGCGCGCATGGCCTCGACCGGGTCCAGCGCCAGCAGCCCGGCGTCGAGCGCGGCGACCTGGGCGAAGACCTCGACCCGCGCGGCGCCCATCGCCGGGCCCACGTCGGCGGGCAGGCCCTCGTAGAAGCCGTCGAACAGCAGGTGGACGACGTCCTCGAAGGTCGCCGATCCGGCCAGGTCGTCGAGGGACCGGCCGCGGATCACCAGCCGCCCGGCCAGACCGTCCACCTCCGACAGGACAGTCTCCGCGGCGACCACATTCTCCAGACCATCAGACATCCGGATCTCCTTTCTTTCCATCTTTCACGGCGACAGATCGGCCCGGATCGTGATATCGTCAATCTTGATCAATATAATCAATGTGAAGCGATGCAGCGCGACTGGCTGACGGCGGAAGAGGCGATGGCGCAGCTGGGGATCCGGCCCCAGACCCTGTACGCCTATGTCAGCCGGGGGCGGATCGAGGCCCGGCCCGATCCCGACGATCCGCGCCGCAGCCGCTATCGCGTCGCCGACGTCGGCCGGCTGGCCGAGCGCAAGCGTCGGGGCCGCAAGGCGGCGCAGGTGGCGGCCGGCGCCATCGCCTGGGGCGAGCCGGTGCTGGATTCGGCGATCACCACCATCGCCCACGGGCGGCTGTTCTACCGGGGCCGCGACGCCGTCGAGCTGGCCGAACACGCCTCGCTGGAGGCTACGGCCCGGCTGCTGCGCGGCGGGCACGGCGCCGCGATCAAGGGCCTGACGCGCGGCGCGCCGCCGGAGGGGCCCTCGATCCGTGCGCGGCTGTTCTCCGCCCTGTCGCAGCGTGCGGGCGTGGACGCGCCGGCCCGGGGCCGCGCGCCGTTGGCCCTGGCGGCCGAGGCGACCGGCCTGCTCGACCTCGTCGCCGACGCCACCGCCGGGCGCATCGAGCACGGTCCGATCCACGCCCGTATCGCGGCGGCCTGGGATCGACCGGACGCCGCCGAGGCCATCCGCCGGACGCTGGTGCTGCTGGCCGATCACGAGCTGAACGCCTCGACCTTCGCCGCCCGGGTGACGGCCTCGACCGGCGCCTCGCTGGCGGCGGCGTCGCTGGCGGGGCTGGCAGCGCTGTCGGGACCCCTGCACGGCGGCATCGCCGACCGGGTGCGGAACCTGGTCGAGGAGAGCGGGCGGATCGGGGCCGAGGCGGCAGTGGCCGGCCGGATCGCCCGGGCCGGGCCGATCCCGGGCTTTGGCCATCCGCTCTATCCGGAGGGCGATCCGCGTGCGGCGGCGCTGCTGACGGCGTTCGACCTGCCGCCGGCGTATGCGAAGCTCAAGCTGGCCGTCGAAGCGGCCACCGGCGAGGCGGCCAACATCGACTTCCTGCTGACCGCCCTGGGCGAGCGCTTCGACCTGCCGCCCGACGCGCCGTTCGCGCTGTTCGCCGTCGCCCGCACCGCCGGCTGGCTGGCCCACAGCGTCGAACAGGTCCTGACCGGCGCTCTGATCCGGCCGAGGGCGCGGTACACGGGGCCGGCGGTCGTCTGAACCTCTCCCCGTGGGAGAGGTGGCCCGGCGGAGCCGGGTCGGAGAGGGACGCGCTGAGCCTGATCGTCGGCCCGCCGCGCCTCCCTCTCAGTCACCGCTCCGCGGCGACAGCTCTCCCACCGGGAGAGCATCGCAGTGATCAGGCCCGCTCGTACGCCGCCTCTTCCGCCGCCAGCGGCTGGTCGATGCGGCCGACCATCTCCTTGGGACAGACCTGCCAGAAATGGCCGCGCATGCGGTCCCAGTCACCCAGCAGGCCGGCGGCGAAGGCCGAGCCGGTCTCGTGGGCGTGTTCGCGGATCAGCCGCTTGAGCTGTTCCTCCCAGTGGGGCGAAGCCAGGCGCTGGACCACGACGCTGTCGGGATTGACCTGGGCCTCGAAGCGCTCGGCCAGATCGAGGACATAGGCCATGCCGCCGGTCATGCCGGCCGCGAAGTTGCCGCCCACCGGGCCCAGGATCACCGCCGTCCCGCCGGTCATGTACTCCAGCCCGTTGGCGCCGCAGCCCTCGACGACGGTGATGGCGCCGGAGTTGCGCACCGCGAACCGCTCGCCCGCCTGCCCAGCCGCGAACAGCTTGCCGTCCGTGGCGCCATACAGGCAGGTGTTGCCGATGATGGCGTTGCTCTCGGGTGCGAGCAGGTGCGGCGAGGGCTTCACCACGATGGTGGCGCCGGAGAGACCCTTGCCGACGTAGTCGTTGGCCTCGCCGGTCAGCACGATCCGCAGCCCACGGACGGAAAAGGCGCCGAGGCTCTGGCCGGCCGAGCCCTTCAGCTCGACGGTCAGGTGTCCGGACGGCAGGGCGCTCATCCCGAACTTGCGGGTGATGTGGCTGGAGACCCGCGCGCCGATGGCCCGGGCGGTGTTCCGCACCGTGTAGGTCAGCTGCATCTTCTCGCCGCGCTGCAGGAAGGGGGCGGCGTCGCGGACGATCTGGGCGTCGAGCGTGTCGGGCACCTCGTTGCGGCCGTCGACCGTGCAGTACGGCTTGTTCTGGCCCGGGTCGGCCCGGACCAGCAGCGGGTTGAGGTCGAGGTCGTCGAGGTGCTCGCCGCCGCGCGACACCTGGGTCAGCAGGTCGGTGCGGCCGACGATGTCCTGCAGCGAGCGGAAGCCCAGCTGGCTGAGGATCTCGCGCACCTCCTCGGCGATGAAGGTGAACAGGTTGATGACCTTGTCCGGCGTGCCGGTGAAGCGCGCGCGCAGGGCCTCGTCCTGGGTGCAGACCCCCACCGGGCAGGTGTTGGAATGGCACTGGCGCACCATGATGCAGCCCATGGCGATCAGGCTGGCGGTGCCGATGCCGAACTCCTCGGCGCCCAGCATGGCGGCGATGACTACGTCGCGGCCGGTGCGGATGCCGCCATCCGTCCGTAGGCGGACGGAATGGCGCAGGTTGTTGAGCGTCAGGACCTGGTTGGCCTCCGACAGGCCCATCTCCCAGGGCGACCCGGCGTACTTGATCGAGGTCTGCGGGCTGGCGCCGGTGCCGCCGACATTGCCGGAGATCAGGATGGTGTCGGCTTTCGCCTTGGCCACCCCGGCGGCGATGGCGCCGATGCCGGTCATCGACACCAGCTTCACCGTCACCCGCGCATCCGGGTTGATCTGCTTGAGGTCGTAGATGAGCTGGGCCAGATCCTCGATCGAGTAGATGTCGTGGTGTGGCGGCGGGCTGATCAGCATCACCCCGGGCGTGGCGTGGCGCAGCCGGGCGATCATTTCGGTGACCTTGAAGCCGGGCAGCTGACCGCCCTCGCCGGGCTTGGCGCCCTGGGCGACCTTGATCTCGATCTCGCGGCACTCGTTCAGGTACTCGGCGGTGACGCCGAACCGGCCCGAGGCGATCTGCTTGACCGCGCTATTGGGATTGTCGCCGTTGGGCAGCGGCCGGTAGCGGGCGCGGTCCTCGCCGCCCTCGCCGCTGACGCTCTTGGCCCCGATGCGGTTCATGGCGATGTTCAGCGCGCCGTGCGCCTCGGGGCTCAGGGCGCCGAGACTCATGCCCGGCGTCAGGAACCGCTTGCGGATCTCGTTGACGCTCTCGACCTCGTCGGCGCTGATCGGCGCGCGGTCGCTGCGCCAGGCCAGCAGGTCGCGCAGCTGGATCTGCGGCAGCTGGCCCATGCCCTCGGAGAAGCGCTTGTAGCTCTCGTAGTCGCCGGTGTCGCAGGCGTGCTGCAGCGTATGCATCAGCCGGGCGTCGAAGGCGTGCGCCTCGCCCTTGCGACGGGCCTTGTAGAAGCCGCCGACCGGCAGGGCGACGAAGGCCGGGTCCCAGGCGCGGCGGTGCAGATCCACGGCGCGGCTCTCGAGACCGGCCAGGCCGATGCCGGAGATGCGCGAGGGCATGCCCGGGAAGAACTCGGCGACCAGTGAGCGGCTCAGGCCGACGGCCTCGAAGTTGTAGCCGCCGCGGTAGGACGAGATGACCGCGATGCCCATCTTGGAGATGATCTTCAGCAGGCCCTGCTCGATCGAGGTCTTGTAGTTGACGCAGACCTCGCGCAGCGAGGCCTCGCCCAGCAGGCCGCGTTCGAGGCGGTCCTGGAAGCTCTCCTGAGCCAGCCAGGCGTTGACCGCCGTGGCCCCGACCCCGACCAGCACCGCGAAATAGTGGGTGTCCATGCACTCGGCCGAGCGCACGATGATCGAGACGTAGGACCGCAGGCCCTTGCCGACGAGGTGGGCGTGGACCCCGCCGGTGGCGAGGATCATCGGCATGGCGACGCGATCGGGGGCGATGGCCTCGTCGGTCAGGATGATGGTCGAGCAGCCGCGCAGGGCGGCGTCCTCGGCCTCGGACCGGATGCGGTCGAGGTTGGCCCGCAGCGCGTCGCCGGGGCGGGCCTCCGGCGCCGGGATCGGCATGGTGCAGTCGATGACGGCGAGGTTCTTGTCGCCGATGTAGCCGAGGATGCGCTGGTACATGCCGGTGGTCAGCACCGGGCTCTCGGCGACATAGACGTCGGTCTGGGCCTCGTCCTCGGCCAGGATGTTGCCGAGGTTCTTGAAGCGGGTCTTCAGGCTCATCACCCCGGTCTCGCGGAGCGGGTCGATGGGCGGGTTGGTCACCTGGCTGAAGTTCTGGCGGAAGAAGTGGCTGAGCGGCCGGTAACCGTCGCTGAGCACGGCCAGCGGCGTGTCGTCGCCCATCGAGCCGATGGCTTCCTTGCCGTCCTCGACCATGGGCGCCAGGACCATCTCCAGGTCCTCCAGCGTCATGCCGGCGGCGGCCTGGCGGCGGACCAGGTCCTCGCCGGCCAGCAGGCGGGGCTCGGGACCCGGGCCGATGGTGGCCTCCAGGTCGACCATGTTGCCCAGCCACTGCGTGTAGGGATGCTGGGCGGCGAGGCGGTCGATGATGGCCTCCTCGTCGTAGAGACGACCCTCGACCAGATCGATGGCGATCATCCGGCCGGGCGAAATGTTCAGCTTACGGACGATCCGGCTCTCGGCGACGCCGCACATCCCGGCTTCCGAGCCCATGATGACAAGGCCGTCGTCGGTGTAGGCGACGCGAAGCGGGCGCAGGCCGTTGCGGTCCTTGCCCGCCACGACCCAGCGGCCGTCGGTGGCGCAGATGGCGGCAGGGCCGTCCCAGGGCTCCATCACCGCGTTGCAGTAGCTGTAGAGCGCCCGGTGCTCGGGCTTCATCTGGGCGTCGGACTTGGTGGCCCAGGCCTCCGGCACCAGCAGGGCCTTGGCCATCGGCGCGTCGCGGCCGGCGCGGACCAGGATCTCGAAGGTGTTGTCGAGCGCCGCCGAGTCCGAGCCGCTGGGCTGGATCACCGGCTTCACGTCGTCGCCGAACTCGCCGAACGCCTGGGCGGCCATGCGGATCTCATGGCTCTTCATCCAGTTGGCGTTGCCCTTGAAGGTGTTGATCTCACCGTTGTGGGCCAGCATCCGGAACGGCTGGGCCAGCCGCCACTGGGGGAAGGTGTTGGTCGAGTAGCGCTGGTGGAAGATGGCCACCGCCGCCGCGAACCGCTCGTCCTGCAGGTCGGGGTAGAAGGTGTCGATGCTCTCGGCCAGGAACATGCCCTTGTAGATCAGCGACCGGGCCGACAGGGAGCAGATGTAGAACTCGTTGATCGCCGAGGCGGCGACGCGCTTCTCGATCCGCTTGCGGCACAGGTAGAGGGCGCGCTCCAGCGCCTCGCCCTCCATGCCGGGCGGCGGCGAGAGCATGATCTGCTCGATCTCGGGCCGGGTGGCGTTGGCCTTCTCGCCGATCACCGAGGTGTTCACCGGCACCTGACGCCAGCCGTAGATGTAGAAGCCGAAGCGCAGCGCCTCGCTCTCGACGATGGTCCGGGCCGCTTCCTGGGCGCCCAGGTCCGTGCGCGGCAGGAAGACCTGGCCGACGGCGATCGGGCCGGGCCGCAGCTTGTGGCCGGTGTTCTTCACCTGGTTGATGAAGAAGTCCTGGGGGACAGACAGCAGGATGCCGGCCCCGTCGCCCGTCTTGCCGTCGGCGTCGACGGCGCCCCGGTGCCAGACGGCCTTCAGCGCCTTGATGGCCAGCTCGACCACCTCCCGGCGGGGCTTGCCGTCGATGGCGCAGACCAGGCCGACGCCGCAGTTGTCGCGCTCGCTGGACGGATCGTAGGCGTGGCCATCGATCAGCAGACGGCGGTTGGCGAGGTAGCGGTCGAGTTCGGTGCTCATGTGGATGATCCCGATTGGGGCATGGTCCGAACCAGGCCGCCGAAGATTTTGCCGACAGGGATTGTGAAGTAGCCGCCACGCCCTGCTTCGAAGGCCTCACGCCATCCCGCGTATCCCTCTTCGAATCTGGGCGAAATCGCGCGCGCCGGGAGCACCTTTGGACACGAGGCCCTGAACACGCCGGCCTCGATAGGTATGTGGGAGACCTCGGGGATGGTCGCGCCGGGCGTGAGGTCGAACAGGCTGACACTGACGATCATTGCGCCGTCCTTCCCGTCAGGATCGAGCCTGCCCACGACGGCGACAACCCGCCGGGCCGTGTCGCACTCAAAGGTCTGCCCCACGGCAAGGTCCGCAGCCGCAGCGGGCGTTGCGGTGAGCAAGGCGGCCAGCGCCGTCGCCAGGATCAGGCTGCGCACCGCCGTCACTCCGCCGCGACCAGGGCCGGAGCCCTGGCCAGCAGGTAGCGGTGGATGGAGTCGGCGGCGTCGCGGCCGTCGCGGATGGCCCAGACGACCAGCGAGGCGCCCCGGGCGATGTCGCCCGCGGCGAACACGCCGTCCAGGCTGGCCGCCTGGGTCTTGCGGTCGATCTTCACCGTGCCCCAGCGGCTGACGCCCAGATCGGACGCGCCGAGGGTTTGCGGCAGGTTTTCGGGATCGAAGCCGAGCGCCTTGATGACCAGCTGGGCCGGCAGGTCGAACTCCGAGCCGTCGACCGGCTCTGGGGAGCGGCGGCCCGAGCTGTCGGGCGGGCCCAGCCGCATCCGCACGGCGCGCACGGCGCTGACCGCATTGGCGTCGCCCATCAGCGCGCGGGGCGCGGCCAGCCATTCGAAGACCACGCCCTCTTCCTCGGCGTTGGCGACCTCGCGCATCGAGCCGGGCATGTTTTGCTTGTCCCGGCGGTAGAGGCAGGTGACCGAGCGGGCGCCCTGGCGGACGGCGGTGCGGACGCAGTCCATGGCCGTGTCGCCGCCGCCGATGACGACGACGTCCTTGCCGTCTGCGTTCAGGACGCCGGAATCGTAGTCGGGAACCTCGTCGCCCATGCCCTTGCGGTTGGAGGCGATCAGGAAGTCGAGCGCCGCGACCACGCCCCCGGAGCCGACCCCGGGGATCTCCAGGTCGCGGGCCGCGTAGACGCCGTTGGCCAGCAGCACCGCGTCGTGCCGTTCGCGCAGCTGCGGCAGGGTGGCGTCACAGCCGACCTCGAAGTTCAGCCGGAAGACGACGCCGCCCTCGGCCAGGCGCCGCGTGCGGCGCTCGACGACGTCCTTCTCCAGCTTGAAGCCGGGGATGCCGTAAATCAGCAGGCCGCCGGCCCGATCGTGACGGTCATAGACGGTGACGGCGTAGCCCTGCTCGCGCAGGACCTCGGCGGCGGCGAGGCCCGCCGGGCCGGCGCCGACGACGCCGACCGACTGGCCGCGCTCGGCCAGGGGGACAAGCGGCTTCACCCAGCCCTCTTCCCAGGCCTTGTCGCTGAGGTAGCGCTCGACCGCGCCGATCGTCACCGTGCCGTGACCCGACTGCTCGATGACGCAGTTTCCCTCGCACAGACGGTCCTGCGGGCAGATGCGGCCGCAGATCTCGGGCATGGCGTTGGTCGCCTGCGACAGATCGTAGGCTTCCTGCAGCCGCCCGGCAGCGGTCAGGCGCAGCCAGTCGGGGATGTTGTTGTGCAGCGGACAGTGGGTCTGGCAGAAGGGGACGCCGCACTGTGAACAGCGCGAGGCCTGTTCCGCGGCCTTGGCGTCGATGAAGTCGGCATAGATTTCGTGGAAGTCGTGGCTCCGCCCCGCGGCTTCCCGCTTCTCGGGAGTCCGGCGCTCGATGGTCGTGAACTTCAGCATCCGCTCGGCCATGCCGCGCTCCCGCCGTGTTGGAGATGAACCCTGCGTCAAGCGGTTCATAGGGGTTCGCCCCACCGCGAAGAATGCATCGGTCTCGTTAGTTGACCAATATTCGCCACGCCATTCGGCTGACGTCGCCCGCCGCGCATCCCGCCCCCTATTGATGGTCCCGTTAGTGGACCACTATGAGATCCCGGAGTTTTCGTGAACAGCTTTCTCGCCGCCATCATCCTCGGCCTCGTCGAGGGGCTGACCGAATTCATCCCGGTGTCCTCGACCGGCCACCTGCTGCTGACCAAGATGGCGCTGGGGCTGACCGACCCGTCCTGGGACAGCTTCATCGTGCTGATCCAGCTGGGCGCGATCCTGGCCGTGGTGGCGCTGTACTTCACGCGGCTGTGGAAGGTGCTGATCGGCCTGCCGACCGATCCGGCGGCCCGCCGGTTCGCGCTCAGCGTGCTGATCGCCTTCCTGCCGGCCGTGTTCCTGGGCTTCCTGCTCTACGACTTCATCAAGACGGTGCTGTTCGGCAGTCCGGAGATCATCTGCTGGTCCCTGCTGATCGGCGGCTTTGGCCTGCTGGCGCTGGATCGCTGGAGCCCGGCGGCACGACGACGCCATGAAGCTGCCGCTGACGACCGCCCTGGGCGTGGGGCTGATGCAGTGCCTGTCGATGATCCCCGGCGTGTCCCGCTCGGGCGCGACCATCGTCGGCGGCGTGTTGCTGGGCGTCGACAAGCGGGCGGCGGCGGAGTTCAGCTTCTTCCTGGCCATCCCGACCATGGTCGGGGCGTTCGCCAAGGACTTCTGGGAAAGCCGCGAGAGCCTGATGGTCGGCGACCACCTGCCGCTGCTGGCGGTCGGGTTCGTCGTCTCGTTCCTGTCAGGCCTGGTGGTGGTGAAGGTGCTGCTCGACTTCGTCAGCAAGCGCGGCCTGTCGCCGTTCGGCTGGTGGCGGATCGTTGTCGGCGGCCTGGGGCTGGGGTGGATCTATCTGGCCTAGTCAGGTCGGGGGACACGCACTGAAGTGCATGTCCCCGCCGCCTAGATCGCGCCTTCCGGCGTGGCGGCGTACTGGCCGCCCTTGCGGTAGCGGTAGAGGTAGGACGGGACGATCGCCTCGACCGCGCGGGGCTCGATGCCCAGCTCGGCCAGGCCGGCCGCGCCGTCGGAGACCACGTTGTCGGCGCGCAGGTTCTCGACCTGGTCGCTGGTCAGTTGCGGCGGGATGATCGGGACCGCCGCCTGGAGATCGCCGATGACGCCGAGGGTCTTCGCCGCGAACCAGGGCACGGGGACCAGCAGGCGTGACCGTCCGGTCTCGCGCAGGATGAAGGCCAGCAGATCCCGGAAGCTGTAGACCGTCGGGCCGCCCAGCTCGTAGGTGCGGCCGGCGGCGGCGGGATCGCCCAGAACCTTCGCCACCGCGGCGGCGACGTCGCCGACATAGACCGGCTGGAACCGGGTGTGGCCGCCGCCGATCAGCGGCAGGGCCGGCGAGAAGGTCGTCAGGCCGGCGAAGCGGTTGAAGAAGGCGTCCTCGGCTCCGAAGATGATAGACGGGCGCAGGATCACCGCCGAGGGAAGGACGGCGCGCACGGCGGCCTCGCCGGCGGCCTTTGTGCGGGCGTACTTCGCCGGAGATTCCGCGTCGGCCCCGATGGCCGACATCTGGACGAACTGGCTGACGCCCCGGCGCGCGGCGGCCTGGGCGATGGCCCCGGCGGCTTCGACGTGCAGGGTCGCAAAGTCCTGGCGGCCGGTCTCGTAGAGCACCCCGACCAGATTCACGCAGGCCTCGGCCCCGTCCAGCGCACGGTCCACCGAGGCGGCGTCGCGGATATTGGCCTGCACGACCTCGATCTGGCCGACGTCGCCGAGCATCCGCAGGCGGTAGCCGCGGCCGACGTTCCGGGCCGCGACGCGGACGCGCCAGCCCTGTTTCGCCAGCGACCGGACGACCTGGCGCCCGACGAAGCCGGTGCCTCCAAAGACGGTGACGAGCCCACGCATGTTGCGGCCTTTGAAACCCAGTAAGAATGCGCCCGGATAGACGTTACGGCCCCGGTGCGCAATGCGGCGTTGACGACCCCGACAGGGCGCCCTAAGAGGCACGCCTTCGCGCCGGTCGGGCTTCCCGATTGGTCAGCGAGCCCAGGTGGCGGAATTGGTAGACGCGCTGGCTTCAGGTGCCAGTGGCTTAACGGCCGTGGAGGTTCGAGTCCTCTCCTGGGCACCACCCTCCTCTTCTATATGTTAGTTAGAACGAGTGAGGGAGCGGTCCGACTTGGCCAACCATCTGCATGAAGGCGATATCCCGGCGGGCCTGTTCGCGGGCGTGACGTCGGTGGCGGTCGATTCGGAGACCATGGGCCTGTCCCTGACGCGCGACATGCTCTGCGTCGTGCAGATCTCGGCCGGCGACGGCGACGCCCATATCGTGCGGCTCAACCGTCCCGCCTACGACTGCCCCAACCTCAAGGCCCTGCTGACCGATCCGGCCGTGCTGAAGATCTTCCACTTCGGCCGCTTTGATATCGCCATGTTCGAGCGCCACCTTGAGGTCGAGACCACACCTGTCTGGTGCACCAAGATCGGCTCCAAGCTCGCCCGAACCTATACGGACCGCCACGGCCTCAAGGACGTGGTCAAGGAGCTCGTCGGCGTCGACCTCAGCAAAGCCCAGCAGAGCAGCGACTGGGGGGCGGCCGTCCTCTCGCCCGAGCAGCTGGCCTACGCCGCCTCCGACGTGCTGCATCTGCACGGGGTGAAGGCGAAGCTGGAGACGATGATCGCCCGCGAAGGCCGCACGGCGCTCGCCCAGGCCTGTTTCGACTTCCTTCCCGTCCGCGCCCGACTGGACCTGGCCGGCTGGGAAGAGACAGACATCTTCGCCCACAGCTGATCCCGTGACCGACGCCGCCCACCCCGCCCAGCCGACCGACCACCGCGAGGCGGCCTTCGCCCGCTGGCGGAGGCGGGAGCGGCTGATCGCGCGAATGCGCGTGGGCCTGCCGACGGTGATGGCGGTGATCGTGCTGGGCCTGGTGGGCTGGGTGGTCGCCAGCACGCTGCAGGCGCCCAAGCCGGTCCGCATCGAGGACCCGATCATCCGCATGGTCGGCGCCCGGTTCCAGGGACGCACCGAGGACGGCCGCAGCTTCCTGATCGGCGCGCAACAGGCGGTCCGCGATGAGCGCGAAGCCAACAGCGTGGCCCTGATCGAGCCGATCATGGTCGTTGGAGCCGAGACTCCGACGCCGCGCCGGATCATGGCGCGCAAGGGGACCTACGATGAAAAGACCCGCCTTCTGCGGCTGACCGGCGACGTGCGCATCGACGACGGCGCGGGCAACCGGGTTGCGACCAACGACACGGTCATCGACACCCGCACCGGCCTGGCCGTCGGCCAGCAGGGCATCGAGAGCGACGGCCCGATCGGGCAGGTTTCGGCCGACAGCTACACGGTCAAGGACAAGGGCGACCGCATCGAGTTTCGAGGCAGGGTTCGCACGCGCGTGAATCCGGAATAAGAACGGGCATGGTCATGTCGAAGTCGCGCCGCCTCGGCGTCAGCGGAAAACTCGGGTTGGCGGGCGTCATCGCCTCGGCCACGCTTCTGGTCGCCGGCGGCGCCGCCGCGCAGCTGGACCCGCGCGCGCCGATCGATATCACCGCCGACGCGTCCGAAACGATCCAGAGCCAGTGCCAGTCGAGCTGGTCGGGCGCCGTCGAGGCGCTGCAGGGCCGCACGCGGCTGCGGGCCGATCAGGTCACCCTCTACTCGGCGAAGAAGGCCGACGGCTGCGGCGCCAGCGAGCGGATGGAGGCCCGGGGCCAGGTCTATTTCGTGACCCCGGAGCGCACCGTCCGCGCCGACAACGCGCTGTATGTCTTCACGACCAAGACCATCACCCTGACCGGCGGCGTCATCGTCGTTCAGGGCAAGAGCGTGGTTCGCGGCGACCGCATGGTCATCAACACCCGCACCGGGCAGGCCAACATGACCTCCTCCACCACCGGCCGGAACAAGCCGGGCCGGGTTCGGGGCGTGTTCTATCCCAACGACACGGCGTCGCGCTGACGTGGCCGCCACGCTCGACCAGCCTTCCGACGCGGGCCTGGTCGTCGAGGGTCTGACCAAGACCTTCGGCGAGCGCCAGGTCGTGCGCGGCGTCAGCCTGAGGCTGGCCCGGGGCGAGGTCGTCGGCCTGCTGGGCCCCAACGGCGCCGGCAAGACCACCTGCTTCTACATGATCACCGGCCTGATCCCGGTCGACCAGGGCACGATTGCGCTCGACGGTCGCGACATCACCGCCCTGCCGATGTACCAGCGCGCCCGCATGGGCCTGGGCTATCTGCCGCAGGAGGCCTCGATCTTTCGCGGCATGACGGTGGAGGAAAACGTCCTGGCCGTCGTCGAAATGCGCGAGGACGACCCGGAAAAGGCCAGGGTGACGACCGCCGCCCTGCTCGAGGAACTGCATATCGGCCACCTGAAGGCCTCGCCGGCGGTGTCGCTGTCGGGCGGCGAGCGGCGGCGGGTGGAAATCGCCCGCGCCCTGGCCAGCGAGCCCAGTTTCATGCTGCTGGACGAACCCTTCGCCGGCATCGATCCCCTCGCCATCGCCGACATCCGCGAGGTCATCGGCTACCTGAAGGGCCGGGGCATCGGCATCCTGATCACCGACCACAACGTCCGCGAGACGCTCGACATCATCGACCGCGCCTCGATCATCCACGCCGGCGAGGTGCTGTTCGAGGGCGCGCCGCAGGAGATCGTCGACAACGCCGACGTCCGCCGCGTGTACCTGGGCGACCGGTTCTAGGGCGGACCCCACCGTCATCTTCGCGACGAGCGCGAGGATAGCAGAGGTTGGAGGGTGCGACCGCGCGGCGCTGCAATTAGCGTGCCGCTTAAGGGCGGCGTTAACCCTCCGCGTCCGATCCTGACCCCCTGTTCGATTTCAACGACTGGGGGAAGCGCGTGGCGCTCGGTCCAAGACTGGAGCTGAGACAAGGCCAGAGCCTTGTGATCACGCCGCAGCTGCAGCAGGCGATCAAGCTGCTGCAACTGACCAACCTTGAGCTGGAGGCCTATGTCGAGGCCGAGCTCGAGCGCAATCCGCTGTTGCAGCGCGACGAACGCAATTCCGATCCCGAGCCCGAACCGGTCAAGCCCGAGACCCCGACCGCCGACTACTCCGTCGATTCCGTGCCCGACAGCGCGGCCCACGCCGACATGGACGCCGGGCCGACCGACCTGTCCCCCGGCGAACGCGACAGCGGCGATGGCGACGGGGGCGGCGATGCCGGCCAGGCCGGCGGCCAGGTCGACTGGTCACGGGCCGGCAGCGGCGGCTCCTTTGAGGGCGACGACGACATGGAGGGGCGGCTCACCCGGGCCAAGACCCTGAGCGAACACCTGCACGACCAGCTGGCCGTGGCGCGGCTGAGCGAGGCCGATCGGGTCGTCGCCGCCGTGCTGATCGACGCGGTCGACGACGGCGGCTACCTGCGCGCCGACCTCGAGGAGATCTCGTTGCGCCTCGGCTGTGACCAGGCCCTGACCGAAAAGGTGCTGGGCGTGCTGCAGGGCTTCGAGCCGACCGGCGTCTTCGCCCGCGACGTGCGCGAGTGCCTGGCGCTGCAGCTGAAGGACCGTAACCGGCTGGACCCGGCCATGGAGGCGCTGCTCGACAATCTGGAGCTGCTGGCCCGCCGGGATCTCGGCGCGCTGCGCAAGGCCTGCGGCGTCGATGACGACGACATCCGCGAGATGATCGCCGAGCTGAAGGCCCTGACGCCCCGCCCGGGCGCGGCGTTCGGCGGCGAGCCGTCCCAGCCGGTGACCCCCGACGTGTTCGTGCGCGAGGGCGCCGGCGGCATGTGGCTGGTCGAGCTGAACACCGACACCCTGCCCCGCGTGCTGGTCGACAAACGCTATCACGCCCGGATTTCCGGCGGCGCGCGCAGCGACGCCGACAAGACCTTCGTCTCCGACTGCCTGGCGAGCGCCAACTGGCTGGTGAAGAGCCTGGACCAGCGGGCCCGCACCATCCTGAAGGTGTCCAGCGAGATCGTCCGCCAGCAGGACGGCTTCCTGGCCTATGGCGTTGAACACCTGCGGCCGCTGAACCTGAAGACCGTGGCCGACGCCATCGGCATGCACGAGAGCACCGTCAGCCGGGTGACCTCGAACAAGTACATCGCCACTCCGCGCGGCATGTTCGAGCTGAAGTTCTTCTTCACCTCCTCGATCGCGTCCTCGTCCGGCGGCGAGGCCCATTCGGCCGAAAGCGTGCGCCACAAGATCCGCCAGCTGATCGACGCCGAGAACGCCGACACCGACGTCCACTCCGACGACGCCATCGTCGACATCCTGAAGGAGGCGGGGGTGGACATCGCGCGGCGCACGGTGGCCAAGTATCGCGAGGCGATGCGCATCCCCTCGTCGGTCGAACGGCGCCGGATGTTGCGGGCGGCGGTCTGATTTCCCACCTCGTGCGTTAGGACCGGAGTGTCCGGAGCCCACCATGGAAACGTCCGAGCGCCGGCTGCCGCTGTCGGCGATCCTGCTCGACATCTGCGACGACCCTGATCCCACGGTCACGGTCGGGGAAATCGTGCACCGCTTCGGCCGGCGCGCCTTCGGGGCGCTGCTGTTCTTCTTCTCGGCCCCGAACTGGCTGCCGCTGCCGCCCGGCTCCTCGACCTTCCTGGCGCTGCCGCTGGTGCTGCTGACGCCGCAGGTGGCCTATGGCGTCGAGGGACCCTGGCTGCCGCGCTTCATCGACGACCGGCAGATGAAACGGCCTGAACTGGCCAAGGGGCTTCGCAAGCTCGTGGGACCGCTGCGGCGGATCGAGACCGTGTCCCGCCCGCGGCTGCTGTGGATGTTCGGACCGATCGGCGACCGACTGATCGGCCTGACCTGCTTCCTGCTGTCTCTGGTGCTGATGCTTCCCATTCCACTGGGCAACATGGCGCCGGCCGCCGCCATCGCCACGTTCGGCCTGGCCATGGTGCAGCGGGACGGCGTCCTGGCCCTGATCGGCTATGCGATCACGGCCATCAGCGCGGCGCTTCTGGTCATCGGCGGGCGACGCGTTCATCGCGTTGCGTGCGTTTATCAAGTGGCTGGCGATCACCTGAACAGCGGCGCTCACGAAACGGCGAGCGCCCCGCGGAACGCTTGACACCCATTGCGGTCAGGCGCGTTCTTGTCGGTATGCAAGTGCACGTCTCCGGCAAACACGTCGACGTCGGTGAAGCCCTGCGAGTGCGGGTTTCCGACGAACTGAACTCCACCATCGGCAAGTATTTCGACCGCGGCGGCGCCGCGGATGTCGTGGTGACAAAGGATGGCTACGAGTTCCGGGTGGACTGCGCCGTCACCCTCGCCTCCGGGCAGCATCTGCAGAGCCACGGGCTCGGCGTAGACGCCCACGCGGCGTTCGACGCGGCCCTGGGCAAGATCGCCACCCGCGTCCGGCGCTACAAGAACCGCCTGCGCAGCCATACGCCCCAGGCCACGGCCCGGCAGGCGGAGACGGCGGCGGCCTTCGTGCTGAAATCGCCGGACGACGACGAGACCGACGACTGGCAGTCCGACGGTCACGCGCCGCCGGCCGCCATGGTCATCGCCGAGACCGAGGAGGTCCTCAAGACGATGACCGTTTCGATGGCGGTCATGGAGCTGGACTTGACCGAATCCCGCACAATCGTGTTTAGGAACGCCGCCCACGGCGGTTTGTCCGTGGTGTATCGCCGGCCTGATGGAAATATCGGCTGGATCGATCCCGAGCGGACCAAGTCACACAACGGCAATGGAAAGCGGGCAAACGCCTGATCGGCGACGCCCGCTTCCCGTGAGCCGTCCCGAAGATTGCGAGCGTAAGGCGTCATGAATATCGGAGATCTGCTGGAGCCGCGCGCGATCTCACCGCGCACGGGGGGCGGCAGCAAGCGGCAGGTTCTGTCGGCGATCGCCGATGTCGCGGCCCGCAACTACGGGCTCGACGCCGAGGTCGTGCTTGATGCGCTGCTCGAACGCGAGGCGGCCGGATCCACCGGCGTGGGTCACGGCGTGGCGCTGCCGCACGCGCGACTGGCGGGCCTGGACCGCATGCGCGGCGTCTTTCTTCGCCTGGACCAGCCGACCGGCTTCGAGTCGGTGGACGACCAGCCGGTCGATCTGGTCTTCGCGCTGTTCGCGCCGCTCGAGAACAATACCGAGCATCTCCGCGCTCTGGCGCGGGTCTCCGCCTGCTTCGGCAAGGCGAACTGCGCCAGCAGCTGCGTCAGGCGCGGACGCCTGACGCGATACTGTCGCTGCTGGCCCGCGAGGCCCAGCCGTCGGCGGCCTGACGTCCTTCTAGTGGACGGAAACCGGCGCCAGTTCGTGCGCCAGGGCGGCGGCCACCGCCAAGTCGCGGTCGGTCATCACGGCCAGTCGCTCGCCGTCCGCGCGGTGGACCGCATACAGGGTCTGGCCCGGATCGAGCGTGAAGCCCTGCAGGTGGGCCGTGGGCGTCTCGGCGATCACCTGGGCGGCGCTCACCGGGCGCACATAGACCAGGTCAGGCGCGCCGAGCGCCGCGAAGGCTTCCTTCGTCATCAGTATCTGGGGCGTCATAGGACCACCTCCTTCATTCACTCAACGCGGTCGCGCGCCGCCGGTTCAGCCGGCGCGGCCTTTAGGGGGACGGGATCGTCAGTCCGCCGTCCGGATCGGGATACGCTGGACCAGCCGTTCGGGTTCGGGCCGGGCCAGATCAATGTGCAACAGCCCGTGCTCAAGTACGGCTGCGTCCACCACCATGCCGTCGGCCAGAACGAACGCCCGGACAAAGCCGCGCGCCGCGATGCCGCGGTGGAGGAAGGCGCGATCCCCCGTCTCGGCCGCCTCGCCGCGCCGTCCGGAGACGGTGAGCTGGTTGCCCTCGACGGTGATCTCGAGCTGGTCGGGGGCGAAGCCGGCCACCGCCAGGGTGATGCGGACGCCGCCGTCCTCGCGGGCCTCGACATTGTAGGGCGGATAGCTCTCGCCGGCGGCCTTGGCCGCCCGTTCGATCAGCGCCCGAGTGTGGTCGAAGCCCAGCAGGAAGGGGCTGTCGAAAAGCAGGGGTCGTGTCGTCATCTTTACCGTCGGAGTCCTCGTCCAGCGACTCACCGCGCCCGCCGGCCCCCGAAGGGCGCCCGCCGCGCGGCCTGTATCCAAGGTGGAGATTGGCCGCTTCCGCCGCAAGAGCGGGGCCTCTCCTGACGCGGCGCTTTGCGGCTTGTCGAACCGCCGCGGTCGCGGTTAGGTAGAATTCTGTTTCGGGGATCGGGGGACTTCCCACCATGACGCGTCTTGTTGCGCTCGCCGCGGCTTGCCTGATGCTGGCCGCCTGCACGACCACCAATGTGAAATCAGCCGCCGGCCTGCCGACGGCGCCGCCGCAGAACGCCCAGGTTCTGATCGCGCAGCCCGACATCGAGCTCAGCCTGCTGACGGCTTCGGGCCTGCTTGAACCGCGCGCGGACTGGACCGCCTCGGCCAAGACCAACATGCAGGCCGCCGTCGAGACGACGCTGCAGGGCAAGTCGCACAAGTTCACCGTGCTCGACCCCAGCACCGCCATGGAAGGCCGCGAGGGCCAGGTGCTGCGCCTGAACGGCGCGGTGGGCAATTCGATCCTGGCCTACGGCCTGTACGGGACGGGCCTGCCGTCCAAGAGCGGATTCGACTGGACGCTCGGCGAGGGGGCGCAGCTGCTCGCGGTCAAATACAGCAGCGACTATGTGCTGTTCGTCCACGGGCGGGGCTCCTACTCGAGCGGCGGGCGCGTGGCGATGATGATCGGCGCCGCGGCGCTGGGCGTCAGCATCCCGATGGGCGGCCAGCAGGCGTTCGCCTCGCTCGTCGAGCTGAAGACCGGCAAGGTGGTCTGGTTCAACCAGGCCATCGCCAGCCCGGCCGCCGACATGCGGTCGCCCGAAGGCGCCAAACTGCTGACCGAAGCGCTGCTGAAAGGCCTGCCGCTGTGACGCGGCGGCCGGTCCTGCGGGCGGCCATCTCCTCGATCCTTGCCGCCGCTGTCGCGACGTCGTCTCTCACACCGGCCTTCGCCCAGCGCACGGTGGGCCTGCGGCCCGACGTGACGACCGACGAGGGCGGTCTCTGGGCGCAGTCCGACAAGGCCGAGCTGGAAGCCAGGTCGAAGGCCGAACTCAACCGTGACGCCGAGCTGACGGCCTATGTTCGCGGCGTGAGCTGCAAGGTCGCGGCCGAATACTGCAGCGACATCCGCGTCTATGTGATGGATCGGCCGTACTTCAACGCCTCCATGGCCCCGAACGGCTACATGGAAGTGTGGTCGGGCCTGATGCTGCGCGCCCGCAGCGAGTCGGAGCTGGCCTTCGTGCTCGGGCACGAGGTCAGTCACTTCGCCCACGGCCACTCCCTCCAGACCTGGCGGACGATGAAGTCCCGCTCGAACGTCGGCATGGTCCTGATGCTGGCCGGCGGCGGCATTGTCGGCAGCCTGCTCTATCTGGGCGTGATGTCGACGGTGTTCGCCTTCTCCCGCGAGCAGGAGACCGAAGCCGACAAGCTCTCCTTCGAGCGCACGACCAAGGCCGGCTACGATCCGGCCGCGGCCGCGGCGCTGTGGCGGTCGCTACGCGCCGAAACCGCCGCCTCGGACTTCCCCAAGACGCGGACGGAAGACACCCGCGGCAGCATCTTCAACACCCACCCGATCACGCCGGACCGGATCGCCGCGCTCGACGCACTGGCCGCGGGGCGTTCCACGCCATCCGAGGGCGAACGCGCCCGCTATCGCGCCCAGATCCGCAAATTCCTGCCGGCGTGGCTCACCGACGACCTGCGCCGCCGCGACTACGGCCAGACCCTGCACCTGATCGACCGGCTGGCCGCCGATGGCGAGGACCTTGGCGTGCTCGAATTCTACAAGGGCGAGGCCTACCGCCGCCGTCGGCTTGACGGCGACCCGGACAAGGCGCTGGAAGCCTATCGCTCGGCCGCCACGCGGGCTGACGCGCCCGTCGCGGTCTGGCGCGAGCTGGGCGACCTGCTCACCAAGGCCGGCAAACCCGCCGAGGCCAGGACCGCCTACGAAACCTACATCTCCAAAGCCCCGGCCGACGCCGAGGATCGCTGGCTGGTCGAGGCCAGCCTCAAGAAGATCAACGAAGGCACCGCATCATGATCGCCCGCACCCTGCGCACCGTCGCGGCCCTGGCCGCCGTCGCTTCCCTGTCGGCCTGCGCCGCGATCAAGCCGGTTCCGGCCGGCCCCTACGCCTCCGGCGGCAACCAGATCACGGTGGGCCGCACCTGGACGGACATGGGCCGACTGTTCGACGCCTCCAAGGGCGTGCGGATGTTGTCGATCGACGGACCCCAGCTCAACCGCCTGTTCGTGATCGACGGCCTGAGGGCCGGCGAGTTCATCATTCGTCCGGCCAGCAAGGAGCGGCCGACCCCGACGTGGAAAGCGGGCCTGACGCCGACCGAGCAGGTGGAGTTCCTCGCCGACAGCCTGGCGGCCATGCAGTACCACCGGGTCGAGACCGACAACCTGCGTCCGGTGAAGGTCGGCGAGCGGAGCGGCGTGCGCTTCGACATCAGCGCCCAGACGGTCGACGGGCTGAACATCTCCGGGATCGCCCAGCTGGTCGAGGCGGGAGACCGCCTGTACGTCCTCCTCTACCTGGCCCCGACCGAGCACTACTTCGACGCAACCCGGGCCGAGGTGGAATCGATCATGGCGTCGGCAAGAGTCGCCGGCTGACCACCCCTCCCCCAGGGGTTGAAATTTTCCCCATTCGGCGTTAACCCTAAGGCATTCGGGAAGAAAATTCCTTCGGTCGTCGGAGGAGTGCATCTTTCTGCCAATCGGCCGCAACGTCGGCCCTCGTGGCTCAAGACGCCGCGAGACCCGAGTCCCCGCCTCGAGACGGAGACCGGACCCAACGTCGATAGGGAAACGCACCATGGCCATGGCCATCAATGACTTCGAGAACGTCGAGGGCGGGACGCGCGACCGCCTGTCCCGGGCGCTGGCTGTCGCCGGCGCGATCTACGGCCTGATGGCCGCCATCACCGGCGCGGTGGCCATCGCCGGCGTGTTCGGCCTCGCCGGTCTGTCGGTCGACCCCGCGTCGGTCGCGCCGGCCCAGATGCTCGGCCTGCCCTGGAGCCTGGCCGCCGGCGCCGCGGGCGGCGAGCCCGTGGCCAGCGTGCTGGTCACCCTGGGCGCGCTGGCGCTGAACCTGGCGGTGCTGCTGGTGGGGTCGCGTCTGGTCCGGGGACGGACGGGTCGCGCCTAGAGCCTGATCGTCAGGGCCCTGAAATGGCAAAGGCCGCCCGGTTTACCGGGCGGCCTTTGTTGGTGGAGCTAAGCGGAGTCGAACCGCTGACCTCTTGAATGCCATTCAAGCGCTCTACCAGCTGAGCTATAGCCCCGAAAAGTCCGGGTTCCTGCGACCGGTTGCCCGGCGGCGAGGGCGCGACTTCTATGCCGTGATCCCTCGCCGATCAAGGCCCCGCGCCGGTATTTTTTGCGGGGCCTCTCCAGAGCCAAAGTCTAGCGGTCGTCGGTGTCGTCTTCGCCCGGCAGACCGTCGATTTCGTCCTCGGGGAAATCGTCCTCGTCCTCGTCCTCGAGGAAGGGCACATCCTCGTCGGCGTCGTCGGCGAGATCCTCGTCCACCGCGAAGTCGACGCCCAGGTCGTCGGCGGCCGGCGCCGGCGTCGCGCCTTCGGCGTCGGCGTCGTCGTCATCGGTCTCGATCGGCTCGACCGCGGCCTCGTCGTCGATTTCCGGAGTCTGGTCGGGCTCTTCCTCGAAGCCGTCGGCGTCGGGGTCGGGCGTCTTGACCTCCTTCTCGGGCTCATCCTCGTAGTCCGGCGTCGACGACCGGGCGCGGACGCGGCGGTTACGCAGCGCTTCTTCCGGGTCGAACGTCTCGCCACACTTGGGACAAGCGGCCGGGCGACGGCCAAGATCGTAGAATTTGGACGAACAGGTGGGGCAGATCTGTTTTGCGCCCAGTTCGGGATTTGCCAAGGGGCGATATCCTCTGAAGGGTCTTGCGAAAGCGGCGGCTCCCTTGCCACGCGGCGGGGGCGCTGTCAAAAGCAAAACCCCTTGTTTCCCCCGACCTTTCCCGGAGTTTCGCCCGGCATGACCACCGCCGTGCTTACGGCCCGCCCCGGCGCGGCGCTGCGGGGATGCATTCGCGTCCCCGGCGACAAGTCGATTTCCCACCGCGCCCTGATCCTCGGCGCCCTCGCGACCGGCCGCACCACGGTAACGGGACTGCTGGAGGGCGAGGACGTCCTGGCGACCGCCAGGGCCATGCGAGCCTTCGGCGCCGACGTCGTCCGCACCGGCGAGGGCGCCTGGACCGTCGACGGCAAGGGCGGCTTTTCCGAGCCCGCCGACGTCATCGACTGCGGCAACGCCGGCACCGGCGTGCGGCTGATCATGGGCGCGGCGGCGGCCTTTGCGATCAGCGCCACCTTCACCGGCGACGGCTCGCTGCGGAAGCGGCCCATGGGCCGGGTTCTGGAGCCGCTCGGCCGGATGGGCGCGACCTGGATCGCCAGGGAAGGCGACCGCCTGCCGCTGGCGCTCAGGGGCGGCGGACTGTCCGCCCTGACCTACACTCTGCCGATGGCCTCGGCGCAGGTGAAGTCGGCGGTGCTGCTCGCCGGTCTCGGCGCGGACGGCCCGGTCGAGGTGACCGAGCCGGAGCCGACGCGCGACCACACCGAGCGCATGCTGCGGGCCTTCGGCGCGCAGCTGACCGTTGTCGACCACAACGACCGAAGGGTGGTGACCCTGCAGCCAGGGGCCCGACTGAGCGGCAGTCCTGTCGACGTGCCGGCCGACCCGTCCAGCGCCGCCTTCCCGATCGTGGCGGCCCTGATCACCCCGGGTTCGGAGGTCACGGTCGAGGGCGTGATGCTCAATCCGCTGCGCACCGGCCTGTTCGACACCCTGCGCGAGATGGGGGCGGACCTGACCATCACCAACCGCCGGGACGCCAGCGGCGAGGAGGTCGGCGATATCACCGCCCGGCACTCGGCGCTGACGGGCGTGGTCGTGCCGCCGGGCCGCGCGCCCAGCATGATCGACGAATACCCGATCCTGGCGATCGCCGCCGCCTTCGCGACCGGCGACACGGTGATGCGCGGCGTCGGCGAGATGCGGGTCAAGGAAAGCGACCGCATCGCGCTGATGGCGGCCGGGCTCGAGGCCTGCGGCGTCGATGTCGAGGAGGAGCCCGAGGGGTTCATCGTCCACGGGACCGGCGAGGCGCCGCGCGGCGGCGGCATGGTCGAGACCCACGGCGACCACCGCATCGCCATGAGCCACCTGATCCTGGGCCTGGCCGCCCGCGAGCCGGTGCGCGTCGACGAGCCCGGCATGATCGCCACCAGCTTCCCGACCTTCGCCGGCCTGATGCGCGGGCTGGGCGGCGACATCGCGGAGGGCTGAGACTTGGGCTTCGTCATCGCCGTCGACGGTCCGGCCGCCTCGGGCAAGGGCACCATCGCCATCAAGCTGGGCGCGCTCTACGGCTATCCGGTGCTCGATTCCGGCCTGCTCTACCGGGCGGTCGGGGTGAAGGTGTTGGAGCGCGGGCAGGACCTGGGCGACGAGGCCGCCGCGCTCGACGCCGCCCGCTCGCTGGATCCCGCCGAACTGGAGCGGCCGGCGGTTCGCACGCGCGCCGCCGGCGAAGCGGCCAGCCGGGTGGCGGTCTACAGCCCGGTCCGGCGGGCGCTGCGCGAGTTCCAGCAGGCCTTCGCGGCCCGCGAGCCCGGCGCCGTCATCGACGGCCGCGACATCGGCACGGTCATCGCCCCGGACGCCCCGGCCAAGCTTTATGTCACCGCCACGCCGGAAGTGCGCGCGCAGCGCCGGTGGAAGCAGCTGACCGGCCAGGGCGAGGCGGTCACCTTCGAGGAGATCCTCGCCGACATCCGGGTGCGCGACGAGCGCGACAGCGGCCGCGCCAACTCGCCGATGACCATGGCGGCCGACGCGGTCTTGCTCGACACCACCGAAATGACTATAGACGCGGCCTTCGATGCGGCCCGCCGCATCGTCGAGACGGCGCGCAGCCGGTGGGAAACCGCCAAGGGCTAATCCAACGCGCCGGGCCTCGATGGCCGCGGGCGCAAAAATCTCCAGAAAACCCAGGAACGCCCGGACTCCGTGGCAATTCCGCCGCATGGCGCGTTCCGCAAGCAGAAATGACCTGAACACCTATGGCCGACGATCTCAGCCTCAACCCCAGCCGCGACGACTTCGAAGCGCTCCTCAATGACTCCATGGGCGGCGCCGGCGGCGATTTCGCCGAAGGCACCGTCATCAAGGGTCTCGTCGTCGGGATCGAAAAGGACTTCGCCATTGTCGACGTCGGTCTGAAGACCGAAGGCCGCATCCTGATCAAGGAATTCGGCGTCGACGAGAACGGCAAGCCCACGTTGAAGATCGGCGACACCGTCGAAGTCTTCCTCGAGCGCCTCGAGAACGCCCTGGGCGAAGCGGTCCTGAGCCGTGAAAAGGCCAAGCGCGAAGAAGCCTGGACCCGCCTGGAAGTCGTGTTCGCCGATGGCCAGCCGGTCATGGGTTCGATCGTCGGCCGCGTGAAGGGCGGCTTCACCGTCGACCTCGGCGGCGCCAGCGCCTTCCTGCCGGGCTCGCAGGTGGACATCCGTCCGGTCCGCGACGTCGGCCCGCTGATGGGCAAGGAACAGCCCTTCGCCATCCTCAAGATGGACCGTCCGCGCGGCAACATCGTCGTCTCGCGTCGCGCCATCCTGGAAGAAGCCCGCGCCGAACAGCGCACCGAGCTGGTCAGCCAGCTGCTCGAGGGCGAAGTCCGCGAAGGCGTGGTCAAGAACATCACCGACTACGGTGCGTTCGTGGACCTGGGCGGCATCGACGGCCTGCTGCACGTCACCGACATGAGCTGGAAGCGCGTCTCGCATCCGTCGCAAGTCCTGGCGGTCGGCGACACCGTCAAGGTGCAGATCATCAAGATCAACCCGGACACCCAGCGCATCAGCCTCGGCATGAAGCAGCTGCAGTCCGATCCCTGGGACGGCGTCGAAGCCAAGTACCCGGTCGGCGCCAAGTACACCGGCCGCATCACCAACATCACCGACTACGGCGCGTTTGTTGAGCTGGAAGCCGGCGTTGAAGGCCTGGTGCACGTCTCGGAAATGTCCTGGACCAAGAAGAACGTCCACCCGGGCAAGATCGTCTCCACCTCGCAGGAAGTGGACGTCATCGTCCTGGACGTCGACAGCTCCAAGCGCCGGGTTTCGCTCGGCCTGAAGCAGGCCGCGGCCAACCCCTGGGAAGCCTTCCTGTCCACGCACCCGATCGGCTCGACCGTCGAGGGCGAAGTCAAGAACGCCACCGAGTTCGGCCTGTTCGTCGGCCTGGACGGCGACATCGACGGCATGGTCCACCTCTCCGACCTGGACTGGAATGTCCCGGGCGAAGAAGCCATGGCCAAGTTCAAGAAGGGCGATATCGTCAAGGCCAAGGTCCTGGACGTCGACGTCGAGAAGGAACGCATCAGCCTGGGCGTCAAGCAACTGGCTGGCGATCCGATGACCGGTGACACCTTCCGCAAGGGTCAGATCGTCACCGTGACCGTCACGGAAATCACCACCGGCGGCATCGAAGTGAAGTTCGGTGAAGATGAAGCCCCGATGACGGCCTTCATCCGCAAGTCGGACCTGTCGCGTGATCGCAACGAACAGCGCCCCGAGCGTTTCGCCGTCGGCGATCGCATGGACGCCCAGATCACGAACATCGACAAGGCCGCCCGTCGGGTGTCCGTCTCGGTCAAGTCGCTGGAAATGGCCGAAGAGAAGGAAGCCATCGAGCAGTTCGGGTCCTCGAACTCGGGCGCCTCGCTGGGCGACATCCTCGGCGCGGCCCTGCGCGAGCGGGCCTCGAAGGACTAGGCTTCACGCCTCACGGCTGAAGACGGATGCGGCGGCCGGGGACACCCCCGGCCGCCGTTTTCGTGTCCGCCGACCGGCGCCCGCGGCATGGGCGTTAACGACGGTTGACCACTTGGGCGCCGACAACCTCTTGAAGACTCAGGAATGATTGGGCAAAGGTCGGGCCGCCGACGCCCGGGGGGCCCCATGATCAAGTCCGAGCTCATCGCCAGGCTCGCCCACGAGAACCCGCACCTGACCCAACGCGATATCGAGCGCGTGGTCGGCGTGATCCTCGACCGCATGACGCAGGCCCTCGAGGGCGGCGGGCGTGTCGAGCTCCGGGGCTTTGGCGCCTTTTCCGTCCGCTCCCGTCCGGCCCGCGCCGGCCGCAACCCGCGCACCGGCGAGCCGGTGTCGGTGAAGGGCAAGCATGTGCCGTTCTTCAAGAGCGGCAAGGAACTGCGCGAGCGCCTCAACGCCGACTGAGCTCGACTTGACGGTCGGGCGCAGACGGTTGGTCCGCGCATCACAAGCAGGAGCCCGCCATGAGCGTCGCCAAGGAATTCCGTGAGTTCATCGCCCGCGGCAATGTCGTGGACCTGGCCGTCGGCGTGATCATCGGCGGCGCCTTCGGGGCCATCGTGAAGAGCCTCGTCGACAACGTCGTCATGCCGCCGATCGGCCTGCTGATGGGCGGCGTCGATTTCTCGAAGCTGGAGCTGGTCTGGCGGCGGGACGATCCGACCACCGAGGCGGTGGAGACGGTGGTCAGCAGCTACGGCCTGCTGCTCAACGCCGGCATCCAGTTCCTGATCGTCGCCTTCGTGGTGTTCCTGATGGTCAAGGCGATCAACAGCCTGCGCCGCCAGCAGGCCGCCGATCCGGCGCCGGCCGAGCCCGCGCCCACGCCGTCCGAAGCCCTGCTGACCAAGATCCGCGATCTGCTGAAGGCGCAGGCTGCGGCGGCCGCCGCGCCCGAGCCGAAGCTCATGCCCGTCGCGGCGAAGAAGACGCCGACGCGCAAGTCCACGTGACCGCGGGAGCCAAGATCTGCGGCCTGTCGACGCCGGAGACGGTCAAGGCCGCCGTGGACGGCAAGGCGGCCTTCATCGGCTTCCTGTTCTTCGAGAAGAGCCCGCGCAACATCGCGCCGGACGCCGCCGCGCGGCTGGTCCCGCCGGCCCGGGCCGCGAACGTGCCGGCCGTCGCCGTCACGGTCGAGCCCGACGACGCGCTGCTGGACCAGCTGATGGCCACGCTGCGCCCGGAGTTCATCCAGCTGCACGGCAAGGAGACGCCGTCCCGCGCCAGCGAGATCGGCCAGCGGACCGGCGCGGGGATCATCAAGGTCCTGCACGTCTCGACCCCGTCCGACATTGACGCCGCCCGCGCGTACGAGAGCGTCGTCGACCACCTGATGTTCGAAGCCCGTCCGCCGGAGGGGTCGGCGCTGCCCGGCGGGGTCGGCGCAAGGTTCGACTGGACGATGCTGGCTGGACGCCGGTTCGATCGGCCCTATCTGCTGGCGGGAGGTCTCGATCCCTGGAACGTATCCGAAGCCCTGCAACAGTCTGGCGCACCGCTGGTGGACGTTTCCTCTGGCGTGGAACGCGGGCCGGGGATAAAGGACCCGCTCCTGATTTCGGCCTTTCTTGAAGCGGTTCGCCGCGCCTGAGTCCTGACGCCGTGAACGCTCCGATCAAGCCTGCCCAGCCCAACGACTGGAACGCCCTTCCTGACGCCAATGGCCGCTTCGGCGACTACGGCGGCCGGTATGTGGCCGAAACCCTGATGCCGTTGGTGCTCGACCTGGACCGCGCCTACACCGAGGCCAAGAACGATCCCGCGTTCCAGGCCGAGTTGTCCGGTTATCTGAAGCACTATGTCGGCCGGCCCAATCCGCTCTATTTCGCCGAGCGGCTGACCGCCCACCACGGCGGCGCGAAGATCTATTTCAAGCGCGAGGAGCTGAATCACACCGGCGCGCACAAGATCAACAACTGCATGGGCCAGATCCTGCTGGCCATGCGGATGGGCAAGACCCGGATCATCGCCGAGACCGGCGCCGGCCAACACGGCGTGGCCAGTGCAACCGTCTGCGCCCGCTTCGGCCTTCCCTGCGTGGTCTACATGGGCGCGGTCGACGTCGAGCGGCAGAAGCCCAACGTCTTCCGCATGAACCTGCTGGGCTCCGAAGTGCGACCGGTGACCTCCGGCGCGGCGACCCTCAAGGACGCCATGAACGAGGCCATGCGCGACTGGGTCACCAACGTCTCCGACACCTACTACATGATCGGCACCGCCGCCGGTCCGCACCCCTATCCGGCCATGGTCCGCGACTTCCAGTCGGTGATCGGCCAGGAGATCAGGACGCAGATCCTCGAGGCCGAGGGCCGCCTGCCGGACGCCCTGGTCGCCTGCGTCGGCGGCGGCAGCAACGCCATCGGCACCTTCCACCCCTTCCTGGCTGACGAGAGCGTGAAGATCTTCGGCGTCGAGGCCTCGGGCCACGGGCTGGGCACCGACAAGCACGCCGCCTCGCTGACCGGCGGCCGCCCGGGAGTTCTGCACGGCAACAAGACCTATCTGCTGCAGGACGCCGACGGCCAGATCACCGACGCCCACTCGATCAGCGCCGGTCTCGACTATCCAGGCATCGGGCCGGAACACAGCTGGCTGCACGACATCGGCCGGGCGCAGTACCTGAGCTGCACCGACGAGGAGGCGCTGGAAGCCTTCCAGCTCTGCGCCCAGCTGGAAGGGATCATCCCGGCCCTCGAGTCCGCCCACGCCATCGCGCGGCTGGGCGATGTCGCGAAGGAAGTCGGCAAGGACGGCATCATCGTGCTGACCCTGTCGGGCCGGGGCGACAAGGACGTGAACACCGTGGCCGCCGCGCTGGGAATGTCGATTTGACCAAAGACCGTATCGACCGGCGCTTCGCGGCCCTGGCCGCCGAAGGCCGCGCCGCCTTCATCGCCTATATCGTCGCCGGAGACCCGGGCCGCGAGATCTCGCAGGCGATCCTGGACGGCCTGCCGGCCGCCGGCGCCGACCTGATCGAGGTGGGCTTTCCGTTCTCCGACCCAATGGCAGAGGGCCCGTCGATCCAGCTGGGCTCGCAGCGCGCGCTGCAGGCCGGCATGACCCTGCAGGGCACGCTGGACATGGTCGCCGCCTTCCGGGCGAAGGACCAGAACACCCCGGTCATCCTGATGGGCTACCTCAACCCGCTGCTGAGCCGCGGCTACGCGAAGTTCGCGGCCGACGCGGCGGCGGCCGGGGTCGACGGCCTGATCGTCGTCGACTGCCCGCCGGAGGAATCCGACCCGCTGGCCGACGCGCTCGACGCCAACGGCGTGGCGCTGATCCGGCTGGCCACCCCGACGACCGACGACAAGCGGCTTCCGGCCGTCATGCGGCGCACCTCGGGCTTCATCTACTACGTCTCCGTCGCCGGCGTGACCGGCGTCAAGGAAGCCGACGCCGACGCCGTGGCACAGCCTGTGCAGCGTCTGCGCGCGGCCTCGGGCCTGCCGGTCGCCGTGGGTTTCGGCATCCGGACCCCCGAACGGGCGGCGGAGGTGGCGCGCGTGGCCGACGCGGCGGTGGTCGGATCGGCCCTCGTCGATGAAATCGCGGGCGCCCTCGAAGCGGGAACGAACGAAAACGTGACTGAAAGAGTTCTTTCCAAGGCGTCCGCTCTGGCTAAGGCTGTGCGCTCGGCGCGAGTCAGGGACGCTTGAAGCGATGGCTATGGCTGACCCAAAGAACGACAAACCCACGCGGGGCGGCGCGCGCGAGCGCCAGGGCTGGCTGTCGCGCATCGCGCCCGGCGTGCGCGGGGCCTTCGTCAAGCGCGAGACGCCCGAGAATCTCTGGGTAAAGTGCCCCGACACCGGGGAGATGATCTATCGGCCCGACCTCGAAGCCGCCTGGTGGGTGACCCCCGCCGGCCGCCACATGCGCATCGGGCCGGAGCTGCGCTTCCGCTACACCTTCGATGATCGCGCCTATGAGAGCCTGCCGACGCCGGCGGTGGTCGAGGACCCGCTGAAGTTCAGTGACGGCAAGCCCTACAAGGACCGCCTGGCCGCCGCCCGCAAGGCGACCGGCGAACAGGACGCGGTGGCCCTGGCCGCCGGCGCCATCGGCGGCACGCCCGCCGTGGTCATGGTCCAGGACTTCGCCTTCATGGGCGGTTCGCTGGGCATGGCGGCGGGCGAGGCCTTCATCGCCGGGGCCCGCGCCGCGATCGATCGCCAGTCGCCGTTCGTCGCCTTTACCGCCGCCGGCGGCGCGCGGATGCAGGAAGGGACCCTGTCCCTGATGCAGATGGCCCGCAGCACCCTGGCGATCCAGGAGCTGAAGGCCGCCCGCCTGCCCTACATCGTGGTGCTGACCGACCCGACCACCGGCGGCGTCACCGCCAGCTACGCCATGCTGGGCGACATCCACCTGGCCGAGCCGGGCGCGCTGATCGGCTTCGCCGGCCAGCGCGTCATCGAGCAGACCATCCGCGAGACCCTGCCGCCGGGCTTCCAGCGCGCCGAGTTCCTGGTCGAAAAGGGCATGGTCGACCGCGTCACCCCGCGCCACGAACTTCCGATGGTGCTGGGCTCGATCCTGAAGACGCTGATGATGGGCCGCGACGGTCTGAAGGCGGCGTAGTCGCTGCGTGGTTCGACACGCGCTTCGCGCTGCTCACCATGACGTGGCCCGTAGCACGTCATATTACGTCATCCTGAGCAGCGCTCGCAGAGCGCGTGTCGAAGGACGCACATGAGCGACCATCTCCGAGCCCATGACGCCGCCCTTGAGCGTCTGCGCGCCCTGCATCCCAAGCTGATCGACCTGTCGCTCGGCCGCATGCGGCGGCTGTGCGCGGCGCTGGGCGATCCGCAGCGGCGACTGCCGCCAGTCGTCCATGTGGCCGGGACCAACGGCAAGGGCTCCACCGTGGCGGTGCTGCGCGCCATCGCCGAGGCGGCGGGCCTTCGGGTGCATGTCTTCACCTCGCCGCATCTGGTCCGCTTCGCCGAGCGCATCCGGCTGGCCGGGACCCTGATCACTGACGAGCATCTGGCCGCCGTGCTGGAACATGTCGAGGCGGCCAACGCCGGCGAGCCGATCACCTTCTTCGAGATCACCACCGCCGCCGCCCTGCAGGCCTTCAGCGAGGTCGACGCCGACCTCTGCCTGCTGGAGGTGGGCCTGGGTGGGTCGCTGGACGCCACCAACGTCCTTGAGCGGCCGGCGGTCAGCGTCATCGCCCCGGTCGACCACGACCACCATGAGTTCCTCGGCAATGACCTCGCCAGCATCGCCGGCGAGAAGGCGGGAATCATCAAGGCCGGCGCGCCGGTGGTGGTCGGCCGCCAGTCGCCGGAGGCCTTCGCGGTCATCGAGGGCCGCGCCCGGGCGCTGGGCAGCCCGATGCTGGCGCTGGGCGTCGACTTCGACGGCTGGCTGGAGCGTGGCCGACTCTGCGTGCAGCTGGAGGACCGGCTGCTGGACCTGCCCGCCCCGTCCCTGCCCGGCGCCCACCAGGTCGACAACGCCACGCTGGCGGCCGTCGCCGCGCTGCAGCTGCGTGAGGCGCGGATCGACGAGGACGCCATCGGCCGGGGGGTAGCTTCCGCCGTCTGGCCCGCCCGGATGCAACGGCTGACCGCCGGGCCGCTGGCGGCGATGGCCAAGGCGCGCGGCGCCGACCTGTGGCTGGACGGCGGCCACAATCCGCATGCGGCCCGGGCGCTGGCCCGGCTGCTGAGCGATATAGCCGCCCGCGACGGCCGGCCCGTGGCGCTGGTCTGCGGCCTGCTGGCCAACAAGGACGCCGAGGGCTTTTTCAGCGCCTTCGCCGGCCTGGCGCCGTCGGTTCATGCCGTCGGCTTCGAGGCGGACGCCGCCAGCCCGACGGATCGGCTCGTCGCGGCGGCGCAGGGCTTTGACCTGAACGCCCAGGCCCATGCCAACGTCACCGCCGGCGTCGCGGCGGCGCTGGCCGCCGAAGGCCCGCCGCCGCACATCGTGATCTGCGGATCGCTCTACCTGGCCGGCGAGGTGCTGGCGCTGGACGAAGCGACCTGGCCGCGGTGAAGGCCGGGGACATGTACCGCGCAGCGGTACGTGTCCCCCGCAGCTTGAAGCAGCTGGGGACACGCACTGAAGTGCATGTCCCCTCGCACGCACCCACGCAGAACGGCCGCCGGGTCGCCCCGACGGCCGTTCCATGAGAGACCGGTATCCGGGCTAGGCGGTCTTACGCCGCCTGAACGCCGGATTCGGAGAGCCATTCCAGAATCTTCTGCTTGGGCATGGCGCCGACCTTCATCGAGGCCATCTGGCCGCCGCGGAACAGCATCATGGTCGGGATGCCGCGCACGCCGTAGCGCGAGGGCGTCGTGGGGCTGTCCTCGATGTTCACCTTGGCGATGGTGACATGGTCGGCCAGCTCCTCGGAGATCTGTTCGAGGGCCGGGGCGATCTGCTTGCAGGGGCCGCACCACTCGGCCCAGAAGTCCACGAGCACGGGCTTTTCGGCCTGCAGAACGTCGCGTTCGAAAGTCTCGTCGGTCACAGCAACGGTGCTCATGACAATGTCTCCCTGGTCGGGGAACTCAGTGGTCCCTCGCCTTCAGCCAACGATGTAGGCCCCCGCCGTTCCCCATCAATGGGCGCCGGGAAGGGCGGCCAGCGTGCGGGCCACGATGTTTTCTGGAACCGGCATCAGGCGCGGTCCATCGGTCCAGACCAGCGCCGCCTCCACGCGCCGTCCGGGGAAGACCTCCTCCAGCACCGCGACATAGACCGACATCTGGATGAGGTAGGCCGGATCGGCGTCGGCGATATCGGCGGGGGCCGGGCGATTGGTCTTGTAGTCGACGACCAGCACCCGGTCGGGGGTGACCAGCAGGCGGTCGACCCGACCCGAGACGGCGAGGGCGGGCGGCAAGCGCGCGGAGGTCCCGCCGATGGCCGCCTCGGCCCGAGAGCCCGGGCCGAAGACGTCGGCGAACCGGGGATCGTCCAGCACGCCAAAGGCGGCGGCCAGCATCTCGCGCCGCTGCGGCGGCGTCAGGTCACGCTCGCGGTCCAGAAGCTTCGTGGCCGCGTCCCGGCGGTCAGCGGGCGGCACGTCGGGCAGCAGCTGCAGCAGCCGGTGGATCAGCTCCCCGCGCCGGTAGCGGCCGAGGCCCTCGACGCGGGCCAGCGGCGAGGGCGACGGCCCGAAGGTCTGGTCGGCCAGCTGCGAGGGCGAGGCGTAGCGGCGGGCCGGCGGCTCGACCGGCGCGGCGCCCCGCGCCCAGTCGGGCAGGGGCGAGGCGGCGCGGCCGGTCGCGGCCCGGGGTGGCAGGCGGTCCGGATCGGGGCCGAACCGTCGGAAGCCGTAGCCGTCGACTTCGACGTCCCGGACATGGTCGGCCACCGCCGGATGGGCGAAAGCCTGGCGCATGGCCGCGTACCAGCCGCCGACCTTGTCGTCCGACGTGGTCGAACCGACCCGGCCGCAGAGCACCAGCCGGTCGCGGGCCCGGGTCAGGCCGACATAGAGCAGGCGCCAGGCCTCCTCCTCCTCGCGGTCGGCGCGGAACTGGCGCGCCAGGGCGCTGGCTTCGCAGTCGTCGTCCTTCTTCGCGCTCCACAGGAATCCGCCGTCCTGGGTCTCCAGCAGCGGCGTGCCGCGCGCGGTCCGGGTCACCGTGGTCTCGGGCAGGAAGACGATCGGCGCCTCCAGGCCCTTGGAGCCGTGGGCGGTCATCACCCGCACCTCGTCCCCGGCGCCCTCCATCTCGCGCTTCACGGCGATGTCGAGCCCGGCGAAGGCGTGGGCGAGGGACTCCAGGTCACGAACGCCCTGGGCCTCGGCCGACAGGGTGCGGGCGAGGAACTCGTCCAGCACGTCGCCCGCCTCCGATCCCAGCCGGGTCAGCATGCGCGCGCGCATCGAGCGCCCGTCTGGCCCGTTCAGGCCGAGCACCCGGGTGAACAGGTCGAAGGGCGAGCGGGTCCGGGCCAGATCCCGGGCCGTGTCGAGGAAGGCCAGCGCGGCGGTCCAGGCCGGCGCCTCCCCCGCCCGGCGTCGCAGCACGGTCCACAGACTGTCGGGCTTGCGGCCTTTGGCGAGGGCGTAGATGTCGTCGTCGACCAGGCCGCAGAACGGGCTCTTCAACAGGCCGGCCAGGGTCAGGTCGTCGTCGGGGAACTGGATGAACCGGGCCAGGGCCATCAGGTCGTCGAAGGCGATATGGGCCGACAGGGTCAGCCGGTCGGCGCCGGCCACCGGCACGCCGCTGCGCTTCAGCTCGCGGATGATCTCCTCGAACAGCACCTTGCGGCGGCGGACCAGCACCAGTACGTCGCCGTAGCCGGCCGGGCGCCAGCTGCGGGTCTCCTTGTCGAAGACGGCGTCGCCGCGCGCGACCAGCGCCCTGACCTCGGCGGCGATCCGCCGGGCCAGGCGGCGGTTGGCGGCGGTCTCGGCTTCCTCGTCCAGCGGCGCGTCCCAGGCCTGGCGATCCTCGACGCGTTCGTCGCGATCCAGCGGCCAGAGGTCGACGCAGCCAGCGTGGTCGGCGCGGAAGGCCTTGTGGCTGACGATGTCCTCGCCGCGCGGCGCGGGCACGCCGGCCCGGGTCTCCGGCGCCGTGAACAGCGCGTCGACAAAGGCCAAAACCTGCGGCGTCGAGCGGTAGGAGACCAGCAGCGGCACGCCGTCGGCCGGCTGCCCCGCCGCGACGATGTCGGCGATGTAGCGCTGGGTCTCGTCCAGCAGCCGGCGCGGGTCGGCGCCCTGGAAGCTGTAGATCGACTGCTTCTCGTCGCCGACCACGAACAGGGTGCGGTCCGGCGCGCCCTGCTGGCGAAGGCCGGCGCCGGCCCAGAACTCACCGGTCAGCCGCCGGACGATGTCCCATTGCTCCGGCGCGGTGTCCTGGGCCTCGTCGACGAGGATGTGGTCGATGCCGCCGTCCAGCTTGTAGAGCACCCAGGCCGCGTCCGGCCGCTCGGCCACCAGCTGGCGGGTGCGGCTGACCAGATCGGCGAAGTCGAGCGCCCCGCGCTGGTCCTTGGCCTGGCGGTACGCCTCGGCGTAGGCGCTGGCCATGGCGAGCACCTGGACGGTGGCCTCCGCGACCCGCGCCGACCGCAGGTCCGCCCGGACCTTCTCCAGCCGCTCCTGCTCGGTCAGCAGGGCCATGCGGATGTCCTCGCGCGACTTCAGTCCGGAGGTCTTGGCCACCCAGGTCGCCGGCGTCCCCTCGCCGTTCTTGGTGAACAGCACGGCCAGCGCGGCGGGGATGTCGGCGACGGCGCGCAGGCCCTCGGCGCATTTGACGTCGGTCTTGGTCCCGTTCGCCAGGACCTGCGCCGCCTCGTCGTAGAGGCGGCGATTGAGGCCGGCCATGGCGGCGTCGGCGATAGCCTCCGGGCTGGTCGGCGTCTCAAAGCCGCAGGTCGCCCAGACGTGGGCCTGCATGCCCTCGTACCCGCCGCAACGTTCAACATAGGCGGCGATGGCGTCGCGCTTGTGCTCGAAGTCGGAGAACAGCTTGTTGAAGGTCTCGAAGTCGAGGGCGACGGCCAGCCGGGCATAGGCGTCGGCCAGCGGTCCCTCGATGTCGAGGGCGTAGCGGGCCACGTCGGCCCGCGCCTCGGCGGCGATCAGGGCCGAGGCCTGGTCGTCCATGACCTTGAAGGTCGGCGACACGCCGGCTTCCAGCGGAAACCGGCGCAGCAGCTTCTCGCAGAAGGCGTGGATGGTCTGGATCTTCAGTCCGCCCGGCGTCTCCAGCGCCTTGGCGAACAGGGTGCGGGCGCGGGACAGGCCGAGCGCATCGCGGGGGGCTTCCTCGCCCTCCAGCCGCGCCAGTTCCCGGGTCAGTTCCCCATCCTCCATGACCGACCAGCCGCCGAGCACGTCGAACAGCCGGCGCTGCATCTCGGCGGCGGCGGCCTTGGTGTAGGTCACGCAGAGGATGGCCGCGGGCCGCACGTCGCCGAGCAGCAGCCGGGCCACGCGATCGATCAGGGTCTTGGTCTTGCCCGAACCGGCGTTGGCGGTGACGAAGGCGTTGACCGCCGGATCGGCGGCCCGGCGCTGGTGGGGATCATGCAGAACTCATTCGCCGGCCTCCCCTTCGCCGCCGGTGGACCATTCGAACACCCGCGCCAGGTGATCATGGTCGCCGGCCCAGGTCTTCACGAACTGCGGGGCCGTGCGCGACAGGTAGCCCCGGGCCGGGTCCTGATAGAGCGCCAGCAGCTTCAGGACGCCTTCATAGGCCTCGGCGGCGGCCGTGGCGCTCTCGTCGCCCGCCTTTCCGCGGATGATCACCTCGCCCGGCGGCGTGCGCCCGGTGACCTTCAGGTAGGTGAGATCCCCCGCCTCGGGCAGCAGTCCCTCGAAGCCGCCGGCGGTCAGGATGGCCATGGTCAGGGTCAGCTGGGGCGAGAAGCCGGTGCTGATCTGCTTGGCGGACGGCGCGCCGCCGGTCTTGAAGTCCAGCACGTGGCCAAGGCCCTCGGGCGTGATCTCGATGCGGTCGGCCTTGGCGGTCAGGGTGATGGTCCGCCCCTCGACCGGCAGGTGAAGCCGCCCTTCGCGCTCGACATGGATCGCCCGGCCGTCGGCGCGGCGGCTGCGCTCCAGCAGCGTCGCCCACTGCGCCGTTTCGCGGGCCAGCGCCCGCTCACGCGCCAGGGCGGACCTGGGCAGACCCTGGGCGACGAGGGCGTCGAGGTAGAGCCGCTCGAACAGGCCGGGCGGATCGGCGGGCTCGCCGTCTTCCCAGGCCTCGGCGAAGTGCTCGAAGGCGGTGTGGATGGCGGTCCCCCGGGCCTTGGACTCGACGGGCTCGTCGGGCCGGTCGAGGCGGTACAGCCGCAGGATGTCGCGGGCCCAGACGCCGTAGGGGTCGCGGGTCAGTGCCTCGATGCGGGTGACGGCGAAACGGTCGGGACGATCCTCGACCGGCGGGCTGGGGTTGGGCCGGGGATAGGGCGCGTAGGCGCCCGGCGCGTCCAGGGCCCGCGCCCAGTCCAGCAGTTCCGGCCGGCCGGGCAGCTTGACGCCCGCGCCGCGCGCCAGGGTCCGCAGGCGCCAGAGCCAGCGCGATTCCACGGCTGGCGAACCCTCGCGGCGCTGACTGTGCACCAGGGTCACCTCCGGCGCGCAGGCGGCCTGGGCGAAATCGTGGGCGGTCAGGCCCAGCCGCCGCTCGGGCGATGGCAGGCCGAGACGTTCGCGCATGGGGCGCGACAGGAAGGGGTCGATCGGCGCGCCGCGCGGCCAGACGCCGTCTTCGAGCCCCGCCAGCACCAGCCGGTCGGCGCGCAGCAGGCGCGCCTCCAGGGCGCCCAGGATGCGCAGGCGCGGATGCACCCCGCCCGACCGCAGGGTCTCGCCGTCCAGCAGCATGGCCAGCAGGTCGACGAAGTTGCGCGGCGACACGGGCGGCAGCGCGGCGCCGTCCTCGATCAGCCCGGCCAGCAGGGCGGCGGCGCATTCGCCGTCGGCGCCGTTCCAGACGCCCGGTCCGCCCAGCGATTCCAGCGCCAGGGTCAGGCCACGCGCCGCCTCGTCCACGGCGACCTCGCCATCGGCGAAGGCCAGGGCGAGGATGTCCAGCGCGCCGAGCAGGTCCTCGGCCAGGGCCACGACCTCGGGATCGTCCAGCCGGGCCATCAGGCTGTCGCGATCGCCGGGCCGCGCGCCGCGAAGACCGGTCCGCTCCAGTCGCGTCGCCGCCGAGGTCAGCTCCTCCGGCAGGCGGTCCAGCCTCGTCAGCGGATGCTTCAGGATCGCCAGCATCAGCACCGGCGAAAGGGGGTCCACGGCCTGGTCGGCGACCAGCCGGGCCAGCACCGCGACGGGGAATCCGGCCAGCGGCGTCCCGGCCGAGGAGTCGGCGATGACGCCGAACCGCGCCAGGCGGGCGCTGACCCGTCGGGCCAGAGCCAGATCGGGGGTGACCAGGGCGCAGGTCCGGTCCGGGTCTTCCAGCGTCTCGCGCAGCAGCAGGGCGCAGACGTCGGCGGCTTCTTCCTCATGGCGCGTGGCGATCACCGACAGTCCGGCCAGGCCCTCGGCGAGGGGATCGACGCCATCGACCGCCCCTTCCTCGCGCAGACTGTCGAGGACATCGCGCCAGTCGGCGGTGGCCTCGGCCGGACGGAGCGCCTCGTTGATCACCCGCCGGCGCCACCGCCCCCGGCTGTCGGCGTCGGGAAGCCAGGGGCTCACCCCGCCCCGGCCGACCCCGGCGTGGACCTCGAGCAGGCGCTTCATGGCGGCCTGTGGATGCTGATCCTCGACCTTGAGCCAGGCGTCGTCGGCCAGGCCTTCGTCGAGGCCCGGCAGCACCACGGCGCCGCGCGGAGCCTCGGCGACGGCGACCAGCAGGCGGGCGGTGGCCGGCGCCGTGCCGGTCGAACCGGCCGCGATCAGCGGGTGGGAGGGCGGATGGCGGGTCCATTGCGCGGTGAGGGCGTCGAGCAGCCGCACCCGCCGCTCCGCCACGTCGATCAGCCCGCGCTCCGCCAGCCAGGTCGGCCAGGCCTCCAGCGCTATGCGCAGCAGGCCGGTCGAGCGCTGCCAATGGGCGGCCATCTCCAGCTCGACCAGGCTGTCCAACCGGTCGAGCGGTCGCCTGACCTCCTCGATCTGCAGGTCATCCAGAAAGCGGGCCAGGGCGTCGGCCATCTCCAGCGCGCCGGCGGCGTCAAGGCGGCGGCCGATCTTGCCGTCGCGCGCCACCAGCCGCGCCAGCTCGAAACGTCGCGTGCGCGGATCGACGGCGGGGGGAATGTCCAGCGACAGGTCGCCGGGCTCGAACGGCGGCTCGCCCTCGTCGAGGTCACCGATGGCGCGGATCTGGGGCAGCAGGGTCGCCCGGCCGCCGACCGCGCCGACGAAGGCTTCGGCCAGCACCCTCGCCCCGCGACGGGTCGGGACCAGCACAACGGCCTCGGCCAGGGCCTCGGGGTCGGGCAGGGCGGCGACCAGGCCGGTCGCGAGATCGTCGAGGAAGGACCGGTGGGCCGGGATCGAGAACCAGCGGGGGGCCGCGCGCTCGAAGGGACCGGTCATCCGGCGGCCAATCGGGCTTCGGCGGCGTCGCGGGCCCCGGGGTCGCCGACGTGCATCCACAGCCCCGGGGCGCCACGCCGTGAACCCGGCCGGTCTGTGTCAGCCGCTTCCAGATCGGCAGCAGGCCGAACGGTCCGTCCGGGCCGTCGGCGACCACCGACGGCTTGCAGATATGGACGCCGACATAGACCAGCGGGGC
This sequence comes from Caulobacteraceae bacterium, assembly GCA_965283745.1. Taxonomy (GTDB): domain Bacteria; phylum Pseudomonadota; class Alphaproteobacteria; order Caulobacterales; family Caulobacteraceae; genus Caulobacter. Next base: position 122,384 of record CBDIPM010000006.1, read on the forward strand.
CTGCTCGCCGGCGTCCTTGAAGCGGACATGGCCGGCGGTGTTCAGGAACAGGTCGCCGGTCGCATGAAAGCCCATCGACTCCGCGGTCGAGGCGGTCAGCAGGCAGACGTCCATCGCTTCCGGATCCCAGGCGGCGGCCACGGCCTCGAGCGCCTGGTCGTCGTCGTTGATCCAGACGGAGTCGATGTTGGCCACCCAGAACGGCGTGTCCGGCAACAGATGCAGCGCGTGCCTGATGCCGCCGCCGGTCTCCAGCGGCTCGGCCCGCTCGTCGGAGATGATGATGCGCGGCAGGACGCCGGTGGCGTCGCGCGCCCGCAGGTGCGCCTCGAGCCGATCGGCGAAGGCGTGGACGTTGACCACCGCCGTCTCGACGCCGACCTGGGCCAAGCGGTCGAGCATGTGGTCGATCAGGACCTTGCCGCCGACCTCGACCAGGGCCTTGGGCCGGTCGTCGGTCAGCGGGCGCATGCGGGTGCCCAGGCCCGCGGCCAGCACCATGGCGACTTTCGGCCCGCTCATGACCGGGCCTCCGCCGGCACATTCCGGTCGAACCAGGCCTTCATCCCGGCCATGCCCGGATCGGCCAGGCAGCTGTCGAGATAGCCCCACAGGCGGGGCAGAAAGGCCTCGTACCGCGGCTTGCCGTCACGGACGACGAGCCGGGCGAAGATGCCGATGATGCGGGCCACGTTGAGCGCGCCCAGCGCATGGTAGTCGGCCATGACGGTCGCCCGGTCGAGATCCGGATGGGCGGCGAAGTAGCGGTCGAGGGCGCGGGCTTCGAGCTCCGGCGAGACGTCGCGGCGGGCGTCGTGCAGCAGCATGGAGAGGTCCCAGACCCGGTGGGCCTTCACCGCGTCCTGGAAGTCGATCAGCCCGACGCGGGCGGGGCCTTCGCGAGAGGGCAGCCAGAGCAGGTTCTCGGCGTGATAGTCGCGGTGGCAGAACACCTGCGCCAGAGCCTCGCCCCGGGCCCGGATCGGCGCCCACAGCGCCTCCCATTCGGCCAGCGCCGCCGCGTCGGGCGCGAAGGCCGGGCGCAGCCTGGGCAACCAGTCGGGGAACAGCGCCTGGGCGTAGCGTAGCGCCAGGTCGTCATAGGTCAGCAGCGGCCAAGCGACGCCGTCGTGCTCCAGGGTCTCCGGCGGCGGGGCGGCGTGCAGGGCGACCAGCGCGTCGATGGCGGCGTCGTAGAGCTCGGCCTCGTCGGCGGCCCCCGCGGCGATTTCGGCGGCGTAGAGCCCGTCGCCGAGGTCCTCCAGCACCGCCAGCCCGGCCTCGACGTCGAAGGCCAGCACGCGGGGCGCCGACAGGCCGATGGCGCACAGGTGGCCGGCGCAGGCGGCGAAGGCGTCCACACGGCCGGCGGCCAGGCGGTAGATGGCGTTGGGACCCAGCGCCTCGCGCTCCGCCGGCGTGGCGTCCGGCGGACAGGCCGGGCTCTCGGCCTTCGGCGGCTGGTCCATGAAGATCAGACTGCCGCCGGCGGGCGGATGGAGCCGCTCGTAGGCGCGGGTCGAGGCGTCGCCGCTCAACGGCTGGCGACGGGCCTCGCCGTAGCCGTGCCGGGCCAGGAAAGCGGCCTTGAGGGTCTCACGATCAGAACTCAAGCGCGCGTCCTTCCCAGGCTCCGTGGGCCGAGAGGCGCGCCCGGCGCCCCTCCCCGTCGAAGGCGATCTCTATATCGAGTTGGTCCGGCGGCAGGGCGCCTTCCAGCCGCTGCGGCCATTCGATGATGACGGCGCCTTCGTCCAGCGCTTCGTCCAGGCCGATCTCCCACGCCTCGTCCGGGCTGGTCAGGCGGTAGAGGTCGAAGTGGGCCAGCGGGAAGGCCGCCCCTTCGTAGAACTGGACGAGGGTGAAGGTCGGGCTGGGCACATCCTCGTCCGGCGTCGTCAGGGCGCGGACCAGAGCCCGGGCCAGGGTCGACTTGCCGGCGCCGAGAGGCCCGGTCAGGCAGACGGCTTCGCCGGTCCGCAGCGCGCGGGCCACGGCCTCGCCCAGCCGCGCGGTGTCGGCGTCGTCCGCAAGGGCGAGCGTCGCGGGCGGGATCATGCGAACGGCGTATCGGGGGAAGCGGGCAGCACCCGCTCGACATAGGCCTTCAGCGCCGCGCTGGCGACCGCCGCGTCGGGCGGCAGGCGATCGGGAGTCACCGGCTCGCCGACCACGATCCGGAAGCGGCGGCCGGTCTTGTTCAGCAGCTCGTGGAACAGGGTGACGTCGCGCAGCTCGGGCGAGAAGCGGTCGAAGAAATGGAACATCGCCGCCCAGGGCCCGGCGACGTGCAGCGGAACGACCGGCGCGGCGTACCGGGCCGCCACCGACAGGGCGGTCGGCATCCACTCCGGATCGACCAGCACTCCGTCGGGTCCGCGGCGCGCCAGCTTCCCGGCCGGGAAGACCATCAGCGTCCGCTCGGCCTCCATCGCCTCCTTCGTCATGGCCAGGGTCAGGCGGGTGCGGTCGCGGCTTCGCTTGGCCGGCACCCACTCGACGGGGATCAGGGTCTCGTCGAAGCGGGGGCAGACCCGGTGAGCGTCGGAGTTGGCGTAGAAGACGATGTCGGGGCGGGCGACCTTCAGCGCGTCATAGACCGCGATGCCGTCGGCGATACCGGTCGGATGATTGGCCACCACGATGCAGCGTCCCTCGGCCGGAAGGCGCTCCAGCCCCGTGACCTCGACCTCCAGGGCCAGCAGGTCGGAAACGAAGTCCAGCGCCTGGCGCCCGCCCATGACCGAGATGGCGTCGGCCATGGTCCGCGCCTTGCGGTAGTCGAGAAGTCGGTACAGCGGCGGGCGGACCAGCGGCCACAGCGGCGAGGCCGACAGCTTCGGCGCCCGCTCCTCGATGAGCACGTCGACGATATGCGCCGCCCGCGCGGCGGCGGCGTCCTGCGTCGAGACTGTCACGGCGTCGGCCATGACCCGAGACTAGTAGCCCCCGGCGCGCGCGCAAAGCGGCCTAGTCGGAACAGTCCGAAAGGCATAGAACGCCGGCCTCAACTCGCCTCCGGGAGATCGCCATGCGGGACATCCGCCATTTCGTGAACGGTTCGTCCTTCGAGGGCGCCTCGGGCCGCTTCGGCGAGGTGTTCAACCCCAACACCGGCGAGATCCAGGCCCGCGTGCAGCTGGCCACGGCCGGCGAACTGGACCTCGCGGTCCTGGCGGCGCTGAAGGCCTTCCCCGCCTGGTCGGCGACCAATCCCCAGCGCCGGGCGCGGGTGATGTTCGAGTTCAAGCGCCTGGTCGAGGCCAACATGCAGGACCTGGCCGAAATGCTGTCGGCCGAGCACGGCAAGGTCATCGCCGACTCCAAGGGCGACATCCAGCGCGGCCTGGAGGTCATCGAGTTCGCCTGCGGCATCCCGCACGCGCTGAAGGGCGAGTACACCGAGGGCGCGGGCCCCGGCATCGACGTCTATTCGATGCGCCAGCCGCTGGGCGTGGTGGCCGGCATCACGCCGTTCAACTTCCCGGCCATGATCCCGATGTGGATGTTCGGCGTGGCGATCGCGGTGGGCAACACCTTCATCCTCAAGCCCTCGGAGAAGGACCCGACGGTCCCCGTCCGGCTGGCCGAGCTGATGATGGAGGCCGGCGCGCCGGAGGGCGTGCTGAACGTCGTGCACGGCGACAAGACCGCCGTCGACGCTATCCTGCAACACCCGGACATCAAGGCCGTCAGCTTCGTCGGCAGCAGTGACATCGCCCACTACGTCTATTCGCAGGGCACGCTGCACAACAAGCGGGTCCAGGCGATGGGCGGGGCCAAGAACCACGGCATCGTCATGCCCGACGCCGACCTCGACCAGGTGGTCAAGGACCTGTCGGGCGCCGCCTTCGGCTCGGCCGGCGAGCGCTGCATGGCGCTGCCCGTCGTCGTCCCGGTCGGCAAGGCGGTGGCCGACGAGCTGCGCGAGCGGATGGTCGCCGAGATCGACACCCTGAAGGTCGGCCTGAGCAACGACGCCGACGCCCAGTACGGCCCGGTGGTGTCCAGCGCCCATCGCCAGAAGATCGCCGACTACATCCAGATCGGGAAGGATGAGGGCGCCGAGCTGGTCGTCGACGGCCGGGACTTCAAGCTGCAGGGCTACGAGCAGGGCTTCTTCATCGGCCCGAGCTTCTTCGACGGCGTGAAGCCGGGCATGAAGACCTATCACGAGGAAATCTTCGGCCCGGTGCTGCAGATGGTCCGCGCCGACAGCTTCGAGGAGGCGGTCGAGCTTCCCAGCAAGCACCAGTACGGCAACGGCGTCGCCATCTTCACCCGCAACGGCCGCACCGCCCGCGAGTTCGCCAGCCGGGTCCAGGTCGGCATGGTCGGCATCAACGTGCCGATCCCCGTGCCGGTCGCCTATCACACCTTCGGCGGCTGGAAGCGCTCGGCGTTCGGGGACACCAACCAGCACGGCATGGAGGGCGTGAAGTTCTGGACCAAGGTCAAGACCATCACCGCCCGCTGGCCCGAGGGCGAGGTCGGGGACTCGAGCTTCGTCATCCCGACGATGAAGTAGGAACGGCGATCCTCCCTGCCGCAGGCGGGGAGGGGGACCGCGTGGAGCGCGGTGGAGGGGGCTGCGCGGCCGTCAAGGATTGGCGCCGTCGCAGCCCTCTTCTGTTTCCCCGGCGCCGCCCCCTCCGACCTCGCTCCGCGAGGCCACCTCCCCCTCGCTTCGCTCCGGGGAGGACTATGAAATCGACGATCAGCGCCCGCGTCACCCCGTCCAGCACGAACCGCCCGGCCGGCGTGGCGCGCAGTCGCTCTTGATCCTCGGCCAGCAGGCCCTGCCCAACCAGATCACCGACCACGCCGCTGTCCGGCCCCAGCCCCAGCGCCGCCAGCTCGCCCCAGGCCACGCCCTCGAAGGTGCGCAGGCCCATCAGGATCCGCTCCTCGGCGGCCTCGACCGGGGTGAGCGCCTCGGACTCGAACCCGGTTCCGGCGTCAGCGACCGCACGGATGTAGTCCGCCACGCCCGACGCGGCGGTCGTCGCCGTGCGAACGCCGCCTAGCGTCAACCGCCCATGCGCGCCGGGACCGGCGCCGACGTAGTCCTGGCCGCGCCAGTAGACGAGGTTGTGCCGCGACCGCGCCGCCTCGCCCCGGGCGTGGTTGGAGACCTCGTAGGCCTCGAACCCGGCGGCCTCGAGCGTGATCTGGGTCATGTCGTAGAGGGCCGAACCGGTCTCGTCGTCTGGCGGGACGAAGGTCCCGCGCCGCACCGCCCGGTCGAAGGCCGTGCCGGCCTCGATGGTCAGCTGGTAGGGCGAGACGTGCTCGGCGCCCAGGTCGATGACCGCCGCCAGCTGCTCGCGCCAGGCGGCCGGTGTCTGGTCCGGCAGCGCGTAGATCAGGTCCACCGACAGGCGCGGGAAGGTCGCCGCCGCCACGTCCGCCGCCCGCCGCGCCTGCGCCGCGTCGTGATTGCGGCCCAGGAACTTCAGCGCCGCGTCGTCGAAGGACTGCAGGCCCAGCGAGAGGCGGTTGACGCCCGCCTCGCGGAACGCGGCGAAGCGGCCGGCCTCGGCGTCGGTGGGATTGGCCTCCAGCGACACCTCCACCTCGGCGCCCGGCGTCCAGAGGCCCTTCGCCGTTTCGATGATTCGCGCCGCCCAGGCCGGCTCCATCAGCGACGGCGTGCCGCCGCCGAGGAATACCGACACCAGCCGCCGGGGGCCGGTCAGCGCGCGCTGCGCCGTCAGGTCGGCGATGATGGCGTCCGCCAGCGCGGCCTGCTCGTCCTGACCGCGATCGCGCACGACGTTGAAGTCGCAATAGGGACAGATCCGCGCGCAGTAGGGCCAGTGGACATAGACGCCCAGCGGCGAGAGGTCGGTCAAAACAGCGCGGCCTTGAGCTTGGCGAAGGCGACGGCGCGGTGGCTGATGGCGTCCTTGGCCGCCGGGTCCATCTCGCCAAAGGTCTGGTCGTAGCCGGCAGGCACGAAGATCGGATCGTAGCCGAAGCCGTTGTCGCCCCGGCCCGGGAAGACCAGGTCGCCGCGCACGATCCCCTCGACCACCACCGACGGCCCGTCCGGCCAGGCCACGGCCAGGGCGCTGGTGAACCAGGCGGAGCGGTCATCGGACCCGGTCTCGATCATCCGCGCCTCGACCTTGGCCATGGCCTCGCCGAAGTCCTTCGACGGGCCGGCCCAGCGGGCGGAGAAGATGCCGGGCGCGCCGTCCAGCGCGGTGACCGACAGGCCGCTGTCGTCGGCGATGGCGATCTTCCCGGACAGGTCGGCGGCATGACGCGCCTTGAGCAGGGCGTTGCCGACGAAGGTGCTCTCGGTCTCGTCAGGCTCGGGGATGTTCAGCTCGCCCGCCGACAGGATGGTGAACCGGCCGTCCAGCAGGGCGACCAGTTCCTTCGCCTTGCCCGGATTGTGGGTGGCGGCGACCAGGGTGGTTCCGGGGGCGAGCAGCAGCGGCATGGCGGGGATCCTCTCCCCGTCTTCCTCGCCCCGAACGCCCGCCCGCGCAAGGCCGGGGATTTATGCTGCAGTGCATTACGCTGATGTAATGATGTTACGCAAGTTTAATATCGATAAACGATAATTCCTTTGATTGAAGATCGATGATTGCGTACATAGATGACGTGGACGGGCCGCAAGGGGCTGCCCACCGGGTGAGGAACGGTCCTCATTCGTGTTGCACTGCACAACGGAGACAAACATGTCCGCGCAAAAGATGACCAACCTGGTCGACACCATCGCGATGACCCTGGTCAACGCCGCTCTTCTGGTCGCTCTGCCGATTTCGGCGGTGCTGTTCGTGACCAACTCGATCTGATCGGGCTCTCTTTCATGAGGGCCCCGGTCAGGGCATTCTCGCCGCCCGCCTGAGGGCCGGCTTCTCCCGAGGGATCCCGCAGGGTTCCTTCCGGTGAAGCCGGCCCCCGGAGGGGCGCCCGGAAACCACAGCCACGGGCGAGCGGCCTGCCGCCGCCCGTATCTGTCGTCCGCGCGGGGTGGACGGAACGACCGTCGCGACACGCGCCGGAATTGGGGGAGTTGCGCCATGCGCGCCTTGGGACCTGGCTCGGTATCGAGCTTCCTGAAGACCGTCCTGGACGTCGTCTATTTCGCCATCATCGCGATGCTGGCGCTGGTGACCCTGGGCGTGATCGCCGGTCTGCTGGCGATCAGCTTCGTGCCTGACCTCTTTCACGAGGTCGCCGACCGCCTGAAGATCGAGGGCGACGTCACGCCGGGCAAGCTGGCGGCGCTGGGCGCCACCTTCGCGGTCTACGGCATGCTCTATCTGGGCGCGCTGATCGCCATCCTCAGCCGCCTGCGCAAGGTCTTCGCCACCCTGACGGCCGGCGATCCGTTCGAGCCGGAGAACATCCCGCGTCTTCGGCTGATCGGCTTCGTGCTCGCCGGCATGGAGCTGGCCCGCTACGCGCTGAACGCCCTGCTGCTGGCCATCGCCCCGGCCCTGAGCTGGGAGATCGACGGCTTCAACATCACCGTCTGGTTCTCGGTGCTGGTCGTCTTCGTGCTGGCCGAGGTCTTCCGCGAGGGCGCCCGCCTTCGTCGCGAAGCCGAGCTCACCATCTAGCGTCCGGGAGCGTCTGTCATGGCCATCAAGGTCACCCTCGACCGGATCCTGCTGGAGCGGCGCATGTCGCTGACCGAGCTGGCCGACCGCGTCGGCGTCACCATCGCCAACCTGTCGATCCTGAAGACCGGCAAGGCCCGCGCGATCCGCTTCTCCACCCTCGACGCCCTCTGCCGCGAGCTGTCCTGCCAGCCCGGCGACATCGTCATCTTCGAACCCGGCGGCGGCTCGGGCATGGAAGAGGACGAGGAGGAAGAGGCGTACGGGGGGGCGTAGATCTGCCTCCCTCCCCGAATGGGGAGGGTGCTCCCGAAGGGAGCGGGTGGGGCAAAGGTGATGAGAGGTCGGCGCTGACCGGCGCTCGTCCGGTTCCCCACCCGTCCGGCCTTTGGCCGTCCACCCTCCCCATGCGGGGAGGGAGACTGTCGGTTACATCCCCACCGCCGCCCGCTGCAGCAGGAACAGCTCGCCGATGCCCTTTTCGGCCAGGCCGTAGAGGGCCTCGAACTCGGCGCGGGTGAAGCCGCGCTTTTCGCCGGTGGCCTGGATCTCGACGATGTCGCCCACGCCGGTCAGCACGAAGTTCGAATCCGCCTCGGCTGAGGAATCTTCCTCGTAGTCGAGGTCGAGCACCGGCAGGTTGTTGAAGACGCCGCAGGACACCGCCGCCACCTGGTCCAGGATCGGGTCGGTCTTGATGACGCCTTCGTCGAGCAGGTACTTCGTGGCCAGCCGCAGCGCGACCCAGGCGCCGGTGATCGAGGCGGTGCGGGTGCCGCCGTCGGCCTGGACCACGTCGCAGTCGATCTGGATCTGGCGCTCGCCCAGCGCCTTCATGTCGACCACGGCGCGCAGGCTGCGGCCGATCAGACGCTGGATTTCCTGCGTTCGACCCGACTGCTTGCCCTGGGCGGCCTCGCGGCGGCCGCGGGTGTGGGTGGCGCGGGGCAGCATGCCGTACTCGGCCGTGACCCAGCCGGCGCCCTTGCCGCGCATCCAGCCGGGGACGCCTTCGTCGACGCTGGCGGTGACCAGCACCTTGGTGTGGCCAAACGTCACCAGGCACGAGCCCTCGGCGTAGCGGTTGACCCCGGTTTCGAGGGTCACGACCCGCATCTGGTCGTGGGCGCGTTCTGACGGTCGCATCATCTGTCTCTTCAAAGCGTTGCGCGGCTTGCGCGCGGGCAGGGGCTGCCTATCCTATCGGGGGAAGGGTCGTCCACGGCCCTTGAAGTGAACATCATGTCCTCGATCCTCACCGGCGGCCTCGCGCCGACCCCGACCCTGACCGACCTGGATGACCGCGCGCGCGACATCTTCCGGCGCGTGGTGGAGGCGTATCTGGAGACCGGCGAGCCGATCGGCTCGCGCACCCTGTCGCGCGGCGGCATCCAGCTGTCGCCGGCCTCGATCCGCAACACCCTGCAGGACCTGGCCCAGCTGGGCCTGCTCGATTCGCCGCACAGCAGCGCCGGCCGCCTGCCGACCCACGCGGGCCTGCGGCTGTTCGTCGACGGCCTGCTGGAGGTGGGCGATGTCGGCGAGGCGGAGAAGCGCGAGATCGACGCCCGCCTGTCGGTGCGCGGTCGCAGCTTCGAAGATGCCCTGAACGAGGCCAGCGGCATCCTGTCGGGCCTGGCCGGCGGCGCCGGCATCGTGGTCAGCCCGGTGCGCGAGGCCGGGGTCAAGCATGTGGAGTTCGTGGCGCTGGGTCCCGACCAGGCGCTGGCGGTCATGGTCTTCGACGACGGCCAGGTCGAGAACCGGCTGATGCGGCTGGCCCCCGGCCTGACGCCCTCGGCCCTGCTGGAGGCGTCCAGCTTCCTGGGCGCCCGGCTGAAGGGCCGCACCCTGACCGAGACGCGCAGCGAGATGCGGGCCGAGCTCGACCGCGCCCGCCGCGAACTGAACGAGACCGCCGCCCGGCTGGTCGAGGACGGCCTTGCCGCCTGGGGCGGGGGCGAGGACGCCGACCGCTCGCTGATCGTCCGCGGCCGCGCCAACCTGCTGGGCGACGCCAACGCCGTGGAGGACCTGGAGAAGGTCCGCCGACTGTTCGACGATCTGGAACAGAAGGAGCAGCTGATCGGTTTGCTCGATGACGTCCGCGACGCCCAGGGGGTGCGGATATTCATCGGCGCGGAAACGCGACTTTTCTCGCTTTCGGGTTCCGCCCTGATCGCGGCGCCCTATATGTCGGGCCGACAGAAGGTGCTGGGCGCGATCGGCGTGATCGGGCCTGCGCGTTTGAACTATGCCCGGGTGATCCCGCTGGTGGACTACACCGCGCGGGTGCTCGGCCGAATGCTGGACGGATGAAGAGATGAGTGACCAGGAGACCCCGGCCAACGGCCATGATGAGGACCTCGAGACCCTCGAGGCGGCGCTCGACGCTGACATCGAAGCGCTGAAGGCCGAGAACGCCGCGCTGAAGGAGCAGGTGCTGCGCTACGCCGCCGAGGCCGACAACACCCGCCGCCGGGCCGAGCGCGAGCAGAACGACGCCCGCGCCTACGCGATCCAGAAGTTCGCCCGCGACCTGTTCGGCGTCGCCGACCACCTGACCGCCGCCACCACCCACGCGCCGCGCGACAGCGAAGACCAGATGGTCAAGAACTTCGTCGTCGGCGTCGACATGACCTTCAAGGAGCTGATGAGCGCCTTCGAGCGCAACGGCCTCAAGAAGCTGGCCCCGGAAAAGGGCGGCAAGTTCGACCCGCACCAGCACCAGGCGATGATGGAGCAGCCGGCCGGCGACGGCGTGGCGCCCGGCGCGGTGATCAAGACCCTGCAGGCCGGCTACGAGCTGCAGGGCCGCATCGTCCGCCCGGCCATGGTCGTGGTCGCCGCCAAGGGCGGAGCCGCCCAGCCGGCCGCCGACACGCCGGCCTCCAATCCCTACGCCGCCGAGGGCGATGCCAGCGGCGGGGCGGTGGACACGAAGGCGTAGCTGATCTCCCTTCCTCCTCGATGGAGGAAGGGCCGGGGATGGTGGTGCGGCTCCGGCGGTGCGGGGAGAGCGCTGAATGGCGCCAGCGCCACCAGAACCCTTCCTTCAGATCAGCGGCCACGCCACCACCCAACCCTCCTCCATCGAGGAGGAGGGCTTTTCTTGGGGTTGGGTCACCCCCTCCCCCCTTCCGCAAGCCGCTGATTCCGCTAATGTCGGCAGTCCCCTTTTCAGGCGAACCGGCGGGGGCCTCGACGATTCGCCTGTCACCTTCCGGACCTCGGACGAGACATGAAGCTTACCATCGAGCGGACGGCGCTGCTGAAGGCCCTCGGGCATGTGCAGAGCGTCGTCGAGCGGCGCAACACCATTCCGATCCTCTCCAACGTCCTGTTGACGGCGGAGCGCGAGCAGGTGGGCTTCTCAGCGACCGACCTGGACATGGAGATCATCGACCAGGGCGTGGCCCAGGTCGATGTACCCGGCCAGATCACCGCCCCGGCCCACACGCTGTACGAGATCGTCCGAAAGCTGCCGGAGGGGGCGGACGTGTCGCTGTCCTTCACCGGCGACGACCCCCGGCTGCAGGTCCAGGCCGGTCGGTCGAAGTTCAACCTGCCGGTGCTGCCGGCCGGCGACTTCCCGGTGATGAGCTCAGACGGCCTGTCGGCCCGCATCCCGGTCGACGCCAATGACCTGGCGCGCCTGATCGACAAGACCCGCTTCGCCATCTCCACCGAGGAGACGCGCTACTACCTGAACGGCCTGTACGTGCACACGGTGGTCGAGAACGGCCAGGCGATGCTGCGCTGCGTGGCCACCGACGGCCACCGCCTGGCGCTCGCCGAGATGCCGGCCCCCGAGGGCGCCGCCGGCCAGCCCGGCGTGATCATCCCGCGCAAGACCATCAACGAGGTCCGCCGCCTGCTCGACGACGCGGGCGAGACGGTCGACTTCCAGGTCAGCGCCCAGAAGGTGCGCTTCGAGTTCGGCCAGGCCGCCGCCCTGACCTCCAAGGTCATCGACGGGAGCTTCCCCGACTACATGCGGGTCATCCCGCGCGACAACGCCAAGATCATGCTGGTCGACAACACCCTGTTCGCCCAGGCCGTCGACCGCGTCGCCACCATCTCGGCCGAGAAGAGCCGGTCGGTGAAGATGGCCGTCGAGCCCGGCCGCATGACCCTGACCGTCCGCAACATGGAAGCCGGCCAGGGCGTCGAGGAGCTGGAGATCGACTACGACGGCGACAGCTTCGAGATCGGCTTCAACGCCCGCTACCTGCTCGACGTCACCGGCCAGATCGGCGGCGAGATCGCCGAGTTCCGCTTCGCCGACCCGGCGTCCCCGACGCTGGTGCTCGATCCGACCGACGCCGGCGTGAAGTACGTGCTGATGCCGCTGCGGGTGTAGACGCCGCTGGCGGCGCTCCTCCACGAGATATGGGAATCGACGGACGACGACGGCCGCTGGCTTCCCGTCTGCATGATCGCCGGACCGGATGGAGACGAGCTGCGCTCGCAGCTCGACATCGACGCCCGGCTGGTGACGACGTTCGAGGCCCACTCGCCGTATGAGGCGATGACCATCTTCCATCGGCTGATGGAGCTTGGACCGTATCGCGGGGTCAGCAACGACGAGCGGCGGGCCTACCCGGAAGAAGCGCTGATGCGGCAGTTCCGGGGCTAGGGACAGACACCTAGGTGTCTGTCCCCAATGCCTTCACCAGCAGCAACGTCGTAAGGCCGCTGTTCCATTCCTCGTCCGGATAGCGGCCCGCCTCGCGGTAACCGCGCCGCGCGTAGAACGCCTGGCTGCGGGTGTTGAAGGTGTCGGTCTCCAGCCGCGCCTGGGCATGGCCCGCCGCCGCCATCGCGGCCTCGGCATGATCCATCAGGCGGCTCCCCACGCCCGACCGCGCGTGGCTCGCCAACACGTGCAGCGCGTTCACGAAGTCGCCGTTCCAGTCGACGAGACCGACCACTTCGCCGCCGACCTCGGCCACGACGAACAGCAGCCCGCGCTCGCCGACATAGGCGGCCGGCCGGTCTTCGCGCCGGTAGGCCGCCGCGGCCTCTGGGGTCAGCTGGGGCAGCCAGGTGCTCTCGAAGGTGTCCCGCAGGATCGCCCTCAGCGCGCCGGCGTCGTCGGGGCTGGCCTTTCGGATCAGGGTGTCGCGCGGCGGAGCCATGTCGGGACACTACGCATTCGCGCCGCCCTTCACTACAGTGCGACCATGTCCCTGCGCCTGCCCCAGTCGCTGTTCACCGCCAAGACCGACCCGTTCGACGCCGGCCTGCAGACCGAGCTGATGGCCGAGCAGGCGGCCTCGCTCGGGCGGGCGGGGACGCGGGTGGAGACGACGCTGGCGGCGTTGAAGGCGGCGCCGGAGGCGGACCGCCCGGCCGCGCTCAAGGCCGCCGCCGACGCGGTCTGGGGCCTGTTCATCCAGCGCGAACTGATGGGCCAGCGGAACCAGAAGCCGCTGATCGAGCACTACGGAATCCCGAAGGAGGTGCTGGTGAGGTTGGGCGCGCGGTAGGGCGCCGCCTCCAGAGGCCGTCATGGCCCGACGTGTTCGGGCCAGCCATGAACACTGCGGTCGCCGTGCGTCCTTCGACACGCCGCTTCGCGGCTGCTCAGGATGACGTATCTGGAAGGCTATTCACCCACGTCATGCTGAGCAGCGCTCGAAGAGCGCGTGTCGAAGCACGCAGGACGCCTGCCAACTGACCACGCATGGCTGGCCCGGACGAGCCGGGCCATGACGGATGAAAGGGGAGCATGGTACGGACCCCCATGCGCTCGGTGATCACCAACCTGACCCTGACCGACTTCCGCTCCTATGAGCGGGCGGAGCTGTCGCCGGACGGGGCGAGCGTCTGCCTGTGGGGGCCGAACGGGGCGGGAAAGACCAATCTTCTGGAGGCGATCAGCCTGCTGTCGCCGGGGCGCGGCCTGCGCGGCTCGCCGATCGCCGAGGTCGGGCGGCGGCTGCCGGGCGAGAAGACCGGCCGGGCCTGGGCGGTGTCGGCGCTGGTCTGGGGCGACGACGACGCGGTGCGGATCGGCACCGGGATCGAGCAGCCGGGCGCGGCGCGGCGCATCGTACGGATCGAGGGCGACACGGTCCCGCCTGGAAGGCTGGCTGACCATATCCGGCCGATCTGGCTGACCCCGGCCCAGGACCGGCTGTTCCTGGAGGCCGCCGGCGACCGCCGCCGCTTCTTCGACCGGCTGGTGTTCGCCGCCGAGCCCAAGCACGCCGCCCATGCCGCCGCCTATGACAAGGCGATGAAGGAGCGGATGAAGCTGCTGACCGACGCCGGGGAAAGCGGGACCGAGCCCGACCCGGTCTGGCTGTCGGCGCTGGAGGCCCGGCTGGCCGAGTCCGGCGCCCTGATGGCGGAGGCGCGGGCCCGGACGCTGGCGGTGCTGCAGTCGGAGATCGACGACCGGGGCGACCGGCCCTTCCCGCAGGCGGCGCTGAGCCTGACCGGCGAGTGGGAGCAGCTGGCGGCGAGCGGCATCGACTTCGCCGATATCGAGGCCCGACTGGCCGCCGCCCTGGCCGCCGCGCGGGGCCGGGACGGGGCGGCGGGACGGGCCCTGACCGGTCCGCACCGGGGCGATCTGGCCGTGGTTCACGCCGAAAAGGACCGCCCGGCCGCCGAATGTTCGACCGGCGAGCAGAAAGCCTTGATTCTGAACCTCGTTCTGGCCCAGGCGGCCAGACTTTCCCGTGTAGAATCAGCGCCAAGTCCTGTATTGTTGCTCGACGAAGTCGCCGCGCACCTGGACCCGCTCCGCCGGGCCGCGCTGGCCGACGAAATCGCGGCGCTCGACCTCCAGGCCTTCCTGACTGGAACCGACGAGTCGCTGTTCGACCCCTTCAAGGGTCGGGCCCTCGGCGTCCGTGTGGAGCCGTCCGGCCTGACCGTTCTGGACCGATAGATGACCGACGAAATCGAAGACGTTTCCGAGCCGCAGCACAACGGCGAATACGACGCCGACTCCATCAAGGTGCTCAAGGGCCTGGACGCGGTGCGCAAGCGGCCCGGCATGTACATCGGCGACACCGATGACGGCAGCGGCCTGCACCACATGGTCTACGAAGTCGTCGACAACGCCATCGACGAGGCGCTGGCCGGGCACGCGACCAAGGTCGAGGTGATCCTCAACGCCGACGGATCCTGCACCGTCACCGACGACGGCCGCGGCATCCCGGTGGACATGCACGAGGGCGAAGGCGTCAGCGCCGCTGAGGTCATCATGACCCAGCTGCACGCCGGCGGTAAGTTCGACCAGAACAGCTACAAGGTCTCCGGCGGCCTGCACGGCGTGGGCGTCTCGGTGGTCAACGCGCTCAGCGACTGGCTGGAGCTGAAGATCTTCCGCAATGGCAAGTCGCACCAGATGCGCTTCGAGCGCGGCGATGCGGTCTCCTCGCTGAAGATCACCGGCGACGCGCCGATCCGCGGCGAGGGCGACAGCCGCGAGGGCAAGCCCCTGACCGGCACCCAGGTCACCTTCTTCCCGTCGACGACGACCTTCGCCTTCATCGAGTTCGACCGGAAGACGCTGGAGCACCGGCTGCGCGAGCTGGCCTTCCTCAACAGCGGCGTGACCATTCACTTCCGCGACCTGCGCGACGCCGAACCGTGGGAAGAGATCCTGCACTACGAGGGCGGCATCGAGGCCTTCGTCCGCCACCTGGACAAGGCCAAGACGGCGCTGATCAAGGCGCCGATCGTCATCCGCGGGGCCCGCGAGAAGGTCGAGATCGACCTCTCGCTGGAGTGGAACGACAGCTACCACGAGCACATGCTGTGCTTCACCAACAACATCCCGCAGAAGGATGGCGGCACCCACCTGTCGGCCTTCCGCGCGGCGCTGACCCGGGTCATCACCAACTATGCCGAGAGCTCCGGCATGGCCAAGAAGGAGAAGATCTCGGTCACCGGCGAGGACGCCCGCGAAGGCCTGACCTGCGTGCTGTCGGTCAAGGTGCCGGATCCCAAGTTCAGCTCCCAGACCAAGGACAAGCTGGTCTCCTCCGAGGTGCGGCCGGCCGTCGAAGGCCTGGTCCAGGAAGGCCTGGCGACCTGGTTCGAGGAACATCCCGTCGAGGCCAAGGCCATCGTCGGCAAGATCGCCGAGGCCGCCTCGGCCCGGGAAGCGGCCCGCAAGGCCCGCGAACTGACCCGGCGCAAGAGCGCGCTCGACATCACCAGCCTGCCCGGCAAGCTGGCCGACTGCTCCGAACGCGACCCGGCCAAGTCCGAGCTGTTCATCGTCGAGGGGGACTCGGCCGGCGGCTCGGCCAAGCAGGCCCGCAACCGCGACAACCAGGCCATCCTGCCGCTGCGCGGCAAGATCCTGAACGTCGAGCGGGCGAGGTTCGACAAGATGCTGTCGTCCGAGCAGGTCGGCACCCTGATCATGGCGCTGGGCGCCGGCATCGGGCGGGACGAATTCAACATCGAGAAGATGCGCTACCACCGCATCGTCATCATGACCGACGCCGACGTCGACGGCGCCCACATCCGCACCCTGCTGCTGACCTTCTTCTACCGGCAGATGCCGGAGGTGATCGAGCGCGGCTACCTCTACATCGCCCAGCCGCCGCTCTACAAAGCCACCAAGGGCAAGTCCTCGCGCTACCTGAAGGACGACCCCGAGATGGAGACCTTCCTGATCGACGAGGGCGTCGAGGGGGCGGAGCTGGACCTGTCGACCGGCGAGCGGATGACCGGCCAGGACCTGCTGGCCCTGGTCAACCTGGCGCGCACGGCCAAGGCCAACATCGACCGCCTGTCGGCCCGGGCGCCGGCCTTCGCCATCGAGCAGTCGGCCCTGGCCGGCCTGATGAGCGAGACCCCCGATCCCCAGGCGGCCGCCGAGCGCCTGAACCTCTACGCCGAGGAGGGCGATGGCCCCTGGTCCGGCGAGCGCGGCGCGACCGGTTTCGTGTTCAGCCGCATCAAACGCAGCGTCTCCGAGAAGATCGTGCTCGAGGACGCGCTGCTGCAGGCAGCCGACGCCCGGCGCCTGTCCGAACGCGCCGCCGCCCTGGCCGAGATCTTCTCCGGGCTGGCGGTGTTCCGCCGCAAGGACAAGAGCACCACGGTGCGCGGCCCGCTCGACCTGGTCGGCGCGGTCATGGACGCCGGCCGCAAGGGCCTGTCGATCCAGCGCTACAAGGGCCTGGGCGAGATGAACCCCGAGCAGCTGTGGGAGACCACCCTGGACTCGGAGGCCCGCACCCTGCTCCAGGTCCGCGTCAACCACGCCGACGACGCCGACGACATGTTCAGTCGCCTGATGGGCGACCTGGTCGAGCCGCGCCGCGAGTTCATCCAGGAAAACGCGCTGGACGCGGCGGTGGACGTCTAGTCGTCCGATGGCGTCCAGAAGGCCGGAGCTTTCAACACCCCGACCTTGAGCCGGCCAAAGGTGCGCGGGCCTGTGGAAGTCAAATCTTCCTATGGTTGCGTGATATATCCAGTTGCTCCATAGTGGCGCCCTGCATAGGGGAACCACGGTCATGATCTCGCGTCGGACGGCCCTGACACTCATCAGCTCGGGCGGGACACTCGTCTTCGCCGGCGTCGCGCCGGGCGCCCGCGCCCTGGCCGCGCCGCTGCCTGTCCGGAAGAATATCGCCACCCTGCAGCTCGATGGTCCGGAACTGACGGCGCTGCGCGACGGCGTGGCCATTCTGAAGGCCCGGACGGCCGGGCAGGGGCCCACCTGGACGGATATGGCCAACATCCACGGCACGGACCGCGGCTTCAACAAGTGCCCGCACGGCAACTGGTACTTCCTGCCCTGGCACCGGGCCTACGTCACAATGTACGAACGAATGATCCGGGCGGTGACGGGCTATGCCGCCTTCGCGATGCCCTACTGGGATTGGACAGCCAACCGCACGCCGCCACAGGCCTTCTCCGACCCGACCTACAAGGGCCGGCCGAACCCGCTGTACGAAGCCGGCCGGAACAACAGCCTCTCACTGCCTGACAACATCGTCGGGCCGGCGGTCATGCAGCAGATCTTCGGCGAGACCAACTATGAGCTGTTCGGCACGTCCCGGCCGCAGGGCCAGAACAGCCTTGCCCAGAGCTGGATCACCACCCGCACCGGCATCCAGGGAACGCTCGAGGCGACGCCGCACAACAACGTCCACATGATGCTGGGCGGATGGATGCCGACGGCGCGTTCGCCGATGGATCCGATCTTTCAGATGCACCACGGCAACATCGACCACATCTGGTGGCTGTGGAACGGCATGGGCCGGCAGAACACGTCCGATCCCCTGTGGCGGGACATGGTCTTCCAGGACAACTACCTGGCGCCGGACGGCTCCTGGTACTCGGCCAGTCCGGCGGCCGTGCAGAACATCGCCAACCTCGGCTACAGCTATGGCCCGAGGCCGCTGAGAGCGGCCAGCTCCCGGCTGCAGATCGCCGACCTGCGCCTGCAGGCAGTGTTTGAACGGGGATCGGCGTCGGCGGCGACCGACCTGGGCGTTCGCGCGCTCGGCGCTCGAGCCATGACCGGCGGAGGCGACTTCGAGTTCGCCGTCCCTACCGGCTCCCCGACGTTGAAGCAGACCTTCTCCGCGCTCGGCGCCGTCGCGCGCCCGACCGCCGCGCAGGCCCTGCTCGGCTCGCGGGTGGTGGCCTTCATCCGCGGCCTGACCCCGCCGTCGGACGATGTGCAGGTCAAGGTGTTCGTCGACTCCGCCGGCGGACCGGAACAGAAGGACCTGGGCGACGCCGGCTACGTGACCACCATCGGCTTCTTCGGCGCGGGCGCCCATGCCGGTCATGACGGCGCCGGCGGCGTCGCCGTCTCCTCGGACATCACCCAGGCCCTGCGCGATCTGCAGGGCGCGGGTCTTTCGACCGGGAGCGACGAGATCCGATTGCGCCTTGAGCCGGTGGACAGCAAGACCGGTGCGCCCGTGCCGCAGGCGGCGGCCCACGCCACGGTCGAAGTCGTCATCGTTTGACCACAGGGCGCGCGCAGGTTGCAGTCGATATGTCCCTGCGTCGCGCCCTCTCCATTCTGGCCGCCCTTTCCGTCCTCGGCGGCTGCGCGCCGGCGCGGGCCCAGACCGTCGCCCTGGTTGGCCAACCGGCCCTGGCCGTCGCCGTGATCGAGGACTCGCCCCGCTGCGCCGCCGACTATGTGGTGGTGACCGTCACCGCCTTCAGCCCGGCGGCCGACGGCCGGCCCGTCCAACTGGTGTTCGCGCTGGTCGGCCCCCGGGGCGAGACGGAGCTGGGCCGTCCATCGATCTTTCCCCACGCGCCCTTCTCGGAGGCGGCGCACGACCCCGCCCAGCGGTTCGGCTTCCGCATCAACCGCACCGCCGTCGGCGACGGTCCGTTCAAAGTCAGGATGAGCCTCGACCCCATGTCAGGCGGCGGAGCCGGCGCCTCGGCCAGTCTGGGTCAGGTCCACCTGAAAGCCGCGCCCGGCGAGGGCTGCTGAGTCTCAGGTGGTGGCTCGCACCACCTTCAACACAGCCTCGCCGTAGCGCTCCAGCTTGGAGGCGCCCACGCCGTTGGCCAGCATCAGGTCGCTGGCCGAGCGGGGGCGAAGGCGGGCGATGTCCTGCAGGGTGCGGTCGGCGAAGATGACGTAGGGCGGCACATGCTGCTCATGAGCCTCGTCGCGCCGCCAGGCGCGCAGCGCCTCGAACAGCACCGCCGCGTCGCCGGTCAGCTCGTCGCCCGCGCTCTTGCCGCGCTTGCGGGGAGAGGCGCGGCCGATGCGGCCCGAGGCGTCGGCGCCCTCGGGCGGGGTGCGCACCGCGACCTTGCGCTCGCCCCGGTAGGTCGCCTTGACCCCCTCGGCGTCGCCCAGCCCGATCAGCGGCCGGCCGTCGTTGGGGTCCTCGCGCAGAAGACCTTCGAACAGCAGCTGGTCAATCAGGTCGCGCCAGCCGACGGCGCTGAACTCCTTGCCGATGCCCCAGGTCGACAGGGCCGCTTCCGACTCCGACACGTCCTTGGTCTTGCCGAGCAGATGATCGACCAGGCGCCCGCGCCCGAACCGGCCGCCCAGCCGGTGCACGGCCGCCAGCGCCTTCTGGGCGGCGACGGTGGCGTCGATGGAGGCCGGCGGGCTGACGCAGTTGTCGCACTGGCCGCAGCGGGCGACGCCCTCCTCGCCGAAGTAGCGGCGCACCGCGGCGGCGCGACAGGCCGTGCCGTCGAGCATGTTGTAGAGCTGGCGCACCTTGCGGTTCTGGACGCCGCGCACCTCTTCGGTGAACTCGCGCCCCTCGATCCGCCGGAAGGCCCAGGCCATGTCCGCCGAGCCGTAGAGGGTGATGCCCTCGGCCGGCTGGCCGTCGCGCCCGGCGCGCCCGATCTCCTGCCAGTAGGCCTCGATCGAGGCGGGCGGGTCGGCGTGGATCACGAAGCGGACGTCCGGCTTGTCGATGCCCATGCCGAAGGCGATGGTCGCCACCATCACCGCGGCGTCGGCCTCGAGGAACTTCTCCAGCCGCTGCGAGCGAACCGTCTTGTCGAGGCCCGCGTGGTAGGCGAGCGCCGGCACGCCGACCTGGACCAGCCGCTCGGCCAGCTTCTCGGTGCCCTCGCGAGAGCCGGCGTAGATAACGCCGGAACGCCCCGGCCTGGCCAGCACCAGCTCCTCGACCCGGGCATGGCCCTGCCCGCGCTTGCGCTCGGCCGACAGGATCAGTTCGGGCCGGGCGAAGCTGTCGACGAACTCGGCGGCGTCCTCGAGCCGCAGTTCATTGCGGATATCCTCGCGGGTCCTGGCGTCGGCGGTCGCGGTGACGGCCAGCCTGGGGACGTCCGGGAAGACGTCCGCAAGCCGTCCGAGCATCCGGTACTCGGGCCGGAAGTCGTGGCCCCACTGGCTGACGCAGTGGGCTTCGTCGATGGCGATCAGGGCCAGCGGGACCTTTGACAGCCGGTTCAGCATGGCCGGCTGGGCCAATCCCTCGGGCGACAGATAGAGCAGGTCCAGTTCGCCCGCGTCGATGCGCCGCCAGATGTCCTGGCGCTGGTCCATGTCGGCGCTGGAATTAGGCGTTCGGCGGCGACGCCAGACTGCTTCATCGCCTCGACCTGGTCGGCCATCAGCGCGATCAGCGGCGAAACGACCAGGCCCAGGCCCGGGCGGATCAGGCTGGGGATCTGGTAGCAGAGGCTCTTGCCGCCGCCGGTCGGCAGCACGGCCATGGCGCTGCGCCCGGCCAGCACCTCGGTGATGACCTGGCCCTGCAGGCCGCGAAACTCCGCATGGCCGAAGACACGGCGCAGAATCTCGCGGGCAGGCTGGAGCGAATCGGTCACAGGGCGGTTATGGCGAGCGTCGCGCGGCTTGCTAACCCCCTGATCGCGCGGCTGCACGAAACCTCCATATCGACGGCCTTTACCGCCGCGAAAACGTCGCGTTCATATGTCGTCAATCATGATGGGGCCTGACAGGCGCGGCGCGGGACATCGCGTCTCTCGAGATCCGGACAAGCGAAGAGACTATGGCTAATCCACAGGGCGCGCGGCGCACGCCGCTACAGGCGTTCACCTACTGGGGCGCGGTGATCGGCGTCTGGGGCCTGATCTTCGTCGTGGCCTTCTTCGCCATGTTCGCCACCGACCTGCCGGACGTGTCGAAGCTCAACGACGTCACGCGCCAGCCGTCCATCTCCTATCTCGACCGGTCGGGCGCCCTGATCGCCGTGCGCGGCAGCCAGTACGCGCCGCCCGTCGACCTGGACAAGCTGCCGGACTACGTGCCCAAGGCCTTCATCGCCATCGAGGACCGGCGCTTCTACTACCATCCCGGCTTCGACCCGGTCGGCATCAGCCGCGCGGCGGTCAAGAACCTGTCCTGCATGTGCGTGGCGGCCGGCGGCTCGACCATCACCCAGCAGCTGGCCCGCAACCTGTTCCTGACCCTCGACCAGAACTGGCGGCGCAAGGCGCAGGAGCTGATCCTGTCGCTGTGGCTGGAGATGAAGTTCACCAAGAAGGAGATCCTGGCCCTCTACCTGAACCGGGTCTACTTCGGCGCGGCGCCTACGGCATCGAGGCCGCCGCCCAGCGCTACTTCAACAAGCCCGCCTCGAAGCTGACGATCGGCGAGGCGGCGCTGCTGGCCGGGATGATGAAGGGGCCGTCGCGCTACAGCCCGGTCACCGCCACCGGGCGCGCCGAGCGGCGCGCCAACATCGTGCTCGACGAGATGGTGCGGACCAAGGCCATCACGGCGGAGCAACGGGCCGAGGCGATCCGCACGCCCGTGCGGGTCTCCTCCGTGCTGGCCAACCAGCGGGCGCAGTATTTCACCGACTGGGTCGACGGACAGGTTCGCGCCCTGGTCGGCGAGCCGACCGAGGACCTGATCGTCGAGACCACCCTGGACCTGCCGATCCAGGCGGCGGCGGAGGCGGCGGTCCGCACCGGCGTCAGCGGCGGCAAGGCCCAGGGCGTCGAGCAGGCCGCGCTTGTCGCCATCGACGGCGAGGGGCGTGTGCGCGCCTACGTCGGCGGGGCAAACTACGGCGAGAGCCAGTTCGACCGCGCCACCACCGCCCGCCGCCAGGCCGGCTCGGCCTTCAAGCCGTTCGTCTATCTGGCCGCCATGGAGGCGGGCCGCACGCCGGCCGTCATGGTCACCGACGAGCCGGTCCGCATCGGCTCCTGGGAGCCGCGCAACTACACCGGCCGGTACCTGGGCTCCATCACCCTGCAGACGGCGCTGGCCCAGTCGGTGAACACCGTCGCCGCCCGGCTGGCCAACGAGGTCGGCACCGGCAACGTCGCCGCTGTCGCCCGGCGCCTGGGCATCGCCTCGAAGATCCAGCTCGATCCGTCGATGGCGCTCGGGGCCGTCGAGGTCAGCCCGCTGGAGATGGCCCAGGCCTATGCGCCGTTCGCCAACGGCGGCTTCCTGGCCCGGGGCTACGGCATCCAGCGGATCCGCACCGCCGGCGGCAAGGTGCTGTACGACCACAATCTCGAAAAGCGGGCCCGGCGCTCGGTGATCGGCTCGCCGGCCCTGCAGTACATGAACCAAATGATGCGCGACGTGGTGGTCACCGGCACCGGCAAGCGCGCCCGGGTCGCCGGCTACGACATCGCCGGCAAGACCGGGACGACCAGCGACTACCGCGACGCCTGGTTCGTCGGCTACACGGGCGGCTTCGTCACCGCGGTCTGGACCGGCAAGGACAACAACAAGCCGATGAAGGGTGTCAGCGGCGGCGGCGCTCCGGCCGGCATCTGGCGCAGCTTCATGGCCCAGGCCCTGCCCCGGCTGCGCGCCCAGGCCATCCCGGGCGGCTACGCCCCGGCCGCCGCCCAGGAACCCGACGCAATCGGCGACCTGCTGTCCAACCTCGGCCTCGGCGGCGGCGACGAGCCGGCGGAGCCGGCGGCCTGAAAAGGGCCCGGCGCCGCGGTTACCGGAAGAGGTGCCCTACTAGGAGCAGCGCCCCTCGCGCGCTATCCCCGCCCAAAGGCGTGCAGGCGCGCGCCCTCGCGGCGCAGCCAGTCGCGGTGCGGCGCGTGGTCCCCGACCAGGCCATGGACCAGCGCCCAGAAGCGCGGGCCGTGGTTGGCCTCGATCAGGTGGGCGCATTCGTGGGCGGCGACGTAGTCGGCCACCGTGGCGGGCGCCAGCGCCAGTCGCCAGCTGTAGCGGATTGACGCCGCGGCCCGCGAGCTGGCCGGACGGCAGGACCCCCAGCGGCCGCGCGTGTCGGTGATCGCCACCTTCGGCATGGGTCGGTCCAGCCGGGCGACGTAGGCCTCGGTCCGCTCGGTGAGCCAGCGGCGCGCCTCGACCTTGATCAGACGAAGGATCCTGTCGCCGAACGCGGCGTCGTCCGGGGCGGTGATCCGGGCCGGCGCCTCGCCCGACGGCGGCGTGAACCGCGCGCGGCCGGGGCTGGCGACCAGATCGCAGGGCGCGCCGAACAGGGCGATGGTCATTCCCGGGGTCAGCGCCTGGCCCGACGGCAGGTCGGCCAGCTGGCCCGCGATCCAGTCGGCCTTCTCGCGGGCGAAGGCCACCGCCTCGGGCAGGCGTCGCGCCGAGGGGGCGGTGGCGACAACCTCGCGCTTGATGCGGTCGATGCGCAGACTGACGCGGCGGGCGCGGGCGTTCACCGAGAGCCGCACGGGAAACCCGTCGGCCTCGATGCGATCACCGTGGGACAACCCCGATCCGCCGAACAGCTTCATGGCCATCAGATAGGCCCGCCGTCGCCGGCCGGAAAGTCCCGTTTCACCGGAGCGCCCGTTTTAGAAGTCCGGGTCGCAGTGCCGGATGAAGGCCGACACCTTGGGGAAGATTTCCTCGCGGAAGCGGCGTCCGTTGAACACCCCGTAGTGCCCGACGCCTTCCTGGACGTGATCCAGCTTCATGTCGGCGGGGATGTTGGCGCAGAGCTCATGCGCGGCCTGCGTCTGGCCGATGCCGGAGATGTCGTCCAGCTCGCCCTCGACCGTCATCAGGCCAATGTCGGTGATCGCCGAGGGCTTCACCAGCCGGTCGCGGTGCAGCAGCTCGCCCTTGGGCAGGGCATAGTCCTGGAACACCTTGTCGATGGTCTGGAGGTAGAACTCCTCGGTCAGGTCCATCACCGCCAGGTACTCGTCGTAGAAGGCGCGGTGCTTGTCGGCGCTGTCGCCGTCGCCGCTGACCAGATGGTCGAAGTAGCGGCGGTGGGCGTCCTTGTGGCGCTCCATGTTCATCGACATGAAGCTGGCCAGCTGCACGAAGCCCGGATAGACGCGCCGGCCCACACCCGGATAGGGCGCCGGCACGGTGTAGATCATGTTGACTCGAACCAGGTGAAGGGCCGCTCTTCGGCCAGTTTGTTGGTCACGGTCGGCGAGTGGCGGGCGTCAATCGGCGAGCCCATGAAGGTCATGGTCCGGGGCCGGCGGGGGTCGTTGTCCTCGGCCATCAGCGAGACGGCGGCGAGCACCGGAGGGCCCGGCTGGCAGACGGCGACGACGTGGGCGCGGTGGCCCAGCGCCCGCAGCATCTGCTGGATGTGATCGATGTAGTCGTCGAAGTCGAACCGGCCCTCGAGCATCGGCACGTCGCGAGCGTTCTTCCAGTCGGTGATGAACACCGCGTGGTCTGGCGCGAAGGCCTCGACCGTGCCGCGCAGCAGCGTGGCGTAGTGACCCGACATCGGCGCGACGATCAGGACGGCGGGATCGAGCTGCAGCTTTCCGGCGTGGCGCATGTCGGCCATGTCGCGGTCGAACTGCACCAGACGGCACCAGGGGCTTTCCCAGACCACCGTCTGGCGCACCCGCACCGGGTGTCCGTTCACCTGGATCTCGTCGATGTGCCACTCCGGCTTGCCGTAGCGACGGGTGACGTTCTCATAGAGGTCGGCGCCGGCCGACAGGCTGCGGCCGAACGTCGAGTTACGGGCGGGATTGAGCGGCGAAGACCACCAGTCGCGCGTCAGACGCGCCGCGGCGCGCATCGGGGTGGCCGCGTAGTAAGCCGCTTCGTGCAGGGCGTAGAGCATCGAACCTCGGTCTTTGTGCAGCGCAGCATAACACGAGGCGCCTTAACGAAGTCCAGTTCGATTCTCGCCCGCGCGATCAATCGCCGCGCAGGGCCTTGCGGATCTCCTCGGCCAGCTGCTCGGGGGTCATGCCGTAGGCCAGAACCTTCCGGAACCGGCCCTTCGGATCCATCACATACATCGCGGTGGAATGGTTCACGAGGTAGTCGGGGCCGTCGCCGGCCTTTTCATGGAACACGCGATAGGCCTTGGCCGCGGCGTTGGTCTGCTCCAGCGTTCCGGTGAGGCCGAGCGTGCCCTCGGGCGGACGCTGGGCCTCCAGCCAGGCGCGGACCTTGGCCGGGGTGTCGCGCTCCGGATCCACCGAGATGAACACCAGGCGGACGTCCTCGCCCTTCGCGCCCAGCTGATCGTGCGCGGCGGTCAGCGCCTGCAGCGTGCCGGGACAGACGTCGGGGCAGTAGGTGAAGCCGAAGAAGACCACGCTCCACTTGCCCTTGAGCACACTCTGGTCGACCGGCCGGCCGGTCTGGTCGACCAGCTTGAAGGGGCCGCCGACAGCGCCGGCCTGCGCATCCTGGTCGTCAAACACACCGGCCCGCCAGGCCAGGGCGCCGACGATGAAAATACCCATGATGCAGGCGATGAGGAGCAGGATGCGTTGACGGGTCACAAGGCTCTCCGTGGGGGCTCGCCATCGGTCGCGAATTGGGGACAGACTGACGGCATGGCGCTGACACCAGACCCGGCGACGGCCGCCGACCTGAAGCCCGGCCTCGATAGGACGGGGCGCCCGCCGCGCAAGGGTGGGACGCGCTCTGGCCGACCGGCGTGCCCCGCCGGGGCAGGCTGCGGGTGCGGACCCTGACGACCCTGCGCTGGCTGGCGGTGGCGGGCCAGACGATCACGGTCGTCATTGTCGGCTTCGTCATGGATCTTCCCGTGCCGTTCGCCGCCTGCTTCGGCCTGATCGCGCTGTCGGCCTGGCTGAACGTGCTGGTCGGGCTGGCGACCTCGGGACAGCGGCTGGCGACCGACAACGAAGCCGCGGCCCATATCGCCTTCGACATCCTGCAGCTGTCGGGCATGCTCTACCTGACGGGGGGCATTCTCAATCCGTTCTCGCTGCTGCTGATCGGGCCGGCTGTGCTGGCGGCGGCCAGCCTGCCGGCGCGCTATGTGGTGGCGCTCTGCCTGCTCGCCATCCTGGCCTGCACGGCGCTCGCGATCCAGGCCATGCCGTTGCCGGCGCCGCAGGCCGAACCGTTCGACCCGCCGCTGACCAACCGCATCGGGGCGGTCACCGCGCGCATCCTGGGGATCGCCTTCTGCGCCGGCTACGCCTGGCAGGCGGCGCGGGAAGCCGCCCGAATGGAGCTGGCGCTGGACACAGCCCATACGGTCCTGGCCCGCGAGCAGCGGCTGTCGGCCCTGGGCGCCCTGGCGGCGGCGGCGGCGCACGAGCTGGGCACGCCGCTGGCGACCATGACCATCGTCGCCAAGGAGATCGCGCGTGAGGCCCCGCCCGGGCCGCTGCGGGAGGACGCCGAGCTGCTGATGGCCCAGGCGGCGCGGTGCCGGGACATCCTGCGCGGCCTGACGCGAACCCCGGAGGCCGGCGATTCGGTCCATGAGCGGATGAGCCTGCTGCAGATGGTGCAGGAGGCCATCGAGCCCCATGCCCGGGGCCCCGAGGTCCGGGTCGAGGCGGTGGTCTCTGGCCCGCCTGACGAGCCGACGCCCGACATCTGGAGGCTGCCGGAGGTGCTTCACGCCCTGACCGCCTTCGTCGAGAACGCCGTCGACTTCGCCCGGTCCGAGATCCTGGTCACCGCCCGGTTCGATGCGCGGCACATCGCCGTCGAGGTGCGCGACGACGGGCCGGGCTTCGCGCCGGAGGTGCTGGCCAAGCTGGGCGAGCCCTATGTCACCAGCCGCCCGGGGGCGGAGGCGATGCGCAGCGGACATGTCGGGATGGGCCTGGGCTTCTTCATCGCCAAGACCCTGCTGGAACGGACCGGCGCCGCGGTGGATTTCCGCAACGGGCGGGGCGGCGGCGCGGTGGTCACGGCCCGCTGGCCACGAGCGGCGATCGAAGCGCCAAATGACCCAGATGCGTTCACGGGACTTGATGATACCCCCGCGACAGCGACACAATGACGCGCGCCGTTTTCAACCGCGACGCGACGTCGATCCGGAGTTGATCCATGACCGAAATTGCCGATGTCGTCGCCGGGCTCGCTGATCGCAGCTTGCTGGTGCTGGA
This sequence comes from Caulobacteraceae bacterium, assembly GCA_965283745.1. Lineage (GTDB taxonomy): Bacteria > Pseudomonadota > Alphaproteobacteria > Caulobacterales > Caulobacteraceae > Caulobacter. Next base: position 149,728 of record CBDIPM010000006.1, read on the forward strand.
CGACGACGCGGCGCTGCGAACGCGGCTCGGCCGGGCGCTGGAACAGCGCGGGTTCGAGGTGCGGCTGGCCGGCAGCGTGTCGGAAGCGCTGGAGGCGGTCAGGGCCTCGCCGCCGGCCCATGCCGTCCTCGACATGCGGCTGGACGACGGCACCGGCCTTCGGATCGTCCAGGCCATCCGCGACGCCCGGCCGGAGGCGCGGGTGGTCATGCTGACCGGCTACGGCAACATCGCCACCGCCGTCGCCGCCGTGAAGGCCGGCGCCGTCGACTACCTGGCCAAGCCGGCTGACGCCGACGACGTGGCCCGCGCCCTTCTCGCCATCGGCGGCGCCGCCGCGGCCCCGCCCGAGAACCCGATGAGCGCCGACCGCGTGCGCTGGGAACATATCCAGCGGGTCTACGAGTTGTGCGGCCACAATGTCTCGGAAACCGCCCGCCGCCTGTCGATGCACCGCCGGACCCTGCAGCGGATCCTGGCCAAGCGCGCGCCGCGGTAGGCCGCCGGGGACATGCACTTCAGTGCGTGTCCCCATCAGCTTCAAGCGGCGGGGGACACGTACCGAAGACGGTACATGTCCCCGGTCACCGTCGAAACGCCGCCAGCCGCGCGAAGGCCAGGGTCAGCGCCTTGCGCCGCGCCGCGACCAGGGGCGTGAAGGGCGCGTCCCGCACCACCGCCCCACCAAAGCCGTCGGCGACGATCAGCCCGGGCTCGGCCGGCAGCAGGTCGACCGGAAAGTGCGGCGCCACCGCGAAGTAGAAGGCGTCGCAGTAGGGCGCGTACTCGCCCCATTTGCGGTCGGTCAGATAGTCCTCGGCGCTGGACTTCACCTCGACGATGACGATCTCGCCCTTGGGTCCCAGCGCCATCAGGTCGGCCCGCCGCCCGTTGGGCAGACAGACCTCGGCCAGCGGCGCATAGGCCATCTCGACCAACAGCCGCGCCGCACCGCGCGTGACCGCCAACGTGGTGTCGGGTCGCGTGACCGTGACGATGGAGAGGGCGACGGCTTCCATGCCGCCATTTATGTTCGGGTTTTGTTCGGGGTCAACCCGTCCGGGCTCAGCTCGCCTGCGCCGGGAACTCCAGCGTCTGCCCATACCCCAGCGCCCGGATCCGGCTCACCGCAGCCGCCCGGGCCGCCTCGCTCATCGTCGCGCGGCGAGACAGCAGCCAGACGTAGTTGCCGCCGGGGGTGGCCATGATGGCCCAGGCGCCGTCGGGCGCGGTGTCGAGAACCCAGTACTCCTGCTTCTTCACGCCGCCGAGGAAGAGCATCTCGAACCGGGCGTTGTGGCTGCCCGGCAGGACGCGGCCCTTTGTGGAGAACACCCTGGCCGGGCCGTTGGCCGAGCCCTTGCGGCAGACCTGGCGGACGGCGAACTCGCCGGTGGTGGCGATGAAAGCGACCTCGCCCTGGCCGCCGAGCGGGGCGAACTCGCTGCGCGGCGCCTGGCAGTCGCGCTGGCCCAGGTTCGGCACCCGGGCGATCTCGTACCAGCGGCCGCTGTAGAACGACGGCGCGACGGCGCGCGCCGGGGGCGGCGCGGCGGCGGAGGCCGCGGAGGCGACGGTCAGCAAGGCCGCGACGGCGATGGCGGATGTCGGTCTCATGGGCGTGACCTTCTAACCGAAGGCAGGAAAACGCGAAACGCCCCGCCGCGGTTGCGACGGGGCGTTCCGTGGATTGTGAACCGCGCGCCTATTCGGCGGCGATGCTGACCGGCTTGTGCTCGCGATCCTTGAAGTTGATCGCCTGCAGGTAACGGATGCCGTCCTCGGCGATGTCGTCGCCGACCATCCGGTCGCCTTCCATCTTCAGCTCTTCCAGGTCGACATACATGCCGTAGAAGGCCTTGGTGCGGTCGGTGATGATGCCGGCGTTGAGCAGCGTCTTGACCAGCACGCGGAAGATGTTGGTCTGTTCCTTCATGCTCTCGCGACGGATGTCGTCGGTCATGATCTGGGCGAACTCGGCGATGACCTTGTCCGGGTCGAGGCCGAAGCTCTCGTACAGGTCACGCTGCTGGTTGGGGCCGACCAGGTTGAACAGCACGGCCTGGAAGCAGTGGGCCGCCCAGTCCTCGATGATCGCGTGCTCTTCCGCCGACAGCTTGGGGATCGTGCGATCGGCCCAGATCTTCCCGAACTTGTGGTGGAAGGCCTCGTCGGTCATGACCAGCTGCATCAGCTTCTTGCCGACCGGGTCGTTGAGCTTGTTGTAGAAGGTGGCGAAGGCGCCCATGGCCAGGCCTTCGACCAGCATCTGCATGCCGATGATCTTCTTGTAGACTTCCGGCGCGCCGATGATCTCGACCAGCAGGGCCTTCAGGGTCGGGCCGCACTCGACCGGACGGCCCCAGCGCGCCTTGACGTACTTGGCGAAGGCCGTGACGTGGCGGGCTTCCTCGCGGGTCTGGTTGGCGGCGTATTCCTGCGCGCCCTGGTCCTTCAGCACGTGGCAGAGGCTGGCCGACAGGTTCAGCGCGCCCTGCTCGCCGTGCAGGATCGAGGAGAAGCTGCGCAGCGTGGATTCGTTGATGAAGCGGATGCGGGTCTTGGGGTCCGACAGGTGGTTGGACACGTAGTCGGTGGACAGGGCCACGACCATGTCCTCAGGCACGATGGCCTGATTTTCCATGTCGAACGGCTCGTCGAAGTCGATGTAGTCCTTGTCCAGCGGATCCCAGAAGTGGTCGTGGGTCGCCGAGATGATCTTGTCGAAGGCCGTCGAACGGTTGCCGTAGCGGTCGAGTTCGAGCATCGACTCGAAATCGTCCGGCGCCACGGCGTCGTACATGGCGTCCTTGGTGATGTTCTTGTCGCTCATCGCGAACTCCTCCGGCCTCATGGGAAAGCGGGGCCCGTTGGTCGGACCTCTCGCACAATGTAAACACTGTCCACTTGGCGCGACGTCAGGTCAACCGGAAAGTGACGGGGGCGTCATCTTCTGAACGGGAATTAACCTTCGGCCTCGGCCGCGCCCTCAAGCTCCCTGAGCAGGGCCGGGTCGCGGCGGGCGCGCTCGACCAGCGCGTCGCAGTCGTCGCGCTCCTCCATCTCCAGCTGGTCCAGCAGGCGGGGCAGGCGCTCGGCGGCGTCCTCCAGAGTTGCATCGTCAGCGTCGAGCACGGTGCGGATCGCCGCCACCACATGCTTGCAGCGCAGACGGTTCTCCTCGAAGTCCTTGCAGGTGCAGCGGCCGTCGGAGCCGTCGGGCGCGGAGACCTCGACCACATAGGCGACGCCCTGTTCGCCCAGCACGTGGGCCAGCACCCCGGCGGGCGTCACCTCGACCAGGCTGGCCCAGCCCTTGTCGGCGTAGTTCTCGCCGCGCTTCACCCGGGCCTCGGGCATGTCGCGGGTGACGGCGTCGTAGTCGAAGGCGGGGGCGTGCATGGGCGGCTCTTCAGCGGGCGGAGGTCGAGCTAGCAGATTCGTTCATGCTTTGTCTTCGATGCGGTCGATGTCGTCGTCGGAGAGGCCGAAGTGGTGGCCGATCTCGTGCACCAGCACATGGGCCACCAGTTCCTCGAGCGTCACGTCGCCGCGCTCGGCCCATTCGTCGAGGATCGGGCGGCGGTAGAGGAAAATCATCGGTGGCGGCGTGGCCTCGAACACCGACCGTCGCGACAGGTCGACCCCCTGGTAGAGGCCGGTCAGCTCGAAGGCGTCCTCTATGCCCATCTCGCCCAGCACCTCGTCATCGGCGAAGTCGCTGACGCGGACGATGGCCTCCGCGGCCAGGCCGCGGAACGGTTCGGGAAGGTCGCCGAACGCCTGCTCGGCGAGGGCTGCGAAGTCGTCGAGGGAGGGCGCCGGGCCGAAACTGCGGGTCATAGCCTGAACATGGCGCCGGGGCCGACGGTTCGCCAGTCGCCGGGGCCTCCCGCCTTGTCTATCTTGGCCGGAAGATGATTCGGGCTGGATTCCAATGACGCAGATGGACCTGATCGTCGCGGCGGCGGCCGGCGCGGTCTGTCTGGCCCTTTGCGCGGCCCTCTGGAGCCTTGCCCAGAAGCGGGCGATGGACCTCCGTCTGCGCCGGCTGCAGGACCGGCTGGAGATCGCCCAGCTGGGCGCCGAGGCCGCACAGGCCTCGGCCGAGGCCTTCGACAGCGCGCTGCTGGTGGTTGACGACGGTCGCGCCCATCTGGCGTCCGGCGACGAAAGTCTGGCCGCCTGCGCCGCCGCCCTGGGGCTGGAGACCGTCGAACCGCAGGGCGTGGTCAACGCCCTGATGCGGGCCGATCCCGATCACGCCGCGCGGCTGCGGGCCCTGTTCGAACGCGGCGAGGCCTGCGCCTTCGAGGTTCGCGGGCCGAAGGGCGCGGTGTCCGTCGAGGGCCGCGCGGCCGGGGTGCTGGCCTGGCTGCGCCTGACCGCCTCCGCGGAGGAGGAAGCGGCGCTGCCCAGCGCCGCGCGGCTGGCCGCCTTCCTGGACGCGTCCGCCGATCCGGCCTGGATCGCCTCGGCCGACGGCGCCGTGCAATGGGCCAACAGGGCCTGGCTGGACGCCGTGGGCGCGACCACCGCTCAGGACGCCGCGGCCCGGGGCCTGTCGCTGGACAAGGGCGCGGACATGCTGGCCGCCGAGGCGGCCAACCTGGGCGAACGCCGCGAGGCGATGCGCTGGGTGTCGCTGGGCGGTCGCCGTCGGGCCATGAAGCTGGTCGCCCAGCCGCTGGAGGGCGGCGGCGTCGGGGTGCGGACCACCGACGTCACCCAGGCCGAGGAGACCCAGGATGCCTTCAAGCGCCATGTCGAGGCCCATGACGAGACGCTGAATCATATCGCCGAGGCGGTCGCCATCTTCGGCGCCACCCGCCGACTGGTGTTCCACAACGCCGCCTTCGCCCAGCTCTGGAGCCTTGAGCCCGCCTGGCTGTCGGAACGACCGACCCACGGCGAGATCCTCGACCGGCTGCGCCAGCGCCAGAGGCTGCCGGAGACCTCAGAGTACGCCAAATGGAAGGCCGCCGAGCTGGCGCGCTACGAAACGCTCGGCCGCCAGCCGGACGACCTGTGGATGCTGCCGGACGGCCGCACGCTGCGGCTGGTCCGACAGCCGCACCCGATGGGCGGGCTGCTGCTGCTGTTCTCGGACATCACCGACGACCTGAAGCTGAAGGCTCAGTACAACGCCCAGCTGAAGGTCCAGCAGGCGACGCTGGACAAGCTCAACGACGCGGTCGTGGTGTTCGGCTCCGACGGCCGGCTGCGGCTGCACAACGAGGCCTTCGAGCGCTTCTGGAACGTCAGCGCCGCCGATATGGAGGCGGCCGGCGATTTCGAGCGGGTCGTCGAGATCTGCGTGCCGCGCCTGCACGACATGGCCTTCTGGCGCGAACTGAAGGGCCGGGTGGCCGACCCCGATCCGGAAGCGCGGGCCCCGACCTCCGGCGAGAACCGCACCTCGGACGGCAGGATCGTCTCCTGGCAGTCGCGGCCGCTGCCCGACGGCGCGACGCTGATCGCCTTCGCCGACATCACCGACGCCCGCCGGCTGGAGGGGGCCCTGGCCGACCGCGAGCAGGCGCTGGACAGCGCCGAGCGGCTGAAGCGGGAGTTCGTCGGCAACGTGTCCTACGAGCTGCGCACGCCGCTGACGACGATCATCGGCTACTCCGAACTGCTGGACCGCATGGGCGACGCCATCCCCGAGCGCGGCCGTTCGCACCTGGCCTCGGTGCGGCAGGCGGCGACCCAGCTGGGCCGATCGATCGACGACGTCCTCGACATCGCCGCCATCGACGCCGGCGAGATGGCCCTGGAGATGGGCGACGTCCATGTCGATGTGCTGATGACCGACACGGCCGAGCGCTGGACCCAGCCGGCCGGGGCCCAGAAGGTCGAACTGACTCTGGAGATCGGCGAGGACATCGGCCTGATCCGGGGCGACACCCGGCGGCTGACCCAGACCCTGGACCATCTGGTCGAGAACGCGCTGCGCCAGACCCCGCCGGAAGGCCGGGTGACGCTGTCGGCGGTGCGGGCGGCGGGCGAGGTGCGGCTGGCGGTGACCAACACCGGACGCGGCGTGCCCTTCCACGTCCAGGCCCACATCTTCGACCGCTTCGTCGGCCGTGAGCGCGGCGGACCGGGCCTGGGCCTGGCGTTGGTCAAGGCGCTGGTCGAGCTGCACGGCGGCTGGGTGGCGCTGGAGAGCGAGCCCAACCAGGGCGCCACCTTCACCTGTCACCTGCCCGAGGCCGCCCTGGTGGTCAGCGGCCAGCGGGAGCTGGGGTTCTAGGGCCCCTCCCTCCCCGCATGGGGAGGGTGGACCGGCGAAGCCGGGACGGGTGGGGAAACGCGCGGGCGCTGGTCAGCGCCGACTTCTGATCACCTTCGCCCCACCCGCTCCCTGCGGGAGCACCCTCCCCATGCGGGGAGGGAGACTGACCTAGTGCTGGCTTTCCGGCAGGCGGACGATCAGGCCGTCCAGCTCGTCGGTGACCTTGATCTGGCAGGACAGGCGGCTGTTGGGTTCGACATTCTCGGCGAAGTCGAGCATCGACTCCTCCATGGCCGACTTCTCGCCGGTCTTTCCCTCGAAGGCGGGGTCGACATAGACGTGGCAGGTCGCGCAGGCGCAGGCGCCGCCGCAGTCGGCGTCGATGCCCGGGACGTTGTTCTTGATCGCACCTTCCATGACGGACAGGCCGGTCTTCACGTCGACCGTATGCTCGGCGCCGCTATGCTCGATGTAGGTGATCTTGGCCATACGCTCCCTTGACGCCTCTTCTTTCTTGGTAACCGCCGTTCAGGCGGCGACCTCTTTCATGGAAACTGTCGTGTCCGCAAGCCTCTCGCGCGAGACGGCCTTGCGGTTGCCGATGAGCTGCTTGCCCATCATGAACTCGGGCGGACTGTTGACCGCCTCGACGGCCTGGATCTGGTCGCCCTTCAGGTGGAAGACCGCGAACTTCGCCGTGGCCGGATCGCCGCGCACCAGGATGGTGTCGGCGTCGAACGGCATGCCGGCGATCTGAAGCTTCAGGTCGAACTGGTCGGACCAGAACCAGGGCACTTCCGGCGTCAGCGGCGGCTTGCCGGCGATGACCCCGGCGGCGACCTTGGCCTGCTCCAGCGCGTTGGGCACGCTCTCCAGCCGGAACATGCGGTCGTAGAGCGGCAGCGGCCGGTGGGTGACGTCGCCGATGGCGAAGACGGCCGGGTCGGCGGTGCGGGCGTCGAGGTCGACGACGATGCCGTTCACGCACTCAAGGCCGGCGTCCCTGGCCAGGTCGTCGTTGGGGATGGCCCCGATGCCGACCAGGGCGGCGTCGCACGCCACGGCCCGGCCGTCGGCCAGCCGCACCCGGCGGATCTGGCCGTCCTCGCCCTCGAAGGCGGCGATCTCGACGCCGAGCTCGAAGGTCACGCCCCGGGCCTGATGATAGGCGGTGAAGAAGTTCGACAGCTGCTCGCAGGCGACCCGCGCGAGAATGCGCTTCTCGCGCTCCAGCACCATGGCGTGGGCGCCCAGCGCCCGGGCCGAGGCGGCCGCTTCAAGCCCGACATAGCCGCCGCCGATGATGGCCAGCTTGCGATCGGGGCCCAGCGCCGCCTTCAGCTGCTCGGCGTCGGCGGCGGTGCGCAGTTCGAGCACGCCCTTCAGGTCGGCGCCCGGGATCGGCAGCTTGCGGGCCCGCGCGCCGGTGGCGAACACCAGGATGTCGTAGGCGACCGTCTCGCCGGTCGACAGCGTCACCGACTTGCCGCCGCGATTGACGCTGACGGCGCGCACGCCCAGCCGCAGGTCGCAGCCATTGTCGGCGTACCAGGAGGGCTCCTTCAGCGCGAGGCTGTTCGCATCGGCCTCGCCCTTCAGCCAGGCCTTGCTCAGCGGCGGACGCTGGTAGGGGCCGATCGGCTCCTCGCCGATCAGCACGATCGGGCCCTCGTGCCCGGCCTGGCGCAGGAACGCCGCCATCGCGCCGCCCGCATGGCCGGCGCCAAGGATCACGACCTTCGCCTTGAGATCAGACACCCAGGTACTCCCCGAACTTCGCGCGGAAAATGACGACCGCGTCACTTTTTTGCAAGCGGTGGTCAGCCCGCCGGAACATTTTGTCTCAGCCCGGATGGCTCAGCCAGAACCAGCCATAGAACATCACCCAGCCCAGCGTGAAGCCGGCCAGCCCAATACGGGTGGAAAACCGGCGCCTGACCAGGCGTCCGATCAGGGCCATTCCGACCGCAACCAGCAGGAAGCGGGGCAGCCGCACGGGCCAGGCCGCCGCGATCCAGGCCGGCAGGCTGACGTCGTGGGCGGGCGCCAGGGCGGCGTAGACCTTGTAGGGCGTGCTGGTCAGCGGGCCCTTCAGCGCGGCCGGCAGCCAGCCGGACGCCATCTCGCGGTCGGCGCGGGCGATCATGGCGTCGGAGACGGCGGGAACAGCGGCCACGGCGGCCCGGGCCTGAACCGGCTGGCGCTGCGCCCACAGGTACATCGCCCCGCCGCCGATCGCGGCGCCGGTCGCGGCCAGCAGCGCGGCGATCACGCCGGCCCGAAAGCCCTTCCGCATCGCGATCAGGCCGATGATCACATCGGGAACGATGAAGAACAGGAATCCCTCGGCGGCGCCCCAGAGGAGAGCGACCAAGGCCACGGGCCGGGACAGGACCGGCCCGGTCACCAGGCGGGCCGTCGGATCAGGCGACCCGCTCCACCATCATCTTCTTGATCTCGGCGATGGCCTTGGCCGGGTTCAGCCCCTTGGGGCAGACCTGGGCGCAGTTCATGATCGTGTGGCAGCGGTAGAGTTTGAACGGATCCTCGAGCGCGTCGAGGCGGTCGCCGGTCGAACTCGTCGCGGCTGTCGATCAGCCAGCGGTAGGCGTGCAGCAGCGTGGCCGGGCCCAGGTACTTCTCGCCGTTCCACCAGTAGCTGGGGCAGGAGGTCGAGCAGCAGGCGCAGAGGATGCACTCGTACAGGCCGTCCAGCTTGGCGCGGTCGGTCTCCGACTGCTTCCACTCGGTCTGCGGCTCGGGCGTCTCGGTGTGCAGCCAGGGCTCGATCGAGGCGTACTGGGCGTAGAACAGGGTCAGGTCGGGGACCAGGTCCTTGACCACCGGCTGGCTCGGCAGCGGGGCGATCTGGATTTCCTTGCCGACCACGTCTTCCCAGCCCTGGGTGCAGGCGAGTGTGTTGCGGCCGCCGATGTTCATGGCGCAGGAGCCGCAGACGCCTTCCCGGCAGGACCGGCGGAAGGTCAGGGTCGGGTCGACCTCGTTCTTGATGTGGATCAGCACGTCCAGCAGCATGGGGCCGCACTTGTCGACGTCGACGTCGTAGGTGTCCCAGCGCGGGTTGTCGGTCCCCTCCGGATCGTAGCGGTAGATCTTGAAGGTCTTGACGCGCTTGGCGCCGGTCGGGGCGGCGAAATGCCGGCCCTTGCCGATGCGGGAATTCTTGGGGAGCGCGAGTTGAACCATGACGCCGCTTCGTTCCGTAACCTAGCCTGGGTGACGATCTAGAGCGCGTAGCGGCCCCTGTCCACGTCGACAGGGGCCATTCCGTGACGTTACCCCTGCTGTGACAAGGGTTGTTGCAAGTCGGTCGCGACAACGGGGGTCTTGCCGCCGTACCAGTCGATGTTCCGGGTCAGCCACATGGCCGCCGTCAGGCCGGTGAAGGCGGCGACCGAGCCGGCCAGCAGCGCGAAGTCCTCCAGCCGCATCAACAGGTAGATCAGACCGTAGACCAGGCTGAACACCACGATCGCCTGCACCCGGTAGCGGGCGGCCTTGAAGGCGGCGCCGGCGTAGAGGCCGATCAGCAACACCGTGGCCACGGCGGCGATCGCGAAGCCCCAGTCGAAGCCGACATACTCCGAGAGGCTGAGCAGCAGCAGGTAGAAGACCATCTGGGCCAGGCCGATAAGGACGTACTGGGCCGCGTGCAGCCGCCGCCCCGACAGCGCCTCGAACACGAAGAAGGTCAGGAAGACCAGGCCGACGAACATCACCGCGTACTTCAGGGCGCGCATCACGAACTGATAGGGATTGTTGGCCGGCACGAAGCTGACGCCCAGGTCCTTGCGGCCCAGCTCGAGCAGCGACACCGCGTCGGACGGGCCCTCCGCCGCCAGACCCCGGGCCATGAAGGGCACGGTCCAGTCGGCCTTGAAGCCGGCGTCGCTGACCTGCCGCACGGTCGGCGAGAAGCCTCCGTCGAAGCCCGGGTCGGGCCAGCCGCCGGTGATGGTCACCCGCGTCGACCGGGCGAAGGGCATGATCGACAGGCGCCGGGCGCCGGTGAAGACCAGCCGGGTGCGGAAACTGCCGCCGGCCAGCAGCGAGCCCGCCGGCGCGCTCATCAGGCCAAAGCCGCCCGAGCCGTCGCCGTCGGGGATCGTTCCGCCTCCGTCGCTCGCCCGACCGGGACGGCCCAGGTCCATGCCTGACGCCGGAGCGAAGGCCAGTTGGGCCGGACCATTGGGGCCGGTCACGACGCCCGCCGGATCGAGCTTGCCGCCGCGCAGATCGGAGAAGCCGAGCACGACCCGGGCCCGGCTCCAGTCCACGCTCGCGCCGGCCGGCACGCTGGGCGCGGTCGGCGCGGCGGGGAAGACCGCCTCGATGTCGACGCTCGCCTCATAGACCGGCACGGTGAAGATGCCGCGCTTGAGCGTGCTGCTGGCCACCCTGGCCGTCGCGGAGCCTGTGTCGGGCGACAGTACGTACCAGCCGTAGCGGGCCTCCTCGCCCGCCTTGGCGGCCGGGATGACGTATGGGGCGACGATCAGCGGGCCGAGCACCTGCTGGGCGCCGCCCTTCATGCCGGAGACCTCGGCCACCACCTTTTCGGAGCGGTTGGCGCGATCGTGAACCAGCGCCAGGACGAACAGGCCGGGAATGGCCATCAGCAGGGCCAGCAGGCAGACGAGCAGCGCCTTGCCGCCCCAGCCGGCGGACTTCGGTCTGGGCAGCCTGATGTAGGCGCCGGCGGATTCGGGATTCGGGTCGGACATCATGCCCCTCCGTGATGATCGGAGGCGGAGCAGACGCCCTCGCCGTGCAGACGGCGTGGAGGCCGGGCGCGGCCGATGTGAAGCCTGCGTCCTGATGCGGTCCCCGAAACGAAAACGGCGCGCCGCCCGGCCGGGTGGCGCGCCGTTCCGAAAGCCTCGCGGCGTCGGGACCTAGTACACCCGCGCCTTCGGCGGGATGTAGCTGATTTCGTTGGTCATCGTGTAGTTGTGGACCGGCCGGTAGTCGATCTTCACCTTGCCGCTGGCGTCATCGAACCAGGACAGGGTGTGCTTCATCCACTGATCGTCGTTGCGGTCGGAGAAGTCCTCGCGGGCGTGGGCGCCGCGGCTCTCGGTGCGGTTCAGCGCGCTGTTCACCGTCACCGCCGCCTGGCCGACCAGGTTGTCGAACTCCAGCGTCTCCATCAGGTCGCTGTTCCAGATCAGGCCGCGGTCGGAGACCTTGATGTCCTTACGGGCGGCGACGACGGCGGCGATGCGGTCGACGCCGCTTGAGCAACTCGCCGGTGCGGAAGACAGCGGCGTCCTCCTGCATGGCGCGCTGCATCTCCAGCCGCAGGTCGGCGGTGGTGCGCGTCCCGTCGGCGTGGCGGAAGCGGTCGAAGCGGGCCAGGTGGGCGTCGGTCATGACGTCCTTCATCTCCGGCTGGACCTCGCCCGGCTTGACCATCTCGGCGCAGCGCAGGCCGACGGCCCGGCCGAACACCACCAGGTCGATCAGGCTGTTGGAGCCGAGGCGGTTGGCGCCGTGCACCGAGACGCAGGCCGCCTCGCCCACGGCCATCAAGCCGGGGACGATGGTGTCGGCGTTGTCGCCGGTCTTGGTCACCACCTCGCCGTGGTAGTTCGTCTGCAGGCCGCCCATGTTGTAGTGCACGGTCGGCAGGACGGGGATCGGGGCGCGGGTCACATCGACGCCGGCGAAGACCTTGGCGGTCTCGGAGATGCCGGGCAGGCGCTCGTGCAGGATCTTCGGATCCAGGTGGTCCAGGTGCAGGAAGATGTGGTCCTTGTTGGGACCCACCCCGCGCCCTTCGCGGATCTCGATGGTCATGGCGCGGCTGACCATGTCGCGCGGCGCCAGGTCCTTCACGCTGGGGGCGTAGCGCTCCATGAAGCGCTCGCCCTCGGAGTTGGTCAGATAGCCGCCCTCGCCGCGGGCGCCCTCGGTGATCAGGCAGCCGGCCGGGAAGATGCCGGTCGGGTGGAACTGCACGAACTCCATGTCCTGCAGCGGCAGGCCGGCGCGCAGGGCCATGCCGCCGCCGTCGCCGGTGCAGGTGTGGGCGCTGGTCGCCGACAGGTAGGCGCGGCCGTAGCCGCCGGTGGCCAGGATGGTCCGCTGCGCCTGAAAGCGGTGCAGGGTGCCGTCGTCCAGCTTCCAGGCCGTCACGCCGCGGCAGACGCCGTCGTCCATGATCAGGTCGAGGCCGAAGAACTCGATGAAGAACTCGACGTCCTTGCTGAGCGCCTGGCCGTACATGGTGTGCAGCATGGCGTGGCCGGTGCGGTCGGCCGCCGCGCAGGTGCGCTGGATCGGGGCCTCGCCGTAGTTGCGGGTCATGCCGCCGAAGGCGCGCTGGTAGATCTTGCCGTCCGGGGTGCGCGAGAAGGGCACGCCCAGTGCTCGAGCTCATAGACCGCCGCCGGGGCGTTGCGGGTCAGGTACTCGATGGCGTCCTGGTCGCCCAGCCAGTCCGAGCCCTTGACGGTGTCGTACATGTGCCAGCGCCAGTCGTCCTCGCCCATGTTGCCGAGCGAGGCGGAGATGCCGCCCTGGGCGGCGACCGTGTGCGACCGGGTCGGGAAGACCTTGGTGATGCAGGCGGTCTTGAGGCCGGCGGCGGCGCAGCCGAGCGCGGCGCGCAGGCCCGAGCCGCCGGCGCCCACCACCACGATGTCGAACTTGTGGTCGATGAACTTGTAGGCGGCCATCAAAGGGCTCCCGACAGCAGGGCCACCTTGAGGATGGCGAACAGGCCCAGGGCGGCGCCCAGGACACAGACGAAGAGGTTGAGGAGCAGCAGGCCGGTCTTGGGGACGAAGCCCTCGACGTAGTCCTCGACCACCACCTGGATCTGCAGGCGCAGGTGGAAGAAGCCGACCACGACCAGCAGGCCGGCCAGCACCGCGTTGAGCGGCTGGGCCAGCCAGGTGGAGGCCGAGCCGAAGTCACCCTTGGCCAGCATCGGGCCGGAGAAGGCGGCCCACAGGACCAGCGGGATCAGGGCGATGCCGCTGACCCGTTCGGCGATGAAGTGGCCGGCGCCGTGCTTGGCGGCGCCCAGGCCCCGGGCCCGCGACAGCGGCGTGCGGAATTTGCTGCTGGTTGCGGCCATCACAGGGCTCCCGTGCTGGCGGCGATCAGCCAGACCGCAGCGGTGGCCACGGCGGCGAACACGAAGCTGGCGATGGTCATGGTGTCGGCGAACTTCGGCCGGAAGCCCTTGCCCACGTCCCAGATCATGTGCCGCACCATGCTCGCCAGGTTGAAGAACAACGCGAAGGTCAGGCCCAGCAGCACCAGCTTGCCGAGCGGCGACCCGAGCAGACCCATGTAGCTCGCCCAGGCGTCCGGACCAGCGGCGAGCGACAGCAGCCAGCCGACCAGGATCAGGATGCCGACATAGAGGGCGATCAGGCTGCCGCGATGCAGGATCGAGCCCGCCATGGTGACATGCCAGCGCCAGACCTGGAGATGGGGCGAAAGGGGTCGCTCGCGGACCCCCGGCGAAGCTTCGGTCATCTGGGACTCGTGGTTGCGCTGTCTTCTGAAGAAGGCCGGACCGGATTTAACCCCCGGGGCGCGGGTGTCAACGCGAGCGAGGCCTTTTCGGCGAACGACCTTGCGCCTCCCGCAAGGGAAAACGGGCGAGACGGGAGCGGCGACGTGCGCCGCTCCCCGGCCATTACATGCGGTGCAGGCCGCAGAGCTTGTTGCCGTCCGGATCGCGCAGGTAGGCGAGGTACATGCTGCCGGGGCCCTCGCCCCGCACGCCGGGGGGATCCTCGCAGGTGGTTCCGCCGGCCGCGAGACCGGCCGCGTGCCAGGCGTCAGCCTGGGCGGGCAAGTCGCAGGCGAAGCCGATGGTGCCGCCGTTCGGCGCGGTGGCCGGCTCGCCGTTGATCGGCAGCGACACCGAGAAGACGCCCGTAGGCGTGCGGTAGAAGATCCGGTGGCGGTCGACGAAGCCGGCGGGCACGCCCAGCGCGCCGAGCAGCGCGTCGTAGAAGGTCTTGGCCCGCTCGAGGTCGTTGGTGCCGATCATGATGTGCGAGAACATGGTGGTTTCCTTCCCTTGTTGTTGGTCTTCCGGTGCTTGCGCCGAAGGGTCCGGGCTCTAGCTTCGGAACACGGTCAGCGCCAGATGCTGCAGCAGCATGATGGTCTTGGCGTCCCGGATCCGGCCGTCGGCGATCATGGCCAGGGCCTCGTCGATGGTCGTCTCCAGCACCTCGATGTCCTCGCCCTCGTCCGGATGGCCGCCGCCGTCGCTGATCCGCATCCCCGCGTCGTACTCGGCCACGAAAAAGTGCAGGATCTCGGTCACCGAGCCGGGGCTCATGTAGGCCTCGAAGATCTTGCTGACCGCGCCCAGCCGGTAGCCGAGCTCCTCCTCGACCTCGGCGCGGATGCGTGCCTCCGGCTCGGCGTTGTCCAGCAGGCCGGCGGCGGCCTCGATCAGGAGGTCGTCGTAGCCGTTGACGAAAGCCGGATACCGGAACTGCCGCACCAGCAGCACCGTGCGGCCGGCGAGGCTGTAGGGCAGCAGCACCGCGCCGTTGCCCCGGTCGTAATGTTCGCGATGCTGGGTCTGCCAGGTCCCGTCGCGACGCTTCCAGTCGAAGCTTGTCGTCTTCAGGACGTACCAGTTGTCGGAGAGCAGCCGCGTCTCGCGGACGCGAACCCGATCCTTGACGCTCACGACGATCTCCTCAATCCCGCACCCGTTCGAGCCAGTCGGACGAGCGCATTTCCTGCAGGCGCGAGACGGTGCGCTCGAACTCGAACGACCCGTCACCCTCCGGATAGAGCCGCTCGGGCTCCACATCCGCCAGCGCGACCAGCTTGGCCTCGGCCTCGTAGAGCGTGTCGATGAGGGTGTTGAAGCGCTTGGCCGCGTCGCGTTTGGCCGGAACCAGCCGCGGGATATCTTCCAGGAACACGGTGTGGAACCGCCCGGCCACGGCCAGGTAGTCCTGCGGTCCCAGCGCATGGTCGCAGAGGCTGGAGAAGCTCGCCCGCACAAGGCCGCCGCTGGCCCGGGGCAGGTGCAGCCTGCGGCCCAGAACCTCCAGCGTCGCGCCGGTCTCGGGCGCGCCGTCCAGCATGTCGGTCCACAGGCGGTCGAAGGTCCGCTGGTTGTCGGGGTCGGCCGGCGCCAGCCAGGTGCGGGCCCCGCGCAGCCGGTCGAGCCGGAAGTCCACCGGCCCGCGCACCGACACGACCTCCAGCTTCTCCTTCAGCATGGCGATGAAGGGCAGGAAGAGCTGGCGGTTGATGCCGTCCTTGTAGAGGTCTTCCGGCGGCCGGTTTGAGGTGACCACCAGGGTCACCCCCAGCGCGAACAGCTGCTCGAACAGCCGGCCCAGGATCATGGCGTCGGCGATGTCGGTGACCTGGAATTCGTCGAAGCAGAGCAGCCGGGCCTCTTCGGCGATCAGTTCGGCGGTCGGGGCGATGGGATCATCGCCCCGGCTCTGGCCGAACCGCGCCTTGCGGGCCGCCGCGTCGCCCTTGCGCCAGGCGTCGATGCCGGCGTGGACCTCGGCCATGAAGACATGGAAGTGGATCCGCCGCTTTTTCGCAATCGGCGCGGAGTCGTAGAACAGGTCCATCAGCATGGACTTGCCCCGCCCCACCGGCCCCCAGAGGTAGACGCCGCGCGCGCCCTTCGGCTTGCGGAAGAAGGAAAAGCCCGGTTCGGACAGCGCGTTGAGGTCGCCCTCAAGCCGTGACAGCGCGCCGAGCGCCGCCTCCTGGGCCGCGTCGGGTCTGATATCCCCTGCGGAAAGGCGCTCGCGGTAGGCGGCGCGGACGGATAAAGGCATCGCCAAACCGGTTAGCGCGCGTTGCGCCGCGCTTCAATGGAAACAGACCCATGAGAACCATCATCGAGCCCTTCCGCATCAAGGCGGTCGAGCCCATCCGCATGACCACGCGGGACGAGCGCGCCCGCCTGATCGCGGCGGCGGACTACAACCTCTTCGCGTTGCACTCCGAGGACGTGCTGATCGATCTTCTGACCGACAGCGGCACCTCGGCGATGAGCGCCCGGCAGCAGGCCGCCCTGATGTCGGGCGACGAAAGCTACGCCGGCAGCCCGTCGTTCTTCCGCTTCGAGGCGGCGGTGAAGGACCTGATGCCGTTCAAGTACGTGATCCCGACCCACCAGGGCCGGGCGGCCGAGGCCATCCTGTTCTCGATCCTGGGCGGGGCCGGAAAGTTCATTCCGTCCAACACCCACTTCGACACCACCCGCGGCAACATCGAGGCGACCGGCGCGGAGGCCGCCGACCTGGTCATCGCCGAGGGCCTGGACCCGACCAGCCTGCATCCGTTCAAGGGCAACATGGATCTGGCGCGGCTGGAGGCCTACCTCGCCGAACACGGCGCGGCGGTCCCCTGCGTGATGATCACCGTCACCAACAACGCCGGCGGCGGCCAGCCGGTCAGCCTGGAAAACATCCGGGCGACGGCGAAGATCGCCAAGGCCCACGGCAAACCCTTCATCATCGACGGCTGCCGGTTCGCCGAGAACGCCTACTTCATCAAGATGCGCGAGCCCGGCCAGGGCGATCGTTCGGTGAAGGACATCGTCCGCGACATGTTCGCCGACGCCGACGGCATGACCATGTCGGCCAAGAAGGACGCCTTCGCCAACATCGGCGGCTGGCTGGCGCTGAACGACGACGACCTGGCCCAGGCGGCCCGCAACCGGCTGATCCTGACCGAGGGCTTCCCGACCTACGGCGGGCTGGCCGGCCGCGACCTGGACGCCATCGCCCAGGGCCTGGTCGAGATCATCGACGAGGACTACCTGCGCTACCGTCTGCGCAGCATGGCCTATATCGGCGAGCGGCTGGAGGCGATGGGGGTGCCGATCGTGCGGCCGACCGGCGGCCACGCGGTGTTCATCGACGCCCGCCGGCTGCTGTCGCACATTCCGCCGAAGGAGTACCCGGGCCAGGCCCTGGCCGTGGCGCTGTACCTCGAAGGCGGCATCCGCTCCTGCGAGATCGGCACGGTGATGTTCGGCCTCAAGCCCGACGGGACCGAGGTGGAGGCGCCGATGGATCTGGTCCGCATGGCCTTCCCGCGCCGCGTCTACACCCAGAGCCACGCCGACTACATCGTCGAGGTCTTCGAGGAGATCGTCGCCCGCAAGGACGCGCTGAGGGGCATGAAGATCACCTGGCAGCCGACGGCCATGCGCCACTTCACCGCGAAGTTCGCGCCGCTCTAGGCCGCCTACTGAACCCCGAGATCTCGCCTCAATGCCTTGGCGGTGGCCGCCGTGGTGCAGGCGCAGGTCTTCATCTGGCCGTCGGCGGACCACCAGACGAGAACGGGATACTCGAACGAGACCCCGTTGGCCTTGAGCAGCGGCTGGAGCTTGTCGACAAAGCCGCGACCGGCCTCGATCACGGCGGTGCGGGCCATATCGCCCTCGACAGGGGGAATGCCGGCGGCCGTCCAGGCGGCGGCCGGCGCGGCGGTCCAGCGCTCGTACAGCGGCCAGCTGCGGCCGATCCACAGCTCCGCCACCGTGGCCCGCTCGGCCGGCGTCGACTGCGCCTGGCCGTTCAGGTCCGGGCGGGCGATGACGATGACGCGGGTGTCGACCTGGGCCTGGTGCAGGTCGGCGAAGTTCTCGGCCTTGAACAGGGCGCAGCTGGGACAGTCGCGGAAGCTGACCATGTAGAGCTTGGGTCCGGTCCGGCCGGGCGACACCCAGCCGGCCGTCTCCAGCAGGCGTCCGATCTCGGCCTGGTCCCTGGTGATGACCTTGGGCCGCTGGCGGACGTCAAACCACCACCAGGCCCCGAGGATGGCCACGGCGGCGACGGCGAGCAGCACGGCTGAGGCGATCAGCTTCTTCATCGAACGACGCTCCGGGTGAAGGCCCAATGCTTCTATCCCTTGACTGACGACAGCGGGCAAGGCGCTCTCCTGTTCCATCCTGGAGCCCCGCTTGTCCCGTCACCCGCCGCCGCCGCCCCTGTCCGACGTCCCGCTGGAGCCCGGCCTCTATGTGGTGGCGACGCCGATCGGCAATCTGCGCGACATCACGCTGCGGGCGCTCGACGTGCTGAACGGCTGCGACCTGCTGCTGGCCGAGGACACGCGGGTGACCGGCAAGCTTCTGGCCGCCTACGGCCTCTCAAAGACCATGGCCCGCTATGACGAGCACGCCGCCGAGCGGGCGCGGCCGCGGATCATGGCGGCGCTGGAGGCCGGCCAGAGCGTGGCCCTGGTTTCCGACGCCGGCACGCCGCTGGTCTCCGATCCCGGCTACCGGCTGGTGAAGGAGGTGGTCGAGGCCGGCTTTCGCGTCTTCCCGATTCCCGGCCCCTCGGCGGCGCTGGCGGCCCTGACCCTGGCCGGCCTGCCGACCGACCGCTTCCTGTTCGCCGGGTTCACACCGCCCAAGAGCGCCGCCCGCCGGACGTTCCTGGCCGAGTTCGCCCAGGCCCGCGCCACGCTGATCTTCTACGAGACCGGCCCGCGCCTGCGCGCCAGTCTGGAGGACATGCTGGCCGTGTTCGGCCCGCGCCCGGCGGCGGTGACGCGGGAGCTGACCAAGCTCTACGAGACGGCCGTGCGCGGAACGCTGGACCAGCTGGCCGTCGACCCGGCGCTGGAGGAGCCGAAGGGCGAGATCGTCGTCCTGGTCGGTCCCGGCGTCGCCGAGGTCGCCAGCGAAGCGGACGCCGACCTGGCCCTGGCCGAGGCCCTGACCCGGCTGGCGCCGGGCGAGGCGGCGTCGGAAGTGGCGAAATCGCTGGGCCTCAATCGCCGTGACCTCTACCGCCGGGCCCTGGCCCTGAAGGACGCCGGATGACGGCGGCCCGCAGCGCACGCGGCCAGGCGGCCCGGCGCTCGGGCCGGCGCGGCGAGGTTCTGGCCGCGCTGCTGCTGATGGCGCGCGGCTACCGGATCCTCGGCTTCCGGCTGGCGTCGCCGCAGGGCGAGATCGACATCCTCGCCCTCAAGGGTGACGTGCTGGCGGTGGTCGAGGTCAAGCGGCGAACGACGCTGGAGACCGCGCTGGAGGCCGTGCACGCCGAGCAGCGCGAACGCCTGCGACGCTCGGCCATGGCCATCGCCGCCGGCCGCCCGGCCCTGAAGGCCGCGACCATCCGTCTCGACCTGATCGCCCTCGCCCCCGGCCGCCTGCCGCGCCATATTCCCGATGCGTGGAAGGGCGCCTGAGCATGACGCGGGACGAGGCCGAGGCATTCCTGACGCAGGTCGGGACAGGACCGGACGAGGGCTTCCCCCTGTTCGAGGCCGCCCTCGCCTGCGCCGTGCACGACGACGACACCCGGGACGAAGCCGCCGCGCGCGCGCTGGGCGCCGAGGGGGCCGAACGCCTGGCCCGGCGGCTGGAGACGGAGTCGCCGGAGGAGGCCATCGCCGAGTCCATGGCCGGCGACCTGCGGCTGCAGGGCGACCTGATCACCTTCGAGGACCAGGCCAACGCCGACATCATCGCCGTCGCCGAGCGGCGCAAGGGCATCCCGGTGTCGCTGGGGATCTTCTACCTGCACGCCGCCCGTCAGACCGGGCTGGACGTCAGGGGCGTCGATTTTCCGGGCCACTTCCTGCTGCGCATCGAGACCGTTGAGGGGCCGCTGGCGCTGGATCCGTTCAGCGAGGGCCGGGTGGTGCTGCCCTCGGAGCTGTCGCGGCGGGCGCTGCGCACCGGGCTGACGCCGGACGTCGCCGGGCGGCTGGATCTGTTGATGGCGCCGACCACCGACCGCCAGGTGCTGATCCGGCTTCAGAACAACATCTTCGCCCGCGCCCAGGCGGCGCTCGACTGGCCCCGCGCCGAGCGCTCGGCCCTGCGCCGCGCGCTGCTGGATCCTTCCGACCATCGCCCCTGGCTCGACGTCGCCCGCGCCCGCGAGGGCCAGGGCGCCCTGGCCGGCGCCCTGCAGGCGCTGGGCCGCGCCCAGCAGCTGGACGGCGGCGCGGCCATCGCGGCGCGGGCGGCGCGGGAGCGCGTGCGGTTGCGACTGAACTAGAACCTCACTTCAGTCCGTCATGGCCCGACTTGTTCGGGCCACCCATGCGTGATGAACTTCCAGAGTGGGCGAAGGTCGCGATGCAGCGGCCCGTCCCGCCTGCCCGTGTTCATGGGTGGCCCGAACAAGTCGGGCCATGACGACGGAGGGGAGAAGGGCAGCGCCCACCACTGGCGAACCCGCGTTCGAGTGGCTAAGTCCAAGGCCGCCGGTCGTCGGCCCCCGAAGGAAAGCTCCCATGTCGCTGAACGTCGCCGTGCAGATGGATCCCATCGAAGGGATCAACATCGAGACCGACTCCAGCTTCATGATGATGATGGAGGCCCAGAGCCGGGGCCATCGTCTGTGGGTCTACACGCCCGACAAGCTGTCGCTGGAGGGGGGGCGGGTGACCGCCCGCGCCCGGCCGCTGACGGTGAAGGCCGTCAAGGGCGACCACGCCACGCTGGGCGAGATGCGGGTGCTGGATCTGGAGGGCGAGATCGACGTGGTGCTGATGCGCCAGGATCCGCCGTTCGACATGGCCTACATCACCGCCACCCACTTCCTGGACAAGGTCCATCCGAAGGTGCTGGTGGTGAACAATCCGACCGAGGTGCGCAATGCGCCGGAGAAGCTGTTCGTCACCGACTTTCCGGGCGTGCAGCCGCCGACGCTGATCACCAGCGACCATGAGGCCATCTACGACTTCCGCGCCCGCCACGGCGACATGGTGCTCAAGCCCCTGCACGGCGGCGGCGGCTCGGGGGTGGTGCGGCTGAAGGCCGATGATCCCAACCTCGACGCCCTGCTGGAGCTTCACGCCCTGATCGGTCGCGACCAGGTCATCGCGCAGAAGTTCATTCCGGCGGTCAGCAAGGGCGACAAGCGCATCCTTCTGGTCGACGGCGAACCGGTCGGCGCCATCAACCGCATCCCGGCCGAGGGCCAGGTGCGCTCCAACCTCGCCCGCGGCGGCCGGGCGGCGGCGGTCGAGCTGACCGCGCGCGACCTGGAGCTGTGCGCGATCATCGGTCCGGAGCTGAAGCGGCGCGGCCTGTTGTTCGTCGGCATCGACGTCATCGGCGACTATCTGACCGAGATCAACGTCACCTCGCCGACCGGCGCCCAGCAGCTGAAACGCTTCGGCGGCGCCGACGCCGCGGCCGTCCTCTTCGACCGCATCGAGGCGATCCGAAGCAACGGATGAGGTCTGTCGGCTACCCGACTGATTCACCTCGTTTTCTTTTTTAGTTCACTATTCGTTCTTGATCTTTCCTACCCGTTATGGTTGCGTCTGTGGATAAGTCACAGGTCCTGTAGCCGGGAGCGGATATGGTCGCGCGCGTGGTGACGGTCGCCTTCCAGGGCGTTGAGGCCCGCCGGGTCGACGTCGAGGTCCAGCTGACCGGCGGCGAGCAGGTGATGGTCGTGGTCGGCCTGGGCGACAAGGCGGTGGCCGAGAGCCGGGAGCGGGTGCGCGGCGCCTTCACCGGTCTGGGCCTGGCCATGCCGGGCAAGCGGATCGTCGTGAACCTCGCTCCCGCCGACCTGCCCAAGGAGGGCAGTCACTACGACCTGCCGATCGCCCTGGCGGTGATGGGGGCCATGGGGGTGATCCCGCCCGACGCGCTGAACGGCTGGGTGGCGGTGGGGGAGCTGTCGCTGGACGGCACCATCAGCCCGGTGGCCGGGGTGCTGCCGGCGGCCGTGGCGGCCGGGGCCATGGACCTGGGCCTGATCTGCCCCGAGCCCTGCGGCGCGGAGGCGGCCTGGGCCGGCGGCACGCGGGTGATCGCGCCCCGCTCGCTGATCGGGCTGATCAACCACTTCCGGGGAACCCAGCTGCTGTCGGAGCCGAAGCCCGGACCGATCGTCGACGGCGGACGGGTCCCGGACCTGCGCGAGGTGAAGGGCCAGGAACAGGCCAAGCGGGCGCTGGAGATCGCCGCCGCCGGGGGGCACAACCTGCTGTTCTCCGGTCCACCGGGGTCGGGCAAGTCGATGATGGCCCAGCGGCTGCCCGGTATCCTGCCGCCCCTGTCGCCGGCCGAGCTGCTCGAGACCTCGATGGTCCATTCGGTGGCCGGGCTGATCGCGCGCGGCGAGCTGACCCGGACCCGGCCGTTCCGCAGTCCTCACCATTCCGCCAGCATGGCGGCCCTGACCGGCGGCGGGCTGAAGGCCAAGCCCGGCGAGGTGTCGTTGGCCCACAACGGCGTGCTCTTCCTTGATGAGCTGCCGGAGTTCAGTTCGCAGGCCCTGGATTCGCTCCGCGCGCCGCTGGAAACCGGCGAGGTGATGGTCGCGCGGGCCAACGCCCACATCCGCTATCCGGCCCGGGTGCAGCTGGTCGCCGCCCAGAACCCCTGCCGCTGCGGTCACGGCGGGCCCGGCAAAGGCTATTGCGGCAAGGCCCCGCGGTGCCAGCGGGACTATCAGGGCCGCGTCTCGGGCCCGCTGATCGACCGCATCGACCTGCAGATCGACGTGCCGCCGGTCAGCGCAGCCGACCTGGCGCTGCCGCCGCCGTCGGAGGGTTCTGCCGAGGTCGCCGCCCGGGTCGCCGCCGCCCGGCAGGCCCAGGTCGAGCGGGCGAGGGGCTGGCCGTCCGAGGCGCCGCCGCTCAACGCCCTGGCCGACGGCGACTTCCTCGACCAGGCGGCCGGACTGGACGAGGCGGCCCGATCACTGATGGCTCGCGCCGCCGACGCCGGCCACCTGACCGCCCGGGGCTGGACCCGCGCGCTGCGGCTGGCCCGCACCATCGCCGACCTGGAGGGCGCCGCGAGCGTCAAGCGCCTGCACGTCGCCGAGGCGCTGATCTATCGCCGGGTGGGCGCCAGCCCGGCGCCGGCGGCCTGATGACCCGGTTTGGCGCGCGCGCTCATATCCGCTAGGTCCCGAGCGACGGCCAGATGGCCGACGGGGGTGATGAACGGTCATGGCGCCGCGACAGGCTGTCCTGGGCATGGAGAACGCGAGCTTCCACCACGGGGTGACGCCCGTGTTCGAGAACGTGTCCTTCCTGCTCGACGGGGCCCGCACCGCCCTGGTCGGCGAGAACGGGGCCGGCAAGTCGACGCTGCTGCGCTGCCTGACCGGCGAGCTGGAGCTCGACAGGGGTCAGGTGATCCGCTCCCGGAGCCTGCGCGTCGGCTCGCTGCCGCAGGACACGCCCGAGGGCCTCGCCGACCTGCCGGTGCGCGAGGTGCTGCGTCGTTCGCTGGAGACCATCGGGGCCGGCGACGACGACTGGCGCATCGACGTGCTGCTGGACGAGATCGGGGTCGCGCCGGACGTGGCCGACCAGACCTTCGGCGCGCTGTCGGGCGGGTGGCAGCGGCTGCTGCTGATCGCGGCGGCGGCGCGGCTGGAGGAGCCCGACATCCTGCTGCTCGACGAGCCGACCAACCACCTGGACCTTTCCAATATCAACACGCTTGAGCTGTGGCTGACCGCCGGG
Source organism: Caulobacteraceae bacterium (assembly GCA_965283745.1). Lineage (GTDB taxonomy): Bacteria > Pseudomonadota > Alphaproteobacteria > Caulobacterales > Caulobacteraceae > Caulobacter. Next base: position 173,432 of record CBDIPM010000006.1, read on the forward strand.
TTCGACGTGCCGATGCTGATCGTCTCCCACGACCGGGAGTTCCTGAACCGGGTGACCGACCGCACCCTGTTCCTGCGCAGCGACGGGGTTCACGCCTTCAAGACCGCATTCTCCACGGCCCGCGAGGAACTGCTGCGCCGCGACGCCGTCGCCGCCGCCCACCGCAAGCTGGAGGAGAAGGAGGTCAAGCGGCTGGAAGCCGCCGCCGCCCGCTACAAGGTCTGGGCAGTCAAGAACCCGGAGCTGAACAAGCGCAAGGCGGCGATCGAGACCCGCATCGCCCGCATCGAGGCCGACCGCACCAGCGCCTATGTCTCCCGCGAGCGGCGACTGGAGCTGTCCGACGCCGAGATCGACGCCAAGGTGGCGTTGCGGGTCATGGGGTTGACGGTGAAGACGCCCGACCAGGCCCGCACCCTCATCACCATCGACCGGCTCAGCGTGGCGTCCGGCGACCGCATCGCCATCCTGGGCGTCAACGGGGCGGGCAAGTCGACGCTGCTGACCGCGCTGGCGGCGGCGTTCGATCCGGCGCGCGAGCACTACGACGGCCAGGCGGCGGTGCGGTTCAATCCCGCGACCCGGCTGGCGGTGTTCGACCAGTCGATGCGGGCCCTGCCGCTGAAGTCGACGCTGCTCGAGTATGTCGCCGCCGCGCCGGACGCCACCGACCGGGACGCCACGCGCCTGCTGGCCCAGGCGGGGTTCTCCTTCATCCGCATCCAGCAGCCGATCGCCCTGCTCAGCTACGGCGAGCGGTCGCGGCTGATGTTCCTGCGGATGAAGCTGGAGCGGCCCAACCTCTACCTGCTCGACGAGCCGACCAACCACCTCGACATCGAGGGCCAGGAGGCGCTGGAGGCGCAGCTGGAGGAGAGCGAGGTGTCCTGCATCTTCGTCTCCCACGACCGCTACTTCACCCGCACGGCGGCGACGCGGTTCCTGGAGATCCGCCGGGGCAAGCTGGTCGAGGTCGACAGCCCCGACGCCTTCTTCGACGCCCAGGGGTGAGACCCCCACTTTCCGGTCATTCGAATCCGCATCGGCGCGGCTAGGGTTCCGGGAGTTCTCAGCGACCAGGGCTCCAACGATGCGCAGACTGTTCCTTGCCGGCCTCGCCTTGATCGCGGCGCCGGCGGCCGCAATGGCCCAGGCCGCCCCCGAGCTGGACTGGCGCATCGTGTCCGTCGAGACCACCCAGGCCGCCGCCTACGCGCCCAGCACCGTGCGCAGGTCCGGTCCGTTGGTCGGCTTCGTGATGCTGTGGCGCTGGCGCGAGCCGTTGTCCGCGAGCGCGGCGCCGGACAGCATCCTGGCCCGACGCGGCGAGATGCGGCTCGTCCAGATCAACTGCGCGACCGGGCAGATCCGCAATGGCGGCATCCGCTATTTCGGCGCCGACCTCAAGATGATGGCGGCCAAGACCGGTGTGGACGAATGGGGCCCCATGGATCGCACCTTCCCCCTGTTCGCGGCGATTTGCGCGGACAAGCCGCTGCCGGGCGAAGCGGTCGCGACACGCGGGCCGGAGCAACAACTGGCGCTTATGGGCGACCGCATGGCGGCTCTGGCGGGCACCGCGCCCGTGACCTTCACGCCGGTCGAGAAGGCGGCGATCCTGTGCTCGGAGAGGGCCGCGATCATGCAGTCCCTGCTGCTCGATCCTCTCGCGACAGCGACGGGGGCCCGAAAGGACGCCATCTCGGCTGACTATGAGGCGCTGTCGAAGATCATCCACGGCTTCGACGGCAAGCACCCGAGCTATCCCAACACGCCGGAAGGCCGCGCGAAGATCGACGCCCAGCGCAAGCTGATTGACGGCGATACCGCCGCCAACGCCGCCTACGACCGCTTCGGGCAGGGCGACCGCGCGCCATTGCTGGCGCTGATGCGCCGCTGCGACGTGATGTCGGGCGCCAAGGCGCTGAGCCCGACCTTCGGGACCTGGTAGGCGATTCGATGGGCCATGGGCGGGTGTCGGAAGCTGACTCGACGGGCCGTCCTTGGGGTGTAGGCTCGCCGCTGTGAGCCGTACCTTCAGGGAGGACGCGCCTTGTCTCACGCCATCCAGCTACTCATCGGGACCCGCAAGGGCGCCTGGATCTACCGCAGCGACATCTCGCGGCAGACCTGGACCGTGGACGGCCCGCACTTCCTGGGCAGCATCGTCAACCACCTGGTCCTCGACCCGCGGGACGGCCGCACCATGCTGATGGCCGCCAGCACCGGCCACCTCGGGCCCACGATCTTCCGCTCCACCGACGGCGGCGCGACCTGGGCCGAGGCGAAACGGCCGCCTGCCTTTCCCAAGGTCGCCGAGGGCGAGGCGGCCCGCGCCGTCGACCACAGCTTCTGGGTCGAGCCCGGCCATGCCAGCGAGCCGGGCGTCTGGTGGGCGGGAACCTCGCCGCCCGGCCTGTTCGTCAGCCGCGACGGCGGCGCGACCTGGGACGGGATCGCCGGCTTCAACAACAATCCGAAGTACTGGGACTGGTGTCCGGCCGACGGCGGAACGCCGGACGGGGCGCTTCTGAACCAGATCGTCATCGACCCGCGCGACGCCGGGCACATGTACATCGCCACCTCGACCGGCGGGGTGTTCGAAAGCCGGGACCGGGGCGACAGCTGGACGCCGCTCAACAGGAACGTCGAGGCCAGCTTCTTCCCAGACCCCTATCCGGAGTTCGGCCAGGACGCCCACTACATCGCGCTGGCCCCGACCGATCCCGACCGGCTCTGGCAGCAGAACCACTGCGGCATCTATCGCCTCGACCGGCCGTCGGACGTCTGGGAGCGGATCGGCAAGGCCATGCCCGAAAAGATCGGCGACATCGGCTTCACCATCGTGCCGCACCCCCGCGACGCCGACACGGCCTGGGTGTTCCCGATGGACGGGACGGAGGTCTGGCCGCGCGTTAGTCCCGGCGGCAAGCCCGCCGTCTACCGGACCCGAGACGCCGGAGCTGCCTGGGAACGGCAGGACGCCGGCTTCCCGCCCGAGCAGGGCTGGTTCACCGTCAAGCGACAGGCCTTCTGCGCCGACGGAACCGACCCGGTCGGCCTCTATCTCGGTACGACCGGCGGCGAGATCTGGATGAGTGACGACGAGGGCGCGAGCTGGCGCTGCATCGTCCGCCACCTGCCGGAGATCTATTCGGTGATCGCGGCGCCGCTCTGATGGCCCGGGTCTCCCTGCCCTCGCAGCTGCAGTCCTACTCCGGCGGTCTGTCGCGGACGGAGGCGCCGGGGGACACGGTGGCGGCCGTTCTCGATGCCCTCGACGCGCGGTATCCCGGCATCCGCTTCCGGGTGATCGACGAGCAGGGCCGCATCCGCCGGCACATGCGGATCTACGTCGGCCAGGACCGCATCCTCGACATCGGCCGGGCGGTCGGCGAAGATGACGAGGTGTTGCTCTTCGGGGCGCTCAGCGGGGGCTGAACCATCATGCGTATCTGGACCGTGATCTTCGTCGTGGCGGCTCTGTTCAACTTCGCCGTCGGCCTGCCGATGCTTGTGGCGCCGGAAGCGATGCTGGCGCAGCTGGGCCAGCCGGTTCCCGACGACCTGTTGATGACGCGCCTGGCCTCGCTGCTGATCGTTGTGCTCGGCATCGGCTACGCCATGGTCGCCCGCGACCCCGTCGCCAACCGGCCGATCCTGTGGCTGGGGGTGATCGGCAAGGCGCCGATCCCGCTGCTGGTCTGGCTGAGCAGCGGCGCGGCGGCCCTGTCGTCCTCGGCCTTCATCCTGTCGCTGGGGGATCTGGCCTTCGCGACGCTGTTCCTTCTGTACCTGCTGACCCACCGCCGCACCGCTTGACCGGCCGTTAAGCCGCCCATGGCAGGGTGGCGGGCATGTCTGACGCCCGCGCCATCACCCCCGAACAGCTGGCCACCCTGAGCCACGAGTTCCGCACGCCGCTGAACGGCGTGCTGGGCATGGCCCGGCTGCTGGACGGCACCCGGCTGAGCGCCGAGCAGAAGGCCTATGTCTCCGCCCTGCGCGAAAGCGGCGACCACCTGCTGGCGCTGGTCAATGATGTGCTCGATCTGGCGCGGCTGGGCGAGGGCAGGATCGAACTGCACCCGGCCCGCTGCGACCTGGCCGACCTGTTGCGGCAGGTGACCGAGCTGATGAGCCCCCGCGCCCATGAGAAGGGGCTGGAGATCGCCTGGACCGTGGCCGCCGATGTGCCGCCGGTGATGGCCGACGAGGGCCGGCTGCGGCAGGTGCTGCTCAACTTCGCGGGCAACGCCATCAAGTTCACCGAGGCCGGCGGCGTGCTGCTGTCGGCCCAGACCGCGCCGGACGGGCGGGTGCGGCTGGTGGTCCGCGACACCGGGCCGGGCGTGCCGCCGGCGGTGCGGGACAAGATCTTCGAGCCCTTCGTCCATGCCGATCCGGCGCACGGGGGGACGGGACTGAACGGCGCGGGCCTGGGCCTGGCCATCGTCAAGCGTCTGGGCCGCGCCATGGACGGCGAGGTCGGGGTCGAGGACGCGCCGGGCGGCGGCGCGGCCTTCTGGCTGGAAGCGCCCTTCCCGGCGGTCGACGCGGCGAGCGCCGGGACGCCGCTGGCCGGGCGACTGGTCGGCGTGGCGTCGCCCAACGCCGTCCTGCGCGAGGCGGCGGCCCGGCAGATCGAGGCGCTGGGCGGCCGCGCGGCCGTGTCGGCGAGCCTTGAGGACCTGCTGCTCATCGCGCCGCCCGAGACCGTCCTGCTGATCGACAACGCCCTGGCGACCGGACGCAGGGCTCTCAAGGCGCCGGCCGGACGGCCCTGCCTGATCCTGCTGCGCCCCGACGAGCGGGGCCGCATCGCGCGCTGCCGCGCCGCCGGGTTCGCCGGCTATCTGATCAAGCCGCTGCGACCGGCATCGATCGCCGCCCGGGTGCTGGCCGCCCTCGGCGTCAACGAGACCGGCGCCCGGCCGCAGGACGACGAGCGCATCGCCGAGGCCTCCGCCCCCGGCGCCCGGGTCCTGCTGGCCGAAGACAACCCGATCAACGCCCTGCTGGCCCGCACCCTGCTGCAGCGGGAGGGCGCCCACGTCGACCGGGCCGGCAGCGGCGAGGAGGCCGTCGCCGCGATGGCCGCCGCCCGCTATGACCTGGTGCTGATGGACGTGCGCATGCCCGGCATGTCGGGCGTCGAGGCGGCGCGGGCGATCCGGGCGCGAGGCGTGACCACGCCCATCGTCGCCCTGACCGCCGACGCCTTCGAGGACGACCGCCGCGCCTGCCTGGCGGCGGGCATGGACGACTTCCTGGTCAAGCCGCTGACCAAGACCGCCCTGCGCGCCGTCCTGGCCCGCTGGGTCGGCTGGACGGACGCCGCGCGAGAGGCCAAGGTCGCCTCCTGATTTGCGGGGCGTCGCCCCGTTTCGGGGGAAGCGCCAGATGACCACGGAAGCCGAAAGCAGCGCCGAACCGAAGGCCAAGCCGACCTTCCTGCAATCCCTGGCGACCTTCGGCGAGCGCCGCACGCTGGTGATGCTGGTGCTCGGGTTCTCGGCCGGGCTTCCGAACCTTCTGGTCTTCGACACCCTGTCGATCTGGCTGCGGGACGCAGGCCTGTCGCTGGCCACGATCAGCATCTTCGGACTGGCGACGCTGGCCACGGCGATGAAGTTCCTCTGGGCGCCGCTGGTGGACCGGACGCGCGTGCCCTTCCTGACCACCCTGTTCGGACACCGGCGCTCGTGGATGCTGGTCTCCCAGGCCGTCATCATGCTGGGGCTCTGGCTGATCGCAGGCGTCAATCCGGCCACCAACCTGGGCCTGATGGCGGTGTTCGCGGTCATGGTCGGCTTCGCGTCGGCCAACCAGGACATCGTCATCGACGCCTGGCGGATCGAGGCCGCCGACGACGCCCGGCAGGGACCCATGGCCGCCGCCTACCAGTGGGGCTACCGCATCGCGATGATCGTGGCCGGCGCGGTCCCGCTGATCCTGGCCGAGGCCTACAGCTGGAGTCTGTCCTACGCCGCCATGGCCGCGCTGATGCTGGTCGGCGTCGCCGCCGTCTTCGCCGCGCCCAGGGAAACGGCGCACAGTGTCCGTCCCATCGATATCGGCGACGCGCAGCCGCGCCCCGTAGCCGAGGTGATCGAGTGGACGCTGCGGCTCGCGGTCCTCATCCTCGGCGGACTGCTGGTCGGCTCCGGGCTCGCCGCCAGCGCCACTTTCCTGGCCGATATCCTGACCGCGCTCGGCGCCGGAGCGATCGGCGAGGCGATGGAGGCGGCCTGGGCCTCCGACAACAAGGTCTGGTTCCAGCTGCTCGCCGTCGTCGCCGGCTTCGGAATCATCGCGCTGGCCGCCCGGCGGATTCCCGGAGTCCAGACCCGGCCTGGCGCCTACCTCTCGGGGGCGCTGGGACAGCCGCTGACGGACTTCTTCAGCCGCTATGGCAAGATCGCGGGCCTGATCCTGGCGCTGATCTGTCTCTACCGCGTCTCGGACTTCGTGCTGAACATCAACGGCGCCTTCTACGTCGACCTCGGGTTCAGCAAGCTGGAGATCGCCGAGGTGCGCAAGGTCTTCGGCGTGGTGATGTCGGTCATCGGCGTCGCCCTGGGCGGTCTGGCGGTCATCCGGCTGGGTCTGATGCGGGCGCTGATCATCGGCGCCTTTGTCGGGACGCTAAGCAACCTGTCGTTCGCCTGGCTGGCGACGCAGGGCCACAGCCTGTTCGCGCTGCTCGTCGCCATCGCCATGGACAACGTCGCGGGCGGCATCGCCGGCACCTGCCTGATCGCCTACATGTCCAGCCTGACGACGGTCGGCTTCACCGCCACCCAGTACGCCCTGTTCTCGTCCCTCTACGCCCTGCCCGGAAAGCTGCTCGCCAGCCAGTCCGGCCGCATCGTCGAGGCCACGGCCCGCGCCGCCGACGCCGGCGGGCCGGTCGCCGCGCTGAAGGGCCTGTTCGACCGCGTGCCACCCGAGAGCTACGCCACCGCGATGGAGAAATCGCAGGTCACGGCGGCGGCGCTGGGGACCGGCTACATGGTTTTCTACCTGTACTCGACGGCCATCGGCGTCTTCTCGATCGCGCTGAGCTTCATGGTCGCCGCCCGTCAGGGCGACCTGCCGAAGACCGAGGACGAGACCGAACCCGCCTAACCCCCCAGGCAGACCACCTGGGCGACGCGCAGGTCGCGGCGCAGGCCATCGGCGACGCGGCCGTAGTTCTCGACATTGACCGGCTCGCCGGTGGCGAAGGTCGCCGGGCGGCGGCGCGAGTAGGTCAGGGCCCGACCCATCGTGGCCGCCGAGGTGGTGTAGATTCGGCCGCGGCGCGGCGCCTCGGCCACCGTGACGCCGATCACCCGGCCGGCGGAGTCCAGCGCCGGGCGCCGACAGGCCGGCCAGGGTGCCCTTGAGGTTGTCGGTGCGGCCGACCTCGGCCCAGACCAGCACCGGTTCGGTGCGGGCCCCGCGGCCGCGCACCACCAGGTTCTCGCGGCCGAGCAGGCGGGAGACGGCCTCGCCCGGCTGACCCTGGGGGAAGCCGGTGTGGTAGCCCAGATCACCGCGCTTGAGCCGGCTGTCATCCAGCATCAGCGGCAGCGCGGGCGCGCCGCCGTCCGTGGTCAGGACCGCCGCCTCGCCGTTGGGATCGATCTGCACCGTGGCCGCCACGCCCCGGCCCTCGGCCACGACCAGGGCGGTCTGGCGGCAGCCGTCGACGACATGGCGGGCGGTCAGCCAGACGCCGGTGTCGGAAACCGAGAAGGCCGTGCCCGAGCCAGGGGCCTTCTTGCCCGGCACCTCGACCACGACGGACGGATCGAACGGCGAGGACGGGCCCAGCGGCACGCCCTCCTCCCCCGGCACCGGCGGCGGCGGCGGCGGCGCGTCGGCGCGCTCGCGCCGGCTGACCGAAGCGATCAGCAGCGCCGCGACGATGGCCGTGTAGACCAGCCAGTCAGGAAGGCGGGGGAAATGCAAGGCGGGGCCGCCCCTAGCGCATGGCGGCGGCGAGGATCAGGGCGCTGCCGACCTTGGCCCCCACCAGCAGGGTCGCGGCGGACATCTCGCCCTCCTGGATCCTCTGCGGCAGGCCGTGGAGGAGCAGGTCGATGATCCGGAAAACCAGCAGCTGGACGGAGATGATCATCACCCCCCAGATGGCGATCTCCAGCTTGGAGTTGGAGGCGCTGAGCGAGGCGGCCAGCGGGATGGCCAGGCCGACCAGCACGCCGCCCAGCGACAGGGCGGCGGCGGTGTTGCCCTCGCGGATCAGCGTGATTTCGCGATGCGGCGTCAGCAGGGCGTAGATCGCCGCGCCGATGACCAGAATGAGGAGGGTGATCCCGGCGTCGCCGAGCGCGACCGGAATGCCGGTGGCGAAGGCCTGGATTTCGGGGGACTGCAGCTGCGGCGGCATGGAGACTTCCGACAGGGGAGACGTCGCCAACGGTTAGCACGCTCCGCCCCCCGCCGTGCAAGCTTCTAGCCGGAGGCGAGCGCCGCCGCGTCGCGACGCCGCACCGAGGCGCGGACCTTCTCGCTCTCGCTCTTCAGCTGGCCGCAGGCCGCCAGGATGTCGCGGCCGCGCGGCGTGCGGATCGGGCTGGAATAGCCGGCGCGATTGAGGATCGCCGCGAAGCGCTCGATCGTCGCCCAGTCCGAGCATTCGTACTGCGTGCCGGGCCAGGGATTGAACGGGATCAGGTTGATCTTGGCCGGGACGCCCTTGAGCAGCTGGACCAGCGCCCGGGCCTCGTCGGGGCTGTCGTTGACGCCCTTGAGCATGACGTACTCGAAGGTCACGCGGCGGGCGTTGGAGATGCCCGGGTAATTGCGGATGCCCTCCATCAGCGTGGCGATGTCGTACTTCTTGTTGAGCGGCACCAGCACGTCGCGCAGCTCGTCGTTGGTGGCATGCAGGCTGATGGCCAGCATGGCCTGGGTGCGCTCGCCCAGGGCCTGCAGCTGGGGGACCACGCCGCTGGTCGAGACGGTGATCCGGCGGCGGGAGATGGCGATCCCCTCGTTGTCGCTGATGATCTCGATGGCGTCGGCGACGGCGTCCAGATTGTACAGCGGCTCGCCCATGCCCATGAACACGATGTTCGAGAGCTTGCGGTCCTCGCCATCGACCGCCCATTCGTCGAGGTCGTCCTTGGCCACCTGGACCTGGGCGACGATCTCGGCGGCGGTCAGGTTGCGGACCAGGGCCTGGGTGCCGGTGTGGCAGAAGGTGCAGTTGAGCGTGCAGCCGACCTGGCTGGAGACGCACAGGGCCCCGACCCGGCCGACGTCGGGGATGTAGACGGCCTCGACCTCGATGCCCGGGGCGACGCGGATCAGATACTTGCGGGTGCCGTCCTTCGACACCTGGCGCTCGACGATCTCCGGGCGGGTCAGCACGAAGGCCTGCGCCAGGGCGGCGCGGGTCTCCTTGGCGACGTCGGTCATCTGTTCGAAGTCGGTGACGCCCCGGAAATGCACCCAGCGAAAGATCTGGCCGGCGCGCATCTTGGCCTTGGGGGCCGGCACGACGCCGGCCTCCACCAGGGCGGCGGCCAGCTGCCCCCGGGTCAGGCCGGAGAGGTTGACGGCGGCGACGGCGGGCGTCGCGCGAGCAAGATCGAGGGTCGCGCCCAAGGCATTGGATCCGGAAAGCTGAGAGGAGAACACCATAGCAGGGAATGCGGCGCTGGACCAATCCGCCGGGGCGCCGCTATGGCTGGGCCGTGAAAGACCGCGGCGCCGACGCCTTTGCTGACCTGATCGAGCGCATCGCCCTGCACGGCGACAGGGCGGCGTTCGCGGAACTGTTCGATCACTACGCCCCCCGCGTGAAGGGCTACCTGGGCCGGCTGGGCCTGGAGCCGGCGCGGGCCGAGGACCTGACCCAGGACGTGATGGTCGCCGTCTGGCGCAAGGCCGCCAGCTTCGACCGGGGCAAGGCCAACGCCTCGACCTGGATCTACCGCATCGCCCGCAACCGCCGCATCGACCTGTTCCGGCGCGAGCGCACGGCGACCCTGGACCCGGACGAGCCGATGCTGAGCCCAGAGGCCGAGGTGCTGCCGGACGCGGCGCTGCTGGCCGGCCAGCAGGGGACGCTGATCGCCCTGGCGCTGGCCGAGCTGCCGCCCGAGCAGCGGGAGATGATCAAGGCCGCCTTCTACGAGGACCTCAGCCACAGCGAGATCGCCGAGCGGACCGGGCTGGCCCTGGGCACGGTCAAGTCGCGGATGCGGCTGGCGTTCGAGAAGCTGCGGGTCCGGCTGGAGTCGGCGCGATGATCGCCTTGACCGTGCGCGGCCGCGCTCCATATCGGGTCTTTTCAAGGAGTTGCAGGCCCGCATGAGCACCGAACCGACCCTGCCGGACACCAGCCGCCACCCGGGCCTGCGCCTGATGGAAGCGACGGCGGCTGTCCTTCGCGGCGCGCCGGTCATGCCGGGCGACATCGTGGGCGGGACCTTCCTCGAGGACGAGGCGCCGGCCGCTCTGGAGGCCGACGCTGCCGACCGCGCCCTGGCCAGGATCGACGCGCTGGCCGCCATCGACACCCGCGCCAGGACGGCCGCCGGCGACGCCGGGCGGGGCCTTGGCGAGGTGCTCATGCTGCCCGATCCCTTGCGGGAAGCGGTGTTCGAGGCGATGGGCGACGGCAGTCGCTGGAAGTTCCTGGGCTTCGGGATCCGGTCCCTGAAGCTGCCGATGGACGGCGGCGGCGAGACGCAGCTGCTGCGCATCGAGCCGGGCGCGAACGTCGCCGAGCACGATCACCAGGGCGAGGAATACACCCTGGTCGTCACCGGGGCCTTCCATGACGGCCACGACCGCTACGGCCCCGGCGACGTCAATGTCGGCCGGCCGGGCTTCAGCCACGAGCCCAAGGCCGAGCCGGGCGAGGTCTGCTACGCGCTGGCGGTCAGCTTCGGCGCGCCGCGCTTCGGCTTCCCGATCAATATTCTGCAGAAACTCACCGGCCACTGAATTCGGCGAAATTCGCTGCGGAAACCGGCGAGAACCGTCAGATCCTTCAGAACGCCGCCGAAACGATGTTTCCGTCGGGCAGGAGCGCCGCGCGCTTCATGCCGGCCGAGACGAAGGGCATGGCGACGTTGCCGGCCGCGTCGACCGCGATCAGCCCGCCCTCGCCGCCCAGCGCCCGGATGGCGGCCAGCACGGCGTCGGCGGCCGGGGCCAGCGCCTCGCCGCCGAAGGCCATGCGGTGGGCGATCTGGACGGCCGCGGCGACGCGGATGAAGTACTCGCCCTGGCCGGTGCAGGAGACGGCGACCCTGTCATCGGCCAGGCGCCGGCCCCGATCAGCGGGGAGTCGCCGACCCGCCCCGGCAGCTTGCCGAAGACCCCGCCGGTCGAGGTGGCCGCCGCCAGCCGTCCCTCGGCGTCGCGGACGACGCAGCCGACGGTGCCATGGGCGAGGGCCCCAGGCGGGTGGTTGGACTCGTCCTGGCCGGCGTGGGTGAACCAGGCGGCCGGGTCGGCGATGGCCGCCAGGCCCTGGGCGGCGGCGAAGCGGGCCGCGCCCTCCCCGGCCAGCATGACGTGCGGCGTCCAGTCCATGATCGCCCGGGCCACGGCGATCGGGCTCGCAAAGCCCTGCAGCGCCGCCACCGACCCGGCCCGGCCCGTGGCGCCGTCCATCAGGCAGGCGTCGAGCTCATAGGCGCCGGCGGTGTTGGGCGAGGCGCCCCGCCCGGCGACGTAGAGGCCGCTGGCCTCCAGCGCCTGCACCGTCTCCTCGGCGACATCCAGGGCCAGGGCGCCGGCCTTGAGCCGGTCGCGGCCGGCCTCGACCAGCTCGCGCATATGGACGATCTCACGGCTGTAGTCGCGGCCCCGACGGGCGCCCGCGCCGCCATGGATGACCAGACTCAAACAATTGTTCGCCAAGGCGGGCCTCCGGCCTATAAGCTTCGGTCTGGATCGTAGCAGCAGTCGCTTCGCGGCCGATGCGGTCCGATCCAAACATTTCCAGAAACGCCGGTTCGATCATGATCGAACCGGTGGGGCCCGCGATACGCTTCCGGGCCCATCAATGAAAGAGCGGGAGAGACGGCATGAAGGCGGTGCTGAGCAAGAGCGTGGGCGGACCCGAGACCCTGGTCCTCGAGGAGCTTCCCAGCCCGGAAGCCGGCCCCGGCCAGGTGGTGCTGTCGGTCAAGGCCTGCGGCGTCAACTACCCTGACGTCCTGATCATCGAGGACAAGTACCAGTTCAAGCCCAACCGGCCCTTCGCGCCCGGCGGTGAAGTGGCCGGCGTGGTCAAGGCGGTCGGCGAGGGCGTCAGCCACCTGAAGGTCGGCCAGCGCGTGCTGGCCTCCACCGGCTGGGGCGGCATGGCCGAGGAACTGGCGCTGGAAGCGCACCGGGTCACCCCGATCCCCGACGCCATGCCGTTCGACGAGGCGGCGGCCTTCATGATGACCTACGGCACCAGCTGGTACGGTCTGAAGGACCGCGGCCACCTGAAGGCCGGCGAGACCCTGCTGGTGCTCGGCGCGGCCGGGGGCGTCGGCCTGGCGGCCGTCGAACTGGGCAAGGCCATGGGCGCGCGGGTCATCGCGGCGGCCTCCAGCCAGGAGAAGGTCGATCTGGCCATCGCCCGCGGCGCCGACGCCGGGGTGGTCTATCCGACCGGACCGTTCGACAAGGACGGCAAGAAGGCGCTGGCCAACCTGTTCAAGGACGCCTGCGGCCCCAACGGCTGGGACGTAGCCTATGACGCTGTCGGCGGCGACTACGCCGAGGCGACCATCCGCGCCGCCGGCTGGGGCGGCCGCTTCCTGGTTATCGGCTTCCCGGCCGGCATCCCGGCCGTGCCGCTGAACCTTACCCTGCTGAAGTCCTGCGACATCGTCGGCGTCTTCTGGGGCGCGGCCGTGGCGCGCGATCCCAAGGCACACCAGGAGAACGTCCGCCAACTGATGGAGATGTACGCGCAGGGCAAGATCAAGCCGCACGTGTCGGAAACCTTCCCGCTGGCCCGGGCCGGCGAGGCCATCGCCCACCTCGCCAGCCGCAAGGCCATGGGTAAGGTGGTCGTGCTGCCCTGACCGGCGGCGCATCGAGCAGGGCTCCCGGGGGCGGGGGCCCTGGACTGACAACCAGGGTCGACAAGCGCCGGACACACGGATCGCGCGGCCCGGATCCCCGCTGAGGGGACAACACAACACAAGGGGAGAGACAGATGGCGGGACGTCTTGAGGGCAAGATCGCCCTGATCACCGGCGGGGTTTCGGGCATCGGCCTGGGCACGGTCGAACTGTTCGTGGCCGAAGGCGCGCGGGTCGTCGCCGCCGACCTGCAGGACGAGAAGGGAGCCATGCTCGAGAAGCGGTTCCCCGACCGCGTCCGCTACGCCCACTGCGACGTGACCGTCGAGGCCGACATCGCAAAAGCGGTGCAGCTGGCCGTCGACAGCTTCGGCGGGCTGGACATCCTGTTCAACAACGCCGGACACGGCGGCGCGCCGGGCGGCGTGGCCGACATGACCACCGAGGGCTGGGACCACACCTTCGCGCTGCTGGTGCGCGGGCCGGCCCTGGGCATGAAGTACGCCCTGCCGGAGATGCTCAAGCGCGGCGGCGGCAGCGTGATCAACACCGCCTCGATCGCCGGGCTGCAGGCGGGCTTCGGCCCGCTGGCCTATTCGGCCGCCAAGTGCGCGGTGATCCACATGTCGCGCTGCGCGGCGGCGGAGCTGTCGCCGCAGAAGATCCGCGTCAACGCCATCTGCCCGGGCCTGATCGCCACCTCGATCTTCGGCGCCTCCATGGGCCTGCCGCGCGAGGTCGCCGACCAGATGGCGGCGCGCATGGAAGAGGTCGGGCCGAAGATCCAGCCGGTGCCCAAGGCCGGCATGCCCGAGGACATCGCCCGCGCCGCCCTCTACCTGGCCTGCGACAACTCGGCCTTCGTGACCGGCACCCACATCGTCGTCGACGGCGGCCTGACCATCGGCGGCCGCGGCTCCTGGGACCCCAACGCCGGCAGCCCGATCCTCGACGCGCTGGGCATCAGCCCCGCGCAGGCCGAGGAGATGCGTCTGGCCATGGCGGCCCAGCAGAAGACCTGACGGGTGCCGGACGAACTTCCTCCTGTCGCGCCGCTGACCCAGCGGCCGACGCTGGCCCCCAACGTCCGGGGGGCCCTGTGGATGCTGGCCTCGGCGCTCGGCTTCACCGTGATGACGACGCTGATCAAGTTCCTCGGCGACGACTATCCGGCGGCGCTGCAGACCTTCTATCGGCAGGCGGCCGGGCTGCTGGTGCTGGCGCCGATGATCCTGCGCGACTGGCGCGGGGCCTTCCACACCACGCGGCCGGGCATCCTGTTCTTCCGCTCGGCGGTCGGCACGATCGCCATGATCATGAGCTTCTACGCTTTCCAGGTCCTGCCGCTGGCCGAGGCCAACGCCCTGTCGTTCACCCGCACCCTGTGGCTGGTGCCGCTGGCCTTCTTCGTGCTGCGCGAGCCGCTGGGGCCGCTGCGCATCGGCGCGGCGCTGGTCGGGTTCGCGGGCGTGCTGGTCATGTTGCAGCCAGGCGCGCCGGGGCACGGCTTCGGCTGGGGCCAGGCGGCGGCGCTGGGCGCGGCGCTGGGCTTCGCCATGACCATCACCGGGATGAAGGTGATGACCCGCGACCACAGCCCCTTCACCCTGCTGGTCTGGTCGGCGGTGCTGGGCCTGGTCTTCGCCCTGCCGCCGGCCCTGTTCGTCTGGCGCTGGCCCGAGCCGGTCGACCTCGCCCTGCTGGCGGCCATGGGGGTGATGGGGACCATCACCCAGGGCTGCTACATCAAGGGCATGCAGATCGGCGACGCCGCCGCCATGGCCCCGATCGACTACACCCGGCTGGTGTTTTCCGCCGCCATCGGCTTTGCGATCTTCAACGAGGTCCCGACCTGGGCGACCATCGCCGGGGCGGCGATCGTCGTGGTCTCGACCCTGTTCATCACCCTGCGCGAGCACCAGCTGTCGAAAAAGGCGCGGGCCTAGAGGCTCACGAACGCCGCGGTGATGCCGATCTGCGCCGCGCAGTAGAGAAACCACACCGCCCAGTTCGTTGCGCGGGTCGAGCCGAAGAGAACCTCGCCCCGGAACAGGCTGACCGCCAACACCGCGTCCGAGGCCAGGAAGGCGACCGAGCCGACCATGGCCGGCCAGAAGGCGGCGTCGAGCATGAAGCTGAACCCGGTCATCACCGAGATGACGATCACATAGAGGACCACCGCCGGCCGCAGTGCGCCCAGGTGCTTCCACAGGAAGGCCAAGAGCGTCACCGCCAGCGCCGCCAGCGCCGCGAAGCCGGCGAGTCGAACCGGGCCCGGCTCGAGCAGCGGATCCCTCCACGCGGCGAACAGCGCGATGTAGAGGGCGTGGCCGACCAGGAAGGCCAGCAGCCCGGCCGGCAGCCAGCGCTTCGGCTCACGCGACAGGAAGACATCGCCCACCGCGCAGGCGGCCAGGGCGGCGACCAGAACCCACGGCCCGTGCAGGAGGGCGGCTGCGACCGCGAGAGCGGCCACGCCGACCGTCTTGACCCCTGTCCGGAGCAGCGACGGCGCACGGCCGACCAGCGCCAGGCCATAGACCAGCATGGCGAGGGCCATCACCGACAGGGCGATGGCGACCGGATCGTTGAAGCTCAGCGTCCCCCCCGGGCCCATGTCAGTCGCCGGCGACCTTTCGCAGGAAGGCCGCGGCCGAGGCCTTGTGCGCCGGCTTGAGGTGCTTGCCGACCACCGCCATCAGGGCGGCGAACACGGCCGCGTCGTCGGTAAAGCCGACGCCGGCCAGGATGTCCGGGATGGCGTCGGTGGGCAGGACGAAATAGGCGAGGGCCGCCAGCATCACGCCCTTGGCCGCCCGGGGCGTGGCCGGATCGCGGGCGCACCACCAGACCGACAGGGCGTCGGCGGCGAACGGAATCTTCGTCGCGACCTTGCGCATCTTGGGCCAGAAGCCCCTTGCCACACGCTGTTCATTGACCTTGATGACCGCCGGAACGAGGGCGTTCGCGGGATCGATCACGGAGTTGACGTCGGGTGACGGCTTGGAATTGGCGCTCATAGGACTAAACCGCTGTTCGACTGTAGTTCAACACAACGCACGGGGAGCCGTCCATGAAGCTTGATTCCTCCATTTCCGCCGTCGTCACCGGCGGCGCGTCCGGCCTCGGTGAGGCCACTGTCCGCGCCCTGGTCGCCCAGGGCGTCAAGGTCGCCATCTTCGACCTCGACCGCCAGGCCGATCGCGGCGCCGCGCTCGAGAAAGAGCTGGGCGTGACTTTCTGCGCCGTCAACGTGACCAGCGACGCCGAAGTCGACGCTGGTTTCGAGAAGGCCCGCGCGGCCAACGGCCAGGAGCGTATCCTGGTCAACTGCGCCGGCACCGGCAACGCCGCCAAGACGGCCAGCCGCGACAAGACCAGCGGCGAGATCAAACACTTCCCGCTGTCGCACTTCGACATGATCATCCAGATCAACCTGGTCGGCACCTTCCGCTGCATCGCCAAGTCGGCGGCCGGCATGCTGACCCTGGAGCCGCTGCCGGACGGTGATCGCGGCGTGATCATCAACACCGCGTCGGTCGCGGCCGAGGACGGCCAGATCGGCCAGGCGGCCTATTCGGCGTCCAAGGGCGGCGTCGTCGGCATGACCCTGCCGATCGCCCGCGACCTGTCCAGCGAAGCCATCCGCGTCAACACCATCCTGCCGGGCATCTTCAACACCCCGCTGCTGGCGGCGGCTCCGGAAGCGGTCAAGGCGGCTCTCGGCGCCCAGGTGCCGTTCCCCAAGCGTCTCGGCCAGGCGGAAGAATACGCCTCGCTGGCGCTGGAAATGATCCGCAACGGCTACTTCAACGGCGAAGACGTCCGTCTGGACGGCTCCATCCGCATGGCGCCGCGCTAAACGGCGCTCCGTCATCGGAGACGAAGGGCGGCTCGCGAGAGCCGCCCTTTTCTTTGCCCGCTCAGTTGGTCGCCGGGCGCTGGATGGTCGGGCCGATGTTGGCCATCACGTCGCGGGCGTCGAAGGCGCGCGGGTCACCCGAGGGCTTGGGGCCCTTGCCGAGCAGGATCTCGGCCGAGGCCTCGAAGCGCTCGACCGTGCGCACGTCCATGCGGTCGGCCCAGAACGGATCGCCGTACCAGGGATCCCAGCGCCGCCAGCCCCAGGCCGCGCCGTAGTAGCGCCAGGACGGTCGCCAGTAGCCGTAGGGGCCGAAGGGCGCCGGCGCCGGGTCGACATAGGTGCGCGCCTTGCGGTCGGTGCTGCGATCGGCCAGGGCGAACCAGTCATAGCCCTCGCCGACGGTGATCTCGGCGGCGCGGTAGAGCAGGTAGCGCTCGACCGTCTCGCGCGAGGTCAGGCTGTTGCCCGCGAAGGTCACGCGGAAGCGATCCGTCTCCAGCCGGGCCTCGGAGAAGCCGCCGGAGACCGACTGGCCCGGCACGTTCGGCTGGTAGGGTGTCGCGGTGGCGCAGGCGGTCAGGGCCGTGGTCGCAACCAGCAGCCCGGCCATCGCGACGGCTTTGAAAGTCATGGTGGTCCACTCCAGCGCGGAGCCGGCGGCGCCGGGTGGCGCGTCAGCCCCTGGTTCGTCCCTCTGACCTCAACACATGGCGCCGGGCGGAGGTTGCGCCAAGGGTCTAGTGAAAACTCGAAAGCGTCTTCCCGCAACGCTTGATCGGGTCTCAACAACGCTGTTAGCTCGCCTTCCGATTGAACGGGGGAAGAGCGATGAAGGTCCTTCAGGATGTGCCTCGAAGAGCATGGCTGATAGCCTTGCTGCTATCGCTAGTCGCAATTGCGGCGGCGACCACAGTATTGGCCTACGTCCATTTTGTGATGGGATCGGATGACAGTGCAGCCCAAACACAGAATTTCTGGGTCTCCGTTGTATCGTCTGTCGCAGCAGAGTTAACCATCCTGCTTACCGTGGGCTTGATCCTATCGGCGATATTCTACAACGATCCCAGAGGATTCTCTTGGAAACAGGCTAACCAACCTCTTCAATGCGGGCTTCTACGACCAGTCCTTCGAAGCTCACGCGAAGCGGCAGGTAGAGATCGCCGCGTCCTTCAGAGACGCAGTCAAATGCGAGATCGAGATTTCGGAGATCTCGCCCACCGGTGATTGGGTAAAGATATCGAGCCGGTATAGCGGTATGATAAAGTCAGCTATCAAAGATGGCATAAAGAATGATTTCGTTAGTATAGGACTCACAACAGATCCGATCGTTGATAAGAAGGTTCAATTATTTGGTTGCATAGAGTATGCTCGAGTAACTACTGGCGGTCAGTATCCGATTTCCGAAGAGTTCTGCAAGATGGTAACGCTAGGTCCCGCTAAATCATTCAGGCAGCATTATCCGATAAGGATCGATGGTGAGAAAGGCGTTCTATATGAGTACAGAACTTGGGTTCTTAACAAGATATCGGAATGTTTCTCGTTCACGCTGACTAGATACACCAAGAGCATGGAGCTCTCTGTTATCAATAATACGACCCGGCCGATATCTCTGAGAATAGACGAGTCTGTATCCGACAACTCTCAGATTCAACAATCAGTCGTCTCGACCCTTTTGAACCAGGATTTACTCCCTGCGGCACCAGTTAAAGTCCCCATGACCAGCAAGCTTCCTGGAACAAGGTTCGATCTCTTGGTCGCTCCCCTCCCCTAGTCCCGCGAGAGGATCAGCGCCGCCGCGGCGATGAGCAGCAGGCCCACGAGCAGAGCGAAGCCTCGCCTGAAGGCCGGCTCGCTCATCCGCGCGGACAGGGCCGCCCCGCCCAGCCCGTAGGCGCTCATGGCGATGACGTCGAAGCCGATGGTGGCCGCCGCGAACAGCAGCAGCTGCGGAACGATCGGCCGGCCCAGGTCGATGAAGGGCGGCAGGACGGCGGTGAAGAACAGCAGGGCCTTGGGGTTGGCGATCTGCACCGAGAAGCCGTCGAGAAACGCCGAGCGCGCCTTGTGGACGTCCGGGGCCGTCGCCGGATCGGCGCCCTCGCCCCGCAGGCCCGACCAGATCGAGCGGACGCCCAGCCAAGCGACATACAGGCCGCCGGCCACGGCCAGCAGGCGAAAGGCGGCGGGGAATGCGGCGACCAGCGCCCCCAGCCCCAGCGCCGCGCCGCCGAACCAGACCAGGGTGGCGGCGTTCATCCCGGCCACGCCGATCAGGGCCTGCGCCCGGCCCCGCTGCATGCCCGCGGCGATGGCGAACAGGTTGGCCGGGCCCGGGGTCACGGCCATCACCGACATGATGGCCAGGAAGGCGCCGTAGCGGGCGGGATCGACGGGCAGGATCATCGCCGCGCCATCGCACGGCCTTCACGCTGCGGACAAGAGGGCGTGAGCGGCAGATTTCCTGAGCCCCGCCTCAGTGAATCCCGAGTGACGGGGGTGGGATTACCTGCGATGCCTGTCAGGTCAGTCGCTTCGCCAGGTGGACATGGATCCCGATTTCTGGATTTTCTTCGCCGTGGGCGTCGCCGCGCAGCTGGTGGATGGCGCCCTGGGCATGGCCTATGGCGTGGTCTCCTCGACCGTGCTGCTGGCGCTGGGCGTGCCGCCGGCCAACGCCTCGGCCAGCGTTCATGCGGCCAAGGTGTTCACCGGCGCGGCCTCGGCGGTGTCGCACATCATCTATCGCAACGTGAACTGGAAGCTGCTGGGCCTGCTGTCGGCCGGCGGCGTCGTGGGCGGGATCATGGGCACCTATGTCCTGACCTCGATCGACGGCAAGGTGGTCAAGCCCTGGGTCGTGGCCTGGCTGGGGCTGATGGGCCTGGTCATTCTGTGGCGGGCCTGGAAGGGCACGCGGCCCAAGGTGCTCAGCTGGAAGCGGCCGGCGCCGCTCGGCTTCATCGGCGGCTTCTTCGACGCCATCGGCGGCGGCGGCTGGGGCCCGGTGGTGACCAGCACCCTGATGGGCTCGGGCGCCGAGCCGCGTCAGGCGATCGGCACCACCAACGCGGCGGAGTTCTTCGTCGCCTCGGCCATCTCCGCCACCTTCGTGACGGCCATCCTCAGCGGCCACTGGGAGGCCACGGGCCTGCGCGATCACGCCTGGTCGGTCGGCGGCCTGATCGCAGGCGGCATGCTGGCCGCGCCGTTCGCCGGCTGGATGACCAAGGTCCTGCCGGTCCGCGCCCTGACCTGGCTGGTCGGCCTGCTGGTGACCGGCCTGGCCATCTGGCAGGGCGTCGTCCTGGCCGGGCTGAAGGTCTAGGCGACCAGGATCCACACCGCCTTGCCGAGCGCGCCGAACAGCAGGACGGCGGTGGCCAGGGCCTGGATCATGAAGCCCAGCTCGCGTTTGGCCGGATCCTTCACATAGCCGAGCGCATAGAGGATGCGGCCGACGATCCACACCGCCCCGACGACGGCGGCGATGGCGCCGCTCGGGTCCTGCGGCGTCCAGAACAGATGGAACAGCCACAGCGACGGCAGGAAGATCGGCAGCCACTCCAGGGTGTTCATCTGCACCCGGATCGCCCGCTCGAGAAGCGGATCGCCGGTCATGGCCGGGGCGGAAATGCCGGACTTGCGCCGGGCGCCGCCCACGCCGATCCCCATCCACACATAGACCAGCAACGCCACCAGGGTGACGATGGCGACATAGGCGTACGACTGCATTGCAGGTTTTCTCCCGAAGGCCCCCGACGGTCTGCGCCGTCGTCCCGAACCCTCAGCCTGTCATGCTTCGCGATGCGCCGGAACCCATGACGCGGACAGGCATTCTCGCCCAGTGGGGCGCTTACCGCCGGAGGGAGACGGCATGCGCGTGGACCAGGTCGCCATCACCGACATCGAATACGAGAACGAGCACGGCAAGCTGTTCGTGCGCTTCGCCGACGGCGACCGCTACGTCTATGTCGGCGTGCCGGGCGAGGTGCACCGCAGCTTCCTGGACGCAGATTCCAGGGGCGGCTTCTTCGCCGACGAGATCCGCGACGTCTATCCGTACAACCGGCTGGAGCCGTGGAACGGCTGACGGCGCCTAGCCGGCGTCGCGCTTGTCGCGCTTGGCCAGCACGCGCAGGCGCAGGGCGTTGAGCTTGATGAAGCCGCCGGCGTCGCGGTGGTCGTAGGCGACCTTGCCCTCCTCGAAGGTGACCAGGTCCTGGTCGTAGAGGCTGTAGGGGCTCTCGCGGCCGATGACGGTGACATTGCCCTTGTAGAGCTTGACCCGCACCCGGCCGGTGACCTTGGCCTGGCTGTAGTCGATGGCCGCCTGCAGCATCTCGCGCTCCGGCGTGAACCAGAAGCCGTTGTAGACCAGCTCGGCATACTTCGGCATCAGCTCGTCCTTGAGGTGCATGGCGCCCCGGTCCAGCGTGATGCTCTCGATGCCGCGGTGGGCGGCGAGCAGGATCGTGCCGCCCGGGGTCTCGTAGACGCCGCGCGACTTCATGCCGACGAAGCGGTTCTCGACCAGGTCCAGGCGGCCGATGCCGTTGTCGCGGCCGAGTTCGTTGAGCTTCGTGAGCAGCGCGGCCGGCGACAGCTTCACGCCGTCGATGGCGACCGGGTCGCCCTTCTCGAAGTCGATGGTGATGATGGTCGGCTTATCGGGGGCATCCTCCGGCGCGATCGTGCGCATGTGGACGTACTCCGGCGCCTCGACGGCCGGATCCTCAAGCACCTTGCCCTCGGACGAGGAGTGCAGGAGGTTGGCGTCAACCGAGAACGGCGCCTCGTTGCGCTTGTCCTTGGTGATCTGGATCTGGTGCTTCTCGGCGAAGTCCAGGAGCGCCTCGCGGGACTTGAAGTCCCATTCGCGCCAGGGGGCGATCACCGTGATGTCGGGCTCCAGACCATAGTAGCCGAGTTCGAAGCGGACCTGGTCGTTGCCCTTGCCGGTGGCGCCGTGGCTGACCGCGTCGGCGCCCATCTTGCGGGCGATCTCGATCTGCTTCTTGGCGATCAGCGGCCGGGCGATGGAGGTGCCGAGCAGGTACTGGCCCTCGTAGACCGTGTTGGCGCGGAACATCGGGAAGACGTAGTCGCGCACGAACTCCTCGCGCACGTCCTCGATGAAGATGTTCTCCGGCTTGACCCCGGCCGCCAGCGCCTTGGCGCGGGCCGGCTCGATTTCCTCGCCCTGGCCGAGGTCGGCGGTGAAGGTGATGACCTCCGCCCCGTACTCGGTCTGCAGCCACTTCAGGATGATCGAGGTGTCGAGCCCTCCCGAATAGGCGAGGACGACCTTCTTGACGGACTTGTGGGCGGGCACGGGCGATATCCTGCGGCGGGGAGAAAACTCGCGCGCGTTCAACGGCGCCCCGGCCCGTCGGTCAACCCAAAACCGGCGCGAAACGGAAGCGGCCGACCACCCCGGCCGGGGCCATAGGCTCGGCCCGCGTCCCGGCGCCGATGTTGTGGATAACCATCGGCGCCTCCGCCGCCGCCGCGTCGGCCGCCACGATGGAGATATGCGGCAGCGATCCGCCCAGCCGCTGGGTGACCAGATCCCCGGCCCGCCAGCCGCCGGCCAGCGGCAGCGAGGCGCCGCGCCGGGTCAGGAAAGTCTCCAGGTTGGGCACCCGCCGGTGGTCGATGTTGCGGTCGGTCCGTCGCAGGCCCCAGGCCTTCGGATAGGCGGAAAAGGCGCGGGTCATGTCCTCGTGGACCAGCGCCTGGAGGTCGAGGCCGAAGGCCGTGCGATAGGCGCGGATGACCACGTCGGAGCAGACGCCCCGGTCGGCGGGCACATCGCCGCCCGGGTACGCCAGCCGGACATAGGCCGGGTCATAGAGGACGGTGCGGCCGATCTGGCGTCTGGCCGCCGCGACCAGCCGGGCGGGCCAGTCCGGCTGCGCGCGCGCCGCGGCCGGCAGGGTCAGGACGGGCAGGGCGGCGATCAGGGCGCGACGGTCGATCATGGCGGTCAGCAGAACGCCGGTTTGTGGCCTTTATCGGGGCGGACCGAGCGCGCCCTCGGCCTCGAGGAGGCCCAGCGCCTTCTGCACGCGGCCCAGATGCAGGATGGCGAACAGCGGGGCCAGGGTGGCGCGAACGCCCAGCACGATCAGCGCGCCGGTCAGATCCCGCCCCGGCTCGCGGCTCTCGACCTGGAGCCAGGCGCCGATGGCGAAGGCGACCAGGGGCAGGGCCAGCAGCGCCGCCCAGCGCGGGGCCCGCGCCAGCGGAACGGCGGCCTTCCACAGGACCGGGACGCCGGCGCCGGCCGGGATCCGCTTCCAGGCCGCCAGGGTGAACGACGCCATCAAGGCCAGGGCGAGGATCCACAGGACATCGCCGCCGATGGAGATCGCCCGGATCAAACCGTCACCTGGGCTCCCAGCTCGACCACGCGGCCGGGCGGGATCTTGAAGAAGTCCGTCGGGTTGGCGGCGTTGCGCATCAGGAAGATGAACAGCTTGTCCTGCCAGAGCGGCATGCCGCTGTGGGCCGAGGCGATCACCGAGCGGCGGCCCAGGAAGAAGCTGGTCGACATGATGTCGAACTTCAGGCCCTGCTGCTTGCGCAGCAGCGCCAGCGCCTTGGGCACGTTGGGCGTTTCCATGAAGCCGTAGCTGATGATCAGCTTCTTGAAGTCGTCGTTGACCACCTCGATGCGAACCCGCTCGCTTTCCGGGACGCGCGGCGTCTCGGCGGTGCGGACCGTGGCGATGACGTTCTTCTCGTGCAGCACCTTGTTGTGCTTGAGGTTGTGCATCAGGGCGACCGGGGTCATGTCCGGGTCGCTGGTCAGGAAGATGGCGGTGCCGGGCGCGCGGTGCGGGGCCCGGGCCTTGAGGATGTCGATCAGGTCGACGAGCGGCACCGAGTCGCGCCGGGTCTTGTCGGTGAGGATCTGGGCGCCCTTGGTCCAGGTCCACATGATCAGCACCAGCACCGCGCCGAACACCAGCGGCATCCAGGCGCCCTGCGGGATCTTCAGCAGGTTCGAGGAGATGAAGGTCAGGTCGATGGCCACCAGCGGCACCAGCACCGCCAGGGTCGCCGACCAGCGCCACTTCCACAGGAAGCGCACGATGACGAAGGCCAGCAGGGTGTCGACGAACATCGAGCCGGTCACCGCGATGCCGTAGGCGGCGGCCAGCGCGCTGGAGGTCTTGAAGCTGAACAGCAGCACCAGAACGCCGATCAGCAGCAGGGTGTTGACCTGGGGCACGTAGATCTGGCCGGCCTGGGTCTCACTGGTGCGGCGGATGTCGATGCGCGGCAGCAGGC
Source organism: Caulobacteraceae bacterium (assembly GCA_965283745.1). Taxonomy (GTDB): domain Bacteria; phylum Pseudomonadota; class Alphaproteobacteria; order Caulobacterales; family Caulobacteraceae; genus Caulobacter. The sequence continues at coordinate 197,648 of CBDIPM010000006.1, forward strand.
CCAGCGACACCGCCTGCTGGGTGACCGAGAAGGCCCCGGTGATCACCGCCTGGCTGGCGATGACCGTGGCGGTGGCGGCCAGCACCAGGACCGGCCAGTAGGCCACCTCGGGCACCATCTCCCAGAACGGATTCTCGCGCGCGCCGGGGTGGGCCAGGATCAGGGCGCCCTGGCCCAGGTAGTTGAGGACGAGGCAGGGAAAGACCAGCCACAGCCAGCCGGCCTGGATCGGCTTCTTCCCGAAGTGGCCCATGTCGGCGTACAGCGCCTCGGCCCCGGTCACCGCCAGGAAGACGCTGCCCAGGATCACGAAGCCCAGAAACCCGTTCTGGAACAGGAAGATGATCCCGTAGTGCGGCAGCACGGCGCGCAGGATCGAGGGGTCGTCGAACAGGTGGTAAAGGCCGAGGCCGCCCAGGACCAGGAACCACAGCAGGGTGATGGGGCCGAAGAAGGCGGCCACGCGGTGCGTGCCGCGCGACTGGACCATGAACAGCGCGATCAGGATGCCGGCCGAGATGGGCAGGATCCAGTTGTCGACGCGGCCTCCCACCCCCGGGCCCTCCTTGAGACCCTCGACCGCCGACAGAACCGAGATGGCCGGGGTGATGATGCCGTCGCCATAGAACAGCGCCGCCCCGATCACGCCCAGGAAGAACACCGTCGCCGAGCGTTTGCCGTTGGGCTTGGCCAGGGTCCGGCGGGCCAGGGCCATCAGGGCCAGCGTGCCGCCCTCGCCCTTGTTGTCGGCCCGCATCAGCAGGACGACGTACTTGAGGGTCACCACCAGGATCAGCGCCCAGATGACCAGCGAGACCACGCCCAGCACGGCCAGTTCGGTGTCCACGCCGGTCCGGGTGTGATGAAGCGCCTCGCGCATGGCGTAGAGCGGGCTGGTGCCGATGTCGCCGAACACGACGCCGATCGAGCCCATCACGAGGGCCAGAAAGCCCTGCGGCTTGTGGCCGTCATGGCCGGGAGCCGGGCTGGCCTTGTCCGGTACGGAAGCGCCGGCGGCGTCGGAAACCATGGGATCCCTCCGGGATCGCGCCGGGCAAACCCCGACGCCCGTTCCCAAGCGACTGCGGCGGGCGCGATACACCCAATCGAAGACGGGTTCAATCACGCGCTGGCGCAACGCCTGTCGTCGAATTTAATGGCGCGCCGCCCGGTCCGTTCCTACCTTTCGGCCACACCATGTCCGATAGCCAGAAATTTCCCGTCGCCGCGCACGCGCTTGCCTACCTCGCCCACAAGGGCGCGACGGCGCCCGAGCACGCCATCTCCAGCGCCGAGCTCGCCGCCTCCATGCCCACCAACCCGGTGGTCGTGCGGCGGGTGACGGCCATGCTGGCCCGGGCCGGGCTGATCGACACCCGCGCCGGGGCCGGTGGCGGGGCCTGGCTGAAGATGCCGCCATCCGAGATCGGGCTGGACCGGGTGCTGCGCGCCGTTCACGGCTGCACCCACCTGGGCGTCCCCCCGCCGGGCGCGGCCGGCTGCCCGGTCGGCGAGCGTATCCCCGAGGCGGTCAGCGCCGCCATCAGCGCCGCCGACCACGCCGCCGCCACGCGGTTGTCGACGATCACGGTCGCAGACCTGCTGAGCATCGACCCCGAAAAACTGTGATCGCCTCTGTTACCGTTCCCTTGCGACCCGGAAACCCTCCTCATATGTAATTGTCGCTGTTACGATTACATATGAGGAGAGCCGCATGCCCCGCATCGCCATCGCCTACCATTCCGGCTACGGCCACAACGAAGTCCTCGCGCTGAGCGTGGCCCAGGGCGTCCGCGACGCCGGCGGCGAGGCCGTCCTGCTGAAGATCGATCCCGGCGCCCGGACTTCGACGCCATCCTCGACGCCGTCACCGGGTCCGACGCCGTGATCTTCGGAACCCCGACCTACATGGGCGACGTCTCGGCGGCCTTCAAAGCCTTCGCGGAAGCCTCGTCGAAGGCCTTCGCCGTCGGGGCCTGGAAGGACAAACTTGCGGCCGGCTTCACCGTCTCCCACAGCTTCTCGGGCGACAAGGGCCACGCGCTGGAGAGCCTGGCCATCCTGGCCGCCCAGCACGGCATGAACTGGATCAACCTGGGCATCCCCTCGCCGGCCGTCCCCGCCGCGCAGCGCGGGCCCGACACCCTCAACAGGGTCGGGTCGTTCAACGGCCTGGCGGCGCAGGCCGACAACGCCTCCCCCGACGTCTCGCCCCCGGCCGGCGACCGCGAGACCGCCCGCCTGCTCGGCGAGCGCGTGGCCAGGGCCGCCCTCCGCTGGGCCCGCGGCGCGGATACGGTTGTCGCCCGGGCGGCTTGAACCGGCGCGGCGGGCGGGCCACTCTTGGACCCTGTTCTCTCAAGGTCCTGAAAGGTCCGTCCGCATGGCCCGCCGCCTCGCGCTGGTGACCGGCGCTTCCGCCGGCATCGGCGCCGCCTTCGCCCGCATCTACGCCAGCCACGGCTACGACGTCGCCCTGACGGCCCGTCGCGCCGACCGGCTGGAGACGCTGGCCGGCGAGATCCGGCTACGCTTCGGGGTCGAGGCCCTGACCCTGACCGCCGACCTGGCCGAAGGGGGCGCGACGGACGCCATCCTCGCGGATCTCGCCGGACACGGCCGGGTGGTCGACGCCCTGATCAACAACGCCGGCTACGGCCTGCCCGGCGCCTATGCCGAGACCGACTGGGCCGCCCAGCGCGACATGCTGCAGGTGATGCTGATCGCGCCCTGCGAGCTGATCCACAAGCTGCTGCCGGGTATGATCGAGCGCAGGTTCGGCCGCATCGTCAACGTCGCCTCGCTGGCGGGCCTCGTCCCCGGCCCGGCCGGCCACACCCAGTACGCGGCGACCAAGAGCTTCCTGATCAAGTTCTCCCAGAGCCTGCATCTGGAGAACCTGGCCACCGGCGTGCACGTCAGCGCCCTGTGCCCGGGCTTCACCTTCTCGGAATTCCATGACGTCAACGCCACCCGCGCCCAGGTCAGCCAGTCGACGCCGGACTGGCTGTGGCTGGGCGCCGACGAAGTCGCCGCCGCCGGCTACGAGGCGGCCGAGGCCAATCGCCCGGTCTGCGTCACGGGCGTGCCCAACAAGGCCATCGCCGCGGTCGCCAAGCTGCTGCCAGACGACTGGGCGCTGGCCCTGATGGCCAGCCAGGGCGCGCGGTTTAGGAAGGTGTGACCTACTTCTCCGCCGTATAGGGCGTGACGACGTCGGTCTTGATGATGCCGCTGCGGGCGGCGTCGGACACGCCGATGATGATGAACTGCACCGCCATGGCGCAGAGGATCAGGCCCAGCACCCGCACGATGATGGTCAGGCCGATGCGGCCCAGCAGTCTGCTGATCACCGGGGTCAGCCAGAAGCAGAGCATGGTCACGACACTGACGGCGGCGATCACCCCGATGCCGGCGGCCATGCCCTGCAGCCCGAACTGCTTGGCCTCGCTGGAGAAGATGACCACGCTGGAAATCGCGCCTGGCCCGATCAGCAGCGGCATGGCGAAGGGCACGACCAGCCGCTCGAACCGGCGGCGGGCGTAGGCGCGGGCCCCTTCCGTCTCGGCCCCCTCGGCGGCGTCGGCGAACATGGCGGTGAAGTCGTCGCGCGCCATCTCCAGCCCCATCAGGAACAGGATCACCCCGCCGGCGATGCGGAAGGCCGGCAGCGAGATGCCGAAGAACTCCAGCAGCGCCAGGCCGCTGAAGAAGAAGAAGGTCATGAAGACGAAGGCGAACAGGCTGATGTAGACCGCCACCCAGCGCCGCCCCGCCGCCAGGGCGCCCGCCGTCGCCGCCGCGAACACCGGCACGTTGCCGATCGGGTCCAGCAGCGCGAACAGGGCGACGAAGAAGTTGACGGCGTATTCGGTGAGGCTCATGCAGCGGTCTTAGCCCAAATCACGTCGTTTCGCGCCCGTTTTGCGCGCCGAACGCGCCTGCCACGCCCAAAGGTAAGGACAGAAGCCGCATGCCCGTCGCCGACCCGCGCCTGATCGTCGCCCTCGACCTGCCCGGCCGCGCCGAGGCAGAGGCCATGGTCGAGACCCTCGGCGACAGCGTGTCGTTCTACAAGATCGGCCTTCAGATGCTGGCGGTCGGCGGCATGGACATGGCCCGCGACCTCAAGCGACGCGGCCGGCAGGTGTTTCTGGACTGGAAGCTGCACGACATCGGCGCGACGGTGGAGAAGGCGACGGCGGCCATCGTCGGGACCGGGGCCTGCGATCTGCTGACCGTCCACGCCCAGCCGCAGGTGATGAAGGCGGCGGTGAAGGGCCGGGGCGGCGCGACGTCGGCGAAGATACTGGGCGTCACCGTGCTGACCAGCCTGAGCGGCCAGGATCTGGCGGAGATCGGCTACGGCATGGGGGTGGAGCAGCTGGTCGAGCGGCGCATCCGCCAGGCCGTGGACGCCGGCGTCGACGGCGTGGTGGCCAGCCCGCACGAGGCGGCGCTGGCCCGGCGCATCGGCGGACCGGACTTCCTGGTGGTGACGCCGGGCGTGCGGCCGGCCTGGGCCGGGGCCGACGACCAGGCCCGGGCCGCCACTCCCGCCGATGCGCTGAACAACGGCGCCAGCCATCTGGTGGTCGGCCGTCCGATCACCGCCGCGGGTGATCCCCGCGAGGCGGCGCTGCAGATCGGCGCGGAGATGGCGAGGGCCTGACCGGCCCTAGTGGCAGCCGCCGCAGCCCGTCTTGCCGCCGCGCGGCTTGTGCGGGGGCTTGTGGGGCGGCCTGTAGCCGCCGCGGCCGCCGACGCTGACCCGCGCGCTGGCCGAGGCGCTGGCGTAGGCATAGGACGATGCGCCGGCATAGGCGTAGCCGCCGCCCCCGCCGCCGCCCGGGATGTACTCGGGCCCGACGCCGCCGCCGCCCCAGAAGAAGCTGTCGTTCAGCGTGACCTCGCCCCAGCCCGGCGGCGGGCAGCCGTGCGGCGGGTGGGGCGGCTGCGGCGCGCAAGGCGGCCGGGGCGCGCAGCAGCCGGCGCTGTAGGCCGGCGGCGGCGCCGGGGCGCAGCAGCCGTAAGATGGCGGCGGCGGCGGAGCCGGCGGATGGTCGTAGCCTCGCGTACAGCACGGCGATCGACCGCTGTAGCCCTGTGGTCCGCTCGCGTAGCCCTGGGCCGACGCCGCATCGGCGACGTAGCCGCCCTGATAGGTCGAGCCCTGGCCGTAGCCCTGGACATAGCCCTGCGCCGGCGCGGCGCCCTGGGGCTGATAGACCTCGGCCGGGGTCACCGTGCCGTCATCCTGGACGAAGTAGATCTGATACTCCGGCGCCTGCGCCGAGGCGGCGCGGGCGAGCACCAGAAGGCTCAGCACCCCCAGGGTCAGCCTTGCGAACCACGTCATGGCGCCACTCCGGATTGCGAAAGGCGGACACTGGTCCCTTCGCCTCCGGCGCGCGACCGGTTGCCCCTGAGGGGCGAAGGGCGCGTGGTTAAAGTTCGCCCCTCACGACGTGGGGCGAGATGGGGGTCGGTCGAGCGTGGGGACGCGGATCAGAAGTCGACCGCAATGCCCTTGCGCTCCCAGTCGCCATAGCGCGTCGGCTCGGGACCGGCGGGGCCGCCCTCCTCGGCGGGACGCGTGTCGTCATCGGCGGCGGCGCGGCGCGCGGCGGCCTCTTCCAGCGCGCGGCGGGCGGCCGGCGTCAGACGCTTGTCAGGATTGGCCCCGGGCGGAAGCGGGCCTTCGTTGTCATCATGCATGGACAAGATTTAACCGAACTCCGTCTTGCGAACAACGATCAGTGGTGATTTAGGGCGCGCCGCAACAAAAGCAAGAAACCACGGAGTATTACAACTATGTCACGTTGGCCCAACGCCTTCTTCATGATGGCCGCGATCTACATCGTCATTGGAACCTGCTGGGGCATGTACATGAGCGTTACTCATGACTTCGCCACCTCGCCGGCCCACGCCCACCTCAACCTGCTCGGCTTCGTCAGCCTTTCCGTCATGGGCGCCTTCTATGCCCTGGTCGGCCGCAACACCCCACGCTGGCTGGTGAAGACCAACTTCTTCCTCAACAACATCGGCGTCATCGCCATGATCAGCGCCCTGGTGCTGCTGTTCACCGGCAAGGCCACCCAGGCCCAGCTGGCGCCGTTGCTGATGCTCGGCGGACCGCTGATCATCCTGGGCTTCATCACCTTCCTGAGCGCGGTGGCGCTGAGCTTCCGCCGCCGTGAGGGCGCCCTCGCCGCCGCTTGATCGTTTCGTCGAACGCTGGTTTCGTCTTCCCGCCCGCGGGGAGGCGGGCCAGCCTCGGGGACTTTCAACATGCCACGCGTCTCAAGCGCTTTCTTTCTCGTCGCCGCCCTGTGTGGCCTGGCCGGAATGGCCTGGGGCATGCAGATGGGCAAATCCGGCGACCACACCCTGCACGCGGCGCATGCGCACCTGAACCTGCTCGGTTGGGTGACGCTGTCGATCATGGGCGGCTTCTACGCCCTGCCCGGCACGGTGAAGGGCGGCTGGCTGCCCTGGACCAACCTCGTCCTGTCGGCGGGCGGGGCGATCTGGATGGCGATCCTTCTGCCGCGGGTCATCGCCGGCAAGGTCAGCGGCGCCCTGATGGTCACCGCCGAAGCGCCCGCCGTGCTGGGCATGGTGTTGTTCATCGTGGCGGTGTTGCTCACCCTGCGCCGGCCCGCCGCCGGCTGACGCGGGCCTTCGCCCCCTCTTGCGCCCCGCGTCGCAAACGGGCACGGGGCGCGGTGTGAGCGAGATCGAAGAAGCTGGCCTTCCCGCGCGGGAAGCGGCCGTACATTTCCTGGAAGCCGCCCTGGCGCGACGCGCGGGCCTCGACGAGGCCCTGACCGCGCCGGCCTCGACGCGGCTGGACCCCCGCGAGCGGGCGTTCGCGCGCGCCCTGACCATGGCCACGCTGCGCCGGCTGGGGCCCATCGACCGGGCCATCGGCGCCAAGCTGACCCGCGAACCGCCCGAGCGGGTGCGCACCCTGCTGCGGCTGGGCGTGGCGCAGCTGTTCTGGATGGGCGTGCCCGACCACGCGGCGGTCTCGACCATCGTGACCCTGACCGACAAGGCCAAGGTCACCCGGCCGTTCAAGGGCCTGGTCAACGCCATCCTGCGCGGCCTGCTGCGCGACGGCCCGCCGGCCGATGATCCCGAAGCCCTGGCCCCCGAGTGGCTGATGGCGCGCTGGAAAGCCGCCTTCGGGCTGGAGACCGCCCGCGCCGTCGCCGCGACCATCGCGCTGGAGCCGTCCACCGACCTCACCGTCCGCGATCCCGCCGACGCAGAGGCCGTCGCCACCCTGCTGGAGGGCGAGGTGCTGCCCGGCGGCAGCGTCCGCACCCCGCTGCGCGGCGACGTCGCCGAATGGCCGGCCTTCGCCGAGGGCCGCTGGTGGGTTCAGGACGCCGGCGCGGCCATCCCGGCCCGGCTGCTGGGCGTCAAGCCCGGCGAGACGGCGCTGGACCTCTGCGCCGCGCCCGGCGGCAAGACGATGCAGCTGGCCGCCGCCGGCGCCAGCGTGGTGGCGCTGGACCGCTCCGCCGACCGCCTCAAGCGGGTGACCGAGAACCTCGCCCGGCTGAACCTGGAGGCCGAGATCGTCGCCGCCGACGGCATCCTGTGGAAGGACACGCGCAAGTTCGACGCGGTGCTGCTCGACGCGCCCTGCTCGGCCACCGGCACCTTCCGCCGCCATCCCGACGTGCTGTGGGCCGCCTCGCCGCTGGACATCGCCAAGCTGACGGCGGTGCAGAAGCGCCTGCTCGACTCCGCCGCCGACCGGGTCAAGCCCAAGGGCCGGCTGGTCTACTGCGTCTGCTCGCTGGAGCCTGAAGAGGGTGAAGGCCAGGTCCGCGCCTTCCTCGCCCGCCGCCCGGACTTCGATCTCGACCCGATCGAGCCCGGCGAGGGCGGAGCCCCCGAGGCCGCCGTCCCCGACGGCTGGCTGCGCCTGCTGCCGCAGCATCTGCCCGGCGGCGTCGACGGCTTCTTCGCCGCAAGGCTGGTCCGGCGGTTCTGACGCGGCCTCCCGTCCTTGTTCCGTCGCGTCCGCGCGGTTAGACCAAGGCATGCCCGCCCCGATCATCTCCCCATCCATCCTGGCGTCCGACTTCTCGAAGCTCGGCGAGGAATGCCGCGCGGTCGAAGCCGCCGGCGCCGACTGGCTGCACATCGACGTGATGGACGGCCACTTCGTGCCCAACATCACCATTGGCCCGGACGTGGTGAAGGCGCTCAAGCCGCACGTCTCGATCCCGTTCGACGTCCACCTGATGATCGCGCCGGTCGACCCCTACCTGGAGGCCTTCATCGCCGCCGGGGCCGACATCGTCAGCATTCACCCGGAGGCCGGGCCGCACCTGCACCGCAGCCTCAAGCGCATCCGCGAGCTGGGGGCGAAGGCCGGGGTGGTGTTCAATCCCTCGACGCCGGTCGAGCACATCGAGTGGATCCTCGAGGATATCGACCTGCTGCTGGTCATGACCGTGAACCCCGGGTTCGGGGGCCAGAGCTTCATCCCCGGCCAGCTGCGCAAGATCGAGCGGCTGCGCAAGATGGTCGACGCGGCCGGGCTGGACATCCAGATCGAGGTCGACGGCGGGGTTACCCCGGTGACCGCGCCGCAATGCATGGCCGCGGGCGCGACCGCCCTGGTCGCCGGCTCGGCGGTGTTCAAGGGCGGCCCCGGGGCCTACGCCGGCAACATTGCCGCCCTCAAGGGCGGCTGACCGGCGCCGTGGACGCGCCCCGCCTGCCCTCTCCGTCCTCCGCCGCGCTCGCCGTCCAGGCCGCGGGCGAAGGCGTGCGCCGGTTCCTGGAGCGCGAGTGGTTCGGCACCCCCTTCCACACCATGACCATCGCCGGCCCCCGGCCCGAGGGGCTGGCCGCCAATCCCCGCGACCTGCGCCCGGTGGAGCTGGAGCGGGGCCGCAAGATCCTCGGCGGCGTCTTCGACCTGGCCGGGTCCCAGCTGGCCGTCGGACCGCAGGGCGACCCCTTCGACCGCACCAGCCCTGACCGCCGCTTCGCCGTCGCCCTGCACCGCATGGACTGGCTGGGCGACTTGCTCGCCGCCGGCGACGCGGGCCCCAAGACCGGCCTGCGGCTGATCGGGGACTGGCGACGGGTGTTCGGCCGCTGGAACGGCTTTTCCTGGGGTCCCGACATTCTCGAGCGGCGGGTGTTCAACCTGGCCTGCGCGGCGCGGCGGATGACCGCGCCGGCCTCCGACGCCGAGCGGTCGGTGTTCCTGCACGATCTGGCCCGACAGGCCCGGCACCTGACCCGCATCAGCCAGGCGCCGTACCGGGCGCTGGAACGGGCCGTGGCGGCGGGCGTCGCCGGCTGCGCCCTGGCCGGGGAGGCGGGCGAACAGCTGATCGACCTGGCGGTGGGACGCCTGCGCCGGGAGCTGCCGCTGACCGTGGGGACCGACGGCGTTCACGCCTCGCGCTCGCCCCAGGCGGGGCTGGAGCTTTTGTTCGACCTGCTAACCCTGGACGACGCCCTGCACCAGCGCGGCCAGGCGGGCCCCGACGAGCTGCCCCGCGCCATCGACCGGCTGAGCGCGGCGACGCGGTTCTTCACCCTGCCGGACGGGCGGCTGGCCGCCTTCCAGGGCGGCGAGGCGGCCCCGGCCCGGCGCATCGCCGCGGCCCTGGCCCACGAGGAGGGCGAGGACCGGGTCCGTCGCCGCGCCCCGCATGGCGGCTATGAGCGTCTGGAGTCGCCCGCCCTGACCATCCTGGTCGACGCGGGGCGCCGGCCCGCGGCCGCTGGAGCGTCACCGCCTGCGCCCAGCCGCTGGCGATGGAGATCTGCTGCGGCCCCGATCCGATCATTGTCGGCTGCGGCTGGAGCGCGGCGTCCGGCGCCTCGCAGGCCCTGCGGCTGACCGACGCGGCCTCGACCGCCAGCATCGCCGACCTGTCGACCGGCCAGCCCCTGCGCGGGGTCGCGGCCGGGGCGCTGGGGGCGCGGCTGATCGGCGCGCCACGCGTCGTGGAGGCCCGCCGCCACGAGTCCGAGGCCGCCGCCTGGCTGGAGGTCAGCCACGAGGGCTGGGTCAAGCGCTTCGGCCTGATCCACGACCGCAAGCTCTACCTCGACCGGGCCACCGACGAACTGCGCGGCGAGGACAGCTTCCGGCCGAAGGTCGAGAAGGAGATCACCGGCCCGCGCCGCTACTACCCCTTCACCGTCCGCTTCCATCTGCACCCCGACGCCCGCGCCTCGCTGGCCCGCGACCGCAAGAGCGTGCTGCTCAAGGGCCCGCACGACCAGGGCTGGTGGCTGCGCAACGACGCCGTCGAGGTGTCGGTCGAACCCTCGCTGCACGTCGACGGCGGCATCGCCCGGCGCACCGTCCAGGTGGTCCTCAAGGGCCAGGCCAGCGCCGACAAGGGCGGCCGCGTGCGGTGGAAGCTGTCACGGGCGGAGGGGTAAATCACCTTCCTCCCCGCCCGCGGGGAGGGGGACCATGCGGAGCATGGTGGTGGGGTAGCGCCGAGGCTGGCAGGCTGACGCACTGCACAGAGCCCCTTCCTGACATCCCGGCGCCGTCCCCTCCGACCTCGCTCCGCGAGGCCACCTCCCCCTCGCTGCGCTCCGGGGAGGATTGTCGTTTCGTTTGACTCCCCGCCTCCCGCTCGTATTTTCCGCCCGTTCGCGTGACTGGCGCTGAAGGTGGTCGACCACCGGGGAGCGCGGACCTCATTGCCGCGCGCCTGGGCTCCTTCTGATCATCCGGAGAGCCGAACCATGCCTGCCGCCCCCGACTATCCCGCCGCCCCCGACGCCGCGCCCGTGAAGCGCGCGCTGCTGTCCGTGTCCGACAAGACCGGGCTGGTCGAGGCGGCGAAGGTGCTCAGCGACCTGGGCGTGGAACTGGTTTCGACGGGCGGCACCAAGGCGGCGATCGCGGCGGCCGGCCTGCCGGTCAAGGACGTCAGCGACCTGACCGGCTTTCCGGAGATGATGGACGGGCGGGTCAAGACCCTGCACCCCATCGTCCACGGCGGCCTGCTGGGCGTGCGCGACGCGGCCGAACACGCCAAGGCCATGAGCGACCACGGCATCGGCGGCATCGATCTGTTGTACGTCAACCTCTACCCGTTCGAGGCCACGGTGGCGGCCGGGGGCGACTACGCCGCCTGCGTCGAGAACATCGACATCGGCGGCCCGGCGATGATCCGCTCGGCGGCCAAGAACCACGGCTATGTCGCCGTCTGCACCGACCCGGCCGACATGGCCCAGGTGCTCGAGCAGCTCAAGGCGACCGGGACCACCAGCCTGGCGCTGCGCAAGACGCTGGCCGCCCGGGCCTACGCCCGCACGGCGGCCTATGACGCGGCCATCTCGACCTGGTTCGCGCAGCAGCTGGGCGATACGCAGCCCGCGCGCAAGGCCATCGCCGGGACCCTGATCCAGACCATGCGCTATGGCGAGAACCCGCATCAGTCGGCCGCCTTCTATGCCGCCGGACCGGCCCGCGCCGGCGTGGCCAACGCCCGCCAGCTGCAAGGCAAGGAGCTCAGCTACAACAACATCGCCGACACCGACGCCGCCTTCGAGCTGGTCGCCGAGTTCAGCGAGCCGGCCTGCGTCATCGTCAAACACGCCAACCCCTGCGGCGTCGCCACCGGCGGCGACCTGCTGAGCGCCTACCAGCGCGCGCTGGAATGCGACCCCGTCTCGGCCTTCGGCGGCATCGTGGCCGTCAACCGCAGGCTCGACCGCGCCGCGGCCGAGGCCATCGTCGAGACCTTCACCGAGGTGGTCATCGCCCCGGACGCCGACGACGACGCCATCGCGGTGTTCGCGGGCAAGAAGAACCTGCGCCTGCTGGTCACCGGCGCCCTGCCGGACGCCCATGCGCCGGGCGAGGTGTTCCGCTCCGTCGCCGGCGGCTTCCTGGTCCAGAGCCGGGACACCTCGCTGATCAAGCCCTCTGACCTGAAGATCGTGACGAAGCGCGCGCCGACCGACGAGGAAGTGCGCGACATGCTGTTCGCCTTCACCGTCGGCAAGCATGTGAAGTCCAACGCCATCGTCTTCGCCCGCGCCGGCCAGACCCTGGGCGTCGGGGCCGGCCAGATGAACCGCAAGGACTCCGCGCGGATCGCCGCCATGCGGGCCGGCGACTTCGGGCTGGACCTGAAGGGCAGCGCCTGCGCCTCGGAGGCCTTCTTCCCGTTCGCCGACGGCCTGATCCAGGCGGCCGAGGCCGGCGCCACGGCGGTGATCCAGCCGGGCGGCTCGATCCGCGACGAGGAAGTCATCGCCGCCGCCGACGAACGCGGCCTGGCCATGGCCTTCACCGGCGTGCGGGTGTTCAGGCACTAACCTCGGCGATCCTCTCCCACAGGGAGAGGGGGACCACCCGAAGGGTGGTGGAGCGGGCCGCCATCAGGAGCACGCGAAGCGATGAGCGCTGCAGCCGTGCAAGGCTGTTCGCACGCCCTGCACCGAACCCTCTCCACCATCCGCATGGTCCCCCTCCCCCGATGGGGGAGGATCGTGGTGGGACTTGACCGTGTGAGCATTTGCTCACATTCTGTCGTCATGGCATCCCTACCCACCACCGTCGCCGGACACGCAGAGCGGATGGCCCCGGGCTTTACGGTCTCAAAGCCGTTCGGGCCGGGCCCCTTTCCCGTGGCGCTGCAGCTGCACGGCTGCGCCGGCGCCCAGCCGTTCCAGAAGACCTACGCCGCCGAGGCGGTGAAGGCCGGGTTCGCGGTGGTGATCGTCGACAGCTTCCGGCCGCGGGGGATGTCGCGGATGGACGGCAGCCTGCTGGTCTGCACCGGCGCGACCCTGCGCGGGGCCCAGCGGGCGGCGGACCTCTATGCGGTCATGCACTGGCTGCGCGGCCAGAGCTGGGCCGACGCCTCGCGCGTCGTGGCGGCCGGCTGGAGCCACGGCGGCTGGACGATCATGGACGCCATGGCCCAGGGCGACGGCGCGGCCCGGATGACCGGCCTGCGCGACGCGGGCCCGGAGTTGCTCAGGGGCGTGCGCGGGACCTTCCTCGTCTATCCCTACGCCGCCTTTCCCTCCCTGACCTCGGCGCGCGGGTGGCAGGGCGCCAGGCCCAAGGTGTTCGCGGTGCTGGGTGGCAAGGACGCCGTGGTCGGGGTGCGCCATCCGCAGGCGGCGCTGGACCGGCTGCGCCGCGACGGACTGGGCGTCGAGGCCCTGGTCTTCCCGGACGCCACCCACGCCTTCGACGACGACGACGCCAACGACCCGCGCACCCGCTACCGCGCCGACCTCAGCGCGCAGGCGCGGGGGTTCTATGTGAAGGCGCTGCGGGCGGCGGTGGCCTGACCGCTACTTCACCGCCACCGTCGCCAGCTCCCGCAGCGCCGCGTTGGCGATGGTGAGCTTGGCGAAGGTCCAGCCGCCGCCGGCCTGTTCGATCTCCTCGATGGTGCGCTTTACCGCCCGCCCGGGGCCGGAATGCATCTGCGCCCAGGAGGTGACGGTCGACTTCGCCTGCTCCGGCGTGCCGGCCGCGTCGGCGGTCGCGGCGAAGGTCATCACCGCGCGGGTCACCTGCGCCTGCTCGGCCAGCATGTCCTCGACCAGCCGGCGCACGGCCATCCGCTCGAAGTGGTCGCCGCCGCGCTTCTCGCCCGCCGCCGCCCGCAGCCGGTCGAAGCTGAAGGCCGCCCCGACCTGGTGGTAGAGCCTGGCGGCCGCCGCCACCGGCCAGGCCATGCCGCTGGCCAGGTCGACCAGCTCGGTCGCCGTGGTCAACGGCTGCAGCGCGGCGATCTGCTGGGCCAGGACCTCGGGCGCGCCGTCCTTGACGAAGATCGCCGCCCGGCGGGCCACGGTCTTCTGCTCGAAGCTGGACAGGATCCCGGGGGTCAGGGACCGCAGCTCGTCCATGCCGGCGCCGTAGCGTTCGGTCAGGGCGTCGACGCCGCCCTCGCCCGCCCGCCGGGCCAGCCAGTAGGTCTGGCTGCGCAGGGTGTGGGCCAGGGCGCGGAACAGGGCCAGCTGGCCCTCGGCCGGAGCCTTGCCGTCCAGCGCCGCCACCGCGTCCCAGGTCGCGCCGAAGCCGAGGATCCGCCGGGCGGCCTCGAAGCCGGTGACCATCGCCCGGGTGTCGCAGCCGGCCGCCGCCCGCAGGCGCGCGGGGAAGGTCGGCCCGCAGATGTTGACCAGCTCGTTGTCGATCACCGTGGCGATGATCTCGCGCCGCAGGCGGTGGCGCTTCATCTCGTCGTCGTACTGGCCGAGCGCCGTGGGGAAATAGGCCTCCAGCACCTGCTCGAAGGCGGGATCGTCCGGGGCCGCGGAGGCGACGATCTCGTCGAAGAGGTCGAGTTTGCCGTAGGCCAGGAGCACGGCCAGCTCCGGCCGGGTCAGGCCGGCGCCGTTCGCGGCCAGTTCGGCCATCTGGGCGGCATCCGGCAGCCCCTCGACCTTGCGGCTGAGGCGCCCGCTGGCCTCCAGCTCGGTCATGAACCGGCCGTGGTTCTCCAGCTCTCCGGGAGCGTCCTGTTCCAGCAGCGAAATGGCCAGGGTCTGGTCGTAGTTGTGGGCCAGCACATGCTCGGCGACCTCGTCGGTCATCGAGGCCAGCAGGACGTTGCGGTCCTCGCGGCTGGTGATCTTGCCGGCCCGCTCGACCATGCCGGTGAGGATCTTGATGTTGACCTCGTGGTCGGAGCTGTCGACCCCGGCGGAGTTGTCGATGGCGTCGGTATTGATCCGGCCGCCGGCTCCCCCCGCGCCCAGGCGAGCGAACTCGATGCGGCCGGCCTGGGTGAGGCCCAGGTTCGCGCCTTCGCCCACCACCTTGACCCGCAGGTCGGCGCCGTTGACGCGGATGGCGTCGTTGGCCTTGTCGCCGGCGTCGGCGTTGCTCTCGCCCTTCGCCTTCACATAGGTGCCGATGCCGCCGAGATAGAGCAGCTCGGCCCTGGCTTTGAGGATGGCGGTCATCAGCTCGGCCGGGGAGACGGCGTCGGCCTTGATCTCGAGCGCCGCCTTGATCTCCGGGGTCAGGATGATCGACTTCAGGTTCCGCGCGAAGACGCCGCCGCCGGCGGAAATCTTCGTCTTGTCGTAGTCCTCCCATGACGAGCGCGGCAGCTCGAACATCCGCTTGCGCTCTTCCCAGGACGACTCGGCGTCCGGGTTCGGATCAATGAAGATGTGGCGGTGGTCGAAGGCGGCGATCAGCCGGATGTGACGGCTGAGCAGCATGCCGTTGCCGAACACGTCGCCGGACATGTCGCCGACGCCGACGACGGTGAAGTCCGTGGTCTGGATATCCTTGCCGGACTCGCGGAAGTGCCGCTTGACCGCCTCCCAGGCGCCGCGGGCGGTGATGCCCATGACCTTGTGGTCGTAGCCGGCGGAGCCGCCCGAAGCGAAGGCGTCGCCCAGCCAGAAACCGTAGTCCTCGGCCAGACCGTTGGCGATGTCGGAGAAGGTCGCCGTGCCCTTGTCGGCGGCGACGACCAGATAGGGATCGTCCGCCTCGTGGGCGATCACCGCTGGCGGCCGGACCACGGCGTTGTCGGCGTCGATGTTGTCGGTGATGTCGAGCAGGCCCGACAGGAAGGTGCGGTAGGCGCGGATGCCCTCGGCGCGGATCGCCTCGGGGGTTCCGCCGCGCGGCAGGTGCTTGGGATAGAAGCCGCCCTTGGAGCCGACCGGCACGATGACCGCGTTCTTGACCTGCTGCGCCTTGACCAGGCCCAGCACCTCGGTGCGGAAGTCGTCGCGGCGGTCCGACCAGCGCAGGCCGCCCCGGGCCACGGGGCCGAAGCGCAGGTGAACGCCCTCGACGTGGGGCGCGGAGACGAAGATTTCGCGGTAGGGCTTGGGCGCGGGCAGATCGTCCAGCTCGCGGCTCGCGACCTTGAACGAAATGTAGGGCTTGGGCCGCCCGTCCGGCGCCGTCTGGTAGAAGTTGGTGCGCTTCAGGGCGCCGACCAGCAGGGCGAGGCGGCGCAGGACGCGGTCGTGGTCGAGGCTCTCGACGGCCTGCAGCGACTGGACGATCTCGTCCATGACGCCCGCCGCCTGGGTGTCGCGCGCCTTGATGTCGACGGCGATGGCCGGGTCGAACTTGATGCGGAACAGGTCGAGGATCAGCCGGGCGACGCCCGGGTGCTCGCTGAGCGCCTGTTCCTGCACCGCCTGGCTGGGATCGAGGCCCGACTGCTGGCGGTAGCGGGCCAGCGCCCGGATCAGCGCCGCGTCGCGCCAGGAGACGCCCAGCTCCAGCACCAGGCGATTGAAGCCATCGCTTTCGGTGCGGCCGGTCCAGACGGCCGTGAAGGCCGACTCGAAAGCGTCCTGCACGTCGGCGAAGACCAGGTGCTCGCCGCCGGCGTCCTCCAGCAGGAACTCGTGGACCCAGACGGTCTCGCGGCCGCCGTCCGCCGCCAAGGGCGTCAGGTCGAAGGCGTCCTCGATCAGGGCCCGAAGGCCCATGTGTTCAAGGATCGGCATAACCTCCGACAGCGGGGCCGACTCGCCGCGGCGGTAGACCTTGAAGCGGAAGCGGATCGAGGAATCGCCGACATTGCGGAAGGCGCGGGTGCGGAAGCCCTCCTCGCCCATGGCGTCGATCTCGGCCAGGTCGATCAGCGCCTCGTGGGCGGGGTAGAAGTCGCGGTAGCCGGCGCTGAAGGCTCCGGCCCAGCGGCCCAGGGTCGGGGCGACGCCGGCGGCGGGCGGAGCGGCGCGCACGGCGGCGTCGAAGCGATCGCCCCAGGTGCGGGTGGTCTCGGCGATCTCGGCCTCGACGGCCGACAGGTCCGGCTCGGCATGGCGGCCCGGCTGCAGGCCGAGGATGAAGTGGACCCGCGCCAGGGGGGCGTCGGAGAAGCTCGGATACCAGGCCGACACCCGGCCTTCGAAGGCCTCGGCGAGGATCCGCCCGGCGCGCTCGCGGACGCCGGAATCGTAGCGTTCGCGGGGCACGAACATCAGGACCGACACGAAGCGGTTGAAGGGGTCGCGGCGGGCGAAGATCCGCACGCGCGGCCGGTCATGGAGGTGCATGACGCCAAGGGCCAGGGTCTGCAGCTCCTCCTCGGAGGTCTGGAACAGCTCGTCGCGGGGCCAGGTCTCGAGGATGTTGCGCAGCCGCTTCTCACTGTGGCCGCCGCTGGTCACGCCGGCGCGCGCCAGAACGCCGGCCACCTTGCGGCGGATCAGCGGCACGTCACGGGCCGGGGCGTCATAGGCCTCGGCGGTGAACAGGCCGACGAAGCGGACCTCGCCCGAGGGCTTGCCGTCGGCGCCGTACCGCTTGACCCCGACGTAGTCCATGTAGCCGCGCCGGTGCACGCGGGAGCGCAGGTTGGACTTGGCCACCGTCAGCGGCGGCGCGCTTTCGAGGTGGGCCTGCAGCGTTCGGGACAGGATGGCCGGCTCGCTGGCCCGGCGCAGGACGCGCTGATCCGGATCGCGCAGGACGCCCAGGTTGCCCTCGGTCTGGTAGAGCGGCTCTTCCGAGGCGTAACCGCCGTCGGCGGTGCGCGGGTATTCGTAGACCCGGGCGCCCAGGAACACGAACTCATCGCCCTCGAGCCACTTGAGGAAGGCGATGTCCTCGGCCAGCTCCTCGGGGGAGGTCGGGACCCTGGCGGCGGCCAGTTCCTCGATCGTGCGGCGCATCAGCGCCTGCATGGCGTCGAAGTCTTCGACCGCCATGCGCACGTCGGCCAGGGCGGCGCCGATGGCGGCGATCAGCGACTGCTCGCGGTCGTCGCCCAGCGGGTCGAGATGCACCTGGATCATCGACAGGCGGCGACCGCCGCGCTCGACCACCGGGTGGAACAGGGCGCGGATCGGGAATCCGGCCTCGGCGATCTCACCCATGATCGAGTCGACGAGGAACGGTCGGTCCGGCTGGACGATCTCCAGCAGGTCCCGGCCCCAGGACCCGCCGGGGCCGGTCCAGGCGCGGATGCGGATGGCCGGCGCCTCGCCGCGGGCGCTGTCGCCGAAGGTCCAGAAGTCGGCCAGGGCGGCGGCGGTGTCCGCCAGCGAACCCTGCGGCAGCTCCTCGGCCAGGGCGCCGGCGGCGATCTGACCGATGAACGCGGCTTCGTCGGGCTTCAGCGCACCCGGCTTTCGGCCGAGTGCGGCGGCGAAGGCATTGGTCAGGCCGGCGGCGTCGAGGCCCTGCGCGGCAGGGTGAAGGCTTTCGCCTTGCATGGCGTTTCCCCGTGGATCATTCCCGCGAGCCTAGCCCGCTTGGGTGGCGGATCAACCGTGACCCGCCGGTTTAGGCAAGAACTTTCCGTTACGTCGCCCCAGTCGCTTTGGCTATGGCCGGGCGAGAGACCCCTGAAACGGAATGCGCCGCCGGAGGGGGGGTCCGGCGGCGCTCCAGGCGCGGCGTCAGGGGGGATGACGCGGCGCTTTCTTCGCGGCGCCCCTTCGGGGGAGGGCGGGGCGCCGGGGGGGGTCCGGGCGGGCAGGGGAGTGCGTCCCGGACAAGATGTCAGATAGGCGCCCGCTCCCGCGGTTCAAGTGTTCTCGCGAGAATCGGCGAACACCCGCCCGCGACGACGGCGGCCGTTGCTGTCGAGCCCCTGGGGGTCGCCGTTCTCGCTCATCAGGATGGCGATCCAGCGAGAGCCCTTGAACTCCGCCAGGATGATCATCGCCATCACCGACAGCGGCGTCGACAGGAACATGCCCGGCAGGCCCCAGAGCAGTCCCCAGGCGGCCAGCGACAGCAGGACCACCACCGGATCGATGTTCAGGCTGTCGCCCTGCATGCGCGGGGTGATGATGTTGCCGACCACGGCCTGGATGGTTTGCAGGATCACGAGCAACACCACCGCCCACAGGGGATTCTGGAACTGCAGCAGCGCGAAGACGACCGGGAAGGCGACGCCGACGATGCCGCCGATGATGGGGATGTAGGAGGCCAGGAAGATCAGGAAGGCCCAGAACAGCGCGTTGTCGAGGCCCAGCGCCATCATCCCCAGCCAGGAGCCGGCGGCGATCATCAGGCCGGTCACGGTCTGGACCCAGAGATAACGCTCCACCCCGAAGCGGATGCGATTGAAGACCAGCACCGCCTCGTCGCGATCGCGGTTGTGCGGGAACAGGGCCACGATCTTGCGCCTGAAGCCGCCCCGGGCGGCGATGATGAAGCCCAGGTAGATCAGCACGAACAGGGCGTCGGACCCGAAGCTGCGCAGGCCGTTGGCGAAGCTGCTCAGGGCCTGGGTCGGATTGCCCCGCCGGATCAGGTCGGCCACCGAGTCCGGCGCCTCGCCGCCCAGGAACCGGAAGACTCCGCCGAACTGGACGATGAGCTCGTCGAGCCGGGCCTGATAGATGTCCAGCTTGCTCGCGAAGTCGGCGGCGTTGGCGGCCACGACCACGGCGCTGACGCCGAAAATGACCAGCGACAGCAGAATCGCCGCCAGAAGCGACAGGGCGTCCGGCAGAAGCGGCCACTGCTGTTCCAGCCGCCGGGCGAAGCTGTCGACCATGATCGCCAGGAACATCGCCAGGGCGAGCGGCGTCAGGATCCCGCGCAGCAGCCAGAGGGCGCAGCCCGTGGCGATGACGGCGATGATCACCACCGCGTTGCGGGTGATCTTGTCGCTGGTCGTCGCGGGCGCCGGCCGGGTCGGGGGCTTCTCGGCGGCGGGCTTGGCAGGCGCTCGGGCCATGGAATCCTCATTCTGGGCTGACAGGACTCTCGCGGTCGGCCGGCGGCCCGTCAATGCGCCAGCTTGGCGAAGCCGCCGGCCCGGCCTAGCTTCCCGGTCAAGACTTCATGGAGAACGCAATGAACGGCGCGAGCGATCCTGGGCTTCTGTTCGTCGGCTATTCCGACAAGCCCGAGACGATGCGGCTCGACCGCGCCAACCGGCACGGGCTGGTGGCCGGCGCGACCGGCACGGGCAAGACCGTGACCCTGCAGATCCTGGCCCAGGGCTTCTCGGACGCGGGGGTGCCGGTGTTCGCCGCCGACGTGAAGGGCGACCTGTCGGGCATCTGCCAGCCCGGATCGCCCAACGAGAAGATGCTGGCCCGGGCCGCCGGCATGAACCTGGAGCTGCGCCCTGACGCCCCGCCGACGGTGTTCTGGGATCTGTTCGGCGAGCGCGGCCATCCGATCCGCACGACCGTGTCAGAAATGGGCCCCCTGCTGCTGTCGCGGATGCTGGAGCTGAACGATGTGCAGGAAGGCGTGCTCAACATCGTCTTCAAGGTGGCCGACGCCGAGGGGCTGCTGCTGCTCGACCTCAAGGACCTGCAGGCGGCCCTGAAGTATGTGGCCGACAACGAAAAGGAGATCGATGTCGAGTACGGCAACGTCTCGGCGGCGACCATCGGCACCATCCAGCGCGGCCTGCTGACCCTGGAGACCCAGGGCGGGGCCAACCTGTTCGGCGAGCCGGCGTTGCAGCTGTCGGACATGATGCGCGTCGACGGCGCCGGCCGGGGGATCGTGTCGATCCTCGCCGCCGACCGGCTGATCCAGAGCCCGAGGCTCTACGCCACCTTCCTGCTGTGGCTGCTCGCCGAGCTGTTCGAGGAGTTGCCCGAGATCGGCGATCCGGAGAAGCCGCGGCTGGTGTTCTTCTTCGACGAGGCCCACCTGCTGTTCCGCGACGCGCCCAAGGCGCTGCTGGAGAAGGTCGAGCAGGTGGTGCGGCTGATCCGCTCCAAGGGCGTGGGCATCTATTTCGTCACCCAGAACCCGGCCGACATTCCCGACACCGTGCTGGCCCAGCTGGGCAACCGGTTCCAGCACGCGCTGCGGGCCTACACTCCGGCCGAGCAGAAGGGTCTGCGCGCGGCGGCGTCCTCGTTCCGGCCCAACCCCGCCTTCGACACCGCCGAGGCCATCCAGGCGTTGGGCGTGGGCGAAGCCCTGGTCTCGGTGCTGGACGAGAAGGGCGCGCCCTGCGTCACGGCCCGGGCCCTGATCCGGCCGCCCGCCTCGCGGCTGGGTCCGGCCACCGAGGCCGAGCGCGCCGCGGTGATCGCCGCCAGCCCGGTGCGCGGCCTGTACGACACGGCCAAGGATCGCGAGTCGGCGTTCGAGCTGCTCAAGGTCCGCGCCGAGCAGGCGACCCGCCAGGCGGAGGCCGCCGCGGCCGAGGCCGAGACGGCGAAACGCCGCGAGGCGGACGAGAAGGCCTGGGAAAAGGAGCAGACGCGCCGCGATCGCTATGACCGGGCGCCGGCCCCGCGCCGATCCTCCGGCCGGCAGACCATGGGCGAGGCGTTCGGCAAAACCCTGGTCCGCACCATCGCCAGCCAGGTCGGCCGCGAGATCCTGCGCGGGGTGCTGGGGAGCTTGAAGAAGCGGTAGGGGGTCTCGGAAACAAGTCCGAGCGAAGTGGCCCTCAACAACCTTTGATTGCTTTCGGCGCGGCTGTACTGGCACACTCCGCACGATGAACGAACCGCCAAAGCGCTCCAGGCTCACCGCCAACTCGGCGATGCGGGAGGCCGTGGGCGCGAAGGTGTCGGTCAGCGCCGTCGCACCCAGACCTGTTTCCAGGCTTGAGCAGAACACCCGCGTCGGCCACGTGCTATGGTGCGCGTTCAGCCCCCACAACTGGCCGCCCGAGTTCGATGATCGACATTTGGTCGTTGTCATCCGCGGCGGAGCCCGGGACGACGGTTCACACTTGGTGGTTCCGCTGACGAGCCGCCCTCAGAGCGGACAGTTCGGCTACAGGCTCAAGATGAATCCAAACCCTCGTTCCGCGAACGAGACATGGGCCGCATGCGACCATATCTACACGGTCGCCTCCTCACGGCTGGAACAGCTTCGGGATGATGAAGGAAACTATCGGCGCTCCGCCGCACTCTCCGAGGATGACCTCGTCGAGATTGGTCGTCGGGTGTTTGCGTCCCTCAACTCGCTGCGGCGCGCGGTGTTCGGCCCGGCAGCCATCAATACCGACCGCCGACGGCGTACGCAGGCAGCGCAGAACGAGGGGCCGACTTGATTCAGAGGGTCAGGCGCCTTATTTTCTCTTCACGGCTCTTGAAGTCGCTGGATCGCGAGATCCCTTGCCCCGGAAACGGGGCACAAAGAAAGGCCAGCCGTCCCGGGCTGGCCTTTTTCGTGTTCGCTCGTCTGTCGACAAGGATCGCTACGCCGCCTTCTTCCGCCGGCGGGGCGGCTTGGCCTCGGCCAGCTTGGCGATCACCTCGGCGGGGGCAGTGACGACGAAACCGACGGCGTCGCCGTGGGTCCAGGCGGACAGGGTGTCGGCCGGGGCCGGGCGGCCGATGGCGTAGCCCTGCACCTCGGCGCAGTCCTCGCCGCGCAGGAACTGCAGCTGCTCGTCGGTCTCCACGCCCTCGGCGACGACCGGGATGTCCAGGCTGCGGCCCAGGCCCAGCACCGCCTTGACGATGACCGTGGCGCGGGCGTCGCGGTGGATGTTCTCCACGAAGCTCTTGTCGACCTTGATCTTGTCGAACGGGAAGGACTGCAGGGTCGACAGCGACGAGAAGCCGGTGCCGAAGTCGTCCATGGCGATGCGCACGCCCAGGGCCTTGAGCCGGCGCAGGTTGTCCAGCGCCCGCTGGTAGTCCTTGAACAGCGCGCTCTCGGTGACCTCCAGCTCCAGGCGGGCCGGCGACAGGCCGGACTCGATCAGGATCTGGTGCACCAGGGCCGGCAGGTTGGGCTGGTTCAGCTGCAGCGGCGACAGGTTGACGGCGATGCTCAGCGGCTTGGTCCATTGCGCCGCCTCGGCGCAGGCCTTGCGCAGCACCCACTCGCCCAGCGGCACGATCAGGCCGGTCTCCTCGGCCAGCGGGATGAAGTCGATCGGCGGGATCATGCCGCGGGTCGTGTGCTTCCAGCGGACCAGGGCCTCGAAGCCGCAGATCTCGCCGTCGCAGGCCCGGGCCTGGGGCTGGTAGTGGACGACCAGATCCTCGTCGATGATGGCCTGGCGCAGCTCGCGGGCTAGGTTGCGGCGCTCGCGGATCGACTCGTCCATCTCCCGCTTGAAGAAGCGATAGGCGCCGCGGCCGCTCTCCTTGGCGCGGTAGAGGGCCATGTCGGCGTTGGCCAGCAGGGCCTCGCCGGTGCGGCCGTCGTCGGGGAACAGCGAAACGCCCAGGCTGGCGGCCATGGCCAGTTCCTGGCCCTCGTACTGAACGCCCTCGCGCAGGGCCTCTAGCAGCTGGCCGGCCAGCTCGGCGGCGGCCGTGGCCTGGTCGTGATCCTGGTCGGCGACGTGCACGATCACGAACTCGTCGCCGCCCAGCCGGGCCGCGAACGAGGGGGAGGTGATGCTTTCCTGCAGGCGTCGGGCGGTTTCCACCAGCACCGCGTCGCCGGCCAGGTGGCCGTGCAGGTCGTTGGCTTCCTTGAAGTGGTCCAGGTCGATGCAGACCAGCGACAGCCGCTCGCCCGAGGCCTCGACGCGGTCGAGGGTGGCGGCCAGCCGGGCCTGCAACGCGTTGCGGTTGGGCAGGCCGGTCAGGCCGTCGTGCTCGGCGAGATAGCGGATCTTCTCCTCGGCCGAGCGGCGCTCGCGCAGGTCGCGGATGGCCAGCACGGTCAGGCCGCGGGTCTCGGCCCGGGCGCCGTCGTCCATCAGGCGGGCGAAGATCTCCACCGGGATCGAGCGGCCTCCGTCGATGGGCTGCATGCGCCCTTCGCGGCGGTCGGCGCCGTCGGTATGGACGCCCCGGGAGTCGTCGAAGGTCAGCATGCCGTCCATGAGCGGCTTGCCGAGCAGGGTGTCGAGCGACGCGCCGGCCATCTCGCAGAAGGCGGCGTTGGCGTCCTTGATCGTGCCCTGCTGGACCACGACGATGCCCTCGTAGGCCGCGTTGGCCAGGGTGCGGATCCGTTCCAGCGCCGACTGGGTGGTCTGGGACTCGATCAGGACCGCCCCCAGGCCCGCCAGCACGATCAGGCCGGTGATGCTGGTCACCGCCAGGGTCATCAGCCCGCCGGAGAACAGCTGGTCGGGCACGACGACGGAGGCGTCCGGGATCA
Source organism: Caulobacteraceae bacterium (assembly GCA_965283745.1). Lineage (GTDB taxonomy): Bacteria > Pseudomonadota > Alphaproteobacteria > Caulobacterales > Caulobacteraceae > Caulobacter. Next base: position 221,634 of record CBDIPM010000006.1, read on the forward strand.
GGGTGATCGCGCCCATGCCGGTGAAGTGCAGCGCACAGACGCAGAGGGTCAGGCAGACCGCGCCGACCAGCTGGCGCACGATGCCGCGGGCGTCCCCCGACAGGATCAGCGCCGCCGAGGCGCCGGCCACGCCGAGCATCACCGAGGCCCCGATGGTCGCGGCCTCCCAGACGATGTGGCCCTGGATCACGAAGGAGGACATGCCGGTGTAGTGCATGGCGCCGACGCCGAGGCCGATCAGCAGGCCGCCGGCCAGCTGGTTGGCGAGGTCGCGCTCACGGTTGGCGGCGGCGGCGAAGAAGCCGGCCGCCATGAACAGGACGGCGACCATAAGCGACATGATCGTGCCGGTCGGCGAGAAGCCGGTCTTCACGCCCGGATCGTAGGCCAGCATGGCGAGGAAGTGGGTCGCCCAGGCGCCGGAGCCGGCCACCAGCGCGGTGAACAGCAGCCAGGCGGCGCGCGCCAGGCCCCGGGCGCCGTTCATCCGCGAGTACAGCCGGAACGCCGTCAGCGAAGCGCACAGGCAAACCAGCGCCGCGACGGCCACCATGCCGTAGTCGTGCTCGTTAACGAGACACGAGAAGACCTTGAACAACGCCCCACTCCCCATTCTGGAGAATTCACAGACGCTGACTATGCGGGGCAGTTCCAAAGAAAGCGTTTCAAACCGGGACGGGGCGGGACTGGCGTTCGCCGAACCGTTCCGGCCCGGATCGGGGACCCGGCGGGGGGCCCGAAACGCGAAAGGCCGGGCGCTGGGCCCGGCCTTTGACGAGATCGATCTTCTAAATGGAGCGGGCGATGAGATTCGAACTCACGACCCCAACCTTGGCAAGGTTGTGCTCTACCCCTGAGCTACGCCCGCGCTCCAGAGACGCCCCGAAGGAAACGCCCCGAAAATCGAGAGGCGGCTTATGGCAGAGGGTCAAAGCCTTGGCAAGCGCTGGCCGGAGATATTCTCGCCGCCATCGCCGCCGCCGGATCAGACCCCCAGTTTCGGCGCCTTCAGACGGCGCTTGTTGACGTGGGTGGCGGGGGCCGGACCGGTGTCTTCCGGCAGCTCGCCCTTGAAGTAGTAGCGCTGCCAGGCGTCGCGCATCGCCTCGGGGTCGGACTTGGCCAGACGGGTGTTGAAGTCCTGCCGCTGGCGGAACCAGGCGTCGTACTGGTCGCGCAGCGCGGTGTTGGCCTCCAGCGAGCGGGTCACCGGCTGGACCTGGCCCAGTTCGCGGTCCTGCAGCAGGGTGATGAAGCAGAAGGGCTCGCCCTTTTCGAACCGCACCTTGCCCGGGCGGGTGAAGATCCAGTTCATCGTGAACGGGAAGGGCAGCCAGTCGGTCTCGACCAGGCCCTGCAGCGCCTGGATGCCGTCCTTGACGTGGTTGGGGCGACCTGGACCCACATCGACCAGCCCGGCGGTGTGCGGAACAGATAGCCGGGGTGGAAGGTGATGATCCCGCGCGAGAAGTGGCTCTTCACCAGGTCGTGGAAGTCCGGATGCGGGTGGTCGGCCTTGAAGGTGATGTCGGCCTGGTCGGGCCCGCCGTTCCATTCGGCTGTGAAGCCGACCGGGCAGAGGATCTCCCAGCCGCTGGTGTTGGCCATGGTCAGCGGCAGGCAGCGATAGGCGTGGCGGTCGAGGAATCCCTCCATCCAGGCGCGCTGCGGGCGGCCGGGGACGATGTCCGGCGGACGCAGGCTGGTCGGGTAGCACTCCAGTTCCATGTCCATGGACGGTCCTCGCGCTGACGGGTCGCCCGATCCTGTGGCGCGACAAGGCCGGTTCCGCAAGGCCCCGGGTTTCGGCTAAGGACGCCGCATGAAGACACGCGCCGACCTCTTCGCCTTCCTCGACGCCGAAGGCATCGCCCACGCCACCACCGACCATCCCGCCGTCTTCACGGTCGGGGAGGGCGAGGACATCAAGGCGACGATGCCCGGCGGCCACACCAAGAACCTGTTCCTCAAGGACGCGAAGGGCCAGCTGTGGCTGATCTCGGCGCTCGGCGAGACGACCATCGATCTGAAGCGCCTGCACCCCGTCATTGGCTCGGGCCGGCTGTCGTTCGGCAGCCCGGAGCTGATGCTCGAGACCCTCGGCGTCACCCCCGGCTCGGTCACCGCCTTCGGCCTGATCAACGACACGAACCATCGCGTGCGGTTCGTGCTGGACGCCGCCCTGGCCGCCGCCGACCCGGTGAACTTCCACCCGCTGACCAACACCGCCACCACCGCGGTGTCGCAGGCCGGCTTCCGCGCCTTCCTGGCCGCGCTGGGCGTGACGCCGCTGATCGTCGATTTCGCGGCGATGGTCGTCGTCTGACACGTTGAAGACCGGCCGGCATGAGACCATCTTGGCGGCAGGACGTTTGAACCACCGGCCGCGCGGGACGCGGCCCCCTACGGAACACCGCATGACCCTGATCGGCGAGACCACCGCGAGCGAAGACCTCATCAAGGAAGGCTCCGACGCGACCTTCATGGCCGACGTCATCGAGGCGTCGAAGACGACGCCGGTGCTCGTCGACTTCTGGGCCACCTGGTGCGGGCCCTGCAAACAACTGACCCCGGTGCTGGAAAAGGTCGTGCGCGAGGCCAAGGGCGCGGTGCGGCTGGTCAAGATCGACGTCGACAAGAACCCCGGATTCGCCGGCCAGCTTCGCGTGCAGTCGATCCCCACCGTCTACGCCTTCGTCGACGGCCAGCCGGTGACCGGCTTCCAGGGCGCGCAGCCCGAGAGCGAGATCCGCCGCTTCGTCGACCGGCTGTCCGGTCCGCCGCCGGCCTCGGAGATCGACGAGGTGCTGGCCCAGGCCAAGGAGTCCTTCGAACTCGGCGACATCGGCGGCGCGGCCCAGGGCTATGCGGCCGTGCTGCAGATGGATCCGCAGAACGTGAAGGCGTTGGGCGGCCTGGCCCGCTGTTGCGTGCTGGGCGGCGATGTCGAGCAGGCGGCGGAGCTCGTCGCCATGGCGCCCGCCGACGCGAAGGACGCTGACCTGGACGCCGCCCGCGCCGCCCTGGCGCTGGCCGACAGCGCCACGTCCGAGACCGCCCCGCTCGAACAGCGGCTGGCCAGTGATCCGGATGACCACGAGGCGCGTTTTGAACTGGCGGGGGCGATGGCCGCGCAGGGCCGGTTCGACCAGGCCGCCGACCACCTGCTCAGGATCATCGAGCGGGACCGGACCTGGAACGACGAGGCGGCCCGCAAGCAGCTGCTGACGGTCTTCGAGGCCGCCGGCGCGACCTCGGACGTCACCAGACAGGGACGACGACGCCTGTCGTCGATCCTCTTCAGCTAGGGAGACCACGATGCCCACGGGATACCGCAAGGCCCTGGACCTGCCGCTGGCGATCCCCGTCTTCCCGCTCGACGGGGCGTTGCTGCTGCCGGGCGGGCAGCTGCCGCTGAACATCTTCGAGCCGCGCTACCTGAACATGATCGACGATGTGATGGCCGGCGACCGGCTGCTGGGCATGGTCCAGACCCGCGGCGGCGAGCGCGACCTGCCGGCCCTGGCCCCGGTCGGATGCCTGGGCAAGGTGACCAGCTTCGCCGAGACCTCCGACGGCCGTTACCTGATCACCCTGACGGGCCTGTGCCGCTTCGAGATCGGCGAGGAGCTGCCCGTGCGCACGCCCTACCGGCAGGTCCGGGCCCGCTTCGACCGGTTCGAGGCCGACCTGCGCGAGGACCCGGCCCCGGGCGGGCTGGACCGCGAAGCCTTCCTGGCGGCGCTGGGGCGCTACCTGGAGCATCGCGGGCTGGGCATCGAGTGGGAGTCGGCCCAGGCGGCGCCGATCGACGCCCTGGTCAACAGCCTGGCCATGGGGCTGCCGTTCGACGCCGCCGAGAAGCAGGCGCTGCTGGAGGCGGTGACCATCGAGGAACGCGCCGCCACCCTGACCGCCCTGCTGGAGATCGACGCGGCCGGCGGCGACGAAGACCACGGGACAATGCAGTGATTGGCGTCGCCCCCAACGGAGGCTAGAACCGGGCCATGAACGAAACCGCCGCCCCCAAGGTCGATCCCCGCCTGCTGGAGATCCTCGTCTGCCCGGTCACCCAGGGTCCGCTGACCTATGACCGCGACAAGGGCGAACTGATCAGCGCCGGCGCCAAGCTGGCCTATCCGATCCGCGACGGCGTGCCGATCATGCTGCCCGACGAAGCGCGGGTTCTGGAGGGGTAGGGCGCCTCACCTCCGCTCATCCCGGCGAATGCCGGGACCCCGTTGCGAGCGCCGAACTTCGGTCAGGATCCTGAGGGCTGAGGATGATCTGGGTCCCGGCATTCGCCGGGATGAGCGGATTTATAAGGCCTCGCCCCGCAGCAGCCTCGGCAGATCCCCACCGCGCCGCCGGCTTCCTGCATGAAGAAGCGCCGCGCCGGGCCGATGCGGTTGACCACCGACATGCCCACGCCCCGCGCCAGCCGCAGCAGCGGGTGGTCGTTGGAGAACAGCCAGACGAAGGCGTCCATGCCGGCGGCCAGGGTCATGGTGTCGAACCGGCGCCAGGCGGCGTAGCGGTCTAGGACCAGTTCCGAGCCGATGTCCTCGCCCAGCCGGGCGGCCTCGACCAGCACCTCGGCCAGGGCCGCCGCGCCCTTCAGCCCCAGGTTCAGGCCCTGGCCGGCGATGGGATGGACGCCGTGGGCGGCGTCGCCGAGCAGCGCCACGCGCGGCCCGCTGAACTTTTCGGCGATCGACAGGGACAACGGGTAGGTGAACACCGGTCCGACCACCTCGATCCCGCCGAGAAACTCGCCGAACCGGCGGTGCAGGTGGGCCTGGAAGACCTCCGGCCGGGCGGTCCGCAGCGCCTCGGCGCGGTCGCGCTTCTCGGTCCAGACCAGGCTGGCTCGGTCGTCGGTCAGCGGCAGGATGGCGAACGGCCCGCCGGGGAGGAAATACTCGTGGGCGACGCCGCCGTGCGGCCGCTCCAGCTTCACGGTGCAGACCACGCCGGTCTGCGGATAGTCCCAGCCGACCGCCTCGATGCCGGCCGCCTGCCGGACGGTCGAGCCCCGACCCTCGGCGCCGACGACCAGCGGCGCGGTCAGGGCGGTTCCGTCGGCCAGCAGCACCTTGCTGGAGCCCGCGCCGATCTCCACCCCGGCCACCCGGGCCGGCGCGATGACGCGGATGCCGGCGGCGAGGACCGCCTTGGCCACGGCGGCGCGAACATGGCGGCTTTCCAGCATGTAGCCCAGGGGCTCGCCGGCCACGCGGTCGGCGATCTCCGCGGCGTCGAAATGCAGGAAGAAGGGCGTCTGGCCGGGGGTCGCCGCGCCGGGTGACCGGCCGTCGGTGACCAGGATGTGGTCCATGCGCTGGGCGTGCGGTTCCAGATCGTCGGCCAGCCCCAGGGCCCGCCACTGCCGGAAGCAGGAATAGGCGATCGCCCAGGAGCGGCCGTCGAAGTCGGGCGCCAGCTGTGTGTCGAAGGGGGCGGGATCGACCAGCACCGGCTCCAGCCCGCCGCTCTTCAGCGCCAGCGCCAGGGTCGCCCCGGCGACGCCGGCGCCGGCGATCACCACGTCGGCGTCGTAGGGGGTGGTCATGTCAGTAAGGCACCGGGGGTGTGCCCTGCGAGGGCGCGGGCGGATCGAGCAGATCGCCGACCGGGTCCTCGGAGGGCGCGGGTCTGGCCGCCGGGGGCGGCGCGGGTCGCGGTCGAGGGGCCGCCGGCTGGGCGGACGGGGTCGCCGCGGGCGGGGTCAGGACCGGCGGCGCGATGGGCGGGGTCTCCGACGCGGCGTCCGCGTCTGCGGCGTCATCGGTCTTCGCGAGTGTCTTGGGTTGCGCCTGCACGGTCGAGGCCGGGGCCGCGGCTCGCGTCGGGGCGTTGGGGTCGAAGGCGGTCGCCTCGCGGATCACCGCGTCGCCCGGCTGGGCGCCGGGCGTCACCGGATCGGGCGCGCCCGTGTACCAGGCCGGAGGGTTGCGGCGAATCTGGTCCTTGAAGCCGAGCCACAGGCCCAGCACGGCGCAGACCGCGAGGAAGGCGACAACCCAGCGCAGGGCCGGAGGCGTGGCTCGTTCGAACACCATGGCGGCAGACTATCCCGACGCGAGGTGCGGCGAAAGCGCGCGAGACGGGGTTTTGCGCTGCAGCTGCGGCGATACGTCGCCGGGTCGTTAAACTCTGGATGCCCGGCGCCTGTCTAACAGGGTGGCATGACCCAGTCCGCTTCAGCCACCCGCCCCGACCATCCCGATACGCCCTGGCAATCCTGCGTGGGCCTGCGCGCCAACGCCATCGACGGCGCCGCCGCGCTGGTCGTCATGGAGGTGCTGGTCGACGCCCTGACCCGCCTGCCCGAAGGCCGGGCGGCCCTCGCCGCGGCCTGTGGACGGCGGACGGCCGAACGGCGCTCCGATCTTCCCGGCGCGACGCCGGTGGACATCGCGGCGGGCGCCCTGGCCCTGGCTCTGGTGGAGGCCGCCAGCGCCCTGGACGCGCCGACCGCCGCGGCCGCCTGAAGACTGGACGATCCGGTCCAATCAACGCTTGCCGAGTCGTTGGGCGCAGGTAAGCCGAAGGATGAGGGACGGTCGAGTGAACCGTCCGCAGGCGTCGCGCAGGTCCGTCCATGCCGTTTATCCCCAGGGACCAGAATCTTCCCGCCACGGTCGCGGCCGTCGCCGGCCTCGCCATCCTGATCGGCGGCGGGGTCTGGTGGATCGAGAAACAGGCCTGGGAGAAGACGGACAACGCCTTCATCCAGGCCGACACCGTCCAGGTCAGTCCGCAGGTTTCGGGCTACGTCGTCGAGGTTCTGGTCGCCGACAACGCCCATGTCGAGGCCGGCCAGGTGCTGGCCCGCATCGACCCGACCAGCTTCCAGGCCCGGCTTGACCAGGCCATCGCCAACGCCAACGCTCTGGAAGCCGCCGTCGCCGCCGTCGACGACAAGGCCTCGCTCGAGCAGGCGGTCATCGCCGAGCGCGCCGCCGGGGTGAGCATCGCCCAGGCCGAGGCGGGCCGCATGGAGGCCGACCTCAAGCGCTATCGCGACCTCGCGGGCCAGGGCTGGGTCTCCGACCAGAAGCTGCAGACCGTACGCGCCGGCGCCGCCCAGTCGCAGGCCGGCGTGACCCAGGCCCAGGCCGCCCTGGAGGCCGAGCGCCGCAGCGCCGCCTCGCTGGGCTCTGCCCGCGCCCAGACCGTGGCCCAGGCCCAGGCGGCCCGCGCCGCCGTGGAACAGGCCCGCATCGACCTGGAGCGCACCGTCATCCGCGCGCCCGCCGCCGGCGTGGTCGGGGCCCGCTCGGTGCGCCCCGGGCACTGGTCCAGCCGGGCGTGTCGCTGATGAGCATCGTGCCGCTGGGCAAGACCTATGTGATCGCCAACTTCAAGGAGACCCAGCTGGCCCGCCTGCGCATCGGCCAGGCGGTCGAGATCAAGGCCGACGCCTTCGGCGGCGAGGCGATTCCCGGGCGGGTCGAGAGCTTCGCACCGGCTACCGGCGCGGAGTTCGCGCTGATCCCGGTCGAGAACGCGGTCGGCAACTTCACCAAGATCGCCCAGCGCGTCCCGGTCCGGGTCGCCGTGGACCGCGACGCGCCGCTGGCCGGAGCCCTGCGCCCGGGTCTGTCGGTCGAGGTCCGCGTCGACGTGCGCGACCGGACCGGCGTCAGCTTCGCGGAGTCCGGCGCGGCGCCGACCCGCTACGTCCGCACCGGCCAGTCCCAGTAGGGCGATGACCGCCGCCACCCTCTCCGGCGGGCCGGGCGCTCCGGCGCAGACCGTCGACTGGCCCAAGCTGTTCCTGGGCTTCGGCGGGATGGCGATCGGCCAGTTCATGGCCATCCTCGACATCCAGATCGTCGCGGCGTCCCTGCCGCAGATCCAGGCCGGGGTGGGCGCCAGCGCCGACCAGGTCAGCTGGATCCAGACCGCCTACCTGATCCCCGAAGTGGTGATGATCCCGCTGTCGGCCTACCTGTCGCGGCTGTGGGGCACCCAGCGGGTGTTCCTGTTCAGCTGCGGCGGCTTCCTGATCATGAGCGTGCTGGCCGGGATGTCGACCAGCATCGACATGATGATCATCTGTCGCGCGCTGCAGGGGTTTGTCGGCGGGGCGATGGTGCCGACCGTCTACGCCATCGCCTTCACCGCCTTCCCGCCGGACAAACGGATCACGGCCAACGTCGTCACCGGCATGATCGTCACCCTGGCCCCGACGGTCGGACCGACGCTGGGCGGGCACCTGACCGACTCTTGAGCTGGCGCTGGCTGTTCTTCATCAACGTGCTGCCGGGCCTGCTGAGCCTGGGCCTGGTCTGGCGCTTCGGGAACTTCGACAAGGGCGACAAGGACCTGGCCCACAGCTTCGACTGGTTCGGCCTGGCGATGATGGCCACCTTCCTGATCACCCTGCAGTACGTCGTCGAGGAGGGGGCCAAGGACAACTGGTTCGAGGATGACCTGATCCTGTGGCTGACCGTGCTGTCGGCGAGCGCCGGGGCGATCTTCGTCTGGCGGCACTCAACTACTTCCGGCCGATCGTGCAGCTGCGGGCCTTCGCCGACCGCAACTTCGCGCTGGGCATCATGATGTCGACGGTGTCGGGCGCGGCGCTCTACGGGGGCACTTTCCTGATGCCGCTGTACCTGGGCCGGGTGCGGCAGTTCTCGGCGTCCGAGGTCGGGACGACCATGCTGGTGTCGGGCCTGGCCATGTTCATCACCGGACCGCTGGCCGGACGGTGGGTCCGCCAGATCGATGCGCGCATCCCGATGTTCTGCGGCTTCTGCATGATCGCCTGGGGCATGTGGATGGGCCATGCAATCACCGACGAGTGGGGATTCTGGGAGTTCGCCTGGCTGCAGGCCTTCCGCGGGGTGGGGGTGATGATCGCCATGATCGCCACCACCCAGCTGACCATGAGCACCCTGACGCCGGACCTGATCAAGGACGCGTCCGGGCTGGTGAACCTGTCGCGCAACGTCGGCGGCGCCGTGGGCATGGCCATGCTGTCGACCAGCCTGAGCACCCGGACGGCGGTGCATATGAACGAGCTGTCGGCCAAGGTCGGCACCAACTCGATCCAGGCCCAGGGCATGCTGGCCGGTCTGACCGCCCGCATGCAGCAGCTCGGGGTGATCGACCCGGACGGGGCGGCGATGAAGGCCTTCCAGTACATGATCCACCAGAAGGCCCAGGTGCTGGCCTTCGGCGACGGGTTCGCGCTGCTGACCATCGGCGCCCTGGCGGCGGCGGCGCTGTCGCTGCTGACCACGCCGGGCAACACGCCCATTCCACAACTCGGGGCCACCAGCGGGGGCGACCACTAGATGCCAAGGCTGCCCGGACAGATCGATCTCGCCAAGACCGAGGCCATCCTCGACGCGGCCGCCGAGGTGCTGGGCGAGCGCGGCCTGGCCGCCCCCATGGAAGCCATCGCCCGCCGGGCGGGCGTGTCCAAACAGACCGTCTACAACCACTATGGCTGCAAGGCCGAGCTGATCCGGGCGCTGGTCGACCGGCGGGTGGACAGCATCACCGCCTCGCTGCGCGAGCCCGGCGCGCAGGAGCATCCGCAAGATGCGCTGCGGGCCTACGCCCGGACGGTGCTCAAGGTGCTGACCGGCGGCAACTACGGCCTGATGCGGGTGACCATCCAGAGCGCCGGCGAGATGCCCGACCTGGCCCGGGCGGTGTTCGAGGCCGGCCCCGTGCGCTCGCGGGCCCAGCTGGCCGCCTTCCTGGAGATGGAAACCCGCGCCGGCCGCATGAACGTCGCCGACCCGCTGCAGGCGGCCGAGTTCTTCAGCGGCATGGTGCTGGGCCAGCGCCAGACCCAGGCGCTGATGAACCTCGGCCCCGACCTGACCGATGACGAGGTCGAGACCCTGGCCGCCGAGGCCGCG
>CBDIPM010000007.1:0-204256 GCA_965283745.1 Caulobacteraceae bacterium
AGGCCGACGACCAGCTTGATCAGGAAGAAGACGATGGCCGAGCCGATGCCGGACCACAGGATGGCGACCCCGACCGCTTTGGTCTGAGCCATCATCTGGAAGCCCATGTCATAGGCGGTGGCGCAGACGGTGATCGCGGCGCCGTCGGCTCCACAGGTCGAGTAGTCGACGATGCCCTGTCCACCCCAGGCCGGGTTGACCAGGAGGCCGGTGCCGAGGGCGCCCACGATGCCGCCGATCGCGTGGATGCCGAAGGCGTCCAGGCTGTCGTCGTACTTCAGGGCGTTCTTCACGGCCGAGCAGAAGAAGACGCAGATCGGGCTGACGATCAGGCCCAGGATCAGGGCGCCCATCGGTCCGGCGAAGCCGGCGGCCGGGGTGATCGCCACCAGGCCGGCGACGATGCCCGAGGCCATGCCCAGCATCGAGGCCTTCTTGCGCGTCACCCACTCCACGACGACCCAGCTGAAGCCGGCGGCGGCGGTGGCGATGAAGGTGTTCATCATCGCAAGGGCGGCGTAGCCGTTGGCTTCGAGGTTGGAGCCGGCGTTGAAGCCGAACCAGCCCACCCACAGCAGGCCCGCGCCGACCATGGTCAGGGTCAGGCTGTGCGGCGGCATCGGCTCCTTCTGGAAGCCCGTGCGCTTGCCCAGGATGATCGAGCCGACGAGGGCGGCGATACCGGCGTTGATGTGAACCACGGTGCCGCCGGCGAAGTCGATGGCGCCCCAGCCCCAGAGCAGACCCGCTCCCTTGATGGTTTCAGCCGCGTCGACGCCCGCGCCGCTCGTGGCACCGGCCCACCACCAGACCATGTGGGCCATCGGGTAGTAGACAACGATCGGCCAGATGATCGCGAACAGCACGGTGGCGCTGAACTTGATCCGCTCGGCCAGGCCGCCGAGCACCAGCGCCGCGGTGATGCAGGCGAAGGTCATCTGGAAGGCGACGAAGGTCAGTTCCGGAATGACCACCCCGACCGAGAAGGTCTCGACGATGCTGGTCACCGAAATGCCGCTGAGACCCAGCTTGCCGAGGCCGCCGATAAACTTGTTGGCCGCGCCGCCGTCAGTGAAGGCGAGGCTGTAGCCCCACAGGACCCAGGTGATCATGCCGACCACGGTGACCGTGGAGACCTGCATGAGCATGGAGAGCATGTTCTTCTGGCGAACAAGGCCGCCGTAGAACAGCGCCAGACCCGGGATGATCATCAGCATGACCAGGATGGTTGAGAGCAGCATCCAGGTCGTATCGCCCTTGTTGGGCTCCGGAGCAGGCGCTTCCTCGGCGGCCGCAGGCGCGGCGACCTCGGGCGCCGGAGCCGGCGCCGGCGCAGCTTCGGCCGGAGCCGCGGCGGCGGCTTCGGCGGCGGGAGGCGCAGCCTCCTGGGCGAATGCGGGAGCCGCCATCGGCGCTCCGGCCAGAACGGCGACCGCGGTCAATGCCGCGAGCCGTCCGAGAAGTGTTGATTTCATCGTCGCTATCCCCTTGTCCCGATGATGTTGGTCAGAGCGCGGCCGAACCGGTTTCACCGGTTCGAATCCGCACGGCGTCCTCGACGTTCAGGACGAAGATCTTTCCGTCGCCGATCTTGCCGGTGGCGGCGGCGGCCTTGATGGCCTCCACGGCCTTGGCCGCGGCGGCGTCGTCGACCACGGCCTCCAGCTTCACTTTCGGCACGAAGTTCACCTGGTACTCGGCGCCCCGATAGATCTCGGTCTGGCCCTTCTGTCGGCCGTAACCCTTCACTTCGGAGACCGTCAGGCCCTCAACCCCGGCGCCGACGAGGGCTTCACGCACCTCATCGAGCTTGAAGGGTTTGACCACCGCAATGATCAGTTTCATCCGCCTTGCTCCCGCGTCCCGGTTACCCGCCACGCGCCCCTGTCTTTCCCGTGTGAACCGGCGAGAGGGCGTGATGCTTGGCCGCGCCGCCTCCCGATCTGCGGCCACGCTAGCGGGGGGGCTTGCCCAGGCGTGTGCGCTGCACAATGAACGGGGCCGAAACCCACGTTTCGCCCAATCCTTGGGCGGACCCGCCAGGCGGCGCCTTCAAATTGGGCGCCGCGGGCCGTCGCGGGGCCCGGCGACTCCGCGCAGGATGTCCGTCCCGGGAGGAAACCATGTCCGAGACGTTCTGGCCGCGCGTGGCGCCCATCCTGATGCTGCTGGCCTCCAACGTCTTCATGACCTTCGCCTGGTACGGCCACCTCAAGCACAAGGGGACGGCGATCTGGCTGGCCATCGGCGTCAGCTGGCTGATCGCGCTGCCCGAATACATGCTGGCGGTTCCAGCAAACCGGATCGGATCGGCGGTCTGGACCACGGCCCAGCTGAAGACCCTGCAGGAGGTCATCACCCTGACTGTCTTCGCGGTCTTTTCGGTGCTCTATCTGGGCGAGGCGCTGAAGTGGTCGACCCTCGTCGGCTTCGCCCTGATCGCGGCCGGCGCGGCCTTCGTCTTTTTGGGAAAGTAGATCGGCGGACCGGCGTTCGGGGAACCCGAGCCGGGGTCAGCGCGTAGTTCATGCGGGTCGGGGGCTGACGCGGATGCGTCACCACGGAGGACTTCGAAGCATGACCCTCATTCGCCTTCTCGCGGCCACGGCCGTAACCGCCATCATCGCCGGACCGGCTCTGGCCCAGGCGCCGGCCACCGCGCCGCAGGACGCCGCCAACATGCCGCCCGCAGCCATGCAGCCGGCGCCGGCCGCCGACCAGTCCGGAACCCCGGCCTCGGCCATGACCATCGACCCCGCCACCGGCGCGATGGTGGTGCGCCAGGACTCCGTGTCGCCCGAGCAGGCCGCGACGCTGAAGGCCGGCGACGCCAACGTCGTCACCAACGGGCCCATTCCCGACACCGCCGAGAACCGCGCCCGCTACGGCGCGCCGATCTCCAACGGCGGCAAGCGGACCGCTCCGGCCGGCAACTAGGCCGGCGACTTCCCAGGCATAGAGGACAAGCTCATGACCATGACCCGACTTCTGGGCGCGGCCGCCGTCGCCGCGCTGCTCGCCGGCGCCGCCCAGGCCCAGACGCCCGCCGCCCCGCCGACCGAAACCACCCCGCCCGTCGCCGCGCCGCCCGCCACGCCCGCCATGTCCGCGGGACCGGGGCTGACGGCGAAGGGCGACATCGTCGAGACGCTGAAGGCCAACGGTCAGTTCAAGACCCTGGTCAAGGCGCTCGAGGCGACCAACATGACCGGCGTGCTGAAGACCAACAGCAACCTGACGGTCTTCGCCCCGACCGATGCCGCCTTCGCGGCCCTGCCGGCCGGTGAGCTGGACCGGCTGATGAAGGATCCGGCGGCGCTGCAGAAGCTGCTGACCTACCACGTGGTCAACGCTCGCGTGGACTCGACCAAGATCAAGGGCGCCAAGGGCGGCGTCGCCACCGTCGCCGGCAGCGAGGTCATCGTCGATGGCAGCGGCGCGACCCTGATGGCCAACACCGCCACCATCGTCCAGGCCGATGTGCAGCCGACCAACGGCGTGATCCATGTGGTCGACAAGGTGTTGACGCCGCAGACCGCCCCAGTCGTCGCCGCTGCGGCGACCACGGACGCAACCTCCGACGCGGCTGCGACGGCTCCGGCGACACCGAAGCCGGCCGCGCCGCCGGTCGAAAAGCTCGATCCGCTCAAACCGACGAGGGTCGCGCCGGGCGACGCGCCGTCCGATCCGGCGACACCCTCGCCCAAGCCGCAGCGCTGATCGTCCGAAAGTCTGGCAATCGCCCCTTCGGCGCCTCCGCCCTCATGGCGGGGGCGCCAGGTGCGTTGCTAACGCTCGTTTGACTCTTGCCCTGCATTGTCCCCGCGCCGGTCAAACGGGAGCCGTATTTTCCGGCCACTACCCAACGCCTCGCACCCGGGCCCGCTCGCCGGCGGGCCCGGTTCGTGACTCCAGAAGGACCATTTGATGACCGTTCTCCGTTTCGCCGTCGCCCTGACCCTCGCGGCCTCCGTCGCGGCCCCCGCGCTCGCCCAGACCGCGCCCGCCGCCGCTCCGGTCGCGCCGGTTCCGGCCGTGGCCCCGGCCGCGCCGCCGTCCATGTCGGTCGTGGCCGCCGGCGACACCATCGAGACCCTCAAGGCGAACGGTCAGTTCAAGACGCTCCTGAAGGCCTTCGACCGGACCAATCTGACGGCGCTGATCAAGGCCCAGAAGACGGTCACCGTCTTCGCCCCGACCGACGCCGCCTTCGCCGCCCTGCCGGCCGGCGAGCTGGACCGTCTGATGAAGGACCCGGCCGCGCTGCAGGGCCTGCTGGTCTATCACCTGATCAACACCCCCATCGACTCGGCCAAGCTGGCCGGCGCCAAGTGAACACCGTGGCCGGCGCCGGCCTGGTGCTGGACGGCAGCGGCGAGGGCCTGAGGGCCAACACCGCCAACATCCTGGTCGCCGATGTGAAGACCACCAGCGGCGTGCTGTTCGTCGTCGACGCCGTCCTCACCCCCGCGGGCGCCGCGGCGGCCATGGCGGAACCCGCGCTGGACGTCCCGGCCGAGACGGCGCCGACCGCGCCCTAGGTCGCGGCCCGCAAGGGCTTTCATCGCTTGAAGCGACAGTCGGCGGGCCCTATGGTCCGCCGACTTTTGCGACCGCGAAGAGCGTGATGACTTCCGACGTCAAACCCCGGTCTTTTCAGGCCCTTATCATGAGGTTGAACCAGTATTGGGGCGACCGCGGCTGCCTGATTCTGCAGCCTCATGACGAGCAGGTGGGGGCGGGCACGCTTCATCCGGCCACGGTTCTGCGTGCACTCGGCCCCAAGTCGTGGAACGCCGCCTACGTCCAGCCCTCGCGCCGGCCGGGCGACGGCCGCTATGGCGAGAACCCCAACCGGCTGCAGCACTACTACCAGTACCAGGTGATCCTGAAGCCGAACCCGGCCGACATGCAGGACCTCTACCTCGGCTCTCTCGAAGCCATCGGCCTGGACCTGCGCCTGCACGACATCCGCTTTGTCGAGGACGACTGGGAGAACCCGACGGTCGGGGCCTGGGGCCTTGGCTGGGAGGTCTGGTGCGACGGCATGGAGGTGTCGCAGTACACCTACTTCCAGCAGGTCGGCGGCCTGGACGTCTTCCCGGTGGCCGGGGAGCTGACCTACGGCCTCGAGCGGCTGGCGATGTACGTGTTCGGCGTCGATAACGTCTATGACCTGCCCTACAACGACCCGGACAGCCCGCTGGGCGCGCTGACCTACGGCGACGTCTTCCTCGACAATGAGCGCCAGCATTCGGAAGCCAACTTCCACGGCTATGACGTGGCGGTGCTCAAGGGCCAGTTCGAGGACATGGAGCGGCAGGTGCCGCTGATGCTCGAGCGCAGCTACCAGGGCGACCATCTGGTCCTGCCCGCCTACGACATGGTGCTGAAGGCCAGCCACCTGTTCAATCTGATGAACGCCCGCGGGGCCATCGCCGTGGCCGAACGCGCCAGCTACATCGGCCGCATCCGCGACCTCTGCAAACTGTGCGCCCAAGCCTGGGTGGATCAACAGGGCCGGAACGCCGCCAAGGCCGAGTTTTACGAGGCCCAGCCCGACTTTGGTCGGTTTTAAGTCATGCCCCAGCTGCTTCTCGAACTGTTCTCCGAAGAAATCCCCGCGCGCATGCAGGGCAATGCTGCGCGTGACCTGGAGCGCATGGCGCGCGACGGGCTGGGCAAGGCCGGGCTGATCAGCGAGGGGCTGAAGGCCTTCGCGGGCCCGCGCCGCCTGACGCTCATCGTCGAGGGCCTGCCGATCGCCCAGCCGGATGTGCATGAGGAGCTGAAGGGGCCCAAGGTCGGCGCGCCCGACCAGGCCATGGACGGCTTCCTGCGCAAGACCGGCCTGACCCGCGAGCAGCTGGTCGAGAAGGACGGGGTGTACTTCGCCCACGTCCACAAGGCCGGTCGGCCGACGGCCGAGATCATCGCCGAGCTGGTCGAGCAGATCGTCCGCGGCTTCGCCTGGCCCAAGTCGATGACCTGGGGTCACGGCAGGCTGCGCTGGGTGCGGCCGCTGAAGCGGATCCTCTGCGTGTTCAACCGCGAGATCGTGCCGCTGACCATCGACGGCATCGTCGCCGGCGATCTCAGCGAAGGTCACCGTTTCATGGCCGAGACGCGGGTGTTCCGCGCCCGCGATTTCGACGAATACCACGAGGCGCTGGCCGGCCATTTCGTCGTGCTCGACGTCGAGGAGCGCAAGCAACGCATCCTGGAGGGCGCCCGCACCCTGTGCTTCGCGCGCGGGCTGGAGCTGGTCGAGGACGAGGGCCTGCTGGAAGAGGTCGCGGGCCTGGCCGAATGGCCGACCCCGATCCTGGGCGACATGGACCCGGCCTTCCTCGACCTGCCGCCCGAGGTGATCCGCACCTCGATGCGCACGCACCAGAAGTATTTCGCCGTCCGCAGGCCGGGCGAGGCGGGCCTCGCGCCGCACTTCCTGGTCGTCGCCAACATCCAGGCCGCCGACGGCGGCAAGGAAATCGCGCTGGGCAACGCCAAGGTGCTGTCCTCGCGGCTGAGCGACGCGCGGTTCTTCTGGTCGGAAGACGTCAAGGACGGCTTCGAGCCCTGGCTGGAGAAGCTGAACGGCGTCACCTTCCACGCCAAACTCGGCACCATGGCCGAGCGGGTCGAGCGCATTGTCGCCCTGGCCCGCGAGATCGCGCCGCTGGTCGGCGCCGATCCGGAAAAGGCGGCGCAGGCGGCGCGCCTGGCCAAGGCCGACCTCGCCAGCCAGATGGTCGGCGAGTTCCCCGAGCTGCAGGGGATCATGGGCGGCTACTACGCGCGCGAATTCAGGCTCGACGGCGAGATCGCCGACGCCATCCGCGATCACTACCGCCCGCAGGGCCCCGGCGACGCCGTCCCGACCGCGCCGCTGAGCGTGGCCGTGGCGCTGGCCGACAAGCTGGACACCCTGGTCGGCTTCTTTGCGATCGATGAGAAGCCCACGGGGAGCAAGGATCCCTATGCGCTGCGGCGGGCGGCGCTGGGGGTGATCCGGACGGTGCTGGAAGGGCACGCCAGGGTCACTCTGGAGCACCTCATCTTCGACCACGCGATCCGTTTCAACGATGCGGAGTACAAACGGATTTACGATTCAGTTCGGGCGAGCGTCGTTGCCGACTACTGGTCGGGCCGTGTGGCAGCTTCGGAGATTGAAGCGGCTTCCGAGAAGGAAGACGTAAGTCTCTTCGACCTGCTCGAAAGTGCGCCAGAGGTTCCTGACGCGACGCCGGAAAACATCCTCGTCGCTGCCGAGCGGATCGGTCGTGCCTACGCCTCTCATAGGATCGCTCTTGAATGGCGCAGTGCTGGTTGGATGAAGGTGACCGATCTAGTCGCCTTCTTCGCCGACCGCCTGAAGGTCGCGCTGAAGGATCAGGGCAAGCGCGGTGATCTCGTCGACGCCGTGTTTGCGCCCATCGATGGGAAAGCCGACGACGACCTCGTGCGCATCGTCTCTCGCGTGGAAGCCCTCACCACCTTCCTCGCCACCGAAGACGGTGTGAACCTGCTGCAGGGCTACAAGCGGGCCGCCAACATCCTCAAGGCCGAGGAGAAGAAGGGCGCTCTGCCGACCGGCGAGCCCTCGCGCGTCGCCGAGCCGGCGGAGGAGGGCGCGCTGTTCGACGCGCTCGCCGCGCTGGGGCCGAAGCTCGACGCCGCCCTGGCCGCCGAGGACTTCACCGGCGCCATGACGGCGTTGGCCGCCCTGCGCGCGCCGGTGGACGCCTTCTTCGTCGGGGTGCTGGTCAACAGCGACGTCCCGGCGGAACGCGACAACCGCCTGCGGCTTCTGCAACAGGTCCAGAGCGCGATGGGCCGCGTGGCGGACTTCTCGCTGGTGACGGGGTAGTTCCCCGATAGCCCTCCTCCTCGATGGAGGAGGGTTGGGTGGTGGTGGAAGTGGTGAGCCTGCGGAAAGGCTCAACAGGCTCCGGGCCTCTCGTGCTTTTCCTGAAGCGCGGTGGCCTCACCACCATCCCCGACCCTTCCTCCATTGAGGAGGAAGGGGGAAGAACGGGACCGGCCCTTCCTCCATCGAGGAGGAAGGGAGAGACATAGTGGAACTGAGGACGGACTGCTTATGGCTGACACCCTGACCACCACCCGCTGGGTCTACGCCTTCGGCGGCGGCGGCGCCGATGGCGACGCGACGATGAAGAACCTGCTGGGCGGCAAGGGCGCCAACCTGGCCGAGATGGCCATGCTGGGCCTGCCGGTGCCGCCGGGCTTTACCGTGACCACCGAGGCCTGCGTCCACTACTACGCCAACGGCAAGCAGTACCCGGGCGAGCTGGCCGCCCAGGTCAATGCGGGCCTGAAGAAGGTCGAGGAAATCACCGGCAAGCGCTTCGGCGATGCGTCCAACCCGCTGCTCGTCTCGGTGCGCTCGGGCGCCCGCGCCTCGATGCCCGGGATGATGGACACGGTCCTGAACCTGGGCCTCAACGACGAGACGGTCCAGGGGCTGGGCAAGCTCAGCGGCGACGAACGCTTCGCCTTCGACAGCTACCGACGCTTCATCCAGATGTACTCGAACGTGGTGCTCGATCTGGACCACCACATGTTCGAGGAGATCCTCGACGACCACAAGGACAGCCTGGGCCTCACCGTCGACACCGCCCTGTCGGCCGAGCAGTGGAAGGCCGTGGTCGCCGACTACAAGAAGGCCGTCGAGCGCGAGCTGGGCAAGCCCTTCCCGCAGGATCCGCAGGAGCAGCTGTGGGGCGCGATCGGCGCGGTGTTCGCCAGCTGGATGAACGACCGGGCCAAGTTCTATCGCCGCATGCACGACATCCCCGAGGCCTGGGGCACGGCGGTGAACATCCAGTCGATGGTGTTCGGCAACATGGGCGAGAGCAGCGCCACCGGCGTGGCCTTCACCCGCAACCCCTCGACCGGCGACAACCGTCTGTACGGCGAGTTCCTGATCAACGCCCAGGGCGAGGACGTCGTCGCCGGCATCCGCACGCCGCAGTCGCTGACCAAGGTGGCGCGCGAGGAGATGGGCGACATCACCCCGTCGATGGAAGAGGCGATGCCGGAGGTGTTCGGCCAGTTCCGCGACGTGGCCGCCCGGCTGGAAAGCCACTACCGCGACATGCAGGACGTGGAGTTCACGGTCGAGCAGGGCCGGCTGTGGATGCTGCAGACCCGCAACGGCAAGCGCACCGCCAAGGCGGCGCTGAAGATCGCGGTGGAGATGGCCAACGGCGGGGTGATCACCCGCGACGAGGCGGTGGCCCGCATCGAGCCCGGCGCCCTGGACCAGCTGCTGCACCCGACCATCGATCCGTCGGCGGAACGTCATGTCATCGCCAAGGGCCTGCCCGCCAGCCCCGGCGCGGCCACCGGCAAGGTGGTCTTCGACGCCGATGAGGCCGAGAAGCTCGGCGCGGCCGGCGAAGCCGTCATCCTGGTCCGCGAGGAAACCAGCCCTGAGGACATCCACGGCATGCACGCCGCGCGCGGCATCATCACCGCCCGGGGCGGCATGACCAGCCACGCCGCCGTGGTGGCGCGCGGCATGGGGCGGCCCTGCGTCTCCGGGGCCGGCGAGATCCAGATCTTCGAGAAGGACGGCCTGTTCCGCGCCCGCGGCAAGGAATTCCGCCTGGGCGAGATCGTCACCATCGACGGCTCGACCGGCGAGGTGCTGGCCGGCTCGGTGAAGATGATCGAGCCGGAGCTGACCGGCGACTTCGCCTCGCTGATGGTCTGGGCCGACGGCGTGCGCCGGCTGAAGGTCCGCGCCAACGCCGAGACGCCGCTGGACGCCAAGACCGCGCGCCAGTTCGGGGCCGAGGGCATCGGCCTGTGCCGCACCGAGCACATGTTCTTCGACGAGACCCGGATCGTCGCCGTCCGCGAGATGATCCTGGCCGACGACGAGCAGGGCCGTAGAGCCGCCCTGGCCAAGATCGCGCCGTTCCAGAAGGCCGACTTCGTCGAGCTGTTCACCATCATGGAAGGCCTGCCGGTCACCATCCGGCTGCTCGACCCGCCGCTGCACGAGTTCCTGCCGCACGACGAGGCGGGCATGGCCGACGTGGCCGCCGCCACCGGCCTCGACGCCGCCAAGCTGATGCGCCGGGCGCGCGAGCTGCACGAGACCAACCCGATGCTGGGCCACCGCGGCTGTCGTCTCGGCGTCTCCTATCCCGAGATCTACGAGATGCAGGTCCGGGCGATCATGGAAGCGGCCTGCGAGATCGCGAAGTCCGGACGCCCCGCGCCGGTGCCGGAAATCATGCACCCGCTGGTCGCCAAGGGCGAGGAGATGAAGTTCCTCCGTGAGCTGACGGATCGCGCGGCGAAGGCCGTGCTGGCCGAGCAGGGCGTGGAGATCGAGTACCAGGTCGGCACGATGATCGAGCTGCCCCGCGCCGCCCTGCGCGCCGCGGATCTGGCGGAGGCGGGCGCCGAGTTCTTCAGCTTCGGCACCAACGACCTGACCCAGACCACCTTTGGCATCAGCCGCGACGACGCCGGCAAGTTCCTGGGCGCCTATATCGACAAGGGCATCTTCGAGAAGGACCCCTTCGTCAGCCTCGACCAGGAAGGCGTCGGCGACCTGATCCGCATCGCCGCCGAACGCGGCCGCGCGGTCCGTCCGGGCATCAAGATGGGCATCTGCGGCGAACACGGCGGCGACCCGGCCTCGATCCAGTTCTGCGAGAGCGTGGGCCTGGACTACGTCAGCTGCTCGCCGTTCCGCGTGCCGATCGCCCGGCTGGCGGCGGCGCAGGCGGCGCTGGCGAACCGGAAGTAGGACGGAGGTCCTCCTTTGCCGACCAACAAGAACGCTGCCGCGGCAATTCCGGAAGCCCCGGTCGGCAGCGTTGTGTTCATGGCCATTGGCGTCATCGCGCTTGTGGCTACGGGCCTCTACGTGGGTAAGCAATTCGGATGGACGGCGCTTCGGCGCAACTTCCTGATCGCGGCAATGTTGCTGGCCGCGCTTACGGTCTGGTACGCCCGCGAGCGCCTCTGAGGCCCCTGGCGCCCTCTCCCGTACCTTGCCCGGGACGCGTTTTCGGGCATGCTCCCCGCATGCCCCTGACCCTCGTCACCCCGGCGCATGAGCACCTGCCCGCCTACGTCGCGGCGCTGGAACGCGGCTGGTCGCCGGACAACACGGCCGGCGGGGAGGCGACGCGGCTGTTGTTCCTGGAGCGGATCGCGCAGGACGCCGAAGCCTTCCTGGCCAGTATGGACGACCGCGAGGCCGCCGGGCCGGACATCGGCCTTCCGGACGGATCGACTGTGAAGCGGCTGCCGGGCTTCATTCGCTGGATGTGGGATGGCGGCTTCGTCGGCGCGATCGGCATTCGCTGGGCACCCGGAACCGAAGCCCTCCCGCCGCATGTGCTGGGCCATGTCGGCTACGCCGTCGTGCCCTGGCGGCGCGGGGAGGGGCATGCGACGACGGCGCTGGGCCTCTTGTTGCCGCTGGCGGCGGAGACGGGGCTGCGCTGGATCGACCTGACCACCGACCCGGACAATGTCGCCTCGCATCGGGTGATCGTCGCCAACGGCGGCCGGCTGGTCGAGCGCTTCACCAAGCCGGCGGCCTACGGCGGGGCCGAGGGCCTGCTGTGGCGGATCGTCTTCTAGATCACCGCGCCGAACAGCATCCCGACCCCGGCGGTGACGGCCATGGCCAATGCGCCCCAGAAGGTCACGCGGACGGTGGCGCGCCAGACGCTGGCGCCGCCGGCACGGGCCCCGACCGCGCCCAGCAGGGCGAGGAACGCCAGCGAGGAGACGCTGACCGCCGCGCTCGCCCAGGCCATCGGCGTCAAGGCCAGCACCAGCATCGGCGCCGCCGCCCCGACCGCGAAGGTGCCGGCCGAGGTGAGGGCGGCCTGGATCGGACGGGCCGTGGTCATCTCCGAGATGCCGAGCTCGTCGCGGGCGTGGGCGCCCAGCGCGTCCCTGGCCATCAGCTGCTCGGCCACCTGCCGGGCCAGCGGCTCGTCCAGGCCGCGGCCGACATAGATGCCGGTCAGCTCGTCCTTCTCCGCCTCGACGTCGGTGCTGAGCTCCAGCGTCTCGCGGGCGAGGTCGGCCTTCTCGGTGTCGGACTGCGAACTGACGGAGACATACTCGCCGGCCGCCATGGACATGGCCCCGGCCGCCAGCGCCGCCATGCCGGCGATCATCGCCTCGCCCTTGCCGGAAGAGGCCGCCGCGACGCCCAGCACCAGGCTGGCGGTCGAGACGATGCCGTCGTTGGCTCCCAGCACGGCGGCGCGCAGCCAGCCGATCCGCGCCACCAGATGGCTTTCGCGGTAAATCTTCAGGCGGGTCATGGCGGGATCCTCACAATCGAGGTGGCCAGATTAGCGTGAAATCAGCGCATGTCCTTGCGGTGCGTCAACTCAGTCGCGACGGTGCTAGCGGGTGGCGCTGGCATCCTGACGGCGAATTCACCTGACAGAACAGACGGCGCATGGCCTCCTTCGCCCACACAGGGGAGGGGAGACCCATGGCCACGATTCAGGCCTTTGATCCGGCCGCCGAGACGGCCCGCTACCTGGCGACGCTGTCGCCGGAGGTCCACGCCAAGGCCACGGCCTACACCCAGGGCGGCCACTGGCTGCTGTTGTGGGGAACACTGGTCGCCGTCGTCGTCGCCTGGCTGGTGATCAGGTCCGGCGTACTGGTGAAGATCCGCGCCGGCGTAGAGCGGGACAAGTCCCGCCCGTGGCTGGCCGCGCTGGCCGTCCTGCCGGTCGCGGTGGTTCTGGAAGAGCTGCTGAGCCTGCCCTGGTCGATCTACGCCGACTGGTTCCGCGAGAAATCCTACGGCCTGACCAGTCAGCCGCTGGGCGGCTGGCTCGGCGAATGGGCGATCGGCGCGGCGCTGGGCGTGGTCGTGTCGGTCATCGTGCTGTCGGTGATCTACTGGCTGCTGCGGCGGGCGCCCAAGACCTGGTGGATCTGGGCCAGCGGCGTCTCGGCCGGCGCGCTGGTGCTGGTGCTGATCCTGGCGCCGATCTTCCTGCTGCCGCTGTTCAACAGCTACACGCCGGCGCCGGACGGGCCGGTTCGCGACGCGATCGTCGAGATGGCGAAAGCCAATGGCGTGCCGTCGGAGAAGATCTTCGTCTACGACGGGTCCAAGCAGTCCAACCGCTACACCGCGAACGTCACCGGCCTGTTCGGCTCCGCCCAGATCAACATGAGCGACACCATGTTCAAGGCCGGGGCGGACATGTCCGAGATCCGCGCCGTCGTCGGTCACGAGATGGGCCACTACGCCCGGGGCCACATCCTGTCGCGCCTGGCGGCGACTGCCCTGCTGCTGGTCATAGGCTTCTGGGCCGTGGACCGGCTGTTCCCGCTGGCCGCGCGGTTGCTGGGCGCCCGGGACGTCCGGAACATTGCCGACCCGGCCGGCCTCCCGGTGCTGATGGCGGTGCTGTCGGTGCTGGGCCTGCTGGCCACGCCGGCCTTCAACTCGATCACCCGCCTGTCCGAGGCTGACGCCGACAACTATTCGCTGCAGGTCGCCGGGGAGCCGGACGGTCTGGCCAAGGCCCTGGTCCAGACCGTCGAGTACCGGGCCGCCACGCCGGGGCAACTGGAGGAGATCCTGTTCTACAGCCACCCGTCGGTCAGCTGGCGCATCCGCAACGCCATGGACTGGAAGGCGGCGAACCTGGAGCGGGCGCCGGTGCTGATCGATATGGCGCCCGACAGCCTGCCGACGACGCAGGCGCCGCCGCCGGCCGAGCCCGTATTGCCCGCCGCCGACCCCGCTCTGTTGAAGCAGGGCGGCTAGCGGCGGAGGGCTTCGAGCGGCTAGAAGGAACGCATGAAAACGCCCGAGCAGATCATGGCGGCCGCCAGGGCCGGCGACCCCGACTCCCAGGAACAGATCGCCCTCGGCTTCGAGCGGGTCGGAGATCCGGGTCAGGCGTTGAGCTGGATGGGCCTGGCGGCCCGATCCGGCCGCGCGTCGGCCATAGCGCGGCTGGGGCTGTGGGAGTTGGTTGGCTACGCCATGCCCCGCAACGCCCCCGCCGGCGTGGAAAAGGTGGTTGTCGCCGCCCGGACCGGTGACCCGTTCGCGCTGCATGTGGCCTCGGTGATTCACGCCGGCGGCATCGGCGCCCCGCGGGACCTGGGCCAGGCGGTGGTCTGGCTGGTGGCTCTGGCCGAGCGCGGCGACGCCCGCGCGGCCTGCCAGCTGGGCCTGCTGGCCCGGTCCGGCGCGGCGCTCGGCCTGGCCGCCCGGCTGGGGTCGCAAGCCGCGGCGCTGTTCATGAAGGACCGGGTCGCGCCGGCCGGCGATGTCGACTGGCAGAAGGTCGCGTCATCCATCGATCTCTCGGACTTCGCAAAGCCATTCCACAAGCACCAGGACCGAACCGATCCCAATGTGTGGATGCTGGATGGCCTGCTTGAGCCGTGGATCTGCGACTATGTCATCGCCATGGCGGCGCCGACGCTGACCCGCGGCAAGGTGCTCGATGACACCGGTCGTGAAACCGTGCGGGACGAGCGAACCAACACGGTCATGCACTTCGGGCTCGTCGACAGCGACGTCATCCTGGAGCTCGTCAGCGCGCGGCTGGCCGCGGCGGCCGAGATGCCGCCCGAGAACGGCGAGGCCCTGGGCGTCCTCCACTACGCCGTCGGCGAGGTCTACAAGCCGCACGTCGACTACATTCCCGAGACGCTGCAGAACGCGCCGATCCTGAAGGAACTGGGCCAACGGGTGCGGACGTTGCTGGTCTACCTCAACGACGGCTTCGAGGGCGGCGCCACCGAGTTTCCGCACCTGAAGGTGGGCTACAAGCCGCCGCGCGGCTGCGCGCTGATCTTCGACAGCGTGAAGCCCGACGGAAGTGTCGATCCAATGACCCTGCACGTCGGGGCGCCGCCGACCTCGGGGCAGAAGTGGGCGATCTCCAAGTGGTTCCGCAACAAGGCCCTGCGGCCGTCCGAGGCCGGGTAGTCCGCGCTACCGCTTCCTGACGAACACGGTGCCGGCCGAATAGCCGGCGCCGAAGCTGCAGATCAGGCCGGTCTCGCCGGGGGCGAAGTCGTCGCAGGTCTTGTGGAAGGCGATGATCGAGCCGGCGCTGGAAGTGTTGGCGTACTCGTCCAGGATGATCACGTTCTCGCCCGGGGCCGGATCGCGGCCCAGCACGCGGCGGCCGATCATCTCGTTCATGTTGATGTTGGCCTGGTGCAGCCACATGCGCTTGAGGCTCGTCGGGTCGACGCCGATCTCGGCGGCATGCTCCAGGATCATCTCGCTGACCATCGGCACCACCTCGCGGAACACCTTGCGGCCCTCCTGGACGAACAGCTTGTCGGGCGCACCGATCCCTTCGGGCGCGGCCCGGTTGAGGAAGCCGAAGTTGTTGCGGATGTTGTTCGAGAACTGGGTCTTCAGCCGCGTGCCCAGGATTTCCCAGCCGTTCGTGGCCTGGTCCGCCCGCTCGACGATCACCGCCGTCGCCACGTCGCCGAAGATGAAGTGGCTGTCGCGATCGCGGAAGTTCAGGTGTCCCGAGCAGATTTCGGGATTGACCATCAGCACCGCGCGCGCCGAGCCTGAGGCGATGAAGTCGGCGGCGGTCTTGATGCCGAAGGTGGCGCTGGAGCAGGCCACGTTCATGTCGAAGGCGAAGCCGCCGATGCCCAGGGCCTGCTGCACCTCGATGGCCATGGCCGGATAGGCCCGCTGCATATTGGAGGCGGCGCAGATCACCGCGTCGATCTCGCTGGCCGGCTTGCCCCAGCGCTCGATCGCCTGCCTGGCGGCCTCCACGGCGATTTCCGCCAGGATCGACAGCGCCTCGTTCGGCCGTTCGGGAATGTTCGGCCGCATGATCTCAGGATCGAGGATGCCAGCCTTGTCGACGACGAACCGCGACTTGATGCCCGAGGCCTTCTCGATGAATTCCGGCGACGAGGGAGCCAGGGCCTGAACTTCGCCGGCCGCAATGGCGTCGGCGTTGGCGGCGTTGAACCGTTCGACGTAGCTGTTGAAGGCGTCGACCAGCTCTGCGTTCGAGATGCTCTGGTCCGGGGTATGGAGACCGGTGGCGGCGATGACGGCCTGGTGCACTGTGGCGATGTCCCGACGATGGCCGCGGCTTGAGATCGCGCGGCGCTTTGATGATTTGACCGGCGATAGATAGCACGCGTGGACGCGGCGTCAGCCCATCCCGGCCCTGTGGCTCAATAGCCACGAAACATTTCCGCCTCATTCCGCGCGCTGAACCGTCCCGTCTCCGCCGCGTTTGGCCCCTACGCCGATGGGCAGCTGGGGAGCTGAAAAGCGTCAAGGAGACTATGACGATGAAAACTCTCATGATCGCGGCTTCGGCCGCCGTGCTTTCGTTGGCCGCCATGCCCGCCGTCGCCCAGGCCCAGGCGTACGGCACGATCGGGTACGCCGGCGTCGACGCCGAAGGCGCCAACCTCGGCGCCGTGCAAGGCAGGCTCGGATACAAGTTCACGCCGATGTTCGGCGTCGAGGGCGAGGCGGCGTTCGGCATTTCCGACGATACGGTGTCGGGCGTCGACGTTGAGATGAAGCATGAGGTCGGCGTCTTCGGCGTCGTCACCGCGCCGATCTCGCCCAGCTTCGACCTGTTCGCCCGCGCGGGCTACACAGGCGCCAGCTTCGACACCACGCTGGGCGACATCGATACTGACGGCTTCGCCTATGGAGTTGGCGGTCAGTACAATGTGACCGAAAAGGACGGTATCCGACTCGACTGGACCCGTCACGATCACGACGATGCCGAGGCTGATGTGTGGTCTGTCGGTTACAGTCGCAAGTTCTAATCACTCTGAACACTGATTAGAGGCCGGAAACCCCTCCCTCGGGAGGGGTTTTTGTTGTCGCGGGTCAAAAACGCCGGTACGCGGAATGGGCGCACGAACGAACGATGCGCGAAAGTTGGGGAACTAAATCATGAAAAAGCTCATCGTTGCCGCCGCCGCCGCCGGCGCGCTGCTTGGCCTTCCGGTCCTGGCCCATGCCGAAGCGCAAGTCTACGGCACCATCGGTTACGCTTCTGTCGACGTTGACCCGGTGAACCTTGGCGGCATCCAGGGCCGTCTGGGCGTGCAGATCAACCCGTACCTCGCCTTCGAAGGTGAAGCCGCCTTCGGCATCGCCGACGACGAAATCGCCGGCGTTACCGTCGAACTGAGCAACGAACTGGCCGCCTTCGCGGTGGTCAAGGCTCCGGTGTCTGAGTCGCTGAACCTGTTCGCCCGTCTCGGCTACTCCACCACCGACATCGACGTGGCCGGCACGAGCGTCAGCGGCGACGGCTTTGCCTACGGCGTTGGCGGCGAGGCCTTCTTCACGGCCAATGACGGCGTGCGCGTCGACTGGACCCGTCACGACGCCGACGGCGGCGAAGCCGACGTCTGGGCGATCGCCTACGTCCGGAAGTTCTAGTTCCGGCCCCGAAAGGGGAACGAGACGACAGTCAGGCCCTTCCCCGGCGACGGGGGAGGGCTTTTCTGTTGACGCCGGGCCGGGCCGGTAGAAACTCCGCGCCGGGGAGAAGGCGAACGACGTGGAAGATCTGTACATCCTGATCGGCTCGGCCGTGGCCGTCGCCATGATGGTCGCCGTGGCGGCCTGGGCCCGTATAGCCCGTCCGGCGCCGCCGCTCGACGAGGCGTCGGCCCGCGCGATGCTGGCGGCGGAGTTCCCTGATCACGCCCCCGATCTGCTGTGGATCGCCGCCGACGGTTGCGGCGCCATCGCCCGTGACGGCGCCCGGGCGCTGGTGCTGTTCCGGCTGGGCGATTCCTGGGTGGCCCGCATGTTGGCCTGGGAGGACGCCATCAAGGCGCCCGTCCGGGGCGGCAAGGTCCGCCTGCGCCTGCGCGACCCGGCCGCGCCGGTCGCGACACTGGCGGTCAGCGGCGTGAACCCGTGGCCGCCCAAATCCGACAACAAGGCCATCGCCGCATGACGCTCGACCCGCTTGTCCCGCCCTTCGACCCCGTCACCTGGGCCATTCCGGTGTTCGTGGTCACCATCCTTGCCGAGATCGTGCTGGGCCGCCTGCGCAAGGCGAAGGCCAACTACGAGGCCCGGGACACCGCCACCTCGCTTCTGATGGGGCTGGGCAGCACGATCGCCGGCGGATTCACCGCCGCGATCGTCGTCGGGACCACCGTCTGGATCTGGCAGAATCACCGGCTGTTCGACATCCCGATGACCGCCTGGTGGGCCTGGGTAGCGATCTTCTTCCTCGAGGACCTGACCTACTACTGGTTCCACCGCCTGTCGCACGAGCGCCGGTTCTGGTGGGCCAGCCACGTCAACCATCACTCCTCGCAGCACTACAACCTGGCCACCGCCCTGCGGCAGACCTGGACCGGCGGCGTCAACGGCTCCTGGCTGCTGTGGCTGCCGATGGCCTTCCTCGGCTTTCCGCCAGCGATGATCGCCGTGCAGAAGGGGATCAGCCTCGTCTACCAGTACTGGATCCATACGGAGGCCATCCACCGGATGCCGCGCTGGTTCGAGGCGGTGTTCAATACCCCCTCGCATCACCGCGTGCACCATGCCCGCAATCCGCGATACCTCGACTCCAACTACGCTGGCATCCTGATCATCTGGGACCGGATGTTCGGCACCTATATCCCCGAGGACGACAGAGAGCCGCCGCGCTACGGACTGGTCCATAACCTCGGCGATTTCAACATCCTGCGCGTGGCGTTTCACGAGTGGATCGGCATCGGCAAGGACCTGTGGAGCGCCCGGTCCCCGCGCGAGGTCATCGGCTATCTGTTCGGCCGCCCCGGCTGGAGCCCGGACGGTTCGCGCGACACATCCGCGTCACTGAAGGCGAAGTGGCGGGCTCGGGAAGCGGCCAGGACCGCGGAGCCCGACAAGATCGCGGCCGAATAGGCTACGCGCCTAATCCCGCAGCAGCGGCAAACTCAGCCCGCCGGCCGGGCGCCGCGTCAGCAGCTCCCGACGGAACCTGAACAGCTCCGCCGGGCGACCGCCTGTTTCGGTGTCCATGCGGCCCAGTCCCTCGACCAGATCGATACGCTCGACCACCCGGCGGAAGTTCTGCTTGTGCAGCGGCACGCCGGCGATGGCCTCCACCGCCCGCTGCAGCGCCGAGAGCGTGAACTCCGCCGGCATCAGCTCGAAGACGACGGGGCGGTACTTCAGCTTGCCGCGCAGGCGACCAAGACCGGTGGCCAGGATGCGGCGGTGGTCGGACAGCATCGGCTCGCCCAGCGCGGCGGACAGGGCGCGGGGCTCGACGGCGTCCTCGCCGCGGTCGCGCGACTGGTCGCGGGCGGCCTCGGGAGCCAGCCCGGCTTCGTAGAGCAGCTCGTAGCGGTCCAGCACCCGCTCCTCGTTCCAGCCGGCGCCATCCAGCGCGAACAGCAGACGGGCCCGAGCCAGGCGGCTCTCGTCGCGCCCGGCCCAGCGGCGCAGCGCCGGCGCGATGGCCTCGTCGATCAGGGCGGGGCGGCCCTGCCGCCAGTCCTCCCATGGGAAGAACCGCGACCAGGGAGCCCAGGCGGTGTCCAGTCCGTCGGTCTCAACGGCGGCCGGGGTCAGGGCAAGATAGCCGACCGAGACGACCCGCGCCGCGCCGGCCCCGACCTCGGCCCGGGGGGCGTCGCGACCCTTGTCGCCGAAGGTGTAGAGCTGCTCGACATAGCCGAGGTCGAACCCCGTCTGCTCGGTCACGAAGGCGCGCAGGGCGATCTCGAAGGTGCGGTGCCCCTCCGGGTCGAACGGACCGAACGGCAGGCCAGGCAGGGTGGTGGCGCGGTCGGTCGCCGCGTCGTGCGGGCGCACGGTCAGAACGACCGCCTCGCCGTTGCGGACGGCCATGGTGACGGCGGACAGGCCGATGACGACGGAAAGGGTCATTGGCTTGCTGGTAGCATCACCGCAGCCAATGGGGGAGGGCGGGCCGGCGATTAACGCCTCCGACGGAAAGCCTCAGTCCTTGACGTGGGTTTGCGGGCGGTCGCCGCCGTCGGCGACTTCCTCGTGCCAGACGCCCTCCCTGTCCGCGTAGACGATGCCTTCGTCCTGGCCCCCGACCTGCTGCTCGGCGGCCGCGCGCTGCGCGGCGGCTGTCGCGGCGCGATGGGAAGGAAACGTCTCCGAGAATGTGCCGTCGACCTGATAGGCCCATCCGCCGTCGTGTTCGACGATTTCGTAGGTGACTTCGGTCATGTCGCGTTCTCCAGCCCAGGGACGTAACGCGCATTGCGCCAACAGCGTTGCGCCAGTCAGGCTGCGGGCCGCAGCGGGCTAGAACTTCAGGCCCAGCTCGAACGGCGAGCCCGGGTAGGCATAGACGCCCTTGCCGATGCCGGCGACGGCGTCGACCATCTTCCCCTTACGCCCCATGATGTCATCAGCCAGCCGGACCAGCAGGGGATTGGGCGTGGCCGAGGCGGACGCCTTGCGCAGCGCCCGGGCGATCTTCGCCTCGTCGATGTCGGGCCTTTGCTGGCAGGCCAGGATGAAGGCGGTGGCGGTCGAGCGGCTGACGCCGGCCCAGCAATGGACCAGCATCGGCGACCCGCCGGTCCAGGTCTTGCCGAAGGCCAGCACGTCCTCAACGACCTCCGCCGCGGGCAGAATCTTGCCGGCCTGCGGCTCCCAAACGTCGTCGACGGCGATCTTCAGATGCCGGTCCGGCCGGAACCCGCGCGGACCGTCGCCCATCATGTGGGGGTCGAGCAGCGTGATCAGGTGCGACGGCTTCTTGAACCGGACCACGGTGTCGACGTCACGCAAGGGGCTGACGATCAGGGTCACGCGAACCTACTCCGTATCGAAGGCCGCCTGGGCCGGCTCGAACCCCGCGGCTTCCGAGAGCACGTGGAAGCGGTGGACGTAGCGGTCCTGGGCTTCTCGGGCGGGCATCGGGTCAAGCACAAGGGAAAGTCCCGCCGGGAGCGGGCCAAAGAACCCTAGGGACTCATCATGGCCAAAACCCGCCAACTGGGTCGCTTCGAAGTAGGCGCAGGCCCTGTCTGCCTGCTTGATCAGCTTCTTGATCGCCACGGGCGTCTTGGCGGGCAGGCCGAAACGGGCGTGGATGGCGTGTTCGAGCCGTTCCTCGAAGTCCTTGTAGCTGACGCCCAGCGCCGCCTTGAACGGACTGATCATGTCGCCGATCACATATTCGGAGGCGTCGTGCAGCAGGGCGGCGAGCCGCCACTTCGGATCCACGCCGGGCTGGATGTGGGCGACAATGTCCTCAACCACCAGCGAGTGCTGCGCCACCGAGAAGCCATGCTCGCCAATGGTCTGCCCATTCCAGCGGGCGACGCGCGCCAGGCCATGGGCGATGTCCTCGATCTCGATATCCATCGGCGAGGGATCGAGCAGGTCAAGTCGCCGGCCGGAAAGCATCCGCTGCCAGGCCCGGGGAGATTTTTTCGGCGATTGCGCGCCGCGCAGCCCTTTCGCCACCAGATCGTTCCTTACATTCGGCAGGGCGCTTCAACTGACGCATTGGTTGACAAAGATCAATGACCGGGTCTGCCTGATGCGGCCATTGTGAAGATGAAGGAGATCCAGATGAGTTGGGCTAGGATCATGGCGCCGCTGGCCGGCGGCGCGCACGATGCGCGGGTTCTGGAATACGCTGCGGCGATCGCCGCGCCGTTCGGAGCCGAGGTCGCGGCAGTGCATGCGCCGGCCGACATCGCCGACCTGATGCCCTGGATGGGAGAAGGGTTCATGGGCGGGGTGCAGATCACCGCCATGGACAGCCTGAAGGAAGCCGCCGCCGAGGGCGAGCGCGCCGCGCGCGCCGCCTGCGCCTCCTGCGGCTATGCGAAGACGACGTTCGTCGGCCTGGAAACTCCCGTCTGGGCGGGCCTGTCCATGGAGAGCCGGCTGTCGGACGTCGTGCTGTTCGACACCGAGGCCGCCCGCGGCCGGGGTCCGCTTGCCGAAGCCTTCCAGCAGATGGTCGCTGACGAGCAGCGTCCGACCATCGTCGCCCGGCCCGGTCTGCGCGCCGGCGGCGTTGTGGCGGTGGCCTGGGACGGCGGCAAGGAAGCCTCGCGCGCCGCGCGTACAGCGCTGCCCCTGCTGGAAAAGGCTTCCCGGGTGGTGATCCTGGCCGCGCCAGGAGCCTCGTCGCGCAACTTCGATCCGGATCGTCTGAAGGCCTTCTTCGCGGCCCGCAACGTCACCGCGGAGGTGAAGTTGATCAACGAGACTGGCGATGCGGCGCAGCTGCTGCTCGACGGCGCCAGCGCGGTGGCGGCCGACATCCTGGTGGCCGGCGCCTTCGGGCACCCGCGCCTGCAGGAATACATCTTCGGCGGGACGACCCGCACGCTGCTGAACAACGACGGTCCGTCGCTGTTCCTGTCCCACTAGACCCAAACATACGAGAGATTACCTATGACGCTGTCGCGTATCGTCATGCGCCTTGCGCGCAACCCGGGCACCGAATTCGCCGATGGCGACGACCACCGGGGCTACACCGTAGTGGCGCCGCTGCACGACGACGGGAAGCTGGACCTCGACGCCTTCCAGAAGGTGCGGGCCGACTGCTCGGTGCGCCGCTTCGCCCCCGACGAAGAGGCCGTCATCGGCCGCCTGGCGCGCAAGGGCCAGACCTGGTTCTTCGACTATGACGCCGCCGACGACACCGACGACGAACCGGTGCATCGCCTGGGCGATCACCGGTTCTCGGTCGGTGAGTATGTTTCGGTCGCCGACGAGGACGGCCGCATGCTCGCCTACAAGGTGACGGAAGTCAGTCCACTATAATCGCGGCCTTGGCGTCGCGTCCGCCGACATTGTGACGGACCAGATCGGCGACGTCCTCGAAAACGTCGTCGTGGCTGCCGTCCTTGTCGCGGACCTTGACGATCCCGACGACCAGCGGGCCGCCGATGGGACCCCGCGCGTCGTAGCCGACGGTCTTCCACTCGCCGGTCGCGGTGTCGCTGGCCAGGATGTAGCGGGCCGAGACGCCCTCGCCACGCCCCTTTTCACCCGAGAGCCTGGCGGTGAAGTTGCGTGTGGCCCGGACTTCCGCTCCGCCGCCGTCAACCGCGTTCACCTCGACGCCCGGCGCGCGGACCTTGGCGCGACTCGCCGGCCTGGATGCTGACGCCCGGCAGGCGGATGTCGACCTCTTCGGTGTCGGAGGCGGCCGGGGTCGTCTTCACGTCCGGCAGGATCGTCTTCAGTTCCGCCTCGATCGGCGCCAGCGCGTCGGACGGCGTGCCCTCGCCCACCTGGATCACCCGCAGCGTCACCTCGGCCCGGTCGCTGGCGTAGACGCAAGAGAGGCCGTCGCTGGCCGCGGTGCTGCGCTTCAGCGCGCCCTGCCGCTCGGGGCAGTCGAGCGTGCTGACCACCTTGAGGGCGTTGGCCTCGCGTTGCCGCGCGGCGTCCGGGTGGTCACAGGCTGCGAGGGCCAGGACGGCGACGCCGGCGAGCAGCAGGAGGGGGCGGTTCATGGGCAGATCCCTTTCGGTTTGTGTCCGAAACGTGGCGCAGCGCGCCGCGGCGGGCCAGTGAAATCGCGGTAACACACGGCTTTCAAACATGAAAAAGGGGACAGGTGCGATGCCCTGTCCCCCAATTTCACGGCGACGCCGGCGCCTACTGCCCCGGACGAGCTCCGCTGCCTTCGCGGCGGGCCAGGAAGGCCAGGCGTTCGAACAGGTGGACGTCCTGCTCGTTCTTGAGCAGCGCCCCGTGCAGGGGCGGGATCAGCTTGGTGGGATCCTTTTCCTTCAGCATGGCCTCGTCGATGTCCTCGACCATCAGCAGCTTCAGCCAGTCGAGCAGCTCGCTGGTCGACGGCTTCTTCTTCAGGCCCGGCACCTTGCGCATGTCGTAGAAAATGCGCAGCGCCTCGGCGACCAGCTTCTGCTTGATGCCCGGATAGTGGACGTCGACGACCTTCTGCATGGTCTCTTCGTCGGGGAAGCGGATGTAGTGGAAGAAGCAGCGGCGCAGGAAGGCGTCCGGCAGTTCCTTCTCGTTGTTCGAGGTGATGATGATCACCGGACGGATCTTGGCGGCGATCGTCTCGCCGGTCTCGTAGACGTAGAATTCCATCCGGTCGAGCTCCTGCAGGAGGTCGTTGGGGAACTCGATGTCGGCCTTGTCGATCTCGTCGATCAGCAGAACCGGGCGCTCGTCGGACTCGAACGCTTCCCAGAGCTTGCCCTTCTTGATGTAGTTCTTGACGTCCTTGACGCGCTCGTCGCCCAGCTGGCTGTCGCGCAGGCGGGTGACGGCGTCGTACTCGTAGAGGCCCTGACTGGCCTTGGTCGTCGACTTGATGTGCCAGGTGATCAGCTTGCTGCCGAGCGCCTTGGCCACTTCCTCGGCCAGGACGGTCTTGCCGGTGCCGGGCTCGCCCTTGATCAGCAGCGGACGCTGCAGGGCGATGGCGGCGTTGACCGCGATCTTCAGGTCGTCGGTCGCGACGTAGTTTTCAGTGCCTTCGAAGCGCTGGCTCATCTTGATCCCCCGAGGCGGCGGAGCCGACCTCAAACAAACGTTCAATTCGAGGCCAGCCTAAAGCGCTGCGCCGGACATTCAAGCCGGTTTCGGCGGCTCTTCGGGTTCGCGCAATAGCGACGACGGCGGATCACTGGCCGGGAAGCTCTCGTCGAGTTCCTCGTCCAGCAAAGCGTCGGCGGCGGCCTTGTCGGTCTCTTCGGGGGTTTTGCGGTCGGCCATGAGCGTCTCCCGGGGTTCAGGGTAGGCGCTCATGTCGCGGGGCTCAATCAGCGCCGGGGTTGATCGACACCGGATCGCTGGCGGGGAAGGTTTCCTTCAGGCCCTTGTCCAGCTGACGCTCGACATGGGGATCGGCCTCGTCATCAACGTTGTCAGCGGGGTTCACGCCGCGGGCGTCGCCGGCCGGCGCGCCCTTGAGGGCATTCGCCTCCTCGTCGGCTTTGACGGGGCTCTGGTCATCGGACGGGTGCGTCATGGGGAACTCCGGCAAAATGGGGCCAAGGCCCCGACCCGGATTCAACCCGCCAGACGGGGCGATGTTCCGCTAGATCGCAAAGCCCCGGGCGCGCAGGCGGTCGGCCATCTCGGCCCGCCGCGCCGCCCAGTCCTGCGCCAGCAGGCCCAGGCCGATGACGTCAACCGGCTCGCCGTTCTTGATCACATGGCGGCGGAACAGCGCCTCGCGCTCGAAGCCATGCAGCATGTGCAGCTTCCAGACGGCCTCGTTCGAGGCCAGGACCTCGCACCACAGCTTGTCCAGGCCCAGCGTCCCGAACACATGCTCGATGATCTGGAACTCGACAAAGGACCCGACGCCGAGGCCCCGGACCGATGGGCTGGCCAGGTAGTAGGCCCAGACGCAGCGGCGGTGGGTCTGGTCGATGTCGGCCAGGTTGGCCAGTCCCACAGGCTCGCCGTTGACCTCGATGACCCAGTAGCGACGGCGCGCATCGCCGGCCAGACCGTCGAACCAGCGGTCGTGCTCGGCCTGGCTGATCTGGTGGTCGGAGTACATGTAGGCCGCGACCTCGGGACTGTTGCGCCAGGCCAGGATCCGTTGGCGGTCGTCTTCGCGGAGATCCCTCAGAAGGATGGTCGGGGCGGTCACAGGCGGCGGTCTCCCCCCAGATACGTCAGGTCCGGACGGCTCCGGACGAAGGCGCGGACGTCGTCGCTGGTGAACGCGGGGTCCTCTGGATAGAGGGCCTCGTAAACCGCCCGCACGAACTCAAGGTCATCGGGCCGGTCCACGGTCCAGCGAACCTCGCCCTCGTCAACCGCCTGGTGGTGGAAGGCCAGGGCGAAGCGCTCCGGCCGCCGGTACAGAAACGGCGTGACGTGCTCGCGGTCGTAGGGATCGCGGGTTTCCGCCGCCGCCGCGCGCAGGGCGGCGCCGCGGAACACCTCCACGTCCAGCCCCTTGGGGAAGGTCCGCCGCTCGCCGGCGTTGGCGGCATAGTCGGCGCCGGTCGCCTCGCGCAGCGCCACGGTCGCCTCGATCAACTCCGGATCGGCCAGCGGACAGTCGGCGGTGAGGCGCGCCGCGATGTCGGCGGGTCCGAAGGCGTCGAGCGCTCCGACGAACCGTCCCAGGACGTCGTCCAGCGGCCCCCGGAACACCGGCACGCCGGCCGCCTGCATGGCGTGGGCGAGCGGATCATCGCTTGCCTGGTCGGACGTCGCCACGACGATACGCGTCAGGCTCGGCGCCCGGCTCAGCCGCTCGATCTGTCGCAGGATCATCGGCGCTCCCGCGAGGTCGGCCATGACTTTGCCCGGCAGCCGGGTGGAGGACATGCGCGCCTGCAGGATGGCCAGGACCATGTTCGTCAGCCGGCGCTCGCGTCGTCGGCGCGAACCATCAGGGCGTGGGCGACCTCGCCCATGACCGGCGTCCAGTCCTGATAGTCGCTGGACGAGAAGCAGCGGGCCTGCGGATACCAGGGGTAGGCGTCCGAGCCGAGCCGGGTCCAGGCGCCGTCGACGGTCATCAGCCAGACCGGCGCGCCGCAGGCGCCGGCCAGGTTGATCGTCGCGTTCGAGAAGCCGAGCACCAGGTCGGTCGCGCTGCAGAGCGCGGCAATGTCGTCCAGGTCCTGCTTCAGGTCGATCACCGGCGGCTGGAAGATCTCGATCCCGAACTCGCGCCGGGCGAACTCCAGCTCGGCCTCGCAGTCGCCGTACTGCAGGTTGATGAAGCTGACGCCCGGCGTCGTCAGGATCGGGCCCCACTGTTCGAACGGCGAGAAGAAGCGGTGACGGGCGCTGTTGATCAGCAGGCTCTTCCACAGCAGGCCGACCTTGAGGCCGGGCAGGGCGGAGAGTGTCGACCTCCAGTGGGCGACGCGCGCCGGATCCGGGGTCAGAAAGCGGTCGCGGGTCGGGAAGGCTTCCACCGAACGTCGGAAACGCCGCAGCAGCGAGCCGATCGGGGTCCAGAAGTCGACCTCCTCGAGGTCCTCCAGGAAGGTCAGGCCGCGCACCGACCGCGCATCGACCTTGAAGGTCGCGTGCGGCCCGACCAGCGCGTCCGGGAACGACCGCTGGAACAGTGGGACGAGCCGCGGCTCCACGGCGAGGATCAGCCGGCCGTCCGGGCCCAGCGCCTCGACGAGATCCGGCAGGACGTTGGCGAACATCACCTCGTCGCCCAGGCCCTGTTCGCCGATGACCAGCAGCGTGCGGCCGGCAAGGTCGCTTTGCGGCGTCCACTTCGGCCGGTCGATCAGATAGTGGGTGACGTCGGCGAACGCCGGTTGCAGCCGCGCCTCATAGGCGTCCCAGCCTTCCCCGACCCTGCCGAGGGCCATGAGAATGGTCGAGCGGGCGAGCTCCATCATCAGCCGCTCGTCCGGCGACATGGCGGCTTCCATGGCCGTTTCGCAGTCTTCGAGGGCCCCCTGGCGATCGCCTCGCGAGAGACGGGCATTGCCGCGGTTGTAGCGAGCCTTGCTGAACAGCGGATCGAGACGCAGCGCCTCGTCGAAGAAGGTCGTCGAGGTGGCCGGGTCGCCCTCCTCGCCGATCACCGTGCCTAGGGTGTTCCACAACAGCGCGCTGCCGGGCGTGCGATGGATCGCGGGGCGCAGGATCTCGATGGCCTCGGCGAACCGGCCCTGGTCGCGCACCGCGCAGGCCAGGTTGTTGGCGGCTTCGAACGACTCCGGATGGCTGGCCAGATAGTGTGTGAACAGCTTTTCGGCCGTCCCGACCATGCCCATGCGGTAGGCGAGGCGGCCAAGGTCATTGGCGACCTCGGCATGATCGGGGATCAGCGCCAGAGCCGAACTCGTAGCATTTGACCGACCAGGCGAAGTCGCCGGCCCGTTCGCGGGCGATGGCCAGCAGATACCAGCCAAAGCCGTTCCGCTCGTCCATCTCCAGGGCCTTGATGGCCAGATCGCCGCCGGTCTTGAAGTCGTCGGCCTGGAGCGCCGCCACGGCCTGCTGCAGTACCGGCTGCACCGCTACGGCCTTCAGTTCGGCCACCGCGGTGTTGAGGCGGTCCAGAGCGGCGCGGGAGCCCGAGTTGCCCGCGATCTGCCCGGACATGCGCGGCGCGGCCGCAGCCACCTGCGCCGGCTCCATGCCCAGCGCGATGGCCGAGGTCTGGGACTTGATCCTGGGCTGCGGCATGCGCGCGCGACTCCGTGACGCGAGGAGGACAATACCCCTTCCGGATGCCCCGATTATGCCTAATGGCGCATTAACCAGCGGCGAGAGGTCGCGGGCTGGGCAATGTCCCGTTAACCGTGCGACCTTAGCGTCCCCTTCATCGGGCGGGTTGGATTCTCCGGAGCGGTGGTTCCGCGGACGAACGCGCCCCCGACTTCGGAGTGAGACGCCGTGCCGCTGAAACTGTCGCTGAAGCCCGGAGAGAAGTTCGTTCTCAACGGCGCCGTCGTGCAGAACGGCGACCGACGCGGGGTCCTGGTGCTCCAGAACAAGGCGTCCGTTCTTCGCGAGAAGGACATCATGCAGCCGGAAGAGGCCGTAACGCCGGCCCGGATGATCTATTTCCCGGTGATGATGATGTACCTCGATGAGGCTGGGGCGCTTCGCTACTACGACGAGTTCGTGCGCAGGCTTTCCGAATTCATGGGCGTGATCCGCAATCCGGACGTCCTGGCCGACTGCGTCACCATCTCCAAACACGCCATGAGCAAAGAGTACTACAAGGCGCTCATGCTGTGCCGGAAGCTGATCGAATACGAAGACGAAAGGTTGGGCAATGTCGCTGCAGGCGTACCAGCAGGCCGCGGCGCGGGCTGAAAATCCGCGCGAGGCGGAGTATCGCCTCTTCGGTCAGGTCACGCGCGCCCTCATGCAGGCCGCTGAACTGCCGGACACGGACATCAAGGGGCGGATCGAGGCCCTCGACTGGAACCGGCGCCTGTGGTCCGCGCTGGCCAGCGACTGCTCGGATCCGGCCAACCAGCTGCCAATTCCGCTGCGCGCCCAGATCATTTCTCTCAGCCTCTGGGTCAGCCGGCACACCAGTTCGGTGATCCGGCGGGAGGAAGAGATCGAGCCGCTGATCGACATAAATCGCATCATGATGAACGGCCTGTCGGGCGGCGCCGAGGCGGCCTGACCGCCCCTGGCGACCTGACATTCCGGCAAACTCTGCCGCCCGGCCATTCGCGCCGGGCGGTTGGCGTTTGAGGGCATGCCAGCTGCGCCGCGCCCGAAAAATTCCCCAATAAAAACAATGCAATGATTGCTCGGAGAACGTCGGTCGGCTGGCCCGCGCCTTGCGATGCTGATTGGTGAGCAAGAATGCTCGCCGGCAAAAGCCGGACATCCCCCCGACCAGAATGGAAGGAACGCCGATGAATTCGGTCAACACCAACGTGGGCGCGATGGTTGCGCTCCAAAACCTCAACGCGACCAACATGGAACTGTCGCAAACGCAGAGCCGCATCAACACCGGCAAGAAGGTTTCCAGCGCGAAGGACAACGGCGCCATCTGGGCTATCGCCCAGTCGCAACGTGGCACTTCGCAGGCCCTGAACGCCGTGAAGGATTTGCTCGACCGGGTCGCTCCACGATCGACGTGGCGATCGCCGCCGGCGAAAGCGTCTCTGATCTGCTGTTGCAGATGAAGGAAAAGGCCCTGGCGGCGTCGGACACCACCCTCGACACCACCAGCCGGTCCGCACTGAACGAGGACTTCAAGGCCCTGCGTGACCAGATCAGCAAGGCCGTGTCGAACGCCGATTTTAATGGGACCAATCTCATCAAGACCGGCGCTACGGCCATCGCGGCCCTCGCCAATGCGGACGGATCGTCCAAGATCACCGTGGCTGCTGAAGTCATGGCCCTGGGCGGATCCATCGTGACCGTCGCTGCGGCGGGCTCGATCGGAACGTCGACCCTGGCTGCGGCCATGATCACGACGGTCTCGACCTCCATCACCAACACCGGCGCGGCGCTTGCTCGCCTTGGCACCAAGTCCAAGGCGCTCGATGCGCACGTGACCTTCGTCGGCAAGCTGCAGGACAGCCTCGACGCGGGTATCGGCAATCTGGTCGACGCTGACCTCGCGAAGGAAAGCGCCAAGCTCCAGGCTCTGCAGACCAAGCAGCAGCTCGGCGTCCAGGCGCTCTCGATCGCCAACACGTCGACCCAGTCGCTGACCCGACTGTTCCAGTAGGCCGCGACGCCGGGCGGGGCTCCAGAAGCCCCGCCCGGCAGCCTTTTCCTCCGGGCGCCCGGCAGGAATTGCCACCCATGCCTGGAGCTCGGCAAATATTGCCGGGCGGTGCCATCCCTAACAGACATATAACGCAGTAATTTCAATCGCTTGAGCGGGTCTGCCCAGCAGGCCAAACTGGCCCGGCGATTGCTTCCCAGTCAGGTGGGCAAAAGGCCCCCGGCAGTCAAAACGACGTCGGACACCTGAAAGGGAATATCGTCATGGCGCTGAACAGCGTTAACACGAACAATGGCGCGCTCGTCGCGCTGCAAAACCTGAACGCCACCAACAACGAACTGGCCAACGTTCAGGGCCGCATCAACACCGGCAAGAAGGTCAGCTCGGCCAAGGACAACGGCGCCGTTTGGGCCATCGCCCAGACCCAGCGCGGCACGTCCAACGCCCTGAACGCCGTGAAGGACTTGCTCCAGCGCGGTCAATCCACCATCGACGTCGCGATCGCCGCCGGCGAGTCCGTTTCCGACCTGCTTCTGCAGATGAAGGAAAAGGCCCTGGCCGCGTCGGACACGACGCTCGACACCACCAGCCGCTCGGCTCTGAACGAAGACTTCAAGGCGCTTCGTGACCAGATCACCAAGGCTGTGACCAACGCCGACTTCAACGGCGCCAACATGATCAAGGCTTCGGGCAACACCGTGACGGCTCTGGCCAACGCGGACGGCACCTCCAAGATCACTGTGGCGGCGCAGTCGCTGGCTCTGGGCGGCGCCAACGTCACCGTCGCCGCCACGGCCTCGCTCAGCACCGCCACGATCGCGGCGACGCTGGTCACGACCGTCAGCACCTCGATCTCGAACGTCGGCTCGGCCCTGGCCAAGCTCGGCACCGGCTCGAAGTCGCTGGAATTGCACCTCACCTTCGTCGGCAAGCTGCAAGACAGCCTCGACGCGGGCGTGGGCAACCTGGTCGACGCGGACCTCGCCAAGGAAAGCGCCAAGCTGCAGGCCCTGCAAACCAAGCAACAGCTCGGTGTGCAAGCCCTGTCCATCGCCAACAGCTCGACCTCGTCCCTGCTGGGACTGTTCCGCTAAAGGCAACGCCAGAAGGGGCGGGCGGCCAACGCCGTCCGCCCCGGTCGCGCCGGCGAAGGTCGAGAGGCCTTCGCCATGCGCACGTTCAGAGAGACGTCGGTCGGCAGAGGCCGGCGTAAGGAGAGATGAAAGCCATCGCACCATTGTCGCCGGTCGAGTCCACGGGCGCCTTCCAGGCCCCGCCGGTCGCCCGAGTTGACGCGCCCAGACCGCCGAAGGATCCCGCACCACAATCCGCGGACCTGCGTCTCGTCATCGAAGAAGACGAGCAATCCGGCGCCATCGTCTACAAGAACTCTCGATCGCCGCACCGGCGAGGTCGTTCGGCAGCTTCCCCGTGAAGAGGTCCTGCGGCTGAAGGACGATCCCACCTACGACCCGGGCGATATCGTCGACGCGAAGTCCTGAGGACACACCGCTCGCGGCGTCTTGCCGCAGCGCACCGAACCTTTATCCGACACGGTTCCGGCCGTGGCGGCCATCATGGTTTACGCGCGTTAACCATACGCACACGATCTCCAGCCAGCTTGGCCTGCGAGGAGGCTCGGTGAGTTGCCTCGCCCTGCGAAGCGCCTTGCTAGGAGAAGCCCATGGCGATCAGCGTCCATACGAACCAGTCAGCCCTGGTCGCGCTACAGAACCTGAACAAGACCAACGACGACATGGCCGGCGTGCAGAACCGCATCAGCACCGGCCTGAAGGTTCAGGGGGCGAAGGACAACGCCTCCGTCTGGGGCATCGCCCAGGCCCAGCGCGCCGATCTCGGCGCCCTCAGCGCCGTGAAGATGAGCCTCGATCGGGCCCAGTCCATCGCCGATGTGGCGATGACGGCCGGCGAGACCGTCTCCGACCTGATGCTGCAGATGAAGGAAAAGGTCACGGCCGCGATGGATCCGTCGCTGGACACCGTGGCCCGCACCGCCCTCGACTCCGACTTCAAGGCGCTGCTCCGGCAGATCACCCAGGTGGTGAACGACGCCGAGTTTGACGGGGCCAACATGCTCGACGGGTCGCTGGGCGCCAGCATCCGCTTCCTGGCCAACGCCGACGCCAACTCCTACATCACGCTGTCTGGCAAGAACATGTCGCTGGGCGGCGCCATCGTGACGATGGCCGCGACGGCCTCGATCACCACGGCCACCCTCGCCACGACCATCCAGGCGGCGCTGACCACCTCGATCAGCAACGTCAACCAGGCGCTCGGCGACCTGGGGGCCCAGGCCCGGCAGGTCGAGGCGCACAACACCTTCGTTTCCAAGCTGTCCGACGTGCTGAACACCGGGATCGGCAATCTCGTCGACGCCGACCTGGCCAAGGAAAGCGCGAGACTCCAGGCCCTGCAGGTGCAGCAGCAGCTTGGGACCCAAGCCCTGTCGATCGCCAACCAGCAGCCGCAGATGATCCTGTCGCTGTTCAAGAGCTGATGACGGCGGCGCGTCACGGTTCCGCCGCGACGCGCCTCCATCGTAGACCGCTGCGGGGCGGAGCGTCTGCATGATCGAACTGCGTGATCTCGCTCCCGACGACGAGGAGCTTCTCTACCGTTGGCGCGGCGAGCCCGAGGTGGCGCGCTGGATGTCCGACGCCGACGTGTCGGGCCGCGAGGCTCACCGCGCCTGGTTCGCGCAGCTGGCGGGTGATCCGGACCTGCGCGGCTGGATGATCCAGCGCGGCGGGCGGCCCGCCGGCCTTCTGACGCTGACCGGTCTTTCCGGGCATCACCGCCGCGCGGCCTGGAACTGGTTCGTCGGCGA
This sequence comes from Caulobacteraceae bacterium, assembly GCA_965283745.1. Classification (GTDB taxonomy): domain Bacteria; phylum Pseudomonadota; class Alphaproteobacteria; order Caulobacterales; family Caulobacteraceae; genus Caulobacter. The sequence continues at coordinate 33,019 of CBDIPM010000007.1, forward strand.
CCGCGATGCGCGGGGCAGGGGCGTAGGCCGCGCCGCCCAGGTGCTGGGCCTTGACCGCGCTTTCGGCGAACTGGATCTGCACAAGGTCTGGGCCGAGGTGATGGCCGATAACGACGCCGCCATGAAGATCCAGACGGCCGCCGGCTTCCGCCGCGAGGGCTATCTGCGCGGCCATGTCCTCAAGGACGGAGCACCCCGCGACGTGGTGATGCTCGGCATCCTGCGGGAGGAGTGGGACGTCCTGGCTCCCTCCGCCCGCGCGCAGCTCGCCACGGCGGGTCTTATCGCGGCCTGACGAGCCCTTAACGACTCCTCAGCCCTTGTCTGGCAAGCTTTCGGCGCGGAACTCCGTCCAGGGCCCCCATGGTCATCTCGATCGACAACAGCTCCCTCCTGGGGTTTTACCAGGCGCGCACCGGCGGATTTGCTTCCGCGGGCGCGACGGGCGTTGCGTCGACAACCGGCGGAAAGCCGAAATACGCGCCGACGCCGCCCTGGGCCACGACCTCCACCGCCCTGAAGTCCAGCGAACTGGTGAAGCAGGCCATGGCCGGCCGCCGCTTCATCGACGAAGGCGCCGCCCAGCTCGACCTGCCGGGCGCCAGCGGCGACTACAAGAAGCTCTTTGCGCTGTACCAGGGCCTGAACGCGCTGAACGGCCTGGCCGAGCGCGCGAAGACGACCGGCATCACCCAGGCCGAGACCAACCGCCTGGCGTCGGTGTTCACCCGCGGCCTGAACGAGATCACCAGCTACACCGACAAGCTGAAGATGGAGACCATGCGGATCACCCGCGGGGACACCATGATCACCAACAAGTCCGCGGTCGGCGTGCCGCGGGCGGTCTACAGCTACAAGACCGGCAAGGTTCACACGGGCGCCCAGGGCGACGCGGTCGCCGCCTTCCAGGGCGACGTGAAGTTCGACATCACCGTCAAGCGCGGCACGGTCACCCACAATATCGCGCTCGATCTGTCGGAGATCGCCGGAACCCGGACGATGGGGGCGGTCACCGCCTACATCAACGACAAGCTGTCCGCCGCCGGGCTGCAGTCGCGCTTCAGCGTGGAGCGCACGCCGGGCGAGCCGCGCAAGGTCACCACCGGCGGCACCACGGTCACCCTGCCGGCCATCGCCGACGACTACTCGTTCAAGATCAGCGGCGACTCCACCGAACAGCTGACCTTCTCGGCGGCCGCCACCACGCCCGCCGTCTATGTGACGACCTACGCCGGCAATCCGGACCCGGACAAGGACACCAAGACCGACGACGGCAAGTTCGAGAGCACCCTGGTCAAGCTCGACGGCACCACGGTCGGCGCCGCCGGATCGAAAATCTCCTCCTCGACCCTGGAGGGCACGATCGAAACCGTGCGGGCCAGCAAGGTCGGCGCGGACGGCTCGCTGTACGTGCTGGCCGAGGTCGATGGCACCGTCGACAACCAGACGGTCAAGGGCGAGCGTGATGTGGCGCTGCTCAAGTACGACAGCGCCGGCAAGCTGATGTTCGCCCGCACCCTGGGCGCCGCCGACAAGGCCGATGGCCTGGCGCTGAGCATCGCGTCGGACGGGCGAGTGGCCATCGCCGGTCGGGTGACCGGCGAACTGAACGGCGTCACCAACGGACCGATCAATTCCGCCGCCGCCTCCGACAAGACCGACAGTTTCGTCACCGTGTTCGACGCCAAGGGCGACGAAATGTGGACCCAGCGCCGGGGCGCGCTGGAGGCCGACGAGGCCACCGAGGTCGGGTTCGGCGACAACGGCGTGGTCTACGTCGCCGGCCGCACCAAATCCTCGCTGCCCAGCGGCGGCGGGACGATCGGCGGTTGGGACAACTACCTGATGGCCGTCGCCCCCGACGCCAAGGGGCGCCCAAGACGCTGTTCACCACCCAGTTCGGCTCGGTCGGCGAGGACAGCGTCGGCGGCATGGTCGTCAACGGCTCGACGGTGACTGTGGCGGGCGTCGAGAACGGCCGGGGCGTGCTGCGCAGCTTCTCGGTGACGCCCAGCGTGACGGACACGGTCCGCACCGACGACAACGGCTTTACCAACATCACCACGACCACCACCACCAACGGCGTGCCGACCGTGTCCTCGACCGACTACGGGGCGCACAATGGCGGGACCGACCCGGTGAAGGTGACGTCCACCACCCACACCTCGGCCGCCAGCTTCGCCACGGGCGCGACGCGAGACCTGGGTCAGATGGGCGGCGGGACGATCAAGGGCCTGGGCCTGGACGGCGGCTATCTGTGGGTGGCCGGCACGACCTCGAACGGCGCGCTTGACGTCAGCGGCGTCACCCGCGCCTACGCCGGCGCCCAGGACGCCTTCGCCGCGAGGCTGTCTACGGATCTGTCCAGCACGGCAGGCGACAACCTCGCCTATTTCGGCGGAACCGGGAACGACACCGTCACCGCCATGACCGTGGCCGACGGCAAGGTCTGGGTGGCCGGCGGCGCCAGCGCCGACCAGCCCGGCGCCATGCCGATCTCAACGAAAGACGGCTATCTTGCCAAGATCGACGTCACCTCTGGCGCCGTCGAGGCGCAGCGCGTCACCGGCAAGGACGGCATGGCCACCGCCACCTCGATCGCCGTCGACACCACCGGGGCCAGCGCCCTGGACAAGCTGGGCCTGCCCAAGGGCGCGTTGCTTTACGCCGACTCCCAGAAGCTGGTCTCGGCGACCTCGGTGCGGGCCGGCGACAGCTTCCAGATCCGCACGACCCAGGGCGGGCGCCTGTCGGCCGTGACCATAGAGGCCAACGACACGCTCAACTCCCTGGCCAAGAAGATCCAGCGCGCCGGCGGCTTCAAGGTGAAGGTCGAGGTGGTGGCCGACGGCGAGTACCGCCGCATCAAGGTCAGCCCGCAGCAGAAGTCGGCCTCGGTGGAAATCCTGCCCGGCAAGGGCGGCAGCGACGCGCTGGAGGCCATCGGCCTGGCGCAGGGCGTGGTCCGCAACACCGTGATCGACGATGCGGGCAAGAGCGTCTCGGCCGACGGCAAGGGGCCGGTGTTCGGCATCGGCCTCGATATCGACCTCAATCTCAATTCCAAGGACGGGATCGCCGCCTCGATCGCCGCGATCGCCAAGTCTCTGACCCGGGTGCGCGACGCCTACCGCACCCTGGAAACGGCGGCCAAGCCGGCGGTGACCGCGGCGCCCGGCGGCGGCGGGGCGGCGCCTGCCTACCTGACCAACCAGATCGCCAACTACCAGGCCGCACTGGATCGCCTGACCGGCGGATACTGACGCGGACTTGAAAGCGCCGTCACCGCAGGCTAGCGGTTCTGGCATGGATTTCTTCAAGGATCGTCGGATCGTCCTGGCCGTCGGCGGCGGCGTCGCGTTGCTGCTCGGCATTCTGATCGCCGTGACGATCATGCGCGGCAGCAAGGCCCCGGCCGCACCTCCGCCGGCCTCGCAGGGCGGCCTGGTCGTGGAGACCGGTCGCGACGACGACACGCGGCTCGACCCGGCGCGGCCGATACGCTGCTTTGTCGCCGGGCAGTTCGCCGGCGAGATCACCCTGACCGAGTGCGCCCAGCGCAACGGCGTCGCCACCGGCGCGCTGGATGTGGGGGTCGACGAAACCGGCGCACTGGCCGCCGCAGACTCGGCCGGGACCATCCTCGCCCCGTTGCCCCCCAAGCCGGTGGCCACGGCGACGGCCCAGCCCGCGCCGGTCGACGCCGCCGAGCCGACGCCGGCCTCGGCGTCCGGCTCGATGTGCTGGCGCTACGCCGGCGGCGGCTGGTCGCAGGCCGGGGCGATGGACCTCAACGGTTGCGTCCAGACCCTGTTCGCCGGCCAGTGTGAAAAGCGCGGCGGGGCGACCTACGGGCGCTGGGGCGAGCAGACACTGCGCCTGGTCCGTGACAAGGTCGAAATCTCGCAGGACAACCGCCGCTTCCGCACGCTGGTGGAGCAGGGCGCGAACTGCTCCATCCCGCCGGTGGGTTGAGCCGGGCTCTGTTTAAGGTCTAGGCTCTTCGTATGCACCGCATCGCCCTGACTCTCGCCGTCGCCGCATCCGCCCTGGGCCTCTCGGCCTGCGAGAAGGCGTTCGAGGCGCCGCTGGATCGCGGCGTCTGCTACCACATGGGGTTCCTCCCCGACGGCGGCTACAAGTTCAACGTCGTGGCCCGCAACGTCGACACGATCGAGAAGTGCGCCGCCCAGCTCGAGGGCATGCGGCTGCGCTTCCTGCGCCTGGGCGGCCAGAACGCCGAGATGATCGGCGCCTACCAGGGCAGCTTCATCCATCTGCGTCGGGGCGGGATTTTCCGGGCCCAGAAGTGGAACGGCAACCAGTACCTGTTGCTGGTGCGTTCGGGCGACGGCCGGCTGATCAACCCCGGCGCCGTCCAGTAGGCCGGGTTTCCCCAAGCGTCAGGTTGCGGCGAATTTGCTGTGCATAAGCGCTTGCGAATGAGAACAAAATATGAACATGTGGCTTTCGCCAATCGTTAACGCCCGTTAGCTTGGGCGTCAGATTCCGGCGCGCCCCGGAGGTTCGATCGTCGAGCCTCGTGAATTGGGGGCAAGGTCGCCGGGCGCGTGAAGGAGATCCCCATGGCGGGCAGCGTCAACAAGGTCATTCTGGTCGGCAATCTGGCGCCGACCCCGAGATTCGCACCCTCAACTCGGGCGACCGCGTCGCCAACCTGCGCATCGCCACGTCGGAGAGCTGGCGCGACCGCGCTACCGGCGAGAAGAAGGAGCGCACCGAGTGGCACCGGGTCGTGGTCTTCAACGACAACATCGTCAAGGTGGTCGAGCAGTACCTGAAGAAGGGCTCGACGGTGTACATTGAGGGCGCGATCCAGACCCGCAAATGGACCGACCAGGCTGGCGTCGAGAAATACTCCACCGAGATCGTGCTGCAGAAGTTCCGCGGCGAGCTGACCATGCTGGGCGGCCGTGACGGCGGCGCCGGCGGCGGCGCGTCCCGCGACGAGGGTGACTTCGGCGGCTATTCCGGCGGCGGCGGCCGCAGCCAGCCGTCGGGCCCCAAGGAAAGCTTCTCCGCCGACCTCGACGACGAGATCCCGTTCTAGGAGAAGGGCTGCCCGCGCCCGACGCCGTTTCGGCGCGGGCGCTGGTTCGCTGATCAGGCATCGCAGGGGTTCACCCCCCGCCTGCCGCGTGCGATGAGCGGCGCCGTGACGCCCCCCGCTCCCGCCGCCAATTCCGACAGGTCATCGTTCTCGCTCGCCGAGTGGGGCGCAATCGGCGCGATCCTGCTGGTCTGGGGGATCAACAACGCCGCCGCAAAGGTGGCGACCGACACGCTGCCGCCGCTGCTGGTCGGCGGGCTGCGCTTCGGCGTGGCGCTGATCGTGCTGGCGCCGTTCCTCAGGCCGCCATTCCCGCCGTGGAAGCAGATCCTGCCGATCATCCTGCTGGTCGGGCCGCTGCACTTCGGCCTGATCTACTGGGGCTTCTCGCTGATCGAGAACCTCAGTCCGATGGTGGTGGCGCTGCAGCTGTGGATCCCGATGACCGCCTTTTTCGCCTGGCGCATGCTGGGCGAACGGATGGCGCCGGCGGCCCTGGCCGGGATGGTCGTCGCTTTCGTCGGCGTCGCCTGGATGAGCCTGGATCCGCACGGGGCCGCCGACCTGCCCGGCATCGCGCTAGGCCTGGTGGCCAGCGGCCTGTGGGCGCTGGGAACGGTGTTGGTGCGGCGGATGCCCGGCGTGCCGCCGCTGAAGATGCAGGCCCTGACCTCGCTCGTGGCCGCGCCTGTGCTGCTGGCGGCCTCCTTCGCGTTCGAGGGCGATGTCGTCGGCAAGGCGATGGCGGCCGGCTGGGTGGTCTGGACGACGATCGTCTGGGCGGGCCTGGCCTCGACCGTGGGGGCCACGGCTCTGCTGTTCTGGCTGATCCAGCGGCGCGAACCCGGGCGGGTTACGCCCTGGTTCCTGCTGACCCCGCTGGTCTCCTGCGGCATCGGCATCGGCCTGATGGGCGACACCCTGACGCTGCAGCTGGTCCTGGGCGGCGGCGCGACCCTGGTCGGGGTGGCGCTGGTGGCGCTGTCCGAACGGCGCGCGGCGGTTCGGGCGGCGGCCGACCGCCAGATCCAGACCTAGGACGTCAGCGCGCGCTGATCACCGCGCAGGCCACGCGATCCCCCGCGCCGCCGATCGGCTGGCTGGCGTAGTCGTCGGCCTTGGCGTGGATGACCAGCGCCGAGCCGTCGCCGTCGAGCAGGCCGGGCTTTTCGCCGCCGGCCGCCAGCGAGACGAACGGCGTGAACACCTCGGCCATGGACGTCCCGTCGGCCGCCGCGAAGAGATTGGGCAGGTCGCCGGCGTCATTGTGGCCCGCGGCCAGGAAGCCGTGCACCACGCTTGCCGTGTCGTGGACGTGGGCGCCGGCCGACTTGAAGTCGGCGCTCGAGCAGTCGCCCTTTTCGTGGAAATGCAGGCCGTGCCAGCCCGGCGTCAGCCCCTTGGCCTCGACCCGCAGGACCACCCCGCGCGCGCCCTCGGTGATGGTCGCGCGGCCCAGATCCTCCCCCGCCGGACCCTTCAGGGCGACAGTCACGGCAGCCGGCGCGGCGAACGCGGGGAGGGCGATGGCGGCGGCGGTCAGGATGATCGGGAAAAGGCGCATGGAAAGACTCTCCTGCAGGGGTGAAAACGGCGCCCGAAGGTGGCGTCAGCGGGTCTTGGATGTTAACTAGCAGTCGGACGTTCTGTGTCCAATTCTGATAGCAAAATCCCGCACTTGACCGACGAAAATAAGACCCCTCCGGATGACGGACGGCGTGGGGCTGTCGCCCCGATCGCCATCGAGGATGAGCTGAAGCGCAGCTATCTCGATTACGCCATGAGCGTGATCGTGAGCCGTGCGCTTCCTGACGTGCGCGACGGCCTCAAGCCGGTGCACCGCCGCATCTTCTACTCGATGCACGACCTGAACATGACCCCCGACCGGCCGTACTCGAAGTCGGCGCGCGTGGTCGGCGACGTGCTGGGCCGCTTCCACCCGCACGGCGACCAGTCGGTCTATTTCGCGCTGGCCCGCATGGCGCAGACCTTCTCGATGAACCTGCCGCTCATCGACGGTCAGGGCAACTTCGGTTCGGTCGACGGCGATATGCCGGCGGCCATGCGCTACACCGAAAGCCGGATGGCGCACGCGGCGACCGCGCTGCTGGCCGATATCGACAAGGACACTGTCGACTTCCAGGAGAACTACGACGGCAAGGAGGAAGAGCCGACCGTCCTGCCGGCCCGAATTCCGAACCTGCTGGTCAACGGCGCCGGCGGCATCGCCGTCGGCATGGCCACCAACATCCCGCCGCACAACCTGGGCGAGGTCGTCGACGCCTGCCTGGCGCTGATCGACAATCCCGACATCGGCCTGGACGAGATCCTCGACATCGTGCCGGGGCCGGACTTCCCGACCGGCGGCGAGATCATCGGGCGAACGGCGGCCCGCACCGCCCTGATGACCGGCCGCGGCTCGGTGATCATCCGCGGCGTGGCCACGGTGGGCGAGCTTCGCAAGGATCGCGAAGCCATCATCATCACCGCCATCCCCTATCAGGTGAACAAGTCCAGCCTGGTCGAGCACATCGCCGAACTGGTCCGCGACAAGAAGATCGAGGGCATCAGCGACATCCGCGACGAGAGCGACCGCCAGGGCATGCGGATCGTCATCGAGCTGAAGCGCGACGCCCAGGGCGACGTCGTCCTGAACCAGCTCTACCGCTTCACCGCGCTGCAGAGCAGCTTCGGCTACAACATGCTGGCGCTGAACCGTGGCCGTCCGTTGCAGATGGGCCTGCGCGAGATGATCGGCGCCTTCGTCGACTTCCGCGAGGAGGTCGTCGTCCGGCGCACCAAGTTCGAACTCAGCAAGGCGCGGGATCGCGGCCATGTGCTGGTCGGCCTGGCCATCGCCGTGGCCAACATCGACGAGTTCATCCACATCATCCGCAGCTCGGCCGACCCGGCGGAAGCGCGCGAGCGGCTCTGCGCCCGCGACTGGCCGACCGGCGACATGATGCCCCTGATCGCGCTGATCGCCGATCCGCGCACGGTGATCACCGAGGGCGACCAGGTCCGGCTGTCCGACGAACAGGCGCGCTCGATTCTCGCCCTGACCCTGTCCCGCCTGACGGGCCTGGGCCAGGAAGAGATCATGGGCGAGGCCCGCACGCTGGCGGGCTCCATCGCTACGCTGCTGGAACTGCTCAGCGACCGCGCCAACATCATGGCCGTCGTGCGCGAGGAGCTGGTCGAGGTGCGCGAGCGCTTCGCCATCCCGCGCCGGACCCAGATGGTCGAGGGCGGCGCCGAGATGGAGGATGAAGACCTCATCCCCCGCGAGGACATGGTCATCACCGTCACCCACGGCGGCTATGTGAAGCGCACGGCGCTGTCGACCTACCGCAGCCAGAAGCACGGCGGCAAAGGCCGGTCCGGCATGTCGACCAAGGAAGAGGACGCCGTCACCCGCGTGTTCTCCGCCTCGACCCATGCGCCGGTGCTGTTCTTCAGCTCGGGCGGCAAGGTCTATCGCCTGAAGGTGTGGCGCCTGCCGGTCGGCACGCCGACCTCGCGCGGCAAGGCCTTCGTCAACCTGCTGCCCATCGAGCCGGGCGAAAGCATCACCTCGATCCTGCCGCTGCCCGAGGATGAGGCCCAGTGGGATGCGCTGGACGTCATGTTCGCGACCCGCTCGGGGAACGTGCGTCGCAACAAACTGAGCGACTTCGCCTCGATCAACCGCAACGGCAAGATCGCCATGAAGCTGGACGAGGGCGACTCCATCATCGGCGTCGGCCTCTGTGACCCGCGCAACGACGTGCTGCTGACCACCGCCCTGGGCCGGGCGATCCGGTTCGAGGTCGGCGAGGTGCGCGTGTTCGCGGGTCGCGAATCGACCGGCGTGCGCGGCATCCGGCTGGCCGAGGGCGATCAGGTGTTGTCGATGGCCATCCTGCACGGCGTCGACGCGACGCCGGCCGAGCGCGCCAGCTACCTCAGGTACGAACGCGCGCGCATCAAGTCCGAGAGCGACGAGGGCGATGACGCCGCGCCGGCCGACGACGACGAAGACGTCGGCGAGGCCGAACTGACTCCCGAACGCATCATCGAACTGCAGGCCGCCGAGGAGTTCATCCTGACCCTGTCGTCCGAAGGCATCGGCAAGCGGACCAGCGCCTACGACTTCCGGCGTACGGGCCGGGGCGGCCAAGGCCTGCTGGCCCAGGATCTGACGCGCAAGGGCGGACGTCTTGTGGCCAGCTTCCCGGTCGACCAGGCCGACGAGATCCTGCTGGTCACCGATCAGGGCCAGCTGATCCGCTGCCCGGTGGCCAATATCCGCGTCGCCAGCCGCAACACCCAGGGCGTCATCGTCTTCCGCACTGCCCAGGATGAGCACGTCGTGAGCGTGGAAAGGCTTGAAGCCTCGGCCGAAAGCGGCGACGAAGACGACAACGAAAACGACAGCGACAGCGGGGACGCCCAGGCCCCGGTCTAGCTGACAAGGCGCAAGGGGCTACCGGGTGCAGCGAGTTGGACTCTATCCAGGCACGTTTGATCCGATGACCAATGGTCATCTGGATATCATCGGGCGGGCCGTGAAGCTGGTGGACAAGCTGGTGATCGGCGTGGCCATCAACGAGGGCAAGGGCCCGATGTTCAGTCTCGACGAGCGGGTGGCCATCGTCCGCGACGAGACCGCTCACCTGCAGAAGGTCGCCGAGATCGAGGTGATCCCTTTCAAGGGCCTGCTGATGCATTTTGCGCGGGAAGTTCACGCCGGCATCATTGTGCGCGGTCTGCGCGCCGTGGCTGACTTCGAATACGAATTCCAGATGACGGCCATGAACCAGCAACTCGATCGCGAGATCGAGACCGTGTTCCTGATGGCCGATCCGAGGCACCAGGCCGTGGCCTCCCGCTTGGTCAAGGAAATCGCCATCCTGGGCGGCGACATCACCAAGTTCGTGACGCCCGGCGTCGCTGAACGCCTGCTGGGCAAGGTGGGCCGGGGGTGAAGACGGTCGACCTCGACGCCTTCGCCGCCGAGTGGATCGCCGCCTGGAACGCCCACGACCTGGACCGCATCCTGTCGCACTACGCCGAGGACATCGTCTTCCGCAGCCCTATTGTGCGGCAGCGGTTCGGCAAGGCCTCCGGCGAGGTCAGCGGCAAGGGCGAGCTACGCGCTTATTGGTCTGGCGCCTTCGCGCCGGGCGCGCCGCCGTTGCGGTTCGAGCTGATCAGCGTGCTGGCGGGCGTCGACGGTGGCGCGATCCGCTACTTCAGCACCACGCGCGACTGCGAGGTGGTCGAGACCTTCGCCTTTGACCACGCGGGGCTTGTGAACCGGGCGGCGGCGTTCTACGCGGGCTGACGGGGCGTCATCAGAGAAGGTCATCCATGAAGATCGCGCCGTTCGCGCTCGCTGCTGTTCTGTCCCTCGCCGCGGCGACGGTCCCCGTCCTGGCCCAGACGCCTGTTCCGGCGGCGGCTGAGTGGCGCACGCCCGATCCCGAGAACGTCCTGGTGTTCGAGACCAGCAAGGGACGGATCATCGTCGAGATGGCGCCGGCCGCCGCGCCGGCCCATGTGGAGCGTCTGCGGACCCTGACCCGGGCCGGATTCTACGATGGCCTGAGCTTTTTCCGGGTAATCGACAGCTTCATGGCTCAGACCGGCGATCCGCAGAACACCGGCGTCGGCGGGTCCGACCTGCCGGACCTGCAGGCCGAGTACCCGTTCCGCCGCGGTTCGGCGCCGGCGTTCACCGTCATTGATCGGCTGCCTGGAGACTTCAACACGCCGTCGGCCACCGAGGTCGGGTTCCTGGGCGTGCTTCCGGTCCGCTCGCTGCCCAGCATGCAGATGATGCTGGCGGCCGATGGCAAGGTGGCGTCCTGGGGCCTGTTCTGTCCCGGCGTCATGGGCATGGCCCGCGCGTCGAGCCCCCACAGCGCCAACAGCCAGTTCTTCTTCATGCGTCAGGCCTATCCTTCGCTCGACAACGACTACACCGCCTGGGGTCGCGTGATCGTCGGGCTGGATGTCGTCCGGGCGATCAAGGTCGGCGAGCCGGTGGCCGCGCCTCAGGACACCATGAAGACCGTCCGGGTTCTCGCAGACCTGCCGGCCGCCCAGCGACCGAAGGTCCAGGTGCTCGACGTCGCCGGGCCGACCTTCAGGGCGATCATCGCCGACGCGAAGGCCAAGGCTGGCGGACGCCCGCTCAATCCCTGCGATATCGAGATCCCCGCCAAGGTGGGCTGACGGAAGGAACGCCATGCGTCGCAACGTCCTGATCCTCGCCGCCGCGCTGGCGGCCGCGTCTACCCCCGCGCTGGCCAGGCCGTCCGCGCCAGGCGCCGCCGACTGGCGAACGCCGAACGCCGACGACGTGCTGGTCATCGACACCAGCAAGGGCCGGGTCATCGTCGAACTGGTCCCGGAGGTCGCGCCAGATCACGTCGCGCGGCTGAAGGTCCTTGCCCGCAAGGGAACCTACGACGGCCGGACCTTCTTCAGGGTCATCGACCGCTTCATGGCCCAGACCGGCGATCCGCAGGATACGGGGGAGGGCGGGACCGACCTGCCGGACCTGAAGGCGGAGTTCACCTTCCGCCGCGCCGCCGACACGCCGTTCGCGATCGCCTCCAGCCCCTGGGGGACGGAGGAGGGGTTCCTGAAGTCCCTGCCGGTCATCAGCCAGGCCATGAGCTGGAGCGAGATGACCGCTGACAAGAAGGTCGCGGCCTGGGGCAGCTACTGTCCGGGCGTGGTCGGCATGGCCCGGGACGACAATCCCGACAGCGCCAACAGCCAGTTTTTCCTGATGCGCCAGCCCTACCTGTCGCTCGACAAACGCTACACCGCCTTCGGCAGGGTGATCAGCGGCCTGGAGGCGATCCGGGCCATCAAGACCGGCGAGCCGGTGACCGCGCCGCAGGACCGGATGGACCGCGTGCGCGTTCTGGCCGATATACCCGCTTCCGAACGCCCGGCCGTGCGGGTCATCGACCCGGCCGGACCCTGGTTCAGGAGCGAGATCAAGCGGCTGCGCAAGACGAAGGGCGCCGACTTCTCGCTCTGTGACGTGAACATCCCTGTGAAGGTGGAATAGCCCCCATGACGACCGACGCCGAAAACACCCTGCTGCTGACCACCGAAACCGGTGTGGTCACCATCAAGCTTCGCCCCGACCTGGCCCCCGGCCACGTCGAGCGGATCAAGGAACTGACCCGCGAGGGCTTCTACGATGGCGTGGTCTTCCATCGCGTCATCCCGGGCTTCATGGCCCAGGGCGGCGATCCGACCGGCACCGGCATGGGCGGCAGCAAGAAGCCGGACCTGAAGGCGGAATTCTCGCGTGAGCCGCACATCCGCGGCGTCTGCTCGATGGCCCGCTCCAGCAACCCGAACTCGGCCAACAGCCAGTTCTTCATCTGCTTCGACGACGCCACCTTCCTGGACGGCCAGTACACCGTCTGGGGCGTGGTCACCGACGGCATGGACCACGTCGACGCCCTGCCCAAGGGCGAACCGCCCCGCCAGCCGGGCAAGATCGTGTCGATGAAGGTCGCCGCCGACGCCTGACGACAATCGGGGACGCGTGCCGCCTTCGGTGCGTGTCCCCACAGGCTCAAGCCGGCGGGGACACGCACTGAAGTGCATGTCCCCGTCGCGTCCTAGCGCCGAAGCCGGCGGATCGAGGTGACGCGGTCGTTCAGGTTGATGGTCTTTAGGTTGGGGCTGTCGGCGTCGATGGTCCTGCAGTCGCCGCCGAAGTCGCGGGCCGAGCAGAGCAGCCAGGAGCCGCGCAGCACGCGCACAGACGTGGTCAGGTCGTCGAGACCGGAGCCGGCGAGGTCCGTGACGGTGTCCGAGATCTCGAGACGCATGCCCTTGTAGTCCGGGTTCTCGAACAGGATCAGGCCGACGGGGCCCGAGCCGCCGCCGCTCCAGCCGCCGCCGGAGCCGTAGCCGCCGTCCTGGCCATAGCCTCCGCCCTGCCCGTAACCCCCACCCTGGCCATAGCCGCCACCCTGTCCGTAGCCGCCGTCGCACTGCAGCCGGCCGTTCACATTGGCGACGCCGCGCTGGCAGGACCGATAGGACAACTGGGTCTCGTAGAAGGCTCCGCTGTTGTTCTGGCAGCGGGCGTAGAGCTGACCGTTGAAGGCGCTGATGTCGCGGCAGCTCTGCTGGTAGGACCCGTCCGGGATGCGATCATAGCTTCCGCTCCAGGGTGGCGCGGCGAAGGCGGCCGTGGCGAGCGCGAACAGGCCGGCGGTGACGGCGGCGGTGCGGATGGTCGATGCCATGCGGGACTCCGGGCTGAGGACGCTGTCATCTAACGGCGTTCACCGTTCAGCGTCCAGCCGTCAGGGACGGGCCAGGTCGACGACGACCGGAAAGTGGTCCGATCCCAGCAGCGGGCCGCGACGGACGTCGACGGTCTCCCAGTCGGATCCGGCGTAGACCTGGTCGATCGCCAGGATCGGGAAGGGCGCGGCGACGCCCCGGCGCGAGAGCCGGCCGGCCGGCCAGGTGAACAACGCCCGTGTCCGCCGCTCCAGGCCGAACAGTCGATCCTGGCGTCGCAGCGAGAAAGACCACGGCGTGGAGTTGAAGTCCCCGGCGACGATCAGGCTCTCCTTCGGAAACCGGTCCAGAACCCTGGCCAGTCTCAGGGTCTGCTGCTGCTGCGGGCCGGCCGGCAGCGGCCAGGTGTAGTGGGCGCCGACCAGGGTGAAGGTTCCGCGTCGTCCCCGGAAGGTGGCCCAGGCGCCGGACAGATTGGCCTCCGAGACCCCGGCCTGCAGACCCCCCTCGGCGATCGGCGCGCGCTTGGACAGGATCATCGTCGAACAGGCGAGGGGCTCGGCGCAGGTCGTGCGATGCGGATAGCGGATGGCCAGCGCCCGGGCGACGCCGCCAGATCGCGCGAAGCCCTCCTGGAAGACGATGACATCCGGATCCTCCTCGAAGATCCATCGGGCGGTGGCCTCCGGATCGCGGTTGCGGCCCCAGAGGTTGAACTGGACGATCTTCAACGTCGGGCCGTCGACCGGGCCGCGCTTCTGTCCGGCGGCGGAGACCAGTTCGGGGGCCATCAACAGCAGGGCCGACAGGGCGCCAGCGACGGCCAGGCCCGGCGTCAAACGTCCGCGCCGGCCGGCCAGGGCCCATATCGCCGCCGCGACCACACAACCGGCCAGGAACCAGGGCGTGAAATGGGTCAAGATGTCCAGCCGATCGCTGAACCGCCCGCCCTGCGCCAGCAGCAGGACAAGGGCGCACCCGGCCGCAAGCAGCAGGGCGCCGGTGCGGGCCAGGCCGGACAGGAGGTTGAGCAGGGTTCTCACTCGCCCGGTCTAGCACGCGATTCGTGCATACCTAGTGCAGGCGACGCGCCGGTTCGGCGCCGCCTCAGTCGCCGACGAAGTAGACCATCGCCACCGGGCGGGCCGGAGCATCGCCGACCTTCAGCAGGCCGCGCAGCACCGGGGACTGGCTGGAGCCGTCATTGCGCGCCTGCGTCAAGGCGGCCGGATCGAAGTTTCCGCTGAACAACACCTCGCCAAGCTTGGGATCGGCGCCCCTGAAGGTCACCTTGCCGGCCGACAGGCTGTAGGCTTGCGGCAGTACGCGGACGCTGACGGTGTGGGCTTCGCCGCCCATCTCGTTGCTCTGGGTCGGGCTGGTGACATCGTCGAACTGCACCAGGATCGGCCCGAACACCGAGGCGCGCTCGCCCTTCTCCCATTGCTGGAAGTCGCTGGGCGCGCCGATGCCCAGGTGCGTCAGGCGATAGTTTCCGATCTGCACCGGCTGGGGGGTCATGTAGTAGCCCGACGCGTCGAAGGCGGCCTCGTGCCGGAACCCCGCGGGGACCTCGACGGGCGGATTGGCGACGGCCGGGGCGGCGGGCGGCGAGGCTTCGGCCGTGGCCGGCGGCGGAGCCTCAGCCTTGTCCGTCTTGCGGTTGCAGGCCGTGGTGAAGGCCACGGCGCCGACGGTCAGCGCGATGATCGCGAAACGCATGAAAATCCCCGATGGTGTCCCTCCAATGTGTGGATCGCGGGCGGCGTTGTCCATCGCGTGCTTGACGAAGCCGCGCGGACGTGGCGGTTCGCCCGCCCATGCGCCTGTCCGACTTCGACTTCGAACTCCCCGAGACTCTCATCGCACTGCGGCCGGCCAGCCCGCGCGAAAGCGCCCGGCTGCTCGTCGTGCGGCCGGGTGAGGGACGCGAGGACCTGACGGTCGGCGACCTGCCCTCGCTGCTGCGCGCGGGCGACGCGTTGGTGTTCAACGACACCCGCGTGATCCCCGCCCGGTTGGACGGATTGCGCGAGGGCCGCAGCGAGGGCGGCGGCGACGGTTCGCCGGTCGCGGTCGAGGCGACCCTGCACAAGCGTCTGTCGCCGGACCGCTGGAGCGCCTTCATGCGGCCGGGCAAGCGCCTGAAGGTTGGCGACCGGGTCCGCTTCGGCGCGAGCGGCGACCGGGGCTGCGAGGGCGCGCTGCTGGATGCCACCGTCGTTGACAAGGGCGAGGGCGGGGAAGTCGTGCTGGCCTTCGACCTGTCCGGGCCCGACCTGGACCTGGCGATCAACACCCGCGGCCACATGCCCCTGCCACCCTACATCGCCGCAAAGCGGGGCGAGGACGAGCAGGACCGCACCGACTACCAGACCGTCTATGCGCGGGAGGATGGTTCGGTGGCGGCGCCCACGGCGGGCCTGCACTTCACGCCGGACCTGCTGGCGCGGCTGGCGGCGGCCGGCGTGTCGCAGCATTTCGTGACCCTGCACGTCGGCGCGGGCACCTTCCTGCCGGTCAAGGTCGACGACGTCGCCGACCACCGCATGCACCCGGAGTACGGCGAGGTCTCAGCCGCCACGGCCGCCGCGCTGAATGCGGTGCGGGCGGCGGGCGGCCGGATCGTCTGTGTCGGCACCACCTCGCTGCGGCTGCTCGAGAGCGCGACGGGCGAGGACGGGGTGATCCGGCCCTGGGCGGACGAGACGGCGATCTTCATCACGCCCGGCTATCGGTTCCGGGCCGCCGATGTGCTGATGACCAACTTCCACCTGCCGAAATCGACGCTGTTCATGCTGGTCAGCGCCTTCGCCGGCCAGGCCGTCATGCGCGAGGCCTACGACCACGCCATCGCCACCGGCTACCGCTTCTATTCCTACGGGGATTCAAGCCTGCTATTCCGCGCCTGAACCCATCCCGTGTTCCCGGCGAAGGCTGGGATCCCTATCCATCCCGAGCGACGGCGGATCCGCATGGACCCCGGCCTTCGCCGGGGAGACGGAATAAAATTGGCAGCCTTCCCGTTTGATCTGACCGCCACCGACGGCGCCGCCCGCACCGGGGTCTTGAGGACGCCGCGTGGCGACATCCGCACGCCGGCCTTCATGCCCGTGGGCACGGCCGGCACCGTGAAGGCCCTGACGGTCGACCAGGTGAAGGCGACCGGCGCCGACATCATCCTGGGCAACACCTATCACCTGATGCTGCGGCCGACGGCCGAGCGGGTCCAGCGGCTGGGCGGCCTCCATCGCTTCATGCGCTGGGCGGGGCCGATCCTCACCGACAGCGGCGGCTTCCAGGTGATGAGCCTGTCGGGGATCAGCAAGGTGACCGAGGAGGCCGTGACCTTCGCCAGCCACCTGGACGGCTCAAAGCATGTGCTGACGCCGGAGCGTTCGATCGAGATCCAGGCCGACCTGCTGGGCAGCGACATCGTAATGCAGCTGGACGAATGCGTCGCCTGGCCGGCCGAGGAGGCGCGGGCGCGACAGGGGATGGAGCTCTCCGCCCGCTGGGGCGCGCGGTCCAAGGCGGCGTTCGGGAGCCGCGACAGCCAGGCCCTGTTCGGCATTCAGCAGGGCTCGACCTTTGAAAACCTGCGCCGGGAATTGTCCGAGCGGCTGATCGAGACCGGCTTCGACGGCTATGCGCTGGGCGGGCTGGCGGTCGGGGAGGGGCACGAGGCGATGTGCGACGTGCTCGACTACGCCACGGGCATGCTGCCCGCCGATCGGCCGCGCTACCTGATGGGCGTGGGCAAGCCGATCGACCTGGTCGAGGCGGTGGCGCGCGGCGTGGACATGTTCGACTGCGTGCTGCCGACCCGCTCGGGCCGTCACGGCCAGGCGTGGACCTGGGACGGGGCGATCAATCTGAAAAACGCCCGCTTCGCCGACGAGGACACACCGCTGGACGAGACCAGCGACTGCCCGGCCAGCCGGGACTACTCGAAGGCCTACCTGCACCACCTTGTCCGGTCCGACGAGATCCTCGGCCAGGTGCTGCTGTCCTGGCACAACATCGCCTTCTTCCAGGCCCTGACGGCGGCGATGCGCGCCGCGATCGCCGCCGGCACGTTCGAAGCCTTCCGGCGGGAGTTCAGGGCCCGGCACGTAAAGTAAGGCGCGTGTCGAAGAACGCGAGGTCGCTACTTGACCGGATAGCGCGGCCCCTTCCTGGGCGGATCCTTGGGCAGCGTCGACTTGAGGTGGCTGGGCGTGGCGGGCGGATTGCAGCCCTTGGACTCCCCCAGCCCCTTGAGGTAGCCGCGGCGGATGCCGCCGGCGGTGATGGCGGCCCGCACCAGCCGGTCGTGGCGCTCGGCGCCGGACAGGCGTCGCACCCAGCCGCGCAGCGGGATGAGGTCCTGGGCCGCGCCGGCGACGAAGCCCAGCGCGGTGTCCTCGGCGACATCGCGGCCCTTGACGATCAGGTCGCGGTCATCACCGGAGGCCGGATCGTCGATGTCGGCGCCCAGCGCGTCGTACAGGGGCCGCACCTGCGCGATGATCTCGGCGCAGGTCGCCGGATCGGGGCGCTTGTAGGGGTCTTCCAGCGCATCGAGCAGCACCTGCGGGATCTTGGTGCGCAGCATGTTCAGGTCGCGGGCCGGCGCGGTGACGGCGCCGGAGACGCTACCCTTGTTGATCTGATCGGTGGTCTGGACGCGGCCGGGCGGCGGCGGATTGCCGACGCTGGCGCAGGCCGTGAGCGACAGGCAGGCGAGAGCAGGGAGAAGCATACGCATGGCGACAGCATAATCATGCGCCGCACGTGGCGGAAAGCCATCACGGCGGGTTGCCGCGCCGGATCGCCGCCACTATGGTCCGCGCCGCTTCGAACCGGCACAGCCGCTGCTTCGCGAGCGGGCCGGTAGCTCAGTGGTAGAGCATTCGACTTTTAATCGAATGGTCCTGGGTTCGACCCCCAGCCGGCCTACCAATCAAGCAGTTGGACTGCTGCAGATTCCGGATTGAACGACGACCGATGACTTAAGGCGTCGGACTTGCCATCGCCGGGCCGTCAATGGTCCGTCCAGATGACTTGCGTCAGGCCTCTCCGGCCTGGAGCACGTGCCCATCCCGTTCGCGCAGCCAGTTGTGGGCGCTTGTGGCGGCCAGTGCGCCTTGCCCTATGGCGACGCTGATCTGGTCCAGGCCCACCAGGCCGTCGCCGGCCAGGAACAGGCCCCCCACGCCGCTATCCTTCGCGGCGTCCGCCGGCGCGCAACCCTCGGCGCTCAGGCGCACGCCCAGCCCGCCGGCCAGCCGGGTTCGGGGACTGCGGCCGAGCGCGGGATAGACAACGTCAAACGACAACGGAGCGTCGCGGTCCTCAAGGGACACTTCCATGTGGGACGCGCGCGGACGCAGGCGCTGAAGCGCGCCGTATGCGATGTGAATACCCGCGCGGTCCAGTTCCGCTTCCTGCTCCGGCGTCAGGTCGGAGTGACTGAGTGGCATCAGCGTGATGTCAGCGGAATACTGGCGCAGGAAGAGCGCCTCGGCCGCGCCGTTCGCGTCGCTGCCGATCACGCCAATTCGGCGGTCGATCGCCTCATATCCGTCGCAGATCGGGCAGTAGCGAAGGACCCCGGCTTCGATCGCCGCTTCGTGCTGCTCCTCCGGCAGGTCAACCTGGTGGAGGGCGACGCCGGTCGCCAGGATCAGGGAGCGGCATCGCCAGGTCTCGCTCCCCGCGGTCAGCATGAAAACGTCCTCCAGGAACGTCGCGGTCTCGACCCGCGCCGTCTCCAGCCGGGCGCCGTAGGTTTCGGCGTGTGTGATCATTCGATCGATCAGCACCTGCCCGTTCACACCCGCGGGAAATCCCGGCACATTGTGACTCTGCGGAATTCGCAGGGCGCGACTTGTTCCGTCGTGAAGAACCAGCACGGTCCGACGATAGCGGGCCATGTAAAGCGCGGCGGTCAGACCCGCCGGGCCGGCGCCGACGATGATCACATCCAGTATCTGGTCGCCCGCCGATGCTGTCGCGCTCACCATGCGATGACGCTGTCGGCGCTAGGCGGGGGAGCGGGATGGCGTCGGGAAACAGGCATCACGCCAGAATGCCCTGCGCCCGCCGGGGTTCCCGGCCGGTCCGCTCCTGAAGCTATGCCGCCGGCGACCCGGGAGGGTTCCTCACCCGGCGCAGCTGGACAGCGTCCCGCGCCCTATTGCTGCTGTTGCTGCTGCTGCTCGCGCCGGTGGATGTCGCCGGCGTTGAGCTTGCGGCGGCCGCCGGGGAAGGACGGGCGCGGCAGTCGGAGGAACTCGGGTTCCGCCAGGGCCGCGCGGGCCTTGCCAACCGAGACGGCGACACCCAGCTGGCTGTCCGCCTCACCCTTGTAGACCCCCAGCGACGGCGGCACGTCGGCGTAGTCGCGGCCGATGGCCACGGCGATATGGCGTTCGCCGGCGATGCTGTTGTTGGTCGGGTCCAGGCCGATCCAGCGCAGGGTCGGCAGGAAGACCTCGACCCAGGCGTGGGTGGCGTCGGGGTCGGAGCGGTCGCCGTGCTGACGATCGGTGAACAGGTAGCCCGACACATAGCGGGCCGGGATGCCCCACCGGCGGCAGATCGCCAGCATGATGTGGGCGAAGTCCTGGCAGACCCCCCGCCCGACGCCCAGCGCCAGATCGATGGGACTGTCGGCCGTGGTCACGCCCGGGGTGTAGTCGAAGGCGTCGTAGATGATCTGGTTCAACGCCAGCACCGCCGACAGCGGATCCTGCAGGCGAAGCGCGTCGAGGTTCCTCTCGGCGATGAAGGTCTGCAGCGCCTGGGTGAAGACCACGAAGCCGTGCGGCTGCAGGAAGTCGAAGCATTCACCACGCACGAAGTCGCTGCGCAGCCGGTCCCATTCGCCCTGGTCGACGCCGTTGGGCAGCACCGGATCGGGCTGGGTCTCGACCGCCGAACGGGCCTCGATCCTCAGGTTGTCGTGCGGTTGGGGCACGTCGAAATGGTAGACGGCGTTCCCGAAATTGTCGGCGTAGGAGAAGATCTGCGCCCGGGGCTCGAGGTCGAGCTCGAAGCTGATCAGTCGCTGCCCGGCGCTCTTGCGCGGCTGCATGCGCAGCTCCATCACGCTTTCGCGGACCGCGCGCTCGTAGTGGTACTGGGTGACGTGCCTGACTTCCAGGAGCATTACGCGGGCAGCCTCATCTCGAGGGAATAGGCGACGAAGGTGTCGTAGATCGCCTCGTGAATGCGAGCGCACTCGTTGACGACGGTGGTCAGCAGGCCGCTGGCCCCGGTGGCTTCCAGTTCGTCCACGTCGGCGAACTGCAGGCGGGCCTTGAGGCGACCGGCCAGGCGCTCTGGCGTGGCCAGGCCGCCGACCTCGACATGGCGCGATACGCCCACGAGGTATTCCTCGATCCGCGCGGTGGCGAAGCGGATCGACCGGGGGAATTCCTCGTCGAACAGAAGGAATTCGAGAATGTAACGGGGCTCGATCTCGGCGGTGTAGCGCCGCAGATAGGGCTCCAGCGCGCAGGCCATGCGCAGCAGGTTCATCAGCGCCAGCCGGTCGGTGACGCTCTTGCCGCGACCGTCGCCGAAGCCGACTTCCAGCAGGCGCGCGATCAGGTGCGCCCGCTCCAGGTAGACGCCCAGCATCAGGAACCGGAAGCCTTCGCCGTGACTCATGGTGGCGTCGGCGGCGCCCTTGAACAGGTGAAGGTCGGCGATGACGTCGTGCAGGAAGGCGGACGAACCGCTCTCGAACTCCGAGCCGGTGCTGTCGGCGGTGACCTTGAGAAACAGCAGGTTGAGCCGTTCCCAGGTCTCGGTGGTGATCTGGTCGCGGACCTGTCGGGCGTTCTCGCGGGCGTGGGCGAGCGACATGATCACCGAGTTGGGATCCTCGCGGTTCAGCACCAGCGACCGGGCGGCCTCGTAGGTCAGCGAGGCGCGGGCCATGTCCGGGTCGCCGACCGCCGACAGGGCGATATAGGCGGTCTGCGCGGCCGCGTCGGAGCGATCGAGCGTGGCATTGAGCATCACGTCGGCCAGCCGTGAGAAGTGCTCGGCCCGCTCCACATAGCGGCCGATCCAGTAGAGGCTGTCCGCCACCCGCGCGAGCATCATGGCCGTGTCTCCTGACGCTCGTCATCGTCGACCAGCACCCAGGTGTCCTTGGAGCCGCCGCCCTGGCTGGAGTTGACCACCAGGGAGCCGCGCCGCAGCGCGACGCGGGTCAGGGCGCCGGGCGTCACCACGATCTTCTCGCCCGACAGGATGAAGGGGCGCAGGTCCACGTGGCGCGGTTCGATCCGCCCGTCGATCAGGCAGGGGGCCGTCGACAGCTGGATGGTCGGCTGGGCGATGTAGTTGGCGGGGTCCGCCTTGAGCGCCTCGGCGAAGGTCTCGCGCTCCTTGCGGGAGGCGTGCGGGCCGACCAGCATGCCGTAGCCGCCCGAGGCGCCGACCGCCTTGACCACGAGCTTGTCCAGGTTGGCGAGCACATGGGCCAGCTGCACTGGCTCGCGGCAGAGGAAGGTCTCGATGTTGGGCAGGATGGCGTCCTCGCCCAGATAGTAGCGGATGATGTCCGGCACATAGGCGTAGACGGCCTTGTCGTCGGCGACGCCGGTGCCGGGCGCGTTACAGATCACCACATTGCCGGCCCGGTAGGCGTTGAACAGACCCGGCAGGCCCAGCGACGAGTCGCGGCGGAAGGTGAGGGGGTCGATGAAGTCGTCGTCCACCCGGCGGTAGATGACGTCCACGCGGCGCAGGCCGGTGGTGGTCCGCATGTAGACCATGTTCTCGTGCACCACGAGATCGCGGCCCTCGACCAGCGGCGCGCCCATCAGTCGGGCGAGGTAGGCGTGTTCGTAGTAGGCGCTGTTGTAGACGCCGGGGGTCATGACCACGACCTGCGGGTCGGGTCGCCACTCGGCCGCCATGCTCTTGAGGGTCGCCAGCAGCAGGTCGGGGTAGCGCTCGACCGGCCGGACGTTGGAGGCGCGGAAGGTGCCCGGAAACGTGCGTTTTGCCGCGTCGCGGTTGGCCAGCATGTAGGAGACGCCCGACGGGACGCGGAGATTGTCCTCCAGCACCGCGAAGGCGCCGTCCTGGTCGCGGATCAGGTCGGACCCGCAGACATTGGCGTAGGCCTTGTGCGGCACATAGAGGTGCTGCATCTCGCGGCGGTAGGAGGGTGCGCCCAGCACCAGCTCGCGGGGCACGATGCCGTCCATCAGGATCTGCTGGTCGCCATAGATGTCGGCCAGGAACATGTTCAGCGCCCGCAGGCGCTGGGTCAGCCCCTCCTCGATGGTCTTCCATTCGGACGCGGGGATGATCCGGGGCACCAGGTCGGTGGGGATGATCCGTTCGGTGGTCGCCTCGGCGCCATAGACGGTGAAGGTTATGCCCTGCAGCAGGAAGGAGCGCTCAAGCGTCTTCTGACGATCGGCCAGCGCCTCCGGCGACAGGGTGGTGAGACGGGTATGGACGCCCGCGTAGTGTGGCCGGACATCACCGCCCGCCACATACATCTCGTCGAACGCCACCCCCGGAAGATAGGCGGCGTCCGTCATCGGAAGGGCCGGGGCTGCGCCCGGGGCATCGGCGATCGCCAAGCTCACGTCAGGGTCCGTTTCATTCACGGCCGGGAAGGCCTTTTCACGGTTCATTCGTAACGCTCTTCGCCGGTCTGGCGTCTGGTTTCGGTCGTACTTTCGACCGGTTGCGCCGACTGCCCTGCATTTGGGCAACTTTCGGGGCCGCTGCAAAGGGTGGATGGACGTGACAGCCGGCCTTCGCCCGACTACACGGGATTCGGGCGCACGAGGAGAAAAGAAGCTTGTCGCCTTCGCGTATCGCCCTGGCCGCCTCGGCCGCTGTCGCACTGGGCCTCGGCGCGACCGGCGCCGGCGCGCAACAGGCCACCGCGAGAATCGAGGGCGTGGCGGACGAGGAGCTGCTTGAGGCGATCGCCCGCGCGGTCGGTGAGAGCAAAAGCCCGGCCACCACTCGCTTCGAGGCCCGTCGCCGCGCCCGCTCCGCCGCCGATGACGCCGAGGCCGCCCTGCGCACGCAGGGCTACTACGGCTTCCAGGTCGAGCAGGACGTCGTCGATCCCGATGATGACGAGGGCGGGGAGCCGCCGCGTGCTGTGATCCGCATCACGCCCGGCGCCCGGTTCCGCTTCGCGCGTCCGGCTATCGAATGGGTCGGCGCCGAACCGCTGCCCGGCGTCGGCATCGCCGCCGAGCAGGCCATGGCGCTGCGCCGGGCCGCGCCCGGCCGCGCGGCCGACGTCCTCGCCGCCGAGGGCCGGATCGTCGCCACGCTGCAGGCCCGCGGTTACGCCGACGCCCGACCGGGAACGCGTGAGGTGATCGTCGACCATGCTGATCGCTCGGTGCAGCCCACCTTCCGGATCGTGGCCGGCGAGCTGGTTCGCCTGGACGGTCTTGAGCTCGGCACGGTCGGTCGGACGGACCCGGACTGGATTCGCGGCCTCGCTCCGTGGACCCCGGGAGACGTCTATGATCCCGAGGACGTGGCGGAGCTTGAGCGGCGTCTGCTGGACACCGGCGTGTACAACTCGGTCGGCGTCTCGCTGCAGCCGCACGGCAACGCCGACGCTGAAGGCCGCAGGCCTGTCCTGGTGACGCTGGTGGACCGCGCGCCGCGAACCCTGGAGGTCTCCGCCGGCTATTCGACCAGCGAGGGCGCGGGCCTTGATGTTCGCCGCACCCGCTACAACCGGCTGGGGCGGGCTGACACCTCGACCTACAGCCTGCGTCTCGCCGAACTGGAACAACGGCTCGAGGCCGGGCTCAAGCTTCCGCACTGGCGGCGTCCACAGCAGACGCTGACGGTGCTGGCGGGCATCTATAACCAGCAGACGGACGCCTACGACTCGATGGGGGTCGGGGTCAGCGGCGATGTAACCCGGCGGTTCGGCAAGACGTCCTACATTACCGGCGGCCTGTCGCTCGACGTCGCGCGCAGCGCCGAGAAGATCAAGATCAACAAGACAACGTTTCGCGGCGAGGACCGGGACGTGGTCACCGCCGCCGCGCTGGCGGCTTTCGCCCTTGATCGTTCGGACGATCCGCTCGATCCGACCCAGGGCTGGCGTCTGGAAGCCCGGGTGGAGCCAACCACCACGTTCGGAGATTCGCAGGCGCTGTACCTGAAGGTCCAGAGCCAGGCGTCCTACTATCTCTCGCTGGACGAGGAGGCGACGACCGTGCTGGCGGCCCGGGCCAAGATCGGCTCGATCTGGGGCGCGGTGCTCGACGAGGTGGCTTCGCCCCGCCGCTTCTATGCCGGCGGCGGCGGGTCGGTGCGCGGCTATGGCTGGCAGGCCATCGGCCCGCGGCTCCCCGACAATACGCCGATCGGCGGCCTCTCGCTGGTCGAGGCCAGCTTCGAGGTGCGGCGCAAGATCACCGAGCGGTGGGGCGCGGTAGCGTTCGTCGACGCCGGCGCAGTCGGCGGCGATTCTTTCCCGGGCGGCGACGACATCGGCGTCGGGATCGGCGTCGGCGTGCGCTACGACCTCGGCTTCGGGCCGGTCCGGGCCGACATCGCCTTCCCCATCGAGAAGCGCGAGGGCGATTCCGGCTTCCAGATCTACATCAGCATCGGACAGGCGTTTTGACCGCCGCCGACGATCAGACTCCTCCTCCGCCGTCGGCCGCGCCGGCGCGGACGCGGCGCGTGCGGCTGCCGGCCACCGGGCCGGGCTGGGTGATGCTGGTGTCAATTCTCGCCGTCCTGCTGGTCGGCGGCGCGGCTCTGGTGCTGCGCTTTGGCCTGAACACCGCGCCGGGCATGATGTTCGTCGAGGCGCGGGCCAACGGGCTGAAGCTCGGCCGGTTCGGCAAGCTGCGTATCGAGGGCCTCAGCGGCGATCTGTGGCGCAACTTCGGCGTCCGCCGGCTGACCATCACCGACGAGAAGGGCGTCTGGCTGGACGCCGCCGACGTGAAGATGACCTGGCGCTATCACGAACTGTTCGTGCGCCGGTTCCATGCCGACACCATCACCGCGCGCCAGGTGCGGGTGCTTCGTCGCCCGACGCTGACTCCCAAGACGACCACAAAAGGGCTGCCGGTCTCGATCCGCATCGAGCAACTGCGGATTCCCGTCGAGACCCTGCCGGCCTTCAGCTACCAGCGGGGCCTGTTCCATGTGGCCGGCGAGATCGAGGTGGTCCGCAAGGGGCCTGTGACCGTGGCGCTCGGCGCCGCCAGCCGTCTGCACAAGGGCGACCGGGTCATCCTCGCCATCGAGAGCGGCAAGGGACGGCCTCTGAAGGTCTTCGCCGATGCGGTGGAGGCGCAGGGCGGCGCTCTGGCCGGCTCGCTGGGCCTGCCCGCGGATCAACCGTTCGCGCTCAAGGCCAACGCAGGCGGCACGGACGGGGAGGGGCGGTTCAGCCTTCTGACGACCTCTGGCGCCACGCGACCGGCGGCGGCCTCCGGAACCTGGAACGCCGACGGCGAAGTCGCCTCGGGCCGCGTGTCGCTGGCCTCCTCGACCCTGACCACCCGGTACGCCCGAATGTTCGGCGACGAGGTTCGCTTCTCCGGCCGGGGCGGCAAGGCCAAAAGCGGCCTCTACAGAATCAACGCGCGGGCCGAGAGCGAGGTCCTGACCGTCGCCGCCAGCGGTGAAGCCGACATCGGCAAGCGCGTGACGGGCAAGAACGGCCTCGCCGTGACCCTGACCTCGCGGTCGCTGGGGCGGCTGACGTCCGAGGTCGTGCAGGGCGCGGCCGAGACGCGGGGGCGACTGACAGGCAACCAGGCGTCGTGGGTCTACGCCGGCGCGCTGAACGCCACCGGCTTCAAGGCGGCCGGGTACAGTCTCGCCCGGGCCCAGGGGCCCGTGAAGGTTGCCATGAATGCCGGCGAGCTGACCGTCGAGTCGACCCTGACTGGCGATGGCGGCGCGGGCCGGGGCTATGTCGCCGCGCTGCTGGGCGCCCGACCGAAGGCCGAGATCATCGCGGCCCGCCTCAAGGACGGTCGGCTGCTGCTGCGCCGCGTCCAGGCCACGGGCGCCGGCCTCAAGCTCGACGCGACCGGCGAGCGCACCCTGCTGGGCGGTCTGTCGTTCAAGGGCGACGCGGAGATGGCCAACCTCCAGGCCGCGCGGATCGGGGCCAAAGGCCGTGCGACGGCGACCTGGTCGGCGTCCCAGGGCGGCCGGGGAAAGCCCTGGGTGTTCTCGGTCGACGCGAAGGGCGCGGGCTTCGCCACGGGTCTGGCCGAATTCGACCGCCTGCTGGGTGCCTCGCCGCGACTGCGTGGCAAGGCGGAGATCGCCAGGGGCGTGGTTTCGGTCGCCGAGGCGCGGCTCGAGGGCGCGCTGGGCTCGGCCCGCACCGCCGGCCAGATCGGCCCGGCCGGCGCGCTGAAGCTCAAGCTGGACTGGGACGCCACGGGCCCGTTCCGCGCCGGTCCGGTCGAGATATCGGGCGAGGCCAAGGGGACCGGAGCCGTCACCGGAACGCTGTCGGCGCCGCGCGCGGATCTCGTCGCCGACATCGCCGCCGTCGAGTTGCCTCGTTTGCCGCTGCGGGCCGCCCATGTCGTACTCAGCTTCGTACGGAGCGCCGGCGGAACCGACGGCGCGGTGACGATCACCGCCGACAGCGAGTACGGCCCGGCGCGGGCCCGCACGGACTTCCGGTTCGCCCAGGGCGGGCTGGACCTGACCGGGTTGGACGCCGACGCCGGCGGGATCAAGGCGACCGGCGGCCTGGCGCTGCGCCGCGGACGACCGTCGACGGCCAACCTGATCCTCGATATCGGCCCCGGCGCCATCCTCACCACCGGCCAGATCACCGGAACTGCCGTGCTGTCGGACGCCGGCCAAGACGGGCGGGCGACGCTCAATCTGGTCGCCCAGAACGCGACGGTCCGTGGCGCGGGCGGGTTGCGCTTCGGGCGCGGGACGATCACCGCTGACGGCCCGCTGTCGCGCCTGCCGATCGCGGTCGATCTGCGCGGCTCGTACGGGACCAATCGCTGGCGGTTCAAGGGTGATGGCGTCTACGCGGGGCAGGACAACGCCACGGGCTTGGCCCTGAACGGCGAAGGCCGCTTCGGAAGCGCCGACTTCAAGACCATCGAGACCGCGCGCATCGGGTTCGGCGGCGGCCAGCGCTTCGCGGACGTGAAACTGGAGATCGAGGGCGGCCGGGCCGACATCACCGCCCGGATGGACGGGGACGCCGCCGATATCGACGCAACCCTGACAAAGGTGTCGCTGGGCGCCCTGAACGAGGATCTGGCCGGGACCGTCGACGGCAAGATGGCGCTGCAGGGCCGAGGCGCCCGGCTGACTGGATCCATGGACGTCACGCTGGAGGGCGCCCGGGCTCGCGGCGCCGGCCGCGCCGTGTCGGTCGACGGCCGGGTCAGGGCCACGCTCAACGATCAGTCCCTGTTTATCGAGGCGGTAGCCAGCAACGCGGGCGGGTTGCGGTCCAGCGCCACAGTGACCCTGCCGGTGGTCGCCTCGGCCGCGCCGCTGCGGCTCGCCATCGCCAATCGCCAGCCGATGAACGGGGTCTTCGCGGCCAATGGCGAGATCAAGCCGCTGTGGGATCTGCTGGTTGGCGGTGAGCGCAGCCTGTCGGGTGTGGTCGACATGAAGGGGACGATCGCCGGCTCGCTTGCCGATCCCAGATTGTCGGGGACCGCCGAGCTGGCGCAGGGGGCATTCGAGGATGGCCAGATCGGCCTCAAGCTCGTCGATCTTTCGGTTCGCGCCGTGTTGGCCGACAACGCCATCGACGTCAGCCGCTTCTCGGCCACGGACGGACGCGGCGGCCGCATCAGCGGCGGCGAGCGCGGGACCCTCTCGGGCGGCGGCCGGATCAGCCTGCTGCGGGATGGCGTCAGCACCTTCCGGGTCGCCCTCAAGGGCTTCCAGCTGATCGAGAACGACGCCATGACGGCCACCGCGTCCGGAGAGGCGACGCTCAACCGGGCCGCCGACGGCAAGGTGCAGGTCTCCGGCGCCCTGACGATTGATCGGGCGGTGATCGCCGCAGATCCCCCGACGCCGTCGGGCGTCATTCCGATGGCGGTCATCGAGCGCAACAAGCCCGGCGCGACGGAGGGCGATGTGGTCCCCGAAGCGCGGCGCGGCCTCGTGGTCGGCCTGGATGTCACGCTCAAGGCCAGTCGCGGGGTCTTCATCGAGGGGCGCGGTCTGGACGCTGAGATGTCCATCGACGCCCGGGTGAGCGGCACGACCGCCAGGCCCGTGCTCGACGGCGTCGCCCGCATCGTTCGCGGCGAGTACGACTTCGCCGGCAAGCGGTTCGAGTTCGACACGCGCAGCGCGGTCTACCTGGCCGCCTCGCCCGACCGGATCCGTCTGGACCTGACCGCCACCCGCGAGGACCCGGCCCTGACCGCCGTCATCCGCGTGCGGGGCACCGCCTCGCGGCCGGAGATCACCCTAACCTCCAGCCCGTCCTTGCCCCAGGACGAGGTGCTCTCGCGGGTGCTGTTCGGCACCTCGGCCGCGCAGCTGTCGCCGCTCGAAGCCGCGCAACTGGCCTCCGCCATCGCGGCTCTGGCCGGCGGCGGCGGCTTTGACGTGATCGGCAACCTGAAGGACTTCACCGGCCTGGACCGTCTGGTCTTCGCCGGCGGCGGCGAGGGCGGGGCGATGACCGTGGCCGGCGGCAAGTACCTCACGGATGATGTCTATCTGGAGATCATCGGCGGCGGCCGCGAGGGGCCGGCGGCCCAGGTCGAGTGGCGCGTGCGCCGCAACCTGTCGATCATCTCCAAGCTGGCGGGCGAGGACTCCAGGCTCTCGGTGCGCTGGCGGAAGGACTACTGACCGCGCCGGGGGTTCACCTTCCGTCACCCTTCGGCTAAGCAGAGAGCGTTCGGCGACTCCCGTCTTGCGCCATTCCGGCGGGTCGCTTCGGTCCCAACACGCGTCGACCTGGTCCGCGGCAATGGCGTCATAGAGTTGGACGGAACACCGATGCGCCTGTCGCCGGAAGAGAAGGCCGTTCTGGATTCCATCGCTGAACGCGGTTCGACCATCGTCCAGCGGGCGGTCGGCTGGAGCGACGTCAACTCCGGCAGTCGCAACCTCGAAGGGCTGGAGACCGTGCGCGGCCTGCTGAAGGACGCCTTCGCCGTCCTGCCGACCGAGCCGGTGGACGTCCCGCTGCAGGCCTCGATCGAGATCGGCGCCGATGGTCGCGAGACGGAGCAGCCGCACCCGCCGTCCCTTGCCGTGATCGTGCGCCCCGAAGCGCCGGTGCAGGTCGTGCTGACCGGCCACTATGACACCGTCTATCCGGCCGGCAGCCGCTTCCAGACGGTCGGCACGCGCGCCGACGGCGCCCTGCACGGCCCGGGCATCGCCGACATGAAGGGCGGCATCAGCGTCATTCTCGCCGCGCTGGAGGCGTTCGAGACCTCCGCCGACGCCGCCAACCTCGGCTACCGGGTGCTGATCTCGCCCGACGAGGAGATCGGCTCGCTGGCCTCCGGACCGGTGCTGGCGGAGTTCGGGCGCCTGGGCCACGTCGGTCTCACCTATGAGCCTTCGATGCTGCCCGACGGCACCCTGGCCAGCGAGCGCAAGGGCTCCGGGAACTTCCACATCCGTGTCATGGGCCGCACCGCTCATGCCGGGCGCGCCTTCGCCGAGGGCCGCAACGCCATCACCGCCGCCGCCCGCATCGCCGGCGCGCTGGACGGCCTCAACGGCCGCCGCGACGGCGTCACCGTCAATATCGCAAAGATCGACGGCGGCTCTCCGCTGAACGTGGTCCCCGACATCGCCGTCGTCCGCTTCAACGTCCGCTTTCCCGACGCCGAGGCCGCCGCCTGGCTGGAAGCCGGCATACGCGGCGCCATGAAGGCCGGGGAGGGCGACGGCCTGCTGGTCAGCCAGCATGGCGGCTTCACCCGCCCCGCCAAACCGTTCAACGCCGCCCAGACCGAGCTGTTCGGCAAGGTGAAGCAGGTCGGCGCCCTGCTCGGCCAGGACATCGCCTGGAAGCCGTCCGGCGGCGTCTGCGAAGGCAACAACCTGTTCGCGGCCGGCCTGCCCAATGTCGATACCCTCGGCGTGCGCGGCGGCGATATCCACAGCGAGAACGAGTTCGCCTGGCCCGACAGCTTCGCCGAGCGGGCGCAGCTCTCGGCCCTGATCCTCATGAAGCTGGCGTCGGGCGAGATCGACGCGCGCGGCATCCGCGCCCTTATGGAGTCCCGTTGATGCTGGTCGTGCGTCCCGCTGTTCCCGCCGACTATGACGCGCTGATGGAGCTGGCCGTCCTGTCCGGACGCGGCTTCACAAGCCTGCCGGAGGACGAACCGACGCTGCGCTCGAGACTGGACCTCTCGAAGGCCAGTTTCGCCGGCGAGGTCGCCCCGCCCGAGGCCTGGTATACCCTGATGCTGGAAGACAGCAACTCCGGGGCCATCGACGGCGTCGCGGGGGTCAAGGCCAGCGTGGGGCTGAAGCGGCCGTTCTTCTCGTTCCGGGTCGTCACCCTGGCCCAGTCGTCGCCGACGCTGGAGATGCGGTTCGATCACCAGGCGCTGGTGCTGGTCAACGAATGTGCGGGCTGGTCCGAGGTCGGCTCGCTGTTCCTGCGCCCGGAGAAGCGCAAGGGCGGGGCCGGACGACTGCTGGCCCAGTCGCGCTACATGCTGATCGGCATCGAGCCGCAGCGCTTCGCCGAGATGGTGCTGGCCGAGCTGCGCGGCTGGTTCGACGAGGACGGCGTCTGCCCGTTCTGGGAGCACGTGGCCCACAAATTCTTCCGGCTCGAGTTCGACGAGGCCGACCTGATGAGCGCCTCGACCAACGGGCAGTTCATTCTGGACCTGTCGCCCCGCCATCCGATCTACACCGGCCTGCTGCCCGAGGCGGCGGCGAAGTCGATCGGCCGCGTGCACCGCGACGGCGAGGCGGCCCGCGCCATGCTGGAACGCGAGGGTTTCCGCTATCAAGGCCTGGTTGACCTGTTCGACGCCGGTCCGACCATGGGCGCGCCGCGCGACGAGATCCGCACCGTCAAGGAAGCCCGCCGCCTGACCGTGCGCCTTGGCGAGGACGCGTTCGGCGAGGAGGCGCTGGTCTCCACCTGCGACATCGGCCGCTTCCGCGCCGTGCGCGCGCCGGTTCTGGTCGATGGCGAGACCGCCATCCTGTCCCGCGACGCCGCCGAGGTTCTCGGCGTGCGTGAGGGCGAAAGCGTGAAGGTGAAGGCATGACGGCGCTGCCGATCCTCTCCCTCTTGGGAGAGGGGAACCACCCGCAGGGTGGTGGAGAGGGACATGCCGCCGCTGGCCGATTGGCCGCGGTGTTCGTCGCTTTCTTGTCCCGGATGTCCCTGCATGCGGGAGCGCCTCCCGCTCCACCATGCTTCGCATGGTCCCCCTCTCCCAAGAGGGAGAGGATTGTCGCGGGAGACTACTCATGAGCCATGGTCTCTACATCAACGGCGCCTGGCGCTCCGGCCAGGGCCAGGCCCTGACCTCCATCGACCCGGCGACAGGCGGGCCGGTCTGGGAGGGCGCGGCCGCCACGCCCGACGACGTCGCCGAGGCGGTGGCCGCCGCCCGGGCCGCCTTCCAGGACTGGGCCGACCGGCCGCGCGCCGAGCGCATCGAGGCGCTGCGCCGATACAAGGCCGCGCTCGACGCCCGCAAGGGTCCGATGGCGCAGGCCATCTCCCGCGAAACCGGCAAGGCGCTGTGGGAGACCACCGCCGAGCTCGGCTCGATGATGGCCAAGGTCGACGCCTCCATCGCCGCCTATGACGAGCGCACCGGCGTGCGCGAGACCACCACCGCCTTCGGCCGCGCCGTGCTGCGCCACCGTCCGCATGGCGTCATGGCCGTGCTCGGGCCGTTCAACTTCCCGGGCCACCTGCCCAACGGCCATATCGTGCCGGCGCTGCTGGCCGGCGACACCGTGGTCTTCAAGCCGTCCGAGGAGACCCCCTGGACCGGCGAACTCATGGCCGAAGCGCTGGAAGCGGCCGATCTGCCCCGGGGCGTCATCAACCTTGTTCAGGGTGGCAAGGAAGCCGGCGCGGCCCTGATCGAGCAGGAGATCGACGGTCTGCTGTTCACCGGGTCCGGCGCGGCCGGGGCACTCTTCCGCCGCCACTTCGCCGACCGGCCGGAGGTGATCCTGGCGCTGGAGCTGGGCGGCAACAACCCGCTGGTCGTCTGGGACGCCACGGATGCGGAGGCCGTCGCGGCCCTCGTCGTGCAGTCGGCCTTCATCACCACCGGCCAGCGCTGCTCCTGCGCCCGCCGGCTGATCGTGCCCGAGGGCCACGAGGGGGAGGCGATCATCGCGGCCGTCGCGGCCCTCGCCGACCGGCTGATCGCCGGACCGTGGGACGGCGCGAACGAGCCCTTCATGGGCCCGCTGATCTCGGCCCGCGCCGCGGTCGCGGCCCGCGCCGCCGCCAAGGCGCTGGGCGGGACGGTGATCCGGCAGGCGAGGGCGGTCGAGGGGCTGTCGGAGGCGTTCATCACGCCGGGCATCATCGACGTCAGCCACCACGAGACGCCGGACGAGGAGATCTTCGCCCCCATCGTCCAGGTCCGCCGCGCGGCGACCTTTGACGGCGCGCTCGCCCTGGCCAACGACACCCGCTACGGCCTCTCCGCCGGCCTGATCAGCGACGATCCCGCCCGCTGGGAGCGCTTCCAGCAGCGCATCCGCGCCGGCGTCGTCAACTGGAACCGCCCGACGACCGGCGCGGCGGGCACGGCCCCGTTCGGGGGGCTGGGCGCCTCGGGCAATCACCGGCCCAGCGCCTACTACGCCGCCGACTACTGCGCCTATCCGGTCGCCAGCTTCGAGGCTGACGCGGTCGTCCCGACCCTCAGCGATATCAAGGGGCTGCGGACGTGAGCTCATTGCGTTCTCCGGCCGTGGAAGCCAACTGCGACGGACTGGTCGGGCCGACCCACAGCTTCGCGGGGCTGGCGCCGGGCAACCTGGCCAGCGAGATCAACAAGGGCGATCCGTCCAATCCGCGCTCGGCTGTGCTGGAGGGCCTGGCGAAGATGCGGCGGATGGCGGACCTGGGCCTGCCGCAGTTCGTGCTGCCGCCGCATGAGCGGCCTGACGTCAGTTTCCTGCGAGGGATCGGGTTCGCCGGGACCGACCATCAAGTCATCGAGGCCGCCGGGCGGCAGGCGCCGGAGTTGCTCAACACCGCCTGCAGCGCCTCGCCGATGTGGGCCGCCAACGCCGCGACGGTGACGCCCAGCGCCGACGCCGCCGACGGCCGGGTCCATTTCACGCCCGCCAACCTGCTGACCAACCTGCACCGCAGCCTCGAGGGCGAGCAGACGACGCGGTCGCTGCGGGCGCTGTTCCCGGACACGGACCGCTTCGCCGTGCACGATCCGCTGCCGGCCCAGCCGCACTTCGCCGACGAGGGCGCGGCCAATCACGTGCGGCTCTGCGCCGAGCATGGCGAGCCGGGCGTGAACCTGTTCGTCTGGGGGCGGGACGCCTACGAGCCCTGGACCGGACACTTCCCGGCGCGGCAGACCAAGCAGGCCTTCGAGGCGGTGGCCCGGCGTCACGGGGCCGGGGGGCGGTGTTCGCCCGCCAGGCCCGGGAGGCCATCGAGGCGGGGGTGTTCCACAACGACGTCGTCTGTGTCGGCGCCCGTACCTGCCTGTTCTTCCACGAGACCGCCTTCGAGGATCGCGCGGCCATGGAGGCGCAGGTCCGCGCGGCCGCCACAGGCCGCTTCGAGCCGCAGCTCGTGCAGATCGACGAAGCGGATCTGCCGCTGGGCGAAGCCATCAAGTCCTACCTTTTCAACTCGATGCTGGTGTCTCTTCCCGGCGATGACCGGCTGACGCTGATCGCGCCGATGGAGACGGCCGAGACGCCGCGCGCCGCCGCCGCGGTCGAGCGCGCCATCGCCTCCAACGGGCCCATCGGCCGGGTGGAGTATGTCGATGTGCGCCAGAGCATGCGCAACGGCGGCGGGCCTGCCTGCCTGCGGCTGCGGGTCGTGCTGACCGACGACGAGCTGGCGGCGACCAATCCGGCGCAGCGGTTCGATGCCGCGCTGCACGACAAGCTGGCCGCCTGGGCGACGGCCCACTACCGCGACCGGCTGCTGCCCGCCGACCTCGCCGACCCGCGCCTGCTCGACGAGAGCCGCGCGGCGCTGGACGCCCTGACCGGGATCCTGGGGCTGGGCGGCGGCTTTTATCCGTTCCAGAGATAGGGACAGACACCGAGGTGTCTGTCCCGCGCTACCCGGCCCGCAGCCGCGCCAGCGCGTCGGGGAAGCGACGGGACAGCGGCGCCGGCAGCACGCCCAGCTCCACCGTCCAGTCGCCTGAGCCCTCCGGCTTCAAGCCGGTCACCCGGCTGGCGTTGACCAGCCAGGATCGATGGGTGCGAACAAAGCCCTTGCTGGCCAGTTCAGCCTCCACGGCCGCCAGCGACGACCGCATCAGCGGCTTGCGGCCGTCGGCCAGATGGACCTCGACGTAGTTGCCGGCCGAGGCGACGGCCAGGATGTCCGAAACCGGCGTCCGGATCACCCGGGCCCCGTCGCGAATATCGAAGGTCACGGGCAGGGCCGCCGGCCCCGGCGGTTGCGCGGGCACGGTGAACACCATGCGGCCGGCGATCCAGAAGGTCGCCACCGCCATGGCGTAGCTGAGGATGTCCTTGCGGGCCTCGTAAAGGAACTTCTCGCGCAGATCGCCGTAGTTGTAGGTCTCGCCGGCCAGGGCATAGACGGTGTGGCGCAGGATCAGGAAGCCGCCGACGTGCAGGATTGACCAGGCCAGCATGCCGCCCAGGTGGATCAGCCAGGTGCGCGGTCGCCGCCAGCCCTCCAGCGGCGCCGCCTGCAGGGTCAGCCAGGGCAGCCAGAGGATGGCGAGAATGACGACGAGGCTGCTGGCCTCCCAGGTCCAGGGCTTCCACCAGGCCAGCTCCGGCATCTCGTGCTGGAGGCTCATCACGTTGATGAGGGTGACCACCAGCACGACGGTGGCGTAGACGGCCGCGCCGCGCAGGAACACCGGCCGCGCGGGCGCCGCGCCGTTCGTCCCGGGGAGCGCGCCGCTCGTCACCGGCGGTCGCCGTTCGTCACCGGCGCGCGGCCGGGCGTGGCGGGACCGTGGCGCGAGGCGGGCCTGCCGCGCCATGCAGGCACATCGTCAATCCTCGCGAGCCTGACCGTGACGTCCACCGTTCCCCCCGACCGCCGCCACGACCTCGACTGGATCCGCGTCGGCGCCTTCTTCCTGCTGATCCTCTACCACGTCGGCATGTTCTACGTGCCCTGGGACTGGCACGTGAAGTCCCCCCGGCCGGTCGAATGGCTGGAGCCGGTGATGCAGATGACCAACCCCTGGCGGCTCACCCTGCTGTTCCTCGTCTCCGGCGCGGCGACGCGGTTCATGGCCGACAAGATCAGCGCCGGCGAACTGGCCGGCCAGCGGGCCTGGCGGCTGCTGCCGCCGCTTGTCTTCGCCGTCTTCGTGATCGTGCCGCCGCAGAGCTACTACGAGGTGGTCGAGCAGGCGGGGTTCAGCGGGTCGTTCCTGGACTTCTATGCGCGCTACGCCACGGCGTCCGGCGGCTGGTGCGACGCCGACGGCTGCCTGATCACGCCGACCTACAACCACATGTGGTTTGTGGTGTATCTCTTTGTCTACACGATGATTTTGGCGATCCTGATCCGTCTTTTCCGGGGCTCCCTTGTCCGGCTCGGGGACGGTCTCGGCGAGCGATTGAGCGGCTGGACTTTGCTGCTGGGGCCAATTGTCTACCTCGCGGCCTGCCGGATCGTGCTGGCCCCGATGTTCGAGGTCACCCATGCTCTGGTCGACGACTGGTACAACCACGCGGTCAGCTTCGCAGCCTTCCTGCTGGGGTACCTGATCGCCAGGTCCGAGGCGTTCCGCGCGGCGACGATCCGCGTGCGCTGGCCGGCCCTGATCCTGGCCATCGGCGCCTGGGCGGCCTGGGCGAGCTACACCTGGGCCTACCGCGGTGACGGTGCGGCGCCGCCCGAGCTGCTGAAGCTGGCCATGCGCGGCGTCTACGCCGTCGACCAGTGGTGCGCGATCCTTGCCGCCCTCGGCTTCGGGGCGAAGCATCTCACCCGGGGTGGGCCGGTCCTGACCTGGCTGACGCTGGCGGTGTTCCCCTTCTACATCGTCCACCAGACGGTGATCGTGGTCGCCGGCCATCACCTGGCGAAGCTGGGTCTGAACCAGGCGCTGGAGGCGGCGCTGCTGATCGCCATCACCTTCGCGGCCTGTTTCGCGACCTATGCGGTGGTCAGCCGAGTCGGGGCGTTGCGGATGGTGTTCGGGCTGAAGGTGGCCGAGCGGCGTGCTCAGCCGGACGTGGCCAGCCGCCCGCCCGCCGCCGCATAGGCTTGCGTGCCCCGGGTGAGCACCCGGTCGGTCGGCAAAACGGCATCGATGGCGATGTCGCTGGCGCCGTCCAGCCGCGCGTAGATCGGCGCGAAATCCTGCAGCGTGGCGTCCAGCAGGGCTTGCAGCGACGGGATGACGAAATAGACCTGCTGGAAGTCGTCGATCCGGTAGGGCGTCCGCATGGTCCGCTCCAGGTCGAAGCCCAGCCGGTTGGGGGAGGGGTCATCCAGCGCGAAGATCGATTCGGCGCGCGAGGAGACGATGCCGGCGCCGTAGATCCGCAGACCCTCGGCCGTGTCGAGCAGGCCGAACTCCACCGTGTACCAGTAGAGGCGCGCCAGATTGTGCAGCTGGCCGCGCCCCATGGCCCGGCGGCCGCCCTCGCCATAGGCCTGCATGTAGTCGGCGAAGACCGGGTCGGTCAGCATCGGGACGTGGCCGAACACGTCGTGGAAGATGTCCGGCTCCTGCAGGTAGTCGAGCTGGTCGGGCTTGCGGATGAACTGGCCGGAGACGAACCGGCGGTTGGCCAGGTGTTCGAAGAAGACGTCGTCGGGCACCAGTCCGGGCACCGCGACCACGGTCCAGCCGGTCAGGCGCTCAAGGTCGGCGTTGATCTGGCGAAAGTCCGGAATGCCGCCGCGGTGCAGGTTCAGCGCGTCGAGCCCGCGCAGGAAGGCGTCGCAGGCCCGCCCGGGCAGCAGCGCCGCCTGACGGGCGTACAGGGTGTCCCAGACCGCGTGTTCCTCTGCGGTGTAGGCGTCCCAGTTCTGGTCGATGGTCCAGTCCGCCGCCGCACCGGGGGGCGGACCGCCGTGAAAGCCGTCTGCGCTCATGAGGGGGACAATGCGCCTGCTTTGCGGAAATTTCCGGTCTAAGGCGGGCGCAAAAGTGGTTGCAAGTGAAACAATCTTGCGTGGTTCGCGACGCGCGAAGCCCGCGACGCCTCAGTGAGAGACGCGCGGCTTCATGTTGTAGTGGCCATCTTCGAACCCGTCGAAGATCAGCGCCGTGTGCGGGTGGCCCACCGGCTCGCCCGAGTCGTCCGGCAGCAGGTTCTGCTCGGAAACATAGGCGACGTAGGTGTTCTCGTTGTTCTCGGCCAGCAGGTGGTAGAACGGCTGGTCCTTGCGCGGCCGGATCTCCTCGGGGATCGACTGCCACCACTCCTCGGTGTTGGCGAAGGTGGGATCGACGTCGAAGATCACCCCCCGGAACGGGAAGTGCCGGTGCCTGACCACCTGGCCGATCGCGAATTTGGCGTTTCTGGTCTGCATAACATTACGGACTCTAAGCCCGCGGGCCTGACTGGAAGATGAACGTAGGTCCTCAGTCGGCGGTGGCAAGTCAATGCCTTCCGCCACGCGAAAGGCCCCGCTACAGTCGTCGGTGAAACGAGACGCCCCTCCCGGCGTCTGCGCAGACAGGGCTGAAACCATGTCGGAGGCGCATCAAGCGCAAAGCGGCTCCGGCGAGGGCCGCCGAAGGTCGTCGGGCGGCGGAGCCCCGACGTACGCAGCCCTCGACCTGGGCACGAACAACTGCAGGCTGCTGGTCGCCACCCCGACGCCGGGCGGCTTTCGCGTGGTCGAGGCCTATTCCCGGATCGTGCGGCTGGGCGAAGGCCTGTCCGCGACCGGGCAGATGTCCGAGGCGGCCATGGACCGCGCCCTTGCGGCCCTGAGCGTCTGCGCCGAGAAGATTCGCCGGCGCAACTGCGTGCGCATCAAGGCCATCGCCACCCAGGCCTGTCGCCAGGCGGGCAACGGCCCGGCCTTCATCGAACGCGTCGCCGCCGAGACCGGCCTGAAGCTGCAGGTCATCACCCCCAAGGAAGAGGCCCAGCTGTCGGTGGCCGGCTGCCTGAACCTGCTCGACCGCTCGTCGGACGCGGCGCTGGTCGTCGATGTCGGCGGCGGCTCGACGGAACTCAGCTGGGTCGACCTGAAGGGGGAGGGGCTGGACGCCCGCCCGCGCCAGTTCGCGCCCTGGCGGCTGCCGATCAAGGCGTGGCTGTCTGTCCCGATCGGCGTGGTCACCCTGGCCGAGCGCTTTCCGGAGGACCACGGATCGGTCGAGACCTGGTTCCGGGCCATGGTCGATACGGTCAAGGAACGGATCGAGGCCTTTCCGCACGCCGAGTTCGCTGCGCCAGACCTTCGCCGACGGCCGTGCGCATCTGGTCGGCACCTCCGGCGCCATCACCAGCCTGGCCGGGCTGCACCTGGACCTGCCGCGCTATGACCGCAACCGCGTCG
Organism: Caulobacteraceae bacterium; assembly: GCA_965283745.1. Classification (GTDB taxonomy): domain Bacteria; phylum Pseudomonadota; class Alphaproteobacteria; order Caulobacterales; family Caulobacteraceae; genus Caulobacter. Next base: position 72,051 of record CBDIPM010000007.1, read on the forward strand.
ACGGCCTGTGGATGACCCGCGACCAGTGCGAGGCGACAATCGGCAAGCTGCTGGCCTGGACGCCGAAGGAACGGGCCGACCAGCCCTGTATCGGGCCCGACCGCGCCGACCTGGTGCTGGCCGGCGCGGCCATCCTGCAGGCGGTGCAGGAGCTGTGGCCGTGCCCGCGGGTGCGGGTCGCCGACCGCGGGCTGCGCGAGGGGCTGCTGCTGACCCTGATGAGCGACCGACAGCCCCGTCGGCGAAGAAAACATCGCTCCGGCGGCCAGCGTCTGGCAGGAGCACCGGCATGAGCGATGAAGAGCCCCCCAAACGCCGCATGGTCCGCCCGCCCACCGGCGGCAACGACGGCGTCGGCCGTGGCAAGCCGGCCCGGCTGAAGACCGCCAAGGGCCGTCGGCCGTCTTCGCAGGCCTGGCTGGAGCGCCAGATCAACGATCCCTTCTCGGCGGAAGCGCGGGCGCAGGGCTATCGCAGCCGCGCGGCCTTCAAGCTCTCGGAGATCGACGACCGCTTCAAGCTGATCCGCAAGGGCTCGAAGGTCATCGACCTCGGCTGCGCGCCGGGCGGCTGGGTGCAGATCGCCCTCCAGCGTGGCGCGGGCCGGGTGATCGGCATCGACCTGCTGCCGGTCGATCCCCTGTCGCCCGCCGAACTGGTCCAGATGGACTTCACCGACCCGGCGGCCGGTCCGCTGTTGATGGAGATGCTGGGCGGTCAGCCGGACCTGGTGCTGTCGGACATGGCCCCAAACACCGTGGGCCACCGCGAGACCGATCACCTGCGGATCGTCGGGCTGATCGAGCTGGCGGCTGCGTTCGCCATCAGCGTGCTGAAACCCGGCGGGTCGTTCGTCGCAAAGGCCTTCCAGGGCGGCGAGACGGCCCAGATCATCCGCGACCTGAAAAAGCACTTCGCCAGGGTCCAGCACGTGAAGCCCAAGGCCAGCCGGGCGGACAGCTCGGAGGTGTTCCTGGTCGCGACGGGGTTCAAGGGGTAGGGGCCGTGGCGCCGGTTCCTGGCGATTCAATTTCCGGCTGAGTATCTTGCATTTTATAGCGCTAGGTGGCGTCTGGGTGTAGTCTGAGACCCTGATCCGCATCACCATCACCCTGGACGATGAACTGGTGGCAAGCGCCGCGGAGTTGACCGGCATCACCCGGAAGTCTGACCTGGTGCAGGCCGCGCTCAAGGCGCTCATCAAGCGAGAGGCAGCGCGCCGTTTGGCTCGGCTAGGCGGGACTGCGCCAGGTCTGAGGCCCATCCCGCGCCGACGCCAAACGGCTGAATGATGCTTCGCACGCTGGGGCGCCGAACACCGACCAGTCGAAAGCCCGTCGCTGCGGTATCAGGTGTTCCTGCCGGCCTGACGAAGCCAGAGGCGCAGGGTCTTCACGATCGCTCGCCCCTGCTTGTAGGTCAGACCCAATCCGACAAGAGGCAGCGCGAGGTCGTGACCGCCGATCCAGAGCCAGGTCGACCAGTGTCGGCGTTTGAACCTGATGCGAAGGCGGGTCGTGGCGCCAAGGTATGGGCCCGATCCTGGATTGAAGAGATCTATCAATTCGACTTCCCGCCACGTGACTGCCGACGGTCCCAATGAGGGATGGAAGCGCAAGAAATCTGGACAAGCGTAAATCGCTGGACCCGGCGACAGCAGCCTCCAGACCCCGCCCACGCCCAGAAGCCCAAACCAGCATAACATTGCCATCCCGGCAGTCATCCAGGCGGAGTCAACTAGCGTCGGGCGCCATTGCTCGCCTGGCAAGGTGACCATCGCAGCGATCGCGAGAACCGCCGCGCCCCCACCGAGGAATGCGTAGGTGATGTCATTTGCGCGGGTCGTCATGACCACGACTTCCTCGCCGTCCTTCTCCGGAGACTCTGCCCCCAAGACCCGCCTAACCCCGCGCCGCCCGGTACATCGGCGTGATCCCCGGGTGGTCGCCCGGCTTGATCTCGCCGATCACCTCGAAGCCGTGGCGTTCGTAGAGCGGGACGTTCCGCGGATTGGAACTTTCCAGATAGGCCGGCAGGCCGTCGGCGTCGCAGTGCTTCAGCGCCGCCTTCAGCAGCGCCGAGCCGTAGCCCCGGCCCTGGCGCGAGGGATCGACGCCGATCATCGGCAGGTACCAGTGCGGCTCCTTGGGATGGAAGTGCTCCATCAGCCCGCCGAGCTCGACCAGAACCTCCAGCCGCTCCATCGGGGCGAACTCGCCCACCACGGCGGCGATGGCGTCGCCGTCGGGCGCGAGGCCCGGCGGCAGCCACAGCGCGGCGGCGGCGTGGTCGTCGGCGACGAAGGCCGCGCCGGCCTCCAGCGCCCCCGCCCATGGCCGCGGCCATGCGGGGGAAGGCGGCGATATAGGCGCCGGCGGACGGGAACATGTAGCGGATGGCCGCGTCGGTGCTGAAGGCCAGCATCAGGACGGCGATCGCCGGGTCCTGTTCGATCGGGCCGCTGGCGGGCGGTGCGATATGGATGTCCGGATGGTGCATGATTTTTCCTCCCCGCCGGGGACCCTAGGGGAGTCGGCGGCCGCCGCCTATCCGGCGAAGAACCGTCCCAGCCGCCGCGCGGTCCGCTCACGCCAGGCCTCCAGAGCGTCCGCCTCGCGGGCGTCGACGCCGTAGAGGGCGTTCCAGCTGACCCTGCATCCCTTCGCCAGGTGCTGCGTCAGGCCGCGCACCACCTGTTTGCGGCCGGGCTCGCCCATGAAGAGGCGGATGAACCAGCGCGGCGAGCCGTGGGTGGTGACCACCGCGAACTGACGGATATTGGACAGCATGTGCCGCCGGATGCGCCCGCCCTCGATCTCGAAGGCCACGCCCGGCAGCCAGACCCGGTCCAGCCAGCCCTTCAGCATCGCCGGTAGGCCGTACCACCAGGTGGGGTAGATCAGCAGCAGGGCCTGGGCGCTGCGCAGTTCAGCGATATGGCGCTCGACGTCCGGGGCCTTGAGTCCGGCGCTGTGCTGCTCGCGCCACTCCGCCTCGCGCAGCACGGGGTCGAACCCCTCCGCGTAGAGGTCGATGACCGTCAGCATATGGCCGTCCGCCGCGAGACGCCCGAGCACCTCGGCGCGCAGGTCGGCGTGGAAGCTGTCCCGCGACGGATGGCAGCAGACCGCCAGGATCCTCACTGCGGATGCGCCTGCTCGCTGCGCAGGTACAGGCCGATGGCGAACAGCGCCTCGGCGGTCGGATAGACGGCCTCGTCGGCCTGGACGAACTTCGCCAGCGCCCCGCTGCGGCGAAGCAGGATCTTCACCAGCCGCTTGGCGTCCTTGCGCTCCTTCTCACTCAGGGTCGGGTCGTCCATCATCGCCACGGCGGCGGCCAGGCTCCACGGGTACCAGAGGAAGGTGCTGCTCTCGGCCTGGAAGTCGTCGACCCCGTGCAGGTAGCGGTCGGCGTCGTGGGGCCGATCGTTCTGCTCGATGGGGCGTTCGCCCAGGCCCTTGCGCCCGCCGCCGCCGTACAGGGCGGTCTGCAGGAAGTCGCCGCGGGCGGCGGCCAGGTCGTCATTGGCGACGAGGAAGGGGAACTCCTCCTTGGCCCGCTGCAACACATAGAGGGTGTGGGCGGTCAGGCCGACGAAGCTGCCGTTCTGGTTCACCGTATGCGGGTTGGGCCACCAGCCGCTGACGCCGGCGCGGCTGGTCTGGCGGTTCTTCAGCAGCCAGCGGACGCCGTTCTTGATGGCCTGGTCGTACTTCCAGGTCGCCTTGCCGCTGAGCAGGCTGTTGTTGCGCGCCTCGACCAGCGCCCAGACGGCCATCAGCGTGCAGTAGGTGCGGACATGGCGCGGATTGTTGGTGCCGCCGATCGGCGCCCAGCCGCCGTCGTCATGCTGGCGCGAGGCCAGTTCCGCGATGTCGCGCTCCAGACGCGCCACGACCAGCGGCGTCTCGTCGGTGCGCCAGATGCGGTGGTTGGTGTCGACCCGCAGGGAGGCGAGGTTGGCTAGGATCACCCAGCTGTTGATCTCGGTGACGCCCTTCTTCGAGCCGGCCATATAGCCCCAGCCGGTGACCGGGTCGCGGTTGGCCTCGATATACTCCAGCGCCATGCGGATCTCGCGGGCCTGCTTCTGGATGTCCGGCTGGGCGTTGAGCACGCCGTAGAGCACCTGGGCCGTGGTCCAGGGCTGGGCGTCGGCGGCGGTTCCGTTCTGCGAGAAGCGGATGCCGCCGAGATAGGGTTCGGCCAGTTCCTGCTGCGAGAAGGCCAGGGCGGTCAGGTCACGCGCCTCCATCTGCATCAGGTCGTCGACCGAGATCGGCTTGATGGTCTGGAACCCCAGAAAGCCGACAATGGGAAAGCCGAGCGCGCCGATGACCAGGAAGGCCGCGACCTCCCGGGTGCGCCGCATGCGCACGAAGCTCTGGAACACCCAGAACAGCAGCAGCCCGTAGCCGAGCATGGCGCCGACGGTGGTCGTCGCCACCGCCATCTCGTGGGCGCGGAACAGGCCGCTCAGACCCAGGTACTTGGTGACGAACTCGCGGATCTCGTCGACGTGCGTGACGATCGCCGAGATGTTCGACAGCACCACAGCCGCCCCGCCCAGAAAGACGTAGAGCGCGTTGATGGGCTTGGGCAGCGGCTTTGGCAGCGGCCTTGCGGCGGACTCCGCCTCGTCGGTCATCCGGTCCCCTCTTCGGATGGTGGATCGTCGTGAAGGACGCCGGCTTCGTCGATCCGGCGCCATCCCCTGACCTGACCATGCCAGAGGCGCGGACCGCGCGGACGCCCTGAAGGGGGGCGCGCCTCGCCAACATCCTCAGGAAAGCGCGATCAGGGGTGACTTAAACCCCGCTCCGGCATGAACGGACCGATGCCCCGATACCGCGCCCGCAAAACGGAAACTCCAATGGAGATTCGCGAAGGGCTCACCTTCGACGATGTTTTGCTCGAACCCGGCCCGTCGGAAGTCATGCCGACGCAGGTTTCCACGGAAACCCGGTTCACGCGCGAAATCAGTCTGAACATACCGCTCGTGTCCGCCGCCATGGACACGGTCACCGAAAGCCGGCTGGCCATCGCCATGGCCCAGTCCGGGGGCATGGGGATCCTGCACCGCAACCTCACCGTCGACGAGCAGGCCGAACAGGTCCGCGAAGTGAAGCGGTACGAGAGCGGCATGGTCATCAACCCGCTGACCATCCATCCCGATACGACGCTTGCCGAGATCCGGGAGATCAAGGCGCGCCGGAAAATCTCGGGATTTCCGGTGGTTGAGCCAGGAACCGGCAAGCTGGTCGGCATCCTGACCAACCGGGACATGCGCTTCGAGACCGACGAGCGGCTCAAGGCCTCCTCGATCATGACGCGGGACAACCTCATCACCGTACGTGAGGGAATCGATCCCCTCGAGGCGGTCGGCTTGCTGCGCACCCACAAGATCGAACGCCTTATCGTCGTCGACGATCTGGGTCGGGCCGTCGGGCTGATTACCGTCAAGGACATCGACAAGGCGCACGACCACCCGCACGCCGCCAAGGACGAGAAGGGCCGCCTGCGGGTCGGCGCGGCCTCGACCGTCGGCGACGCCGGGTTCGAGCGTTCCCTGGCCCTGGTCGAGGCCGGGGTGGACGTGGTGGTCATCGACACCGCCCACGGCCACTCCAAACAGGTCGCCGACGCCGTCGCCCGACTGAAGCGCGAGACCAACCGCGTCCAGATCGTCGCCGGCAACATCGCGACCTACGACGCCGCCCGCGCCCTGATCGACGCCGGCGCCGACGCGGTGAAGGTCGGCATCGGCCCGGGCTCGATCTGCACCACGCGCATCGTCGCCGGCGTGGGCGTGCCGCAGCTGACCGCCATTTCCGAGGCGGCCCGCGCCGCCCGCGACAGCGGCGTGCCGGTGATCGCTGACGGCGGCATCAAGTACTCGGGCGACCTGGCCAAGGCGATCGCCGCCGGCGCCAGCGTGGCCATGATGGGCTCGATGTTCGCCGGCACCGAGGAGTCCCCGGGCGAGGTGTTCCTCTACCAGGGGCGGTCCTACAAGTCGTACCGCGGCATGGGCTCGCTGGGAGCCATGGCGCGCGGCTCGGCCGACCGCTACTTCCAGAAGGAGGTGACCGACACCTTCAAGCTGGTTCCCGAGGGCATCGAAGGTCAGACGCCGTTCAAGGGGCCCATCTCGCCGGTGATCCACCAGCTGGTCGGCGGCCTGCGGGCGGCCATGGGCTATGTCGGCGCACCCGACATCGAACAGTTCCAGAAGCGGGCGAGGTTCATCCGCATCACCGGCGCGGGCCTGCGTGAAAGTCACGTCCACGACGTGATGATCACACGGGAAGCGCCGAACTATCCGAGTTCTGTTTAACGAAACAAATCAACGCCTGGGGGGCGACATATGACGTGGGAACTCAAGATTCTGGCCTGGACCCTGGTCCTCGCCTTCGTGCAGATCCTGCTCTTCGATGTCGCCCGGACCGGGCAGTACGGGCTGAAGTGGAACACCGGCGCTCGTGACGAGACCGATCTGCCGCCGTTGTCGCCGATGGCGGGTCGCCTGAAGCGGGCGCAGGACAATCTCTTCGAGACCCTGCCGCTGTTCGCCATCGCGGTGCTGATCGCCCATGTGGCGGACCGCAACGGCGTGCTGACGCACTGGGGAACGGCCATCTTCCTGGCCGCCCGCGTGCTCTACGTGCCGCTCTACGCCTTTGGCGTGAAGCAGATTCGCTCGCTGGCCTGGCTGGTGAGCATTGTCGGTCTCGGCATGGTCGCCGCGGCCATCCTGGTTTGAACTGAACGGGTGAGTTCTTGAGAGACGGCGGGCGGTTAGCGGCGGCGATTGAAGTCCTGACGGACATCGAGACCCGGCATCGGCCCGCGCGAATGGCGCTCAAGGGCTGGGAGAATCCGCCCGTTACGCCGGCTCCAAGGACCGCGCCTTCGTCTCCGGCCTGGTGCTGGACGTGCTGCGCCGGCGGCGGTCGCTCGGCTGGGCCATGGGCGATGACAGCGCCCGCGCCACGGCCCTGGCCGTGCTCCGCTTCGTCTGGGAATGGCCGGTCGAGCGGATCGCGGAAGCGGCCGCTGACGAGCAGCACGGCATCGGCGCGCTGACCGAGGCCGAACTGAAGGCTTTCGCCACGCCCCGCACCGAGGTCGCGCCGGCCGCGGTGGCCGGTGACTATCCCGACTGGGTCGATCCCTACCTGGCCCGCGTGTTCGGCGAAGACCGGGCGGAGGAGGGCGCGCGCCTCGCCGAACGGGCGCCGGTCGATCTGCGCGCCAACAGCCTGAAGACCGATCCCGAGCGGGCGGCCAAGGCTCTGGCGCCACTCCGCGCCGAGCCGGCCTGCCTGTTGCCGAACGCCTTCCGCATCGCCGCGCCTGCCGCCACCGAACGCACCGGCGCGGTCGAGACCATCCCGGCCTTCGGCAAGGGTTGGTTCGAGGTCCAGGACCTGGGCTCCCAGCTGGCCGCCGCCTGCGCGGGCGAGATCAAGGGCAAGCAGGTGCTCGACTTCTGCTGCGGCGGCGGGGGCAAGACGCTCGCCCTGGCCGCGGCCATGGGCAACAGCGGCCAGATCTACGCGCACGACAGCGACGCCCGCCGCATGGCCGACGTCATCCCGCGCGCCACCCGCGCCGGCGTCCGCAACCTGCAGATCCGCTCGCCGGTTGAGGCCGAGCCGCTGAAGGGCATGGACGGGAAGATGGACGTCGTCTTCGTCGACGCCCCCTGCACCGGCTCGGGCACCTGGCGCCGCCACCCGGACGCCAAGTGGCGTCTCTCCGAAGACCAGCTCGGCAAGCGTATCGTCGAGCAGGACACGGTGCTGGACCAGGCCGCGCCGCTGGTGAAGCCGGGCGGCCGCCTCGTCTATGTGACCTGCTCGGTCTTCGCCGAGGAGAACGAGGACCGCATCACCGCCTTCCTGAAGCGCAATCCCGGATTTGCCGTCCGTCCGATCACGCTCGAGCCGGTGACAGAGCATGTGACGCCCGAAGGCTTCCTGCGCCTGACCCCCCGCACCGCCGCCACCGACGGCTTCTTCGTCGCCCTACTGGAACGCACCGCATGACCGCCCCCGCTCACCAGCCCGTCCTCATCGTCGACTTCGGCAGTCAGGTGACCCAGCTGATCGCCCGCCGGGTGCGGGAGGCGGGCGTCTATTGCGAAATCCATCCCTTCGACAAGGTCGAGGCGCTGGTCGACAGCTTCCAGCCGGCGGCGATCATCCTGTCGGGCGGCCCGGCCAGCGTGCTGGAGGCCGACAGCCCCCGCATCGGGACCAAGCTCTTCGACCTGGGCGTGCCGATGCTCTGCGTCTGCTACGGCGAGCAGCTGCTGTGCGACGTGCTGGGCGGCACGGTCGAGGGCGGTCACGCCGGCGAGTTCGGCCGCGCCGAGCTGACCATCGCCAAGGACCATCCGCTGTTCCAGGGCCTGGCGGGCGTCGGCGAGCTGGAAACCGTGTGGATGAGCCACGGCGATCGGGTCACCGCCATCCCGGACGGCTTCGAGATCATCGGAACCTCGACCGGCGCGCCCTTCGCGGCCATCGCCAACGACGCGCGCAAGATCTACGGCGTGCAGTTCCACCCGGAGGTCGTCCACACGGTCAATGGCGCGAAAATCTACCGCAACTTCCTCTACAATCTCGCCGGCCTGAAGGGCGACTGGACCATGGCGGCCTTCCGCCAGGAGATGATCGCCAAGATCAGGGCCCAGGTCGGGGAGGGCCGGGTGATCTGCGGCCTGTCGGGCGGCGTCGACAGCTCCGTGGCCGCCGTGCTGATCCACGAGGCCATCGGCGACCAGTTGACCTGCGTCTATGTCGACACCGGCCTGATGCGGAAGGGCGAGAGCGAGCAGGTCGTCTCCCTGTTCCGTAATCACTACAACATTCCTCTCGTACATGTTGATGCGGCTGACCTTTTCCTCGATGCGCTTGAAGGCGTCAGCGACCCGGAGACCAAGCGCAAGACCATCGGCAAGCTGTTCATCGACGTGTTCGACGCCGAGTCCGCCAAGATCGAGGGGGCCGAGTTCCTGGCCCAGGGCACGCTGTACCCGGACGTGGTCGAGAGCGTCTCGGCGCGCGGCGGCCCCAGCGCGGTGATCAAGAGCCACCACAACGTCGGCGGCCTGCCCGACTACATGAAGCTGAAGCTGGTCGAGCCGCTGCGCGAGCTGTTCAAGGACGAGGTCCGGGCGCTCGGCGTCGAGCTGGGCCTGCACCCGGACTTCGTCGGTCGCCACCCGTTCCCCGGACCCGGCCTGGCCATCCGCATCCCCGGCGAGATCACCCGCGAGAAGGTCGCCGTCCTGCAGCAGGCCGACGCCATCTACCTCGACGAAATCCGCAAGGCCGGTCTCTACGACAAGATCTGGCAGGCCTTCGCCGTGCTGCTGCCGGTCAAGACCGTCGGGGTGATGGGCGACGCCCGCACCTACGAGAACGTCCTGGCCCTGCGCGCGGTGACCAGCACCGACGGCATGACCGCCGACTTCTTCGAGTTCCCCTGGGAGGTGCTCGGAAAGACCGCCACCCGGATCATCAACGAGGTGCGCGGCGTGAACCGCGTCGTCTACGACGTGACGTCCAAGCCCCCCGGCACCATCGAGTGGGAATAAGGGCGGTCAGCCTGCGGAAGCGACCCGGCGAGGGGAGTCCGGGGATGACGGCTCCAGCCGTAGTCGCCGTTTGAGCGGTTGCTTCTCGGCACGGGGCGGTTCGCCCGGTGCGGGACAGGTTGGCGGCAGACAGGCGCCATCCACTGGACATCTATCGCACTGGCGCGCGAGGATTGCCGCATGTCCCGGCCGTTGCTTTTCCTCGATCCCGACAGCGACCTCAGTCTTCAGGATCAGGTGCGCCGCAAGCTGGTTGAAGCCGCCTGCGCCGGGGCCTTTCCGCCCGGCAAGCGTCTGCCCTCCTCCCGGAGCCTCGCCGCCCAGATGGGCGTTGCCCGCAACACGGTGACGCTGGCCTATCAGAAACTTCTCGACGAAGGTCTTTTCGTCAGCCGTGAGCGCAGCGGCATCTATGCGGACCACGACATGCTGCGCGGCCTGACGGCCGTTCAGTCGGTGGCCGGCGGGCGAGAGCCGGCGGCGACGTCGCGCTGGCCCGGGCGCTTCAAGTCGCGTGAGGGCGACGAGCCGAGCCCTCGCCGGACGCCGAACTGGAGCCAGTATCCCTATCCGTTCATCGACGGTCTCTTCGACGCTTCCCTGTTCCCGATCGCCGAATGGCGCGAGGCCAGCCGTCAGGCCCTGTCCGTCGCCGACATCAGCCGCTGGTCGATGGATGGCGGCGACGCGGATGACCCAATGCTGATCGAGGAAATCCGCACCAAGGTCCTCCCTCGGCGCGGCATTCGGGCTCGCCCGGACGAGATCCTGATCACGGTCGGGGCCCAGCAGGCGCTGGCGCTGGTCAGCCAGATGCTGGTCGACAAATCCACCGTCGTGGCCATGGAGAATCCGGGCTACCCGGACATGCGGCGTCTGGTCTCGGATCGCGGGGCCCGGCTGGTTCACCAGCCGGTCGACGACGAGGGCATGGTGGTCGATCGACGTCTTGATGAGTGCGATCTGCTCTACGTCACGCCGAGCCACCAGTTCCCGACCGGCGTGATGATGACCCAGGCGCGGCGCGAGGCGCTGCTGAAAAAGGCCGCCGCCCGCGACCAGATCATCATCGAGGACGACTTCGCCTGCGAGACCAACTACCTGGATGAGGCCTGCCCGGCGCTGCGCAGCCTCGATCGCGACGACCGGGTGATCTACGTCGCCGGCTTCTCCAAGGTGCTGGGGCCAGGGCTGCGCCTGGGCTTCATGGTCGCCTCGGCGGAGGTGATCGCCGAGGCGCGACGGCTGCGCCACCTCGCGGTCCGGCACCCGCCGCTGAACAATCAGCGGGCGGCGGCCCACTTCCTGGCCATGGGTCACTACGATGCGACCATGATGCGGCTCGGGCGCCTGTTCCGGGAGCGCCGAACCGCGTTGAGGGATGCGCTGAACCACTATCTGCAGAACGCCGTCGCGATCGCGCCCTTGCGGGGCGGCGCCACCTACTGGGTGCGGGGGCCAGACCATCTCGACGTCGAGGCGTTCGCGGCCGAGGCGGAGCGGCGCGGGGTGCTGATCGAGCCGGTCGGTCCCTACTATGCCGACAACAAGGCGCCCGGAACATCTTCCGCCTGGGTGTGACCAGCCTGCCGCTCGACCGTATTCGGCAGGGCGTGGCGGCGCTGGCTGATCTGATGAGGGATTTGCCGGGGACCGCCCACACTTTCCCCGAAACAGCCGAGGCGAGACTTGCGGGCGATGCCCTTCAGGCGGCGATGTCCGGGTCGGTGCTGCTCTGCAAGACGGTCTACGGCGACCCTTGCACCATCGAACTGCTGCCCGACGGGCGGATGGTCGGCCGGGCCGGCTACGCCAACGAGGATTGTGACGAAGGTCGCTGGTGGGTCGAGGGTGACTTCTGGCGTCGGCAATGGAACCGGTGGTCGTATGGCGAGACCTCCAGCCTGATGACCACCATCGTCGGCGACCGCATCGGCTGGTTCGACGCCGGAGGCCGGCTGGTGGACGCCGCGGTGATCCGACGGGCGGACTCGGCCTGACCCGTGGGTCCAGATTTCGCCCGGCAGGCGTTGTGAGGACAAACTGGCGCCATCGACAGGTCGCCACTGGCGCTATGTGACATCTTCGTGTCCGGCCACTCTCATCGCACAGGGCTCCGCCGCCCGCTTTGAGAGTTCCCATGCGTCCCATCGGTATCGCCGCCCTCCAGCTCCAACTCGCCAAGGGTGACAACTGCGATCGCATCGCCGCCGAGGTCGCGGCGGTCAAGGCGCGCCTGCCCTGGGTCGAGATGGTCGTGCTCGGCGAGCTGTCGCTGTTCGGGGCGAGCACGGCGCACGCCCAACCGCTTCCTGGCGAGGCCGAGGCGAAAATGTGCGAAGCCGCCCGCGCCGCCGGGGTCTGGCTGGTGCCGGGGTCGCTGTTTGAACAGGACGGTGGGCGCATCTACAACACCGCGCCGGTCATTGATCCGACCGGGCAGGTCGTCGCCCGCTACCGCAAGATCTATCCGTTCCTGCCCTATGAGCAGGGGGTCACCGCCGGGAACGAGTTCGTCGTGTTCGACGTGCCCGGCGTGGGCCGTTTCGGCATGTCCATCTGCTATGACATGTGGTTCCCGGAAACGATCCGGACCCTGACCTGGATGGGGGCGGAGGTGATCCTCCACCCGGGGATGACCAACACCATCGACCGCGACGCCGAACTCGCCGTCGCCCGCGCCAGCGCGGCGACCAACCAGGTCTTCTTTGTCGATATCAACACCGCCGGATCCCTCGGGGTCGGCCTGTCCGGCGTGTTCGGGCCTGGCGGCGAGGTCATTCATCAGGCGGGATCCGGCCATGAGGTCATCGCCGTCGAGCTGGATCTGGACCAGGTGACGCGAGTGCGCGAACGCGGCTGGCACGGGCTGGGACAGCCTCTCAAGAGCCTGCGCGACACGCCGATCACGTTCCCGCCCTATCGGGACGGGTTCGCCGCGTCGCCCACCTTCTCGGGACTGGGGCCGCTGGAAAAGCCGGGGTCGGAACGGTCGGCGCCGCCGGTGCTGAGAGTGATCAAGACTTGAGACGCGTACATCCCGGCGCGGGGGTCCGCGCTGGACAACGAACGGCAGCACGGCTGTCTGGAACATGGGGGATCTGAGATGAACAAGTCGATGTTGAGGAGCGCCGCTTCAGTCGGCGCCCTGGTCATGGGGCTGGCGGCCGCCGGCGGCGCCATGGCCCAGGAGGCAAGCGCCACGGTCGACGAGATCGTGGTCACCGCCAACCGTCGGGAACAGAGCGTTCTGGACGTGCCCTACAATGTGTCCGCGGTTTCGGGCGACACCATCGAGGCCACCAAGACGCTCGACAGCGCCGAACTGATGCGTGGCATCCCCGGCGTGGCCGTCGTGGATCGCGGCTATCGCAACGGCGGCGTCGTCAACAATGTCCTCATCCGGGGCATCAACGTCGACAGCAACGCGCTGGGCGACTACGCGGTCTCCAGCGTCGCGCCGGTCTCGACCTACATCAACGACACGCCGCTGTTCGCCGGCTTCCTGCTCAAGGATCTGGAGCGGGTCGAGGTCCTGCGGGGGCCGCAGGGCACGCTGTACGGCTCGGGCTCGCTCGGCGGCACGGTTCGCTACATCACCCGGGCGCCGCGCCTTGGCGTGTTCGAGGGCAGCGTCAACATCACCAGCAGCCAGGTCGAGGGCTCCGACAGCATCGGCTGGGCCGGCGATTTCACGATCAACGTGCCGCTGGGCGACACCCTGGCCTTCCGCGCCACCGCCAGCCGCCTCGACTACCCGGGTCTGACCGACTACGTGAACCTCTACGTGCTCGACGCGACGGGCGCGCCGGCGGCGCCGAGCGGGATTCCGTCTCCCGACGCCGACTACACCAGCAAGAAGGACGCGGACACGGTCGAGGTCTGGTTCGGGCGGATGTCCCTGCGCTGGGCGCCGAACGACTGGTTCGACGGCACCCTGAACTACGCCGTGCAGTCCGACGAGGTCGGCGGCCGTCGCCAGGTCACCCGCGGCCTGGACGGGTTCGGCAACAGCTACGGCGACTACGAGAACGGGTCTGTCCAGCTCGAGCCGTCGTCGCGCGACGTGAGCCTGGCCAGCCTGGAAATGAACATCGACCTGGGGTTCGCGACCCTGACCTCGTCCACCTCGCGCTATGAGCACGAGGGCGACAGCGTCAGCGAGAACACCGGCTTCTACGCCAAGGCCGGATTCCTCAGCTTCTACTACAACTACCCGCGCCCGATGGCGTCGGCCGTTCGCGGCTACTCCGACAAGGCGACCATCCAGGAAATCCGGCTGGTCTCGAAGGTCGGGGGCGACTTCGACTACGTGATCGGCGCCTTCTACAACGACGACACCCTGGTCGCGACACAGGACAGCTATCTGCGCGGCTTCAAGCGCTGGTGGGACCTTTGGAGCGGCTTCCCGGCCGCCGTGTCGAGCGATCGCGACTTCCTCTATCGCCGCCATGAGGACTTCACCGACAAGGCCGTCTTCGGCGAGCTGACCTGGCACGCCACCGACAGCCTGTCGCTGACCGGCGGGTTCCGCTGGTTCGACAACGAGGCGGTCAACAACACCCTGATCGACGTGCCGCTCTACACCTCGCTCAGCCAGCCGGTGAACGCCCGGTTCGAGTCCTCGGAAAGCCGCACCCTGTTCAAGGGCAACCTCGCCTGGGAGTTCAGCGACGACGGTCTCTTCTACGCCACAGTCTCGGAAGGCTACCGCCGCGGCGGCTCCAACGCCGTGCCGCTGGCCGGCAACTTCGCCGAAGATCCGCGCTGGCAGATCTACCAGTCCAACTCGGTGGTCAACTACGAGGCCGGCATCAAGGGACGGATGGGGTCGTTCACCTATGACGCCGCCGTCTTCTACATCGACTGGGACGACATCCAGCTGAACACCGCGACGCCGAACTGGGGCTTCTACGTTGTCCAAAATGGCGGCGCCGCGCGCAGCTATGGTCTGGAGACCTCCATCGACGGCCGGCCGACCGACGCGCTGCACTATACGGTGGGCTACACCTACACTGACGCGACCCTCACCGAGGACGTGGTCAGCCCGCTGGGCACGACCCTGGCGCTCGACGGGGCCCGTCTGCCGGGGACAGCGCGCCACGCCCTGACCCTGTCGGCCGACTACACCTGGCAGCTCGGCGGCGATGTGAAGCTGGTGGCCCGCGGCAGCGGCTACTACCAGTCGAGCACCCGCAACGCGATCGGCGGCCCCAAGTTCAATACCGAACTTTCGGGCTTCCAGATCTGGAACACCTCGGCGACCCTCTCCAAGGGGCCGTGGGGCGCGACCCTGTTCGTCAAGAACGTCTTCAACGAGGACGGGGTGACGGGCGAGTTCACCGAGGCCTACATGGGCACGGCGCCGGGCGTGGGCTACTTCGGCAACAGCTCGAAGGAGTTCATCTCGTTGCCGCGGACCATCGGCCTGTCCATCGACTACAGCTTCTAGAATACGGATGGCCAATCTGGCGGTCATGGAGAGCCTGATGGAGGAGCTGGGCAAGGTCGCCCCGCTCCTCCGTGACGGCCGTGTTGCGGAGGCGCTCTCCAGGCTGGCCGCCATCGAGGCGCGGGCGGGCGGAGACGCCCGCCTGCTGCAGCACCTCGGCGAGCACTACGTCCACTGCGCAAAGCCCGCCGCGGCCGCGCGCTGCTACCGGACGGCGGCGAAGCTGACGCCGAACGACCCTCAGTGCCTCTACAATCTGGCATCCGCGCTGATCGCGACCGGCGATGTGGACGAGGCCGAAGCCCTGCTGGACAGGGTCATCGCGCTGAATCCGGGTGACGCCGACGCCTGGCAGAACCGTTCGACGCTCCGCCGGCAGACGCCAGACGCCAACCACGTCGCCGAGTTGTTGCGGGCGGTGGAGCAAACTCCCGCCGGACCGGGCGAGGTGGCGCTCTGCTACGCCCTGGCCAAGGAACTGGAGGATCTCGGCGACGCCGAGCAGAGTTTCGCCTGGCTGAAGCGTGGCGCCGACCGTCGCCGCGGTCTGCTCAGCTACCGCGTGGAGGCCGACGTCGCCGCCATGGCCGAGATCGCGCGGGTCTTCGACCGTCCGCTGTTCGAGCGCGCCGAAGCCGGCGCTTCGGATGTCGGTCCGATCTTCGTTCTGGGTCTTCCGCGCAGCGGCACGACCCTGGTCGACCGAATCCTCAGCTCCCACACCGCGGTCGACAGCCTGGGCGAGGTCAACGACTTCGCGCTGTCGCTAATGCGCACGGCGGGCGCCTCGGGCGGCAAGGGCGACCTGATCCGCCGCTCTGCCGGGCTGGACCCGGCTGTTCTGGGCCGCGCCTATCTGGACAGCATCGCCGGCTATGGCGCCGCGGGGCCCATGTTGATCGACAAGACGCCGGTCAACTTCCTCTACATCGGTCTCATCGCCCGGGCCCTGCCCAACGCCAGGATCGTGCATCTGCGCCGCGGCGCGATGGACAGCGGCTACGCCCTCTACAAGGCCCTGTTCCGGATGGGCTGTCCCTACTCCTACGACCTGGAGGACCTGGCGGCCTACATCCTGGCCCATCATGGTCTGATGGATCATTGGCGGGCGGTCCTGCCGGGTCGCTTCCTGGACGTGGACTACGAGGCGCTGGTCTCCGACCAGGAGACGGTCAGCCGCGAGATCGTCGCCCACTGCGGCCTCGACTGGCAGGACGCCTGCCTGCGCTTTCACGAAAACCCGACGCCCGCCGCTACGGCGAGCGCGGTGCAGGTGCGCCAGCCTGTTCACGGCCGCTCCGTGGGCCTGTGGCGCCGCTATGCCGACCAGCTCGCGCCGCTCTCCGCCGCCCTGGCGGCCGGCGGTCTCGATCCGCTGGAGCTGGTCTGATGCGCCGGACCAGCCTGGGAGGCTTTGCGCTGGCAATCGCGCTCGCCTGCGCGACATCGGCGGCCGCCGCCCCGATCTTCGCGGACGACTTCCAGGACGGTCAGGCCGACGGCTGGGGCGCGGCCGGCGCGGGCGACGTCCGTCTGACCACCTATCAGGGCAACGTGTCGCTCCGCTTCACCCGCCAGGCCTCGGCGACTGCGGTGGTCTCCACCCGGGGGGTCTTGCAGGTTTCGGTCGCCGCCTCCCTGGCCGGTCTGTCGCTCGGCGCCGACGACGCCTGCATCGCCGAGACTTCCGGCGACAGCGGCGTGACCTGGCGGGAGATCGTCTCCGTCCGGGACGGCAAGGATGATGGCGTCACCCTGGTCAGGGGCGAGGCCGCGCCGCATGACGGTGACGACACAGCCCGTCTTCTGGTCCGGTTCAGGGCCCAGGGCGGTCCCGATACGCAGTGCTGGGGCGATGCCGTCGTCGTCACCGGTCGCCCCCTGGAGCGCGCGGCCGGCGCACGGTCCGCGCTCGGCTTGGACGTGCTGTCGAGCGGGGCCGGCTTTGACAGGCCCGTGGATCTGGCCGCCTTCGCCCCCGCCGCCGACGCGACGCCCGCGACCGGCCGGTTCGAAGGGCGGCTGCGGCTGGAGACGTCGGAGGTCCGGCTGGGCATGACCGTCCTGAAGGACGAGACCGGTGCGACGAAGCCGGTCAAGGCGGCCCGCGCCACGCTGCCCGACTTCGATTTCGCGCTGGTCCAGGACGGCGATGCGCTGATCCCGACGCGGCGCACGCCGGTGGCCGGCGGTCATTCCGAATGGGAGTGGATCCTGGGTCCCGGCCGGGTCTGGCAGGAGGCCGCCGACGGGGGCTGGCTGAGGGCGGCCCTTCCGGCGGCCTTGATGGAGCGCAACGCCAACTGCATCCACAACGGCGTTCTGACCTTCCTGTTCAAGCCGGACGGCGCGACCTCCAGCGCCGCGTTCGAGGTCGCCTCGGAGACCTGCGCCTATCTGAAATTCGACGCCTGGGGCCTGGCGACGGCGCGCTATTCGCCGGCGCAGGTCGCCGAGCGCGACGCGGTCATCGCCGCTTACAGGGCCGAAGTCGCCAGCCGCCTGCCCGTCCGTCCGGTCGCCGAGCTGGCGACGCGCTATCCGGGCCTTAGCCTGGCCGGCCTCGACCTGGTCACCCCCGCCGACGCCGACCCGCCCACCGCCTACGGTCTGGTGGTTGACGGCGTGCACTACGCCGGTCCGTGCGAGACCCGGCACGGCGACTATCCCTTCTGCGAAGTTCTGGCCCTGCCGTCCTATTCCACGGCCAAGTCCATCGTCGCCGGCGTCGGCCTGATGCGGCTGGAGGCGCTGAAGCCTGGCGTGTCGAACGCGCTGGTCCGGGACCACGTGCCCGCCTGCGCCGTTGGCGACACCTGGGCCGGCGTGACCCTGACCCATGCGCTGGACATGACGACGGGCGTCTACGGCTCGACGGCGCCGGAAGCCGACGAGAGCGCGCCGTCCATCAGCGCCTTCTTCAACGCGGACAGCCACGCCGCAAAGGTCGCCTATGCCTGTGGCAAGTATCGCCGCCGCGCCGAGCCCGGAACGACCTTCGTCTATCATACGACCGACACCTACCTGCTCGGCGCGGCTATGGCCGACTTGCTGCGAGGGGAGGGCGGCGGCGACCTCTACGACGATCTGGTCGCGCCCCTGTGGCGGGACCTGACTCTCAGCCCGACCATTCTGGAAACCCGCCGGACCTATGACGCGGTCCGCCAGCCCTTCGCGGGCTGGGGGCTGGCCTACCATGCCGATGACATTGTCCGGATCGCCGGCTGGCTGGACACGGGCGCCCGGATTGCTGGTCGCCCCATGCTTGATGAGCCGATGCTCGCGGCCGCCCTGCAACGCGATCCCGCCCGGCCGGGCCTGCAGGCCGATGGCCCCAACTACCGTTACAGGAGCGGATTCTGGGCACGTCGGCTGGGCGTGAAGCTGGGCTGTGAAGCGCCGGTCTGGACGCCGTTCATGTCCGGCTACGGCGGCATCTCGGTGGCCATGCTGCCCGGCGGGATGACCTACTACTACTTCGGCGACAGCGCGGTGTTCGACTGGGGGCCGGCCGCTGTCGAGGCCGACAAGATCAAGCGGATGTGTCCATGACCGACCTCGTCGCCCCTACCGTCGCCGGTCGCCTTCCCAAGGTCCCCGAGGACAGCCTGCTGGCCAGCGTGCTGCTGTCCTTCCTGGCCACCGCCGGCCTGTTCTACGTGAACATCATGGCCGCGCTCGTCGACGGGCTGATCAGCGGCGCGGGCCTGACGGCCCGGGACGCGGGGCTTGTCGCCTCCGCCAATGTCTACGGCGCGGCCGTGGGCGCCCTTGCGGCCGTGTTTGTCATCCGCCGGCTGCCGTGGCGGCCGACCGCGGTGGCCGTCCTGCTGGGCCTTGTCGCGATCGATCTGGTCTCGATTCTCATCAAGGCGCCCGAGATCCTGATCGGCGTCCGGTTTCTCCATGGCATGATCGGCGGACTGCTTGTCGGGGTGGCGTTCGGGGTCATCGCGCGGTCGGCGACGCCGGACCGCACCTTCGGCATGCTGCTGGTCGTGCAGTTCGGCCTGGGCGGGCTGGGCCTGATGTTCCTGCCCCGGCTGGTGCCGCTGTTCGGGCACGGCGTCCTGTTCCTGGCCCTGGCCGCCTTCAGCATGGCGACCCTGGCCATGGTTCCGTTCCTCGGGACCTACGCCGCCGCGCCCAGGCCCGTCCTCGCGGCGGAAAAGCCGACGACCCGCTGGATTCCGCTGGTGCTGGTCTTCGCCGCCATCTTCCTGTTCCAGGCGGCGAACATGGGGCTGGCCGCCTACATCATCGGCCTGGGAAAGGTCTCCGGGCTGAACCTCAAGTTCATCACCGACTCCCTTGGCGCGGCCAACTGGATCGGCGCGCTGGGCTCGCTGCTGGTGGTGGCGCTCGGCGTGCGCCTCGGCAGGTTCTGGCCGATCGTCGCCGGCCTGGTCCTGACCCTGGTCGGAACCTGGGCGTTTCACTTCAGCCAGCTGCCCTGGATCTATCTGGTCGCCAACATCGGCACGGCCATCACCTGGGCCTTCGTCATTCCCTATCTGCTGGGCATGAGCGCGGCCTTCGACAAGGCCGGGCAGATGGCCGCCCTGGCCGGGTTCTTCTCCAAGATGGGACTGGCCTCCGGGCCGGCGATGGCCGCCTTCGTGGCCGGCGGCGGGAAGTATGACGGCCTGATCAACATCTCGGTGGCCGGCCTGTTCCTCAGCGGCCTGGCGGCGGCCGTCCCGGCCATCGTGCTGGACCGACAGCGCCCACCGGCCTGAGCCACCCATCGTCTCTTCGGCCGGGTTTTCCGGCCTCCAACCTGAACCTGATTTTCGGAGTGCATCCCCATGTCCGCGAACGCTGACCTGTTGACCCGTCGTCTGGCCGCCGTGCCGCGCGGCGTATCCACCGCCACCGCCATCTTCGCCGCCCGCGCCGAGAACACCGAGCTCTGGGACGTCGAGGGCAATCGCTACGTCGATTTCGCCGGCGGCATCGCCGTGCTCAACACCGGCCACCGCCATCCCAAGGTCCTGGCGGCGGTCCGCGACCAGCTCGACGCCTACACCCACACCGCCTTCCAGGTGGTGGCCTACGAGCCCTACATCGCGCTGGCCGAGCGGCTGAACGCGCTGGCGCCCTTCGACGGACCCGCCAAGACCATCCTGTTCACCACCGGCGCCGAGGCGGTCGAGAACGCGGTCAAGATCGCCCGCGCCGCGACGGGCCGGTCGGCGGTCATCGCCTTCACCGGCGGGTTCCACGGCCGGACCATGCTGACCATGGCCATGACCGGCAAGGTCGCCCCCTACAAGCGCCTGTTCGGCCCCCTGCCGGCCGAGGTGTTCCACGCGCCGTTCCCGGTTCCGCAGTACGGCGTAACCGTCGAGGACAGCCTGCGGGCGCTGGAGTTCCTGTTCCGCGCCGATGTCGAGCCCGAGCGGGTGGCGGCCATCGTTCTTGAACCCGTGCAGGGGGAGGGCGGCTTCCAGCCGGCGCCGGTCGAGCTGCTGCGCGCCCTGCGCGAGATCTGCGACCGCCACGGCATCCTGCTGATTTCCGACGAGGTCCAGGCCGGGTTCGCCCGCACGGGCAAGATGTTCGGCATCGAGCACAGCGGCGTGCAGCCGGACCTGATCACCATCGCCAAGTCGCTGGCCGGCGGCTTTCCGCTCTCGGGCGTCATCGGCAAGGCGGCGATCATGGACGCCGCCGAGCCGGGCGGTCTGGGCGGCACCTATGCCGGACCGCCGATCGCCTGCGCCGCGGCCCTGGCCGTGCTGGATGTGATCGCCGAGGAGAAGCTGATGGAGCGGGCCGACGCCCAGGGCGCGCGCATCCGCGGGCGGCTCGCGGCGATGAGCCAGCGCAACGACCTTGTTCCCATCGCCAACATCCGCGGGCCCGGGGCCATGGTCGGCTTCGACATTCTGCGCGCGCCCGGCGGCGAGCCGGACGGCGCCGAGGCCAAGGCGGTCACCGTTCGCGCGCTGCAAAAGGGCCTGATCCTTCTGTCCTGCGGCGTCTACGGCGAGACCATCCGCCTGCTCGCGCCGCTGACCGCATCGGATGCTATCCTTGATGAGGGCCTGGATATCCTCGAAGCCGCCCTGGAGCGTCAGTCTTGAGCGAGCAACACGACACCGCCGAACGCGCCCGGCTGGCGCTGAAGCGACCCGACCTCCTGCGGGAGGCCGCCTGGATCGGCGGGGCCTGGGTGACCGGTCAGGCCTCGATCGCGGTCACCAATCCGGCCACCGGCCGGGTGCTGGGCCATGTCCCGTCCCTCGGCGGGGCCGAAACCCTCGACGCGGTCGCGGCGGCCCAGGCGGCCTTTCCGGCCTGGGCGGCGAAATCGGCCAAGGAGCGGGCCGGCGTCCTGCGCCGCTGGTTCGAGCTGATCATGGCCCACCGCGAGGATCTGGCCCGGCTGATGACCGCCGAACAGGGCAAGCCGCTGGCCGAAGCTCAGGGCGAGGTCGCCTATGCCGCCGGCTTCATCGAATGGTTCGGCGAGGAGGCCAAGCGGGCCTATGGCGAGGTGATCCCAGGCCATCAGGCCGACAAGCGGATCGTCGTGCTCAAGCAGCCGGTCGGGGTCGTGGCGGCGGTGACGCCGTGGAACTTCCCGGCCGCGATGATCACCCGCAAGGTCGGCCCGGCGCTGGCGGCGGGCTGCACGGTGGTGCTCAAGCCTTCCGAGCTGACGCCCTTCTCCGCCCTGGCGCTGGCCCTGCTGGGCGAGGAGGCGGGCCTGCCGGCCGGGGTGTTCAACATCGTCACCGGCCCGCCGGCGCCGATCGGGACCGTGATGACCACCGACCCCCGGGTGGCCAAGTTCACCTTCACCGGCTCAACCCCCGTCGGGAAGATGCTCGCCGCCGCCTGCATGGGCACGGTCAAGCGCGTGTCGCTGGAGCTGGGCGGCAACGCCCCCTTCATCGTCTTCGACGACGCGGACCTGGACGCCGCCGTCGAGGGGGCCATCGCCAGCAAGTTCCGCAACACCGGCCAGACCTGCGTCTGCGCCAACCGTCTTCTGGTCCAGGCCGAAGTCTATGACGCCTTCGCCGAGCGGCTGACGGCGCGGGTCAACGGCCTGAAGGTCGGCGACGGTCTCGAGGGACCCACCGACCAGGGGCCGCTGATCAACAGCGCGGCCGTGGAGAAGGTCGAGCGCCATGTGGCCGACGCGCTGGCCGGCGGCGCCCGCGTGCTGACCGGCGGCACGCGGAAGGGGGATCAGGGAACCTGGTTCCAGCCCACCGTGCTCGCCGACGTGCCGGCCGACGCCCTGCTGAACCGGGAAGAGACCTTCGGCCCGCTGGCCGGGCTGGTGCGGTTCGAGACCGAGGCCCAGGCCCTGGCCATCGCCAACGACACCCGGGCGGGGCTGGCCTCCTATGTCTTCACCCGCGACCTCAGCCGCGCCTGGCGGATGGGGGAGGGGCTGCAGTACGGGATGGTCGGCCTCAACACCGGCCTGATCTCCACGGAGGTGGCCCCCTTCGGCGGGGTCAAGGAGTCCGGGCTGGGCCGGGAGGGCTCGCACTTCGGCCTCGACGAATATCTCGAGCTCAAGATGATGTGCATCGGCCTGGAACAGTGATTGACGGCCCATGCCAGCCGCCAAGTGACGCGTCGGCCCATCGGAGACGCAGGTTTCGTCCCACCGGCCCGAACCTGAGGTTCGCGCCGGAGCCGGGACCGGCGTCTTGCGCGTCTACATGGCCGCTAAACGGACGGTATGGCCTCGCACCCGTCTGTCTGGACCCGAGGGTGTCGGGCTGGCGCGGAGGCGCTGTCGAGGCGCGATCCTGGTGGCCGGGGACCAGACAAGTCGGTCAGGCCGGCTGCAGAAAACGGCGCAGCCAGACCGCCACCCGCTCGCGATCATTGGCGCCGGCCAGCGAGGCGATGGCCTCATCGGCCTGGGCGTCCGTGAGCCGCGAGCCTCTGCGGCTTTCGATGAGCGCCCGGGCGTAATCGGGATCGAACTCCGGATGCGGCTGCATGGAGATGGCCATGCGCTCGGGATAGGCGAGCAGGCCAAAGGGCGTGAAGGCGTTGCCGCCGAGCACCTCGCACCCGGGGCCGACCGCTACGACCTGATCCTGGTGTGAAACAGGCAGGCTGATCGGCGTCGTTGAATCCATCCAGGGCGCCGCCCTGGCGATCTCATAGCGGTGCAGTCCGACGCCCCAGCCCTTGGGCGAGCGGATCACCTCACCGCCGAAAGCCTCGGCCATCAGCTGGTGGCCAAAGCAGATCCCGACCATCGGCGCCTTTCCGGACACGTCCCGCAGGAAGGCCTTGAGCGCCGGAATCCAGGGGTCGGGATCGTAGACTCCGGCGGCGGAGCCTGTGATCAGCCAGCCGTCGCATTCGTCGGGCGTCGCCGGCAGGTCTCCGGCGCGAATATCGTAGGTTCGGGCGCGGAAGGCGGGGCCCAGCATCCGCCGCATCATGTTGCCGTAGCCCTGGAAGAGGTCGCCAAGTTCGGCGGGCGGTCCGCCGGTTTCGAGAATGCCAAGCTGCATACGGCTTCATGGCCTGCTGGCGCGGAGAGCGGAAGCGGCAATCGGTTGTCATCGGCCCTCCGTCAATCGATCACGATCCAGGCCAGGGCATGATCGCTGGCCTTCTCCAGCTCGCGCGCCCCGGCGTGTTCGGGCTGGAGCAGCGCGTTCTTGCGCCGGACGCGCGGGATCTCCGCCTCGCCAGGAGGCTCGCGAGGGTCTGATCAGGTGGCCACATGATCGGTCCTCTTGACCTTGGGAGGAGCCTGGCGGCAGCATGCTCATCATGAGCGCGCAACAGGCCTTGATGTTCATTAACCTCGTGCGTCGTGACGAGACTTTACGTTTGGCGATGATCGCCCGTCAGGACGACCTCGGGCTCGACGACGTCGTCGCCATGGGCGGCGAACAGGGCCTGTCCTTCGATGCATCCAACCTGCGCGACGCGTTCAGACACGACTGGGCTTTGCGCGCGTTGCGCAGCAAGCGGGGCAAGGCCCCTGCGGGCTGACAGGCGATAAGCCGGTCGTCAGCCTCTACCGCTTTCCAGCCTGACCAGGGCGGTCAGCACGGTTGCCGTTGTCAGGTTTCGTCGATTGTCGATCGCCGCAACGAACTCACCCTTGCGGTTCGGGATCGACATCGCCCCGGAGCCCGTCCACGAACCATCCGCCCGCTGCCCCGCAAGCAGACTATCGCGCGCCTTTCCGAGCCACGCGGGCGGGGCGCCGGGGACGAGCAATGCCGTCCGCAATGCCAACGCCGTCTCGAATGGCCGCTCATGGAGCACGTCCCGGTTCGCCGCGCGATCGAGCAAAACGCCCGCCGCCTCGGCGGCGCGCGCCACGCGGGCGGCGTCCTCGGGATATCCTGTCATCGCGAGCGCTTCGGCGGCGAGCGCGGTGGCGTAAGCCTTGCTTTCCCACCAGTAGCCGCCCCATGTCCCGTCGGATTGCTGCGTGCGCCGCAGATAGTCGAGCGGGCCAGGGCCGAGGTTGTCCAGTTGCGCCGCGGCGGCGGTGACGCACGCATGGGCTTCAAACCAGCCGGCATTGATCTGCGCGCCACCGGACCATTCACTGTGGATATCCTGCAGATAGGTGGAGACCCCGCCATCGCCGTGCACATGGCGGCGAAGGAACGCGATGGCGTCGCGCGCTGGAGCGCTTTCAAGCTGCTCCAGATCAGCGGCCAGCCGAAGACCCCAGATCGTGCTGTCGGCATCCGCCGGCTGGAGGAAGTTCCAGCCCCATCCGGCCCGCTCGCGGCACACCAGCGAGCGCCAGGCGCGGCTCGCGGCCTCCGCTGCGCGCGGACGCCCGCTTTCGTGCAGCGCGTGGGCCACGTAGGCGGTCACCCATTCGTCAGCCGCCCCTTCCGTGAACCCGTCATAGTCCAGCCAGCGCCCTGCCTGGGTGCAGGCGCCGAGAAGAAAGGTGACGGCGTCGTCGACCGCCTCGGAAAGGCCCCTGGACGCCACGCCGCGTGGCGGCGGCGCCACGGCATCGTCCGACACCTCCAGAAAGCCGAAGTATCCCTTCGCGCTTGGTTCCCCGCCCGCGGGGAGGGTGACCTTGACGTGGCTCATGCGGCATTCGAGCCAGCGGATGTCCTGCGCGCCACGAAGCAACCCGTCGACAAGCAGCGAGTCCGGCCAACTGTCGTTCGAGGCGGGAGAGAGGACAGCCGGCCAGGCGAGCAGGCGTTCACGCTGATCGGCCGCGCAAAGCCCCGCGTCGACCAGCATGTCGAACAGGCAGCGCCACCGTGGATCGGTCGCGGTTGGATCTCCGACAAAGCACTCAAGGCCGATATCTGGCGTGAACTGGTCAGCCAGGGTCAGGGCGAGACGGATGCGGTCCGCATGGACGAACAGGCGGGCCGTCCAGTCTTGAAGGCGATCCACCGCACCCGGCCATCCCGCTCGTTGCAGAAACCCGCCAATATCGTCCGGACGAACGCTGTCTATGATGACGCGGATCGGAGCGCCGGGGCGGCCCAACATCAGTCCGATATGCGTGGGGTGGGCGCCGCCCTCGCAGGCCGCAAGGCATCGTTCCAGCGCGGCGCGGCGCGGCGTCGAAAGCTGAATGCCAAAGGCGTCAGGAAGGCCTCGGATCACCGCCGCGCTGTCCGGTGCGTCGCCAACACGGGCGAAGACCGACAAGGGCGGCTCGTCGGATCCGTCGTCCAGCTCCAGCCATAGCTCTTCAACCTGGTGGTTGATGACCCCCAGCGCATCGCGCAGCCGCCGCCATGACTCATAGGGTTCCGGCACGCGCGCAAGCCATTGCTCGAGACGTCGTGTCTCCGCGGGACCCCGAATGCGCTGCTGCAGGTCGACCTGGCCCTCGGCGGTCAGGGACATTTCAAGGCCCGCGGTCGCCACGGGAGGAAGGCGTTGCGCCAGGGCGTCCAGGGCGGGAGGACACGCCCAACCGCGCGTGGACAGCACGAAGCGCAGGATCGGTGCGAGACTGATCACCCCGCGAGAACCTCGTACAGCTCCGGCAAGATGTCCCATCGACGGGGGTAGCGCACCACGATGACGGGAACACGCTCGACGACGGCGCGCAGAAGGGCCAGCCGGTCTTGCGTCAGAAGCGCACTGAAACCTTGCGGGTAGAGGGCTGCGATCAGCTCGCGCAGCGCCAGCAGGGGGGCGAGCGGCTCGGGCCGGACACCTTCGAGGCCCTCGGCGCGACCAAGCAGGTAGATGGCGTCCAGCCGCTGCGCCTGTGGGTCCTTTCCGTCCTCGGACGAAACATCCCACAGAAACTTGTCTACCCAGGGCGCGGTGGAGAGTTGCAGATCCGACCCCAGGATGCGCGTCTTTGCCGCCTGGCCCAGGCGCAAACTGGTGCTGCCCGGCTCCACGACGAAATCGTCGCCGCAGGATCGCAGCGCCACGACGTCGTCCGAAACAAGCGTCCCGCCCTGGACGATGAGTGCGGCGGCGGTGGTCGACTTGCCGGCGCCGCTCTCGCCGACCAGCGTGATGGTGCGTCCGTTGATGGAAAGCGCCGATCCATGGATGCACAGGACGCCGCGTCTCTGCAGCAGCAGGCCCAGACCGATGCCGATGAGCGCCGTGGGCGCGAATTCGAGCTTGGCCGGCCGGCACACGACGACGATCTGATCATTGGAAGGCTTGATCACGAACTGGAGCTCGCGCCGCCATTCGACGCAAAGATCACCGTCGCGCGTCAGGCCGAGCCAGGGGCGATCCGCGTCAGCCTCGGGGCGACTGGTCAGGGGCGTTGTAATCTCGCGCCAGGCGCTCTCCGGCTCCCACTGGATTGTGACGTCCGGAACCTCGTGGGTCGCGGCAAGCGACTTCGCGCCCCGGAGCGGGAAGGGACTTTCAATCGTCAGGCCGTAGAGGCGACTAAGATGCCTTGCCGGTGTCACGTTCTATGTCCTGACCGCATATGCCACTCGATGAACTTGGCGATCCGCCCGCCGGTCAACAGAGCGGTGAACATGTCTCTGCGCCAACCCGCCCGATCCGTAGGCTCAACCGCGTCAAGCGCGTCGATGAAGCGCTGCTTGTCGACATAGTCCCAGCATATCGGAGGGGCGCAATCGACCCACTGGCGCAAGTCTGACCGCGCATGAGCACTGTGCGCCGCGATCGCCGGGTCGAAGGCTGGCCCCTTGTCCGGACGCAGTCGGATGATTTCCGGCAGGATGCCCGCCGTGGCGCGACGCATCAGGCCGCGGGACTGTCCACCGCGACCAAGCTCCTCTTCGCCCAGGCCAAGGACGAAGGCGACGATCCGCGAGTCGAGCATAGGAAAGCGCAAGTCCTGCCCGAACACCTCGAGGAAGACCTGCCGGTTTGCGGGAAGAACACGTTCGAGGTGGCCGGGGGCCAGGATGTAGCGCATCGTTTCATGTGCGGTGGCGCTCGCCATCCCCGGTACGGTGGAGCTGGGGCGCACCCCCTGGAGCCGCGAGACACGATCGGAAAGTCCGGGCGCGGCGCAGTGCATATCCGCACCGTTCCGGCGGGATCGATACCGGGAGACCAATGGCCCCAGCAGTTGTCGCCGCAAGATCCTGGGCCATCCGGGAGCACCGGCCGCCCGGCCCAGCTGCAAGAGCTCGGCCGCGGCCGCGCTCCAGCGCCCGCTGAGCAGCAGGGCAGCGGGCGCTGGCATTGTTGCGGCCGACAGAAAGAAGTCGCCGCCAAAACCGCTGAGAACCACGTCAACGCCGCGGGCTTGGCCTGCTTCGCCCAGCAGTTCCTCGGCATGGGTGACCGTGCTGTACGAGGGCTCGCCCAGGCAATCGAACCAGCGGGGCAGGGCTCCGAACGGATCACAGTCCGGCGGCGCCGCAACCCACACCGGGTCGATGTTGTCCTCCTGGGCGAGGACGGCGTCGATGAAGGCTTTCTCATCGCTTTCAGGACCGTCATGGCCGGCAGGGAGCACCGAACACAGGGCGATCAGCCGACGGCCCTGCTGCTTCAGCCGGCGCGCCGCGATACAGGCGATGGCAGACGAATCAAGCCCGCCACTGAGGTGCACCGCGATGGTCCTGCCCGATCGCATGCGGCATTCAACCGCCTCGATGAGCAGCCCGCGCGCCGTTTCAGCGGCGTCGCCACGGACGGTTACGGTTGGGGCGGAAGGCGTCGAAAGGGAGGATGGCATCACCTCGACCGACAGCCTGCCGTGATCCAGGGTGAGGCGGTGAGCAGCGGGAAGCCGTCGAACGGCGGCATAGTAGGTGGCCTCCGCCGGCCCGCGTCCATCGAAGTTCAGGACGCGGCAGATCGTGCCGTCGTCCAGGTCGTGGGAGACGAACGGCAACGCAAGCAGCGCCGGCAGCGTCGAGGCGAAGGCGAAGATCCCATCCTGCGCGACGAAGAAGAGGGCTCGTGTCGCGAGCGGTGAGCTGGAGAGAGTCAGGCGCCGGGACGCAGGGCGCCAGGCGGCAGCGGTAAAATCACCAACGAGTTCGTCGAGCCAACCCTCGCCGAGATGGCGATGGCCGCAAGCGACAATGTCGGTGTCTTCCGCGTCGGCGGGCAGGTCGAAGTCGCGCGACAGTTGGGAGAGCAAGGCCTCACGCTCGTCTAATCGAGCGTCGGAAAGGAGCGTGGAGTCCGCAAACTCCCTCCCGGCGCCTTCACTAGCCAGAAAGACGGCGTCGGCGTTCGCAGACAGCAGTGTCTGAATTTCGCCCTTCCCAGCGCCGACCTGCGCGAGACAGGAAATCCATTCGCCGGGGACCGCTCGACCATCATGCCGAACGATGCCTGCCAGAAAGGTCATCCCACCGGCAGTGCGGAACCGGAAAGGCTTGGAGCGCCAGCCTCTTCGTACAACATCCTGGCGGCCAGCAGCTTGTCCACAAAAGTCCGAACGTCCCGTTCGCACTCTTGTTTCTCGACGCTGTAACGCTCGACGATATGGTCGACGATGTCTGCTTCCGAGCGCGAAGCCTCAAGCACGCGCCAGATCGCGCTTCCAACGCCGGTCAACTCGAAGTAGGCGCCGCTCTCAATGTCCATGAGAAGGAACTGACCATCGAGCTCGGTCCAGAGGACGCTCGGGTTTCTCACGTACACGCTAGTGCCAGCCAAACTCGCCGTCTCCCTTGGTCACGGGGCGCGCCAAAAACTCTTGCAAACACCGGAAGAGACAGGACCCTGCACAAGAACCGGCAGGGCCCGCCGAAAGGCGCGAGCGCCAGATCGGTCTCAGGAATAGGAGCCGTCGCCACCGACGTTATTGCCGTTGCTCAGCGTCACGTCGGCAATCTGGCCAACTTCCACGAGGTCCGGGCGAGCATAGGGGAGGCGATCACCCTGGGCGCTGTCTTGCGTCTGCGCAACTTTATCCTGCATCACTCGCTTCCTCTCGGCTGCAACCGCTCAAAAACAAGGAGTCGGCTGAGGGGCCTGTATAGCCATTGATCCGCCAAACGGCAACTCCGCATCGGCGCTGCTTCAGGTCGGAGCGAACAGAAACACCACCGCCTTGCGCGCCAGACTCGCCACGCCGCCATACACGTCGGCACCGGGAAGTCTCACGGAAAGCTGCTCCATCGTCAGGGCGTCAGCTTCCAGCAAGGCCGCCAGCACATCGCGTTCGACGGCGGACAGGCTCACGACCGTGGCGCCGATCTCCACGCGAATATCCGCCCCGCTTGCTTCGGGCAGGTCCAGCCGCCGCCGCAGGGCAGGCTGAACGTTTGTCCCCGGCTCAAGCGCCTGGGCGAGGCCCAGATTGAACGGGCTGGCCGGCGCGCGGGCGCGATCCAGCTCCGCGAGAAGGTCATCAATGTCGAAGGCGTCGACAAGACGATGGAACATCGCCTTCAACTCTTCCTGGTGTTCGCGCCGGAGGCCAGCGTCGGCCCCAACCGGCAGGTACCGCCGGCCCAGGGCCTCCCGCGAACTCCGTCGCGCCAGCTGGCCGAGGACGTCCGCGCCAGAGGGCGGCGTCATCGTGACCGTCAGATGGAGGGAGTTGGCGCCCTCCACCTGGGCGCGATGCACATCGCCGCGCGGGACGAACAGGATATCACCCGGTTCGAGAACGCCTTCCCAATCGGGCGGAGGAAGCTCTTCATTCGCGAAGGCCTTCGCCTTCAGTGGAAACTGTTCGATCTGTCCATAGCACCACCATCGCTTACGGCCATGGAGCTGCAGGATCAGCACGTCATGGGGGTCGAAATGCGCCTTGAAGGCGCTCTCAAGGTTGAAGCTGGCATAGGCGTTGGTGATCGTTTCACACCGCAGATAACGCTCGATCATGGCGTTCATCGCGGCAATGGCGGGCGCCTGCCTCTCGACATTGTTTAGAACGAAGCTCGCGCCTTGATTGCACAGGTTCTGGATCGCATCCGGCGCGATCCAGTCGCCGCTCTTCGGGCGCCCCGCAGCCCCCATCATTTCGAGCGGCAGCGAACGTCCCTGCCGCGCCATGCTGACCCGCCCGCTCACGAGCGCATCGGACGTAATCAGCGTGTTCAGGGTTTCCCAGGGCAGCAGGCGGGCAAACGCCTCCGCGCGTCCGGTCTCGCGATAGAGCCGGAAACCCTGGGACGCCGCTTCGGCGATCTCGGTCGGATCGACCGGATGAAACAGGTTCCGCAGGGCGGGGCTGGGGGTCATTTGCGAGACCGTATTGCCCATGACGTTCACGGGCAAGCCGGGTCACTTGCCGGCCGCCGGTTCCGCACCGCTACCCGTTTGCGCGGCAGCATGACTTGCCTATAGTGCCGGGGTGTTGATGAGTTGAACAAGAAAAATGGCCCTGCCCAAACCTGTGTACGTTCTGGGGGTGGGGCTGTCGCATAACGGCTCGGCATGCCTCCTCAAGGATGGCGAGATCGCCGTGGCGATCGAGAAAGAGCGCCTCACCAAGGTCAAGAACGACGGCGGCAACGACAGCTTCGCGATCGCCTATTGCCTAAACGCGGCAGGGATCGGCTGGGACGACATCGCCCTCGTCGTGCAAAACGCCAACTTCGGCAGCTTCGCCTATGGCAATGGCTGGTACCGCGGGAAGAGGTCGATTCCCGAAGACAAGCCGGTGGTCACGATTTCCCACCATCTGGCTCACGCCAGCAGCGCCTTCTACCTCAGTCCCTTCGATGAGGCGGCCGTGCTGGTCGTCGACGGCTGCGGCAACGCCTTTGAAGATTGCATCGACCTCGAGGGCGCGATTTTGCCGGAGCATCCGGTCGGGGACATGGCGGCGCTGTGGTTTGAGAAGGACAGCTACTACGCCGCATCGGGCGTCCAGATGCAGGCGCGCTTCAAGGACTTCTCACCGTTCGGCCGCTTTCAGTGCGACTACCCCATGCATCCGGACACCACCCGGCATTCGATCGGGGCGCCTATGCGGGGGCCAGCCGCTACATGTTTGGCGGCACGAGTGATCTCGGTAAACTGATGGGGTTGGCGCCGTATGGCCGGCCCGGAGCCTATCAGCACCGAATCTTTGACGTCCGCGACGGCAGGGTGTTCGTCGACTACGACTGGATGAGCGAGTTTCGTGATCGGCGGAGCTCTGACGAAGACTTCAAACAGCGGTTCCAGTATTTCGCCGATGTCGCGCGCATGGTGCAGTCGGAGATCGAACGCGCCCTGGTCGAACTCGCCCGCGCCCGGTACGACGTACATCCCAGCCCCAATCTCTGCTTCGCCGGCGGCGTCGCGCTCAACGCGGTGGCGAACACCCGGATTCTGAATGAAACGCCCTTCGAGCGGGTCTTCGTCCCGCCCGCGGCGGACGATTCCGGCCTCGCCATCGGATGCGCCTACTACGGCTGGCATACGGTTCTGGGGCGTGAGCGGGTGCGCCATGACGGCTCGGCGTTTCTGGGGCGCGGCTATGAGGCGGATGCGGCGCAGATGGAGCGTGCCATACAGGCCGTCGGCGACGGGGCCATTGTGACGCGTCCTGACGATCTCCCATCGGCGATGGCGGAGGCCCTCGCTGACGGGAAGACGCTGGCGTGGTGCCGGGGCGGGGCCGAGTTCGGCCCGCGCGCGCTGGGGCACCGCAGCATCCTTGCCGATCCGCGACGCCCGGAGCTGCGGGACTATATCAACGCCAGGATCAAGTTCAGGGAAGACTTCCGCCCCTTCGCGCCCACGGTGCTCGCCGAAGACGCCGACACCTATTTTGAAATGGACGGGGACAGCCCCTACATGCTGTTCGTCGTACCCGTGCGGGAAGCGTGGCGTGGCCGCATCGGAGCCGTCGTGCACGTTGACGGCACGGCTCGGGTGCAGACCCTGAGGCAGGAGGACGACCCGGATTTTCATGCTCTGCTGAGCGCCTTCCGCGCCCGCACCGGCATCGGGGTCCTGCTCAACACGTCGCTCAACCGCCGGGGACAGCCGATCGCCGAGACTCCGGTCGAGGCCGCGGAGCTGTTTCGCGACACGGGCCTGCACGGCCTGGTCATCGGCCCCTATCTGGTGCTCAAGGCGTCATGAGCGAAACTGCGACGCTCTTCGGACGCGGCGCGCCGGGCGCCGACTTTGCACGCGACCCCTATCCCTATCTTGCCCGACTGAGCGAAGAGACGCCCGGCTACTACATGGCCGAGCGGGACGCCTGGTTCATGAGCGCGCGCGCCGACATCGTGGCCTTGCTTCGCGATGATCGGCTCACGATCACGCCAAGCAGTTCATTTGCCGACCAGTCATCCGATTTTCGCTCCACGGTGGCGAAGCGGCTGCGCGCATGGTTTTCGGCCTCGGGGCCGATTCTCACCGAGACTGTGACCAAAGTCACCCGGCAGTGCGCAGCCCGGCTGGAGGCCGGCGCCGAAGTGGATCTGGTCGATGCCGTGGCCCACTACGTCCCGTCGCGGGTGATGGCGGAACTGCTCGGCATTCCGGCGGCGGACCTGCCCCCGCTGCAGCGACTGGGCGAGAGGATCCTCGAATCCTATGACCTGGACTGGAGCGGTCGCCCAAGGGGCCCTGTTACGGCTCCCGCGCTGTCAGCTTACTTCCAGAGACTCTGGTCAACGGCGTCAGACACGCCGTTGTTGCGGCTGCTGCGCGAGGCCCAATCGGAGCAGGCCTTGCCGGACGCCAGCATGATTGACACCTGCTCGAAGTTGTTCACGGCCGGCACGACAACGACGGCCGGGTGCCTGGCCAATATCCTGGCGCACCTCGTCGGCAGGGGGGGCGAAGGAAGCGTTTCGAGCGATCCGGGCGGCGTGGAGGATCTGCTGCGCTGGAACTCACCCATCCTCGCGCTCAAGCGCTACGTGCGTGAGACAGTGCAACTCGGGGATGTCACCCTTGCGGCGGGACAGAAGGTGTACCTTCTGATCGGCGGGGTGGATAATGCGTCGATCCCGACTGGGGAAAGGCAAGGTCATAGCTTGACGTTCGGGCTTGGCCGCTACCATTGCCTGGGCGCGGCGCTTGCGCGACTGGAAGTTTCCGCGGTGCTCGATATGACTGCGCCAATTATTCCGAGATTGCAGCTTGTGGAGCCCGTTCGTTGGCGGGAGTCATGGCTGGTCCATGAAGCGCGATCCATCCGCGTGTCGATAACCGGGGCGACAGATGC
This sequence comes from Caulobacteraceae bacterium, assembly GCA_965283745.1. Lineage (GTDB taxonomy): Bacteria > Pseudomonadota > Alphaproteobacteria > Caulobacterales > Caulobacteraceae > Caulobacter. Next base: position 105,657 of record CBDIPM010000007.1, read on the forward strand.
TGACTGAGTACCAGGAGACTCTGACGGGGTCCTATGACCGCTTCTTTCAGAAGGGTGCTCTCTATGTCGGCGAGCGCGCCGACTACGGCTACGCAAACCTCGGTCTCTTCCTCCCGGGCACCTCTGATTTCGCGAGCGCATGCGAAAACATGATGGCGGCGGTGGTCAGCAAGATCCGTCCGGGCAACGACCCTGTGCTTGACGTGGGTTGCGGGCTGGGCGGGACGACCGAGTATCTGTCCCGCGCATTCGCCGGGAGCGATCTCTACGGCATCAATGTTTCGGACTATCAGATCGACCAGTGCCGCAAGCGCGTGCCGGGCGCGCATTTCGAGAACATGCCCGCAGAACGCATGGGCTTCGCGGATGAAATGTTCGGCGCCGTGGTCAGCGTCGAGGCGGCTCTGCACTTCAAGGGGCGTCGCGAATTCCTCAAGGAGGCGTTGCGGGTGTTGAAGCCCGGCGGTGAGATCGTCGTGGCGGATATGGTCTTCAATGGTGAGCCCACAGCCTTCAAAAAGGTCCTCGCCGGCCAGGAGTGCTATTCCGACCTTTCGCAGTATCGCGAGCTCTGGGACGAGTGCGGCTTCCGCCACGTGATCATTGAAGACATCACCAAGCCAAGCTGGCTCGCCTTCGCCGAACACTACAAGAATACGGCGCTTCATGAACTGCTCAGCAAGCGGATCGACACCGAGGAGTTCAACCGGTTGATCCGCTTCGTGCGCAAGATCGAGGCGCTGCCGGTTCTGGCCTACGTCATCGCCACGGCCCGGAAACCCTGATGACGCCGGAAGCGCCCCTGACACTGGTTCGATACCAGGACGTACGCGAGGCGCTCCACGACCCGCGGTTGGTGATCCACAAGCCGCTGGCAGTGGGCCAGACCGCGAACCACCTCGTTGACGACGCCACGGGGCAACGTTCGCATCGGGTGCGTCCGCTTCGCAGATCCCTGGCCCAGCATCTGGCGCCACGCAGGGTCGAACAACTGGCCGATTTCATTGAGTCGACGGTCGACAGGGTCGTCACCGAAGCGGAAGCCGTCGGTAGCATGGATATCGTGCGCGACCTGGCATTCCCGCTCCCGGTCGCCGTGATGGGCGAATTGCTCGGCCTGCCGCGGAAGGATCATGCCCAGCTGCGCCCGCTGTTCGAAGCGATTACGCGCGGCCATGACATGGGGGCCACCGAACAGGCGCGCCAGCACGCTCGCTTCGCCCAGACCGCCGCGATGCGATGGATTGGCCCCGAACTGCGCCGAGGCCCTCCGTCGCCGATGCTGAAGTCGATCTGGAACGTCGCCGATGCGGAAGGCATCGATCCCCAGATGATCGACTACTGGTGCTTGATGCTGCTCTACGCCGGCAGCGCCACCACCCGCGATCTTATCGCCAACGCCGTTGGACTGCTGCTTGAGCGTCCGGCTGACGCGCAACGATTGGCCGATGACGAGGCGCTCATCCTGCCTGCGATCGAGGAAGTTCTGCGCTTCGACGGGCCGGTCCGCGGCGTGGGTCGTGTGGCGACCGAGGACCTGATGATTGGCGAAAGCACGATCGCGCGAGGCGATCTTATCTACCTGATGCTTGCCGATGCCAATCGTGACCCGGAGCACTTCACCGACCCTGACAGATTTGATCTGACGCGCTCATCCAATCCGCATCTCGCCTTCGGAATGGGCGTTACCCACTGCCTCGGCGCGCAACTGGCCAGGCTTGAGGCCCGCATCGTGCTGGCGCGCCTGCGAAAGTCGCTACCCCTCGCAACGACCCCGGCCGCCGACGACTGGAGCCCGGTGCGACTTCTCCGTCAGCGCAACACGCTAACAGTGATGCTGTCAGACCAACGCTAGCTCGCCTCCACTGGCGACGCGGTCGTCGTGGCGAAGACGAGGATGCCGCGGGGTTTGGTCAAGCGCCTGATCCGCCCGTCGCCGGGCCTCGATCACTGTGCGAGCCTTGGGGGTTGAGAATGGCGCCACGGCCTGGACAAACGATCGCGATCCAGTCCGGAGGGACGATCCCCGGTGCTGTCAGCCCGCGCAGGGCGGCGTCCGCGAGGCTTCCGATCCTCCCGGACTCGCCCACGATCGCAGATGCCAACACCCCGCTGGCGCGCTGCGAGGATTGACTTGCCAGATGTCGCTGACAAGGGCTTGTTCCCGGGCGTGAGGACGAGGCGAGCATGACGGCGAGGCGACGACTGGCGGCATGGAGGGCTCGAGAGCCGCTGGATCGTTGGCTCCTGATCGAGGCGGTTGCCGCGCTTGCCGCGGCCCGCCTGGCTCTGACCCTGTTGCCCTTCCGGATGGTAGCGACGTGGCTGGACCGTGAACCCGCGCCCCGAACCTATCCGGGCGACCTGCCGGAGCGCGTCGGGCGGGCGACCGTGACAGCGGCGCGCCACGTGCCCTGGAAGGCGGTGTGCCTGCCGCAAGCCCTGGCCGCGCGCGCCCTTCTCGCCCGGCGGGGAGTCATATCCCGCGTATACTTCGGCGTGGCTCGCGACGGCGGCGTGCTCAGCGCCCATGCCTGGCTCGAGGTGGACGGCCAGACTGTGGTCGGGGGCGGCGAGGCCAAAGACCGGACCGTGACGATCGCGCAATTCGGCTAGATCGGGGAGGGGGCGAGTTGGCCGGCCGGCGCGCTCAGGCGTCCGCCCTGCGGCGCTGCATCTGGCGACCGACGCCGGACCGGTTCCGGTCCCGTCGCATCGATGTCCAGCCGGTCGAGCGGGAACGGCAGGATTCAAAGAAGTCCCTGTCCGCCTTCCTATGGAGGGCTTGTCCGAAGCGCTCTCGACTGGCCGCCAGACGCCGGATCGGCTACGCCCGGAGGCATGACGGCGAAGAAGGCCCCAGCCTCGGCGCGGCGACTGACCGCGGCCAACCTCGAAGCGCTCGGCGCCGACAGCCTTGCCGCGCTCCTGCTTGAACTCAGCGAGAGCCAGCCGGCGCTCAAGCGACGCTTGCGCATGGAGCTGGCCGCGCGGGTCGGCGCGCCGCACCTGGCCGAGGAAATCGACAAGCGCCTGGCCATGGTTGGCGGCAGCAAGGCCAAGGTGTCCTGGCGCAAGCGGCCGGAGCTGATCCTCCACCTGCATGTGCTGCGACGGATGATCGCCGGACGACTGGCCGATCTGGACGCCGGCCTCGCGATGCGGCGGCTGTGGACCTTCCTCGATCTGGCCGACGGCCTGTCCCTGCGGGTCAAGGACCCAAAGGGCGAACTGGCTCAGGTGTTCGAGGCGGCGGCGGCGGACATGGCCGCCCTCGCCCCGCGGGCCCCGGCCGACATCGCCCTGGCCGGCGAGGTGGCCGACATGCTGTTTCGAGGTTCGGCCTCCTGGGCCGAGCGGCTCGGGCCCGCGCTGGCCGGCTTCGGGCAGACGTTCGGCGCCGCCGTTCAGGCCGAGCTCAAGGCCCGGATCGCCGCCCGCCCGGCGTTCAAGCCTTCGGCCCGGGTGCTGCGCGCGGTGGCTGACGCGGCCGGCGACGTCGACGCCTTCCTGGAGACGGTGCCCTCCACCCTGCGCCACGACCCAGGCACGGCGGCGGCGGTCGGGCGTCGGCTGCTCGACGCCGGCCGCATCGAGGAGGCGCTGGCCACGCTCCAGGCGGCCGATCCACGCAGCCGCGCGCGCGCCCTCGACGGCCGCGCCGATCCGGCCGCCGAGCCCTGGTATGACGCCTGGATCGAGGTTCTGGAGAAGTCCGGCGAGACCACGGCCGCGCATGAGGAGCGCTGGGCGGCCTTCGAGCGGACCCTGTCGGCTGAGCAGCTGCGGCGGTTCCTGAAAGCCCTGCCGGATTTCGACGATGTCGAGGCCAGCGACCGCGCGTTCGAAGTCGCGGCGCGCTACCCGGTCTTCGCCGAGGGACTGGCCTTCCTGATCGCCTGGCCGGCGCTGCCGGAGGCGGCGGCCATGGTCCTAGCGCGGCGGGATGAAGTGTCCGGGGAGGCCGGCCTCCTGGCGGAATGGGCGGCCCGGCTGGACGCCCGCTATCCTCGCGCCGCGCTGATCCTGCTGCGGGCCGCCATCAGCAGCCTGTGGTCCCGCCCCGCCACGCGCGCCGACGCCGAGCCGCTGGCGGACGAGGCCGAGGCGCTCGCCCGGCGCATCGACGACCTGGACGGCCTCGACAGCCACGAGGCCTTCGTCACCCGTCTGACCGCCCGCCGGCAGTACCCGTCGCGGCGTTAGCGGCCGCCGCGCGGCGAAACTGTTTCGCCGGTCCAGCGAAGCGGCCCATACGAAAGGCGTAGTTCGCGCGTTGTAGCCATTGATCCAGCGAACCCAAGGGCGACCGCGCAGATGTCGGACAGTGAAGACAAGTCGGCGGTGGGCAGCCTGCTCGACACGCCAAACCTGGCGGAGGCGCTGGAAAGCGACCGCTTCAAGCAGTTCCTTGACCACATGCCGCTGGCGGTGGCGGTGGCCGAACTGCACCCGTCCGAACGGGTGACCTACGCCAACATCGAGTTCGAACGGCTTACCGGACAGGTGGCATCTTCGGTCGAGGGCCGGCCCTGGGGCGTGCTGAACACGATCGCGTCCGCCGCGGCGGGCCGCAACCTCAGCGACGCGATCGCCGCCGACGAGGACTACATCGGCGCCTTCAACCTGGACGGGGAGGGCGGCCCTGTCGCCGTCGACGCCTGGTCCAACATCATCCAGGACGACGACGGTCGTCCCATGTTCCGGCTGGTCGCCTTGGCGGAGATCGCGCCGCGCGACCGCGCCGATCTGGAACTGCTGGTCCAGGAGAAGGACATTCTGCTGCAGGAGCTGCAGCACCGTGTGAAGAACAATCTCCAGATGATCACCGCCCTGATCCGGTTGGAGGCCCGCAACACGCACGACGGGACGGCGGGAGAGCCGTTCGACCGTCTCGCCGGCCGGGTTGGCGCGCTGGCGATACTCTACCAGACCCTGTCGGCCGATTCCTTCGGCGAGAGCGTCGACCTGGGCGTCTATCTGAGCCAGATCGCCTCGGCGGTGATGCAGGCCCACGCGGTCGAGGGCATTCACCTGAACCTGCAGGTCGATACCTGGCCGGTGTCGATCAATGTCGCCATGCCGGCCGGTCTGGTGGTCAACGAGGTGCTGACCAACTCGCTCAAGCACGCCTTCGTCGGTCGCGACGGCGGCACGATCAGCCTGCACAGCCTGATCGACGACACCGGCTGCAAGGTCATCATTTCCGACGACGGCGTCGGACTCGCCGAAGGCGCGGTCTGGCCAAAGCCCGGCCGCCTCGGCGTGCTGATCGTCCAGTCGCTGCGCCAGAACGCCCAGGCGACGGTCGAGGTCGAGTCCGCTCCGGGACAGGGCATGACGGTGACTGTCTTCTTCGCCCGCGCCGACGCGGCCCCCGATACAAACTGATCGGCCGATGCTAGGGCGGGGCCATGACCGGCCTTCAGCACACTCCCCTGACCACCCTGACCCTGACGGTCGATTTCCGCGCCATGACCCTGATCGGCGAGACGCCGGCGGGCCTTCGCCGCATCGCGCCGGTGACCGGCGGAACCTTCGCCGGCGAGCGCCTGTCCGGCACGGTGATCGGCGGCGCCGACTGGGTGATCAATCGTGCGGACGGCGTCATGGTCATCGACGTCCGCCTGACGCTGAAGACCGACGACGGCGCCATGGTCTACCTGACCTACCAAGGTCGGTTCCTCGCCGCGCCGGAAGTCATGGCGCGGTTCGCGAAGGGGGCGGTGCTCGATCCGTCGGAGTACTCCCTGGCCGTCGTCGCGCGGTTCGAATGCGGCGATGAGCGCTATCGCTGGCTCAACGACGCCGTCGTCGTCGGCACGGGTGTGCAGACGGCGACCGGGCCGGTCTATTCCCTGTTCACGATCGGCTGAGGCGCCCATGACCCGCACCGTCACCCTGCACGGCATCAAGGCCTGCGACACCATGAAGAAGGCCCGGACCTGGCTGGACGGGCAGGGGATCGCCTACGCCTTCCACGACTACAAGGCCGTGGGTATCGACGCGGCGACGCTGAAGGCCTGGGCCGGCAAGGTGGGCTGGGAGGTGCTGCTGAACCGATCCGGCACGACGTTCCGCTCGCTGCCCGACGCCGACAAGCAGGGGATCGACGAGGCCAGGGCCATCGCCCTGATGGTCGCCCAGCCCTCGATGATCAAGCGGCCGGTGCTGGACGTGGACGGCGCCCTGCTGGTCGGGTTCAAACCCGAGCAATACGCGGCGGCGTTCGGCTGACGCGACGGGCGTCGTGAAGCGCGGCATGCTCCTGACCCAGCGTAAGTGAGTCGCCTGCGGGCCCGCCGGTCCGCGTTACGAACATTTCATCCGGAAGGACGCATCTGATCCGCGTCGCCGCCGCCTCTATCCATCAGAAGGCGGACGCAACGACGCTCCGTCCCGACATCGAGGACACAACTGCCATGGAAGATCTCATCCCGCTGGTCGCGGTCAGCATGCCCTTCCTGATGATCATCTCGATCATCGTCATTCCGGCCTGGCTCAAGAGCAAGGAGCGCCGCGAGATGCAGGCGACCCTGCGCGCGGCCATCGAAAAGGGCCAACCGGTGCCGCCCGAAATGATCGAGGCGATGACCAAAAACGTGAAGGTCGCCCCGACCGCGCTCAGCGACGTGCGCACCGGCGTCATCTGGATCGCCGTCGGCGCGGGCATCTGCCTGCTCGGCTTCATGATCGGCTACCAGGAGGCCGAGGCCTTCCACCCGATGCTCGGCTTCGGCGGCATTCCGATCATCATCGGCGTGGCCTACGTCGTCCTCAGCTTCTTCAACCCGAACAAGGCGAAGCAGCCCTGATCCGTCAGGCGGCTTGAAGGGGAGCGCAAGCACATGGCTGGGGCACGACCACCCGCCAGTCTGCACGATGTCGAGCTCGCCGCCCTCGCGGCGGCGGGCGATCGGCCGGCCTTCGGCGAACTGGTTCGCCGTCACGGGTCGGCCGTGCGGGGACTTCTGCGGCGCATGGGCGCCGAAGCCTCCATCGCCGACGACATCGCCCAGGACGCCTTCCTCGCCGCCTTCGAGCGGATCGCGGAGTACCGCGGCGAGGGCGCCTTCTCGGCCTGGGTCCGCAAGATCGCGGCCAGGCTGTATGTGCGGCGCTGGAAGAAGGAGGCCCGCTTCGACCTGGAGGCGGAAACCGCGGACGAAGGCCATGGCGGCGAGAGCTTCGTCGCTTCGCGGATAGACCTGGACGAGGCCATGAAAGCCCTGTCGCCGGCCGAGCGCATGTGCGTCTCGCTCTGCTACGGGGCCGGTGTTTCTCACGTCGAGGCCGCCGATGCCTTGAACCTGCCACTTGGAACGGTCAAATCTCATGTCAAACGTGGTCTGGATAAGCTCCGGCTACGACTTGCGCCTGCGACAGGCGCGGAAGGCGAGCCGGCGGGGAGCGTGGGTCATGTCTGACCTCGATTTCGAAATGAAGCTGGACCGGCTGTTCAACGAGCCGCCGCCCATGCCTGATAGTGAAGCCTTCGCGCGTCTTGTGGAGATGCGGCTCGATCGCGGCTGGAATGTGCGGCAGCTGGCGCTCGGCGCCGCCGGACTGGTCGCTGGCCTGATCGGGGTCGCCCAGGTGCTGGGCTCGCGCATGGTGCTCGAGACGGCCGCCGCCGCCACCGGCCGGCAGGCCGAGGCGCTGGGCGGTTCGCTGATGAGCCTGCTGGAGGTTGGCGACGCCGCCTCGGCGCTGCCCTACGGCGGACAGGTGATCTGGATGGGCGCGGCGCTGGGTGTTATGGCCCTCGCCTTCGCCGTCACCCGGGCGGTCGAGGACCTCAAGTAACCCGAAGGGGGACGCCGCCCTGTCCGCTCACCGCCAGGACCCCGTGCGCCGGCTCGCCGCGCCGGACATCGCTGCTCGCAAGGGCGGTGATCCGATCGTCTGCCTGACCGCCTACACCGCGCCGGTCGCCGCCATCCTCGATGAGGCGTGCGACCTGCTGCTGGTCGGCGACTCGCTCGGCATGGTCGTCCACGGCCTGCCCAACACCGTCGGCGTCACGCTGGAGATGATGATCCTGCACGGCCAGGCGGTGATGCGCGGCTCGCGCAAGGCCATGGTCGTGGTCGATATGCCGTTCGGCTCCTACGAGGGCGAGCCGAGCGTGGCCTACGACAACGCCGCGCGGATCATGAAGGAGACCGGCTGCCAGGCCGTGAAGGTCGAGAGCGGCCCGACCGTGCCGGCCACCATCGACTACCTGGTCAAGCGCGGCATCCCGGTGATGGGCCACGTCGGCCTTCGGCCCCAGGCCGTGCTGGTCGACGGCGGCTTCAAGGCCAAGGGCCGAACCGAGGTCGAACGCGAACGCATCCTCGCCGAGGCCCGCGCCACCACGGACGCCGGCGCCTTCGCGGTGGTGGTCGAGGGGGTCGCCGAGCCGCTGGCCCGGGACATCACCGCCGCCATCGCCGCCCCGACCATCGGCATCGGGGCCAGCGCCGGCTGCGACGGCCAGATCCTGGTCACCGACGACATGCTGGGCCTGTTCGACTGGACCCCGAAGTTCGTGCGCCGCTACGCCGATCTGAAGGGCGAGATCGCCGCCGCCGCCGCGTCCTACGCCGCCGACGTGCGGGCCCGGACCTTCCCCGGCGAGGCCGAAACCTACTTCTCGAAGAAGCCCTGACATGCCGGACGCTCCGCCCCGACGATGATCGACATGTCCGCGATCTGGGGTGCGCTCCTTGCGGCGGCCATTGGCCTGTTCCTCGGCGCTCTGATCCTCGCCAAGAGCGAGAAGCAGTCTGCCCACATCATCCAGGGGGTGTTGTTCAGGGGCGGGCGGGATGCGGCGTATGCCGAGGTCATCTTCAGCCGACACAGGCGCTGGCCTGCCTCTCTTGCCTGGATCATGGGGTGCGGGCTCGCCGCCGCCGCGATCTCGTTCTTCGTTGACGGCTCGCGCCTGTCCGCTCCGACAGCTCTGGTGGCGTTCGTGCTCGTCGGGGGCGGCTTCCTCGGCGCGATGCGGTCATTCTGGCGCGCCCATCTTGAGGCGCAGGCGTACGTCGCGGATCCGTCCACCCGGAAGAAACGGAGGGCGACTCGCCCCGCTTCGACCAGTGTTTCGACCAGGCCAGAACGAGCCCCGTGAGCCGTGAGCCATTCTCCCGACTGCAACACGCGAGCCGCGTTGCAGCGGCGCGGCTGACCCTATAGGTTCCCGGCCTTATCGCCGGAATTCGGAGCGTCTGTACGTGGTCGATGTATTTGAAGAGGTCGAGGAGCAGATCCGGGCCGAGCGCTACAAGGCGCTGGGACTGAAGCTGCTGCCCTGGGCCATCGGCGCGGGCGTCGCCGGCGTGGTGTTCGCGGGCGGCCTGTGGGGTTGGGACGCCTGGACCACCAGCCAGGGCGACAAGGCGGCGACCGCCTACATCGAGGCGATGAAGGCGCGCGAGCAGGGCGACGAGACCAAGGCCTTCACCCTGCTGGGCGAAGTGGCCAAGGCGCCGGTGAAGGGCTACCCGGCCATGGCGCTGATGTCGCAGGCCGGCATGCGCCTGAACGCGGGCAAGACCGACGAGGCCGTGGCCCTGCTGGACCAGGCCGCGAAGGTCGCCGATGACCCCGTGCTGGCCGACGAGGCCCGCCTCAAATCCGCCTTGGCGCTTCTCGATACCGCTCCTTACAAGGATCTGGAGGCGAGGCTGACCCCCCTGATGGAAGAGAAGCGGCCCTACCGCCTGGAGGCGCGCGAGGCGCTGGCCTTCGCCAAGATCATGGCGGGCAAGCCTGCCGACGCGAAGGCCGACTTCGTGGTCCTGTCCCAGGTGCTCGACGCCTCCGACGGCATGCGCCAGCGCGCCCAGGCCGCCATCGCCCTGATCAACTCCGGCTCGGCCGCCACCATCCCCGCGGCCGTCAAGGCCGCCGCCGCCCTTCCGCCTCCGGCTCCGACGCTGCCCGCAGGCATGCTGCCGCCGGGCGCCGAACCCCAAGTCCAGCAGGGACCCGCCCAATGACCAAGCGTATCGGCGGCGTCGCCGTCCTGGCCGCCAGCGCCCTGGCGCTGGCGGGTTGCTCGACCCTCAGCGCGGTCAGCGACATGAACCCGTTCAAGAAGGACGAGCCCAAGGAAGTGGCCGGCGACGGTCGCCGCATCTCCATCGTCGCCTTCGATCAGAAGGTCGAGACGGCCGAGAGCCTGAAGGGCCTGGACTTCTACCTGCCGGTCGCTACGGCGACCGCAAACTGGCCGCAGCCCGGCGGCGATCCCGCCGTGAAGGTCGATCACGTCGAGGCCGCGCCGGCCTTCGAGATCGCCTGGCGCAAGAGCTTCGGCAAGGGCTCCAACCGCCACTTCCACGTCACCGCCCCGCCGATCCTGGTCGATGGCCGCCTGTATGTCATGGACGCCGAGTCGGACCTCGCCGCCGTCGACGCCCAGACCGGCTCGGTGATCTGGCGCAAGGCGATCCACGCCCGGACCAAGCGCGACAAGCGCGGCTTCGGCGGCGGCGTCGCCTGGTCGGGCGGCAAGCTGTACGTCTCGTCCGGCTTCCGCTTCGTGGCCCAGGTCGATCCCGCGTCCGGTGAAGTGGGCTGGCGCCGCGAAACCGGCTCGCCGATCCACGGCGCGCCGATCGTCACCAACGGCCGCGTGTTCGTGATCAGCACCGACAACGAGCTGCTGACCTTTGACACCGCCACCGGCTCGCCGGGCTGGACCTACCAGGCGCTGGTCGAGCCGGCCCGGATCCTGGCGTCCTCGAGCCCCGCCGCGGCCGGCGACACGGTCATCGGCGCCTTCGCCTCGGGCGAGGTCGTGGCCCTGCGCGCCGCCAACGGCAACGATCTGTGGAACACCACCCTGGCCAAGGCCAGCCGGACCAGCGCGCTGTCGGAGATCCGCGACGTCGCCGGCCGCCCCGTGGTCTATGAAGGCGACATCTACGCCGCCAGCCACTCCGGCGTTTTCGCCGCCACCGACCTGCGTTCGGGACAGGCGCGCTGGTCGCTGCCGGTCGCCTCGATCAGCAGCCCCTGGCCTGCCGGCGACGTGGTCTACATCGTCTCCCAGGCCGGCGAGGTCATCTGCGCCTCCCGCTCCAAGGGCGAGGTCTACTGGATCCGGAACCTGAACGAGGGCGAGACCGTCAAGAAAAAGGGCGGCTTCCTCGGGCTTGGCCGCAAGGAAGACAAGGGCGGCCGCACGCTCTGGGCCGGCCCGGTGCTGGCTTCGGACCGGCTGATCCTGGCGTCCAGTGATGGTCGCGCCGTGGCGCTCAACGCCAAGACTGGCGAGATCATCAAGACCATCAACGTCGGCGCCCCGGTGCTGATCTCGCCGATCGCGGCGGGTGGGATGGTCTACCTGGTCACCGATGACGCCCAGCTGGTGGCCATCCGCTAGACTTCCATGGTAAGGGCGCGGCCCCGCAGGCCGCGCCCCTTGCACTCCGCGCAATTCTGCTATCCTCCGGCGGCGTCCATCCGGGCGCCGTCCAAAGGTCGTTTTCGTTATGCCCCTCAAGCTCGCCATCGTCGGCCGGCCGAACGTCGGCAAGTCCACGCTGTTCAACCGCCTGGCGGGCAAGAAGCTGGCGATTGTCGACGATCAGCCCGGCGTCACCCGTGACCGCCGCTTCGCCAAGGGCAGCCTGGGCGACCTGGAACTGATCCTGATCGACACCGCCGGCTTCGAGGACGTCACCGACGAAAGTCTCGAGGCGCGGATGCGCCAGCAGACCGAGCTGGCCATTGAAGAGGCCGACGTCGTCCTGTTCCTGATCGACGCCCGCGAGGGGATCACGCCCGGGGACGAGATCTTCGCCCAGCTGCTGCGCCTGACAGAAAAGCCGGTGATCCTCGGCGCCAACAAGGCCGAGGGCAGGCAGGGCGATTCCGGGATCGCCGAAGCCTGGTCGCTGGGCTTTGGCGAACCGCTGGCCATCTCCGGCGAGCATGGCGAGGGCATGGCCGAGCTCTACGCCGCCCTGGTCTTGCGCGAGGAGCTGGCCGGCGTCGAGGACGAGGACGACGGCGACAAGCCGATCCAGATCGCCATCGTCGGTCGCCCCAACGCCGGCAAATCGACCCTGGTCAACCGCCTGATCGGCGAGGACCGCATGCTGACCGGCCCCGAGGCCGGGATCACCCGCAATTCGATCTCCATCGAGTGGGAGCACGAGGGGCGCCGCATCCGGCTGGTCGACACCGCCGGCCTGCGCCGCAAGGCCAAGGTTCAGGACAAGCTGGAGAAGCTGTCCACCTCCGATTCGATCCGCGCCATCACCTTCGCCGAGGTGGTGCTGCTGGTCATGGACGCCACCCACCCCTTCGAGATCCAGGATCTGCAGATCGCCGACCTGGTCGAGCGGGAAGGGCGTTGCCTGGTCTTCGTGCTGGCCAAGTGGGACCTGGTCGAGGACCCGGCCGGTCAGCTGAAGGCCTTCCGCGAACACGCCGAGCGGATGCTGCCCCAGGTGCGCGGGGCGCCGGTCGTGGCCCTGTCGGCCGAGACCGGCTACGGCATCGGCAAGCTGATGCCGGCCATCCTGAAGACCCACAACGACTGGTCGACCAAGGTGAAGACGCGGGACCTGAACGACTGGCTGGCCATGGCCATCCAGCGGCACCCGCCGCCCGCCGTCGGCGGCAAGCGCATCAAGCCCAAGTACATGGCCCAGACCAAGGCCCGTCCGCCGACGTTCGTGCTGTTCTCCAGCCGCGCCGAGCAGATGCCCGAGCAGTACCGCCGCTACCTCGTGAACAGCCTTCGCGAGAGCTTCGACATGCCCGGCGTGCCGATCCGCCTGTCGCTGAAGAGCAACAAGAACCCCTATGCCGAGGGCGGCGCCAAGTCCGGCGCGCCGTCGTTCCAGCAAGGCGGCGAGGCCAAGAAGGAAAAGGCGATGTCGCTGGCCGCCGAGGCCCGCGCCGAGAAGGCCGCCGCGGCCGCTGAGGCGAGCGGCGAGCCCGCGCCCAAGCCTGTGAAGAAGACCGTGGTCAAGCTGACCGGCGTCAAGGCCGCCAAGGCCCGGGCCGCGACCGCCCTGAAGTTCACCAAGGCCAAGGGCGCCAAGGGCTCGCGCCCCGGCATCCAGAAGCTGCGCGGCGGCGGCTCGGTCAAGGGCCGCCCGCCCCGGCCGACGACGCGCACGGGAAAGAAGTAGCAGAACACACACCCTCTCCCCGTGGGAGAGGTGGGCCGGCGGAGCCGGGTCGGAGAGGGTTGCTCTGAGGCCAAACCTCGGGCTGCAGCGCTTCCCTCTCAGTCATCCCTCCGGGGCGACAGCTCTCCCAAGGGGAGAGCGTGACTTCAGAGCTGTCCGCCCGAGGCCTTCCAGTCGTTGAACACCACCGTCGGCGCGGTCGGACCGAGGTCGGCCTGGGCCAGCTGCACGACCAGCGGCGCGATCTCCGAGGGTTCCGGCAGGGTCAGCGGATCCTCGCCGGGATAGGCCTCTGCCCGCATGCGGGTGCGCATGGTCGAGGGATCGAGCAGCACGGCCTGGACCGTGGTGTTCTCCACCTCGTCGGCCCAGCAGCGCACCAGCGCCTCCATACCCGCCTTGCTGGACGCGTAGGCCGCCCAGAACGCCTTGGGACGCACCACGCGACCGGATGTCAGGAAGATGGCTCGCGCCCGGTCTGACGCCTTGAGCAGCGGCTCCATGGACCGGATCAGGCGCCAGCTGGCGGTCAGGTTCACGGCGAGCGTCTCGTCCCACTTCTTCGGCTCGATATGGCCGGTCGGGGTGATGCCGCCCAGTACGGCGGCGGCGTGGACCAGGATGTCCAGCTTCCCCCAGCGCTCGTGGATCGTGGCGCCCAGCGCGTCGAGGCCCTCCGGCTGGCGAAGGTCGATCGGGACCAGGGTGGCGTGGGCGCCGGTCTCGGCGAAGATCTGGTCGTCGAGGGCCTCGAGTCCGCCCTGGGTGCGGCCCAGCGCGATGACATGGGCCCCGGCGCGGGCGAGGCCGAGCGCGGCGGCCTGGCCGATGCCGCGGGTGGCGCCGGTGACGAGGGCGATGCGGTTTTGGAGGGGCGTGGAATCCATGCGCCTCCCTTTAGCGAGGGTTGCGCGGCTTGTCCCGTGCGCAGGCGGCGATCATGTCGGAACCGCCAGCACCGGGCAGTCCGCCTGGCGAAGCACCTGTTCGGTTGTGCTGCCCCGCAGGGAATCGAGCAGGCTGTCGTGACCGCGCGTGGCCATGACGATCAGGTCGGCCTCGACCTCGGCCGCGGTGTCGATGATCGCATCGACGATCGGGCCCGCCTGCTGACGGGTGCGAACGCGGGCCGCGATGGCTTCTGGAACCGGCGTTTCGGGAAAGCGGTCACCGACGTGCAGAAGATGGATGATCGCGCCTCGCGCCCCGAGCATGGCCGTCAGGTCAGCGACCGTGGTCAGCGCGCGCGCGGCGCTCGGTCGATGGTCGACGGCGACCAGCACATTCAGCAGGCTCACCGCCCCGGTCTTCGGATCGACAAACCCCTGGGCGGACGGCGGCAGCGTCAGGGTCGGCGTATGCGCCTGCCGAGCTATGGGCTCGGCGAGGGAGGGGTGCAGCCAGCGATCAACGCCCTGCCGCGCCTGGCTGGCCAGCACCACCAGGTCGCAGGGCCGGTGTTCCAGCACGTCCGTCACCCCGTGCAGCGGGTCCGGGTCGGGGACATCGATCTTGCGGACATGCAGATCCAGCTGATCCAGCACCGCCGAGGGCGGCGCGCCCAGCTCCAGCAGGCCCCAGCCGGCCAGGCTGGCCCGGACGCGTGGAAACTGTTCCCATTCCTTGCCGACCAGGTCCCGGGGCCCCGCGTGAACGATGGCCAGCTCACCCTTGGCGGCCAGCGCGATGCGGAGGGCGTGGGCGAAGGCGAGATCGCCGTCGTGGGAGAGGTCGGTGGCGAACAGCACGCGGCTGAGCGGGGGTCTGGCTTGCATGGTCGGCTCCTGAGCGTCTGGGGCAGCCTAGGGCGCCGCGACGGCGCCGCCTTGATCCAGCGCAAGGGCCGGTCAGTCGGCGCGCGCGCCGTAGCGTTGGGCGATCACCGCGCAGGCCATCAGCTGAAGCTGGTGGAACAGCATGATCGGCAGCACGATGAAGCCCACCGTGGCGGCCGGAAACAGGATGCTGGCCATCGGCACGCCGGTCGCCAGGCCCTTCTTGGAGCCGCAGAAGACGACGACGATCTCGTCTTCCTTGTTGAAGTTCAACGCCCGGGCCGCCAGCAGGCTGGCCGTGAGCACCACACCCAGCAGGGCCCCGCAGATGACCAGAAGCACGGTCAGCTCCAGCGCGCTGACCTGCTTCCACAGGCCGCCGACCACGGCGGCGCTGAACGCCCCGTAGACGACCAGCAGGATCGAGCCGCGGTCGGTGTAGCTGACCAGCTTCGCGTTGCGCGCCACCCAGGCGGCGATCCAGGGACGGGCCAGCTGGCCTAGGATGAAGGGTAGCAGGATCTGCACGGCGACGTCCTGCACGGCCTTGAGCGACAGGCCGCCTGTCGTGGTGTGCAGGAACAGCCCGACCAGCAGCGGCGTCAGGATCACCCCGATCAGGTTGGAGGCCGAGGCCGCGACCACGGCGGCGGCGACGTTGCCCCGCGCCTGGGAGGTGAAGGCGATCGAGGACTGCACCGTCGACGGCAGCAGGCACAGGTACAGCACCCCGGCCGCCAGAGGCGCCGGCAACAGCCATTCCGGCAACTGGATGAGGCCAAGGCCCAGCAGCGGGAACAGCACGAAGGTGAAGGCCAGCACGGTCAGATGCAGCCGCCAGTGGATCAGGCCCGCCACGACCTGCTCGCGGGGCAGCCGCGCGCCGTGCAGGAAGAACAGCAGCGCGATGGCCGCCTTGGTCAGCCAGCCGAACCACACCGCGCCCTGGCCGCTGACCGGCAGCAGACTGGCCAGCACCACCATCAGCAGGATGGCGATGATGTAGGGGTCGGGCCTCAGGCCTTTCAGCCAGCCGGCTTTCGCCGACGGCTGACTCACGCGCTGACCAGGAAGGACAGCTGCTTGCCGCCGTCGGCCTGACCCTCGGCGATCTCGCGATCAAGCAGGCGGGTCGGGTAGTCGCCGGTGAAGTAGTGATCGGTGAATTGCGGCGCGGCCGGGTCGCGGGGACCGGCCTCCAGCGCCCAGTAGAGGCCCTCGACCGACAGGAAGCCGAGGCTGTCGACTTCGAGGAAGCGGGTCATCTCGGCCAGCGACTTGCGGGCTGCCAGCAGCTTTTCGCGGTCGGGCATGTCGATGCCGTAGAAGTCCGGCCACATGATCGGCGGGCTGGCCGAGCGCAGGTGCACTTCCGTGGCGCCGGCCTCGCGGACCATGCGGACGATCTTGCGGCTGGTGGTGCCGCGGACGATGGAGTCGTCGATCAGCACCACTCGCTTGCCGGCCAGCACAGCGCGGTTGGGACTGTGCTTCATGCGCACCCCCAGCTCGCGCACGCCCTGGGTCGGCTGGATGAAGGTGCGGCCCACGAAGTGGCTGCGGATGATGCCCAGTTCGTAGGGAATGCCGCTGGCCTGGGCGTAGCCGAGGGCGGCCGGAACGCCGCTGTCGGGCACCGGTACGACCACGTCCGCGCCCGCCGGCGTCTCCTCGGCCAGCCGCATGCCCATGCGCTTGCGCACATCGTAGACCGAGCGTCCGTTCACCACGCTGTCGGGACGGGCGAAATAGACATACTCGAACACGCAGGGCCGGGCCCGCTGCGGCGGGAAGGGCTTGAGGCTCTCCACGCCGAAATCGTCGATGACGACCATCTCGCCGTTCTCGATGTCGCGCACGAAGCGGGCGCCGATCATGTCCAGCGCGCAGGTCTCGGAAGCCAGCACAGGTTTGCCGCCCAGGTCGCCCAGCACCAGCGGGCGAATGCCCAGCGGGTCCCGCACGCCGATCAGCTTCTTGTTGGTCAGGGCCACCAGGGCGTAGCCGCCCTCGATCTGGCCGATGGCGTCGATGAAGCGATCGACGACGCGCGCCTTCCGCGAGCGGGCGATCAGGTGAAGGATCACCTCGCTGTCGCTGGTCGACTGGAAGATGGCGCCTTCACTGACCAGCCGCTCGCGCAGGGCCAGGAAGTTGGTCAGGTTGCCGTTATGGGCCAGGGCGACGCCGCCGGCCTCGAGATCGGCGAACATCGGCTGCACATTGCGAATGCCGCTGCCGCCGGCCGTGGCGTAGCGGGTGTGGCCGATGGCGTGCCCGCCCGGCAGGCGGTCGATCAGGTCATCGCCGCCGAAGGCGTCGCCGACGTGGCCGAGGTGTCGTTCGGTATGGAAGCTCCTGCCGTCGAAGGCGGCGATGCCGCAGGCCTCCTGACCGCGGTGCTGCAGGGCGTGGAGGCCGAGCGCCGCGACGGCGGCGGCGTCGCGGACGCCAAAGACGCCGAACACGCCGCATTCGAGCCGCAGCGTATCGTCGTCGGGATCACGCTGGACAAGATGGGAGTAGGTGTCCGTCGTCCTGCCCAGGCGGGTCATCGCGTCTTCTCCACTAGCTCGTCCATGGCGTCGCGCTCGCCTTCGCCATAACCCGTTTCGGCGCCCGTGGGCGCCGCTGATCCGGCCTCGACGGCCCTTTCCAGGGTCGGTGCGACGGCGCGGACCACATCGAACCCCTCCGGCGCGAACGCCCTCAGGATGCGGCCCGACGCCTCCACCAGCGGATAGGTGAGGGCGCCCGTCACCCATTTCGGCGCGTTCTCGGTCGTGCTGGCCATCTGGAACAGAAGGCTGAACGCCCCGAGCAGCACCATGGCCCTGACAAATCCGAACCCGGCGCCGACGCCGCGGTCCAGAATCCCGAGGGCCTGGGTCTCGTGCACCCGCCGCTGGAGACCCGCGCCGAGCAATCGCAGCGCGATATAGGTCAGACCAAAGACAAACAGAAGGGCAATCCCGACGCCGGCCCAGTCCGGATCAACGATCGACCGGCCGATCGGGGCGGTAAATCGCAGCGCGAACACGGCTGTGATGGCCGCCACGAGGAAGGCGACGACGGTCATGAGTTCCTTCGTCGCACCCCGGCTGAAGCCGATCAGGGCCGAGACGATCAGCAGCGGCCCGGCGATGAAGTCGAACTGGGTCATGCGCGGCTCAACTCCAGGACTGCTCGCCGATGCGGCGCACCGCGTCGGCCAGCCGGGACACGCCCGTCACGGCCAGCGCGTCGCCGGCCCCGACCGGGGCGAGCGCCCGCTTGAACCCCAGTTTCGCGGCTTCCTTGAGGCGGGACTCCATCCGACCGACCGGCCGAACCTCGCCCGACAGGCTGACCTCGCCGAACACCACGCAGTCCTGGGGCAACGCCTCGTCCAGCGCCGAGGAGGCCAGGGCCGCCGCCGCCGCAAGGTCGGCCGCCGGCTCGCTGATCCGCAGGCCGCCGGCCACGTTCAGGTAGACGTCGCGGTTGCCCAGCCCCAGGCCGCAGCGCGACTCCAGCACCGCCAGCACCATCGCGAGGCGCCCGTTGTCCCAGCCGACGACCGCGCGACGCGGCGTGCCATAGGCGCTGGGGGCCACCAACGCCTGAAATTCGACCAGCACCGGCCGGCTGCCCTCGATGCCGGCGAACACCGCCGCGCCCGCCGCCCGCTCGCCGCCTTCGTTGAGGAACAGGGCCGAGGGATTGCGCACCTCGCTCAGGCCGATGTCGCCCATCTCGAAGACGCCGATCTCGTCGGTGGCGCCGAAGCGGTTCTTGGCGCCGCGCAGGATGCGGAACGGGTAGCCGCGCTCGCCCTCGAAGGCGAGGACAGCGTCGACCATGTGCTCGACCACGCGCGGCCCGGCGATCTGGCCGTCCTTGGTGACATGGCCGACCAGGATCATGGCGATGCCGCGTTTCTTGGCCAGGCGGACCAGCTCGGCGGCGCAGCTGCGCACCTGGGTGACCGAGCCGGGGCCGGCCTCGTGGGCGTCGCTCCACATGGTCTGGATCGAATCGATGACCACCAGGTCGAACTGTTCGCGCTTCAGGCCGTCCAGGATGTCGCGCAGCGCGGTCTCGGCGGCCAGTTTCACCGGCGCCTGCGCCAGGCCCATGCGGCCGGCGCGGCCCCGGATCTGCTCGACGGCCTCCTCGCCGGAGATGTAGGCGCAGCGGGCCCCGCGCAGGGCGGCGTTGGCCACCACCTGCAGCAGCAGGGTGGATTTGCCCACCCCGGGGTCGCCGCCCAGCAGGATGGCGCTGCCCGGCACGACGCCGCCGCCGCAGACGCGGTCGAACTCGTCGACCCCGGTGACGATGCGCGGCGGTTCGGGATTTTCGCTTTCAAGGCCCTCGAAAGCCAGGCCACGGGTCTTGCTCGCCTTGGTCGGCGCCAGGGCGCCGGGCGGGCGGGAGGTGACCTCCTCGACCAGGCTGTTCCAGGCGCTGCAGGCCGGGCACTGGCCCGCCCACTTCGACTGCGCCGCGCCGCAGGACTGGCAGACATAGACAGCGCCGTCGCGGGCCATGCGCGCTCCTGATTCGAGGGACAAGGGACCATAGCGACAAAACGGGAACGCCGCCCGGCCAATCCACGCGGCCCTGTTCGCGGAACCGTGTCTCGCCAAAGCCGCCAGCCCCGGTAGGCTCGGTCATCGAGTGAGGAAGTCCGCACGTCCGACCGGAGGCGACAATGAGCATTGTGGATGGAGGGTCTGCATCAGGCCTGGTCGAGCGGGTCCGCGCGATCCTGCTGCAACCCCGACCGACCTGGGAAAAGATCGAGGCCGAGCCGGCGACGATCGAGGGGCTGTATCGCGGCTACGTCGTGCCGCTGGCGGCGATCATCCCGCTGATCCTGTTCCTGTGGTCGGTGGCGATCAGCCCGATCTTCGGTTTCGGCGCGCCCCTGATGCTGGTCGGCGCGCTGGTTGATCTGGTCGTCAGCTACCTGATCGCGCTGGCCGGGGTTTACGTCTTCGCCTGGATCGCCGACCGGCTGGCCTCCGGCTTCGGGGCGACGCGCGGTCTGCTGCCGGCCTTCAAGGTCGGCGCCTACGGCATGACGGCGGTCTGGGTGAGCGGCCTGTGCCTGCTGGTTCCGATCGTCGGCCCCCTCGGCGTGGTCGCGGGCGGCGTCTATTCGATCTACCTCATCCACCTAGGCCTGAAGCAGCTGATGAAACCGGCGGCGGACAAGGCGGCAGCCTACACGGCGGTCACGATCCTCGCGACGGTCGGGGTCGTCGCGGTGGCCAACGCCGTTCTGGAGGCGCTGGTCTGAAGCCTCAGTCCCCGAGGTAGCGCCGCTCGGCGCGGGGCGACAGGCAGGTCAGCAGCTCATAGGCCGTGGTCCCGGCCGCCGCCGCCGCGTCGTCGATCAGCAGGTTGGCGCCGAGAAGTTCGACCATCGCGCCTGGACGGGCGGCCATGCAGCCGGTCACATCGACGGCGATCAGATCCATCGAGACGCGGCCCAGCATCCGGCGCGGGGCGCCGTCGAACCAGACCCGGCCGGCCGGATGGCTGCTGCGCAGGATGCCGTCGGCATAGCCCGCCGCCAGGACCGCCACCCGCGTCGGCGCCGTGGCCTGGAAGGCGCCGCCGTAGCCGACGGTGTCGCCGGCCGGCACGTCACGGACCTGCAGGATCGGGGCTTCCAGGGTCGCCACTGGGGCGATGCGGTCATCGGGGACGTCGCGCGGACCGCCGCCGAACAGGCTGACGCCGGGCCGCACCTGGTCGAACGCGTAGTCGGGGCCGAGGAAGATGCCCCCCGAAGACGCCAGGCCGGCCCGCGCCGCGGGGAACAGCTCGCGCGCCTCGCGGAAGACGGCCAGCTGCCGGCCGTTCATGGGGTGCTCCGGCTGCGCGCCGCAGGCCAGATGGCTGATGACCAGCTCGACCGCGTCCCATCCGGCCAGCCCCCGCGCCTCGCCGAGCGTAACGCCCAGCCGGTTCATGCCGGTGTCGACGTGCAGCGTGACAGGGCGGCCATGGCCTTCAGCGCGCCAGCGCGCCGCCTGCTCCAGGCTGTTGATCACCGGCGTCAGGTCGGCCTGCAGCAGCCGGGCGACTGAACCGGGCGTGGCGCCGTCCAGAACCTCGATAACCGGCCCGCCGCCCAGCGCCGCGCGCAGCGCTTCGCCTTCGGCCAGCCGGGCCACGTAGAAGGTCCGCGCGCCTTCCGCCAGAAGCCGCCGGGACACGTCCAGCGCGCCCAGTCCGTAGCCGTCCGCCTTCACCGCCGGCGCCGCCTCCACGCCCGCCGTGTCGCGCAGGAACCGGAAGTTCCGCGCCAGGGCGTCGAGGTCGATGGTCAGCAGGGCCGCGGTCATGCCGCCCGGCTAAGGGCAGGGCGGGGCAGGGTCAAGCGCGGGAAGGTGCGAGGGGTATAACCGGAGGCGATGACCGCACTCAGCGCGTGGCTTTCGACAAGGCCTCCACCGCTTTGCCTTCAGGCTGCAGCATGTCGATGAAGCGCTTGTCCGGCGCCTTGCGGCACTTCTCGATCGAGGCGTCCCAGCGGCGGTCAAAGTCGGAGATGCGAGCCTTGAAGCCCTCGATCCCGCCGCCGCCCAGAGCGCCGTTCATCATCGTGTTGACGCCCCGCATTATCTGGTAGAGTTCGTGATCGCCGCGCTTGGCGCCGGGATGTGTCGAGCGCCACCAGTCCTGGTCCAGAACGAACTGCCTGCAGCCGTAGCGAACCAGGCTGCCGCCCGGCTCCGAGGACCTGTAGGCCGCGAATTCGACCTTCACCAGCAGCGGAATGGCCAGCGGTTTGCCGTCGGCGTCGAGCGCTGGAGACCACCTCCAGCTATTGACCGCGCTCAGCGCCAGGGCGTCGAGCTCCGGCGAGCCGCTTGAGTAGGACAAGCGGGCCGAGGCGAGCTTCCCGTCGGCGGCCAACAACCCGCGCAGATAGACCTGGCCGTGATGCCCCTGTTCGCGCAGCGCGTCGGGAAGTTCGGGGTAGTCTCCCGAGCTCGCCGCCTTGGTCCTTACCAGGGCGAGATTGCCTTCGACGGCCTGCAGATCCGGGTCATTCGGCCAGGCCAGGCGCGTCTCGCCGGCCGGCGCGGTCATCACCGCCGGAGGGGGTGACAGGGGGATCGCGCGGGCGGGCGGAGGCGGCGCCGGATCAGCCGTCGCGAGGACGGCAAGGGCGGCGAGAAGGGTGATCATCGTGAGCTCCCCGAATGACGTCGCCGCTACCGTACGTCGAACCGGCCTTCACGGGCGAGGTTGCCGAACTTGGTGGTGTCGGAGTTGAAGTGCAGCTTCACGGTGCCGATCGGGCCGTGGCGCTGCTTGCCGATGATCACCTCGGCGAGGTTGGCGATCTTGTCCATCTCCTCCTGCCAGGTCATGTGCTCGGGCGTGCCCTCGCGCGGCTCGGTGCGGCCCAGATAGTAGGCCTCGCGGTAGACGAACATGACGGCGTCGGCGTCCTGCTCGATCGAGCCCGATTCCCGAAGGTCGGAGAGCTGGGGCTTCTTGTCCTCGCGGTTCTCCACCTGACGGCTGAGCTGCGACAGCGCCAGCACCGGCACGTTCAGCTCCTTGGCCAGGGCCTTCAAGCCGCCGGTGATGGCCGAGACTTCCTGCACGCGGTTGGAGTCGCGACCGCCGTTGTCGGTGGTGACCAGCTGCAGGTAGTCGATGACGATCAGGTCCAGGCCGACCAAGCGCTTCAGGCGGCGGGCCCGGGCGGTCAGCTTGGCGATGGAAAGGCCGCCGGTGGCGTCCACGTAGAGCGGCGCCTCCTGGATCTCGATGGCGGCGTCGCGCAGGCGGCCGAACTCGCTGGCGTCGATCTCGCCCTTGCGCAGCTTGTCGCCCGACACGCCGGAGGCGTCGGCCAGGATCCGCATGGCCAGCTGTTCGGCGCTCATTTCGAGCGAGAAGAAGGCCACGACGCCGCCGCTGGCCGTCTTGCGCGAGCCGTCCGGCTGCGGCTCCCAGGCGTAGCTGCGGGCGACGTTGAAGGCGATGTTGGTGGCCAGCGCCGTCTTGCCCATCGAGGGGCGGCCGGCGAGGATCAGCAGGTCGGACGGGTGCAGGCCGCCCAGCTGGCGGTCCAGGTCCGTCAGGCCGGTCGACAGGCCCGCCAGCCCGCCGTCGCGGCTGTAGGCCTCGGCGGCCATCTGCACCGCGCCGGTGAGGGCGCTGGAGAAGGGGACGAAGCCGCCCGACGAGGTTCCGCTCTCGGCCAGGCCGTACAGCTTCTGCTCGGCCTGTTCGATCTGGTCGCGGGCGGTGATGTCGGGGTCGGCGCCCTGGGCCTCGACCATGATCTCGCCGCCGATGCGGATCAGGTCGCGGCGCAGCGCCAGATCATAGATGGCCCGGCCGTAGTCGGCGGCGTTGGCGGCCGGCGGCGCGCGCTCGAACAGGTCGGCCAGGTAGCGGATGCCGCCCAGCTCCTCGAAGGCCGCGTCCTTCTTGAACTCCTCGGCCAGCAGGATCGGCTCGGCCAGCTGGCCCTTGCGGATGTGCGCCTCGATGGCGCTGTAGAGTCGCTGGTGGAAGGGCTCGTAGAAGTGCCGGCCCTGCAGCTGGTCGCTCAGCCGCTCATAGGCGGCGTTGTCGTACATCAGGATGCCCAGCAGCGCCTGTTCGGCCTCGATGTTCGAGGGCGCGGCGTGAATCTGCGGATCGTGGTCGACGGGACGCAGGTCGAGAGCGGGGACGATGGCCATGGGGGGCTGAAACTATCTTAACGAGGTTGTCGACCGCCACGCACGACCGCGCGATCACCGGGGATAAGGACACCGGGCTGTGGACGAAACTGGCGGGCGGCTGACGCTGTCTGGGGACATGCACTTCAGTGCGTGTCCCCAGCAGCTTCGTAGCAGAAGGGGACACGTACCGAAGATGGTACATGTCCCCGTCGAGGCACGAAAAAGGGCGGCCCGGATGCCGGACCGCCCGATCTCGTTCGGCAAGGAGATGAGCCTAGTACTCGTCGCCCAGGCCGTCCTGCTTGCCGGCGCCGCCTTCAAGCATGTCCGCCGCGGCTTCCGCCGCGAGGGCCGCGTCTTCATCGAACTGCGACGTGATGACGTTTTCACCGCGCGCCTGGCGCTCGGCTTCGTCCTGGCTGCGGGCGATGTTGATGTTCACGGTGACGATGACCTCCGAGTGGAGCTTCACCTTCACTTCGTGCACGCCGAGCGTCTTGATCGGCTTGTCGAGGACGACCATCGAGCGATCGACCTTGCCGCCGGCGCCGTTGATGATGTCGGCGACGTCACGACCCGCGACCGAACCGTACAGTTGCCCGCTTTCGCCGGCCTGACGGATCAGGATGTAGGAGGTGCCGTCCAGCAACTCGCCGGCGGTCGCCGCGGCTTCCTTGGCCTTGGCGTTGCGAGCTTCGATCTCGGCGCGCTGGGCGTCGAAGACCTTCAGGTTCGCCGCCGTGGCGCGGAGCGCCTTGGAGCGGGGCAGGAGGTAGTTGCGGGCGAAGCCGTCCTTGACGGTGACGACATCGCCAAGGGCGCCGCGGCCCTCGACGCGTTCGAGCAGAATGACTTTCATGGTCGTTCTCCTACTTCACGACGTAGGGCAGCAGGGCCAGGAAGCGGGCGCGCTTGATGGCCTTGGCCAGTTCGCGTTGCTTCTTGGCCGAGACCGCGGTGATGCGCGACGGCACGATCTTGCCGCGTTCGGAGACGTAGCGCTGCAGCAGCTTCACGTCCTTGTAGTCGATCTTCGGGGCGTTGGCGCCGGAGAACGGGCAGACCTTGCGGCGGCGGTAGAACGGGCGGCGGGCGCCGCTCGCGGCCGGGGCCGAGGTTGCTTCGGGAGCGGTGGTGTCGGTCATGATCCTCTGTCTCCCTTACGCCGCGAAGTCTTCGCGGGGACGCTCGGGACGATCCGAACGTTCGCGGTCACGGTCGCGACGGGCCAGAACCGGGGACAGCTCGAGGTCGAGCTCTTCCATGCGGATGGTCATGTAGCGCAGCACGTCTTCGTTGATCGACAGCTGGCGCTCCATTTCCTTGACGGCGTCAGACGGAGCGTCGATCGCCAACAGGGAATAGTGACCCTTGCGGTTCTTCTTGATGCGGTAGGTGAGGTTGCGGAGGCCCCAGTACTCGATCTTGGCGATGTGACCGCCCAGACCTTCGATGAGTGCCTTCATTTCCTCGTTGAGGGCTTCGGCCTGCTGCGGCGAGATATCCTGCCGCGCGATGACCACGTGCTCGTAGAGCGCCATAGGTTTCCTTCTTCCGGCTTGGAAGGCGGCGCGGCCAGGGAGGGAAAAGTCCCCGGTCACGATGGCTCTGGTCGCGGCGGACGGGAGTTTCCCGACCCATTCAAGGTTCCGCGACAGACCGCCTTCCGTGAAGAGGCGCGCTAGTACGCGAGAACCGCCGGAAAGGCAAGCGTGGCGCGGGATTGCGGCGCCGCCGGGGGTTGTGTCAGATTTCGCGCTCCAGTTGGGGGAGTTCAAATGTCGCGTTTTATCCGTTCGGCCGTCTGCGCCATCGTGCTGTCTTCCGGCTTCACGGCGCCCGTGTCCGCCGCCGAGGCCGCCGGGCCGGACACCATGCTCGTCGTCACCGAGAAGTCGCTCGATTGCGCGGGCCGCTACATGTCGGCCATGCACATGGACGACACCATGAAGGCCATGACGGAGTCGATGGTCGCGTCGATGAAGGGCATGCTGCCTCAGGTCGGCCAGGCGGAAGAGCGGGCCAGGATCGAGAAGGCGATGGGCATCGCCATGAAGGAAACCATGGACGAGATCATGCCCAAGGTGATGGAGGACATGGAGCCCGCCATGCTCGAAGTCTTCAACGAAGCCGAGATGTGCGCCCTGGCCGACTTCTATGAGTCCGCGACCGGCCAATCGATCATCCGCAAGATGCCCGCGCTTATGCAGATCTCGATGGACAACATGAAAAAGCACCTGCCGGTCATCCAGCAGAAGATGATCGACAGCATGTGCCGCGTTTACGACTGCAAGGGCACGCCGCTGGAGAAGGCCGGGACTTCCTGACGCCGGTGAAGGCGGCCTACTTCGCCCGCGACGCCTTCCAGGCCTTCACCGCCGCCTTGGTGCGGGTGACGTGCTCGACGGGGTTGGTCAGGTTCGAATAGGCGAACAGCACCTTGCCGTCGGGGGCGATGACGTAGCTGGTCCGCCCCGACAGGTCGGGTTTGATCGCCAGGGTGGCGTCGTAGGCCTTGATGGTGTCGCCGGACACCGCCGCCACGGCGAACTGGTCGCGGCATTCGCTCTTCGAGAATTCCGCCAGCCGGTTGGTGTTGCCCGCCGTGACCCCGACCACCGTGGCGCCCATGGCCTTGAACTCCGGCGAGGCGAGCGCGAACTCGCGGGCCTCGATGGTGCAGCCGTCGGTGAAGGCGGCCGGGAAGAAGTACAGAACCACCGGCCCCTGCTTCAGGGCCTCGGACAGCCTGAAGGACGCGGGCTTGCCGTCCAGGTAGGCGGTGGTGGCGAAGTCGGGAGCCTTCGCGCCCGGCTGCAGGGCGGCGAAGGCAGGGGCGGCGAGCGTGGCGCTGAGCGCGACGGCGGCGAGCAGGCGTTTCATGTCGGGTCTCCCGGTTGCCCCGATAGTTAGCCCGCCCAGCCGGCAGGTCCAGTCGCCTGCCCGTTACGGGTTCAGGTCGCCGGGCCGCGGACCAGCGCCTCGCCGTTCCAGGTCCAGGGCACGTGGGCGCAGGGCTTCTCCTCCCGGAACGCGCAGTCGTCGGCGCCTTCGACAGTCATGAAGGTCGGTGTCGGCGCCAGGTCGATACCCCAGTCGGCCTCCGTCGCCTCGAAGCCGACGACGAAGTCGCCGCTCTTGCTGATCAGGATCACGGTCGGGATCGGGGGGCTGTCCTTCCCCGTCTCGCCCATCTCGCAGTAGTCATAGTAGGAGCCCACGACCCAGTCGCGGACGCCGTCGCCGTTCAGATCCGGCAGGTCGTTGAACGCGTTGTCCTCACCTTCGGGCGCCTTCCCGCCCGCCGCCGCGCAGAAGGCCGTCCGGCGCGCCAGCTGCGCCCGCACGGCCGGAGGAGCCGCCGAAAGCGGTGTCGCCACGAGCGGCGAGGGGCCGCCCTGCAGCCAGGTCCCCCCCTTGACGTTCGGCCGCTCGATGAACCGGCCCAGGGTCTCGTTCCAGACATAGCCGCGCGGGCATTCCTCCACGCCCGCGCCGCCGCAGGTGCTGCCGTGGAAGTCCAGGTCCAGCAGGCGCCGGCCCTTGGCCTTGCGAAGCTTGAACTGCCGGATCACCCGATCGAAGGCCAGCACATAGCCGCCGTCGCGGGAGACATAGACCTGCCGCCGACAGCCGCCGGTGCCGCAGAACAGGGACGGATTCTGCGCGCGCTCGTAGTCGATCATCCAGTCGGTGACGCCGTCGCCATTGACATCGACCTTCGAGAAGATGTCGGACGGCATCTGGATCTTGAAGCCGTTCGGCTCCTCCGGATCGACCATGTCCTGGTGTTCGCGGGTGTAGAAGGCCTCGACCGGCTTGCGGACAGCCTCGGGCACGGCCGCCGCCGCCGCGAGCGTGCAGGCGGACACGACCGCCGCGATCAGACCCATGAGAACGCGCTTCACGAAGACACCTGTCGTTAAAGGCCGTGCGGCCTGGACGTCGGCATCCCCTTCGCCGACGCCAGAACCGTAGACACCTTCAACGACCGCCTCGTCCCCCAATGAGGGGGCTCAGAGCGAGGGGTCGACCAGGATCTTCACATTGCTCTCGGGGTTGCCCAGGTCGACGAAGGCCTGCGCCACGCCGTCCAGGCCCACCGTGCCGGTGACCATGGGCTCAAGGTTGATCTTGCCCTCGGCGATGTTGTGCAGCGTCTGGGCGAACTCGTCGGGCTGGTAGCCGAGCACGAACCGCAGATCGAGCTGCTTGTTGATGGCCAGAGAGGGCTCGATCTTGTCGGGCTCCATGCAGACGCCGGCGACGATGATCTGCGCCTTTGTCGGGCAGCCCTCGATCACGCTCTGCAGCACGCCGGGCGCGCCGACACACTCGAACACGACGGGCCGGCCGGACTGGGCGCCGGAGAATAGCGCCGCGCGCATGGCCTCGCTGGTCATCGGCACGCCGAAGTCGGCCCATTTGCTGTGCGGGCCGGTCTCCCTGGGATCGATGACGACGTCGGCGCCCATGGCCTCGGCGGCGGCGCGGCGGCGGGGTGAGAAGTCGGCGGCGATGACCGGGCCGTGGCCGCGCACCTTCAGCGCCGCGATCACCGCCAGGCCGACGGGGCCGCAGCCGATCACCAGGGCGACCAAGTCCTTGTCCAACGCCGCGCTGGCCACGGCGTGCTCGCCCACGGCCATCGGCTCGGTGAGCGCCGCATGCTCGGTGGAGAGGCCGTTAGGGACCTCCAGCAGCAGCATTTCGGTGAGGATCATCCGTTCGGCGAAGCCGCCGGGATAGAGGTTGGAATAGCCGACCGCGTCGAACCGGGTCGGACTCATGTTCACCGGCATGGAGACCACCCGCGTGCCGGGCTTCAGCCGCGTCGCGCCCGGGCCGCCCTCCAGCACCTCGGCGCAGAACTCGTGGCCGAACACGATGTCGCCCGCCGGGTCGAGATCGCCGCCGCCGCCACCCGAGCGCCGGCCCATCTCGACCATGTGGTCCAGGTGGTGCAGCGCATGAAGATCGGAGCCGCAGATGCCGCACAGCAGCGTCTTCACCCGCACCTGGCCGGGGCCCGGATCCAGCTCGTCGATGTCATCGCAGATCAGCTTGCCAGCCCGACGCACAACCGCCCGCATCGTCGTCCTCCCTTATTGTTGCGGGCAGGCTAGGCGATGACGCCGGGGCAACACCAGAGGCGAACGAGCCGGCTCAGGCGACGATGGCGGGAATGTCCAGGACGGTCTCGAGAACATGCGTCGGGCCATAGGCTTTCAGCGCCTCGGCGTTGGTGTAGCCCCAGCAGACCGCGCCGGTGGCCATGCCGATCTCGCGCGCCGCGTCGATGTCGCGGGTCTCGTCGCCGATGCTGAGGGCCTCGGCGGGCTTGGCGCCGACCGCGGCGAGCACCTTCTTGAACTTGCTCGCCTTGCCGAACACCGAGGCTCCGCAGCTGAACCGCGAGACCAGGGCGCAGAGCTCCGGGCCCAACACGATGCGGATGTTTTCCTCGGAGTTGGAACTGACGATGGCGATCTTGGCGCCGGTCGCATGAACGGCTTTCAGCATCTCGGGCACGCCATCGAACATGCGGATGTTTCCGGCGTCGGCCTTCATCATCTTCTGGAAGTGCGCGGCCAGCATCGGCAGCTTCAGGACCGACACCTTGTGCAGCTTCATCATCTCCCGCGCGCTCTTGCGGCGCAGGTTGTCGAGGTCGCCGCGGTCGATCGGCAGGTAGCCGAACCGGCTGGCCATGGCGTCGGACGCATCGAGGAACCAGCCCATCGTGTCACCGAGGGTTCCGTCGAAATCGAAGATGATCAGCTTGTAGGCGGGCAAGGGGTTCTCGGTCCTGACGCGGCGGGCCGATTTCGTCAGACGACGGCCCACCGCTACTACCCCTAGCTGGGCGCGCCGGATTCGTCACTTGCTGAACTCCGCCGCGCGCTCGCGCGAGGATCAAGGGGAGACACGAGGCCCTTGATCTGGCAGTTTCGCGTAGAGATCGAGAAGGGGAGGAGTGCAATGCGTACGGGAGTTTCGCACGTAGCCGTCTCGGCCCTGTTCCTGTCAGCGCTGACGTCGACCGCCGTCGGGGCGCAGGAGGCCCGGGCCAAGTGCCGGAATGTCGACGAGGGCGCTCGTCTTGGAACGGCGCTGGAGTATCGGTTCGATTTCGTCGCCTACCTTCCCGGAATGACCGGTAATGGCGCGGATTTCGGCGTGAGTCCGGCGGGGGTCGACGGCCTGGTTTGCAACATCAAGGACCCGAGCGTGACACCTCCGGGCGCGGATGGCGTCTACACGCTGGACTACGGGGCCGGCGTCGGACCCGACCAGACCGTAAAGCTCGGCTCCTGTCATCCGATTAGCCGTGTCGTAAACCTGCGCATCGAGAAGGCGACGGCCTGGAACGCCTGCGTCTGGTATCGCATCCGGGAGTAGCGCCAGCCCGGCGGGTTGCCCCCCCGCCGCCTTTCGCCTAACCGTGCCTGCCGGATTCGCTTGAGCAGGAGCGGTGACCCATGAGTCTCGCGTTCATTTTTCCCGGTCAGGGCAGCCAGACCGTCGGCATGGGCGCCGAGCTGGCCGAGGCGTTCGCCAGCGCCCGCGAGGTATTCCAGGAGGTCGATGACGCCCTGAACCAGAAGCTTTTCAAGCTTATGAAGGAGGGGCCCGAGGCCGACCTGACCCTGACCAAGAACGCCCAGCCGGCCCTGATGGCGGTCAGCCTGGCGGTCTCGCGCACGTTGGAGAAGGAATTCGGCGTCGCCATCGAGAAGGCCGCCTTCGTCGCCGGCCATTCGCTGGGCGAATACGCCGCCCTCGCCGCCGCCGGCGCCATCAGCCTTTCCGATACTGCCCGCCTGCTGAAGCTGCGCGGCCAGGCCATGCAGCGCGCCGTCCCGGTGGGGCAGGGCGCCATGGCCTCGCTGATCGGCCCGAAGACCGATGTCGCCTTGGCCGAGGCCGCCGCCGCCGCGGGCGCGGAAGTGGGCGTCTGCGTCGTGGCCAACGACAACAACAACGGCAACGTCGTGATTTCCGGCGACAGGGCCGGCGTCGACCGCGCTATCGAGAAGGCCAAGGAACTGGGCGCGCGGGCTATTCCGCTGAACGTGTCGGCCCCCTTCCACTGCCCGCTGATGCAGCCGGCCGCCGATGAGATGGCTGAGGCGCTGGCGAAGGCGACCATCATCGCCCCCCGCGCGCCGCTGGTCGCCAACGTCACCGCTCGCCCCACCCTGGACCCCGAAGCCATTCGCCGGATGCTCGTCGAGCAGGTCACCGGCCGCGTGCGCTGGCGCGAGAGCATGGAGTGGATGGCGACCGAAGGCGGCGTCACCCGCTTCGCCGAGGCCGGCTCGGGCAAGGTGCTGTCGGGCATGGCCAAGCGCATCGCGCCCGACGCCGAGGCGACGCCTCTGAATACGCCGTCTGATCTGGAAGCGTTCGCCGCGTCGCTGTGAGTTCATTGCGTCCTTCGACACGCGCCTTGCGGCGCTGCTCAGGATGACGTGCACTACGGGCCATCAACAGAATACGTCATCCTGAGCAGGCCCGAAGGGCCGTGTCGAAGGACGCACCAAGGGAAATGCCAGATATGTTCGACCTAACCGGCAAGACCGCCCTCGTCACCGGCGCCACGGGCGGCATCGGCGGCGCCATCGCCCGTTCGCTGCATGCCCAGGGCGCGCATGTCGTGCTCTCGGGCACCCGCGAGGAGGTGCTCAAGACCCTGGCCGGCGAGTTCGGCGAGCGGGTCTCCGTCGCGTCGGCCAACCTGTCCGATTCGGCCAGTGTCGACGGCCTGGTCGCCAAGGCCGAGGAAGCCGCCGGCGCGCCGCTGGACATCCTGGTCGCCAACGCCGGCATCACCCGCGACGGCCTGATGCTGCGGATGAAGGACGAGGACTGGGAACAGGTCATCAAGGTGAACCTCGAATCCTACTTCCGACTCTCTCGCGCCGCCCTGAAGGGCATGATGAAGCGCCGCTGGGGCCGGATCATTGGAATCACCTCCGTGGTGGGCGTCACCGGAAATCCGGGCCAGGCCAACTACGCGGCGTCCAAGGCCGGCATGATCGGGTTTTCCAAGGCGCTGGCCCAGGAAGTGGCGTCCCGTAACGTGACGGTGAACACGGTCGCGCCGGGCTTCATCGCCAGTCCGATGACCGATGGCCTCAACGACACGCAACGTGAGGCAATCCTTGGGAAAATCCCCTCCGGCCGGCTCGGCTCCGGCGACGACGTAGCCGCCGCCTGCGTCTATCTGGCCAGCGAGGAGGGGGCCTACGTCACCGGTCAGACCTTGCACGTCAACGGCGGCATGGCGATGATCTAGGAGAAGCCCCCTGTTCGTCGGCTGGCCGCTGGCCACCCCGAAAGGAACATGGTAGGCGGAGCGCGATTTCCGGTGTCCAGCCTTGGCTGGCGCGGCCACGACAATACCAAAGAGGACCTACAGAATGTCCGACATTCTCGAGCGTGTGCGTAAGATCGTCATCGAGCATCTCGACGCCGATCCCGAAAAGGTCACCGAGAAGGCCAGCTTCATCGACGACCTGGGCGCTGACAGCCTCGACAACGTCGAGCTGGTCATGGCCTTCGAAGAAGAATTCGACATCGAAATTCCCGACGACGCCGCGGAGCATATCCAGACGGTCGGCGACGCCGTGAAGTTCATCACGGAGAAGGTGGGCGGTTGATCCGTCGACCCTAGTCCGTACGATCAGCCGCCGCGCTACCGGGAAACCGGTATGCGCGGCGGTCTTCGTTTGAGCGGTCCGTTGTTTCGGACCCGGGAGGAGTAGATCCATGCGTCGCGTCGTCGTCACCGGCCTCGGCCTCTTGACCCCGCTCGGGCAGGGCGTGGACATCACCTGGAAGAACGTGCTGGCCGGAAAGTCCGGCGCCGGGCGGATCTCCAGCTTCGACCCCACCGAATATGGCTGCCAGGTCGCCTGCGAGATTCCGCGCGTCGACGGCCGCGGCGGCGGCGGCCCGGATGTCGAGGGTTCGTTCGATCCCAACGGCACCATGGCGCCCAAGGACCAGCGCAAGGTCGACGATTTCATCCTCTACGCGATGGCCGCCGCCGACGAGGCCGTCCGCGACGCCGGCCTGACCGAGATCGACGAGGAAACCGCCTTCCGGACCGGGACGATCATCGGCTCCGGCATCGGCGGCCTGAACACCATCGCCGAGACGGCCATCGAGCTGCGCGACAAGGGTCCGCGCCGCATCAGCCCGTTCTTCATTCCCTCGGCCCTGATCAACCTCGCCTCGGGCCAGGTCTCGATCCGCTACGGTTTCAAGGGACCCAACCACTCGGTGGTCACCGCCTGCGCCACGGGCGCCCACGCCATCGGCGACGCCGCGCGCCTGATCAAGTACGGCGACGCCGACATCATGATCGCCGGCGGGGCCGAGGCCTCGATCTGCCCGATCGGCGTCGCCGGCTTCGTCGCCTGCCGCGCCATGGCCACCGACTTCAACGACCGGCCCGAGGCCGCCTCGCGTCCCTACGACAAGGATCGCGGCGGCTTCGTCATGGGCGAGGGCGCGGGCATTCTGGTGCTCGAGGAGTACGAACACGCCAAGGCGCGCGGCGCGAAGATCTACGCCGAGGTGGCCGGTTACGGCCTGTCGGGCGACGCCTACCACATCACGGCCCCCTCCGAGGACGGCGACGGCGGCTTCCGGGCCATGAAGGCGGCGCTGAAGGATTCCGGTCTGGAGGCGTCCGACATCGGCTACGTCAACGCCCACGGCACCTCGACCATGGCTGACGGCCTGGAGCTGGGCGCCGTCACTCGCCTGCTGGGCGACAGCGCGAAAAACACGAAGATGTCCTCGACCAAGTCGATGACCGGCCACCTGCTCGGCGCCGCCGGCGCGGTGGAGTCGATCTTCACCATCCTGGCTCTGCGCGACCAGATCGTCCCGCCGACCATCAACCTGGACAACTGCGAGTTCGAGACCGAGATCGATCTCGTCCCGCACAAGGCGAAGCCGGTTGAGATGCATGCCGCGATGTCCAACAGCTTCGGCTTCGGGGGCACCAACGCCTGCGTGATCTTCAAGAAGGCGCCGTGAGCAGAAAAGCCGCACGTTCCGAGGGGCTGCCGCTGATGCGGCGGCTCGTCATCATGGGCATGAGCGGCTTCGCCGTGCTGAGTCTGGCGGTGATGCTGCTGGGCCTTTGGGCGGTCTGGACCTATCGCGGACCCGGTCCCGAGGCGACTGCGGGTCAGTACAGCACCGTGCTCCTGCGCCGCGGCGCGGGCCTCAACGAGATCGCCTCCTCGCTGGAGCGCGCCGGCGTGATCCGCTCCGGCGCGATCTTCAAGGCGGCCGCCCAGGTGACCGGCGTGGCCCGCGACCTGAAGGCCGGCGAGTACGAGTTCGCCTCCGGGGCCTCGATGGCCAGGGTGCTCGACGACATCCGCGCCGGCCGCGTCGTGCGCCACCAGGTGACCATTCCCGAGGGCGCGACGTCCGAGACGGTCATCGAGCTGCTGAACGCCGAGGAAGCGCTGACGGGCCTGGCGCCCACCCCGCCCGAGGGCACGGTGCTGCCGGAGACCTATGACTTCCAGCGGGGCGAGGACCGCGCCGCCGTGCTGCAGCGGATGATGGACGCCCGCGACAAGCTGCTGGCCGCCCTCTGGGCTCAGCGCCAGCCGGGCCTGCCGGTCACCACGCCGGAGGAGGCGGTGATCCTGGCTTCCATCGTCGAGAAGGAGACCGGCGTGGCCAGCGAGCGCCCGCAGGTGGCCTCGGTGTTCACCAACCGCCTGCGCAAGGGCATGCGGCTGGAGAGCGACCCGACGATCATCTACTTCATCACCAAGGGCAAACCGCTCGGCCGCCGGATCCTGAAGTCCGAGCTGGAGAACCCGGCCAACACCTACAACACCTATCTGATCGACGGCCTGCCGCCGACGCCGATCGCCAACCCGGGCCGCGCGGCGCTGGCGGCGGTGCTCGACCCGCCGCCCAGCGACTACCTGTTCTTCGTCGCCGACGGCACCGGCGGTCACGCCTTCGCCGTCACCTACGAGGAGCACAAGCGCAACGTCGAGAAATGGCGCGCCTGGCGCGCGCGGACAGGCAAGTAGATGGCCCTTTCGGGGATGACCGGCTTCGGCCGCGCCGAGGGCGCGCAAGGCGACTGGACGTGGGCCATCGAGGCCCGCTCCGTCAACGGCCGCAACCTGGAGACCCGCTTCAAGGCGCCGCCGGGCTTCGAGTCCCTCGAGAAGGCCATCCGTGACGGATCGCAGGCCCGCTTCCAGCGCGGCCAGGTCAACGTCAGCGTCCAGGCCCGCCGGGCCGAGAGCGCCGGCGCCGCCAGCGTCAATCTCGACCAGCTGGAGCGCTATCTCGCCGCCGTGACGCCCTATGTGAAGGCCAAGCGGGTCAAGCGGCCCACCGCCGACGGTATGCTGGCCCTGCGCGGCGTCATCGAGGTGACCGAGGCCGCCGAGGACCCCGAGGCGCGGGCCGCGCTGGAACAGGCCATCGCCGCCTCCATCGCCCTGGCCCTCGACGCGCTGAAGGCGGCGCGGCTGGAGGAGGGCGCGGCCCTGACCCCGGTGCTGACCGGCATGATCGATCGGGTCGAGTCGCTGGTCGCCGCCGCCGGCGCCGAAGCGGCCGCCCATCCGGCGATCATCAAGGAGCGCTTCGCCGGGCGCATGACCGAGCTGCTCGGACAGGCCGCCAGCGAGGAGCGCATCGTCCAGGAGGCCGCCGCCATGGCCACCCGCGCCGACGTGCGCGAGGAGCTGGACCGCCTGGCCGGCCACATCGCCGCCGCTCGCACGCTGATCGCCAGCGAGGCAGCCGCCGGCCGCCGCCTGGACTTCCTGACGCAGGAGTTCATGCGCGAGGCCAACACCCTGTGTTCGAAATCGGCGACCCCGGCCTTGACCGCCATCGGTCTCGACCTCAAAGCGGTGATCGAGCAGTTCCGCGAGCAGGTGCAGAATGTCGAGTGAAGAGGCCCGGCCGACGCGGGGCCTGATGCTGATGGTCGTCGCGCCGTCCGGGGTGGGCAAGACCTCGCTGACGCGGCGGCTGGTCGCCGACCACTCCGACCTGCACCTGTCGATCTCGGCCACGACGCGCGCGCCGCGTCCCGGCGAGCACGACGGCCGCGACTACCACTTCGTCGACCGCCCCACCTTCGACGCCATGGTCGAGCGCGGTGAGTTCCTGGAGTGGGCCGAGGTCTACGGAAATCGCTACGGCAGCCCGAAGATTCCGATCATGGAGGCCCTGTCCAAGGGCCAGAGCACCCTGTTCGACATCGACTTCCAGGGGGCCATGAAGATCTGCGGACAGGCGCGCCAGGACTGCGTGCTGGTCTATATCCTGCCGCCGTCGCTGGCAGAGATGCACCGCCGGCTGCACGCGCGTTCGCAGGACAGCGAAGAGGTGATCCGCGAGCGCATCGCCCGGGCCAAGGAGGAGGTCTCCAACTGGAAGACCTTCGACTACGTGGTCATGAACGACGACTTCGACCGCGCCTACGCCGAGCTGGCCCACATCTACCACGCCGAACGCCGCAAGGCCTCGCGCAACCTCTGGATCGAGCCGCTGGTCGCCGACCTGCTGGCGGAGGCGATCCCGGAGGCGGGGGAGGGGTAGGCCCTCCAAGCCGAACGGTCGGCTCAGCGCTGATAGTAGGCGTTTGAAATGGCGCTGCTGCATTTGTCGATCGTCATCGACAGTGTTCCGCCGCCAAAGAACGGTGCATCGATCTGGCCGTCGGTACGGGGCGCGGGCAGCGGCGCCATACGAAACACCGTCCAAGCGTCTCTGCGTTCGTTGATCACGATCTCGGAGAACTTCGTCTTGTCTACGGTCGGGTCGATGGCGGCTTCAACCGCGAGAAAGATTGCCCGCGCGGTATCGCCATCAGATACGAATGGCCCAGCAAGAAAGCCAGCGACCTTCGGACATACAGGGCCAAGGTCTTCAGCGAGCGCGGGCGTCTCGGTGAAGGCGACCATCAGGGCCGCCAAGGAGCTGGCCAGCGCCATGCTCACTGATCGAGTTGCGTACCGCGACATGCGGCTACGCTACCAGCTTCGCCAATCGAAGCAATGTCGCCGCTCGATGCCGCTCCCCGGCCAGTAGGTGCCTACAGCGCCAGCGCCAGCCGCAAGAACCCCTCCACCGGCACCGTCTCGGCCCGCACGTTCGGGTCGATGCCCGCCTTCTCGCACAGCGCCTCGCCGCCGAGCAGACGCAGGCTCGAGCGCAGCATCTTCCGGCGCTGCCCGAACGCCGCGGCCGTGACCTTCTCCAGCGCCGCGACCAGCTCGGCCGGCGGGGCGTCGTCCAGCGGGTCCAGCCTCACCACGGCCGAGGCGACCTTCGGCGGCGGGGTGAAGGCGCGGGCGGGGAGGTCCATGACCACCTTGGCCCTGGCCAGCGCCTGGGAGACCACGCTCAGCCGGCCATAGGCGTCGGCGCCGGCCGGGGCGGCGATGCGGTCGGCGACTTCCTTCTGGAACATCAGGGTCATGGAGACCGGCCGCCAAGGGCCGGTCAGCCACTTGATCAGCAGCGGCGTGCCGACGTTGTAGGGCAGGTTGGAGACCACATGGCCCGGCCCGCCAGCCAGCGCCGCCTCGTCGACCTTCAGGGCGTCGGCCTCGACCAGCTTCAGGCGGCCGTCGGAGACCGCCGCCAGCTCGTTCAGGAGCGGCAGGAAGCGGGCGTCCTTCTCGACGGCGATCACGTTCGCGCCGGCCTCGACCAGCGCGCGGGTCAGGCCGCCGGGGCCCGGCCCGACCTCGATCACCGTCTGACCCTCCAGCGGGCCGGCCAGCCGGGCGATCTTCCGCGTGATGTTGAGGTCGAGCAGGAAGTGCTGGCCAAAGCTCTTGTCGGCCAGCAGGCCGTGGTCGGCCAGGCTCTCGCGGAGCGGGGGGAGGGTGTCCAGCTGGCTCATTGCGTCCTTCGACACGCGCCTTCGGCGCTGCTCAGGATGACTAGGGGTAGAGGCGCTTCAAATCCAGTCATCCTGAGCAGCCGCGCAGCGGCGTGTCGAAGGAGGCAGGGCGCCCGCTACCCCCGCCGCACCGCGATCTCCGCTGCCAGCCGGATGGCGGCGATCAGGCTGTCGGGGCGGGCCAGGCCCCGGCCGGCGATGTCGAAGCCGGTGCCGTGGTCGGGCGAGGTGCGGACGATGGGCAGGCCCAGGGTGACGTTCACCCCGCCCCAGAAGTCGAGCATCTTCACCGGGATCAGCGCCTGGTCGTGGTACATGCACAGGACGGCGTCGTAGCGGGCGCGGGCCTCCGGGTGGAACAGGCTGTCGGCGGGCGAGGGGCCCGTCGCCTCGACGCCGAGCTCGCGCAGCGCGCGGACCGCCGGGGCGATGACCTCGATCTCCTCGCGGCCCAGAGCGCCCGATTCTCCCGCATGCGGGTTCAGGCCGGCGACGGCCAGGCGCGGGACGGCGATGCCGAAGTCGCGGCGCAGCGCCTGGGCGGTGACCAGCCCGGCATTGACGATCTTCTCGATGGTGAGCAGCGCCGGCACCTTCGCCAGCGGCTCGTGGATGGTCACCAGCGCCACCCGCAGGTCGGCGGCGGTCAGCATCATCACCGGCCCCCGCGCGCCGTCATGGCGGCTGGCGGCGGTCAGTTCGGCGAGGAACTCGGTGTGGCCGGGAAAGCCGAAGCCCGCGGCGTAGAGCGGCGCCTTGGCGATGGGGGCGGTGACCAGGCCGCTGACCGCGCCGGTGAGGGCCAAACCCACGCCGGTCTCGATCCAGCGGATCACGGCGGCGGCGTTGGCGGGATTGGGCTGTCCGGCCACCACCGAGGTGGTCAGCGGGATGTCCAGCACCGGCAGGGCCTCGGCGAAGACCAGCGCCGCGTCCTCTGGCCGGGTGACCGTCTGCACGGGACGGCGAGGCCGGGCGCCGACTCCAGCGCCTGACGGTCGCCGATGACCATGAAGGCGGGACCGGTCTCGCGGAGGGCCCGCCAGGCCCTGGCCGTGATTTCCGGTCCCGTTCCGGCGGGATCTCCAGAACTCAGCGCTAGAGGCGCCGGCGTCACCGTTGCTCGATGGTCGCCGTGCCGCGCAGGTCGCGGAGCAGGCGACGGGAGATCATCGACAGCTGCTGGCCGACCAGGCGGCTTTCGATCTGCTGCGCGGTCGGGATCTGGGCCCCGCTCTGGCGGCGGCCGCAGACCATGATCAGGTGCAGGCCGGCGTTGGTGCGGATCGGTTGCGACAGCTGGCCGTCGGGCGTGGTCGCCACGGCGGTCTGGAAGCCCTCGATCAGGCCCGCCACCTCGGCTTCACCCAGATCGCCGGCCATCACGCCCTGCACGTCGGCGGCCTTGGCCTCGAGATCGGCGCATCCGGTGACCAGCGGGCGCAGCGCCTCGAGCTGGGCGGCGGCGGCCTGCACCTGCTCGGGCGAGGCGTCGGCCGCGAGCGGCACGGCGGCCTGCTTGAGGCTGACCAGCGCGACGTTGGAGCCGGCGCGCTTGTCGCGCAGCGCGATGATGTAGACGCCGTCGTCGGTGACGATGGGGCGGGAAATCTGGCCGGGGCGAAGCTGTTCGAGCGCCTGCTCGACCTCGGCCGGCATTTCGCCCGCGCCGACCCAGCCGGCGTCGCCGCCGTTGGCCGCCGTGGCCGAGGAGGAGAACTGCCGGGCGACCGCGGGGAAGGGTGCGCCCTGCTGGATCTGCTCGATGAGCTGGCCGGCGCCCTGGACGGCGTTGTCGACCCCACCGACCCGGACAGGGTCGATGACGACTTCGCTGATCTGGTACTGCGGCTTGCCGGCGGAGGTGGTCAGCTGCTCCTGGACAGCCTTGATCTGGTCCTGGCCGATGCGCAGGCGGCTGCCGTAGCGGCCCCGGATGTAGCCCTGCCAGCTGACCTCGGCGCGAATCTGTTCGCGCAGGGTCTCTGGACCGACGCCGGCGGCCCGAAGCTGGGCCAGCATCTGGTCGGCGGTCAGGTTGTTGCCCTTGGCGACCTCGGTCAGCTCGGCGTCGACGTCGGCGTCGGTCGCGATGATGTCGGTCTTGTGCTCTTTCTCGACCTTGCGGAGCTCCTGGATCTGCAGGCGCTCCTCGATCAGCGAGCGCATGGCTTCCCGCTGCAGCTGGGGCAGGGTGTTCTCGTCAGGCTGGATGCCGGCGGTGATCGCCAGAAGTCGCATCCGCTGGACCAGATCGTAGGTCGAGATGATGTCGTCATTGACCACGGCGGCGACGCTCTCGCCGATCGCCGATTCCATCACCTCAGCCAGGGCCGCGTCGGTGGTCCCGGGGACAGGGGCCTCCTGGGCATGGACCATGGGGGCGAAACCGAGGCTCAGGGCGGACGCTGCCGCCAGTGCCAGCCTCGTCACGCTACGCGTCGACGTATTCAATCTTGTCGTTCCCCTGAATGCTTCGACGGGCGGACGCGCCTGGTTCCGACCGTTCGTCACTGGCTGTAGCCTTTATCGCCCAATGTGGCGAGCGTTAGGCGCAGGATCACCGAGTCCGATGGGCCCAGCGACCTGTTGTAGGTTTCCTCGTGCACCCAGACGACGGCGATATCGAGGCAGTCGTCCCGGTAGAGGCCGCCGAACTCCTGGCGCCGCCAGACATCGCTCTCGACGTCACGGACGCCGGCGAACGTAACGCCCCAGTTGCCGGTGACCATCACTTCGCCGGCGAAGTCGAGGTCCTCGCGCTGGACGCCGGTGATGTCCTGGTTGTCCCGCAGGTAGCGGATGAAGCCGCGGGCGCGGGCGGTGTTGACGTCGACGCCTGCTTCGAAGCGTCGCACATCGCCCTTGTCCTCGCTGAACCGGGCGCGCGTGAAGAAGCTGACGCTCTCGAACGGGCGCCCCTCCGCCGCGACGATCCAGTCGGACTTGCTGGTCTGCAGACCGCTTCGGGCCGGAAACTGCGGTTCCGGTTCCGATCGGAAGGTGCGGCCCACCAGGATGCTGCCACCGCGGCCATCGTCGTAGAGGACGCTCGCCCGCGCGCCGACGTTCACGCGGCTTCCGCCCTCGTATCGGTCGAAGCCGGGAAACTTGTTGGCCCGCAGCAGATTGGTCTCGTCGTACTCGAGCACCGCGCTGTCCTCGTTGGGAATCAGCGTGTTGACGTCGACGTCGGGCGACAGGGCCACCTGCAGCAGGGGCTCGAGCACGATCGTGCGGGCGCCGTCCCGTCGCATCAGCGGGAAGCTGACGTCGAGGCCCGCCACGCCGAGGGCGCGCGTGGTCGTCTCGGCCGCCGGGCCCGGGGCGGGCAGTTCGTCCAGGTCGTAGACGTCGCCGCGCACCTGGGCGAACGGCGAAAGCCGCAGGCCGCTCGCGAAGGTCCATGTGTCCCGCCAGTCGGCGAGCGCGCTGACGCGGCGACTGTCGGCGCCGGGCTGGGTCGCCACGAACTGGGACTGCTCGCGGGTCAGCGCCACGGCGCTGCCCTGCAGCCGCAGGCGACCGCCGAGGACCGGGCCCTCCGGCTCCCACCGCCCCTCGATGAACGGAGCGATGGTCGGGAAGGTCCGGTCGATGTCGATCGGTCGCAGCCCCTGGATGCTGAGCGCCGAAACCGAGAACCAGGAGCGCTCGTCCTGGCGCACCGCGTACAGCTGGGAGGTCAGTCGCCGGTCATCCGACGGCAGAAGGCCGCGCTGCTCGTAGACGTCGTTGATGTCATACTTGTCGAAGAGCAGGTCGTCGGAGGTCCGCTCCGCGGCGAAGCCCCATCGCCAGTCCTCGTTGATCCGGAACGCCCCGTCCGCGAGGACGTAGCTGCGCGAGGTCAGGTCGCCGATCCGGTCGCCGTCGCCATCGAGATCCCGCTCGTAGGTGAAGCCGAGGCGGGCGTTGATCTGCCCGGACCAGAAGCGCTTGCGCCACTGCAGGTTCAGGAAGGGGTTCACCCTCGTGTTGATCTGCGGGCTGATCACCAGATCTTCGGAGGGCGAGATGATCAGGGCGTAGGGCTGTTCGTAGGACAGGCCGCGCCGGGCCGAGGCCAGGATCCTGGGAGCCAGCAAGCCGCTCTTCCGCTCCGCGCTCGGATCCGGATGCCAGAAGACCGGCGCGTAGAAGACCGGCACGCCCCACATCTCGATCACCGCGTTGCGGTAGTAGATGATCTGCTTTTCGCGGTCCTGGACCACCTTGTCGGCGCGGATCGACCAGGTCGGAGGCTTGGTCTTGTCGTCGGCGCAGATCTCGCAGGGCGTGTAGATCGCCTGGGTCAACTCGTTGACCAGGTCGCTGCGGCGCACCGCCGTGCTGGCGGCCAGCTTGACGTTGCCCTCCAGGCGGGCGGAGAAGCCGCGGGCCACGCCGGCGCGCATTTCCTCGTCCAGCACCATCTCGTCGGCGAAGCTGACGGCGCCGGAGGGGTCGATGACCACCACCTCGCCCCGCGCCGTGATCAGGCCGCTGCGGATATCGTAGACCAGCGACCGGGCGCGCAGGGTGCGGCCGCGGTAACGCACCTCGACATCGCCTTCGGCGGTGACGACCTGATTGCCGTCGTCCTGGATGAGGCTGTCGGACTCCAGGTAGAAGCCATCGTCGCCGAGGCCGTCCTCACTGGCCGCCGGCGCGACAGGCGCGGTCGGGATCGCCGCGAAGTCCTGCGTCCATGCGGGCGTGGCGAGGGCCAGCCCGGCGCCGGCCACGCTCGCCAGCAATCGGCCATGCCCTCTGTGCCGTCTCGGGGCTCAACTCGTGGTCGTCATGTGACGGTCTTCCTCCCGGCGACGCGCCCGCACGATTCCACCGTCTTCCGTATAACAAAGCAGCGTCAGTCCCGATAACAGCGCCAGCAGAGGCGGCGCCCAGGCGGCGGCGGCGGCCGGCACGATCTCGGCCTTCCCCAACGCTCCGCAGAACTGATTGAAGAAGAAAAACACGAAGCCCAGCGCCACGCCTGAACTGGCCAGCACCGCCAGTC
Organism: Caulobacteraceae bacterium; assembly: GCA_965283745.1. Taxonomy (GTDB): domain Bacteria; phylum Pseudomonadota; class Alphaproteobacteria; order Caulobacterales; family Caulobacteraceae; genus Caulobacter. The sequence continues at coordinate 148,196 of CBDIPM010000007.1, forward strand.
CGCCCAGACGCATGAGCCGCAGCGAGAAGGCCGCCGCCAGCAGCGACATGGCCGCGAACAGAATCGGCGTGGCGAGCAGCTGGTGCAGCCTCAGGCGGTAGGGCAGGGCGGAGAAGCCGGCCGTCTCCGTTCCCCGGATGGTCGCCGGCAGTCGCCAGAAGGCGATCGCCTCGGGCGTCGTGAAGCGTTCGATCGCCGCCTGCTCGTCCAGGGTCGAGGGGATGGAGAGGGTTTCGGACCGCACGGAACCGGCGCCCGGCGCGGCCTCGCGCACGCCCTTCAGGCGCCAGTAGCCCGGCATCAGCCGCGCCTCGTCCGCCTCGATCCGGCGTGAGAACTCCAGGCCGCCGCTGGCGGTGACGCGGTAGACGAACATCGAGACGTCCTTGAGCCGGACCGTGCCGTCGACCTGGTCGTGCGATCGCGCCCGGATCACCACCTGTGAGAGTCGTCGCCCTGCCGCAGCCAGGTGTCCTTGGGCGTCGAGGTCTGGAACTCTTCCAGCACGGCGTCCCGGGATTGTTCGAACTGCGCGCCCAGCATCGCCGCCAGCGGGTTGAGGGCGGCGACGGTCCCGGCGCCGACCAGGAAGGCGGCGGTGGTCGCCGGCAGAATGAAGCGCCAGGCCGAGACGCCGGCCGCGCGCATGGCGATCAGCTCGCTGCGGCGGTTCAGCCCGACGAACGCTGCCAGGGTTCCGAACAGGAAGGCGAAGGGCAGCAGTGTCAGGATGGTCGACGGGGCCTTGAGCAGGGTCAGCCAAAGAAGGCGCGGAAAGCCGGCGTCCCCCCGCCCGCCGACCGTCCGCGACACCTCCACGAAGTCGATGAGCAGGATGACGGAGCCGATGACGGCCAGCGCCCCGGCCACCCCGAGCAGCGTGCGCGACAGCACGTAGCGTTCCAGCCGTCCAATTCCGAGGTTCATGTGGCCACCCCCGTCGATGGCCTGTGGCGCGGTTCGGCAACTCCGAACGGCAGCCACTCGCGCCATCCGTGGCGACGGCGGACGGGTCGATAGAGCTGGCCGAACCCCCAGGCGATCGCCGCAAGCGGGATCAGATACTGCAGGACATTGAGCGCCGGGGTGTCCTCGCAGGCGGCCTGGACCGCGAAGCCGATGATCCGCACGCCGGCCGCCGCCGCGCCGATGACGGCGATACGGCGACCATAGCCGAGGCGGCTGAAGCTGGACCCCAGCACGGCGGCCAGCGCCAGGGCCATGAAGGCGAGGCTGTAGAGCGGGGACGCAAGCCGCGAATGCCCCTCGGCCAGCAGCTTCTCGCGGTTCTTCTTCTCGTAGGCCTGGGACAGGTCCGGATTGAACAGCTCGTGCAGATAGCGGTCCGAGGCCTTGTAGGTGACGGTGTCGGACGTGTTGAGGAAGTCCGCGAGCTCAAGCGCGTATTCCTCGAACGACAGGTAGTTCAGCACGCCGGTCGTGGAGAACTCCTGGTTCGAGCCGTTACGCATCACCAGCACCGGCCGCCCGCCGCGCTCGGTAATCCGGCCTTCCCGCGCGGTGTAGGTGGTGGCTCCGCCGTCCGGCTTGCGGTGATGAATGAACAGATTGCGGATCTTGCCGTCCGGATCGACGGTCTGGCCGTAGACGGTCAGCCGGGGAGCCGGTTCGGAAAACTCGCCCTCGCGGACCAGGGTGGCCGCCACGTCGCTGCGCGCCGCCGAGACGATCTCGCGCATCGCCCGGTAGGAGGCCGGCTGGACCCAGAGGTTGACCGCCAGGCCGACGAGCACCGCCAGCGTCGCCAGCCGCAGCGCCGGCGAGATCAGCCGCCAGCGACTCATGCCGCCAGCCTGGCAGACCACGAGCTCATGGTCCGTCTGCAGCCGGTTCAGCGCGACCAGGGCGGCGACAAAGATCGCGATCGGCAGGATCAGGTTCATCAGCTGCGGCATCGCCAGCAGGATGACCTGCAGGTAGACCCAAGCCGTCTGGCGCTGCTCGATGATGATGTCGAGGCGACCCAGGCTTTGGCTCAGCAGTCCGACAGCGCCCAGCGCGGCGGTGGCCAGCAGGGTCGGCGTCAGCAGCTGGCGAAAAAGATAGCGCTCGATCAGACGCATAGAGGGATGCTGGGCCCGTTGAGGGTTCGGGGAAACCCCGAAGCAGGGGTGGTCCGTTCTATACCCCGAATGCGCCGGAAACAACCGCTCGCGCTTCCCTCGCGGCGCGGGTTGGACTATGCCGCGCGGACCACTTTCAGGAGCGTTCAATGCGCATCGAGTTTGTCGCCTCCGACGCCGGCAAGATCCCCACAGGCGGCGCCGCCGCCGTCATGGTCTTTGAGAACGGCCACCTGTCCACCGCCGCCGAGGCGATGGACAAGGCGACGTCCGGCGCTCTGTCCCGCGCCCTGTCGGCGGCGCCGCGCTTCGCCGGCAAGCCGGGCCAGACGGTCGAGCTGGTGGCGCCCGCCGGCGTCGACGTCCAGCGTCTGGTCGTGGTGGGCTCCGGTCCTTCCGACAGCTGGGGCGGCGACACGGCCGAACGTTTCGCGGCCCAGGCCTATGGCGCGGTCAAGCTGTCGGGCGCCACGGTGCTGCATGTCTTCACGCCGGGGGGCAAAGCCGAGGAGTCGGCCCGCGCGGCGCTGGGGGCGACGCTTGCCGCCTACCGCTTCGACAAATACCTGACCACCGAGAAGGCCGAGAAGAAGCCCTCCGTCGAGGTGGTCAAGGTGATCACCGATGACGTGGCCGCGGCCGAAGCCGCCTTCGCGCCGTTGAAGGCCCTCGCCGAGGCCGTCTACTTCTCGCGCGACCTGGTCTCCGAGCCGCCCAACGTCCTGTTCCCGGCCGAATACGCGCGGCGCGTGAAGGACCTCGAGTCGCTGGGCCTGGAGGTCGAGATTCTCGGCGAGGCCGAGATGGCCAAGCTGGGCATGGGCAGCCTGCTCGGCGTCGGCCAAGGCAGCATCCGCGACAGCCAGTTGGTCGTCATCCAGTGGAAGAACGGCGGCGACAGCCAGCCGATCGCCTTTGTCGGCAAGGGAGTCACCTTCGACACCGGCGGCATCAGCATCAAGCCCGCCGACGGCATGGAAGACATGAAGTGGGACATGGGCGGCTCGGCCGCTGTGGCCGGTCTCATGCATGTGCTCGCCGGCCGCAAGGCCAAGGTCAACGCCATCGGCATCCTGGGCCTGGTCGAGAACATGCCCGACGGCAACGCCCAGCGCCCCGGGGACGTGGTCACCTCGATGTCCGGCCAGACCATCGAGATCATCAACACCGACGCCGAGGGCCGCCTCGTGCTGGCTGACGCCCTCTGGTACTGCCAGGACCGCTTCAAGCCGCAGTTCATGGTCGACCTTGCCACGCTCACCGGCGCGATCATCATCTCGCTGGGTAACGACTACGCCGGATTGTTCAGCAACGACGATACCTTGTCGGAGAATCTTCTGGCTGCGTCGAAGGCCTCCGGCGAGACGCTGTGGCGGATGCCGCTTCCCGACGCCTACAACAAGCAGATCGAGAGCATGATCGCCGATGTGAAGAACACCGGCGGACGTCCTGGCGGCTCGATCACCGCCGCGCTGTTCCTGCAGAAGTTCGTCAATGGCGTGCCCTGGGCCCACCTCGACATCGCCGGAACCGCCTGGAAGAAGCCTTCAACGGTCCCGACCATCCCGGACGGCGCCGTCGGCTTCGGCGTGCGGTTGCTCAACCAGATGGTGGCGGACAAGTACGAGGTCTGATGCCGGCTCGGTGCGTCCGTCGACACACGCCTTCGGCGCTGCTCAGGATGACCGGCCCCCTGGATGACTGAGATTGTGTCGCCCGCAAACTCAGTCATCCTGAGCAGGCGCGCAGCGCCGTGTCGAAGGACGCAACCCACTTGAGCACGCCCCTCTGCGAGGTCTGGTTCTACCATCTGGAGCGCTCGTCGCTCGACCAGGTGCTGCCCGACCTGCTGGACAAGACACTCAGGCGCGGCTGGCGGGCGTTGGTCCGCACACCGGAGCCGGAGCGGATCGAGCACCTGGACGGCTGGCTGTGGAGCTACCGAGATGATGCCTTCCTGGCCCACGGCACGGCTGACGAGCCGTTCGCCGACCATCAGCCGATCCTGCTGACCACCGGGCAGGACAATCCGAACGGGGCGCACGCCCTGTTCCTGATCGACGGCGCCGAACCGGGCGATCTTTCGCCGCACGAGCGGTGCATCATACTGTTCGACGGTCGTGACGAGGCGGCGCTGGCCGCCGCCCGCGGCCGGTGGAAGACGTTCAAGGCGCAGGGCCTGCCGATCAGCTACTGGCAGCAGGCCGAGCGCGGATGGGAGAAGAAGGCATGATCCGCAAGCTGGTCACGGTCGCCGCGGTGCTGACCCTGTCGGCGTGCGCGTCCGCGCCGCCCGCCACCCCGCCGGCGCCGGCGCCTATTTCCGCGGCGCCGACCGTGCCGCTGCCCCCGCCGCCGCCCGAGGACTCCTGCAAGTCGGGCGATTTCCAGTATCTGGTTGGCCGGAACCGCAGCGAGATTCCCGTGCCCACCGATCCGTCGAAGCGGCGCGTGGCCTGCACCACCTGCCCGGTGACGATGGACTACCGTCCCGACCGGCTGAACATCTTCTTCGACGCCGAGACGGGGATCGTGAAAGAGGTGAAGTGCGGCTGAGACCGCGCGTTCATCGACGCGCGCCTGAGGCGCTGGCTCTGACGCCGCCTGGATCCTTCTTTCGACCCTTCCGGCGCGACGTCTATCGGGCGCTGGGCGCCACGTATCGGCAGCAGGCCCGCATCTCCGGCTCGGCGGCCTCCTGCGCGACTTTTGAGGCGCTGGACCCGGCGAGATAGGTCGAGCCCCGGTTCTCGAAGCTGCCGCTGATCTTGATGTACAGGGGCTGTCCAGCCTCGACGTCGATGGCGAACTTCAGGTCCGGCCAGCCGGTGTCCCAGGCCCAGTTGACCTCGACCACATGCGGACCCGGCGCCAGCGCCACGGCCGTGTAGGCCTTCTCGGCGGGGCTGATGATGAAGCGACCGTCGATCGTGACTTTGGGCGCCCGCAGCGTCGGGTAGGCGCCGATCCGGTAGATGTAGACATTGCTGAGGCCGGCCGGCGCGTCGGGCGCGCGGGCGTAGCTCGGAGCGTTCGCCGGAACGGTCGCGCAGGCGCCCAGCAAAAGCAGCATCGACATCAGGATCGTTCGCATCTGTCCCCCGAGCGTGGGGCGCAAGCCTAACAGCCCCCGGCCCGACCGTCACCGGCGGCCTGGCGGCGCTACATCGTCTTCACGAGCGTGTTCAGCTGTTCGGCGACCTGGCCCCAGCCTTCGTGGAAGCCCATCTGCTCATGCTGCGCCTTGGTTTCGGCGGTCCAGTGGCGGGCCCTGGCGGTGTAGCGGGTGCGGCCGTCGCCAAGGTCTTCCAGATCGATGATAGCGACCATGAACGGCTGGCCGGTCGGAACCCAGCCGGGCAGGAAGGCGTCGGTGGTGACGATGCGCTGGTTCGGGATCAGCTCAAGATAGACGCCCGGGTTCGGGAAGTCCTCGCCCTCCGGGCTGCGCATGACGATGCCCGCCGATCCGCCGACGCGCAGATCGCAATCAGCGGAGACGATGCTCCAGGGCGCCGGCGCGAACCACTGCTTCATCAGCTCCGGTGTCGTCCAGGCCTTGAAGATCTTGTCTGGCGTGGCGTCCAGGATGCGTTCCAGGACCAGCTCGTGTTCTGCGGCGGCGATCATCAGGGTTCCTTGCTACGGCCATGGCCCGGCGCCGTCGGTTCGGCGGCGTGGATGTCCCAAGGACGGTCGGCCGGGGTGAATTCCTACAGAGTCGCGCAATCTCCGCTCGAATTTGATACAGATCATGACCGGACGCTCCGGCGAGGCGCCTCATCCGCTCCGCGTCGGACGGGCCGACCTGCGGAGACCGGGATAATGCGAAGCGCCCTGATACTCAGCCTTCTGGTCCTCGCGGCCTGCGCGGGCCGACCCGCGGCCGGGCCGGCTCCGGCGACGGCGGCGACGGTGCAGCCGCAGGGCGACGTCTTCTATGGCAAGCAGGTCGCCGAGCGGTCCTGCGGCGGGTGTCACGCCGTCTCTCATGGACCGAGCCCGATGCCCGCCGCGCCGGCCTTCGCCGGGCTTCACCTCCGCTACGATCAGGGCGGCCTGCGGCGGCTGCTGGAGGAGGGCATGATCCTGCCGTCCGACCGGGTGCAGGAGGAGGGCTCGCGCTACACCCATCCCCGCATGCCGGGTGTCGTGCTGGGCGCCGACGAGACCGCCGCATTGATCGCCTACCTTCGGAGCCTGGAACCGACCCGCTGAGCCCTCAGGCCTCGACCGCCGCCAGCTGCTCTGCGATCTCCATCCACTCGGCCTCGGCCTTGTCGACGGCAGCCTGGGCCTTCAGCCGCTTCTGACCGAACTCGGCGACCTTGCCCGGGTTCTTCACATAGAGCGCCGGGTCGGCGAGGACCGCGTCGATCTCTTCCAGCGCCTTTGTCGTTCGCGCGACAACAGCCTCGGCGGCCTCAAGCCGGCGCTTGAGCGGTCCGGCCATGCCGGCGGCGGGACGAGGCGGCGGCGGGGGAGGCGGCGCGCGCGGCCGGCTCTTCGCGTTTCACCTGCGAGGGCGCGCGGGCGGCGACGCGGGCCCGGTCGATGACGAACTTGGCGTAGTCGTCCATGTCGCCGTCGAACGGCTTGATGGAGCCGTCGGCGGCCAGCCACAGCCGGTCGGCGACCAGCTCCATCAGCGAGCGGTCGTGGGTGATCAGGATCACCGCGCCCTCGTAGTCGTTCAGCGCATCCAGCAGCGCGCGGCGACTGTCGATGTCCAGGTGGTTGGTGGGCTCATCGAGGATGAGCATGTGCGGCGCGTCCATCGCCACCAGGTTCAGCAGCAACCGCGCGCGCTCGCCGCCCGACAGGTTCTCGACGGTGGTCTCCTGCTTCTCGAACGGCAGGCCGAACTGGGCCAGGCGTGAGCGGCGCGAGGACTCGGTGGCCTCGGGCATGGCGCGGCGGATGATCTCCAGCGCCGTGTCCTCCGGGTCCATGGCTTCGATCTGGTGCTGGTGGAACCAGCCGACGCGCATCTTGCGGTCGCGGTGGAACTCGCCGGTCTGCACACCCAGCGCCCCGGCGATCAGCTTGGCGAAGGTCGACTTGCCGGCCCCGTTGACGCCCAGCAGACCGATGCGGTCGTCCAGGTCCATCCGAAGGTTCAGGTTCTTGAGGATCGGCCGGCCTTCCTCATAGCCGACGTTGGCCCGCTCCAGCCGGATCAGCGGCGGGGCCAGCGGGCGCGGCGGCGAGGGCAGGGTGAAGGGCGCGACGCGTTCCTCGATGGTGGTGGCGACCGGCTCCATCTTGGCCAGCCGCTTCATCCGCGACTGGGCCTGGGCGGCCTTGGAGGCCTTGGCCTTGAAGCGGTCGACGAAGGACTGCAGGTGGGCGCGCTCGGCGTCCTGCTTGGCCTTGGCCGACAGCTGCAGCCGCGACTTCTCGGCCCGCATCTTCTCGAAGTCGTCGTAGCCGCCCGTGTAGATCTCCAGCTTGGCCTGAGCCAGGTGCAGGATGTGAGTGCAGCTGTTGTTCAGCAGTTCCCGGTCGTGGCTGATGATCAGGGCGGTGTGCGGATACTTCTTCAGCCGGGCCTCGAGCCACATCGCGCCTTCGAGGTCGAGGTAATTGGTCGGTTCGTCGAGCAGCAGCAGGTCGGGCTCGGAAAACAGCGCCGCCGCGAGGGCCACGCGCATCCGCCAGCCGCCGGAGAACTCGGCCATCGGCCGCTCCAGATCCTCGGTGCTGAAGCCGAGACCGGCGAGAATTTCGGCCGCGCGCGCCGGGGCGGAGTCGAGTCGATCTCGATCAGCCGGGTCCAGATGTCGCCCATCTCCTCGGGGTCGGCGGTCTCCAGCCGTGTCAGGAGGCTGTGGCGTTCAGCGTCGGCCTCAAGGATGGTGTCGATCAGCGACACTGGCGTCGCGGGGTGCTCCTGCGCCACCTGGCCGGTGCGGGCGCCCTTGGGCAGCACGATCTCGTCGCCGCCGGCGACCAGCTCGCCCATGATCAGTTTGAACAGCGTCGACTTGCCCACGCCGTTGCGGCCGACCAGCCCCACCTTGGACCCGGGCGGCAGCGAGACGCCGGCCTTCTCGAAGAAGCGCCGCCCCCAGGCGTCGAAGGTGAGGTCATTGATCTGAAGCATGAAACAGTTAGGTCGTCACAAAGGTTGGCGGATCGAGGGCCCGCCGCTATAAGCCCGCGACCCTCAAAACACCAACTCTGTGTAAGGCTCCCAGACTAGCCATGACCGAACGCACCTTCTCGATCATCAAACCCGACGCCACGCGCCGCAACCTGACCGGCAAGATCAACGCCGTCATCGAAGACGCCGGCCTGCGCATCGTCGCCCAGCGCCGCGTCCGCCTGAGCGAAGCCCAGGCCAAGAAGTTCTACGAAGTCCACGCCGAACGCCCGTTCTACGGCGAGCTGGTCGGCCAGATGACCGCCGAACCGGTCGTCGTCCAGGTCCTCGAAGGCGACAACGCCGTTGCCCGCTACCGCGAAGTCATGGGCGCGACCAACCCGGAACAGGCTGCCGAAGGCACGATCCGCAAGCTGTTCGCGCTGTCGATCGGCGAGAACTCGGTCCACGGTTCGGACTCGATCGAGAACGCCGGCATCGAGATCGCCCAGTTCTTCACCGACGCCGACATCGTCGGCTAGGGTCGAAACGACCATGCGCCGCTACAGCAGACCTGCTCTGTTGCTGGCGGCGCTGCTGGCCGCTCTGGCCGGCTACATTGACGCCGTCGGGTTCCTGCAACTCGGCGGCTTTTTTGTCTCCTTCATGAGCGGCAACTCGACCCGGCTCGGCGTCGGCGCCGCGCTCGGCGACCTGACCATCGTCGCCACGGCCGGCGGCCTGATCGGGCTGTTCGTACTCGGGGTGATCGGCGGCGTGCTGGCCGCGCCGGAATGGTGGCGCTGGCGGCGGGTCTCGGTGCTGACGCTGGTCACCGCCCTCCTGGCCGTCGCCGCCTGGCTGGCCGGGCAGGGCAGTCCCGCCTCCGCCGCCTTCGCCGCCCTGGCCATGGGCGCGCTCAATGCCGTCTTCCAGCGCGACGGCGATATCGCCATCGGCGTCACCTACATGACCGGCGCTCTGGTCCGCATGGGCCAGCGCATCGCCGTCGCCCTGCGCGGCGGACCGGTCTGGGACTTTGCGCCGTTCCTGATGCTGTGGATGTCGCTGACCACGGGGGCTGTGCTCGGCGCGCTGAGCTACGGCTGGATCGGCGGCGCGGCGCTGTGGGTCGGGGCTGGCGTCAGCGCCGCCGTCGCCGCGCTGCTGGCGGCTCGTGACGGGAGGCGGGGCTAGGACCGCGGCCCGGCCAGCTCCGGATAGCTCTCGCGGGCCTCATCTTCGGTGATCACCTGCGTGCCGCGCGGGGTTTCCTCCCACCAGGCCTGGCAGGTGTCGCAGCGGTAGAGCACCGCCCCGCCGGCGTTTGCGCCCAGCCGGTTCGGCAGCCGCCCGTCGACCAGCCACTGGCGGCGGCAGGTGTCGCAACCGCGCAGGCGGGCCATCAGCCGGTCACCAGCCTGGCCAGCGCCGCCGGGTAGAGCGCGTGCTCGGCCGCAAGCACACGAGCGGACAGGGTCTCTGGCGTATCGCCGGCCAGCACCGGCACGCGGGCCTGGTCGAGGATCGGGCCTTCGTCGACGCCGGCCGTGACCAGATGCACGCTGCAGCCCGCTTCCGGATCACCGGCCTCGATCGCCCGGCGGTGGGTGTCCAGCCCCGGATATTTCGGCAGCAGCGAGGGGTGGATATTGATCATCCGCCCGGCCCAGGCCTCCACCAGCCAGGGCGTCAGCACGCGCATGTAGCCGGCCAGCGCCACGTACTCCGCCCCGGCCCCGCGCAGGGCGGCGTCGAGGGCGCGCTCATGGGCCTCGCGGTCGGCGCCGAACGGGCGGTGGTCGATGGCCAGGGTCGGCACGCCGGCGGCGGCGGCCGGGGTCAGGCCCTCGGCGTCAGGCTTGTTGGAGAGGACCAGAACGACCTCATAGGGGCAGTCCGGCGTCTGCGCGGCCTCGACCAGCGCGGTCATGTTGCTGCCGCGTCCGGAAATGAGGACGGCGACCTTCGCCCGACTCATCCGTTGGCCAGCTCGCCACAGACGAAGGCGTCTTCGCCCGCTTCCAGCAGGGCGGCAAGCACCTCCGGCGCCTCGCCCTTGCCGACGATCAGCAGCAGGCCGACGCCGCAGTTGAAGGTGCGGCGCATCTCGTGTTCGGAGATGCCGCCGACCGACTGCAGCCACTGGAACACGGCCGGCATTTCCCAGGCGTTCCAGTCGAAGCGGGGGACCAGCCCCTCGGCGATGGCGCGGGGCGGGTTCTCGATCAGGCCGCCGCCAGTGATGTGGGCCAGCCCCTTGATCTTGCCAGCCTTGATCAGGGCCATGGTCGACTTCACGTAGATCCGGGTCGGCGCCATCAGCGCCTGGGCCAGCGTCAGACCCTCGGCGAACGGGCAGGGGGCGTCCCAGGCCAGGCCCGACCGCTCGACCACCTTGCGGACCATCGAATAGCCGTTGCTGTGCGGGCCGCTGGAGGCGAGGCCGATCAACACGTCGCCGGCCCGCTGGGTCTCGAGCTTGGGCAGCACGCCGTCGCGGTTCACCGCCCCGACGTTGAAGCCAGCCAGGTCGTATTCGCCGTCGGCGTACATGCCCGGCATCTCGGCCGTCTCGCCGCCGACCAGCGCGCAGCCGGCCAGCTTGCATCCCTCGGCGATGCCGGCCACGACCCGCGTCGCGGTGGCCACGTCCAGCTTGCCGGTGGCGAAATAGTCGAGGAACAGCAGCGGCTCGGCGCCCTGGGCCAGCAGGTCGTTGACGCACATGGCGACGAGATCGATGCCGACCGTGTCGTGCAGGCCCGTCTCGATGGCGATCTTCAGCTTGGTGCCCACGCCGTCGGTCGTGGAGACCAGCAGCGGATCCTCATAGCCGGCGGCCTTGAGGTCGAACAGGGCGCCAAAGCCCCCCAGCCCGCTGGCCACGCCAGGGCGCGCGGTGGCGCGGGCCAGCGGCTTGATGGCCTCGACGAGGGCGTTGCCGGCGTCGATATCGACGCCCGCCTGGGCGTAGGTGAGGCCATTGGGCCGATCGGTCATGGGGAGTCTTCGCGACGAGTTACGGTATGAAAATGCAGCGGAAATCGCCTTGCCTCTTGCAAACTCGGCCCCGCGCGGGGCTATAGCTACCCGATGCAGCCGATTACGACCACCGCCGAACTGGCGGAATTCTGCAAGTCCTTGAAAGGCCAGCCTTTTATCGCCGTGGACACCGAGTTCATGCGCGAGACGACCTACTGGCCCAAGCTTTGCCTCATCCAGGTGGCCGCGCCCAATGGCGTCGAAGCCTGTATCGACCCCATGTCCGAGGACCTGGAGTTGAACCCGCTCCTGGACATCCTGCGCGACGAGACCGTGCTCAAGGTGTTCCACGCCGCCCGTCAGGACGTCGAGATCTTCAACAACCTGGGCGCCATGCCCCGGCCGTTGTTCGACACCCAGATCGCCGGGATGGCCGCGGGCTTTGGCGAGCAGATCGCCTATGACGCGCTGGTCCGCCAGATGTTGAAGATCGAGCTCGACAAGTCCAGCCGCTTCACCGACTGGGCCCGCCGGCCGCTCGCCGACAGCCAGCTGACCTATGCGCTGGCCGACGTGACGCACCTGGCCAAACTCTTCCCGATGCTGCGCGACCGCCTGGAGAAGGGCGGCCGCATGGCCTGGGTCGAGGAGGAGATGCTCGCCCTCACCGATCCGGCCCTCTACGACGTCGACCCGGAGAACGCCTGGAAGCGGCTCAAGCCGCGCAAGCACACGGCCAAGTACCTGGCCGTGTTCAAGGCCGTCGCCGCCTGGCGCGAGCGCACCGCCCAGCAGCGCGACCAGCCGCGCGGCCGCATCCTGAAGGATGACGCCATCGACGAGCTGGCCGCCCAGGCGCCGACCGACGCGGCCGCCATCGACCGGCTGCGCGGCGTGCCCAAGGGCTTTTCGGGCAGCAAGTTCGGCCCCGACCTGATCGCCGCCATCAAGGAGGCGCTGAAGGATCCGGACGGCTACGCGCCGAAGATCGACCGCGAGCGCGGCCCGCAGAACGTCGCCGCCGGCGCCATCGTCGAACTGCTCAAGGTCCTGCTCAAGGCCCGGTCAGAAGACGCGGGCGTGGCCTCCAAGCTGATCGCCACCGTCTCTGACCTGGAAAAGATCGCCAACGACGACAACGCCGACGTCGGCGCCCTGACCGGCTGGCGCCGCGACGCCTTCGGGGCCGACGCCCTGAAGCTCAAGCGCGGCGAACTGGCCCTGGTGCTGGACGGCGCCCGCGTGCGGGTGGTCGAGGTGCGCCGGGCCCCCAAGGCGGCCACAGCCTGAATCCTCTCCCTTTGGGAGAGGGGGACCACCCGGAGGGTGGTGGAGGGGGATACGCCGCCGCTCGCCGTCGAGGCGCGGCGTTCGGCTTCTCCACCCTCCAGGATAGCCTTCATCAACAGCGCTTCCCGCTCCACCACCCTCAGGGTGGTCCCCTCTCCCAAGTGGGAGAGGACCGGTTGCCCGGCGCCGCGCTTTGCGCTTGAGATGGCGCTTCCAGACAGACGAGATCCTCATGTCCCGACCCGTCCGCACCACCGCCATCATCTATGACTTCGACGGCACCCTGGCCCGGGGCAACATGCAGGAGACCAGCTTCATCCCGGCGCTGGGGATGACGCCGGCCGAGTTCTGGAACGACACGGTCCGGCCGCAGACCATCCGGTCCGACGGCGACGACATCCTGATGTACATGCAGCTGATGCTGCAGACCGCCCGCGAGAAGGGCATCAACGTCACCCGCGGCCTGCTGCAGGACCATGGCAAGGACGTCGCCCTGTTCGAGGGGCTGCGGGACGAAAGCTGGTTCGAGCGCATCAACGCCTTCGGGGCCGACTACGGCCTGACGGTCCAGCACTTCATCCTGTCGTCGGGCCTGGCCGAGATGATCGCCGGCTGCCCGATCGCCCACCGGTTCGAGCACGTCTTCGCCAGCAAGTACGTCTACAATGACGCCGACGAGGCGGTGTGGCCGGCCGTGGGCATCAACTACACGACCAAGACCCAGTACCTGTTCCGCATCAACAAGGGCGTGCACAACAACTGGGAGCACGAGCGCATCAACCGCTACGTGCCCGACGAGGACCGCCCGGTGCCCTTCGAGCGGATGATCTTCATCGGCGACGGCGACACCGACGTGCCGACCATGAAGATGATGCACACCAAGGGCGGCCACTCGATCGCCGCCTATGATCCGCGCACCGAGCCCCGCGATCAGGACAAGCTGCATCGCCTGATCGCGGACGACCGCGTCAACTTCGTCGCCGCCGCCGACTACCGCGAGGGCACGGCGATGGACCTGATCGTCAAGGGCATCCTGGGGCGGATCGCCGTGCGCGAGCGGACGATGCCGACGGAGTAGGGCGGCGGCGGCGAGATCCGGCCAGATCCAGCGAGATCCCGCGTGAGTTCGACGAAATTTCCGCGAGATCCGGCGAAACGCCGCCAATTGTCCCCAATGTCTCGCACTCCCTTTCGCCGACGCTGAAGCGTTCGCTTCACGCTGCGCGGCAGGGGGATGGATTTCGCCTGTGGGCCGGGCGAGGGCCCGCGCCGGACCCTGGCCGCCGGGCCGGGCGGGGTGCGGACCCCTTGCGGCATTGGGGGTAGAGGGTCGGGTCAGCCGGCGCATGACCCATTGTGCGCCCGTTCAGCGGGGCGGGGATCGAGGCCGGGCGCCGGGCGCGCGGGGAGGGGGCGGAATGTCCCGCAATGTCTCCATTTGTCTTCAGAGTATATGTCTCGGGAGTCTCCTGTTTCCCCTGGGTGTGTGCGGCGGGTCGGGCGCAGGCCCATCGCCCGCCGGGCCGCAAACCCGGGGGTGCGGGCGGGAGGGCGCGCCGAGGCTGCTATAGGCGCGAGGCGAGGGGGAATGGTGCTCCTGTCCCCGTACATTCCCGCGTATATTCCGTATATTCCGGCCGGCGTGACCTCGCGCGCCCTGGACCGGTTAGGACCGAGGGCGACGCCAGGGCGCCCGCGCCATCGCTCTAGACACCCTTGCAGGGCGTGGCGGTCGCCGCGCAGTTCCAGGTCTTGTTGCCGAACTTTCCCGAGGCGTTGCAGGTCAGGCTGACCCCGGAAGCGTTCAGCCACAGACCATAGCCGTTCCCGTAGGCAGCCAGGGCATTGGTGCGCCAGTTGTCCTTGGCCCGGCTCTTGGCCAGGGGTTCGTTGTTCTTGGCCGTGCCGGAGCCGGTCACCGGAGACTTGCAGATGCGCGCCGCGCTGGCGGGCGTGGCGGTTCCGAGGGCGAGCGCCAGGGCGCCCGCGACGAGCGCGGCGACGGCGAGACCAAGGGCGGGTTTGATCAGTTTCATCGGATTTCCAAACGTGTGCGGATCAGCTGCATGGGCGGGCGAGGGCCGTACACTGCCAGGTCCGACTGCCGATGCGGCCGGTGGCGGTGCACGAGACATTGGCGTTAACGGCCTTGATCCAGTGCTGGAAGACCGGGCCGTGGGCGGCTTTGGCCTTGTCCCGCCAGTCGTCGCGGGCGCGCGAGCGGGCCAGGGGCTCGTTGTTCTTGGCCGAGCCGGAGCCGGTGATGGAAGTGGGCTTGCAGGACCCGGCGGCGGCGATGTCCGGCGCGCCCAGCGACAGGAGCGCGGTCGCCGCCATCAGGCTGAGGACGGCGGGGAAACGGGAAGACGGCATCGGTGATCTCCGTGGGATGAGCTCAAGTCCAGCAGCGGGCGGCGCGGCGCGAGGCCGGGTTGCGGGCGGAGGACTCGATGGCAAGGACGAGAGATGTGCAAACTGACGCGCAAAGGGCCGCGCATACGCGTGCAGCCATGGCGACGAACAACCTAGAGGCACACGCGCTATAAGTACATCAACAATCGACGAATGCTGAAGAGCGAGTGTGACAAGGCTCCATCGCACGACTCGGCACGCGAGAACCCTCTTCTCGGGAGCGGCTTCTCGCGTGCGCGCGTCACTTGCGGAGGTTGCCTGTCGCCCGAACAGGAGTGACGCGCAAACGGAGACACACTCTACTTCATCGAAAGTCGTTTTGCCGCTGGGCGAAAAGACTGTGTGCCCGCGATCTGCCCGCTACCGCCCGTAGCCCACAGCCGCGCCCGTCGCCCCGCCGCCGCCGCGCGCCGCCTCCGTCGCCCAGTCGAGGTCGGCCAGGTACTGGTCGGCGACCGACAGGTGGACCGGCGACAGCATCAGGTGCAGGCCGCGCGGCTCGGTGACGGCGCTGGTCACCCAGCCGCGCTGGTAGAGCTGGCCCAGGATGGCGAGGCTGTCGACCTGCGGATGGGTGAAGGCGATGATGCCCAGCTGCGGCGCGCCGATCACCTGGAAGCCACGTTCGCGGACGCCGGCCTCGATCCGCTCCCGCGCCTGGGTCACCATGCCGTGGCGCTGGCGATAGCCCTCGACCCCCAGGTAGTTCATCACCGCCCAGGCCGCCGCGATGGCGCCGCCCGGCCGGGTGCCGGCCAGGGTCGGGGTGGTCATCGCGCCGGCCGGCCAGTCGCTGACCGTGAAGACCATGTGCCTGCGCAGCGCCTCGCTGCGGAAGAAGACCGTCGAGGCGCCCTTGGCGCAGTAGCCGTACTTGTGCAGGTCGGCCGACATCGACGAGACGCCGGGAACCTCGAAGTCGAACGGCGGAACGTCGCCGCCGTTCATGCGCACGAACGGCGCGATGTAGCCGCCCACGCAGGCGTCGACGTGCAGCCACAGGCCGCGTCGCTGCGCCAGTTCGCCCAGCGCCTCGATCGGATCGATCAGGCCGAACGGAAAGCAGGGGGCCGAGCCGACGATCATGATCGTGGCCTCGTCGACCGCCGCCTCCATCGCCTCCGGATCGGCCAGGAAGGCCTTCAGCGGCGTGCGTCGGACCTCGATCTCCATGACCAGGCAGGCCTTGTCGAAGGCCGGGTGGGCCGAGCGCGGCAGCACGATGTTCAGCCGCCCCGTCAGCCCCCGTTCCTTTCGCGCGAAGTCGCGGGCCGCCTTCACGGCCATCAGGATGGAGTCGGTGCCGCCGCTGGTCATCGCCCCGGCCGCGCCCTCCGGCGCGTGCAGCAGCGAGAGGCCGTAACCGAGCACCTCCTTTTCCATGCGCGCCAGGCTGGGGAAGGCGGCCGGGCCAAGGCCGTTTTCGGAGGCGAAGAGGGCGTAGGCCTCCTTCTGCACGCGATCGAGGTCTTCGCCGGCGTTGAACACATAGACCGCGGCCTTGCCGTCCCGCCATTTGACGTCGCCGGTGGCGAGGTCGGTCATCCGGGCGCGCACGGCGTCCCAGGGCTGGCCCTGGGCGGGAAGGGAGTGGGTCATGGCGGCCTCCAGCGGTCTTTTGGCCAGCCTAGCCGCCCCGGTCGCCGCGCCAAAGGCCAAAGGGAGGCGGGGGCGAACTACGCCTTCGCCCGGTAGATGGTGCAACGCGACGTTCCGCCGGTGATCGGGTTGGGGAACTCCACCTCCACCGCGTCGGTGGTGGCGAATACGGCCGAGAGCCGGGCCAGAAACGCCGCGTCGGGGCCGTCGTCTGACCACAGGGCGAAGACGCCGTCCGGGGCCAGGGCGTCGCGCAGCCGGGCCAGCGCCGCCTCGCCGTAGAAGTCGGCGTGGGCGGGGGCCAGCCAGCGGTCGGGGGCGTGATCGATGTCGAGCAGGATGGCGTCCCAGCGCTGGTCCGGCGCGGCGACGAGGGCGAAGAAGTCGATGTGCCGGAACGTGCTGCGCGGATCGGCGCTGAGGGCGGCGCCCAGGGGGGTGAGGCCCCGCCGGTGCCAGTCGATGACCGGCGCCAGATATTCGGCGACCTCGACGCTGGCGACACGCGCGTCGGCCAGGGCGGCGTGGGCCGTGTAGCCGAGCCCCAGACCGCCGACCAGGACCTTGAGCGCCTCGCCCCGGGCCCAGTCGAGCCCCAGCTCGGCCAGCCGCGTCTCGCCGACCGTGAACAGGCTCGACATCAGATGCTCGTCGCCCAGAATCACCTCGAAGACATCGGCCTCGATGGCCGGGATCCAGCGGCGGCGCAGCGACACCGGGCCGATGGGCGTGGGCTGGTAGTCCAGCTCTTCGAGCATGCGCCGGGCGGGTCGAACGGGCTCGGTCATGGGCGGGCCAGAGGGGCGGGCAGGCGCATCGTCATACCCGCCGCACTTCCAGCGGCAGGCCCAGAAGGCCGGCGACCGTGGTGGCGCGGCGGGTGGTCTGTTCGCCCAGCAGCATGTCGGACCAGCCGTCCATGGCGGTCAGCACCAGCCGGCCGTCGTGCAGGCCCAGGCGCGACTGGGTCAGCAGGGTCGAGCTGCGGCCCGACAGGTCGCTGCCCAGCCGGATGGCGGCCCCCAGGGCCCGGGCGCGGCGGCGCTGGGCGTCGGTAAGCAGGCGCGAGACCGTCGTCCCCTCCGGCACGGAGGAGGCCGAGGTGTGGCGGGCGAAGGCGGCGACGGCCAGGAAGGCGCGCTCGGCGTGGCGCATGCCGGCGATCGGCGCGCGCAGCACCTGCTCGAAGACCAGGTCGGCCCGGTGGTCGGGGTGCAGGCGCGAGCCGAGGTCGGCCAGCCGGCAGGCGGCGGCGCGCAGGACAGGCTCGCGGTCGCCCATCACCGGGGGCAGGGCGTCGAACACCGGGGCCAGCCAGGCCTCCAGCGTCGGGCCCAGGGTCTCGTCCACGCCCTGGCGGGCGGTCAGGGCGGCGCATCCCTCGACCAGCGGGTCCAGCGCCTGGACGGCGGCGGGCATGGCCTCGAACAGCAGCCCCTCGCGCAGGCCGTAGGCGGAGATGACGATCCGCTCCAGGCCGAGGCTCTCGATCAGGACCTCCAGCACCATGGCCGCGTGGGGCAGGGTCTCCAGACGCTTTTTCGAAACCCCTTCAATAGCTTCCAGCGATGCCTTCGACTGCCGTGAGATGAAGCGGGCGGTGTCCAGCGCGTCGGCGCGGCTGATCTCGTACTGGTGGACGATCTGCAGCGGATAGGCCGCCAGCCGCATCTGCATCAGGGCCAGGTTGCGCCACGCGCCGCCCACGGCCTGGAAGGTGCGGGCTGTGAAGCGGTGGGCGTGGGGGGCCAGCCGGGCCTGGACCTCGGCCCGCAGACGTTCGCCCTTCAGGCCGTTCAGCGCGAACGGGCCCAGCGCCAGGGTGGCGCTCGACCGGGCCGTCCGGGCCCAGCCGCACGAGCTCCAGGCTCGCGCCGCCCAGGTCGCCGACCACCCCGTCGCCGTCCGGCGAGCCGGCGAGGACGCCGAGCGCGGCGTAGCGGGCCTCCTCCCGGCCGCTCAGCACCCGAAGCTGCAGACCGGTCTCGGCGGCGACGCGGCCGACGAAGGCCTCGCCATCGGCGGCGTCGCGCACGGCGGCGGTGGCGGCGGTGAAGACGTCCTTTGTCTGCGCCGCGTCGAGCACGGCGCGAAAGCGGCGCAGGGCGGCCAGCGCCTGCTCGACCCCGCCGGGCGAAAGACGCCCGGTGGCGCCCAGGTCGCGGCCCAGGCCCGCCAGCACCTTCTCGTTGTAGACCGTCCAGATGGCGCGGCCTTCCATGCGGTAGAGGACCAGGCGCACGGAGTTGGAGCCGACGTCGATGACGGCGGCGTCGCGCTGCTCCCGCACGCGGCTCTCCAGGGTTTCGGCGCTAGCGGCGCGGGCCAACATGATCGAAGGCTCGGGGCAGGTCGCGCACCTTCTGGCCGCGGCCGGAAAGGCTGGGGTTGTTCATGAAGTACTCGTGGGCCGAGAAGGCGCCGGGGCGATCCCAGGCCGGATCGCGCCTGTAGCCCCCTTCGGCGTCGAGGGTCCAGCTCTGGGCCTCGTCGTTGAGGTTGGCGACCATGATCTGTTGCAGCACCTGCTGGTGGACCGTGGGGTTGTCGACCGGGGTCAGGGCCTCGACCCGGCGGTCCAGGTTGCGCGGCATCCAGTCGGCCGAGCTGATGAAGACCTTGCTGCGGGCGCCGGGCATCTCGCCGCCGTTGGCGAAGGCGACGATCCGCGAGTGCTCCAGGTAGCGGCCGACGATGCTCTTGACGCGGATGTTCTCCGACAGGCCCGGCAGGCCCGGGCGCAGGCAGCAGATGCCGCGCACCACCAGGTCGATCGGCACCCCGGCCTGGCTGGCGCGGTAGAGGGCGTCGATGATTTCCGGATCAACCAGGGCGTTGAGCTTGCACCAGATGCCCGACGGCTTGCCGGCCCTGGCGTTGGCGATTTCGGCCCCGACCATCTCGATCAGGTCGGTCTTCAGGGTCTCGGGGCTGTAGCTCAGCTTCTCCAGCCGCTCGGGCACCGCATAGCCGGTGATGAAGTTGAACAGCCGCGCCGAGTCGCGGCCCAGGGCCGGATCGCAGGTGAACAGCGACAGGTCGGTGTAAACCCGCGCCGTCTGCGGGTGATAGTTGCCGGTGCCGAAGTGGCAGTAGGTGCGCAGCGTCTCGCCCTCGCGCCGGACGACCAGGCTGAGCTTGGCGTGGGTCTTGTACTCGACGAAGCCGAACACGACGTGGACGCCGGCCCGCTCCAGGTCCTTGGCCCAGCGCAGGTTGTTCTCCTCGTCGAACCGCGCCTTGATCTCGACCAGGGCGGTGACGTTCTTGCCGTTCTCGGCCGCCTCGATCAGCGCCGCCACGATCGGGCTGTTCTGGCTGGTGCGGTACAGCGTCTGCTTGATGGCCAGCACGTTGGGGTCGCGCGCCGCCTGGCGCAGGAACTGGACCACCACGTCGAAGCTTTCGAACGGGTGGTGGACCAGGATGTCCTTCTCGCGGATGGCGGCGAAACAGTCGCCGTTGTGGTCGCGGATCCGCTCGGGGAAGCGCGGCGTGAACGGCTTGAACTTCAGGTCGGCCCGGCCCTCGGGGATCATCTGGCTCATCTGGGCCAGGCCCAGCTTGCCGTCGATCAGCACCACGTCGTCGGGGCCTGCGTGCAGGCTCTCGAGGATGAACTCGCGCAGGTCGGCGGGCATCGCCGTCTGGATCTTGACCCGCACCACCGAGCCCATGCGCCGGCGCTTGAGCTGGGCCTCGAACTCGCGGACCAGATCCTCGGCCTCTTCCTCGATCTCGATGTCGCTGTCGCGGATCAGGCGGAACAGGCCGCGCCCCTCGACGACATAGCCCGGGAACAGGTGGTCGATGAACAGGATCAGCAGCAACTCGAGCGCGATGTAGCGCACCTCCGCCTTGCGGCCGCGCGTGTCGGAGGGCAGCTCCCAGAACCGCCGCACCTGGCTGGGCACGGGCACCAGGGCGTAGAGCTCCTTGCCATCCGGCTTGCGCAGCTTCAGCGCCAGGGCGAAGCCCAGGTTGGGCAGGAACGGGAACGGGTGCGCCGGGTCGATGGCCAGCGGCGTCAGCACCGGGAAGACGTGGTTGAGGAAGATGTCCTCGGCCTTGGCGCGGTCGCCGGCCGACACGTCCCTGGCGTCGAACAGGCGCACGCCCTCGGCGTCCAGCGCCGCGCGCAGCTCGACCCAGATGCGCTGCTGGTCGGCCATCAGCTCGCTGGCCGAGGCGTCGACCTTGAGCAGCTGCTCGGGGGCGGACAGGCCGTCCTGGCTGACCACGCGCACGCCCTCGCGGACCTGCGCCTTCAGCCCGGCCACGCGGACCATGTAGAATTCGTCCAGGTTGTTGGCGCTGATCGACAGGAAGCGCAGCCGCTCCAGCAGAGGGTGGCGCGGGTTCTCCGCCTCTTCCAGCACCCGGCGATTGAAGGCCAGCCAGCTGAGCTCGCGATTGAAGAACCGCTCGGGAGAGGCCAGCAGGTCCTCGTCCAGGCTCAGGCCGGCCGGGACGGGCGCCGGGATCGTCTGGTCGCTGGGGGCTGCGGTCGCGGCGTCGGTCATGGGGTCCCTGTCCGGTCCGGCGTCTTGTCACCCGCCGCGCCGGTCGCGGCAAGGGTCATGACGGGGGTGTTACAGGGGGTCTGTTACGGATTTGTCGATGGGGCCGGGGCGGGCGGCTCATCTACCCCACCGCCCCGCCAGCCATCGACGACGCGCCGAACACCATCCACAGCGCCATGGCCACCATCATGAGGTTCTCGGTCAGGGACACGAAGCCCAGCGGCACGTTGCTGTCGCCGCCGACGCAGGCGCATTTCAGCTCGCGCTTGTCGAGGTAGACCGCCTTGAACACCGAGACCGCGCCGATTCCGCCGATGACCAGGGCGATCGGGACCGACAGCCAGGTCAGCACGCCGGCGATCATCAGAACCCCGGCCAGCAGTTCGGCGAACGGATAGATGTAGGCGTAGGGCACCCAGCGGCGGGCCAGCAGGTCGTAGCCCAGGAACATGCCCGAGAAGCTCTGGAGGTCGCGCAGCTTCAGGCTGGCCAGCAGACACATGCTGAAGGCGATGAACCACTCGCCGCTCCGGATGGTGAGCCACTGGCCTGATGTGACGTAGGCGGCGGCCAGCGCCATCAGGGCGGCGGTTGCGAAGACGGCGATCACCGGCCGGTAGGTGGCGGCCTTGGGGTCGACGACCTTTAGGCCCAGATGCCGGCGCAGGTCGTCATGGCCGCCGATCCGCACGCCGTCGATGAACACCTGCGGCGTGGTCGTCACACCCAGCTCGGCCTTGAAGGCGTCGACGTCCGCGCGCGTGGTCAGCCGGCGATCGTCGACCGTGAAGCCGCGGCTGCGCAGCAGATGCAGCGCCTTCAGGCCCCAGGGACAGACATGGTCGGGCAGAACCATGCGGTGGAGTACGGCCTGTTTGGCGGTGCGGGACATGATGGAAGTATCCTGCGGTCCGGAACCGGTCCCACCCCTGTAGGTTCCGGACCAGGGTGCGGAGTCAACACCTGGCGGCGGTCGAGGGCTCGCATCTTCCCTAGGGAGCATTACCTAAGGGAGGCTGCCGAATACCAGCCGTCCGGTGCGACGGGTAGATCAGCCCCCGTTCACCGACAGCCGGCGCCGCCGGCTTTGTACGAAAGTTCAGTTCCCATGACCGCCCCGCTTGTCGACGTCACCGTCCACCACCAGCCCAAGGGCCTGTCCGACCGCGTCGCCTTCGGCTTCACCAAGCTGCTGCGCTTCTGCGCCGACACCTTCTTCGCCAAGCGCTACGGCCACCGGGCCGTGGTGCTGGAGACGGTCGCCGCGGTGCCCGGCATGGTCGGGGCCACCATCAACCACCTGACCTGCCTGCGCCGCATGTGCGACGACCGCGGCTGGATCAAGACGCTGATGGACGAGGCCGAGAACGAGCGCATGCACCTGATGACCTTCATCGAGATCAGCAAGCCGACGCTGTTCGAACGGCTGGTCATCGTCTCGGTGCAGTGGGTCTTCTACCTGTTCTTCTTCGGTCTCTACCTTGTGTCCTCCAGGACCGCCCACCGGGTGGTCGGCTATTTCGAGGAGGAGGCGGTGATCAGCTACAGCAACTACCTGGCCGAGATCGACGAGGGCCGTTCGCCCAACGTGCCGGCGCCGCAGATCGCCAGGACCTACTGGGGGCTGGCCGACGACGCGACGCTGCGGGACGTGGTGCTGGTGGTCCGCGCCGACGAGGCCCACCACCGCGACGTGAACCACAGCTACGCCAATGAGCTGGCCGGCCTGCCGACCGGCGCCGTGGCGCCTTGCCCGCCGCACACCACGCTGGAACCGGCCTGGAAGACGGCGGCCTGATCGACGGCGGGGGGAGGGCGGCTGCCGCGCCTAAGCCGCCTTCCGCTCCGCGCCCAGCGACGCCATGTCGATCACGAAGCGGTACTTCACGTCCGACCGCTCCATCCGCTCATAGGCGTGGTTGATGTCCTGGATGGCGATCTGTTCGCAGTCGGGCAGCACGCCCTTGGCGGCGCAGAAATCCAGCATCTCCTGCGTCTCGGCGATCCCCCCGATCGGCGAGCCGCTGACCCTGCGACGGCCGCCTAGCAAGAGGCCGCTGTGGAAGGGCGGGATCTCGTCGATGGCCCCGACGATGACCAGCGAGCCGTCGATGTCGAGCAGCGGCAGGTAGGCCTGCAGCTTGTGGGCCACCGGAATGGTGTCGATGATCAGGTCGAAGCCGTTGCGCGCGGCCTTCATCGCCTCGCGATCCGACGACAGCAGAACATGCTTGGCGCCCAGCGCATGGGCGTCGGCCCGCTTGGACTCCGAGCCGGTGATGACCGTGACCTCGCAGCCCATGGCCGCGCCCAGCTTGACCGCCATGTGGCCCAGGCCGCCGAGCCCGGCGACGCCCAGCCGCGTGCCCGGACCTGCGTTCCATTTCTTCAGCGGCGAATACGTCGTGATCCCGGCGCAGAGCAGCGGTGCGGCCCGGGCGATGTCCATGCCGTCCGGAACCTTCAGCACGAAGGCTTCGCGCACTACGATATGGTCGCTGTAGCCGCCGAAGGTCAGCTCGCCGGTGATCCGGTCCTTGCCGTTGTAGGTGCCGGTCGAGCGGTTGCGGCACAGCTGCTCCTCGCCCTTGCGGCACTGGTCGCAGTCCATGCAGCTGTCGACCAGGCAGCCGACGGCGGCCATGTCGCCCTCGCGGAATTTCCGCACCTGTGGGCCGACGGCGCTGACCCGGCCGACGATCTCGTGGCCCGGGCAGCAGGGATAGATCGTCCCGCCCCAGTCGTTGCGGGCGGTGTGCAGGTCGCTGTGGCAGACCCCGCAGAACAGGATGTCGATCCGCACGTCGTCGGGCCGCAGGGCCCGCCGCTCGAAGTGAAAGGCGCTCATGCCGCTGTCGGCGGCGGTGGCGGCGTAGCCGATGGCGTTGGGCATGGGGCGTTTCCTTGGGCGTCTGCGCTCGATTTCGAACAAGCGTATGACGCCTTGGGCGGCGGCGTAAGGGCCCGCGGCGCGATACCGTCAGTCCTGGTCGCGGGTCATCTCCACCCCGGCGCCGATGAAGCGGCCCTCGACGAACTTCAGGCGTCGAAGTTCGGCGCCGGCGTTGGTGTAGAAGACCAGTTCGCCCATCTGGACCCGCCACTTGCCCATCTTCGAGAGGCGTCCCGGGCAACCGGTCGCCGTCGCCGGGCGCACGCCCAGGAAGCCGGCCCTTTCGCCCAGCTCCAGCCGGCAATCCGCGGTGTCGCGGCCGCCATCGGTGACGCGCCAGGCGCCGAAGGCGTCCTCGGTCCGGGCCGGCTCGGCCAGGCGGCGGATGCGCGCCTGTTCGGGATCGAGCCGGTCGACCAGGGCCTGGCCCAGCGCCTCGCCGACCTTCTCGGCGTCGACGTCGACCGTGACGCCGGTGGTCGTGCTGCGGGTGACGGTGCGGGTGGTGGTCCCGTCGGTGGTCGTGGTGGTGGTCGACCGGGTGGTGGTGGAGCCTGTCGACTGGGCGTGCGCAACGCCCCCGGCCAGCGCGACGACGGCCCCGGCGGCCAAAGCGGTGCTTCGGAACATACTCAACCCCTCAACTCAACTGCGCGCAGGATAGCGGCCGACGCGCCCGGAGCAACGGCGCAAGCCGCCCTCTTGCCGTGGCGCGCCGGCTGTCGTCTTCTCGGACGACGGGGGGCAGTGGATGAACAGGTTTGCGAACGCGACGGCGGCGGTGTCCGCATGGCGTTGATCCAGTCGCCGCTGGCCTTGCTGGCCGTTCTCGCGGTCGGGGTGGCGGTCGCTGAACTGGTCGGGCGCCTCTCCTGGGGGCGCAAGGTCGGCGCCGCCCTGATCGTCATCGTGGTCGGCGCCCTGCTGGCCAACTTCAGGATCGTGCCGCCAGCCGGGGCCGGCGGCCCGGTCTACGACCCGATCTTCGCGGTGGTCACGCCCGCCGCCATCTTCCTGATCCTGCTCGAGGCCAACCTGAAGGCCCTGCGCAAGGCCGGCGGGCCGATGCTGATCGCCTTCGGGCTGGGGGCGGCCGGCACGGTCGCCGGGGTGCTGGTCGCAGGCCTGCTGACCCCGGCGCGAGCGATGCTGGGCGAGACCTTCGCACCGCTGTCAGGCATGTTCGCCGGCACCTACATCGGCGGCAGCGCCAACTTCAACGCCATCGCGCTGCACTACGGCGTGCTGCGGGAGGGCGACGTCTACGCGACCGCCGTCGTCGTCGACAACATCGCCACCGGGGTCTGGATCCTGATCACCGTGGCCATGCCGGTCCTGCTGTACCGCACCGGCCTGTTCGGCAAGCCGGGCGAGCGGACCGCCGCGTCGCCGGACCCGGAGCCCGAAACGGCGGCCGGCCCGCCGCCTCTGGGCGGAAGCCTGGCCGTCGCCCTGCCGCTGGCCCTGGCCCTGACGGGGGTGGTCATCGCCAACCTGCTGGCCGGCTGGCTGAAAGGCCTGGGGTTTGCTGTCCCCTCCATCCTGATCCTGACCACCCTGGCGCTGGCCCTGGCGCAGCTTCCGGCGATCGCCCGCCTGACCCTGGTCCGGCCTCTGGGGCTGTACGGCGTCTACCTGTTCCTGATCGTGGTCGGGGCCAGCGTCGATATCGCGGCGTTGATCGCCTCCGGCCCGCTGGGCCTGATGCTGATGGCTTTCGTGACCATCCTGATGCTGGTGCACGGCGTCGTGCTGGTCACCGCCGCCCAGCTGCTGAAGATCGAGCCGGAGATCGTCGCCATCGCCTCCAACGCCAACATCGGCGGCGCGACCAGCGCGGTGTCGCTGGCCGAGGCCTTCGGTCGCGAGGACCTAGTGCTGCCGGGCCTGATCGCCGGGACAATCGGCACGGCCATCGGCACCTATGTCGGGTTCGCCGTGGTGGCGATCCTCTGACGGCCGACGCTCAGTCGTCGAACAGGTCCGCCGTCTGGTCCAGCACCTCTTTGGCCAGCAAGCGGTTGAGGGGCCGGCCCTGCTCTCCGGCCGCCTGGTCCAGCAGACGCACCATCTCGCGCGCGGCGGCGACCGAGCGGGGCATGCGCTTGAGCAGGTAGGCGTAGAGGTCCGGCGCCGGGCGGTGCAGCTTCTCGCGGAACAGCGCCTCCAGCACCGCGACCAGCAGGGCGTCGTCCGGCTCGCCCAGCTCGGCCACAGTCAGGGCGTTCAGCCGCGAGCGCAGGTCGGGCAGGGCGGCCGTCCAGCTCGCGGGTCGCGTGCGGGCCGTGAGCAGCAGGCCGCCGTCGGTCGGCGCGCGGTTGATCAGGTGGAACAGCGCCTCGTCGCCGGCCCGATCGGCGTTCTCGACCAGCACCGGCTTGCCGGCCAGCGCGGGCAGGTCATCGCCGGGGGCGTAGCGCGCCGCGCCGGCCTCGGCCGCCCAGATCGTCGCCAGATGCGTCTTGCCCGCGCCCTCGGGGCCGACCAGGGCCAGCACCGAGCCGGGCCAGGCCGGCCAGCGGTCCAGCAGCGCCAGCGCCTGCGCATTGGCCGCCGACTCCACGAACGCCGCCCGCGTGTGGAGCGGCGGGCTGGCGAGCGGGATGGTCAGCTGGCGGGGGCGGGTGGTCACGGGGGTGGTTTAGCATGCATGGCGAATGCAGCGACGGGGCGACGACGGGCAGGCGTGGACAGGCGGGGCAGGGCTGTGGACGTTTCGAACCCTGCTCCCCTCGCGGGGGAAGGTGGCGGCCGGTCGGGGACATGCACTTCAGTGCGTGTCCCCGACCGCTTCAAGCTGCAGGGGACACGTACCGAAGACGGTACATGTCCCCGGACAAACCCGCCCCGAATCCTTGACTTTCCGGCCTCCGCATGCGCCTTTCCGCGCCTCCCGGAATCCGGCTTTCGCGCCGCAAGAAGACGACGTAACTCATGCACGCCTATCGCACTCACACCTGTGGCCAGCTCCGTGGCGGCGACACCGGCGCCCATGTGCGGCTGTCGGGCTGGATCCATCGCAAGCGCGACCACGGCGGCCTGGTCTTCGTCGACCTGCGCGACCACTACGGCCTGACCCAGCTGGTGATCAGCCCGACCACGCCGGGCTTTGACCTGATCGAGCGGGTGCGCACCGAGAGCGTGATCCGCGTCGACGGCGAGGTGGTGGCCCGCTCGGCGGAGACCATCAACCCGAACCTGCCCACGGGCGAGGTCGAGATTCGCGTGAGCGCGATCGAGATCCTGTCGGAGGCGGCCGAGCTGCCGTTGCCGGTGTTCGGCGAGCCGGACTACCCCGAGGAAATCCGCCTCAAGCACCGCTATCTCGACCTGCGCCGCGAGACGCTGCACCGGAACATCGTGCTGCGGTCGAAGGTCATCCACTCGATCCGCCACCGCATGGTCGGGCAGGGGTTCCTTGAGTACCAGACGCCGATCCTGACCGCTTCCTCGCCGGAAGGCGCGCGCGACTTCCTGGTGCCCTCGCGCCTGCACCCCAGCAAGTTCTACGCGCTGCCGCAGGCCCCGCAGCAGTTCAAGCAGCTGCTGATGGTGTCGGGCTTCGACCGCTACTTCCAGATCGCCCCCTGCTTCCGCGACGAGGACCTGCGCGCCGACCGGAGCCTGGAGTTCTACCAGCTCGACGTCGAGATGAGCTTTGTCACGCAGGAAGACGTGTTCGCGGCGATCGAGCCGGTCATGCACGGCGTGTTCGAGGAGTTCGCGAACGGCAAGCCGGTGACGCCGTACCCGTTCCCGCGCATCGCCTACCGCGACTCCATCGCCTGGTACGGCAGCGACAAGCCCGACACCCGCAACCCGATCAAGATGGCGGACGTCTCCGAAAGCTTCCGGGACGGCGGCTTTGGCCTGTTCGCCAAGATCCTCGGCGCCGACGCCAAGAACGCCGTCTGGGCCATCCCGGCCCCGACCGGCGGTTCCCGCGCCTTCTGCGACCGCATGAACAGCTGGGCGCAGGGCGAGGGCCAGCCGGGCCTGGGCTACATCTTCTGGTCCGAGGACCAGGGCGGCTGGGGCGGCCCGATCGCCAAGAACCTCGGGCAGGAGCCGACGCAGGCGCTGATGGCGCAGCTGGGCCTGGGCCAGGGCGACGCCGCCTTCTTCGTCGCCGGCGATCCCAAGGTCTTCTACAAGTTCGCCGGCGCGGCCCGCACCCGCGTGGGCACGGAGCTGAAGCTGATCGACGAGAACCGTTTCGAGTTCTGCTGGATCGTCGACTTCCCGATGTTCGAGTGGAGCGAGGAAGAGAAGAAGGTCGACTTCAGCCACAACCCCTTCTCGATGCCGCAGGGCGGGATGGAGGCGCTGGAGACCCAGGATCCGCTGTCGATCCTGGCCTACCAGTACGATATCGTCTGCAACGGCTACGAGCTGTGCTCGGGCGCGATCCGGAACCACAGGCCGGAAATCATGCTCAAGGCCTTCGAGGTCGCCGGCTACGGCGCCGACGTGGTCGAGGAGCAGTTCGGCGGCATGCTGAACGCCTTCCGCTTCGGCGCGCCGCCGCACGGCGGCCTCGCCCCCGGCATCGACCGCATCGTCATGCTGCTGGCCGGCCAGACGGCGATCCGCGAGGTCATCGCCTTCCCGCTGAACCAGCAGGGCCAGGATCTGCTGATGAACGCCCCCTCCGAGGTCGAGGAGCGTCAGCTGAAGGAACTGCACATCCGGCTCGCCCCGCCGATCAAGTAGAGCGGGTATCGCGCGCACCCGGTGGTCGTCATGGCCCGACTTGTTCGGGCCAGCCATGCGTGGTGACCGGGCCAATTGGGCCCAGGCGGCCGCGAGCAATCCGGATCGACCGTGTTCTTGGGTGGCCCGAACAAGTCGGGCCATGACGATCGTGGAGCCGGGTGTCAGAAGCGCTTGGCCCGCTCCCTAATGACCGGCGATGATCATCTTCGGCGCGGGCGGTGCGGCCTTGGGCGGCTTGGGCGGCGCCGGGGGCGCGGCGGCGCCGGGGGCGGCGGGATCATCGCGTCCCGCACGATGATCATCCGGCGATTGCCGCAGGTCTTGATCTTCAGACCGGACGGCAGCCGCGTCTTCTCGTCGCCGCAGGCGTCGTCCAGCTGGCTCTGGCGCAGGTTGCGCACGCCCGACAGATTAGCCCCGGCCAGGATCGCGCCGTCCAGGCTGGCGCCACGGAAATCGGCGCCGGCGAAGGTCGCGCCGGTCAGCATGGCGCGGTCCAGATCGGCCCCCCGGAACGAGGCGCCGTCAAAGCGGCCGGAGACCAGCATGGCGCCGGTCAGTTCCGCGTCGGCGAAATCCGCGCCCCGACCGTCGACATGCAGCAGCTTGGCCCCGACCAGCTCGGCCCCGGTGAATCGGCGCCGGAGAGATCGGCGAACGACAGGTTGGCGCCGGGCATCTCGGCGCCGCGGGCGCTGACATTGGCCAGTTTGGCCCGGACGAAGCTCGCGCCGGGCGCCTCGACGCCATCGAGCGAGGCGTTGCTGAAGTTGGCGGACGTGAAGTCGCTGGCGATGATCTCTGCGCCCCGCAGGTCGGCGTTCATCAGCCGCGCGCCCTGGAAGCTGGAATGGATGAAGGTCGCGCCGCGCAGGTCGGCGTTGACCAGCGAGGCGCCGGCGAAGTTGGCGCCGGAGAACCGGGCGTTGGTCAGGCGCCGGCCCGACAGGTCGCACTTGGCGCAGGCCCCGCCGAACGACACCAGCCGGGCGATGTCCTTGTCACCGGCCATCGCCTTCGCCGGCGTCGCCGCGAGGGCGCCCGACAGGATGAACAGGGACAGGGCGAGGCCGAAACGGGTCATCAGAGGCTGGCGGCTCCGGGGCGGGGAAAGCTCCACTTTTGTTTGGCCCGCTCGCCTGCGGAACTCCACTTAAATCGCGGTAACCCTTCGGAAATCAGCGACACGCCGGTATGCGAAGCCCGCCGGGCAGGCGGGTGGCCTGGTCGCCGCAGGCGCGGTCGAGCTGGCGCTGGGTCAGGCCCGAGGCGCGGTCCAGTTCAGCCCCGCTGAAGTTGGCGCCGGTCAGGTTGGCGCCGGCGAACCGGGTCCCGACCAGGTAGGTTCCCACGAAGCTGGCGTTGGTCAGGTCTGCGCCGGCGAAGCTGGCCCCGCCGAACACCCCGCCATAGGCGTTGACGTCGCGCAGGTCGGCGCCGGCGAAGCTGGCCCGGTTCATGACGACCAGGCTGAGGTCCGCCTGGCGCAGGCGTGACCGCGACAGGTTCTGTCCGGTCTTCTCGAGACCCGACAGGTCGGCCTGGAACAGGTTGCAGCCCGGGCAGCTGGCCCCGGCCTTCACCCGGGCGATCTGTCCGGCGTTCTGGGCGGCGGCCGGCGAGGCGAGCAGCGTCGCGGCGAGCGCAAGGAGGGCGAGACGGGTCATGGCGGCGCGGCTTTCCGGTCGGTGGCTGCGTTCACCCTAAACGGACGGGGATTAAGGCCAGCTTTCTTGAGGACGGCTTCGGCCTGGGGACTGCTTCCGGCATCGCCGGTAGCTGTCCCCGATGATGGCGCAGGTCGGGGACAGCTACCGTCTATCGACGGAAGCAGTCCCCAGCTACTCCCCCTGTGACCCGCACGCGCCGCAGACGCCGCCGATCACGGCCAGGTCGCCGCAGGCCGGGCAGACGGCGGCGGCGCGCTGCAGCAGTTCGCCCTGGACCTCGGTCTTGCGGCCGCCAAAGGGCAGGAAGACCAGATTGTCGGGCGCGGCGCCGCGCGCGAAGCCCTTGGAGATGAACCGCGAGGCCGGCTGCGGCTCGACGTCGAGGGCGACCATCGGCGCGCCGTCGTCGTCGGCCTTGCCGCGGCCCAGGCCATCGGCGTTCAGCTCCCCCGGGTCGGCGTTGGCCAGGTCGTTGCGGCCCAGGTAGGAGACGCCCAGCTCACGGAACACATAGTCGAGGATAGAGGTCGCCGACTTGACCGAGTCGTTGCCGGTCACCGGTCCGGCCGGCTCGAAGCGCGTGAACACGAAGGCGTCGACGAACTCGTCCAGCGGCACGCCGTACTGCAGCCCGATCGAGATCGAGACCGCGAAGTTGTTCATCAGGCTGCGGAAGGCGGCCCCTTCCTTGTGCATGTCGATGAAGATCTCGCCCAGCTCGCCGTCGTCGTACTCTCCGGTGTGCAGGTAGACCTTGTGGCCGCCGACGGCCGCCTTCTGGATATAGCCCTTGCGGCGGTCGGGCAGCTTGCGGCGGCTGCGCTCGACCTCGACCTCGATGATCTTCTCGACCACCCGCTCGGTGATCACGGGATCGGCCCGCGCGGCCTTCGGGGCCTCCGGCTCGGGCAGCGCCAGGGCGAAGGCGGCGGGCGCGGGCTCGCGCACGATGCGGAAGGCGCCGATGCCGGCGTCGACGGCGGCCCGCTGCGCGCCCAGCGCGTCGGCGGGCGTGGCGGTGAAGGGCAGGGCCAGATCGGTGACGGCCGGCAGGTCGGTGGCGGCCTCTATCGCCGCCGTCATCGCCAGGCGCGCCGTCAGGTCCGGGGCGGCGAACACCGCGCGCGCGGCCTCGTCCAGGCCCGGGCAGGCGGCCAGATCGCCGGTCCCCAGCGCATACTGCTCGGCGGCCCGGACGTCGGCGCGGGTGAAGCCGGCGAAGGCCAGGGTGTCGAACGCCCCGCCGGTGACCGCCTCGGTCGAGGCGCCCAGTACATCGGCGACAAAGCCGACGCCGATGACGGCGGGCGCGAACGCTTCCGACAGCGCGGCGGCGAAAGGCAGTTGTCCCTCGGCTGCCTCGATCTCGTACTGGGTGAAACCGCAGTGCTGCAGTTCGGCGTGGCCGACGCCGGGGGCGTCCTCCAGCGTGCCGTGGCCGAGCGCATGGACGCGGGCAGCGTCCAGGTCGGCGCCCAGCGCCGTCAGGCCGTCCAGCACGGCGGCCGGCAGCACGCGGATGACCTCGCCGTCCGCCGTCTCGGCCAAGGTGGTCAGGACGGGGAGAGGGGCGGTCCCGAGGCTCGGACCGCCCAGCCTCAGCGCCAACTCGGCGTCGTCCAGCGGCATGATGGCCAGCGGGGGTAGGCCCGGCGTGGCGGCGTCCAGCGCGCGGGCGGCATCGGCGGCGCCGGCCCACAGGGCGCGGGCGGCGTCGCGCCCCTCAGGCGATGCGTAGGCCAGGCCCCGGCTCATCAGCCGCTCGGCGACGCCGGCCAGCGTCAGGGCAGGGGTCGTCGCCGCGTCGGCGGCCTGGACCTTGAGGGCGAGGCCGACGATGCGGATCGCCTGGGCCAGATCCTCGGCGTCATCGGCCAGCAGGCGCACGTCCAGCGCGGCTCTGGGTCCGGCCACGGCGGCGCGCAGGCGCGCGGCGGTGTCCTGGTCGCCGGCCAGGGTCAGGGCGCCCGTGCGCCAGCCGGCTGTCGCCTGTTCAGCGTCGAGCAGAGCAAGGTTGGCGGCCGCAATCAGGCCGGGGACCGGCGGCAGCTGCAGCCAGGCGGCGTCGGGCGCGTCGCCGGACAGGCCGAGCGCGATGGCGTCGGCGATGGCGTCGTCGCCGGCTCCGGCCGCGCGGGCGGCCAGGGCGGCGCGGGCGAGCGCGGGGTTGCCGGCCGGATCGGCGCAGGCGGCTGCGTCACCCTCGCAGCGCCGCACGGCGTCGGCCACCGCGTACAGGCGCTCGCCGAGGAAGCCCGCGGCGCGAACGGCGAGCGCTCGCCCCTCGGTCTCGGCGATCAGCCGGCGGACGGCGAGGGTGAAGGCGGGCGTGCCGACGACCGGAATGTCGCCGCCGGCGTCGAGCGGACGGCCGGGACCGAACGCGGCGAGGCCCAGGGACAGCAGGGTCTGCAGCTCCGCCTGGAAGGCCGAGCCGTCCGGCTTGCGGTCGAAGGCGCCCAGGGCGGCGGCCCGCTGCATGATCGCTGCGGCGAACCGGTCGGGCCCGCCGGCCAGCAGGCCGTCCCGCGCCGGCGCGCCGCCGTCGGCAGTCGCCGCCTCGGCCCAGTCCAGCCAGGCCTCGACCCGCGCGGTGGTCCAGCCGCGAGGCGCGAGCACCCCATGCAGGGCGTCGGCGGTCTCGACCGTCCGCAGCTCGAGCTGGGGGGCGTTCTCTTCGCCAGCCGCCTCGCAAAACGCATGGACCCGACTTCTCCTGCACAGGTTCTGGCAAGGCTAGAGAGGGCGCCGGACGCGAGCAATAGATATGGCGTGTCGAAGCTGTCGCATCCACAAGATGTTGCGGGGCGGCGCGCTGGACGCCGCGCGGGCCAGCGGCTATGGTCCGCGCGCCTCAACAGCCTTGAAATTACCGGATCAGCGCGTGCTCAAAGCGATCTTCACCTGGTGGAACGGCGCCACGATCGGCCAGAAGTTCCATATCGGACGCCGCGGCGTCTTCGTCGGCCAGGACGAACTGGGCAACAAATACTACGAGGCGCGCGACGACCGCGACAGCTACGACGCCGGGCGCAAGCGCCGCTGGGTGATCTACAACGGCTACGCCGAGGCTTCGAAGGTCACGCCCGACTGGCACGGCTGGCTGCGCTACACCTTCGACGAACCGCCCACGACCCACCCGCTGCCGCGCCGCGCCTGGGAGAAGGACCACCGTCCCAACCTGACCGGCACCGTCCACGCCTGGCGGCCCAAGGGCTCGATCAGCGGCGAGGGCCAGCGCGACAAGGCCACCGGCGACTACGAAGCCTGGTCTCCGGAATAGGACGGCGCCTGTGCGGCTGAGGCTCACCCTTCTGGCCGGTCTGGCGCTCGTGGCCGCCGCGGGCCTGGCGCAGGCGCGGCAACCCGCGCCGACGCCGCCGGCCCTTCCGCCCGCCGAGCCTGTGGCGCCGGCGGCCGAGGAGCCGCCGCCCGTGCAGCCCGCCCCCGCCCCGGCCCCCACGCCCGCGCCGATCACGGCCGAGAAGCCGGCCCAGGCGGCGGCCAAGCCCAAGGTCGTCGAGAAGCCCGCCGCGCCCGGCCCGCGCGTCCGCGGCGGCGCCGCGATCATCCAGGCCATCGACAAGGTCACCGCCGAAACCCTGAAGTTCGAGGCTCCGGTCGGTCAGCCGATCCGCTACAAGACGCTGATCATCACCGTCCGCGCCTGCGAGACCACGGCGGCGGACGAGGAACAGCCCGACTCGGCGGCCTACCTGACCGTGGATTCGCAGCCGAAAGCCGCGCCGGGACGCTCCGCCCCGGCCGCCCGGCAGGTGTTCCGCGGCTGGATGTTCGCCTCCTCACCCGGCCTCAACCCGCTGCAGCATCCGGTCTATGACGCCTGGCTGATCTCCTGCAGGGCGTCCGCCCCGGTCCCGGCGAAGCGGTAGAAGTCGCCCGGGGCCGCCAGCGCCTCGTCCAGGCGGCGGCGATAGACCTGCCGGCTGATCTCGACAGTTCCAAACTGTGTCAGGTGCTCGGTCAGGAACTGGGTGTCCAGCAGCCGGTAGTCGCCGGCGATCAATCGCGCGACCAGATGGACCAGAGCCACCTTTGACGCATCCCGCGCCCGGCTGAACATGCTCTCGCCGAAAAAGGCGCCGCCCAGCGACACGCCATAGAGGCCGCCGACCAGCACGCCGTCCAGACGCACCTCGACGCTGTGCGCCCGGCCCTGGCGGTGCAGCGCCTCGTACATGCGTTGGATGGGGTGGTTGATCCAGGTCTCGGTGCGGCCGGGCACGGCCTGCGCGCAGGCTTCCAGCACCGCGTGGAAATCGGTGTCGACGGTCACCGTGAAGCGATCGGACCGCACCGTTCGCGCCAGCCTTTTCGAGACGTGGAAGCCGTCCAGCGGGATGACGCCCCGCCGCTGCGGGTCGATCAGGAAGACCCGGTCGTCCCCCCGCGCGTCGGCCATCGGGAACACCCCCCGCCGGTAACAGGCGAGCAGCTCCTCCAGGTCGAAGACGTCATGGGCCATGGAGATGTTGTAGCAGAGGGCGTTGCGCCGCGCTCATCCTCTCCCCGTGGGAGAGGTGGCCCGGCGGAGCCGGGTCGGAGAGGGATGCGGCAGGAGCAGAACGCCCAGCCGCCGCGCCTCCCTCTCAGTCATGACTCCGCCATGACAGCTCTCCCAAGGGGAGAGCGTGTCCGACCTACCCCTGCGCCTTGATCCACTTTTCGAGCCAGTGGATGTTGTAGTCGCCCTTGCGAATGTCTTCCTGCTGCAGGAGGTCCTGGAACAGCGGGATGGTCGTCTCCACGCCGCTGACCACCATCTCGTTGAGGCAGCGCTGGGTGCGGGCGATGCATTCCTCGCGGTCGCGGCCGTGGACGATCAGCTTGCCGATCAGGCTGTCGTAGTAGGGCGGGATCGAATAGCCGTCGTAGAGGGCGCTATCGAGGCGCACGCCCAGGCCGCCGGGGGCGTGGAAGCCGGTGATGGTGCCGGGCGACGGGGTGAAGGTGCGGGCGTTCTCGGCGTTGATCCGGCACTCGATGGCGTGGCCCTCGAAGGTGACGTCCGCCTGGGTGAACGACAGCGGCAGGCCGGCGGCGATGCGGATCTGTTCGCGGACCAGGTCGATGCCGGTGATGGCCTCGGTGACCGGATGCTCGACCTGCAGGCGGGTGTTCATCTCGATGAAGAAGAACTCGCCGTTCTCCCACAGGAACTCGATGGTGCCGACGCCCAGGTAGCCGATGGCGCGGATCGCATCGACCACGACCTTGCCGATGGCGGCGCGCTCGCCGGGGCTGAGCGCCGGGGAGGGGGCCTCTTCCAGCACCTTCTGGTGGCGGCGCTGCAGCGAGCAGTCGCGCTCGCCCAGATGGACCACGTTGCCGTGGCTGTCGGCCACGACCTGCAGCTCGATGTGCCGCGGGGTCTGGAGGTAGCGCTCCATGTAGACGGTGTCGTCGCCGAAGGCCGCGCGGGCTTCCGAACGGGCGGTGGAGACGGCCTCGTAGAGGTCCTCCTGGGTGGCCGCGACCTTCATGCCGCGTCCGCCGCCGCCGGCGGCCGCCTTGATCAGGACAGGGAAGCCGATCTTGGCGGCGGCCTCGAAGGCCTCCTCCTCGGTGGTCACCCCGCCGTCGGAGCCGGGAACGACCGGGATGCCGGCGTCCTTGACGGCCTGTTTGGCGGTGATCTTGTCGCCCATCATCCGGATGTGTTCCGGCTTGGGCCCGATGAAGGTGAAGCCGTGGGCGTTCACGATCTCGGCGAAGCGGGCGTTCTCCGACAGGAAGCCGTAGCCGGGGTGGACCGCCTGGGCCCCGGTGATCTCGCAGGCGGCGATGATCGAGGGGATGTTCAGGTAGCTCTTGGCGGCCGGCGCCGGGCCGATGCAGACGCTCTCGTCGGCGAGGCGAACCCACATGCCGTTGGCGTCGGCCTCGGAGTGGACGGCCACGGTGGCGATGCCCATTTCCTTGCAGGCGCGGTGGACCCGCAGGGCGATTTCGCCGCGGTTGGCGATCAGGATCTTGTCGAACACGGCGGGGCCTATTCGATAATGACGAGCGGCTCGCCGAACTCGACGGGCTGGGCGTCAGACACCAGGATCTCGACAATCTTGCCGGCGCGCGGCGAGGGGATCGGGTTCATGGTCTTCATGGCTTCGACGATCAGCAGGGTCTGGCCCTCGGCGACCGACTGTCCGACCTTGACGAAGGTGTCCGCGCCGGGCTGCGAGGACAGATAGACGGTGCCGACCATCGGCGACTTGACCTTGTCGCCCACCGCGGCGGCCGGAGCGGCCTCCACGACGGGCGCGGCGGCCGGGGCGGCGGCGGGCGCGGCCGGAGCCGGCGCGGCGGCCACGGCCTGGTAGACGGCGCCGGCCGGCGTGGCGGCGGTCAGTTCGCGGGCGACGCGGATCTTCAGGCCGCCGGTCTCGACCTCGATCTCGGTGAGGCCGGTGTCCTTCAGGATGTCGGCCAGTTTGCGAACCACCTTGGTGTCGATGGTGTTGGCGTCGCCGGACTCGGGAGCGGCCTTGGGCGTGGTCATGAAGCGTCTACCTTAGGGTTTTCAGGTCAGGCCGAGGCGCCGGTGGCGCCGATCAGGCCGGCGGCGGCCTGGACCGCCAGTTCGTAGCTTGCGGCCCCGAAGCCAGAGACGACTCCGGTGGCGGCGAGTGAAACAAAGGTCTCCCGACGAAACGCCTCGCGCGCGGCCGGGTTCGACAGGTGACATTCGATGATCGGTATAGCGAGAGTCTTGAGCGCGTCGAGCAGGGCCACGGAGGTGTGACCATAGCCCGCGGGATTGATGATCAGCGCGCAGGCTTCGGTCCGGGCCTCCTGCACCCAGTCGATCAGCTGTCCCTCGTGGTTGGACTGCCGGAACACGATGGAATGGCCGAGCGCCGCGGCGCGGGCTTCGCACCGCGCCTGCACGTCGGCCAGCGTATCGCGTCCGTAGATTTCCGGCTCGCGGGTCCCCAACAGGTTGAGGTTCGGCCCGCTCAGCACATGGATGGGTTTGCCCATTCGGCCCCGCCGTCGTTTCGCGGCCCTTGTATCTTTGCTTTGCCGGGGTCACAAGCGCGGGACCATGCGCATCTTCGTCAATGGCGAGCAGCGGGACGTCGAGAACGCTCCCACCGTGGCCGATCTGGTCGCGGCCCTGGGGCTTGAAACCCGCAAGGTGGCCGTCGAACGCAACCTCGAGATCGTGCCCCGCAGCCTGCACGCGGCGACCCCGGTGCTTGAGAACGACCGCTTCGAGATCGTCACCTTTATTGGCGGTGGCTAGGTGTATTCGACGGCATCTCTATAGTTACCGACGGCGGCTTGAAAAATATAAACTTGCCGCATTACGTCGTGCGTGAGATACGGACACATCGAATTTCGATCTGGCTCGGCCAGCGATTGCGGAAATCCATAGGATTGTCCCGCGAAAGCCCTCCCTTCCTCCTGGATTTTTGATCGTGCGGCCGCATCTTGCGGGCCGTGATACCGACTTTCTGCAAGGCAATATTACAATGGCTACCGGTACTGTTAAGTGGTTCAACGCCACCAAGGGCTTCGGCTTCATCCAACCTGACGCCGGCGGCGGCGACGTGTTCGTGCACGTGTCGGCGGTTGAGCGTTCGTCGCTCGGTTCGATCTATGAAGGCCAGAAGCTCAGCTTCGAGCTCGAGCGCGATCAGCGCAGCGGCAAGATGTCCGCCGGTCAACTGGGCTCGGCCGAGTAGCACTCGCCCCCTGTTGAACGACGATGACGGGTCGGCTCACGCCGGCCCGTTTTTCGTTTGTGTGCGGCGCAACGGACCGTTTCGTGCTAGAAAGGTTCCACGCTCCCCAGGAGCCCTGTACGGCGACTCGCCAGACCGCCGTCCTGCCCGACACTCGACCCGCGTCGCGGGGCGTCGGGGGAGAAAGGCGACCAGACATGAACCAGACAACCCCGGCCTTGAGCCGCTACACGCCGCCCGCGCGCAAGCGTGACGCCGTCTCCGAACTGCGCACCGCCATCGCCGAAGCCGAAGGCCGCGGCGTCAAGCGCAAGGCGATGGTGCTGCACCTGACCCACAGCGACGCGTCCCTGCTCAAGCGCAGCAACGAAGTCGCCCAGAACGAAATCAGCTTCGACGGCGGCATGACCTTTCTCGGCGTGAAGGTCGAGATCGGCGAAGTCACGGTCAGCTCGCTGGTCGCCGGCAAGCCCACCGCCAAGGCCGCCGCCAAGGCCGCCGCCGCTTCCTAGTCTTCGGCCGCCGCCGGCAGCGAGATCACGAACCGCGCCCCTTCGGGGGAGGGTTCGCAGCGGATCTCGCCCTGGCTGGCGGCCAGCAGCGACCGGGCGATGGCCAGGCCCAGACCTGTGCCGCCCTCGGCCCGCCGGCTGGTGAAGAAGGGCTCGAACAATCGCTCGCGGTCGCCCTCCGCCACCCCCGGCCCATTGTCCGTCACCGCCAGCACCACCCGGCCGTCCCGCGTCGCGGCGGCCACCGTCACGGCCGTGGCCCCCGCCTGGCGGCTGTTCTCCACCAGCACGGTCAGCACCGTCTCCAGCGTCGCTTCCGGCGCGGCTACGCGCGGCAGGCCGTCCGGCAGGTCCAGGGTGATCGCCGCGCCGCGCCCGCCCAGGGCGTCGGCCACGCGCAGCGCTGACGGGGCGACCTCCACCGCGATCCCGGCCTCCGGCCTGGCCATGTCGGCGCGCGCCAGATCGAGCAGGCGGGTGACCAGCTGGTTCAGCCGCCCGCTGTCAGCGGCGATGTTGCCCAGGAAGCGCTGGCGATCTTCCGGCTTCATGGTGGCGCCGTGGTCCTGCAGCAGCTCGACCGCCCCGGTGATCCCGGCCAGCGGCGTCTTGAATTCGTGACTGACCGCAGCGGCGAAATCGCGCAGGTAGCGCGAGCGCCGGGTGATGGCCTGCGCCATGGCCGCGAAGTCCTCGTAGAGCTGGCGAATCTCCACCGCCGCCGTGCGCGGCGTTGCCGGCACCTCCCCGATGCCGGCGGCCACGTCGCGCGAGGCGCGGCTCAGGGCCTCGATCGGCCGGGTGATTCCGCGGGAGACGAGGCCCGACAGCACCACCAGGATGGCGATGATGCCGGCCAGGCCGAGCAGGAACTTGCCGCGATCCTCGTAGAGCCCGCGGAACAGCGCCCGGGGCGAGCGCGACAGCAGCAGCACGCCCTCGACCTTGCCGTTCACGAGGATGGGCCGGGCGTGATGCAGGCGGATGCCGGAGGCGCGACTCAGCCATTCGAAGTCATAGCGTTTGCGGTAGTCCGACAGCCGCCGCATCACGGTCAGCGGCTTGCCCGCCAGCGCCGACTTCACTTCCTTCAGGTCCGCCAGGCTGCGGCCTTCGCCAAGGCCCAGCACGACGCGGCCGTTGCGGTCGAGCACCACGACGGAGGCGAGCGTGGTGCGGGTGGTCTCGTCGATGATCGGGCGAAGGGCGGGCAGCACGGCCAGGGCGTCCGGGTCAGGCGGCCTCGGCGTGAACGTCGCTCTCGGGCGGGACGGCAGCACCGGCGAGGCCGACAGGTCGATGCCGGTGCTTTCGGGGCGGTAGTAGCCGGGGGCCGTCTTGTCCGGCGCGCGGACCGGCGGGGCCGCGCCGGGCCACAGGGCCTGGGCCGTCGCCGACAGGGCCGCGCCCTGGCTGACCAGCTCGACCTCGGTCTGGCGCACCAGGGTGTTCTCGTAGACCCGCAGCAGCACCATGCCGGCCACCGGCATGGCCGCCACGACCAGCAGCACGATCAGCAGGATGGTCCGCAGCCGCAGGCGCGGCCAGTGACGCTTGATGAGGGCTTTCAGCCGCTCGATCACGCCCGCGCGCCGGTGCAGGCGCCGAGGCGATAGCCGACCCCGGCCCGGGTCTCGATCACGTCATGGCCGCCCAGCGCCGTGAACTTGCCGCGCAGATTGCGGACGTGGCTGTCGATGGTGCGGTCGGTGATGGCGAAGCCGGGGCCGTGCAGCCGGTCGATGATGGCGTCGCGGGTGAAGACCTTGGCCGGGGCGGCGGCGAGGGTCTTGAGGATGCCGAATTCGGTGACGGTCAGCGCCGCCTCCTGCTCGTCCCAAAGCGCGCTCCAGCCGTCGAGGTTCAGGGTCAGCCGGCCGCGCACCACCGGGGCGACCGGCGCCTCGGCGTCGACGGTCTTGCTCCCGCCGGCCCGACGCAGGATGGCCTGGACGCGGGCGGTCACCTCGCGCGGGCTGAACGGCTTGACCACATAGTCGTCGGCGCCCAGCTCGATGCCCAGCACCCGGTCGATCTCGTCGTCGCGGGAGCTCAGGAACAGGATCGGCAGGTCGCCCTGGGCCCGCAGGCGGCGGCAGACTTCCAGCCCGTCGAGGCGGGGCATGTTGATGTCCAGCACCACCAGGTCCGGCCGCTGCTGGGCCACGGCGGCCAGGGCCGCCTCGCCGTCCTCGGCCTCGCGGGTGGCGAGTTCGGCCTTGGCCAGGGCGAACGCCAGGAGCTGGCGGATGTGGGGGTCGTCATCGACGATCAGGATCGAGCGCTGCATGGGGAGCATCATCGGCTCAACGCTCGCAGGGTCAACGGGGCAGGGGTGCAGGGGGCGAACCGCTGTCGTGCAGATTCGGTGCAGACTGCGCCGTTCAGTTGCCGGACCCGGAGCTCGGCGCCGATCGTTGTTCACCCCCCAATGGGTGGAAGAGGCCGCCGCTGGACGCGCTACAGAAGGCGGCATGGCTTTGACGCTTCAAATGCCCCCAGTGCGCAGGAGAACGGTCCAATGAAATTGGCGACAGCTACGGCAACGGTGCTCGCGACCGCGCTTGCGGTCGGCTCCAGCCATGCCGCCCCGCCCAGACGCGATCTGGTCGAGATTGATCGCGGTCAGGACTATCGCGGCGTGACCTATGTCGTCTCGGTCGACCGCGCGTCGAGGAAGCAGGTCCCCGAGGGGATCTTCATCGTCCAGTACAATGTTGCCGGGAAGGTGATGGAAGACGGCGCGATTTAAACCGTCACCGAATACGTCGTCGACTGCGCCATGCCGCAGTACAAGACGACGCGCAAGTATCGCACCGACGCCGCCGGCAGGGTCGTGCTCGAAGAGCCGATCGATCGCCTGACGGGCGGTTGGCAGTACGGGAAGCGGCCGGGCATGAGCCAGATGCTGGTTGACGCGGCCTGCACCGGATAGGTCCGGCGGACCCGCCGCTTGACGCTTTTCGCAGGGCGCTGAAGGGTCTAGACCGGCCCGCATGACCGCCACCCCCAATACCCCTCCCGCCACCGATACCTGGACCGTCGCCGGCCGCACCTTCACCTCGCGCCTGATCGTCGGGACGGGGAAGTACAAGGACTACGCCACCAACGCGGCCGCGGCCGAAGCCGCCGGGGCCGAGATCGTCACCGTGGCCGTGCGGCGGGTGAACATCTCCGACCCCAGCCAGCCTCTGCTGATGGACTATGTGAAGCCCGACCGCTTCACCTACCTGCCCAACACCGCCGGCTGCTTCACCGGCGAGGAGGCGGTGCGGACGCTGCGGCTGGCGCGCGAGGCCGGCGGCTGGTCGCTGGTCAAGCTGGAGGTGCTGAGCGACCCCAAGACCCTCTATCCGGACATGGAAGAGACCCTGCGGGCGCTGAAGCTGCTCGTCGCCGAGGGCTTCGACGTGATGGTCTACTGCACCGACGACATCGTCTATTGTCGCAAGCTGGAGGAGGCCGGGGCCGCCGCCATCATGCCGCTGGGCGCGCCGATCGGCTCGGGCCTGGGCATCCAGAACAAGGTCAACCTGCGGCTCATCGTCGAGCAGGCGAAAGTGCCGGTGCTGGTCGACGCCGGCGTGGGCACCGCCTCGGACGCTGTCATCGGTATGGAGCTGGGCTGCGACGGCATCCTGATGAACACCGCCATCGCCGAGGCCAGGGACCCGATCCGCATGGCCGTGGCCATGAAGCACGCCGTCATCGCAGGCCGGGAAGCCTACCTCGCCGGCCGCATGCCGCGCCGCCTGTACGCCGACCCGAGCTCGCCGCTGGCGGGACTGATCTAGGCGGCGGGTTCCAATGCCCGGACGACCGCTTCGGGCTCGCGGGCGATGACGGTCAGATAGGCCTTCGCAGCGGGACTGGGTGTTCGCCGGCCCTGTTCCCAGTCGCGCAGCGTGCCGATGGGAATGTGAAAGCGCTCCGCGAAGGCTTCTTGCGAAAGCCTCATACGCATGCGGATCCAGCGCGCCATAGGCGCAGGGCGAACGCGGGCAAGCTGATCATCGGTGAGTGGCGGATTGTCCGGATCGGCGAGGGCAGCCGCTTCAATCTCGTCGTCGGACATCGCGTCAACGCGGCTCCAGTCGAACGTATCGGATGCGCGACTATCGTCCATGGTAAACTCGACTCTCCCTGGGGGTGGCTATGCGGACCGATGATGCGCGCTCGGCTGCCTCGCGAGGTCCATGCAATGGACAGCAGTCGGCGTCCGGCCAACCCAACGGTCAAGAATCGATCCTCGCCGTAGTTCATGCTGGCGTCCTCCCGATCATAGGCGGCTCGATCATTGAAAACTTCACGCGCCAACTCAAACGACACACCGTGCCGCGCCAGATTGGCGGCGGCCTTCACATCATCCCACTCGAAGTCGTCATCGCGCATAGTATGCGGCTAAGCCGTAGTATTTGCAACCTCATTATGCACGCTAAGATAGATTACTGCGTCTGTCACGCCTCGACCACAGCGGTTGTGAACACCGCCCCGCGCCGCTAGCGTCCAGCCCAGCAAAGAGGGTCGTCATGCGTCGCAAGTGGGTGTTCGGATCGTCGCTGGCGACGGTGGCGGTCCTGTTGGCCGGCCCGTCCTGGACGCGGGACGAGGCTGTCCTTGACCCGCTGGCCATCTCCACCGTCTGCAGCAGCGAGGCGGCCAGCGCGCAGCCCGCGGGAGGCGAAGCCAGGACCGAGCCGCCGAAGATGCTGCCGGGCTTCGGTAACGCCTCGCTGAACATCACCACGACCAGTCCCGAGGCGCAGCGCTGGTTTGACTACGGCCTGCGGCTGGCCCACGCCTTCCAGCACGAGCCGGCCAAGGCGGCCTTCGCCGAGGCGGCGCGGCTCGACCCGGCCTGCGCGATGTGCGCCTGGGGCCAGGCCTGGGCCGACGGGCCGACGATCAACTACGACATCAGCGGCGCGGAGAAGAAGGCGGCGTTGAAGCACGCGCTGCGCGCCCAGGCGCTCGCCGCCGGGGCGCCGGAGAAGGAGCGACTGCTCATCGCCGCCGTCGTCCGTCGCTATGCGTCGGGCGAGAAGGCCTGGGCGAAGGCCCTGTCGGACCTGTTGAAACGCTACCCGACGGACGACGCCGTCGGCGTCCTGGCCGCCGACGCGCAGATGACCGGCTTCAGCGACGCCGGCGCCAAGCGGGCGATTGGGTTGCTGGAGACTGTGCTGGCCCGCAACCCGGACCATACCGGCGCCATCCACTTCTACATCCACGCCACCGAGTGGGCCGAGGTTCCGGCCAGGGCCGTGCCCTACGCTGACCGGCTCAAGGGCCTGGCCCCGGGCGCCAGCCACCTGATCCACATGCCCTCGCACACCTGGTACCGGGTCGGGCGCTATCGCGACGCCGCCTTCGCCAACCTCGAGGCCATCGAGGCGGACAAGGCCTGGGTCGGCCAGACCGGCTGGACCAAGCCGGACTGGGAGCTTCCCTACTTCGGTCACAACGTCCATTTCGCCCTGGGCGGGGCGATGATGGCCGGCGAGGCGGCGGCGGCGCTGACCATCGCGGACCGCTTCGCCGGACTGCCGGCCGACAAGCTGGACTCGCCGTGGATGCAGCTGATCGCCGGCTCGGCCTGGTTCGCCCGGGGGCGCTACGACGACCCGGACAAGGTCCTGGCCCTGGCCGCGCCGGACGCCAAGCACGCCTTCCTGGGCGCCATGCGCCACTACGGTCGGGGCGAGGCCCTGGCCCGCAAGGGCGACGCGGCCGGCGTGCGCGCGGAGGCGCTGGCCATCAAGCCCGCGGGCGACAAGCTTCTGGCCACCCAGGCCTACATCGCCCGGGAGGTGCTGCTGGGCCGCGCGGCGATGATCGAGAAGAACTACGCCGTCGCCGGCCAGCACTTCCGCAAGGCCGCCGAACGGCAGGAGAAGGTGTTCGGTGATGGCGGCGACCCGCCGGTCTGGTGGTACCCGGTGCGCCGCAGCCTGGCCGCCGCGCTGCTGGCTGAAGGGCAGGCTGCGCCGGCGCTGGGGCAGGCGAAGGCGGTGCTGGCCAAATGGCCCGATGACCCGCTGGCCCTGTCCATGGCGGCGCGGGCCGAGGCGCTGCTGGGGCAGGAGGGCTTCGCCGCGCGGGACGCCGCCGCGGCGCGGGCGGGCTGGGGCGATGGCGACCCGTCGAAGGTGTCGCTCAACCTGATCTGAGGTCGGGGACAAGCCCTTCCGTGCGCATCCCCGTCAGAGCCTAGGTCGTCTTGTTCTTCCGGCGCAGTTCGGCGGCGATGGCGGCCTTGAGCGACTTGGGGTCTGCGCCGTGGACGACGTTGTCGCCGACG
This sequence comes from Caulobacteraceae bacterium, assembly GCA_965283745.1. Taxonomy (GTDB): domain Bacteria; phylum Pseudomonadota; class Alphaproteobacteria; order Caulobacterales; family Caulobacteraceae; genus Caulobacter. Next base: position 192,975 of record CBDIPM010000007.1, read on the forward strand.
ACGAAGGCCGGGGTGCCGTCGATGCCCATGTCATGGGCCAGCGTCTGCACGTCGCGCAGGTAGGTCTGCCGCCGGGCGTCGGCCATGGCGGCGCGGGCGGCGGCCGGGCTGACGCCATGGGCGGTCAGAATGCGGTCGACCGCGGCCTCGTTCAGCGGCTTGGCGGTCATCAGCGCCCCGTGGAGCGAGGAAAACTGGGCCGGCGTCCTGGCCAGGGAGGCGCCGGCGGCGGCGTACTCGCTGGCGGCCCCGAAGATCACCATGTCCTTGAACACGAACCGGACGTTGGGCCGGGTCCGGGCCATCTCCAGGATCTCCGGCGCGATCACCTTGCAGTAGCCGCAGTTGTAATCGAAGAACTGGACGACGGTGATGTCCCCGTCCGGATTGAGGACGTGGTCGCGACTGTCGCGCTCCAGCTTGCCGCGATTGGGGCCGATGCTGGCCTTGGCCTTTTCGGCGCGCTGGGCCTGCTGCTTGGCCTCCAGAGCCTGCGACACCTCGACGAGGACTTCCGGGTTTTCGAGCAGATAGGCGCGCACCTTGGCGCCGAACTCGGGCTCGACCTTCGGCTGGCCGCAGGCGGCGAGCGTCAGGGCGAGCGCAGCAATGAACAGAACACGCATTCGGGAGGGATCCTGGAGGTTCAGCCGCCGCCGGCCTCGCGCGACAGGGCGCGCATGTCCTGGTCGGACGGGTCGGAGGCCATGACGATGTCGGTGGCGCGCACCCAGTCGGTGCTCGAGCGATCAAGCAGCTGACGGGCGCGGATGGCGAAGGAGCGGGATTCGCTCAGCGCGCCATAGGCGTAATAGCGTTCGGCGGTGGCCAGCCGGGCCAGGCCCTCGTCGCCGCGGCGGTCGTAGGCCACGGCCAGAAGCCGCCAGGCTTCGGGATTGTCATGCTCAAGCAGGGTCACCCGCTTGAGCTCGGCGATGCCCTCGTCGCGCTTCTTCGGGTCGTCCAGGTTGACCAGGGTCTGGCCAAGGTTGATCCGCAGCAGCGGCGCGTCCGGCTTGAGCTCGACCGACCGGCGCTGCGGGGCCTCGGCCTCGGCGATGCGGCCATAGTCGAACAGGATCTGCCCCTTCAGCTCCCAGAAGTAGGGATTTTCGGGCTGGTCGACGAGCAGGCCGTCGAGGATCTTCAACGCCCGCTCCGGCTCCTTGGACTGGTAGTAGGCGATCGAACGGGCGTAGCGGGCCGGGACGCCGGTGTCGCTTTCCTTGTAGCGGATCAGCGCCGCCGCCGGATTCATGAAGCCGTCGATCTTGGCCTTCATCATCGCGAACTCGGCGATGTCCTCGGGCGAGTCCTTGGCCGCGAAATACTTCTGGGTCGCCACGCGATTGCGCAGCAGTTCGATCCGTTCGGACGACAGCGGGTGGCTGCGGAAATAGGGGAAGCGCCGGGCCTCGGCGAAGACTTCCTGATAGCGGAACTTGTCGAAGAACTCGACCAGGCCCGCCGCAGACTGGCCGGTCCGTTCCAGGAAGCCGACGGCGGCCTGGTCGGCGCGGCTTTCCTGTTCGCGGCTGTAGCCGAGCGCGCCCAGGGTGCCCATCTGGCCGGAGCTGGCCATGACCATGGCCCCGGCGTCCGGCGCCCCGGCCATCATCGCCAGCAGGCCCAGGCCCATGGTCAGCAGCATCGGCCGAAGCCCGGCGCGGGTCAGCTCGCCCGACCGGATCGGGTGGCCGCCGGCGATATGGCCGGTCTCATGGGCGATGACGCCCTTCAGCTCGTTGGGCGTGGCGGCCTCGAGGATGAGGCCGGTGTTGAGCCCCATCTGCTGGCCCTGGGTGGCGAAGGCGTTCAGCGAGTTGTCGCCGACCAGCAGGATGCGGACATCCTTCGGGTTGAGGCCCGCCGCCGCGAAGATCGGGTCGGCCTGCCGGTGCAGGATTTCCTCGATCTCCGTGTCGCGCAGCAGGCTCGGGCCCCGCCCCGATTGCGCCCAGGACTGGGTGATCGGGGTCAGGGTCATCGCCGCCAGCGCAAGGGCGCTGACGACGACGCGGAATGGCCGCGGACTGGTCCGGCTGGAGGTCATGCCTCGGTACTCTCCGGTTCGCGCCCCCGCGCTTGACCTCAGAGTGTAATCACCGATCAGCCCCGGCGCCACCAGCCACGCTTGGGCTTTTCGGGCGGAGCGCTGATTTCGGCCGGATCGGGCGTGACGACGACCGGTTCCGGCGCCGCCTCGACCACGGCTTCGGCAACCGGTTCTGGCGTGGGCGCCGGTTCCGGTTCGGCGGCGACGGGCTCGGGTTCCGGGGCGGGCTCGGCGACGGCAGGGGCTTCGGCGACAGCCTCGACCTCGGCCTCATCGGCCTTGGCGGCCTTCGGCTTGCGCGCCCGGCGCGGCTTCTTGGCCGGCGCTTCGTCCGTGGCCGGCAGCTCGACCCAGATGTCGTCGGCCGGGGCGGCCACGGCGGGTTCCGGTTCGGCGACGGTCACGCTGGGCGCAGCGGCGTCGAAGGTCTCGGCGATGACCTCGTCGGCCACGGCGTCGATCTCGACCTCGGTCGAGACCGGCTCGGTCCGAGGACCGCGATCCCGGCCACGGCCTCTGCCGCGACCACGGCCACGGCCGCGTTCGCCGCGCTCTTCCTCGGCGGCTCCGACGGCGGGCGCCGGCGCGGCTTCCGCGCGCTCGGCGCGTTCAGGGCGTTCGGCGCGTTCCGGACGTTCAGCGCGGCCCTGTCCGCCGCCCTCGGCCAGCACCGCCGGATCGTGCCAGACGAACGGATCATCGCCGAACGGCACGCGCGGGCGGGTCCAGGAGAACCCGTCCTGCGGCCGCGACTTGTCGCGCATGCGGCGACCGCCGCGGCGACCGCGACGGCGACGCCGCTGGTTGGCCTCTTCCTCGGTCTCGGTTTCGCCCTCGGCCAGTTCGCGCTCGGGCAGGTCGGCGGCGACTTCGAGTTCGCCTTCATCGCGGCGTCCGCCACGACGGCGACGGTTGCGACGGCCGCGGCCGCGGCGATCGCCGTCGTCGCGGGCCTCGGCGCCTTCGCCGTCCTCGGAGGCGGGGGCCTCGTCGCCCTCGTCCTCGTCGTCGGCTTCGGCGGCGGCGTCCTCGTCCTCGTCTTCTTCCTCTTCGTCTTCCTCGATCTCGTCGATGAAGTCGTCGTCGTCGTCCGGCGCGTAGCCGACGGACGGCGCCGCATAGACCTCAGGCGCATGCAGCGAGTGCTCGCCGCTGGCGGTGCGCTCGATCTCGTGGTCGGCCTGGCCCAGGGTCTGGTCGATCAGCACCGTGACGAACAGGTGGTGGGTCTGGTGCACGCGCGTCAGGTAGGCGCGCTTCTCGTTGAGGATGTAGAGGCCCACGGCCGGCGACACCTTCAGCGTCACCTCGCCGCCGCCCTGCAGCGCCTCGAGCTCGACGGCGCGCAGCGCGGCCAGCGCGGCCGACTCGGTCGACCGGACGCGGCCGGTGCCCTGGCAGTGTTCGCAGACGTGGGTGGTGCCTTCCAGCACGCCCGAACGGCGGCGCTGGCGGCTGATTTCCATCAGACCAAAGCCGCTGATCTTGCCCATCTGGATGCGGGCGCGGTCGTCCTTGAGGGCGTCCTTCAGCTTCTTCTCGACGGCCCGGTTGTTCTTCGACTCATCCATGTCGATGAAGTCGATGACGATCAGGCCGGCCAGGTCGCGCAGACGCAGCTGGCGGGCGGCCTCTTCGGCCGCTTCCATGTTGGTCTTAAGCGCTGTGGCCTCGACGTTGCGCTCCTTGGTCGACTTGCCGGAGTTGACGTCGATGGCGACCAGCGCCTCGGTCTGGTTGATGACCAGATAGCCGCCGGACTTCAGCGGCACGGTCGGGGTGTAGATCTGCGACAGATGCCCCTCGACCTTGTGGGCCACGAACAGCGGCGTCGCCTCGCGGTAGGCCTGGACCTTCTTGGCCTGGGCCGGCATCAGCATGCGCATGAAGTCGCGGGCGTCGCGGTAGCCGCGCTCGCCCTCGACCCAGACCGCGTCGATGTCCTTGTCGAACAGGTCGCGGATCGTGCGTTTGACCAGATCCTCTTCCTCATAGATCAGCGCCGGCGCGATCGAATGGAGGGTGGTCTCGCGGATGTTCTCCCAGGCGCGCAGCAGATAGTCGTAGTCGCGCTTGATCTCGGTCTTGGTGCGCTTGGCGCCGGCCGTGCGGACGATCAGGCCCATGCCCTTGGGCACGTCCAGGCTCTGGACGATGGTCTTGAGCTTCTTGCGGTCGGTCGCGGTGGTGATCTTGCGGCTGATGCCGCCGCCGCGGGCGGTGTTGGGCATCAGCACGCCGTAGCGGCCGGCGAGCGAGAGGTAGGTGGTCAGGGCCGCGCCCTTGTTGCCGCGCTCTTCCTTGACGACCTGGACCAGCATGATCTGCCGGCGGCGGATCACGTCCTGGATCTTGTAGTTCTTCATCAGCCGGCGACGACGGCGGGCGAGCTCTTCCTCGACGACGTCGTCCTCGTCGTCCGAACCGCCGGCGCTGTCGTCCTCGTCCTCGTCGCCTTCAGAGGCGGCCGCGCTGCGCGACCGGCCGCGGCTGGAGACCGGCTCGTCATCTTCCTCGGCCTGGGCGCGCAGCAGGGCTTCGCGGTCGGCGAGAGGGATCTGGTAGTAGTCGGGGTGGATTTCGTTGAAGGCCAGAAAGCCGTGGCGGTTGCCGCCATACTCGATGAAGGCGGCCTGGAGGCTGGGCTCCACCCGCGTCACCTTGGCGAGATAGATGTTTCCGCGAAGCTGTTTCTTGGACTGGCTTTCGAAATCGAATTCTTCAATCCGGGTCCCGTCGACGACCACGACCCGGGTTTCTTCCGGGTGGGCCGCGTCGATAAGCATTTTTTTGGTCATTGAATTTGTCTCCCCGGCGCGCAGCGGAGCCTTGGCCCGGTCGCCGGTCTGTGGTGGAGGCGCGCTCCGCGCGGCCGTCCGTCGCGTCGCAAGCGGCGATGCGAAGGGGCGAATGCCAGGCCGGGGCGTTTGCGCTGCCCATAAGGTTTTTCCCTGTCGCGCAATGGTCTGCGCGGGATCGGATGGTGCGTCTTCGCCGGAGGGCGAGGGCCGGACGCGCGGCCTATAACGTTCGTGCGCGGAGACTCCTCGTCATCGCGAGGTCGGCGCGCAGCGGCGACATTAGCCTCATCCGTCCACAAAAGGAAAGCGCCGCGCCGCGTTTGAGAAGCCTTAACCAATTCGATACGCGCCCCCGGCGATACTGGCCGCCAAATCGCGAAGCGGTGAGTTGGGGCTGTAGAATGCGGGCGTTCAGATCCGGCGGAATCCTGGCGGGCTGGAAGGGCGTCGTCGCCCTGGCCGGCCTGACTCTGTCGGGATTCGGCGTGGCCGCGGTCGCCCAGGGGGCCACCGCGCCGGGTCTTCTGAAGGTTAGGCTGGGCGGCGACCAGGTCGAGACGCGGGTCGTGGTCGACCTTGATCGCTCGGTCGTCGGCAAACTGGTGTCGGACGGCGCCGACGGCACCGTGGTCGTCTCTCTGCCGCGCATCGACGCGCCCGCCGACCTGCGCGGCGGCGGCCAGGGTCTGGTCCGGCGCTGGCATGTCGAGCGCACGGGCGGCTCGGCCCGGCTCAATCTCGAGCTGTCCCGCGACGCCGAGGTGCGCCGCAGGTTCCTGCTGCCCCCGGCGACGGGGTGAAGGCCTATCGCTATGTCATCGACCTGAAGGCCAGTCCGGGCGCAGGCCCCTCGCTGACCCCGACCACCGTCTCGACGACGGCGCGGCCCAGGGCGGCGATCATCACCCGGGCCCCGGAGCGCAAGGGGCCGCGGGTCGTGGTCATCGACGCCGGCCACGGCGGCAGGGATCCGGGCGCCATCGGCAGCCGCACGCACGAGAAGGACATCACCCTGGCCGCGGCCAAGGCGCTGAAGGCCCGCCTGGAGAAGTCCGGGCGTTACCGCGTCGTGCTGACCCGGACCGGCGACGCCTATGTGCCGCTCGATGGCCGGGTGAAGATCGCCCGCGCCGCCGACGCCGATCTCTTCATCTCGCTGCATGCCGATTTCGGCCCGACGGCCGATGTTCGCGGCGCCAGCGTCTACACCCTGTCGGAGAAGGGCGAGCGCCGCGTCGCTTCGGTGCTGGGCAAGGACGACTGGCTGATGCCGGCCAGTCTGGGCGCCGACCGTACGGTCAGCGACATCCTGCTGGACCTGACCCAGCGGGCCACACGCAACCGCTCCGCCGCCTTCGCCGAGATGCTCCTGGAGAACATCAGCGACGAGACCGAGCTGCTGCGCCGCAGTCATCGTGACGCCAACCTCGCCATCCTGCTGGCCCCGGACGTGCCGGCGGTGCTTCTGGAGATGGGATTTATCAACAATCCCGAGGACGAACGCGCCCTGACCGATCCCCGTCGGCGCGCCCGACTGATGGACTCGGTGGCCGACGCCATCGACGACTGGTTCGCGCGAGACGCGAAGGTGGCGAGCCGCTAGCTCAGGGCCGTTGGCGCCCGCCGCCAGTCAGGCTAAGCAGGCCTCATGCTTGAGAAGGCCATCCGCCGACTTTGGCCGTTCGATGAGCCGCCCGAGCGCTGGGTGGCCATTGTCGGCGTTTCCGCGCTCAGCGTCATCGCCGTCGCGGGCTTCGCGCTGGCGATCTACGCCGCATGGCTGTTTCACGACATGCCCGACGCCGGCGATCTGGCCGACTATCACCCGCCCACCGCAACCCGGGTCTACGCCTGGGACGGCACCCTGATCGGCGAGTTCTCCCGCGAGCGCCGGATCTTCGTCCCCTACGACCAGATCCCGCCCCAGCTGGTGCAGGCCTTCCTCGCCGCCGAGGACCGCAACTTCTTCCAGCACGGCGGCGTCGACATGCAGGGCCTGAGCCGGGCCATGGCCAAGAACGTGCTCAACGCGGTGCAGGGCAAGCGTCTCGAGGGTGGCTCCACCATCACCCAGCAGGTCGCCAAGAACGTGCTGCTGACCAGCGACGCCACGGTCGGCCGCAAGCTGAAGGAAGCCATCCTCGCCCGCCGTCTGGAACAGACGCTGACCAAGGACCGCATCCTCGAGCTCTATCTGAACGAGATCTGGCTGGGCTACCGGTCCTACGGCGTCGGCGCCGCCGCCTACAACTACTTCGGCAAGGCGCCCAGCGACCTGACCCTGGCCGAGAGCGCCTATCTGGCCGCCGTCACCAAGGGGCCGGACAACTACCACCCGATCCGCCGCAAGGCGAACGCCATCGGCCGGCGCAACTGGGTGCTGGGCCAGATGGCCGAGTTGGGCTGGGTCAGCCGCGCCGCCGCCGAGGCGGCCATGGCCGAGGACCTCAAGGTCCAGGCCGCGCCGTCGCGCGCCAAGTACAAGGACGCCGACTATTTCGTCGAGGAAGTGCGCCGCCGCGGGCTGGCGACGCTCGACGACCGCCTGATGGAGGGCGGCTACTACATGCGCACCACGCTGGACCCGCGGCTGCAGACGGCCGCGCGCGTGGCGCTGATGGAAGGGCTGGAGAACTATGACCGGCGCCACGGCTGGCGCGGGGCCTGGGCCACCACCGACTTCGCCGAGGGCTGGGAAAAGGTCGCGCTGAAGAAGACGCCGCCGTCCGAGCGCCGCGCCTGGCGCGCCGCCGTGGTCGAGAGTGTCGAGGGCGGCGTCCGCGTTCGCCCGGCCAAGGACTACGAGCCCGGGACCCTGGTCGCCGAGGATGTCGCCTGGGCCCGGGCCGGCAAGGGCCTCAAGGTCGACGACATGATCTTCGTGGAGCCGGCGGCCAGCGGAGCGGGCTACCGGCTGCGCCAGGTTCCGGCGGTCAACGGCGCCCTGGTGGCCATGGAGCCGCGCTCGGGCCGGGTGCTGGCCATGGTCGGGGGCTATTCCTTCTCGCTGTCGAACTTCAACCGGGCGACCCAGGCGATGCGCCAGCCCGGCTCGGCCATCAAGCCGTTCGTCTATGCCGCGGCGCTGGAGCCCGAAGGCGGCTTCACCCCGGCCAGCTACGTCACCGACGCCCAGATCACCTTCAAGGGCGGCGTCAACGGCGAGGACTGGACGCCGGAGAACTACAACAAGAAATACTACGGCTCGATGCCGCTGCGCCGCGGGCTGGAGCTGTCGCGCAACGCCATGACCGTGCGCCTGGCCCAGAGCGTGGGCATGAAGAAGATCGTCGCGCTGATCGAGAAGTTCGGCATCGTCCGCTCGATGGAGCCGGTGCTGGCCATGGCGCTGGGGGCAGGGGAGACCACGCCCTTCAAGCTGACCGCCGCCTACACCGCCTTCGTCAACAACGGCCGCATGGCCCAGCCGCACCTGATCGAGCTGGTCCAGGACCGCGAGGGCAAGGTCATCTACCGCGCCGACCAGCGCGAATGCCGCGGCTGCGTCGCGGGCTTCAACGGCGAGGAGAGCCCGCGCATCCCGCCCGCCGGCGAGCAGATCATCGACCCGGTCACCGCCTTCCAGATCGCCTCGATGCTCGAGGGGGTTGTCCAGCGCGGCACCGCCACCCAGGCCCGCGTGCTCGGGCGCCCGGTGGCCGGCAAGACCGGCACCACCAACGAATACCGCAGCGCCTGGTTCGTCGGCTTCACGCCGGACATCGTGGTCGGGGTCTTCATCGGCTTCGACGACAACCGCTCGCTGGGCGAAGGGGAGGCGGGCGGCGTCTCGGCCCTGCCGATCTTCATCAACTTCATGCAGGAGCCGTCGCTGCAGGCCCTGCCGCCCACGCCGTTCAAGGCCCCCAAGACCGCGAAGTTCATGACCGTCGGCGGCCAGCGCGAGGCGTTCCGCCCCGGCAGCGAACCCAAGGCGCCGGTCGGGCCGGCCGCGCGCCCCGCGGACGGACCGGTGTCCTACCAGGAAGCCTGGCCGGGCGGGAAGCTGAGCACCGAGCAGGCCCCGCCGCCGCCGCCGGCCCCGGCTCGCCCCAAGGTCCCCGACGATCTGAGCGGATTGTATTGAGGGCCGGAGCAGCCTATCTCCCCCGCTCCGAACCAGACAGGGTGATTTCATGAGACCGGATGTCGAGGCCGCCAAGGCTGACATCGAGCAGTCCGCGGGACTGCTCAGGAGGCGTCTTTGACTGGGATGTCGCACTAAGACGTCTCCACGAGCTGGACGCCCGTTCCGAGGACCCCACGCTGTGGGACAGGCCCGCCGACGCCCAGGCGCTGATGCGTGAGCGCCAGCAGCTGGCCGACCGTATCAACGCGGTGAAGTCGATCGAGACCGACCTGGCCGACGCGGTGGACTATGCTGAACTGGCCGACGCGGAGGGCGACGAAGCCTCCCTTGAGGACGCCCGCGCCCAGCTGAAGGAAATCAGGGCCCGCGCCGCCAAGGCCGAGCTTGAGGCCCTGCTGTCGGGCGAGGCCGACGGCAACGACGCCTATGTCGAGATCAACTCCGGCGCCGGCGGCACCGAGTCCTGCGACTGGGCCAACATGCTCCTGCGCATGTACACGCGCTGGGCCACCGCCCACGGCTACACCGTCGAGATCGTCGAGGAGACCGGCGGCGAACAGGTGGGCATCAAGTCGGCCACGCTGCAGGTCAAGGGTCCCAACGCCTACGGCTGGCTGAAGACCGAGGCCGGCGTGCACCGGCTGGTCCGCATCAGCCCCTATGACGCCGCCGCCAAGCGCCACACCAGCTTCGCCTCGGCCTGGGTCTATCCGGTGGTCGACGACACCATCGAGATCGATATCAATCCGGCCGACGTGCGCACCGACACCTACCGGGCCAGCGGCGCCGGCGGCCAACACATCAACAAGACCGACTTCGGCCGTGCGCCTGACCCACATCCCGACCGGGATCGCGGTGGCCTGCCAGGCCGGCCGCAGCCAGCACCAGAACCGCGAGGAAGCCTGGAAGATGCTGCGCGCCCGCCTCTACGAGGCCGAGCTGCAGCGGCGCGAGGCCGAGCAGCAGGCGCTGGAAGACCAGAAGACCGACATCGGCTGGGGTCACCAGATCCGCAGCTACGTCCTGCAGCCCTATCAGATGGTCAAGGACCTCCGCACCGGGGTGGAAACCTCGGACACGGCAGGGGTCCTGGACGGCGACCTCGACGAATTCATGGGCGCCGCCCTGGCGCAGCGGGTCGGCGCGACTCGGGACGCGGTCGAGGGGTGACGCCGGCCGGTTCTCCTCCTTCGGGAGGGGACGCGACCCGGCGGGATCGGTGAAAATCGGTCCCCGAACCCTCCACAGTTCACGCGCCCGTGTGTGGGGCCCAATGCCGCGCGACGCCCCCTGCGCTTGAATGCGCTCGCGAAGCGGCCACATATCCGTAACAAGACCGGTCCTCAGGGGACCGGAGCGCGACGCCGATCCCGGGTCGCGTCAAGGAGATTGGTATGACCGACATCCGTACGCTTCCGGTGTTGCCGCTTCGGGACATCGTGGTGTTTCCCCATATGGTCGTTCCCCTGTTCGTGGGACGCGACAAATCCGTGCGCGCCCTCGAAGAGGTGATGAAGGGCGACAAGCAGATTCTGCTGGCCACCCAGAAGAACTCTGCCGACGACGATCCCGCCACCGACGACATCTATGACGTCGGGGTGATCGCCACCGTGCTGCAGCTGCTGAAACTGCCCGACGGCACGGTGAAGGTGCTCGTCGAGGGCAAGGACCGCGCCGCCGTGGTCAAGTTCACCGGCCGAGAGGACTACTACGAGGCCGAGACCGCCGTGATCGCCGAAGACGGCGGCGAGGCGCACGAGGCCGAGGCCCTGTCCCGCGCCGTGGCCGAGCAGTTCGAGAACTACGTCAAGCTCAACAAGAAGATCCCGCCCGAGGCCCTGGCCTCGATCCCGCAGATCGCCGAGCCCGGCAAGCTGGCCGACTCCATCGCCGCCCACCTGTCGGTGAAGATCGCCGACAAGCAGCAGCTGCTGGAGATCTTCGACATCGTGAAGCGCCTGGAGAAGGTCTTCGCGCTGATGGAAGGCGAAATCAGCGTCCTGCAGGTCGAGAAGAAGATCCGCTCGCGCGTGAAGCGCCAGATGGAGAAGACCCAGCGCGAGTACTATCTGAACGAGCAGATGAAGGCGATCCAGCGCGAGCTGGGCGACCAGGACGACGGTCGCGACGAGCTCATCGAACTCGAGAAGCGCATCAAGAAGACGCGGCTGTCCAAGGAAGCCCGGACCAAGGCCGAGGCGGAGCTGAAGAAGCTGCGCAACATGAGCCCGATGTCGGCCGAGAGCACCGTGGTGCGCAACTATCTCGACTGGCTGCTGTCCATTCCGTGGGGCAAGGCCAAGCCCAAGAAGATCGACCTGGTGAAGGCCGAGGC
>CBDIPM010000008.1:0-143934 GCA_965283745.1 Caulobacteraceae bacterium
CGGAAACCCCGACCTGGTTGCCGAAGATCTTCTCCTGGGCCAGGGCGTTGCGGCCCACGGTGGCGTCCAGCACCAGCAAGGTCTCGTGCGGGGCCTCGGGATCGACCTTCTTGATCACCCGGATGACCTTCAGGAGCTCGTTCATGAGGTCCTGCTTGTTCTGCAGACGGCCGGCGGTGTCGATCAGCAGGACGTCGTAGCCCTCGGCCCGCGCCCGCTCGACGGCGTCGAAGGCCAGACCGGCGGAGTCGGCCCCGGTCTCGCGCGACATGAAATCGGCTCCCGCCCGCTGCGCCCAGACCTGCAGCTGGCCCACGGCGGCGGCGCGGAAGGTGTCGCCGGCGGCGATCAGCACTTTCGCCCCGCGGCCGGTCAGGTCCGAGGCGATCTTGCCCAGCGTCGTGGTCTTGCCCGAGCCGTTCACCCCGACGAACAGCACGATGTAGGGGCGCGGTCCCGACAGCGGATCGAACACGCCCTGGCGCGGGACCAGCTCGGCGGCGACGGCCTCGGCCAGCGCCTCCTTGACCTCGTCCTCGGTCGAGGACCGGCCGAAGCGCGCCTCGCCGAAGGCCTTGGCGATCCGGGCGGCGGCGTGGGGGCCGAGGTCGGCCTCGATCAGCATCTCTTCCAGCTGGTCGAGCTGGTCCTGGTCGAGCGGCTTCTTCACCAGCACGCTGGTGACCTGCTCGGTCATCTCGCGGGTCGTCCGCGAAAGCCCGGAGGTCAGCCGCTTGAACCAGCCTTGTTTCTGTTCAGCCATAGGGGGCTCTTAGCCGTTAGACGCGGCCGGCTCAATCAAACGGATTGGCGTGCGCCCTGCGTCCTTCGACACGCGTCCTGCGGACGCTGCTCAGGATGACCAGGATTGAAGCGCCTCTGAGCAAGTCATCCTGAGCAGCCCGCGCAGCGGGCGTGTCGAAGGACGCAACGAACCGCGCTACAACCCTCCCCATGACCGCGCTGGAAACCGCCTTCGTCGTGTTCGACTACGCCGCCGTGGCGGTGTTCGCGGCGACCGGCGCGCTGGCGGCGGCGCGGCAGAAGCATGACATCGTCACCTTCGGCTTCTTCGCGGCGATCACCGGCGTGGGTGGCGGCACGCTGCGCGACCTCCTGATCGACGCGCCGGTGTTCTGGATCTCCAGCCCCGGCTACCTGATCGCCTGCCTGACGGCGGCGGTCGCGGTCTGGCTGGTCGGCGAACGGACCTGGCGGATGGGCGCCCTGCTCTGGCTCGACGCGGTCGGCATGGCCGCCTACGCCGTGGTCGGAGCGGCCAAGGCGCTGAGCCTGGGTGTCGGACCGATCCCGGCGACGGTGATGGGCGTGCTGACCGCCTGCTTCGGCGGCGTGATCCGTGACGTGCTGGCCGGGGAGCCGTCGGTGCTGCTGCGCCGGGAGATCTACGTCACCGCCGCGCTGCTGGCGGCGACGGTGTTCGTCGGGCTGCCGAGCCTGGGCGTCGACCGGCTGGTCGCCGGCGGCGCGGGCTTCACCGCCGGCCTGGCGCTGCGCGGCGCCGCCCTGCGCTGGGGCTGGAGTTTGCCGGCGTTCGGGAAGAAATGAAGTTCCTCTCCCTGTTGGGAGAGGGGGACCACCCGGAGGGTGGTGGAGAGGGACACGCCGCCGATCGTCGTCTTGGCGGGGTGATCGTCGTCATCGACTTTCGGGGCAGCCTTCAGCCGGGCGCGCTTCCCGCTCCACCATGCTCCGCATGGTCCCCCTCTCCCAAGAGGGAGAGGTCTCCGTTGTTCACCGGCCACACAGCTTCCTTCGCCGCGAACGCCATGAGCGTCAGCCAGCCGAGCGTCAGGCCCAGCGTCATCAGACCGGCGCGCGCAGCCGGATCGGTCGCCGCCGCGATCACGCCCAGCATCGGCGCCACCAGCGCCCCGCCCACGATCCAGCGCCTCGGCGAGGCCCGGAAACACACCGCCGCCACCAGCAGGCCGTGAGCGCCGAGCGCGAAGAACTTGATCCAGGCCGCCGTCGAGGCGCGCACGGTCATGGCGTCGGTCGCACGGTCGAGGTCGGCGGTGATGGCCAGCAAGGTCGTGGTCTCGACATAGTCGGCGACCAGGGCCGTGATCGCCGCCAGGATAGCGAGCAGCGCAAGCCGGGGCCGCGCCCCCCGCGCCGCGAAGATCGCGCCCAGCACCGCGAACAGGGTGTAGGCCGGGATGTAGGCGGCCATGTCGAGCCGGTTGATGGCGTCCATGGCGGTGATCGTCGTGGCCCGGCAGTCGCCCGGCCCGAACAGCGCCGAGGCCTGGTTGGCCGTGCGGGCGAACTCGAAGGCAATGACCGGCGGGGCGGCATAACAGCCGGCGGTCCGCCCGGCGGCGACCTCGGGCAGGGCCTGGAACAGGAGGGTGACGGCCAGGGTGGCGAGGCCCGCCACGGCGGTGAGGATCGCCCAGATCCGTTTGGTGTTGCTCATGGTCCTCGCCCCCGCCGGATGCCGATGTTCAGCCTAGCGCGGTTGGACGGGTGGCGGAACGATGTTGCGTGGTTCGCGACGGGGCTGCGCCGCTCCTCACCATGACGAGCTTTGTTGACGCCAATCCACCTTCGTCATCCTGAGGAACGAGCTTCAAGCGAGCGTCGCGAAGGACGCGCCAAGCTTCAGCCTGCCGGCCACTGGTCCGTATCGTGGTCCGGATGCTGCCGGGACTGGATCGTGGCGGAGTAGCCCTCGGGCGGCAGAATCAGCTCGAGGCTCGGGATGCTGTCCGTCCAGGTCATCCGCGAACCGACCTCCAGCTGCACGGTCGGAACGGCCATCGAGGGATCATCCAGCGAGCCGATCGAGACGTCGATCCAGGTGTCGCTGTACTCGAAGGTCAGCGGCGTGCCGCAGTCGGCGCAGAAACCCCGCTCGACCTTGTTGGAGCTGGCGAAGCGCTTGCGTGTCCCCCGCGTCCAGACCAGTTCGGTGATCTTCGCCGAGACCAGCGGGCCGAACGGGCCACCGAACGCCTTCTGGCACATGCGGCAATGGCAGATGGAGGCACGGCCGAGCGTGCCCTCGATCCGGTAGCGGACCGCGCCGCACTGGCAACCGCCGGTGATGCTCATGCCGCCAGCTCCGCGACCACACGCGTCCCGTCAACGCCCGTAATCCGCATACGGACAATATCACCCACGGGGGCCTCGCCAGCGAACGCGATCTCCGTGAAGTCGTCGGCTCGAGCGAAGCCGTCGCGTTCGACAAGGCCGTTCAGCACGCGGCCGACCTGACGCTGCAGGTGGCGCTGCAGGGCCGCGTCGCCGGCCTCGCGCAGGCGGCGAGCGCGGTCCTTGATCACCGGGCCCTTTACGGGCGGCATCCTGGCGGCCGGGGTGCCCGGGCGGGCGCTGTAGGGGAAGACGTGCAGGAACGACAGGCCCGCCTCCTCGACCAGCTTCAGGGTGTTCTCGAACGCCGCCTCGCTCTCGGTCGGGAAGCCGGCGATCAGGTCGGCGCCGAAGGCGGTGTCGGGCCGTACGGCGCGGACGTCGGCAATCAGCTTCAGCGCGTCGGCCCGCAGGTGGCGGCGCTTCATCCGCTTGAGGATCAGGTCGTCGCCGGCCTGCAGGCTGAGGTGGAGATACGGCATCAGCCGGGGCTCTTCGGCCAGGCAGCGCATCAGGTCCGGGTCGATCTCGGCGGCATCGATCGACGACAGGCGCAGGCGCGGCAGGTCGGGGACCAGCTTCAGAATCCGCGCCACCAGCTGGCCCAGCGTCGGCTGGCCGGGCAGGTCGGCGCCCCAGCTGGTGATGTCGACGCCGGTCAGCACCACCTCGCGATAGCCCTCGGCCGTCAGCCGACGGACCTGTTCGACCACCTCGCCGGCCGCCGCCGACCGTGAGTTCCCCCGGCCGTAGGGGATGATGCAGAAGGTGCAGCGGTGGTCGCAGCCGTTCTGGACCTCGACATAGGCCCGCGCGCGATCCTTCAGCCCGTCGACCAGATGCCCGGCCGTCTCGCGCACGCTCATGATGTCGTTGACCCGCACCCGGGCGGAGGTGTCGCCCAGCGCGCCGGGCGCGGCCTTCTCGGCGTTGCCCAGCACCAGGTCGACCTCTGGCATGGCGGCGAAGGCGGCTGGGTCGATCTGCGCCGCGCAGCCGGTGACGATCAGCCGGGCCCCCGGCCGCTCGCGCCGCGCCTTGCGGATCGCCTGCCGCGCCTGGCGCACGGCCTCGTTGGTCACCGCGCAGGTGTTGAACACCACCGCGTCCTGCAGCCCGTCCGCCGTGGCCCGCGCCCGGATGGCCTCGCTCTCATAGGCGTTCAGCCGGCACCCGAAGGTGACGACCTGGACGTCTTCGGGCTCGGCGAGGATGGGGACGGTGGCGGACATCGGCTCGGAACGAAGACGGGCGGCCGATGGGGCCGCCCTTTGGGTGGGGATATAGCATGGGAGGGCGTGGAGTGGGAGGTCAGGTGGCCTCGTCAAACTCGATCCCGACTAGCTCGAGAAACGCGTCGAAGTCGTCGGCGATCGTTAGAGCGCTTTCGTCCAAGTCAGCGTTGACCATGTCGAGAGCGACAATCGGCCAAGGTGCGGACTTCCGAAGATCGAACGCCACGAACTCGCCGCCGCCATTGCTGCCGATCATCAGGAACCCCGGAAAGAACTCCTCGTGCATCCGCGTCTCGACCGCCTCAGCCACGGTCTCCGCGGAATCGAGGGCGAAATGGTATGGCTGCGCCGCGAGTGGACCTTCGCCCCCGTTGCTATAGGCGAGCAGCGCCAGATACCGCTCGGGCAGAGCTGCGGGCGCACAGGCCCTCAGCCGAGCCAACAACTCCGGGCTTGCGCCGCCCAGCCTGTACCAATCCCGTCCGTCCAGCATCGCTTTCCGCACACCCCGCCCTGACGCCTTGGCGGAGCATGGCGCGGGCGGGCGTCCTGCTCAAGGACCGGCTTCGCCGGCCGCGTAGCGGCGGCCCGAAGGGCCGTCCTTGACCAGGCCGACCGCTCCGCGCTCCCATTCCATCAAGGCTGAAGGGCGCAACATCGCCAATCCTCCCCCACCTGGGGGAGGGGGACCACGCGGAGCGTGGTGGAGAGGGAGGCGCAGCCTGCTGACGGCTAGCCCCTGCCGCCCGTGCATCCCTCACCACCAGCCTTCGGCTGGTCCCCCTCTCCCAAGTGGGAGAGGATATGCATTGGGCCAACCGCTCGCCGACCCGCTAGCCACCCGCGCCTTACTCCGGCTAAGACGGTCCTCAACAAGAACATGGAACCCCGCGCCTCCCATGACCGACCGTCCCCGCCGCAGCGCCCTGTACATGCCCGCCTCCAACGCCAAGGCGATCGAGAAGGCGCGCAGCCTGCCCTGTGACGTGGTCATCCTCGACCTCGAGGACGCCGTCGCGCCGGACGCCAAGGAGACCGCCCGCGAGCAGGCGATCCAGGCGGTGAAGGACGGCGGTTTCGGCCGGCGGGAGCTGGTCATCCGCGTCAACGGCGCCGACACACCCTGGGGCGAGGCCGACATCCGCGCCGCCGCAGCCGCGCGGCCGGACGCCATCCTGGTCCCGAAGGTGAACAGCGCCGCCGACGTCGCGGCCTATTCGGCGCCGCTGCACGAGGACACCGACCTTTGGGCGATGATCGAGACCGGCCGCTCGATCTTCAACGTCGAGAGCATCGCCGCCGCCTCGGCCACCAGCCGGCTGACCACCTTCGTCATGGGCACCAACGACCTGGCCAAGGAGACCCGCGCGCGGATCACCCCGGGCCGCGAACCGTTCTTCGCCGCCCTGTCACTGGCGGTGATGGCCGCGCGCATCCACGGCCTGACCATCCTGGACGGCGTCCACAACGACATCGAGGACCAGAATTCGCTCGAAGCGGTCTGCCGCCAGGGCGTCGACTTCGGCTTCGACGGCAAGACCCTGATCCATCCCAAGCAGATCGACATCTGCAACCTGGTCTTCTCGCCGGCCCCGGCCGAGGTCGAGTTCGCCCGCGCCGTGATCGCCGCCTTCGCGCTGCCGGAGAACCAGGGCAAGGGCGCCATCCGCGTCGAGGGCAAGATGGCCGAGCTGCTGCACCTGGAGCAGTCGCGGCGGCTGGTCGCCGTGGCCGACGCCATCCGCGAGGCGGAGGCCGCTTGATCCGTTCCGGCGTCCTCCCGCTGCTGCTCGCGACCCTGACCCTGGCGTCTCCCGCCGGGGCGCAGGTGTTCTACGAGGCGCCGGTGACGCCCAACGTCGAGCCGCAACCCGAGGCGACCGCCCCCGCGTCCACCCCGGTCCCCGACACGCCCTACGACCCGATCGCCGACCTGCTGTCGAGCCTGCCGCCCGACCAGTCCACCGACTCCGCCGAGGCCGAGCCGGAGGTGACCCAGCGCGACGAGCAGGAAGCCCTGCAGGCCGCGCCCTTCACGCCCGGCGCCCAGCCGACCGCGCCGGTCCTGCTGCCGCAGACGCCGCAGGCCATCCCGCCGGCGGAGCCGGCCCCCGTGATCACCGCCACGCCGCGCCGGCCTGCGCCGGCGCGTCCCACGCTCGACCGACCGGTGATGATCGACGAGGCCGGCCGCTCGCCGGATGGTCCGCCCACCCCGCTCGACCTTGGCTACGAGGCCCGCATCCGCGGCTCGGCCTCCAGCGCCCAGGGGCTGCAGGGGCCGCTGGACGGCGGCTGGATCGTGCGCGGCCCCGACGGCGCGGCGCTGTACGGCTTCCAGCTGGTTGATCGCAGCGGCGGCGGCGGGCTGGAAGGCGCCTGGCGCGCCATGGGCGGCTCGGGCCGCGTCGGCCTGATCGACAGCCTGGAGCGCACGGGCTCGATGCTCACCGTGCGGATCAATCGCGGCTACGGCCGGCCGGTGACGGTGCTCACGCTCTCGGCCGGCAGCGACGGCAGCTGGGTCGGCGACCTCAGCGACGAGGCCGGGACGCGCGCCGTGACGATGCGGCGGAACTAAAACAATCCGTCATCCTCGGGCTTGTCCCGAGGACCCCTCGCTCAGCTTCATCGTGAGAGCGTGATCGCACGCTCACCTGCGAACCGACACAACCATCTCCTCGCCACAGGGGCGAAGATGACGGCGGGTTAGAGATCCAGTCCCCTACGCACCGCAGCCACCGCCGCGTCGAGCGCCTCAGCGTCATACCGCTCCGCCACGCCCACACCCCATACAGGCCCCGCCCAGGCCGCGTCGCCGGCCCGCCGTCCGACCACATGCACATGCAGCTGCGGCGTGACATTGCCGAGCGCGCCGATGTTGAGCTTTTCGACCGCGAAACCGGTCGCGGCGCCCATCGCCCGCACCGCCTGACCCGCCAGCACCGCCTCCTCGATCAGCCGCGCGCGGTCGGCCGGCGAGAGATCCTCGACCTCGCGCAGGCCGGGCAGGCGCGGGATCAGGATCAGCCAGGGCCAACGGGCGTCGGCCTGCAGCCGCACGTGGCAAAGCGGCAGGTCACCGACCGGGACCGAGCCGGCCTCGAAGGCCGGATCGACGGCGAACTCGGCCACGCCCCTAACCTGCCTTCTTCGGAACCGCCGCCCAGTAGTCGAAGTCGAGGATGACCTCGGCCGGATAGGCGCCGGCCTCGTCCTTGTCCGGGAAGTCCGTACAGGGACGGTCCCTGGTCGCCACCAGTCGTAGCCGCAGCGCCCCCACGCCCTCGCCGAGATCGGCCTTGTCCAGCACCTCGCTCCAGGCGAACACCGTGGCGCCGGCGAAATAGGGGTTCACGTGGCGCCCGCCGTTGATGGCCAGGATCAGGCCGGCGTTCTGCAGCCCGTTGAAGCTCAGCGCCTTGGCCGTGGAGATCACCACCCCGCCGTAGACCAGCCGGCGGCCGGTCGGGTCCTTGGCGCGCTCGAACTGGTTGAAGTGGACCTTGGCGGTGTTCTGGTAGAGGCGCGTCGCCATCTGGTGCTCGGCTTCCTCGATGGCCATGCCGTCGACGTGGTCGATCTTCTCGCCGATGGCGTAGTCCTCGAACGCATGCGGCGCGCCGGCCAGCGCGAAGTCGTACTTCGAGAAATCGAGGCCCTCCGGCAGCAGCAGGTCGCTCGCCGCCACGGCCGCAGCCAGCTTCGGCGTCGCCTGCTCGCCGACCTCGGCGTCTTCGCTCCGCTTGCGGACCATGACCCAGCGCACGTAGCTGAGCACCGTCTCGCCGTGCTGGTTCTCGCCCGTGGTGCGCACGTAGACGACGCCGGTCTTGCGGTTGGAGTTTTCCTTCAGCCCGATGACCTCGCTCGTCGCGGTCACCGTGTCGCCCGGGTACAGCGCCTTGAGGAACAGGCCCTCGGCGTAGCCCAGGTTGGCCACGGCGTTGAGGCTGACGTCCGGCACCGTCTTGCCGAAGACCATGTGAAACGCGACCAGCGGATCAACCGGCGCCGCCGGCAGGCCGCAGGACCGCGCGAACTCGTCCGAGGACGTGAGCGCGAAACGCGGTCCGTACAGCGCATTGTACAGCGCCACGTCCCCGGCCGTGACCGTGCGCGGCGTCGCGTGGCTGAGCACCTGGCCCAGGCGGAAGTCCTCGAAATAGTTGCCGGGGTTGGTCTTGGACATGGCGTCGGCCTCGTTGCGTCCTTCGACAGGCGTCCTGCGGACGCTGCTCAGGATGACTGAATCTGCAGGGTCAAAAACACACGTCATCCTGAGCAGGCCGCGTCAGCGGCCGTGTCGAAGGACGCAGGGCCTCTATTGCCCCGCTCTTCGCATCCGCGAAAGAGGGCTTGAGGCGCGGCCTTGCGGGGGCTAGACCGCCGACCGACCCCTATCCACAAGACGGAGACGCCCAAAGATGGCTCGCGCGAAGATCGCCCTCATCGGCGCCGGCATGATCGGCGGCACCCTGGCCCACATCGCGGCGCGCGAAGAGCTGGGCGACATCATCCTGTTCGACATCGCCGAGGGCACGCCGCAGGGCAAGGCGCTCGACATCGCCGAAGCCAGCGCCGTGTTCGGCAAGGACATCGCGCTGAAGGGCGCCAACGACTACGCCGACATCGCCGGCGCCGACGTCTGCATCGTCACCGCCGGCGTGCCGCGCAAGCCGGGCATGAGCCGCGACGACCTGCTGGGCATCAACCTGAAGGTCATGAAGGCCGTGGGCGAGGGCATCAAGGCCCATGCCCCGAACGCCTTCGTCATCTGCATCACCAACCCGCTCGACGCCATGGTCTGGGCGCTGCAGCAGTTCTCGGGCCTGCCCAAGGAGAAGGTCATCGGCATGGCCGGCGTGCTCGACTCGGCGCGCTTCGCCTACTTCCTGGCCGAGAAGACCGGCGTGTCGGTCGAGGACATCCACGCCTGGACGCTGGGCGGCCACGGCGACGACATGGTGCCGATGGTGCGCCACTCGACGGTCGGCGGCCTGCCGCTGCCGGAACTGGTCAAGCAGGGCTGGATGACCCAGGAAGAGCTCGACGGCATCGTCAAGCGCACCCGTGGCGGCGGCGGCGAGATCGTCGCCCTGCTGAAGACCGGCAGCGCCTTCTACGCCCCGGCCAAGTCGGCGATCGCCATGGCCACCAGCTACCTGAAGGACAAGAAGCGCGTCCTGCCCTGCGCCACCTTCCTGACCGGCCAGTATGGCCTCAAGGACCTCTACGTCGGCGTGCCGGTGGTGATCGGCGCCGGCGGCGCGGAGAAGGTCATCGAGTTCGAGACCAACGACGAAGAGAAGGCGATGTTCGCCGCCTCCGTCGCCTCGGTGCAGGGCCTGATGGAAGCCTGCAAGGCCATCGACCCGTCGCTGGTCTAGGCTCTTTGGTCGTAACGAACTGAAGGGGCGGCTCCGGAAACGGGGCCGCCCTTGTTCATTGGGGACATGTACTTCAGTACGTGTCCCCCGCCGCTTGAAGCTGATGGGGACACGCACTGAAGTGCATGTCCCCTTTTCCTGTCGAATCCCCTCCCGCTCGCCCGTCTGTTGCAAGCGGCGCCAATCGTGCGTCGCATCCGGCACTCTGATCGACGGGAGACCTCCATGCGCCTGATGGCCATCCTCATCGCCGCCCTGCTGAGCCTCGCCGCCCCGGCGATGGCCCGGGACGCAGCCCCGCCGAAGGCGACGATCGCCGACGCCGCCTGGCTGGCCGGACGCTGGACCGGCGAGGGCATGGGCGGACAGGTTCAGGAAGCGCTGTCCGACCCGGTCAACGGCCAGATGGTCGGCTACTTCACCCTGTCGCGGGACGGCAAGACCGCCTTCCACGAGCTGATCCTGATCGAGGAGCACGAGGGCTCGCTGCGCGTGCGGGTCAAGCATTTCAGCGCTGGCTTCGTCGCCTGGGAGGAGAAGGACGGCGCCATCGACTTCCCGCTGGTCTCCGCCGCGCCGGGCGACCTGGCTTTCAAGGGCCTGACCTTCCGGCGGGACGGAGAGGACGGCCTGGTCATCACCGTACGGTTCAGGACCGCTGACGGGGCTGGACGGAACGAAGTCCTGAGGTACCGTCGCGCCCCATGATCGCACCCGGCCCCACCCTTGAAACCGCCCGCCTGATCCTGCGCCCGACCGCCGAGGAAGACCTCGACGGCTGGGCCGGCATGATGGCCGATCCGCAAGCCAGCCGGTTCATCGGCGGGGTGCAGGAACGCGCCGCCGCCTGGCGCGGCATGGCCTCGATGGCCGGCAGCTGGGCGATCAAGGGGTTCGGCATGTTCTCGCTGATCGAGAAGTCGAGCGGCCGGTGGGTCGGGCGGCTGGGGCCCTGGCAGCCCGAGGGCTGGCCCGGCACGGAGGTCGGCTGGGGCCTGCACCCCACCGCCATGGGCAAGGGCTACGCGGTCGAGGGGGCGACGGCGGCTATCGACTGGGCGTTCGACGCTCTGGGCTGGACCGACGTCATCCACTGCATCGACCCGGACAACACGCCGTCGCAGCGGGTGGCCGAACGGCTGGGCTCGCGCAACCGGGGGCCGGGCAAGATGCCGGCGCCGTTCCAGGACCTTCCGATCGAGATCTGGGGTCAAACCCGGGACGAATGGAGAGCCAGAAAGAGGAGCTGATGAACCGTCGGGGGGCGATCATCGGAGCGGCGCTGCTGCTCACAGGCACGGGCGCGGCGCTGGCCCAGGACAGCGCTCCACCCGGGGAGGGCTCGCTGACGGTCGCCTTCCAGGGCGTGAGCCAGCCGCGCGGCGTGGTCCTGTGCGCGGTGTTCGACAGCAAGGCGGCCTATGACGCCAACACCCATCCTGTCCGCACCCTGGAGCTGCCGGCCGGCGAGGGAAACTTCAGCGCCACGTTCGCCGGCCTGCCGCCGGGCCCCTACGCGGTGAAGGCCTTCCACGACCGGGACGGCGACGGGAAGATGAAGTTCAATCCCCTGGGCATGCCGCTGGAGCCCTACGGCTTCTCCAACAACGCCCGCGCGCCCTTCGGCCCGCCCAGCTGGCGCGCGGCCGGCTTCGCCGTGAAGGCTGGCGCCAACAGCCAGGTGATCCGGCTCAGGTGATCCTCCCCCACTTGGGGGAGGGGGACCGCCCGAAGGGTGGTGGAGAGGGATGCGCCGCCGACAGGCGCCTGGGCGCGGTGTTCGACTTCATCGACTTTGCGGATAGCCTGCAGGCGGGAGCGTCTCCCGCTCCACCATGCTCCGCATGGTCCCCCTCTCCCAAACGGGAGAGGATCAACGCCGTTTGACCTGCCGCGCCGCAACAGATACCCAGACGACAGCGTCAGGTTCCTTCTCGCGAGAGAAGGTGAAAAGGGAACGGGGTCCAAAATCCCCGGCTGCCCCCGCAACTGTAAGCGGCGAGCCCGCGCGTCACATGCCACTGGACCGGTTCGCTGGTCTGGGAAGGCGACGCGCCAAGGTTATGACCCGTGAGCCAGGAGACCTGCCCGGCGCCGTCGTTCTTCGTACGGCCGGGGTGCGCCGAACGGACGGGTTTTCCCGAGAGACGACACCTGTAGCCAAGCCGCGTCCGCGGCCGGGCCCGGGCGTCATCGCGCCCGGATCGGGTCGTGGCGTGGGTCGTCAATGAAGAGGAAGACCCGTGACCCGATCCATCCCCCGAGCGCTCCTGTGCTCTGTTTCCATCGCCACCCTGCTCGCCGCCGCTCCGGCGTTCGCGACGGAGGCCCCCACCGCGCCGACGCCCGATGTCGCCGGCCTTGAGGGCGCCACGGCCGTCGCCGAGCTGATCGTCACCGCCACCCGCTCGCCCCAGGCCGCCGACCGCATTGGCGCCTCGGTGACCGTGCTGTCCACCGCCGACATCGAGGCGGCCCAATCGCCGGACGTGATCGAGCTGCTCAACGATGTGCCGGGAGTCAGCTACACCCGCAACGGCGGCGTCGGCGCCGTCTCCGGCGTCAACATCCGCGGGGCCGAGAGCAGCCACACCGTGCTGCTGATCGACGGTGTGAAGATGAACGACCCGACCGCCCCGCAGGGCGCGGCCAACTTCGGCAACCTGCTGGTCGGCGACGTCGCCCGCATCGAGGTCCTGCGCGGCGCCCAGTCGACGCTGTGGGGCAGCCAGGCGATCGGCGGCGTGGTCAACATCGTCACCCGCGAGCCGGCGCAAGGCTTCCAGGCCACGATCGACGCCGAGGGCGGCGCGCGCGGGACCGGCTACCTGCGCGCCGGCCTGGGCGGCGCGACCGAGCGGCTCAGCTGGCGGATCGCCGGAAGCCGCTACACCACCGACGGCGTCTCGGCCTTCGCGGCCGGGTCCGAGGACGACGGCTACGAGAACACCGGCCTGTCCGGCCGCCTGCGCCTGACCCTGACCGACGCCCTCTCGGCCGAGGTGCGGGCGGTCTGGTCCGACGGCGAGGCCGACACCGACGGCTTCGCGGGCGACGACGACAGCTACGGGACCACCGGGGAGCTGGTCGTCTACACCGGCCTCAACCTCGCCCTTCTGGACGGCCGCCTGAAGAACCGGCTGGCGTTCGGCTACACCGAGACCGACCGCAAGGCCTATGTGCCGTCCGACCCCGTCGCGCCGCTCAGCTTCGAGGGTCTGGGCGAGATCCGTCGCTGGGAATACCAGGGCGTGCTGGCCGTGACCGACGCCTGGACGGCGACCTTCGGGCTTGAAAGCGAGAAGGCGGAAATGCGCCAGCGGGCGCCCTGGACGTTCGATCCGAACCCGCCGTTCACCAGCGGCAAGGTCGGGATCGACAGCGTCTACGGGCAGGTCCAGGGCGTGATCGTTCCGGGACTGACAATCACCGCCGGCCTGCGCCATGACGAGCATGACGTGTACGGCGGCCACACCCTGGGCTCGCTGGCCGGCGCCTGGAGCCTGAACGACGGCGACACGGTGCTGCGGGCCAGCTTCGGTCAGGGCTTCCGCGCCCCGGGCCTCTACGAACTCTACAGCGAGTACGGTAACACGGCGCTGGCCCCGGAAGAGTTCAACAGCTGGGACTTCGGCGTCGAGCAGCGGCTGGGCGCGGACGTGGTCGTCTCGGCGATCTGGTTCCGGCGCGAGGCGGACAACGAGATCCGCTTCTACAGCTGCGCCTTCGGCTCGCCCGAACCCCTGTGCAACCCGAACGGCGTCTTCCGGTTCGGCTACTACGACAACATCCAGAAGACCCGAACCCAGGGGCTGGAGCTGGCGGCGCGCGCCGAGGCCGGACCGCTGACCCTGAGCGGCAACTACACCTGGACCCAGGCCGAAAACGCCTCGGGGATCAATGACGGCAACCAGCTGCCGCGCCGGCCCGAGCACATGGCCAATGCTTCGGCGGGCTGGCGCTGGTCGGACGCGGTGACCACCACCGCGTCGGTGCGCTACGTCGGCGAGGCTTTCAACAACGACGCCAACACCGTGGTCATGGACGCCTACACCCTGGTCGACCTGCGGGCGTCCTGGCAGGTCAACGAGACGATCGAACTCTACGGCCGGGTCGAGAACCTGACGGACCAGAACTACGAGACCGCGCGGGGCTATGGAACGCCGGGACAGGGCGCCTTCGTCGGCGTCCGGGCCCGGTTCTAGCCGGACAGGGAGCGCCAGACTTGCCGGCATTGATGATCCAGGGCTGCGGGTCCGATGTCGGCAAGTCGGTGCTGGTCGCCGGCCTGTGCCGGCTGTTCGCCAACCGGGGCCTGACGGTCCGGCCGTTCAAGCCGCAGAACATGTCGAACAACGCCGCCGTCACGGCTGACGGCGGCGAGATCGGCCGGGCCCAGGCGTTGCAGGCCATCGCCTGCCGCACCCCGCCGACCGTCGACATGAACCCGGTGCTGCTCAAGCCGCAGAGCGACACCGGGGCGCAGTTGATCGTGCGCGGCGTCATGGCCGGAACCTGGGAGGCGCGCGGCTACCAGGCGGCCAAGGCCGGCCTGCTGGACACCGTGGTCGAGAGCTTCCGGCGGCTCGAGGCCCAGGCCGATCTGGTCATCGTCGAGGGGGCCGGCAGCCCGGCGGAGACAAACCTGCGCGCGGGCGACATCGCCAACATGGGCTTCGCCATCGCCGCCGGGGTGCCGGTGGTGCTGGTCGGGGACATCGACCGGGGCCATGTCATCGCCGCCCTGGTCGGCGCCCACGCGGTGCTGGACGACGGCGACCGGGCGAAGATCCACGGCTTCCTGATCAACAAGTTCCGGGGCGACCCGACGCTGTTCGACGACGGCCGGGCCGAGATCGCGCGCCGCACCGGCTGGGCGGACCTGGGCATGGCGCCCTGGCTGGCGGCGGCCCGGGCCCTGCCGGCCGAGGACGCGGTGACGCTGGACCGGGTCGGCGGCGACGGTGGGCGGCGCGTCGGGATCGTCGTGCCGCTGCTCAGCCGGATCGCCAACTTCGACGACTTCGACGCGCTACGGGCCGAACCGCAGGTCGATTTCACCTTCATCCCGCCGGGGACGCCGCTGCCCGGCGACGCCGACCTGGTCATCCTGCCCGGGACCAAGGCGACGCTGGCGGATCTGGCCTTCCTGCGGGCGCAGGGCTGGGACATCGACCTCTTCGCCCACGTCCGGCGCGGCGGACGGGTGCTGGGCGTCTGCGGCGGCTATCAGATGCTTGGCCGGCGGATCAGCGACCCGGGCGGCGTCGAGGGCCCGGCGGGCGAGGCCCCGGGGCTGGGCCTGCTGGACGTCGAGACGGTGCTGACCGGCGAGAAGACCCTGCGCCCGGTCAGCGGCCGGTTCGGCGAAGCGGCCTTCGAGGGCTACGAGATGCATGTCGGCCGCACGACGGGCCCGGCCGCGCCGATGCTGACGCTGGACGGCGGCGGCGCGGACGGGGCGGTCAGCGCCGACGGCCGTATCTTGGGCTGCTACATCCACGGCCTGTTCAACCGGTCGCAGGCCCGGGCCGCGATCCTGGCGCAGCTGGGCGCCGCCTCGACCGGGGTGGATCAGCGACAGGCGGTGGACGAAGCGCTGGACGAACTCGCCGCCGCGCTGGAGCGCTGCTTCGACATTGAGGCGCTGAGCGAGATTGCCGGTCTCTGATCCTCTCCCACTTGGGATAGGGGGACCGCCCGAAGGGCGGTGGAGAGGGATGCGCCATGGTCGAAGGGCTCGGCGAGGCCTCGGTGAAGGCGAACGCTGCGGATCCGGTCAGACGCCTGCGTCTCCCGCTCCACCCTGCTCCGCAGGGTCCCCCTCTCCCAAGAGGGAGAGGAATACGCGTCGGCTTGCCTCTTGCCGCCGACACCCGCCACATAACCCCATGTCCGACGTCCGCGCGTATCGCGCCGCTCTCGCCTGGATGGTCGATGATCCGCGGACGGCGGGGGATGCGGCCTGTGTGCACCATCCCGATGGCCTGCTGCTCGTCGAGGACGGCCATGTGGCGGCGGCCGGGGACTGGGCGGCGCTGTCGCCGAGCCTGACGGCCGACACGCCGCTCGAGCACCTGCCCAGCCATCTGCTGACGCCGGGCTTCGTCGACGCCCACGTCCACTTTCCGCAGACCGACATGATCGGCGCGCCGGGTGGGTCGCTTCTGGGCTGGCTGGAGCGCAGCGCCTTCCCGGCCGAGCGGGCCTTCGCCGACCTCGCCCATGCGCGGGATGTGGCCGAGGCCTTCCTGGGCGAACTGCTGCGCAACGGCACGACCACGGCGATGGTGTTCGGCAGCGTTCACCGCGAGGCGACCGCCGCGCTGTTCGAGGCGGCGCTGGCCCGGAACATGCGCCTGATCGCCGGCAAGTCGATGATGGACCTGGGTCCTTCAGGGCTGGCCGAAACCTGCGAGGGCGGCGAGGCGGACACCGAGGCCCTGATCCGCGACTGGGGGTCTCGGGGCCGGCTCGGCTACGCGGTCACGCCGCGCTTTGCGCTGTCGTCCAGCGACGCCCAGCTGGCCGGGGCCGGCGCGCTGCTGGCCCGCCACAACCACGTCTGGATGCAGACCCACCTGGCCGAGAACCCGCGCGAGCTGGCGCTGGTCGCCGAGCGGTTTCCCGACCGCGACTACCTGGCCGTCTATGACCGGTTCGGCCTGGTCGGGCCCCGGTCGGTGTTCGCCCACTGTATCCACATGACCGACCGGTCCCTGCACCGGATGGCGCAGGCCGGCGCGGCGATCGCCCATTGCCCGAGCTCCAACCTGTTTCTCGGCAGCGGCTTGTTCGACCTGGCCCGCACCGACGCCCATGGCGTGAAGACGGCCCTGGGAACCGACGTCGGCGCCGGGACCAGCTTCTCGATCCCGCGCACGGCGGGGCTGGCGCTGCAGGTGGCCCAACTGCGCGGCGCCACGCTCGACCCGGTGCGGGCCTTCTATCTGGCGACCCTCGGCGGGGCCCGGGCGCTGGGCCTGGCCGACCGGATCGGCGGGTTCGCGCCCGGACGCGAAGCCGACTTCGTCGCGCTGGACCTGGCGGCCACGCCGCTGCTGGCGCGGCGGCTGAAGGGCGCGACGGATCTGGCCGACATCCTGACGGCGCTGATGATCCTGGGGGACGACCGGACCGTGGCCGCCACCTGGGTGGCCGGAGTCCGGCGTCATCAACGCTGAATCAAGGTTGATCGCTGTTAAGGCTAATACTTTGATCTGGCACAGGGTTTACGTGCGTTCAGTGTATTCGTTGAATATATTTCAAGTGGTGACTCCGTAACCTCGATCCAAGTTCGGGGAAGAGCGTCGAAAACCGACGCTCGATATGGGGTCCGCAATATGCGAGTCGCCACTATCGCCAGCCTTGGCGCGTCCGCCCTTCTGGGGGTCGGCGCCCTGTTCGTGGCCAAGGTCTGGTTGCCCAACGCCCAGTCGGGCCCGGGCAAGGCGGCGGCCCAGCCGTCGGTCGCCATGTCCTCCATCGTCGCGGCGAGCGCGGCGGTTCCCTACGGCACGAAGCTTGAAGCCAAGAACCTCACCCTGATCAAGGTCCCTGCCGGCTCTATGCCGGAGGGCGCATTCACCTCGATCGACCAGGTGCTCGGTCGCGACGGCGGCGCGCCGGTCACCCTGGCCGCCCTGGCGCCGCGCGAGGCGCTGCTGCCGTCCAAGGTCAGCGGCCCCGGCCTGAAGCCCTCGGTGGCGGCGCTGATCGACCCGGGCATGCGGGCCTACACCATCAAGGTCAATGACGTCGCCGGCGGCGGCGGCCATGTGCTGCCCGGCGACCGGGTCGACGTGCTGCTGGCCCGCGCCATCGCCAGCCCCGGCGTCGAGGGCGCCGAAGGCAACCGCCTCTATGTGTCGTCGCTGGTCCTCCAGAACGTCCGCGTCCTGGGCATGGACATGATCGCCGACCCTGCCTCGGTCGAGAAGTTCGAGCCGTCGACCGCGACCCTGGAGGTCAGCGTCGAGGACGCCGGCAAGCTGGCGGTGGCTGGCCAGGCGGGAATCCTGTCGCTGGCCCTGCGCCGCTCGGGTGCCACCGAGATCGTCCAGACCCGGCCGATCACCGCCCGCGAAGTCACCGGGCTGGGGGGCGGCGTCTCGCTGCCCTCCGGCGCGCCCCGTCCGGCGGCGCGTCGAGCCGCCGCCCGGCCGGCCGCCGCGCCGGCGCGCGGCCTGACCGTGACCGAGGGCGACAAGAAGACCGTCGTCAACGTCCCCACCGAACGCTTCGGGAGCTGATCATGCGCCGCATCGCCATCCTGTGCGCGGCCGCGCTCGTCTGCGCGCCCGCCATCCCCGCCTCCGCCCAGAGCTTCGTCTCGTCCAGCCTGATCGGCGAGATGGCGCCAGCCGCACCATCACCGTGCCCAAGGACAAGTCGGCGGCCTTCCGTCTCATGGCCGCCGCCGGCGAGATCGTCGTCGCCCAGCCCGAAATCGCCCAGATCGTCGCCAACACCGACCGCAGCGTCTATGTGCGCGGCAAGACGCTCGGCACCACCAACATCCTGATCTACGACGCCAATCACCGGCTGATCGAGGTCATCGACGTCCGGGTCGCCCAGGACATCGAGTCGCTGCAGACGGACCTCGGTTCGGCCCTGCCCGGTGAACCGATCCGGGTCTCGGCCCTGGCCGGCGGGGTCATGCTGTCGGGACAGGTCAGCACCACCACGGTCGCCAGCCGGGCCAAGGGCATCGCCGAACGTTACGCGCCCGGCGGCGTCACCTCCGAACTGACCGTCGAGGCCGCCCAGCAGGTCATGCTGGAGGTCCGGATCATCGAGGCCAGCCGCAGCTCGCTGAAGGACTTCGGCATCAATGTCGACATCGCCAACAATTCCGGCATCGTCTTCGGGTCCGGCACGGGTCTGATCGGCGTCAACGCGGCCCAGGGCACGCTGGGCATCTCCACCAACGTCGGCCCGACGACTATCGAGGCCACGCTGCGGGCGCTCGAGGAAAAGGGCGTCATCCGCACCCTGGCCCGGCCCAACCTGGCGGCCATCTCCGGCGAGGAGGCCACCTTCCTGGCCGGCGGCGAGTTTCCCTATCCCGTGCCCAACGGCCAGGGCGACATCACGATCCAGTTCAAGCCGTTCGGCGTGACGCTGAAGTTCACCCCGACCGTCCAGGACAGCGGCCTGATCCGGCTGAAGGTCTCGCCCGAGGTCAGCCAGCTGGACAGCCGGGCCAGCCTGCGCCTGTCGGGCGTCGAGGTGCCCAGCCTGCTGGTTCGCCGCGCCGCGACCACCGTCGAGCTGAAGGACACCGAGACCTTCGCCATCGCCGGCCTGTTCCAGCAGGACTACGCCAACACGGTGCGCCAGATCCCCTGGGTCGGCGACGTGCCGGTGCTGGGCTCGCTGTTCCGCTCCTCGCGCTGGAAGAAGGCCGAGACCGAACTGGTCATCCTGGTCACGCCCCGGCTGACCACGGCCGCCCAGAGCCGCGCCCTGGCCCCCGATCCCTTCACCGGCACCAACGAGGCCAGCGCCATCGACCTGATCCTGATGGGCATCGCGCTGGACCGACCGATGAAGGCGCCGCCCGCCGACTCCTACCGTCCCGTTCCCTGAGGCGCTGACATGACTTTCGCTGGACGCCGCATACTGATCGTCGGAGCCGGGCTGGCCGAGCTGGCGGGCCAGGCCTTCCGGGACGCCGCGCTGCAGACCGCCGGGCTCGAACGCCTGCAGGCCCGCTGGGCGTTCGGCGACGCGCCCGACCTGATCCTCATCGAAGCGGGCGCGTTCGAGCCGGACGCGCTGTCGGCGGCCATCGCCACCCTCGGCGCCGGGTCCTCGCCGCCACCCACCCTGCTGACCGGCGACCATCTGCCGGCCGGCCTGGTGCGCAACCTGATGCGCCTGCCGCGCTCGGACGTGCTTGAGGCGCCGTTCTCGGCAGCTGACCTCGTCGCGTCCTCGGCGCCGCTGGTCGCCCCGATCGCCGCGCCGGCGCTGAACGCGCCGTCCCGCTGCTGGACCATCATGGGCGCGGTCGGCGGGGCGGGTGCGACGACGCTGGCCATCGAGACGGCCTGCGCCATGGCTCAAAGGCTGCCCGGTCCACGTCGGGTCTGTCTGATCGACCTGAACCTGGCCGACGGCGCGGCCGCCGCCTATCTGGGCGCGCCCGCCAACATGCTGCTGAGCCGCGCCTCGCAGGCCGCGGACCGGATTGATCCCCAGCTTCTGGACGCCTTCGTGTCCGGGGCGCCGGGGGGTGTCGACCTGCTGGCCTCGGCCCGCGACCCCAATGCCTATGACACGACGTCGGCGGACGCGGTCCTCAGGCTGCTGGAGGTCGCCTGCCAGGTCTACGACGCGGTCGTGGTCGACGCCCCCCGCCATCGGCGGTCCTGGACGCTGGACGTGCTGTCGGGATCGGACGAGCTGCTGGTGGTCTCCGAGCTGACCGTGCCGGCGCTGCTGGCCGCCCGGTCACTGGCGGCCGAGATCGAGAACGATCTGCCGGCCGGCCCGCAGCCGCGGATCGTACTCAATCGCCTGGCCAAGCGGGTGTTCGGCCCCGCCCCTTCGATGGCCGAGGCGGAGAAGGCCATGGGCCGGCGCGCGGCCGGCGGCATCACCTCCGACTGGGAGGCGGCGGCGGCCTCGGCCAACCTCGGCGGACCGATCAGCCAGCACCGGCCCAAGTCGCGCATCGTCAAGGACGTCGCCGACCTGGTCGACCGCCTGATCGCCTCGCCCGCCCGGTCGCATCCTGAAGACCTGCGGGTGGCGTGATGGGTCGCTTTTCCCTCCGCCGCGCCGTGGCCCCGGACGCCGGACCCGTTCCGGTCCCGGCCTCCCCGACCGCCGCCCCGGCCGTGGTCGTTCCGACGCCCGAGCCCGTTGTCGCCCCGACCCAGGCCCAGGACGACATGCTCGACATGCGCCTGCGCCTGCACGCCAAGCTCATCGAGGAGATCGACCTCTCCAAGCTGGGCGAGCTGGACGAAGGCGAGATGCGGCGTCAGGTGCGGCGGCTGGTCGGCGACTTCGCCCGCGACGGACGGCTGGCGCTCAACGGCGCGGAAATGGACCAGCTCGGCGCAGAGGTCTTCGACGAGATGGTCGGCCTTGGCCCCATCGAGCCGCTGCTCAAGGACGAGTCGATCAACGACATCCTGATCAACGGCCCGTTCCAGGTCTATGTCGAGCGGCGCGGCGAGCTTGAGCTGACCCCCGTCCGCTTCCGCGACAACGACCACCTGCTGCGCATCGTCAACCGCATCGTCGCCGCCGTGGGCCGGCGGATCGACGAGAGCTCGCCGATGGTCGACGCCCGCCTCGCCGACGGCAGCCGGGTCAACGCCGCCATCGCTCCGATCGCCATCGACGGCGCCTGCGTCTCGATCCGCAAGTTCTCCAAGAAGCCGCTCAGCTTCGAGCGCCTGGTCGATGTCGGCGCCATGCCGGCCTGTGTCGCCGAGTTCCTGAAGGGCGCGGTCTATTCCCGCGTCTCGATGGTCATCTCCGGCGGCACCGGCTCGGGCAAGACCACCCTGCTCAACGCCTGTTCGGCGGCGATCAGCCCCAAGGAGCGGCTGATCACCATCGAGGACGCCGCCGAGCTGCAGCTGCAGCAGCCGCACGTCGTGCGCATGGAGACCCGCCCGCCCAACATCGAGGGCAAGGGCGAGATCCGTCAGCGCGAGCTGGTCAAGAACGCCCTGCGCATGCGCCCCGACCGCGTCATCCTGGGCGAGGTGCGGGGCGAGGAGTCCTTCGACATGCTCCAGGCCATGAACACCGGCCACGAGGGCTCGATGGCCACCATCCACGCCAACAACCCGCGCGAGGCCATCACCCGCCTCGAGCAGATGGTGGCCATGGGCGGCATGAACCTCTCCAACGAGGCGGTGCGCGGCCAGATCGCGGCGGCGGTCGGGATGGTGGTCCAGGTGATGCGCCTGTCGGACGGCAAGCGGAAGGTGATGAACGTCACCGAGATCACCGGCATGGAGGGCAACGTCGTGCAGATGCAGGACATCTTCGTCTTCCACCGCACACGGACCGATCCGGACGGCACGGTCCACGGGGAGTTCCGGGCCACCGGCCTGCGCCCCAAGTGCCTGGACGAGATGAACCGCAAGGGCATCCACTACGACCCCGCCAACTTCGATCCGCAGAAGGCGCTGTAGATGGACGCCGTCGACCCGCGCATCGTTTTCCTGATCCTGACCTTCGCGGCGGTGTTCGCGGCGGGTCAGGCGGTCTGGGGGCTGGTCACCGTCGCCGGCGCCAAGCGCAAGGTGAACAAGCGTCTGGCCGTGGCCGAGGCCGCCGGCTCGCTGGAGGCCCTGATCCTGGAGCTGCGCAAGCAGCGCGGGCTGGACGACAAGGGCGACAGCCGGATCATGGTCCGCTGGTTCTCCGACCTGGTGATCCGCTCGGGCGTCACCTATCAGCCGCGCCGCTGGGCCGCCTATGCGCTGGGCCTGGCCGTCGGCGCCTTTTTCGGAGTGTTCCTGCTGACCAAGAGCTGGGTGTTCGGCCTGGCCGCCGCGCCAGTCATCGGGCTGGGCCTTCCCTTCGTCTGGCTGAAGATCAAGGCCGGCGCCCGGGCCAAGGGCATCGGCGCCCAGTTGCCCAACGCGCTGGAGATCATCGTCCGCAGCCTGGAGGCCGGCCACCCGGTGCCGACCGCCGTGGGCCTGGTCGGCCGGGAGATGCCCGACCCGCTGGGCAGCGAGTTCGGCATGCTGGCCGACGAGATCGCCTATGGCGCCACGCTGGAGCAGGGTGTGGGCCGGCTGGCCGACCGCTGCCGCCACCCGGACGTCGACCTGTTCGCCGCCACCATCCGGCTGCAGGAGCGGGCCGGCGGCAACCTGACCGGCCTTCTGAAAATGAACGCCAAGGCGGTGCGCGAGCGGGGCAAGATGCGGATGAAGGTCAAGGCCGCCTCCAGCGAGGGCCGCGCCTCGGCCATCATCCTGACCTCGGCGCCGTTCGCGGTGATGGGCATCCTCGCCTTCGCCAGCCCGCAGTTCTACGGCGACGTCATCCACGAGAAGTTCATCCAGTACGGGCTGATGGGCCTGGGCGGCTGGATGTTCCTGGGCAACATGGTCATGCGCCGCATGATCGACATGCGGATCTGACGCCATGGACCCTCTGCAGCTTCAGACCCTTCTGACCTGGACGGCGGTCGCCCTGATCACCCTGGGCGTCGGCGGCGTCGCCCTTCTCGGCGTCCGCGAAGTCCGGATCGGCGCCCGCCGCCGGGCGCGGCTGGCCGGGAACACCATCGTCTCGGGACGCCCCGACGGCAGCTCCGCCGCCGTCGCCGGCGTGGTCAGCGGGGTGAAGCGCCTGGGCGACCGCATGGCGATCCAGGACCCGGCCCAGCTGTCGACCATCCGCGCCATGCTGGTCCAGGCCGGCTGGTTCAACCGCGAGGCCGTGGCCTTCTACCTCGGCGCCAAGGCGGCGGCCCTGGCGCTGGCGGTGGTGGCGACGATGTTCACCGTGCCGTGGGCCCTGAACGGCGGCGGCGGCATGCTGGCCATCTGCGTCGCCGCCGTGTTCGCCGTCGCCGCGATCATGGGGCCCGAGCAGGTGGTCAAGGCCCGCCGCCGCAAGCTGGAGCTGGAGTACATCGAGGGCTTCCCTGACCTGCTCGACCTGCTGGTCGCCTCGGTCGAGGCCGGCCTGTCGCTGGACGCCGCCGTCAGCCGCGTCGGCGAGGAGATGGTCCGCCGCTACCCGCACCTGGCCGAGCACCTGAAGTTCCTGACCCTGGAGCTGCGCGCCGGCCGGGCCCGCAAGGACGCCTGGGGCGCCTTCGCCGAGCGGGTCGGCATCGACGACGCCCGCTCCCTGGCCACCATGCTGCGGCAGTCCGAGGAGATGGGCACCAGCCTGGGCGAGACGTTGACCGTCTTCTCCGACGACATGCGCTCCAAGCGCATGCTGCGGGCCGAGGAGAAGGCCATGGCCCTGCCGGCCAAGCTGATGATCCCGCTGATCCTGTTCATCTTCCCCTGCCTGATGGGGGTGCTGATCCTTCCCGCCGCCTTCCGGATCGCCGAGCAGTTCTCGAAGTAGCCGTCCAGATTTGACAGCGTCGCAGGTTCGGTTACTCTCGGGTAACTGACGGGCGCGCCCAGACGCCCGCAAGCCTCGGGGAGGCGACATGCGCGCGACACCGGTCCGGACCCTGCGGTCCCTGTTCAGCCTTTCGATGGCGATCCTGATCGCGGCGGCCCCCGTCGCCGCCGTCCGCGCTGAGTCCCCACCCCCGCCAAAGCGGCCGAACATCGTGATGATCGTCGTCGACGACGCCGCCCTGATGGACTTCGGGGCCTTCGGCGGCGAGGCGCGGACGCCCAACATCGACCGGCTGGCGAAGGGGGGCGCGATGTTCACAGCCTACCACTCCTCGCCGCTGTGCTCGCCGTCGCGGGCCATGCTGCTGACCGGGGTCGACAACCACCGGGCCGGGGTGGCGACGATCGAGGAGATCCTGCCGCCCTCGCAGAAGGACAAGCCCGGCTACGGCCTGCAGTTCGCGCCCGGCGTCTGGACCGTCGCCCGGCGCCTGAAGGCCGAAGGCTATCGCACCCTGATGGTCGGGAAATGGCACCTGGGCCACGGCCCCGGCGCGCTGCCCAACGAGAACGGCTTCGACCGCTCGCTGGCGCTGGACGCCTCGGGCGCCGACAACTGGGGGCCCCGACCCTACATGCCCTACTACGACACCGCGCCGTGGTTCGAGGACGGCAAGCCGGCGAAGATGCCGGACAGCTACTACTCCTCGGACCTGATGGTCGATCGGCTGAAGGGCTACATCGACGAGCGGCCGGCCGGGGCGCAGCCCTTCTACGCCTACCTCGCCTTCCAGGCCGTCCACATCCCCGTGCAGGCCCCCAAGGAATATTCCGACCGCTACAAGGGGCGGTTCGACGCCGGTTGGGAAAAGCTGCGCGAGGACCGCGCGGCGCGGGCGAAGGCCCTGGGCCTGATGCCGGCCGAGGCGGCCATCCGCGGCCTGCCCGACGACGCCCGCCGCTGGGACCAGCTGACCCCCGAGGAGAAGGCCATCTACGCCCGCAGCATGGAGGCCTACGCCGGCATGCTGGAGGCCATGGACGCGGCGATCGGCCGGCTGATGGCGCACCTTGAGGCGCGGGGCGAGCTCGACAACACCCTGTTCGTGGTCACCTCCGACAACGGCCCCGAGCCCAGCGACCCGGTCCATGTCCGCGGCATGAGCCTGTGGATGAAGCTCAACGGCTACCGCTGGACCCTGAAGGGCCTGGGCGAGAAGGGCAGCCTGGCCTTCATCGGCAAGGAATGGGCCTCCGCCCTGGCCGCGCCCGGCAATCGCTACAAGTTCTACACCTCCGAAGGCGGCATCCGCGTACCGCTGATCCTGTCGGGTCCGGGGATCGCGCCCGGGACGCGGGTCAGCTCGCCGGCCTTCGTGACAGACGTCGTCCCCACGCTCGTCGACATGGTCGGCGCCCGAACCCAGCCCGACGCCATGTCGATGGACGGCCGCAGCCTGCGGCCCGTGCTGACCGGCGTCGCCGCCTCGGCCTACGGGCCGGACGACCCGGTCGGCATCGAGGTGTCCGGCAACGCCGCCCTGTTCCGGGGCAGCCACAAGATCGTCCGCGACATGCCGCCGGTCGGCGACGGCCAGTGGCGGCTGTACGACCTCGCGCGCGATCCCGGGGAGACCACCGACCTGGCCACGGCCCAACCGGCCATCTTCAAACAGATGCTGGCCGACTACGCCGCCTACGAGACGCGCGTCGGCGTCCAGCCGCTGCCCGAGGGCTACACCACCCAGAAGCAGCTGATGAACAACGCCCTGGGCAAGCAGCGCGGCGGGATCATCGTCATGGGCCTGCTTCTGCTGGCGGTCGTGGGAGGGCTGATCACCGGCGCGGTCCTGCTCGTCCGCCGTCGGCGGAGGCAAGCGGCGTGAGCGGCCGCTGGATCCTGCACGGCCTCAAGCAGTCCTACTTCACCGGCAAGCTGGAAGGCTATCTGCGCGCCAAGGGCGTACCCTTCGACTTCGTCGTCATGGATACGGCCGACTTCCGCGCCTGCGGCCGGGCGACCGGCGTGCAGCAGATGCCGCAGCTGCAGGCCCCCGACGGCGAATGGCTGACCGACACCACCGCCATCCTGCGCCGCTTCGAGGCGGAGCGGCCCGAGCCGGCCCTGCAACCGTCGAGCCCGGTCGGCGCCTTCCTCAGCCTGTTTCTCGAGGACGCCTTCGACGAGTGGCTCTGGCGGCCGGCGCTCTACTACCGCTGGGCCTTCCACGAGGACTCCCGGCTGATGGGACGTCAGCTGGGCCGCACGATCCTCGGCGACGTCCCCGGGCCGCTGGGCCTGCGCGCCTTCGGCATCCGCCGCCGCCAGCAGCGGACCTTCCTGCGCGAGGACGGCGTCACCCGCGAGACCGCGCCGCTGGTCGAGGCGATCTACGCTGACACCCTGGCCCTGCTCGACCCGATCTTCGCCGCCCGACCGTTCCTGTTCGGCGAGCGGCCGGTGGCGGCGGATTTCGGCCTGTTCGGCCCGATGTTCCGCCACTTCTTCTCCGACCCGACCCCGGCCGCCATCATGCGCGAGACGGCGCCCAACGTTCTGGCCTGGGTGACGCGGCTGTGGGCCCTGACCCCGGAAGTGGCCGCCGCCGCGCCCCGGCCGGTGGACGCCCCCGCCGATCTCGATCCGCTGCTCAAGCTGGCGGCGCATGAGCACCTGACGGAGCTGGCGGCCAACTTCGAGGCGGTGATCGAGCGGGAGACGCGGGCGAGCTTCGACCTGCGCGGCGCGCGCTGGACCACGCCGGTGTCACCCTACTGCGCCGCCTGCCTGACTGATCTGCGGACGCTGTACGCGGACCTGTCGGAGGCCGACAGGGCGGTGGTCGACGCCCGGTTGGGAGCAGCCTCCGCGCACCTCAAGGGGCCGATCCTGGAGCTGCCGGCGGCCCTCACGCCGCAGGTCGGAGAGCGACCGAAGAACCATCGCTGGGCTTAGCGGATCTCTTCGTCCCCCACTTGGGGGAGGGAGACCACCCGGAGGGTGGTGGAGAGGGATACGCCGCCGATAGCCGTCAGGGCGCGGTGTTCGATCTCGTCGACGTTCCGATAACCTGCCGCCGGGAGCACTTCCCGCTCCACCATGTTCCGCATGGTCCCCCTCTCCCATTGGGAGAGGAAAGTCTTCTACGCCACCACCGGCCGCCCGGCCCGCCAGCTGCGGCTCAGCAAGCGCCCGCCCAGCCAGTAGCTGAGCTCGGCCGGGCGGTCGATGTCCCAGCAGGCCATGTCGGCCAGCTTGCCGGCCTCCAGCGTGCCGGTCTCGGCGGCGAGACCCAGGGCCATAGCGGCGTTGCGGGTGACGCCGGCCAGAGCCTCCTGCGGCGTCAGTCGGAACTGGGCGCAGGCCAGCATCATCGCCGCGCGCAGCGACAGCAGCGGCGAGGTGCCGGGATTGCAGTCGCTGGCCACGGCCATCGGCACCCCCGCCGCGCGCAGCGCCGCGACCGGCGGCTTCTGCGTCTCCGCCAGAGCCGTGAACGCGCCGGGCAGCAGGACGGCGACGGTCCCGGCCCTGGCCATCGCCTCGACCCCGGCCTGCGAGGTGAACTCCAGATGATCGGCCGACAGGGCGCCGTGCTTCGCCGCCAGCGCCGCGCCGCCGCCGTCGCTCAGCTGGTCGGCGTGCAGCCGCACGGGCAGGCCCAATGAGGCGGCCTTGTCGAACAGGCGCGAGACTTCGGCCGGGGTGAAGGCGATGCCTTCCAGATAGGCGTCGACGATATCGACGAGCCCGGTCGCCTTCGCGGCCGGGAGAGCCTCGTCGATGATCATGTCGATCCAGGCCTCGCGCGGCTGATCCTTGGGCGCGGCGTGCAGCCCGAGGAAGCTGGTCACGACCCGGACGTCGCCGTCGAGGTAGCGGGCGACGCGCAGCATCTTCAGCTCGGTCTCCAGGTCCAGGCCGTAGCCGGACTTGATCTCGATCGTGGTCACGCCCTCGGCGACGAAGGCCTCCAGCCGCCGCCGGGCGCGTTTGATCAGCTCCGGCTCGTCCGCCTCGCGGGTCGCCGCGACGCTGGAGCGGATGCCGCCGCCGGCCAGGGCGATCTCCTCGTAGGTCGCGCCGCCCAGCCGGGCCTCGAACTCGCCGATGCGGTCGCCGCCGAACACCAGGTGGGTGTGGCAGTCGATCAGGCCGGGCGTCACCCAGCGCCCGTCCAGCCGGGTGACGGCGAAGGGGCTGAACGCGGGGACATCCTCGCGCGGGCCGATCCAGACGATGCGGCCCTTGTCGACGGCGATCAGGGCGTCGTCGATGGCGCCGTAGGGCGTCGCGCCCGGGACCATGGTCGCCGCGCGGCAGTCGGTGATGATCAGGTCGATCCGCTGCATGTCGCTGTCTTGCCACCCGATGGGGTTCGTGGATAGGGTGAGCCCGATTAGACAGGTTTAGACAAGTGGCCAACACCCTTCATCTCGACCAGGCGCGACTGCCCGGCGGCTGGGCCCGCGACGTGGCGCTGACCGTGACGGACGGCGTGATCACGGCGGTCGAGACGGGCGCCGACCCGGCCGGCGCGCACCGGCTGAAGGGCGCGACCGTCCCGGCCGTCACCAACCTGCACAGCCACGCCTTCCAGCGCGCCATGGCCGGTCTGGCCGAACGCGCCCGGGCCGGGGTCGAGGACTTCTGGGCCTGGCGCGAGGCGATGTACCGGTTCCTCGACCGCATCACGCCCGAGCAGATGACCGCCATCGCCGCCATGCTCTACGCCGAGCTGGCCGAGGGCGGGTACAGCGGCATCGTCGAGTTCCACTATCTGCACAACGACCCCGAGGGTCGCGCCTACGCCGACCCGGCCGAGACCGCCCACGCTCACCGCCGGGCCGCCGAGGCGGCGGGCTTCGGCCTGACACTGGCGCCGGTGCTCTACAGCCATTCCGGCTTCGGCGGCCTGCCGCCCAAGCACGGCCAGCGGCGGTTCATCAAGAGCACGGACCAGTTCCTCCACCTGCTGGAGCTGAGCGGCGCTGAGGCCTTTGCGTTTCACAGCCTGCGGGCGGTCACGCCGGAACAGATCCGCGACGTTCTGGCCGCCGTCGACCCCGCCATGCCGGTCCACATCCACGCCGCCGAACAGACCGGCGAGGTCGACGACTGCCTCGCCTGGTCGGGCGCGCGACCGGTCGAATGGCTGCTGGCCAACGCCCCGATGTCCGACCGCTGGACCCTGGTCCACGCCACCCACATGACCGACGCCGAGGCTTCCGGACTGGCGCACGCCGGCGCGACCGTGGCGCTCTGTCCGTCGACGGAGGGCAACCTCGGGGACGGGTTCTTCAACGCTGACGCCTTCCTCGGGGCCGGCGGGCGGTTCGGCATCGGGTCGGACAGCCATGTCACCACCAACGCCGCCGAGGAGCTGCGCTGGTTCGAGTACGGCCGCCGGCTGCAGGCCCGCAAGCGGACGATGAGCGGCGGCACGGGCGAGCATGTCGGCGCGGGGCTGTGGCTGTCGGCCGCCAGGGCCGGGACCAACCCCACGGGCCGCCGCACCGGGGAAATCGCCGTCGGCGCGCGCTGCGACCTGGTCGTGCTGGACACGGACCATCCCGTGCTGGCCGGCCGCGAGGGCGACCTGATCCTCGACAGCCTGGTCTTCGCCGGCTCCGGCGCCATCGACCAGGTCTGGTCGGGCGGCAATCGCATCGTCGAGGGCGGCCGCCACGTCGCCCGCGACGCCATCGCCGCCGCCTACCGGGTGGCGGTCGCCGAGCTGACCGCATGACCGCCGCCCGCGCCGCGCGCTACCAGGGCGTCAAACGCCATGTGCTGGGCGCCATCCGCACCGGCCGCTGGCGGGTCGGCGACCGTATCGCGTCGGAGCACGAGCTGGTCCGTGAGCTGGGCGTGGCGCGCATGACCGTCCGCCGGGCGCTGGACGAGCTGACGCAGGAGGGCCTGATCGTCCGCCGCGCCGGAGTCGGCGCCTTCGTGGCCGGCGAGCCGCTGGCCGAGAGCCACCCGCTGGAGATCCGCGACATCGCCGAGGAGGTCGCTTCGCGGGGTCACGTCTGGCGGGCGGAAGTGATCGCGCTGGAGGCCGTGCCGGCAGACGCCGATCTTGCCCGCCGGTTCGCCGTCGAACCGG
The DNA here is from genome assembly GCA_965283745.1 of Caulobacteraceae bacterium. GTDB lineage: Bacteria > Pseudomonadota > Alphaproteobacteria > Caulobacterales > Caulobacteraceae > Caulobacter. Next base: position 29,934 of record CBDIPM010000008.1, read on the forward strand.
GCGCGCCTCTATTCCGCTCGGAGGTCGTCCACTTCGAAGGCGAGACGCCGATCCAGCTGGAGCGGCGCTGGGTCTCGCCGGCGATCTTCCCCGACTACCTGACCCAGGATTTCACCCTCGCCACGCCCGCCGCCCACCTGCTGGCCGCCGCGCCGATCGAGGCGGGCGAGCAGATCGTCCGGGCCGAGGCCGCCGATCCGCGCACGGCCGGCCTGCTGCGCCTTTCCGAGGGCGCGCCGGTCCTGACCGTCGCCCGCCGCACCTGGAGCCGGGGGCAGGTCGCCTCCGCCGCCCGCCTGATCCACCCCGGCCACGCCTTCCAGCTGGCCGGACGCTTTGGAGACTTCGCCTGATGGCCAGCAACAGCCGCATCGTCCGCGCCGATCGCGGACCGGAACGGACCGCCAGGTCCTGGCAGACGGAAGCCGCCGTCCGCATGCTGATGAATAACCTCGACCCGGAGGTCGCCGAGCGGCCCGAGGACCTGGTCGTCTACGGCGGCATCGGCAAGGCGGCCCGCGACTGGGACAGCTTCGACCGGATCGTCGCCGCCCTGCGCCGGCTGGAGGACGACCAGACGCTGCTGGTCCAGTCCGGCAAGCCGGTCGGGGTATTCCGCACCCACGCCGACGCGCCGCGCGTGCTGATCGCCAACTCCAACCTGGTGCCCAAGTGGGCGACCTGGGAGCACTTCCACGAGCTCGATAAGAAGGGTCTGGCCATGTACGGCCAGATGACCGCCGGCAGCTGGATCTACATCGGCAGCCAGGGGATCGTGCAGGGCACCTACGAGACCTTTGTCGAGGTCGGCCGCCAGCACTTCGGCGGCGACCTGACCGGCAAATGGATCCTGACCGGCGGCCTGGGCGGCATGGGCGGCGCCCAGCCGCTGGCCGCGACCATGGCCGGCGCCTCCATGCTGGCCGTCGAATGCCAGCGCCGCTGCATCGAGCGCCGGCTGGAGACCCGCTACCTGGACGAGGCGACCGAGGATCTCGACGACGCCCTGGCCCGCATCGCCAGGGCGACGAAGGAAGGCCGCGCCGTCTCGGTCGGCCTGCTCGGAAACGCCGCCGATGTCTTCCCCGAACTGGTCCGGCGCGGCGTGCGGCCGGATGTGGTCACCGACCAGACCAGCGCCCACGACACCTTCAACGGCTACCTGCCCAAGGGCTGGACGGTCGAGCAGTGGGAGCAGGCGCGTCTCGCCGATCCGGCCAGCGTCGACCGGGCCGCGCGCGAATTGATCGTGCCCCATGTGCAGGCCATGCTCGACTTTCATCGCATGGGCGTGCCGACCCTCGACTACGGCAACAACATCCGCCAGGTGGCGCTCGACGAGGGGCTGGAGGGCGCGTTCGACTTCCCCGGCTTCGTGCCCGCCTACATCCGGCCGCTGTTCTGCCGGGGCGTGGGACCGTTCCGCTGGGCCGCGCTGTCGGGCGATCCGGAGGATATCTACAGGACCGACCAGGCGATGAAGGAGCTGTTCCCCGACAACGTCCATCTGCACCGCTGGCTGGACATGGCCAGGGAGCGGATCGCCTTCCAGGGTCTGCCGGCCCGCATCTGCTGGATCGGCCTGGGCGACCGCCACCGCGCCGGACTGAAGTTCAACGAAATGGTCGCCAGCGGCGAGCTCAAGGCCCCCGTCGTCATCGGCCGCGATCACCTGGACAGCGGCTCGGTCGCCAGTCCCAACCGCGAAACCGAGGCGATGCTGGACGGCAGCGACGCCGTCAGCGACTGGCCGCTGCTCAACGCCCTGCTCAACACCGCCAGCGGCGCCACCTGGGTCTCGATCCACCACGGCGGCGGGGTCGGCATGGGCTACAGCCAGCACGCCGGCGTGGTCATCGTCGCCGACGGCACGCCGGAAGCGGCGAAGCGGCTCGAGCGGGTGCTGTGGAACGACCCGGGCACGGGTGTCATGCGCCACGCCGACGCCGGCTACGACATCGCCGTCGACTGCGCCCGCCAGCAGGGTCTCGACCTGCCGTCGCTGGGAGACCGCTGATGCGCGCGGTTACACTCGGCGAAGCCACGGTCGCGCTGGACGACATCGAGGCGGCGCTCGCCGGTCCGGTGGCGGTCACGCTGACCGGCGAGGCCAACGCCGCCATCGCCGCCTCGGCCGCCACGATCGAGAACATCCTGGCGGCCGGAAGGACCGTCTACGGCGTCAACACCGGCTTCGGCCTGCTGGCCAAACAGACCATCCGGCCCGACCAGCTCGCCGAGCTGCAGCGGAACCTGATCCTGTCGCACTGCTGCGGCGTCGGCGATCCGATGCCGGACGATGTCGTGCGGCTGATCCTGCTGCTGAAGATCGCCGGCCTGTCGCGCGGCTTCTCCGGCGTCCGCCCCGAGCTGATCGCCATGCTCGTCCGCCTGCTGGAGACCGACATCCTGCCGGTGATCCCGGAGAAGGGCTCGGTCGGCGCCTCCGGCGACCTCGCCCCGCTGGCCCATATGTCGGCCGCCCTGCTCGGCGTCGGCGAAATGCGGGCGGGGGGCGAGACCTTCCCCGCCATGGAGGGTCTGAAGCGGGCCGGGCTCGAACCGATCGCGCTGCGGGCCAAGGAGGGTCTGGCGCTCATCAACGGCACCCAGGCTTCGACCGCGCTCGCCCTCAAGGGGCTGGTGCTGGCCCGGCGGGTGTTCGAGGCGGCGCTGGTCGCCGGAGCGATGAGCGTCGACGCGGCGCTGGGCAGCGACACCCCCTTCGACGCCCGCATCCACGCCGCCCGCGGCCAGCCGGGCCAGATCGCCGTCGCCGCCGCCCTGCGCGGCCTGCTGGACGGCAGCGCCATCCGCCACAGCCACGACGACTGCGACCGGGTGCAGGACCCCTACAGCCTGCGCTGCCAGCCGCAGGTGATGGGCGCGGCGCTCGATCTGCTCGACAACGCCGAGCGCGCCCTGCTGATCGAGGCCGGAGCGGTGACCGACAACCCGCTGGTCTTCGCCGAGACCGGCGAGGCGCTGTCGGGCGGCAACTTCCACGCCGAGCCGGTCGCCTTCGCGGCGGATACGCTGGCGCTGGCCATCGCCGAGATCGGCGCCCTGAGCGAGCGGCGCACGGCCCTGCTGGTCGACCCGAACATGAGCGCCCTGCCCGCCTTCCTGGTCGCCGAGCCGGGGGTCAACTCGGGCTTCATGATCGCCCAGGTGACGGCCGCCGCCCTGGCCAGCGAGAACAAGGGCCTCAGCCATCCGTCCAGCACCGACAGCCTGCCGACCAGCGCCAACCAGGAGGACCATGTCAGCATGGCCACCTATGCGGCCCGGCGCCTGACCACCATGGCGCAGAACAGCGCCGCCATCGTCGCCATCGAGCTGCTGGCCGCCGCGCAGGGGATCGAGTTCCGCCGCCCGCTGCGCTCGTCCCCGCCGCTGGAAAGGGCCCACGCCCTCGTCCGTTCCGCCGCCGCCGCCTACGACCGCGACCGCTACTTCGCACCGGACATCGCGGCGGTGACGGCGCTGGTGCTGGACGGGGCGTTCGACGGGATTGTCGCGCTGTGAGGGGTTGCGTGGTTCGCGACGCTCGCCCAAGGCTCGCTCCTCACCATGACGAATGTGGTTTGCGTTCCACTGAGTTCGTCATCCTGAGGAGCGATCCGACAGGATCGCGTCGCGAAGGACGCACTGAATGACCGACGTCCACATCACCCGCGGCGCCAGCCCGCTGATCGTCAGCTTCCCGCACGTCGGGACCGACGTGCCCGACGACATCGCCGCCCGCATGACGCCGGCCGCCCTGCGGCTGGACGACACCGACTTCGCCCAGCCGGCCCTGTACGACTTCACCGACGAGCTGGAGGCCACGACCGTCACCGCCCGCTGGTCGCGGCTGGTCGTCGACGTCAACCGGCCGCCGGACAACAAGCCCCTCTATCCCGGACAGTGGGGCGCGGGTCTGGTCCCGACCGAGACCTTCCTCGGCGAGCCCGTCTACCGGGGCGACGCGCCGAACGCGGCCGAGATCGCCGCCCGCCGAGACCGCTACTGGCGGCCCTATCACGACGCCCTGCGGGCCGCCGTCGACGCCGCCGTCGAGGCGCACGGCTTCGCGCTGCTTTGGGACGCCCACTCGATCAGCCCGATCGTCCCGAAGCTGTTCGAGGGAACCCTGCCGGACCTGAACATGGGCACGGCGGGCGGCGAGGCCTGCGGCGGGGAGGCCCGCGCGGCGGCCTTCGGCGTCTGCCGGGCCAGCGGCTATTCGACCGTGCTCGACGGGCGCTTCAAGGGCGGCTTCATCACCCGCAGCTACGGCGCGCCGGCCAGGGGTGTCCACGCCATCCAGATGGAGTTGGCCAAGTCCACCCACCTGGGTCCTGACAACCGCATCGACGAGGCGCTGGCGGGCCGCCTGCGGCCCGTGCTGGAAAGCGCCATGGAAGCGGCGCTCGACGCGCTGGGCGACGGGCTGGAGGACTGACCGTCGCCCTCCCCGCAAGCGGGGAGGAAGCGCGGATCGCCTACAGGCTGGCCAGATTGCTCTTCGTGCGGAAGTACAGGAGGTAGGCCGCCAGGCCGATCAGGTTCCAGACCACGAAGACGATCATCGTGAAGGTGCTCAGCCCCGCGAACAGGTAGGCGCAGCCGAGCACCGCGAACGGGCCGACCAGCCACCACAGCGGCGTCTTGAAGCGGCGCGGGCGGGCCGGCTGCTGCACGCGCAGGATCATCATGGCGATGGCGGTGGCCACGAACGCCGCCAGGGTGCCGGCGTTGGCCACCGAGACGATGCGGCCCAGCGGCAGGGCGCCGCCCAGCACCGCCGCGATGACGCCGGTCATCAGGGTGACGCCGACCGGCGTGCCGAAGCGGGTGTGAACCCTCGACAGCGCCCTGGGCAGCAGGCCGTCCCGGGCCATGGCGAAGAAGACGCGGGTCTGGCCGTACATGAAGACCATGATCACCGTCGGCATGGCGATGATGGCGGCCAGGCCGATCAGGTCGGCGGCGCGCGGATGGCCGAGCGAGCGGATGATGTGGGCGAGCGGCTCCTTGCTGGTCGCGAACTCGGCCGGCGGCATGGCGCCGATCGCGGCGGCGGCGACGCCCATGTAGATCAGGGTGCAGAGCGCCATCGAGCCGACGATGCCGATGGTCAGGTCGCGGGCCGGATTCTTGGTCTCCTCCGAGGCGGTGGAGATGGCGTCGAAGCCGTAGAAGGCGAAGAAGATGATCGAGGCGGCGCCCATCACGCCGAATTTCACGCCGTCGACCTCGTGGGGCCAGAAGCCGTGCGGCATGAAGGGGGTGAAGTTGGCCCCGTTGAAGGCCGGAAGGGCCAGGGCGATGAACCCGGCCAACGCGACCAGCTTGACGATGACCAGCACGAAGTTGACCCGGGCGCTTTCGCGGGTGCCGAGCGCCAGCAGGGCGGCGACGGCCAGGGCAATGAAGACCGCGGGCAGGTTGACCAGCCCGCCGTCCTCGGGCCCCTTGAGGAGCATCTGCGGCGCCTCGGGCCACCAGCTCAGGATCAGGCCGCCGGCGTAGCCCGCCCAGCCGACCGAGACCGCCGCGCAGACCACCGTGTATTCGAGGATCAGGCTCCAGCCGACGACCCAGGCCACTGTCTCGCCCATCACCGCGTAGCTGTAGGTATAGGCGCTGCCGGCGCGGGGCATCATCGTCGCCATCTCCGCGTAGCAGAGAGCGGCGGCGGCGCAGACGGCGCCGGCGATCAGGAAGGACAGCATGGCCCCCGGGCCCGCCAGGCCGGCCGCCTCGCCGGTCAGGGTGTAGATGCCGGTGCCGACGATGGCCCCGACGCCCAGGGCGACCAGGTGCGGCCAGCCCAGCGTGGCCTTCAGGCCCGATCCATGGCTGTGGTCAGAGTGGCCGTCGATGGCCGTGCGGCGCGTCAGGAAGCTCATGGACCGTCCCTCCCCCGGGGTAAGTCGCGGGAGATTGGACCGCTCCGGGCCGCTTCGCCAAGCCCCCGGCTTGCGGTCGTGCGCCTCGCGGGGCAGCCTGCCGGCCGATCCGTGGAGAGAGCACCGATGATCCGTCGCAACACCGCCGTCCTGCTGCTGGCCGCCAGCGTCCTGGCCTTGGGTTCGGCCGCGATGGCGCGCGAACCGGCCGCCACGCCCGCCGCCCTGACCCCGCCGCCCGGCGCGACGGCGGCGCAGGCGGCGCTGACCAGCCTGATGGTCGACTACGAGGCCTGGCGGATGGCCGAGGATCCGCTCTCGGCCGGGGCCAATGGCGATGTCGAGGCGCTGTCGAAGCTGCCCGACGTGACCCTGGCCGCCGACGCCCGACGCAAGACGGCGCTGGACGGCTTCCAGGTGCGGCTGACCGCCATCGACCCTCAGGGCCTGGACGAGGACGGCAAGCTCAACCACGCCTTCCTGGGCCGTGTCATCGACGGCCAGCTGCAGGCCATCGCCTTCGACACCGGGCGGCTGGCCTTCTCCAGCGACGACTCCTGGGACGGCTACATCGCCTACATGGCCCAGACGGCGCCGATGACGAGCAAGGCCGACGCCGAGGCCTGGCTGAAGCGGGTCGAGGCCCTGCCGGGCTGGTACGCGAGCAACACCGAGAACGCCCGTCGCGGGGTGAAGACGAAGTTCACCCAGCCGCGGCCGATCTCCGACATCGTGCTGGCCCAGGCCCGCAAGGCGGCCGCGGCGCCCGTCGAGGCCGACCCGACCCTGGCGGCGCTGGACCGGCTGCCCGGGACCGTCTCAGACGCCGAAAAGGCGGCGCTGAAGGCCCGGGCGACCGCCATGGTCCGCGACGGTCTGCGCCCGGCCCAGGCGCGGTTCGTGACCTTCCTCGAGCGGGAGTATCTGCCCGCCGCGCGGCCGGGTCTGGGCGCCGCCACCTTGCCGCAGGGCAAGGCCTACTACGCCTGGCTGGCCCGTCGCTATACGACCACCAGCCTGACGCCGGACGAGATCCACGCCATCGGCCTCAAGGAGGTCGCCCGCATCCGGGCCGAAATGGACGGCATCCGCGCCCAGACCGGATTCACCGGCACGCACGCCGAGTTCCTCGCCTACCTGCGCAAGGACCCGAGATTCTACGCCCAGACGCCCGAGGACCTGCTGGAGAAGGCCAGCGAGATCGCCAAGCGGATCGACGACCAGCTGCCGCGCTTCTTCGGCGTGCTGCCGCGCCTGCCTTACGGCGTGCGGCCGGTGCCGCCGGAGATCGCGCCGACCTACACGACCGGGCGCTACTTCCCGGGCAGCCCGCGGCTGGGCATCGCCGGCGGCTACATGGTCAACACCTACGCGCTGGACCAGCGGGCGCTGTACGAGCTGCCGGCCCTGACCCTGCACGAGGCGGTCCCCGGCCACCACCTGCAGATCGCGCTGTCGCAGGAACTGGAGGACGTCCCCGCTTTCCGCCGCGACGCCGACATGACCGCCTTCACCGAGGGCTGGGGGCTCTATTCGGAGAAGCTCGGCATCGAGATGGGCATTTACCGCAACCCTTATGAGCGGTTCGGGCGGCTCAGCTACGAGATGTGGCGCGCCTGCCGGCTGGTGGCCGACACCGGCATGCACTGGATGGGCTGGACCCGGGACAAGGCCAAGGCCTGCTTCACCGACAACAGCGCGCTGTCGCCGCTGAACATCGAGGTCGAGCTGGACCGCTACATCTCCTGGCCGGGCCAGGCGCTGGCCTACAAGATCGGCGAGATGAAGATCGTCGAGGTCCGCACGCGGGCCGAGGCGGCGCTGGGCGAAAAATTCGACGTCCGCCGCTTCCACGACGCGGTGCTGCTGGCCGGCCCGCTGCCGATGGATCTGCTGGAAGCGCGGATCGACCGCTGGATCGAGGGAGAGAAGCGGCGGGGTGGCGGGTGAGGCTAGACCCCCGCCCCTTCCCACTCGTCGGCGCCCAGCTGCGTTGGACCGCGGCCGGTGATCTGCTGATGAAGCCGCTTCACGGTCCGGCTGCCGGTGGTCTCGAACATCCACGGGAAGACGCCGTGCAGGATCGCGCCGATCCCGCCGACGATCATGGTCACGCCGAACTTCGTCGCCACGCCGAAATGCTGGCCGTAGCTCTCGCCGACGGAGGCGGGATGGCGGGTGAACGGGTTCATGGCGGGACGCGGGCTCCGACAGGGTTCGAGATGGCCAGTGATCGCGCGGGCGGCGGTTGGAGGTCAACTCGGCATCCTTCTCCCCTCGCGGGAGAAGGAGAATGAACCCCCTACTCCGTCCAGATGTCCGTGACGCCGCCCTTGCGGTTGAGCATGTGGGTGGCGCGCTTGATGACGGCCAGCAGCCGCTCGACGCGCTGGTCCTTGTCGTAGGTGATGTTCGAGCGGGCCATGCCTTCCAGCATGAACCGGGCGAGGTCGCGGCTGGCCTGGAAGCGGGGCCCGGCGCCGGCGTGGAGCATCTTGAGGAAGTGGTCGCCGATCTGGGCGCGGTCGAACTCGGCCTGGGCCGGGGCCAGCAGGTCGCTGATCAGCGGATCGGTCCGGGCCGCCATCTCCAGCTCGGCGAAGGCCATGAAGGGTTCGCGGTGCAGCAGCTCCCAGTAGCTCTCGATGGCGTGCTCGGTGACGTCGCCGCCGGCCGGCAGGCTTTCGGCGGCCGCCTTGAACATCGACGAGCGCTGGGCCTGGATATGCTCGATGGTCGCCTCGAGCAGGCTCTCGCGGGTCGGGAAGTGGTAGAGCATGGCGCCGCGGGTGATCCCCGCCGCCTCGGCCACCGCCGCGTTGGTGGTCGCCGCGTAGCCCTGGGTGGCGATCACATGCACCGCCTCGTCCAGGATGCGGGCGCGGGTGCGCCGTGACTTGGGGGTGTCACGCGGAACTGTGGATATCTCGGCCATCACCGCTTCATCTAGGCGCTGCGATGTTGCGCCGCAACACAGCGGGTCCCGAGTTCACGAGACTGACACGCAATCATCATAGCCCGGTTCTGTTCGGCGCCTGCCGGGGGAGCGACGATGACGGCCAACGCCCAGGATTTGAGCGTCCGCTCGGTGTTCATCAGCGATGTGCACCTGGGCACCCGGGGATGTCAGGCGGAGATGCTGCTGGACTTCATCCGGCACGTCGAGTGCGAGCAGCTCTACCTGGTCGGCGACATCATCGACGGCTGGAAGCTGAAGGGCGGCTGGCACTGGCCGCAGAGCCACAACGACGTGGTCCAGAAGGTCCTGCGGATGGCGCGCAAGGGCGTGTCGGTGACTTACGTACCCGGCAACCACGACGAGCGGGCCCGGGACTTCTGCGGCGTGCACTTCGGCGGGGTTGTCGTGGTGCGTGACGCCATCCACGAGACCATCGACGGTCGCCGGTTCCTGGTCGTGCACGGCGACGAGTTCGACGGCATCGTGCAGCACGCGCGCTGGCTCGCCTTCCTCGGCGATTGGTCCTATAGAACCCTCCTGATGCTGAACACTCTGGTGGCGCGGCTGCGCCATCGGATGGGTTTGGGGTACTGGAGCTTTTCGGCCTATCTGAAGGTCAAGGTGAAGAACGCCCTGCATTTCATCGAGAACTTCGAACAGGCCGTGACCGACGAGGCTCGGCGCCGCGGTGTGGACGGCGTCATCTGCGGCCATATCCACAAGGCCGAGATGCGCGACATGGACGGGATCCTCTACGTGAACGACGGGGACTGGGTCGAAAGCTGCACCGCGCTGGTCGAGCACCACGACGGACGGCTGGAAATTATCGAGTGGGCTGGACGGCGATCCAGCTCCAATGCGCCGCGGAACCTCCCCGCGGTCCTGCCGGAGCCCGTCGCCGCCTGATGCGTATCCTTCTGGCCACCGACGCCTGGGAGCCCCAGGTCAACGGCGTCGTCCGCACGCTTACCCGCGTCGTCGACGAGATGCGGCTGATGGGCCACGAGGTCGAGGTGATCAGCCCCGACCAGTTCAACACCGTGCCCCTGCCGACCTATTCGGAGATCAAGCTGGCGGTCGGCGCCTACGAGCCGGTGCAGGAGAAGTTCAAGTCGTTCGAGCCGGAGGCGATCCACATCGCCACCGAAGGGCCGGTGGGCCTGGCGGCGCGGCGCGTCTGCCTGGAATGGAAGCTGCCGTTCACGACCAGCTACCACACGCGGTTTCCCGAGTACGTCTCGGCCCGGCTGCCCGTGCCGCTGGCGGCCGGCTACGCCTACATGAAGTGGTTCCACAAGCCGTCCGGCCGGATGATGGTGGCCACCGACACCATGCGCGAGGAGCTGGAGAGCCACGGCTTCCGCAACATCTCCTCCTGGTCGCGGGGCGTGGACACCGAGCTGTTCCACCCGCGTCGGCCGGACGAGCCGGACGTCTTCGCCCACCTCAAGAGGCCCATCTTCCTCAATGTCGGCCGGGTGGCGGTCGAGAAGAACATCGAGGCCTTCGCCTGCCTCGACCTGCCCGGCACCAAGGTCGTCGTCGGCGACGGCCCGCAGAAGGCCGAACTGGAGGCCCGGTACCCGGACGTGGTCTTCACCGGCGCCAAGTTCGGCGAGGAACTGGCCGCCCATTTCAACAGCGCCGACGTCTTCGTCTTCCCGTCCCTGACCGACACCTTCGGGCTGGTGATCCTGGAGGCCATGGCCACCGGCTCGCCGGTCGCCGGCTTCAACGCCCCCGGGCCGGCCGACATCATCCCTGGATCGGGCGCGGGCGTGCTGGCCCCCGGTCGCACCGACGGCCTGCGCGAAGCCTGCATCGCCTGCCTGGACATCGACAAGACCGTGGTGCGCCGCTTCGCCGAGACCTTCTCGTGGCGCGCCTGCGCCGAGCAGTTCGTGAAGAACCTCGAGCCCTATCCCGAGCCGGAAAAGACGCGCTTCTGGCGACGCCTGCGCCGGCTGGCGAGGCTGCGCCGCAAGTCGACGGCGGCTTAGCGCCCTTACAGCAGGCGGCTGCGGATCGCCTGCGACAGCAGATCGATGCCCGACACGGCGACCACGATGACCAGGACGATGCAGCCGGTTTCGCCATAGCGGAAGGTGTTGGTCGAATCGATCAGCACCTGGCCGATGCCGCCGGCGCCGATCAGGCCCAGCACCGTGGCGGCGCGGCTGTTCGACTCGAAGCGATAGAGCGCATAGCTGGTCCACAGCGGGGCGACCTGCGGGATGACGCCCCAGATGATCTCCTGCAGGCGGCCGGCGCCGGTGGCGCGCACGCCCTCGACCGGGCCCTTGTCGATGGACTCGACGGCCTCCGAGAACAGCTTGGCCAGCACGCCGCCGGTGTTGAACATCATCGCCATGACGCCGGCGAACGGGCCCAGGCCCACGGCCGTGATGAAGATGACCGCGACCACCAGATCGGGGATCGAGCGGATCAGGTCGAGCACCCGGCGCACCGGCTGCTGAATCCAGGCCGGGGCGATATTGCTCGACCCCAGCAGGCCGAGCGGGACGGCGACGATGATGGCCAGGAAGGTGCCCCACAGCGCCATCTGGATCGTCTGCCACATCTTGCCGATGTAGAGGCTCCAGTCGCGGCCGGTGAAGTCAGCCGGGGTCCATTCGCTGGACAGGAATTTGAATGGCGAGAAGAACTCGCTGATGAACCCGCCCATGCCGCTCTCGTCGCTGAACAGCAGCGGGAACTTGTTGATCTCGGCGGGGCCGAAGCTGATCAGCAGCAACGCGGCGACGCCGCCGAAAATGGCGATGTCGAACAGACGGGCCGACAGGGACCTCTGCGGCGGGGACAGTTTGACGTCCGTGACGGTCATGGCGGTGTCCGCTACCGGGCCGGAACGGCGGGAGCCGTCCCCGCCTTGGCCGCGGCGGTGACCCGCTCGGCCTGAATGGCGGCGAGGTCCTTCTCGGCGGCGGCGATCTTCGTCTGGTCGCCGGCGTCACGGGCCAGCAGCAGGGTTTCGGTCGCCTCCATCTCGCGGACCATCAGCAGATGCGTGTCGTCGGCCGGCAGGAAGCCGCCGATGCTGAGGGCCGCCAGGTTGGCGCGCTGCCGGGCCGCTTCGGGGCCGTCGCCCTGGCCATAGGTGAGGAAGAACTGCCGCAGCTTCTCCTTCACCGCCGGATCGAGGTCCTTGCGCCAGACGATGGGATCTTCCGGCAGCGTCGGCGATTCCCAGATCACGCGGATCTTCTCGGCCTGACCTTCGCCGCGCTGGGCGTTGAGACGGATGGCGGTGGAATTGTTGGTCGCCGCGTCCAGCCGCCCGGCCGCGACCGCGAACAGGTTGGCCTGGTGGTTGGCGGTCAGCACGGTCTTGAAGCAGGTCTCGGGCTTCTTGCCGGCCGGAATGAACACATAGGTCATCGGCGCCAGGGTGCCGGAGGTCGACTTCTTGTCGCCCATTCCGAAGTCCAGCGTCTTGTCGCACTTGAACAGGTCGTCGATCGTCCTGATCGGGCTGTCGGCCGGGACAATGATCACCGACTTGTAGCCGTCCTCACCCGACGGGTCGAAGGTGCGGGCGAAGACCTCGCCGTTCGAGCGGCGCACGGCTTCCAGTCCGGACTGGTTGGAGAACCATCCCAGGTCGGTCTGCTTGAACCGCATCGCCTCGATCAGGGCGCTGTAGTTGCTCGAGAAGAACGGCTTCACCTTCAGGCCGGTCTGCTTCTCCATGTCGGCCAGGATCGGAGCCCAGTAGGACTCCATGTTCTGGGCGTCCTCGGTCGACAGGATCGAGAAGGTGATGGTGTCCGACGCGCCCTTGGACGCGCTGTCGCCGCCGCAGCCGGCGAGAGCGAGAGTCGCGACGGCGCCCAGCGCCAGCAGCGAACGACGGAGAATCATTGGGGAGCTCCTTCCCAGAAGACGTCTTCGAATTCCGGGCCGTAGATGTCGATGAGACGGGTGCGGTCCAGGCCCGAGGAGGGGCCGTCATAGACCTTCTTGCCGGCCTTGAGCGCCACCACGCGGTCGCAGTAGCGCAGCGCGTAGTCGACCTGGTGCAGCGTGACGATGACGGTCAGACCGTCCTTCCTGTTCAGGTCGCGCAGGATATCCATCACCTTGCGGGCGGACACCGGGTCCAGCGAGGCGACCGGTTCGTCGGCGAGGATGATCTTGGCCTTCTGCACGAGCGCCCGGGCGATAGCGCCGCGCTGCTGCTGACCGCCCGAAAGCGTGTTGGCGCGCTGGCCGGCGTAGTCGCTGACGCCGACGCGGTGCAGGGCCGCCATCGCCGCCTGCTGCGTCTCCTCGGGCCACCGGCCCAGGACCCCGCGCATGAAGGGAATGCGTCCCAGCGAGCCGAGCGCCACGTTGGTGAACAGGCTCAGGCGGCCGACCAGATTGAACTGCTGGGCGATGAAGCCGATGCGGATGCGCGCCTCGCGCACCTTGTCGCCCACCTTGCCCTTGACCTGGGTCCTGACGCCGAAGGCCTCGATGACCCCCTCGCCGCCATCGATGGTCTGCAGCCCGTCGATCGAGCGCAGCAGCGTCGACTTGCCCGAACCGGAGGGACCGATGAGCGCGACCATCTCGCCGCGGGCGACGTCGAGCGACACCCCGTCGAGCGCGCGGCGGGGGCCAAAGGTCTTGGAGACCTGGCGAATGGAGAGAACGGCGTCCGACGTCATGGCTTTTCGGGGAGAGTCCTTAACACAGATGCCCGGCTGTCATGGAAGGGGCATGCGAAAGTTTCATGACACGGGGCATTTGTCTCCCCGCCTTGCACAAAAGGCCTTAGCGGCGTTGCGCGCTTTATACAAAAAGTCCGTGGACGGCGAGTGTGACGACCGCTGCGTGACGACACCGCGCGGCCCCTGACAGGGCAAGGGAATTTTCCGCTTTACATGGGGGGGGCATCGACCCTAAATCGCGCGCTTCCGGCGGACCCCGTGTCCACCTACGCTGCTAACGCCGGTCTGGGTTTAACAATCAACAGGGGGTTACGTGAATTGCGCACGTACCATTTGCCCCTGGACCTGGTCCGCGAGCGGTCTCCGGAACGTCCTGTCGCCCTTGTGCGACGTGACGCCGTAGCCGTAGCAGCGCGCTGGTTCCAGACGAATTTCAAGGGCGACGTCCTCTACGCGGTGAAGGCCAATCCTTCGCCTTGGGTCATCGAGACCCTCGCGCAGAACGGCGTCACCGGGTTTGACGTGGCCTCGCTGAACGAGGTCGAGCTGGTTGCGAAGCACGCACCGGGGTCCCGCATGGCGTTCATGCACCCGGTGAAGAGCCGCGCCGCCATCTCGGCCGCCTACTTCGACCACGGCGTGAAGACCTTCTCGTTCGATACGCACGAGGAGCTCGAGAAGATTCTCGACGCCACCGGCCAGGCCAAGGACCTCAACCTGATCGTCCGCATGGGCGTGTCGGCGGAGGGCGCTGCCTACAGCCTGTCGGGCAAGTTCGGCGTCGAGAGCCACCAGGCTCCCGACCTGATGCTGGCCGCCCGCCGGTCCACGCAGGAGCTGATGGGCGTGTCCTTCCACGTCGGCAGCCAGTGCATGCGCCCGACCGCCTTCCAGGCGGCGATGGCCCAGACCGGCCGCGCGCTGGTCCGCGCCGGCGTGTTCGCGGACGTCATCGACGTTGGCGGCGGCTTCCCGTCCGTTTACCCGGGCATGATCCCGCCGGACATGGCCGACTACATCGCGGCCATCGATCGCGGCTTCAACGAGATGCCTGTGTCGGAAACGACCGAGCTGTGGTGCGAACCCGGCCGGGCGCTTGTCGCGGAATCGACCTCGCTGCTGACCCGCGTCGAGCTGCGCAAGGGCAATGCCCTGTACCTGAACGACGGCGCCTACGGCTCGCTGTTCGACGCCGCGCACGCCAAGTGGCCTTTCCCGGTCAAGGGTTACCGCGGCGGGACGGACGCCTGTGAACTCGACGGCAATCTGAAGCCGTTCGAATTCTACGGCCCGACCTGCGACTCGATCGACCACATGCCCGGCCCGTTCTGGCTGCCGGAAGACATCCGCGAGGGCGACTTCGTGGAGATCGGCATGCTGGGCGCCTATGGCGTGGCGATGCAGACCCGCTTCAACGGCTTCGGCTCGGTTGAGGAAGTCGAAGTCGGCGATGCGCCGATGGCCTCGATGTTCGGCCTCGCCCGTCGCTCGATCTCCGTGCCGCGCCCGGCGGAGACCACCAATGTCGTCCGGCTGTCGCGCCCGAAGGGCAAGGCCGGTCAGAGGAAGCGGAAAAGGTAGGCCGCAACCTGCCGCTCTCTGGGCGGTTTCATCAAGACCAGCCCCAGCCCGTCGCTCCGTCCGGGCTGGGGACTTCATTCAATGGACGGGCGCTCACTGTCAGGGAAACCGAAGCGATGAACGCTCCGACCAACACCAAGGCCCAGCTGCTCGCCAACACCGTCGAGCACGTCGACATCACCAGCTTCGACGCACGTCCGATCATCGATGCGATGCGCAAGATGAGCTTCAGCTCGCGCGACACGGCCCGGGCGGCCGACATCTTCAACATGGCCCTGGAAGACAAGGCCTGCTCGCCCTGGCTGATCCTGGCCGGATCGACCTCGGCCGGCGGCTGCATGCACGTCTACCGCGACATGGTGAAGTTCGGCATGGTCGACGCCATCGTCGCCACGGGCGCCAGCATCGTCGACATGGATTTCTTCGAGGCCCTCGGCTTCAAGCACTACCAGGCCGCCGGCCCGGTCGACGACAACGTGCTGCGCGACAACTACATCGACCGCATCTACGACACCTACATCGACGAGGAGGAGCTCCAGGCCTGCGACCACACCATCCTGGAGATCGCCAACCGCCTGGAGCCGCGCGGCTATTCCTCGCGCGAGTTCATCTGGGAGATGGGCAAGTGGCTGTCGGAAGGTAACGCCAAGAAGGAAGGCAGCCTGATCCAGACCGCCTACGAGGAAGGCGTGCCGATCTTCTGCCCGGCCTTCGTCGACAGCTCGGCGGGCTTTGGCCTGGTCAAGCACCAGAAGGAACGCGCCGCCGCCGGCAAGCCCTACCTGATGCTCGACGCCATCGCCGACTTCCGTGAACTGACCGACATCAAGATCGCCGCCGGCGTCACCGGCCTGTTCATGGTCGGCGGCGGCGTGCCGAAGAACTTCGCCCAGGACACCGTCGTCTGCGCCGAGATCCTCGGCGTCGAGGCCGAAATGCACCGCTACGCCGTGCAGATCACCGTCGCCGACGTGCGTGACGGCGCCTGCTCGTCCTCGACGCTCAAGGAGGCGGCCAGCTGGGGCAAGGTGCAGACCACCCACGAACAGATGGTCTTCGCCGAAGCCACCACCGTCGTGCCGCTGATCGGCTCGGACGCCTACCACCGCGGCGCCTGGAAGAACCGGGTCAAGCCGCGCTGGCAGAAGCTGTTCGCCTGAGGCGAGCCAGTTTCCGGACTGAACAAGCCGCGCGAGGGTCAGCCCCTCGCGCGGCTTTTTCCTGCGTCGGCGTTTGTTCCGGTCAGGCTGTCCAGGCCAGCCATCCAATATAGGCTGCGTAGCCGAGCAGGAGCGTCGCGCCCTCCCCGCGCGTGACCCGGCCACGGCTCCGCGCGAACAGGATCATCGCCGCCGTGGCCGCCGCCAGCACCCAGATGTCGAGCCGGGCGATCTCGGGCGGCACGTCGATCGGCTTGATGGCGGCGGTCAGGCCCAGGATGCCGAGGATGTTGTAGAGGTTCGACCCGACGATGTTGCCCAGCGCCACGTCGCCCTGCTTGCGAACCGCCGCCACCAGGCTGGTGACCAGCTCGGGGAGTGAGGTGCCCACGGCCACGATCGTCAATCCGACCAGGGTGTCGGACACGCCCAGGTCCTTCGCCAGCACGATCGCGCCCGACACCAGCAGGTTGGCGCCGAAGACGGTGATCCCGATCCCCGCCGCCACCATCGGCAGGGCGAGCCACAGGCTGGGCGCCGCGCGGGCCGCCTCCGCGGCCCCGGCCTCGATCCGCGCGCCTTCAGGGTCGGGCCGGCGGCGCTCGGTCATCCAGACGATCAGCACGTAGACCACCAGCGTCCCGAAGGCGAACCACCCCATCTCGCGGGTGAGATATCCCTGCAGGACCGCCCAGACGCAGGCGCCGGTGGCGAGCACCAGGGCGACCCCGTCCCGCCGGAAGGCCCGCTTGTCGACCGTCAACGGCGCGATCAGCGCGGTAAGACCCAGGATCAGCAGGATGTTGGCGATGTTGGAGCCGACGACATTGCCGACGGCGATGCCTGGCGACCCCGCGAACGCCGCCTGCACACTGGTCACCAGTTCCGGCGTCGAGGTGCCGAACCCGACCACGGTCAGACCGATCAACAGGGGACTGACGCCCAGTCGACGGGCGGCGCTGGCCGCGCCCCGCACCAGCAGATCGCCCCCGGCGGCCAGCATGGCCAGTCCCGCCGCTATTCCGAGCCACAGTTCCATCGGTGGTCGCCTCCCCGCCGCCAGAATGACGGCCCAAAGCGCGCTTGCAACGGATTCCACAGCCGTCATGCTGGGAAAAACGCTAGGGGAGACTGGGCCATGAGCCGTACACGGATGATTGCTATTGCGGGCGCGGCCGCGCTGCTGGCGGCAGGGACGGCCTGGGCGCAGTTCCCCTTTCCCGGCTATTTCGGCGACAGGGTGATGGACACCTCTTCGGTGATACCGCCGATGCCACAGCCAGGCTCGACGCTGGCCGAATCCGATCAGGCGATCTTCGTTTCCACCCGGGCGCTGAAGGGCACGCCGCGCTGGGATATGGCGGTCCAGGATCTGGACGAGCGCAGGGTGGTCTACGCTATGCGCTGCGCGATCGGCGTGGAGATCAGGGACCTGGCCGACGCCCCGAAGCTGTCGCGGGTGCTGCTGCGGGTCGCGCCGGACATCACCAAGGCCATCGACACGCCCAAGGCCTTCTACAACCGCAAGCGCCCCTACCTGGAACAGGAGGGCGAGATCTGCACCGAGCGGAGCGAAGCGCTGGCGAAGAGTCCCGACTACCCGTCGGGCCATTCCAGCTGGGGCTGGGCGGTCGGCCTGATCCTCGCCGAACTGGCGCCCGACCGCGCCGTGCCGATCCTGCAGCGCGCCCGCGCCTTCGGCGAGAGCCGCGCCGTCTGCGGCGTTCACACCGCCAGCGCCGTCGCCGCCGGTCGGGACAACGGCGCGGCCGTGATCGCCGCTGCTCACGGCGTCCCGGACTTCCGCGCGGACATGGAGGCAGCCCGCGCCGAGCTCGCCGAACTACGCGCCAAGGCCGGTCCGCTGGAGGGCTGCGAGGCCGAGGCGGCGGTGCTGGCCAAGGCGCCCTGGTAGACCCGCGCCTTGGCGAGCGCTTGCCCTCGGCCTTCGCCGTCTCTACCTCTGCCCCATGGCCCATACGCACGCCTGCGATCACGACCACGACCAGCCGGGCCTGTCCGGCGGGGCGCTGGTCGCCGGGCTGACGGCGGCGGAGACGCGCTGCGCGGCCGCGGGACAGCGGCTGACCGCGCCCCGGCGTCGGGTGCTGGAACTGCTGCTCGGCGCAGGCCAGCCGGTGAAGGCCTACGACCTGATCGCCGCGTTCGGCGCGGGGGGCGAACCCGCCAAGCCCCCGACGGTCTATCGGGCGCTGGAGTTCCTCTCCCGCCACGGCTTCGCCCACCGCATCGAAAGCCTGAACGCCTACATCGCCTGCGGTGGGGGCAGCGAGGGCCATGCGGCGGCCTTCCTCATCTGCGACTGCTGCGGTCGCACCCGCGAAATCGCGCCGGTGGGCGCGGCCGAGATCGAACGGCTGGCCGCCGAGCGCGGCTTCACCCTGACCGGCTTGACCGTCGAGGCCCATGGCCGTTGCGAGGATTGCCCCGCCTGATGACGCAGACCGGAGTCGAGATCTGGCGCGGGGGCGTCAACACCTGGGAATGCGACGAGATGGGGCACATGAATGTGCGCTTCTACGTCACCAAGGCCGCCGAGGGGCTGGTCGGCATGGCCGCGGCGCTGGGCCTGCCCAACGCCTTCGCCGCCCATGCCGAATCGACCCTGCTGATCCGCGAGCAGCACATCCGCTTCCTGCGCGAGGCCCACGCCGGCGCCGCGCTGCACATGACCGGAGGCGTGCTGGCCTTCGGCGAGGACGAAGCGCGGCTGGTCCAGCTACTCTGGCACAGTGAGAGCGGGGCCCTGGCCGCGACCTTCCAGACCGTGGTCGCCCACGTCACGCCGCGCGACGGCCGACCGTTCCCCTGGAGCGCCCGGTCGCGCGCGCTGGCCGAAACCCTTGCCGTCGACCTGCCCGATCAGGCCGCGGCCCGC
The DNA here is from genome assembly GCA_965283745.1 of Caulobacteraceae bacterium. Classification (GTDB taxonomy): domain Bacteria; phylum Pseudomonadota; class Alphaproteobacteria; order Caulobacterales; family Caulobacteraceae; genus Caulobacter. The sequence continues at coordinate 49,106 of CBDIPM010000008.1, forward strand.
AGTGTTTCTCTGGAGCCTGTGACCTCAACCGCCGGCCTCGCCCGGGCTGATGAACTCGATCTTGTCCGCATCGCCCAAGGCGCTGTGTCGCCACAGGACTGCGACATCTTCGGCCGCATGCGACCCGAGCAGTTCATCGGCCGGGTCTCGGACGGCATTCCCCGGCTGGTGCGCGGCTTCCGCGACACCGTCAGCGAGGCGGCGGAAGAAAAGCCCAAGCGGGTCGGCGGCGCGGTGCTGGAGTACCGACTGATCCATCTGAACTGGCCGCGCGCCGGCCAACGCCTGGAGATCCGCTCAGGCCTCAAGACCGCCGACACCCGGACCAAGACCATGGTCCACTGGATGATCGATCCGGACACCGGCAAGGCCTGGGGAACGTCGGAGGCCGTGGCGATCACCTTCGACCTCGACGCCCGCAAGATCGTGCCGATCACCGAGGCGGCGCGGGAACGGCTGATGACCCAGGCGACGCCTGGCCTGGCGCTCTAACCGGCCGCCGCCAGCAGCGCCTCGCGGACCAGTTCCGGCCGCTCCATCGGCAGGAAATGGCTGGTTCCCGGCACGGTCTCGATGGTCGCGCCACTGGCCAGCACCGCCGCCTCGTGAGCGTCGAACTGCGCGGTCGAAGCATGTTCGGCCTTGAAGATGCGGATCGTCGCCTTGATGTCCGGGATGCCGCCGACGGCGTCAGGCGACGGCGTCGAGAAGTTTGCCGCCTCCCATTCCGGCGCGCAGGTCAGTCGCAGAGCGCCGTCGCCGGCGTCCTCGAGGCCGTCCGCCAGATAGTCACTCAGCATGTTGTCAGACCAGGTCCTGAACGCGCCCCGCCCACGGTAGGCCTCGAAGGCCGCCTCGCGGCTGTCGAAGGTCGCGCGCCTCCGGAGCGCGCCCTGGGCCAACGGGCTGTTGCGCATGCCGTCCTCGCCCAGCAGCGCGGCGCGTTCCGGGGTGATGATCACCGGATCGAACAGGACCAGCCGCCGGGCCGCGTCCCGGCGCTCGGCGGCGGCGAGGAGGCAGGCGGTCCCCCCATCGAGTGGCCCGACAGGACCACAGGAGTCTCGCCGAGGGCCTTCAGCAGCATCAGCAGATCGTCGCTGTAGCCGCGCCAGACGTTGGCGGCGTAGGGAACCGCCGGCAGCGTCGTCCGCCCGTGGCCACGCTGGTCGACCGCCAGGATGCGGAGCCGGTCCGCCAGCGGCGCGAAAATCGACCGGTAGGTCGCCGCGTTGAAGCCGTTGGCGTGCAGGAACACCACGTCCAGCGCCCGGTCGGCGGGGCCGAACTCGATGGCCGCCATCTGGCCGCCCGGGACGGCGATCATGCGGCGGCGCGCGGGCGAGACGTCTGGCAGGGCGGCGTTGGTCATCCGCCCTGCCTAGAGCCTTCCCCTCACGTGAGTCGAGGGCTAGATCTTGGTCAGCTCCCAGCTGCCGCTCGGCTTGCGGCAGGCGCGATAGCGTTCCCGCTCGGTGCCGTACTTCTTGGTGTAGATGGTCTGTTCGATACGGCGGCAGTCGCCGGTGTCGCCGCCGCGCGGGCGGACCACAGACTGGGCGACATAGCCGGTCGCGTAGCCATTCTGGCCGACCAGCAGCCAGGGCTGGCCCTGGACCTTGGCCAGCACCTGGAAGTCCTGGCCCCCGGCGAGCTTGCCGACGATGGCGCCGGAGGTCGAGGGACGGCCGCGCAGGTTCACGGTTTTCGGCGCGTACCACCAGCCGCCGCCGCCCTCCCAGGCGCGCTGGGGCGTGACGCCGCGCGCGAAGCTGACGCTCTGCAGACGATAGGGTTCGCCGTAGCCTTCGCCATAGGCGCTCCAGGGCTCCACGGCGACGTCGCCCCGCGAGCCGGTCTCGGGATTGCGCCAGTTGGTGGCGTGACCGGTGCGCAGCGCATCCTCAAGGGCGGCCTCGGCTTTCTTGCGGTCGTTTTCCTGGATCTTGCAGCCGATCGCCGAGCCGGCGGCCGCGCCGATGCCGGCCCCGATCACCGTGCCGAGCCCGCGCTCGTTCTTGGCGATCTTGTTGCCGATGAACCCGCCGACGATGGCGCCGATGACCGCGCCGCCCTCCTGCTTCCCGCCGTCGGCATCGCATCCGAAGATGCCGCGGGCCTGGGCTGCACCGGGCATGGCGACAGCGGCGGCGACCAGAAGAGCTGAGGCAGTAGTCGTGAGGCGCATGGTCGTCTCCATGTGAGAGCTACGGACTGTCTTGTCCGCTCAAAATAGTCCGATGGACCGGGAAAGTACCGGTGGCGTCGCGGCAGCCGCATTGATTTCACGCAATTGTGCGTCAGGGGTCGGCGGGCGGTCCGGCGCTCGCGTACGCCTCCGGTTCCAGGAGCGGCCCTTCCACATTGTCGTCGCCGAACTCGGCGCGCAGCGCCGCGACGATCGCGAACGCCTCGGCCTGATGCGCCAGGCTTTCTTCCTCGCTGAACGCGGGCCCGGCGTCGGGATCATAGGGATCGACCGCGTCGTGGAAGTCGTTCTCCCAGGTCCTCAGGCGCTCTGCGAGCATCTCCGGGAGGTGCTCGAAGATGTCGACGGGGTAGCCCGTATCGGCGTCCAGCAGAGGCTGGTAGCCGTAGCGGCGCACAAGACGCACACGCGCCGGACGCGGCTGGATGACCGGCATGCCGTCCGGCTCCTCGCCGAAGGCGGGCCGGGGTCCCGGGTTCCACGCCAGCTGCCGCCCGATCCAGACGGCCATCGCCAGCGCGGCGACCACCAGGATGGTCAGTGACCAGCGATCCGTGATGTCGCCGAGGCGCTCTTCGCTACGAAGCCAGAACACCATGGCCGTGGCCACGGCCCAGATCACGGCGGCGTTGGCCACGCGCCGACGGCCGAGAGCTTCCGACTCGTCCGTGGGCGGGAAGCGGCGGGCGGCGAATACGAGCCAGCCCGCCTGGAGCCCGAGGTTGAGCAGGAACAGCCACGTCGCCCAGCCGCTCAGCAGAACCAGGCTCAGGCCGGCGACGCCGGTGACAACCGATGTGGCGGCCAGCACCCGCCGGCGGAGCACGTCATCAGGATCAGGTCCGCTCAGGCTTAGCGAGGCCAGCGCCTGGTCGAGGACCGAGTCCATCGCCAGCGCCCTCAGCGCCATGATGCCGCCGAAGGTGTAGAAGGCGCCCACGAGGCGGGCGGTGATGTCGATCGCGTCCATGCGGTGTTCGACCACGGCCCCGGCGCCGGTCGCATCCTCTGTTAGGGGGCCTTGGCTTTCCCCGCGTCAAAGGGCGACACTGGAGAAAACGGGAGGACATCATGACTGCTCACGCCGCCGTCTCGGCCGCCGACACCCAGTGGAACTGCTTCGAGGTCACCATCGAAGCGGGCGTCGCCCACATCCGCATGACGCGGCCCGAGGCGATGAACACCATGAACAAGGATTTCTGGCGCGAGCTGCCCGCCATCGTGAAGGACATCGATGACAACGCCCGGGCGCGCTGCATCGTGATCTCCTCGACCGGCAAGCACTTCTGCGCCGGCATGGACCTTTCGGTATTCGCCAATGTCGGCGATCGTGACGGCGCGCCGGTGGACCGCCACGTGGCCGGCGAGAGCTTCCGCCGCCACGTGCATCACCTGCAGGATACGTTCACCTGTCTGGACGAGGCGCGGATGCCGGTGATCGCCGCGATCCACGGCGGCTGCATCGGCGGGGCGGTGGATTTCACCAGCGCCTGCGACATCCGCTACTGCACCGCCGACGCCTTCTTCACGATCATGGAGATCAACATCGGCATGACCGCCGACGTCGGGACCTTCCCGCGCCTGTGCAAGCTGATCCCCGAGGGCTGGGTGCGCGAGCTGGCCTATACCGGCGGCCGTCTGCCCGCCCAGCGGGCGAAGGAGATCGGGCTGGTCAACGAGGTGTTCGACAGCCACGAGGCGGTCGTCGCCCACGCCCTGGCCACCGCCCGGGAGATCGCCAGCAAGTCGCCGCTGGCCGTGGCCGGCAGCAAGGTGATGATCAACTACGCCCGCGACCACACCATCAAGGACGCGTTGGACTACATCGCGCTGTGGCAGGTCGGCATGTTCTCCGGCCCGCACATGGCCGAGACCTTCGCCGCCCGCCAGGAAAAGCGCGAGCCGGTGTTCCCGGACCTCTTGCCGCTCCGCCGCGGACTCTAGCGCCAGGCCGCCGACCGGGCCTTGCGCTCGGCGGCGGCGTCGACCGGCGCGCCGAGGCCCAGCGCGGTGATGGCCGAGGCCATCACCGGGGACGGGGTCGGGCGCCCAGTTCGGTCATCATCAGGCGCCAACCGTCGCCGGTGCGGCAGGCGACGCCGGAAATCCGCCCCTCGCCGGCGAAGGTCCGGCACCAGATGCCGTCGTTGCTGCGGTAGGTGCCCAGGAGTCTAACGGTCGCGCCGGACTTCTGGTCGGCCGTCAGGCCCTGCTCCAGCGTCGCGGCCAGGACGCCGCGCGCCTGCAGCGTACCGTCCAGCAGGTCATTTGTCGGGCGCGGCGCGAAGATGCCGACGGCGATGCCGACGACAAGTCCGGCCGCCAGCGCCGCCCACCGGGGATCCAGCGACTTGCGCGCCGGCGGCGTGCTGACCTTCGGCTTCGGCGGCGGCGGCGCTTCGCGGGTCCGGCGCGCATCGGCCAGGGAGACCACCGGCGCGGCGGCCTTGTCGCCGGCCGAGGCCCTGGCCTTGCGTCCGCCGGAGGAAATAGCGTTCTGGATCATGGCGCCAACCTCGCGATGGCGGCGCAGGCGCTCGGCGACCGCGGGATCGCTGGCGACCGCCGCCTCGACCGCCGCCCGGTCCGGCGCGGACAGCTTGCCGCCCAGGTAGGCGATCAGCATTTCATCCGTAACGATCATGGCGGGAACTCCGGCGAAAAGGCGTCAGGCGGTCAGGCGCGCGCAATCTGCCCCACGGGGACGGCGGCGCAAAGCGTCCGCACGCCGCCGGAGATCAACCTTCGAGTTCGGCGTCGCGCAGATCGGCGTCCTCGAGCCGGGCGCCCGCCATGTCCGCCTCAAGGAAACGGGCTTTTTGGGCATGAGCTCCGCGCAGATCGGCGCCGCGCAGGACCGCCCGGGTCAGATCCGTCCGGATGAACCGTCCCTGAGCGATCATCAGGGGCCCCAGCTTGGCGTCACGAAGGTCGGCCTTGTTCAGCTGGGCGTCCTTCAGCTTGGCGCCGCGAAGATCGGCGCCCTTCAGGATCGTGCTGCGCAGATCGGCGCCGGTCAGGTCGGCGCCCTGCAGTTCGGCGCCTGTCGATTCATTCCGAAGAAGACGGAGCGCGGCGCAACAAGGCCTGTCATCCGGCGCCCGCGAAGCTGCCGCAGCGACCGAAAATCGACGCGCGACACCTTCATCACCGCGCCCTCGACCCCTTCGGATTCGCAGAAGCGCTCGTGTTCGCGCAGCAGCTCCTGGAGCGGCACGTCGTCGACGTAGATGATGGGCGGCGGCGCCTTCAGGACATCGGTCAGATCGGCCTTGTCGAAGTTGGCGTCGTCCATGTTCACGCCGACCAGCACCGCCTGCCGCAACGACGCGCCCGACAGATCGCTGCCGAACAGGTCGGCGCCCGACAGGTCGGCCCCGTCCAGGACCGCGTTGACGAGCTTGGCCCCCGCCAGGCAGGCGCCGCTCAGGTTGGCGTCGGTGAAATCCGCCGAAAGGGCGTGCGCGCCCGAGAGCTGGGCGCCGGTCAGGTTGGCGCCTTCCAGCACCGCATAGTCGAGCTCGCCGGGCCTGCGCTCGTGCTTCAGGATCCGCCAGCCGCTGCCGGCGCCCTGCATGGCAATGCGTCCCTCGCGGAGGTCACAGCCGGCGAGGTTCGCGCCGGCCATGTTGGCGCCGCGCAGGCAGGCGCCGCGCAGGTCGGTGGCGGTCAGGTCAGCATTCCTGAGATCGGCGTCGCGCAGGTCGCAGCCGAACATCGTCGCCCGCTTGAGGACCGCGCCCTTCAGGCTGGCGCCATGGAACAACGCGCCGGTGAGCTCGGCCTCGGTCAGGTCCACGCCGTCGAACGCCATGTTGGACAGATCGACGTAGGAAAGGTTGGCGCGCTTGCCGCCGTTGCGGCCGCCCAGATAGCGCGCATGCGCCTCCAGCACAGCTTTCACGGCGCTGAAGTCGAGATGGCGGATCAGGCTTGGTGCGGCGGCGGCGACGGGCATGGAGGCGGGTTTCCGAACCCGCGTACTTTTGCCGCACCGGCCTTAATGGAAGGTGTGAAATTCCGGAAACGGCGGTTTCAGAGCCAGCCTCGCCTGCGGAACCACCACAACGCGACCACCATTGTCCCGATCATCGCCAGCACGGCCGCGCCGAACCCGAGCGGCGACTGGGCTCCGGGGATGTGCGCGAAATTCATACCGAAGACCGAGGCGATCAGCGTCGGCGGCATCAGGACCACCGCCCACACGGAGAACACCTTCATGATCTCGTTCTGGTCGGTGTTGATGAGGGCCGTGGCGGAGTCGAGCAGGAAGGTCAGATTCTCGGTCAGATAGGCCGAGTGGTCTGTCAGCGACTGGATGTCCCGCTGCAGCGACCGCAACCGTTCGCGGTTGTCCTTCAGGCTGGCGATCTCCTCGGCCAGCGAGGCGAAGGAAACCAGACGGGCCAGGCTGACCAGACTGCTGCGCGCCTTGGCCGTGATCGCCTGGCTGCGGCCGAGCCGCCGCAGGATCGGCTTGAAGGCCCCCTTGCGGTCACGGCTGAAAATCTCGCCCGAGATCTTGTCGACGTCGGCGGAGGCGGTCTCGAGAATGTCGGCCAGCCTGTCGACCAGCGCGTCAAGCAGGCCGAGGAAGGCGTTGGTCCCGCCCGTGCAGAAGTCGCCGTCGCGCGCCGCCTGGGCGGCGTAGGCGACAAAGGCGCGGGGATCGACATAGCGGATCGTGGCCAACCGCCCGCCCGCCAGAACGAAGGTAATCGGCGCCAGGGCCGGGTCCTCGCCGTCGGCGCCGACCAGCACGAAGGCGGTCATGAAATGAGCGCCGTCCTCCTGGTAAAGGCGGGACGAGACCTCGATCTCGGCCATTTCCTCGCGGGTCGGAAGTTGCACGCCCAGCGCCTTCTCGGCGGCGACCTCCTCCTCGCGGGTCGGGTCGATGAGGTCGATCCACGCCGTATCGGACGGCAGCGCCCAGGCCGGGTCGCGTTCGTCAACCTCGTGGAGACCGCCGTCCCCGCTGCGAAGCACCCTGAGCATAGGCGTGCTGATCTCCCGGCCAGGAGACCGGAATGGCGCGGTGCGATCCCGGCGTCAATGCGCCGGGGTCAGTCTTCCTCGTCGGATTGGCCCTGGCCGGTGGCGGCCGCGATCAGGGCGGCGATCCGGTCGGTGGCGTCAGCGGCCTGGTTGACCACGCCCAGCGGCGAGGGCAGCGGGCCGATGCCGCCGGCGGTCTGGTTGGCCGCGGCGCGGGCCATCGTCACGCCCTGGGCCGACCAGTAGCGCGGGTCGGTCTGGGCGAGGCGCTGGGCCTGGGCGTTCTGGTAGATGAAGCCGTGCGTCGGATAGACCGAGGTGCCGAGGTCGCGGATCGGATCGTACCAGACCTTGACCAGCGACCAGTCGCCCAGCGGCGAGACGTCGATCACGGTCACGTCGGTCTCGATCTGGCCGCGCGCGCCGCCGATCCGGGACCAGTTGGCGTGGGTGATCTGGATGACACGGTCGGTCACGAGGCGGCTGACGACGGCCACGTGGCCCAGCTGCATCTTGCCTGTCGGCTTGAAGGTCAGGACCGCGCCGGCGCGCGGCATACGTCCGGTCTCGTACTTGCCGCCGGCCTGGCCCCACCAGGTCCGGGCGTCGCCGTAAATCTGGATGCCAGAGAGCAGGCGCGCGAAGGGCACGCATTGCCAATAAAGATCCGCCATGGCGTTAGCCGTGGGCGTAAGGCTGATCACCGTTGCGGCGGCCAGGGAACCTAGGATGGTTCTGGTCCGTTGACGCATCAGGAGCGCTCCCCCGTGGTACTGAGTGACAGGGGATACTCATCTCACGCACGAATGAAAAGAGTCTTTTCACGCCGTCGCCGCGGCGTGTCGCCGCGCGCGCCATAAGTCGGCCCACAGTTTCATGCGCGAACGGGCCGGTTTCTCGATGAGATGATACGAGACGGCCGACAGTGGAACCACACCGACGAGGAAGATTATCCACAGGCCGAGCGGCAGCTTTTCAGTCGGTAGATTCAAGACTTTCGCCGCCGCATTCACAAAGATGATCTTCCAGGGCACACAGATCATGTAGGTCGAATAGCTGATCTCGCCCAGGTAAACGAACGTGGGTTGCGAGGCGAAGCGCGAACCATGCTGGGCCATGCCGGCAAGGCAGAGGATGAGCCCCCGAACCCTAAGATGCTGACCACGTCGGGCGCCCCCGCCGCCGCTGCGATGAGCATTCCGGCGCCTGAAAAAGCGGCGCCAAGGGCGGCCGCAGGGAGGCTTCGAACGGCGCCCGAGCGCCAGAGCGCGTGCATGGCGCACCCCAGCATGAAGCAGGGCACGATTCGCAGGGCGCCCCAGTTGATCGTGGCCTCGGTCAGGGAGAAGCCGGACAACTTCTGGAAGACCGCATAGAGCGCCGTGATCGCCGCCACGACGAGGCCGGTGAAGAGCCAGGGCCGGCTCCGCAGCTTCCAGGCCGCCCAGGCCGAGATCGGGAACGTAAGATAAGCGAACCACTCCGCCGAGATCGACCAGGACGGATGGTTGAACGCCGCCTGGGGCGCCAGGCCCCAGGCTTGCACCAGCAGGACGTTGGCCGGCCAGCGATTCCCAGCTCAGGATGCCGGCGTCGACCGCGAAGCCGGCCGCGCCCGCGCCGACGCCCAGCGCGATCATGCCCAGCAGCGTCGCCAGATGCAGCGGATAGACCCGCGCCAGGCAATTCCACAGGAAGTCGCCGTACCGGAAGCGACCTTCCCCGAAGGCGCTCAGGTAGACATGGCAAAGGATGAAGCCCGACAGGGTGAAGAACAGCTCCACGCCCAGGTAGCCCTTCTCGACCAGCGTCGGGGTAAATCCGACGTCCAGCTTGGGCCAGTAGTGGAAGAGGACGACCCACATCGCCGCGAAGAAGCGCAGCGCGGTAAGCGGCCTGATATTGGCGGCGTCCTGCATGTCGACCTCCCGTTCCGGTCCTGCGGATGGATTAATCCGCAGGTTGCCGGTTCAATCCGGCGCGTGACGCGCTAGATAAGCGCATCCGGGTTCACCAGACGTGAAAGGCCACGCTCGCTCATGGACGCTCTTCTTCAACTCGCCACCGATCCGACCGTGTGGGCGGCGTTGATCACCCTGGTGGTCATGGAAGTCGTGCTTGGCATCGACAACCTGGTCTTCATCTCGATCCTGTCGAACAAGCTGCCGGCCGAACAACGCCAGAAGGCGCGCCGCATCGGCATCTCGCTGGCGCTGATCATGCGCATCGCGCTGCTGTTCTCGATCACCTGGATCGTCGGCCTGACGGCGCCTGTGTTTGATCTGGGCCTGACCGGACCGGTGGGCGAACACGGCGAGCCGAGCTTCGAGACCACCTTCTCCTGGCGTGACCTGATCCTGATAGCCGGCGGCCTGTTCCTGCTGTGGAAGGCCACCAAGGAGATTCACCACAGCGTCGATCCGGCCCCGACCGGCGACGTGATGGACACCAAGAACGTGGTCATCTCCAACTTCGGCTCGGCGATCTTCCAGATCATCCTGCTCGACCTGGTCTTCTCGGTGGACTCGATCCTGACCGCCGTGGGCATGACCGACCACCTGCCGGTCATGATCATCGCCGTGGTCGTGGCGGTCACCGTGATGATGCTGGCCGCCGACCCGCTGGCCAACTTCATCAACGACAACCCCACCGTGGTCATGCTGGCGCTGGGCTTCCTGCTCATGATCGGCGCGGTGCTGATCGCCGACGGCTTCGGCGTGCATGTGCCCAAGGGCTACATCTACGCGGCCATGGCCTTCGCCGGCCTTGTCGAGGGGCTGAACATGGCCTCCCGGAATGGCGCCAAGAAGAAGGCCGCCAAGCTGGCGGACGCCTCGGGCGGCACGCCGCCCCAGGGTCACTGACGACGCGCGACCCCTACAGGAAGCTGTAGGGGTCGACGTCCAGCACCACCCTGATCGCACCTGGTGGACGCGCCCGCGCGCGCCAGGCGGCGAGGAACCCCTGCAGGTCGACATTGCGGTCGGCCCGGACCAGGAAGCGCTTGCGCCGCCGTCCCCGGATCAGGGCCAGCGGCGCGTCGGCCGGTCCGAAGATGTCGACGCCGTCGGCGTTCGGCGCCACCGAGGCCAGCTGGCGGACGTAGGCCTCCAGCGCGACGGGATCGGGACCGGAGACAATCACCGCCGCCAGCCGGCCGAACGGCGGCAGCACCGCCAGCTCCCGCGCCTCCATCTCCGCCTCGATGAAGGCGTCGCGGTCCTGGGCGGCGAGCGCCTGCATCACCGGATGCTCGGGCGCGTAGGTCTGCAGCAGCGCCCGGCCCGGCCGGTCGCGACGCCCCGCCCGCCCGCTGGCCTGGGCGAGCAGCTGGAAAGTCCGCTCCCCGGCCCGCAGGTCGCCGCCGCGCAGGCCCAGATCGGCGTCGACCACGCCCACCAGCGTCAGGTTCGGAAAGTCATGTCCCTTGGCCGCCGCCTGGGTGGCCACCAGCACGTCGATCTCTCCGGCCGCCATGGTCGCGATCAGGCTGCGCGCGCCGTCCGCGTCGAACACGGTGTCCGACGAGAAGACCGCCACCCGCGCCTGCGGGAACAGCTCGCGCACCTCCTCCTCCACCCGTTCGACGCCGGGGCCGATGGAGACGAGGCTGTCCTTGGCCCCGCAGTGCGGGCACTTGTCCGGGCGCGGCATGGAGAAGCCGGTCAGGTGGCAGACCAGGCGGCCGGTGTAGCGGTGCTCGACCAGCCAGCTGTCGGAGTCGGGCGCCTTCATCCGCTCGCCGCAGGCCCGGCAGAGCACGAGCGGCGCGTAGCCCCGGCGGTTCAGGAACAGCAGCGTCTGTTCGCCCCGGGCGAAGGTCTGGACCATCGCCTCGACCAGCGGCGGCGACAGCCAGCGGCCGGTGTCCGGCGGCGTCTGGCGCATGTCGATCAGGTCGACGTCCGGCAGTTGCGCCGCGCCGTGGCGGGCGCCCAGCTTCAGCCAGCGGTAGCGGCCCTGGCGGGCGTTCCAGATCGTCTCCAGCGAGGGCGTCGCGGAGGCCAGCACGATGGCGCATTTCTCGATGTGGGCCCGGGCGACGGCCATGTCGCGGGCCTGGTAGATGAAGCCCTCCTCCTGCTTGAAAGACCCGTCGTGCTCCTCGTCCACGACGATCAGCTTCAGGTCCCGGTAGGGGAGGAACAGCGCCGACCGGGCGCCGACGACAATGCGCGCCTTGCCCGACGCGACACCCTCCCACGCCCGGCGGCGCAGCGGGGGCGGGACGGCCGAGTGCCACTCGACCGGCGCGCCGCCGAAGCGCGTGGTGAAGCGGGCCAGCACGGCCTGGGTCAGGGCGATCTCCGGCAGCAGGACCAGGACCTGACCCTCCGGGCTGGCCGCAAGCGCCGCCGCGACGGCCTCGAGGTAAACCTCGGTCTTGCCCGATCCGGTCACCCCGTCGAGCAAAGCGGCCTGGAAGCCGCCTTCGTGGACCATCTCGACGAGCACGTCGGCGGCCGCCCGCTGACTGGGATTCAGATCCGGACCGGGCGAGGCCCAGTCGAGTTCGTCGAAACTGATCTCGCGGGTCTCCAGCAGGATCTCGAGCGATTTCTCGTCGAGGAGGCCCTTGAGGACGCCGCTCGAAACCCCCGCCGCCTCGGCAAGATCGGCCGGCGTCATCGGTGTGACGGCGGCGGCCAGCACCCGTTCCCGCGCCGGCGTCATCCGCCCCGGCGGGGCGCCGGTGGCGCGCAGCAGCTTCACCGGCTTTGGCCTCGGCGCCCGCAGGCCGCGCAGGGCCATGGCCAGCGGCTGGCCCGGCGCATCGACGGAGTACTTCGCCGCCCATTCCACGAACCGCAGCGTACTGGCCGGCATGACCGGATCGTCGATCCGCTCCAGCACGGGCTTGAGGGGCCTGTTGCCGCCCGCGCCGTCGCGAACGGCCGTGACGACGCCGCGCACGGCGCGGGGTCCCAGCGGCACGGCGACATGGTCGCCGACGGCCAGATCCATCCCCTCCGGTTCGGCGTAGTCGAACGCCTCGGGCAGGGGCATCGGAAGAAGGACGGAAACGATGCGGGTCACAGGTGGTCCCCGGCGGCGCGAGCCGCTAAAAGACCAGCCATGCAACTCTTTCTCGACACCACCGACACCGTTGTCCTCAAGGACCTTGCCGCCACCGGCCTCGTGGACGGCGTCACGACAAACCCGACCCTGATCGCCAAGTCGGGCCGGCCCATGGCCGAGGTCATCGCCGAGATTTGCGACCTCGTCGAGGGCCCTGTCAGCGCCGAGGCCGTGGCCACCGACGCCGAGGGCATGCTGGCCGAGGGCCGCAAGCTGGCCGGCATCGCGCCCAACGTGGTCGTCAAGGTGCCGCTGACCCGCGCCGGGCTGATCGCCACGGCGCAGTTCGCGCGCGAGGGCATCTCGACCAACGTCACCCTCTGCTTCTCGGCCAACCAGGCCCTGCTGGCCGCCAAGGCCGGCGCCACCTACGTCTCGCCCTTCATCGGCCGGCTGGACGACCAGACCCAGGGTTCGGGCATCGAGCTGATCCACGCCATCCGGGCAGTCTACGACAATTTCGGATTCGATACCGAGATCCTCGCCGCCTCGATCCGCACGCCTGCCCACGTCACGGAATCGGCGCTGGCCGGGGCCGACTGCGCGACCATCCCGCCGGCGGTGTTCGAGGCGCTCTTCAAGCACCCGTTAACCGAGTCCGGGCTTCAACAGTTCCTGAGCGACTGGGCCAAGACCGGCCAGTCGATCCTGTAGGGCAAAATCGCCCTGCGGAACCGATCGGTTCGGGGGCGAGAATGTCTGACGCGAAGCGGAAGGAATCGGCGGCCGAGGACCTGCGGCGCGTGCTGCGGGAACATCCGCATCTGATCCGCGACGACGATGAACTGCTCGCCGACCTAGGCCTGCGCGTCGACGCCGCCAACATCGTCGATTTCGGGCCCGCCGCGCTGGCGCGGGTGCACGCCGCCCACAAGCGTGAGTCCCGGGCCCGCAAGCATCTGGAGGCCACGGCCCGCGCCAACTTCGCCGCCCAGGCCCAGACCCACGCCGCGGTCATCGACCTGCTCGAGGCGCGCAACCACTCCGACCTGGCCCGACGCATCGACGACCTGGCCAGCCTGCGCTTCGGCCTCGTCGGCGCGACGCTGGCCATCGAGGGCCCCGAGCGGGTTCCGGCCGGCTGGCATGCGCTGGTCGAGGGGCAGACCGACATGATCCTGGGTCCGCAGCGGCTGGCCCGCATGGGCTTCCACGCTCCGGCCCGCGGCCTGTTCGGCGCCAAGGGCGAGCAGGTGATGTCGATGGCCATGGTCCGCGTCGCGATCTGGGAGCCGGCGCGTCAGGGCGTGCTTGCCTTCGGCTCGCCCGACGAGAACGGCTTCGCCGAGGACATGGGCGCCGAGCTGGTCGCCTTCCTGGCCCGGGTGGTCGAGCGCACGGCGGAACGATGGCCGGTGCTTTAGCCACCGCCACGGCCCGCGAGGCGCTGTCCGCCTGGCTGGACCATCTGGCCAACGAGCGGCGGGTCTCGCCCCGCACGATCGAGGCCTATCTGGGCGCCGTCTCGCCCTATCTGTCATTCCTGGAACAGCATCGCGGCGAGGCGCTGAGCCTTGCGGCCATGGGCGCGGTGACTCCGGCCGAAGTCCGCGCCTACCTCGCCCATCGGCGCGACGGCGAGCGGCCGCTGGCGGCGCGGTCGGTGTCGCAGGCCCTGTCGGCCATCCGCTCCTACCACGGTTTCCTGGACCGCCGGCTGGCGACGCCCAACGCCGCCCTGACGCTGGTGAAGGGCCCGCGCGTCAGGCCCGGCGCGCCCCGCCCGGTCAGCGAGGACAACGCCCGGGGCCTGATCGGGGAGGCCGCCGCCGACCCCGACCGCGACGGCTGGGAGGCCCTGCGCGACGAGGCCGTACTGACCCTGCTCTGGGGCTGCGGCCTGCGGATCAGCGAGGCGCTGTCGCTGAAGCGCGCCGACGCGCCGCTGGGCGACAGCGTGCGGATCCTGGGCAAGGGCTCAAAGACGCGGATCGTGCCGGTGCTGCCGGTGGTCCGCGAGAACTCTCGACGCGTACGTCGTCGCCCTGCCCTTCGCGCTGGCGCCCGACGAGCCGCTGTTCCGCGCCGTGCGCGGCGGGCCGCTGAGCCCTCGGCATGTGCAGGCGCGGATGCAGGCGCTGCGCGGGCGTCTCGGCCTGTCGGACCGCACGACGCCCCACGCCCTGCGCCACAGCTTCGCCACCCACCTTCTGGGCGCCGGCGCCGACCTGCGCTCGATCCAGGAACTGCTCGGTCACGCCAGCCTGTCGACGACGCAGAAGTACACCGCGGTGGACGCCGAGGGCCTGCTGGCTGCGTACGGGAAGGCGCATCCGCGGGCCTGAGCCCTTCCGTCATCCTCGGGCTCGTCCCGAGGACCCCTGTGTCGGTTCGCAGGTGCGGATGTGATCACGTTCTCACGTGGAAGCTGAACGAGGGGTCCTCGCCACAAGGGCGAGGATGACGGGTGGAGAAACTAAGCGGCCAGCTTCCCCTTCACCCACACCGCCGCCTCGTCGATGGCCCGCCGCCCCGCGCCCAGCCAGGGCGCGAAGGCGTGCCAGACGTGGATCATCTCGGGCCAGATCTCGGCGCGGACCTCGACGCCGGCCAGGCCGGCGCGTTCGGCCAGCAGGGTGGCGTCGGACGCCAGGATCTCCGCCCCGCCGGCGTGCAGCAGCATCGGCGGCAGGCCGTGCAGGTCGCCCAGCGCCGGGCTGGCCAGCGGATGGCCGGGCCCCTCGCCCTGCAGATAGGCGTCGGCGAAATCCTGCAGGCCCTCGCGGCTGAGCATCGGGTCGTCGAGCACGGCGGCGTAGGCGGTCCCCGACTGTCGCAGATTGGCCCAGGGGCTGATGGCGAACAGGCAGCCGGGCTGCGGCAGGCCGCTGTCGCGGATGGCGATGGCCGTGGCGATGGTCAGGCCGCCGCCGGCCGAGTCGCCCGCGATGACTATGCGGCCGGGTTCGATTCCCTCGCCCAGCAGGTGGCGATAGGCCTTCACCGCGTCGTCCACGGCGGCCGGGAAGCGATGCTCGGGCGCCAGCCGGTAGTCGGGCAGCAGGCAGGGGACGCCGATAGCCTTGGCCAGGTTGGCCGCCAGGCCCCGGTGGCTGCGCGGACTGCCGATGCAGTAGCCGCCGCCATGCAGGTAGAGCAGCGCCCGGGCCGGGTCGGCGCCGGCCGGCGTCAGCACCTCGGCGGGCAGGCCGGCGATATCGATGGCCTCGACCGTCAGGCCCTCGGGCAGGGGGGACATGTCGCCGAACGCATCAATGCCCGCGCGCCGCGTGGTCCAGTCGCCCGAACCCTCCTCCAGCGGCGCCGGCATCGAGGCCAGCAGGGCGCGCACGGCCCCGATCTCCGGATCCCTGTAGGTCTTGCCGTCCGTCATCTCGCCCGCTCCCTGTCTTTTCCGGCAGCGTAGGGCGGTGGCGAGGTCATCCGCAACGAAAACGGGCTCCAATCTTGAGACTGGAGCCCGCCATCGTCGTTCGATCGCCTCAGGTCAGGCTTGCATCGTCCAGCCTTCGACGCCCATGGCCGCCTGGCGCAGGGCCTCGGAGCGGGTCGGGTGCGGGTGGCAGGTGCGGGCGACGTCCTCGGACGCGCCGCCGAACTCCATGGCCACGCAGTACTCGGCGATCATGTCGCCGACGTTGGGGCCGATCATGTGGACGCCCAGAATGCGGTCGGTCTTCGCGTCGGCCAGCACCTTCACGAAGCCCTCGCCCTCGTGGTTGATCTTGGCGCGGCTGTTGGCGCTGAACGGGAACTTGCCGACCTTGTAGGCGACGCCCGCGGCCTTCAGCTCCTCCTCGGTCTGGCCGACGGTGGCCACTTCCGGGGCGGTGTAGATGACGCCCGGGATCAGGCCGTAGTTCACATGGCCCGCCTTGCCGGCGATCAGCTCGACGCAGGCCACGCCCTCGTCCTCGGCCTTGTGGGCCAGCATCGGACCGCTGGTCACGTCGCCGACCACCCAGACGCCGCCGACGCCGGTCTTGAAGTGGTCGTTGGCGATGACGCCGCGCTTGTCGGGCGCAATGCCGACCGTCTCCAGACCCAGGCCCTTGGTGTAGGGCCGGCGGCCGATGGCGACGAGCACATAGTCGGCGGTCAGGACCTCGGCTTCGCCGCCGGCGACCGGCTCGACCGTCAGCTCGACAGCCTTGCCCATCGACTTGGCCCCGGTGACCTTGGAGCCGAGCTTGAACTTGATGCCCTGTTTGGTCAGCGAGCGCTGGAAGGTCTTGGCGGTCTCCTCGTCGATGCCGGGCACGATGCGGTCGAGGAATTCGACCACGGTGACCTCGGCGCCCAGGCGGCGCCAGACCGAGCCGAGCTCGAGGCCGATCACGCCGGCGCCGATGACCACCAGGGACTTGGGCACTTCCGGCAGCGCCAGGGCGCCGGTCGAATCGACGATGCGCTTGTGGTCGACCTCGACGCCCGGCAGCGGGGTGGGCTCCGAACCCGTGGCGATGATGATGTTCTTCGCCTCGTAGGTCATTTCCGCACCGTGCGGGGCGGTAACGATGACCTTGCCGGGTCCGTCGATGCGACCCCAGCCCTTGATCCACTCGACCTTGTTCTTCTTGAACAGGAACTCGATGCCCTTGGTCAGGGCGGTCACGCTCTCGGACTTCTGGGCCATCATCTGGGCCAGGTTCAGCTTGGGCTTCACCTCGATGCCGAGCTTGGCGAACTCCTCGCCGGTCGCGGCGGCGTAGAGCTCGGAGGCGTGCAACAGCGCCTTGGACGGCATGCAGCCGACGTTCAGGCAGGTGCCGCCGAGCGTCTCGCGCCCCTCGACCACGGCGACCTTCAGGCCCAGCTGGCCGGCGCGGATGCCTGCGTTGTAGCCGCCGGGACCGCCGCCGATGATGATGACGTCGTACTGGGCCATGAGATGGAGCCGCCTTGTGTCGATGATGTCGGACATATGGGCGCTCGGACGCCCGTTCGCGAGGCGGTTTAAGGCGTCTCACCCCTAGGTCAACACAAGAGGCCCCTAAATCCGGCATCCACGCGGCGGCGTGGCGTCAGTTGTCGCCGCCCTGGACGGCGTCGCCTCGGGCGGACCTGCTCCGGCCACTCCGCCGAAGAACGAACAGCAGCACCAGCAACGCACCGGCCTCGACCTTCAGCAAGGTGATCACAGCCTCGCCCTCGACGGCGGAAAAGGCTTCGCCCCACGCCGCCATGCCCACGAATATCCAGGTGGCGGCGTCGACGAGCAGCGCGGCGCCGGCGATCCAGACCGCCGCCAGCGGATCGCGCTGGGCGGTGTGCAGGGCGGCCAGCCGCAGCACCCCCGCCCCGATCACCGCCGCGAAGGGCTGCCAAAGCCAGCCGGAGGCGGCCGGAACCAGCCACCGCGCGAGGTCAAAATCCCCGACCACCGGCAGGAAACTGCCGACGGCGACCAGAAAGCCGCGCACCTCGTTGGGCGACACCGTTCCGCCCAGGCGTCCGGCGTGGGGGACCGCGTGGAACACGAAGGCCGCGAGGATCACCGCGGTGGCGATCAAGCCACGCCACCCGGCCGGCGCCGCCTCTTCGCCGGGCCGCGTCGCCCGTTCCAGCCGCCGCTCCGCCCGGCGCGACCGGCCGGAGGGCTCGGCATCGACCGTGCTGTTCTCGACCCGCGCGGTGGAGCCCAGGTTTACGGTGCTGTTCTGCACCCGGGCCGCCGAGCCGAGGTTGACCGTGCTGTTCTCGGTCCGCGCACCCGAGCCGATGTTGACGTCCTCGGCGCGGCTCCACGGCCAGCGAAAGCCGCCGCCTCTGGACACGATGTCATTGTTCCGGTGGTCGTTGGCCATCAACCCCGACCGCCATGCTGCCAGTTGATCCGGCGCTGGGTGTTGGGGCCGAACAGGGTGGCGGTCAGGAACAGGAATACGAATTCGGCGACCAGCAGCCGCCAGGCGCCGTCCCGGACAGCCTCGGGCGCTTCTGCGAGCAGGCTTCTGCCGAACAGCAGCCAGGCCGCGCCCTCGACGACCAGGGCCGCCATCGACCAGCCGACCGCGTCGAGGATGCCCCGCGCCGTCATCCGCACGGCCTGCAGGCGCAGCAGCAGCGTCCCGGCTCCGACCCACCACGGCAGCCACAGCCATCCGGCCAGGATGTCGGTCAGCGGCGCGGCCTGATCCGGAAGCCGGGCGACGACCGAGGCCAGCCAGGCCCGCGGGGCCTCCGGCTCCAGCAGGTTCGCCGCATGCGGCAGGGCGAACAGGACGGCGAAGACCAGGAAGAAGGGGGCCATCCAGACGGCGGGATAGCCGCCCACGGGCTGCTCCTTCGGCTTGGCGGCCTCGCGCGGATCGGCGGCGCGCGCCTTGCGGCGGCGGCGCTCGGAAGCGGCGTCCTCGACGGCGACCGGGCGCGGCGCGAACAGTCCCTTCACCGCCGCCAGCACATCCGCCGCCTTGGGAAGGCGGCTCGGCTCCGGCCCGGAGACAATCTCGCCGTGGCCAGGTTCCTTCGGGTCTTTGTCCTGCATGAGCGTTCGCCCCGTTCGTGCGCAGCCTAGGCGCGTGAGGGCGGCGGTAGCAAGCGCGCTACGGCGGGTTGGTCAGCAGCTCGGCCATGAAGCAAACGCCCAGCACAGCGGCAGCGATAACAAGCGCGACCTGAACGCGGGCGCTGATCCCTCCGGCCTGGTCATCGCCGAGGGACGACCGCTTCCATCGCTTCGTCGCCAGCCAGGCCGCC
Organism: Caulobacteraceae bacterium; assembly: GCA_965283745.1. Classification (GTDB taxonomy): domain Bacteria; phylum Pseudomonadota; class Alphaproteobacteria; order Caulobacterales; family Caulobacteraceae; genus Caulobacter. Next base: position 68,055 of record CBDIPM010000008.1, read on the forward strand.
GCCGGGCCCAGGGTGACCATGAGCGCCCCGGCGGCGACACGCTGGCCAGTCGGCAACGGATCGTCGAGCGCCTCGTCGATTGGGTCGGGCGGCGGCGGCGAATGGAGGATGTCGACCGCATCCGAGAGGTCTTCCGAGGCCACGCTGAGGCGATATCCGCCCAGGGCCGACTGCTCCATCCAGAAGACGCTGCCGTAGTGGGCGTCAGCGATTGACGCCGCTATGCCGGCCGACTGAAGCACCGAGGCCGCGACATGAGCCTCCGAAAGCGTGTGATACCGGGCGACCTGAACAAGGGCCATGCGGACCTCCGGAACGCAGCCTCGCGCGGCGGCGTCGCGCCGTCCAGTCCAGTCCGCTCAGCCGAGCGGAACCGGCAGACCGTGGCGGGCGGCGAGGAACCGGCAGATCGGCTTGGGGTCGATCACGAACCAGGTCCCGTTCGCCTGCTGCGCGTCCGGATGGTCGGACGGTCCGGCCAGGATCAGCACCGGCATGCTCTGGTTGTCCTCGCCGACCAGGCCGACGATCGCGGCGCGTGGGCGCGGGAACGGGTAGTAGACGATCTCGAGCGTCTCGCGAACCTGCGGGAAATAGCCGAGGAAGCCCTCGACCATCGCGCAGGGCCCGCAGAAGGACGCCACGCCGTCCTTGTCGAACCCCGGCGCCAGCAGGAAGAGCCGGTCCCTGGTCAACAGCTAGACGTCCAGCAGCAGGCGCTGCGGATCTTCCAGGGCTTCCTTGACCTTGACCAGGAAGGTCACGGCGCCCTGGCCGTCGACGACGCGGTGATCGTAGCTGAGCGCCAGGTACATCATCGGGCGGATGACGATCTGGCCGTTCACGACCATCGGCCGCTCCTGGATCTTGTGCATGCCCAGGATGCCCGACTGCGGGGCGTTGAGGATCGGCGTCGACATCAGCGAGCCGTAGACCCCGCCATTGGAGATGGTGAAGGTCCCGCCCTGCATGTCCTCGATGGTCAACTGGCCGTCGCGGGCCTTCTTGCCCAGGGCGCCGATGGCCTTCTCGATCTGCGCCAGGTCCATGGCGTCCGCGTCACGGACCACGGGGACAACCAGGCCCTTCTCGGTGCCGACGGCGACGCCGATGTCGTAGTGGTTCTTGTAGATCAGGTCGGTGCCGTCGATCTCGGCGTTGACGTCCGGAATGGCCTTGAGGGCCGCGACGCAGGCCTTCACGAAGAAGCTCATGAAGCCGAGCTTCACGCCGTGCTTCTTCTCGAACTGGTCCTTGTAGGCGTTGCGCAGGGCCATGACCGCCGTCATGTCGACCTCGTTGAAGGTCGTCAGCATGGCGGCGTTGTTCTGGGCTTCCTTCAGCCGGCGCGCGATCGTCTGGCGCAGGCGGGTCATCTTCACCCGGTCCTCGCGCTCGTGGATGGCGCGGGGGGCGGCGGGCGCGGCGGCCGGAGCCGGCGCGGCGGCGCGGGCCTCCAGCGCGGCGAGCGCGTCGCCCTTGGTGATGCGGCCGTCCTTGCCGGTTCCGGCGACGCCGGCCGGGTTCAGGCCGGTCTCGGTGACGATGCGCTGCACCGACGGGCTGAGCGGGGCCGCCTCCGCCTTGACGACCGGCGCGGGCGTCGGCGCAGGAGCGGCCGCGGGAGCAGGCGTAGCAACGGGAGCAGGAGCGGCGGGCGCCGCCGCCTTGGGCGCCGCAGCCGACGCCGCGGCGCCAGCGGTCACCGTTCCGAGCAGTGCGCCCGGCACCACGGTCTCGCCGTCGGCGGCGGCGATGCTTTCCAGCACGCCATCGGCCGGCGAGGCCACTTCAAGGCTGACCTTGTCGGTCTCCAGCTCGACGAGGATCTCGTCCTTCTTGACGGCCTCGCCCGGCTTCTTGGTCCAGCGGGCGACCGTCGCCTCGGTGACGGATTCGCCCAGGGCGGGGGTCATGATGTCGGCCATGGTCTTGTGTCTTTCGTTCGGTCTGTCGTCGGGCGAAGCGGCGTCGCGGTCAGGCGAAGGCTTCAGCCAGGAAGGTCTCGAGTTCTTTCAGGTGCCGGCTCATCAGGCCGGCGGCGGTGGACGCCGAGGCGGGACGGCCGACGTAACGGGCGCGCTTGGCCTTCACATTGAGACGGTCGAGCGTCAGTTCAAGCCACGGGTCGATGAAGGTCCAGCCGCCCATGTTCTTGGGCTCTTCCTGGCACCAGACCAGCTCGGCGTTGGGGAACCTCGCCAGCACCTGGCTGACCGACTTGTGCGGCCAGGGATAGAACTGCTCGATGCGCAGGATGTAGACGTCGTCGCGGCCGGACTTGGCGCGGGCGTCGATCAGGTCGAAGTAGACCTTGCCCGAGCACATGATCACGCGCTTGATCTTGTCATCGCTGGTCAGGGTGATCCCGCCGACGTCGCAGTTGGCCTCGGCGCCGTCGACCATCACGCGGTGGAAGCTGGAGCCCTCGGCCAGATCAGCCAGGTTGCTGACCGCCTTCTTGTGCCGCAGCAGGCTCTTGGGCGTCATAACGATCAGCGGCTTGCGGAACTCGCGGTGCATCTGGCGACGCAGGGCGTGGAAGTAGTTGGCCGGAGTCGAGCAGTTGAGCACCTGCATGTTGTCCTCGGCGCAGGACTGCAGGAAGCGCTCGAGGCGCGCGGAGCTGTGTTCCGGACCCTGGCCCTCGTAGCCGTGAGGCAGCAGCATGACCAGGCCGCTCATCCGCAGCCACTTGCGCTCGCCCGAGCTGATGAACTGGTCGATGACCACCTGGGCGCCGTTCACGAAGTCGCCAAACTGGGCTTCCCAGAGCGTCAGGGTGTTGGGTTCGGCCAGCGAGAAGCCGTACTCGAAGCCCAGCACCGCCTCTTCCGACAGGGCCGAGTCGACCACTTCGTAGTGGGCCTGGCCGGGCCGGATGTTGTTGAGGGGCGTGTAGTGTTCCTCGGTGGTCTGGTCGATCAGGTCGGAGTGGCGCTGGGTGAAGGTGCCGCGCACGCTGTCCTGGCCGGACAGGCGGACCGGATAGCCCTCGTCCAGCAGGGTGGCGAAGGCCATGTGCTCGGCGGTGCCCCAGTCGAGACCCTCGCCGGACTCGATGGCGGCGCGACGGGCTTCCACCACGCGGCGGACGGTCTTGTGGGCGTCCACCGAGTCCGGGATCGCCGTGATCTTGCGGCCCAGGTCGATGAGCTTGGCCATCGGCACGCCGGTCTGGCCGCGCCGCTCTTCGTCGCCGGGAAGCGTCAGGCCGGCCCACTTGCCGTCCAGCCAGTCGGCCTTGTTGGCCTTGTAGGTCTTGCCGGCCTCGAACTCAGCGTCGAGGAAGGCGGCGAATTCGTCGACCCAGCCGTTGATCTCGGCCTCGGTGACCACGCCCTCGCCCACCAGGCGCGAGCCGTAGATCTCGCGGGTCGACGGCTGGTCCTTGATGCGCGCGTACATCAGCGGCGACGTCATCGTCGGATCGTCGCCCTCGTTGTGGCCGAACCGCCGGTAGCAGAACATGTCGATGACGACGTCCTTGCCGAACTGCTGGCGGTATTCGGTGGCCACTTTGGCGGCGAAGACCACGGCCTCGGGGTCGTCCCCGTTCACGTGGAAGATCGGCGCCTCGACCATCAGGGCGACGTCCGACGGATAGGGGCTGGTGCGGCTGAAGCTCGGCGCGGTGGTGAAGCCGATCTGGTTGTTGACGATGAAGTGGATGGTCCCGCCGACGCGGAAGCCCTTCACGCCGGAAATGGCGAAACACTCGGCGACCACGCCCTGGCCGGCGAAGGCGGCGTCGCCGTGCAGCAGCAGCGGCAGCACATGGCCGCGGCCGGCGTCCGGCGTGTCGCGCAGGGTGAAGGCCTGCTTTGCCCGCGCCTTGCCCAGCACGACCGGATTGACGATCTCGAGGTGCGATGGATTGGCGGTCAGCGACAGGTGGACGCTGTTGTCGTCGAACGAGCGGTCCGACGAGGCGCCCATGTGGTACTTCACGTCACCCGAGCCCTCGATGTCCGAAGGCAGGGACGAGCCGCCCTGAAACTCGTGGAAGATGACGTGGTAGGGCTTGCCCATCACGGCGGCGAGGACGTTCAGGCGGCCGCGGTGGGGCATGCCCAGCACGATGTCCTTCACGCCCAGGGCGCCGCCGCGCTTGATGATCTGCTCCAGCGCGGGGATCGCCGCTTCACCGCCGTCGAGGCCGAAGCGCTTGGTGCCGGGGAAGCGCCTGTGCAGGAAGCGTTCGAAGCCCTCGGCCTCGATCAGCTTCTTGAGGATGGCGACCTTGCCCTCTTTCGAGAAGGTGATCTCCTTGTCACGGCCCTCGATCCGCTCCTGCAGCCAGGACTTCTCCCTGGGATCGGAGATGTGCATGTACTGCACGCCGACCGTGCCGCAGTAGGTGCGGCGAAGGATGGCCAGGATCTCCCGCAGCGTGGAGGTCTCCAGCCCGAGCACGAAGTCCAGGAAGATCGGGCGGTCGTAGTCCGCCTCGGTGAAGCCGTAGGTCGCCGGGTCCAGCTCGCTGGCGTCGCCGGGCGTGGTGGCCATGCCCAGCGGGTCGAGGTTGGCCTGCAGGTGGCCGCGCATCCGGTAGGCCCGGATCATCATGATGGCGCGCAGCGAATCGAGCGTCGCGGCGCGGACATCGGCGGGGGCGGCGGTGGGCTGGCGAGCCTCGACGGCCTTGCCGAGCTTGGCCTCGACCGCCGGCCAGAGCCCGTCGATGGCCGACAGCCAGTCGGGCCGGGCCGCCGCGACCTGGCGCGGCATCCAGGACGGTTTGCTCGCGGCCTTGCGGACTTCGTCGGCCTGATCGTGCAGCGTGGCGAAGAAGCCGGCCCAGGACGCGTCGACCGACCCCGGATTCTCTGACCACCGGGCGTAGAGGTCCTCCACGAAAGCGGCGTTGGCGCCGTAGAGGAAGGAAGTTTCGGTCAGAACCTGATTGATGATGCCTGCGTCGTCCGCCATCGGTCTCGCGCCTGTCAGCCCCCGGGGTCGGGGCTGTGTATCTGCGGGTATATAGTCTCTGTTAACTCCGCGGGGACCCGCCAAATTCCCGCGAGGGAAGTTTTTTCGGTGCAGGGCGCGCGATCGGGCGGCTTTGCTCTCCATACAGCAAGACCTGCGGTCCGGAACGGGCGAAGGGGGCCGGCCTCACGACCAGCCCCCTTCCCTGAATTGCGCCGAACGCGTCCGTCACGGACGCCTCGATTCGTCAGCCCTTGAGCACTTCCAGCAGCGTCTCACCGAGGCGCGCGGGCGAGGACGACACGCGGATGCCCGCCGCCTCCATGGCCGCGATCTTGTCCTCGGCGCCGCCCTTGCCGCCCGACACGATGGCGCCGGCGTGGCCCATGTGGCGGCCCGGAGGGGCGGTGCGCCCGGCGATGAAGCCGACCATCGGCTTCTTGCGGCCGCGCTTGGCTTCGTCGATCAGGAACTGGGCGGCGTCTTCTTCGGCCGCGCCGCCGATCTCGCCGATCATGACGATCGACTTGGTGGCTTCGTCGGCGAGGAAGAGCTCCAGCACGTCGATGAACTCGGTGCCCTTGACCGGGTCGCCGCCGATGCCGACGGCCGTGGTCTGGCCGAGGCCCGCGTTGGTGGTCTGGAACACCGCTTCATAGGTCAGGGTGCCCGAGCGCGAGACGACGCCCACCGAGCCCTTGGAGAAGATCGAGCCCGGCATGATGCCGATCTTGCACTCGCCCGGCGTCAGCACGCCCGGGCAATTCGGACCGATCAGGCGCGACTTCGAACCGGCCAGGGCCTTCTTGACCTTGACCATGTCCAGCACCGGGATGCCCTCGGTGATGCAGACGATCAGGCCGATCTCGGCGTCGATGGCCTCCAGGATGGCGTCGGCCGCGAAGGGCGGCGGAACGTAGATCACCGAGGCGTCGGCGCCGGTGGCCGACTTGGCCTCGCCGACGGTGTCGAACATCGGCAGGCCGATGTGCGTCGTGCCGCCTTTGCCCGGCGTGACGCCGCCGACCATCTTGGTCCCGTAGGCGATGGCCTGCTCGGAGTGGAAGGTGCCCTGGGCGCCGGTGATGCCCTGGCAGATGACCTTGGTGTTGGTGCCGATGAGGATGGACATTACTTGGCGCCTCGCACGGCGGCGACGATCTTCTCCGCGCCGTCCGACAGATCGTTGGCGGCGATGACGTTCAGGCCGCTTTCGTTGATGATTTTCTTGCCCAGCTCGACGTTGGTGCCTTCGAGACGGACGACCAGCGGAACCTTCAGGCCGACTTCCTTGACCGCGGCCACCACGCCCTCGGCGATGATGTCGCAGCGCATGATGCCGCCGAAGATGTTGACCAGGATGCCCTTCACCGCGGGGTCGGCGGTGATGATCTTGAAGGCCGCGATGACCTTCTCCTTGCTGGCGCCGCCGCCGACATCGAGGAAGTTGGCCGGCTCGGCGCCGTACAGCTTGATGATGTCCATGGTCGCCATGGCGAGGCCCGCGCCGTTGACCATGCAGCCGATCTCGCCGTCGAGGGCGATGTAGGCCAGGTCGTGCTTGCTGGCTTCGATCTCCTTGGAGTCTTCCTCGGTCTCGTCGCGCAGGGCCTTGATGTCCGGGTGGCGGTAGAGGGCGTTGCCGTCGAACGAGACCTTGGCGTCGAGGACGCGCAGGTGGTCGTCGGCGGTGACGATGAGAGGGTTCACCTCCAGCATCGCCATGTCCTTGGCCAGGAACGCCGTATAGAGCTGGGTCAGCAGCGAGGCCGCTTCCTTGGCCAGGCCGCCGGTCAGGCCGAGGGCCTTGGCCAGCGCGCGCTGGTGGGTCGGCCACACGCCGGTGGCAGGGTCGATAGAGAAGGTGTGGATCTTTTCCGGAGTGTCGTGGGCGACCTCCTCGATGTCCATGCCGCCTTCGGTCGAGGCGACGACCGAGACCATGCTCGTCTGCCGGTCGACCAGCAGGGACAGGTAGAATTCCTTGGCGATGGCCGCCCCTTCCTCGATGTAGAGGCGGTTGACCTGCTTGCCCTTGGGGCCCGTCTGGTGGGTCACCAGCACGCGGCCGAGCATCTCCTCGGCGTTGCTGCGGACCTCGGCGACGGACTTGACGACGCGGACGCCGCCCTTTGCGTCGGGGCCCAGGCCCTCGAAGCGGCCCTTGCCGCGTCCGCCGGCGTGGATCTGGCTCTTCACGACGAAGACGGGCGTGCCGAGCGTCTCGGCGGCCTTCTGGGCTTCTTCGGGAGTGAAGGCGGCGAAGCCGCGGGGAACGGGGACGCCGAATTCGGCCAGGACGGCCTTGGCCTGATGCTCGTGGATATTCATCGCGCTATTGGGTCTCGCGGATGTCGCTGGGGAAGGCCCGCGATCGCGGACCGGGCCGGGTTATGGCGCGGTCGGGCGGCGCGTGCAACCCGATGGAGGCGATAGGAAAAAAGAACCCCGCCGGTCGCCCGGCGGGGTCCAATGTTGCGTATGCGAAGGCCGCGAAGGCCCAGCCTGCTAGTACTTCGCCGTCAGGCGCAGCGTGACGGTCTTCGGCGCGCCGTAGTAGGCGGTGCGGATGCCGCCGACCGACGAGAATTCCTGCGCGTCGGTCTTGTAGAGCTCGTCGCCGATATTCTGGCCGTAGACGCCGGCGGTGTAACGGCGGTCGCTGCTTTCCCACACGGCGCGGGCGTCCCAGATCCAGTGGTTGTCGTCCCACATGCCGGGCAGTCGGACCTTGCTGTTGGTCGGGGTGTTGTCGATCGCCAGGGCCATCTCGGACCGGTACTTGGCCTGGGCGCCGACGATCAGCGAGCCGTTGGCCCCCAGATCGAAGGTGTACTGGCCGCCGTAGCGGGCGGTCCACTTGGGCGCGAAGGCCGGTTCCTGGAAGGCGCGGCTGCCGCCGGTGGCGACGAAGCGGACATCGTCGAAGTCCTCGTACTCGGCGTTCAGCAGGCCGATCTGGGCGTCGAGCAGCAGGCCCGGGACCAGACGGGCGACGGCTTCCAGTTCAGCGCCCGACGTCTTCAGACCGCCGGCGTTGATGACCGTCAGTTCCGGGCTCGGCAGGCCGGTGCCCGGATCGGTGACCGTCCCCGACACCCGGGCCTGGAAGTCCTGGTAGTCGTTGGTGAAGACGGTGAAGTTCAGCAGGTAGCGACCGCCGGCCCAGGTGGTCTTGATGCCGCCTTCGTAGCTCTCGACGGTCTCGGGCTCATACGGCGCCTGTTCACCCGGGTTGTTGGCCCGGCCGTTGAAGCCGCCCGACTTGAAGCCCTTGGAGCCGCGCAGATAGAGGGTGATGTTCTCGGCCGGCATCCAGCGGACGTCGACCATCGGCGAGACATCTTCCCAGCTCTCGGTCAGGCCGTTGAAGGCGAAGGCCGGGTTGGCGGTGAAGGGCGCGAACGACGAGAAGGTCGAGGTCGTGCGCGAATAGGTCTTCTTTTCGTCGGTGTAGCGCAGGCCGCCGGTGACCTGGAGGGTCTCGGTCAGGTCGTAGCTGACGTTGACGTAGGCCGCCTTGCTGGTGGTCTCCAGATCATCGTCCACGGTGCGCAGGAAGGTCGCGTTGCCGAAGGCGGCGCCGAGGAAGTCGTCGGCGTAGGCTTCCTGGTGCGAGTCGATCTGCTCGTTCATCCAGTAGACGCCGCCGACGACGGTCCACGCACCCTCGACGTAGTTCAGCTGGAACTCCTGGCTGGTCTGGTTCTGGTTCACGCCCACGAACACGTCGCCCAGCTCCAGCTGGGTGGCGTCGATGTCGATATAGTCGTCGGTCTCCAGGTTCCGGTAGGCGGTGATCGACTTCAGCGACAGGGCGTCGCTGATGTTCCAGGTCACCGTCCCGGCGAACCCGTAGTGGGTCAGCTCGGTCGAGTTCGGAAGGCCCGTGGTGGTGCGGGTCTTGAAGTCGTAGGACGGCGGCGGGTTGGAGATGGCCAGCAGCGGCACGCCCAGGATGGTCGTCAGGGTGCTGGTCGCCTGACCGACGGTCATGGCGGCGTCATCGCGGCTGTAGTCAGCCGACAGGTCGACGCGGACGTCGTCGGACGGCTTCCAGGTCGCCGCGGCGCGGACAGCCCAGGTGTTCTTGTCGTTGTATTCCTCGCCGGTGACCGGGTCCTCGACGAAGCCGTCACGCTTGGACACCAGGCCGGCGACGCCGAGCGCGAGCGTGTCGCTGACGGGGCCGGAGACCGAGCCCTTGAGTTCCATCTGGTTGTAGCTGCCGTAGGCGGCCGACAGGCCGGCGCGGAACTCGTCCCCCGGCTTGCGGGTGACCACCTTCAGCGCGCCGCCGATGGTGTTCTTGCCGTACAGCGTGCCTTGCGGGCCGCGCAGGACCTCGACGCGTTCCAGGTCGAACAGGTCGAACTGCGTGCCGCGGATGCGGCTGTAGTAGACGTCATCGACATAGACGCCGACGGCGGGGTCGAAGGTCTGCAGCGCGTCGGGCTGGCCGATGCCGCGGATGAAGATGTTGGTCGCGTTCGAAGAGCCGCGGCCCTGCGAGATATTCACGTTAGGGACCGCGCCCTGCAGACCGGTCACGTCGGTGACCTGGAGCCGCTCGAGCGAGGCCTGGCTGAACGCGGAAACTGCGCCCGGCACGTCCTGCAGGTTTTCCTCGGTGCGCCGCGCGGTGACCACGACCGCTTCGACTTCGGTATCGGCGGCGGGAACATCCTGTGCGACGGCGAAAGTCGCGCACGCACTCCAGGCGGCGCCGGCCAGCAGAGCGGCCTTGAACATCGTCCTCATTGTCGTCCTCCCAAGCGATCCCTTTTGACGGGATCGTCAAAGTTTCAAATTCACCAGAACGCGAATTGTGGGGGACCATCATCCAAGCCGGACGCGCACGGAAGAGGGGGCGACTACCGAACGTCGCTATTTTTCACCATGTGATGAATTGGCGCCACGGGCGCCACGGTCAGCTCAGGCGCGCGCCTTGCGGATGACCGCTTCGAAGCCGGCGGCGCAGTAGGTGTAGAGGCGCTGGCGAACGGCCTCCAGGTCGCTGGACTGGCACAGGCCGTTGGACAGCTGGTCGATGCGGCCGGTCTCGGCCACGGAGAGGGTCATCGATCCGGTCAGGAACTGGTAGCTCCAGTAGAGATCGGCGAGGTCGGCCTCTGGAATGGCGCGCTTGAGGGTGTCGATCAGCTGCTGCACCACCGGATCGAAGAACCGGTGCATGACCTCACCGCCCCAGGCGGGCGTGGTGTTGATCTGGGCGACGAGGCCGAACCAGTTCTTCCAGCCCGGCCCGCCGGTCAGGGCGCGTTCGACCAGCGGGTCGATGAAGGCGGCGATCACGCCCTCGGCGGTCATGGTCCCCGGATGGGCCGCCTCGTAGGCGGTCATCGCCTGGGCGCGCTCCTGGTTCAGGATCTCGGCCCGGCGCAGCAGCACCGCGTCGAACAACTCGCGCTTGGCGCCGAAATAATAGTGGATCAGCGCGGTGTCGACGCCGGCTTCGGACGCCACCTGACGAGTGGTGACGCCGTAGAAACCGTGTCGCGAAAATAGCCCCTCGGCCGAATCGAGGATCGCCTGCTTCAGGTCCAGGCCCGTCCCCTTGGACGGTCGTCCTCTACCGCCGGAGCGGGCGCGGGGCTTGACTGCGGTCATCGCGCGTCCTGACGGGCGACCGATGGCGCCGCCCGCATCCGGGATAGCCCCCCGGTCGCGCCGATGGCAAGGCCGCCTCAGCCGAAGACCAGCTTCCACATCAGCCGGCCGGGCAGGAAGGTGAAGGCGCCCGCCACCAGCGACCCGCCGACGAAGATGCCGGTCATGGTCTTGCGATGGACGTCGACACGATGCTTGCGCGCCGCCCAGACGCCGATGGGCAGAACGATCAAGACCCAGCCGCTCAGCAGGTGAATCACCGACCAGAAATCCCCGTTGAGTCCGACGATGAACAGGGAAGAGACGGCGGTCGTCGCCATCAGGACCACCCAGAGCCAGCCGGCGGCGCGATGGAAGGTCCGGCCCTTTCGCATCGAGAAGATCAGGCCGCCCAGCGCGACCGTTCCCAACGCGGCCAGGATGTGCAGCTGCAGAACCATCGGCTGGGCGGCGAACAGGGCGAGGTCGGGGCCGTGAAGACGGCCCTTCCCGGCGATGGTGATGATCTGCGGCCCGAACAGGGCGGCGATCGCGACGGCGGCCGCGGCGACCAGAACCCAGCCGGCGTTGCGGCTGGACGGAAGGGTGCGGGAGGGTTGTGCGGTCATGGCTCAGGCTCCGATGAAGACGCCGTGGAAGGCGACAGGCCGTGTCGCCTGCGCCTCCGACGCCGGGGCGATGTCCTGCGCCCGGGCGCCGCCCACCGGCAGGGCGGCGAGCATGACGCCGTGCAGGGTCGCGATTGACAGGAAGAGGGCGGCGGTCTTCATCCGGGAGGAGGTCATCGGGGTCTGCCTGTGCTGGCGGGTTGTCGATGACGAAAGGCGTAGGGACCCAGGCTTGGACACGCAGCCGCCGATACGTGGGAAGGTCAGCGCCGTTCGCGAAACGACGCGCGGCGCCGTTCACGCATCGTGGATCGCCACGGTGCTGGCGTCGCGGCACACACGCGGTCTGCTCATCGCGGCCGGCGCCGGGGTCTTCATGGCGCTGGCCGGGGCGTTCGGTACAGGCGAAGCCCCACTTCCCGGCAGGCTGTTCTACTGGGTCACCGTCACGCTCATCGGCGGCCTGGCCGGCTTCGTCGTTTCAGAGCTGGTTGATCGCGGCGGCTGGTTCGACGACCGGCCGGCGCTGCAGGGCGCGGTCATCGTCGTGGCCCTGACCATCCCGCTGACCCTGGTCATCTGGGCGGTGTCGAACGTCTTCTTCCAGCGCGAGCCACGGCTTGAACACCTGCCCTTCTTTCTGGGACCGGTGTTCGTGGTGACCTGCGTGATCACCGCGCTGAACTACTTCATCCAGCGGGCGCCGGCGGAGACCCATGCTGCGCCGGCCGGTGCGGCCCCGCCACGGTTCCTAGAGCGCCTTCCCGCCAAGCTTCGCGGCGCGGACATCCACGCCGTCGAGGCCCAGGACCACTACCTGCGCCTGCACACCAGCAAGGGGCAGGATCTGATCCTGATGCGGCTGTCGGACGCCATTGCCGAACTGGAAGGCCTTGAGGGCGCCCAGGTGCACCGCTCCTGGTGGGTCGCGCGCGACGCTGTCGCCGACGCCCGTCGCGGCGACGGCAAGGCCACCCTGACCCTGACCGGCGGCGTCCAGGTCCCCGTCAGCCGCGCCTACGCCAGAGCCCTGCGTGAAAGCGGCTGGTTTTAGAGGACTCCGCGCGCCCTTCGCGATCCGATAGCGGCCGGAGCGCGTATCGAAGCCCATGAGACACTTTTGCCTCGGGCTGATCTTCGCCCTGTTCACCCTGGGAGGCCCCGCCCTGGCGACCGAAGAGCCTGCTTTCCGCGTCGTGCTCGGCGACGGCGCCTTCGAGGTTCGCGACTATCCCGCGCTCCTCGCGGCCGAGGTCACGGTTGGCGGGAGCCGGGACGAAGCCTCGAACGCGGGCTTCCGATTGCTGGCCGGCTACATCTTCGGCGGCAACACCAGCCGCCAGAGCATCGCGATGACCGCGCCTGTCGTTCAGGAGCGCGCCCCCGGCGAGACCATCGCCATGACGGCGCCCGTCATCCAGTCGGGCCGCGACGGCGAGTGGATCGTGCGCTTTGTCATGCCGGGCGCCTACACACGGGAGACCTTGCCGACGCCCAACGACAGGCGGGTGCGGATCGTATCTGTTCCGCCCCGGCGTTTCGCCGTCGTGCGCTTCTCGGGCCTCGCATCGCCGGCGGAGGTCGAGCGTCGAACGGCGGCGCTGCGCGCCTTCATGAGCCGTCGCAAGCTGAGCAGCGCCGGCCCGGCGGCCCTGGCGCGGTACGATCCCCCATGGACGCTGTGGTTCATGCGTCGCAACGAAGTCTGGATCCCGGTCTCGCCGGGCCCCGCCGCGGCCGCGCGTTAGTGTTGGCCTGCGGTGGACCACAAGCCTAAAGACATCATGCGGACGGCCGCGCCGAACTGTCTCGCCAACCGCCCGGGACGGGCGGCGGGCCTGTTGCGAATGGAGAGCCGGTGAGCAAGCCCCTGACCCCCGACCAGCCCGTCTCGGAGAAGATCCGCGTTCGACTGAAGGCCTCCCGCAAGCGCTTCCACGCCAACGACAACATCTCCGCATTCCTGGAGCCCGGGGACCTCGAAGCGCTCCTCGCCGAGGTGGAGGGCAAGTTCAAGGGCGTGCTGGAAAGCCTGGTGATCGACACCGAGAGTGATCACAACACCCAGGAAACGGCGCGGCGCGTGGCCAAGATGTATCTGACCGAGGTTTTCCGCGGCCGTTACGCCAGCCCGCCTCCGGTTACCGAGTTTCCCAACGCCGAGGCGTTGAACGAGCTGATGATCGTGGGGCCCATCACGATCCGCAGCGCCTGCAGCCACCACTTCTGTCCGATCATGGGGAAGCTCTGGGTCGGGCTGATGCCCAACGAGCATTCCAATCTGATCGGCCTGTCGAAATACTCCCGCCTCGCCGAATGGGTGATGTCACGCCCCCAGATCCAGGAAGAGGCCATCACCCAGATGGCCGACCTTCTGATGGAGAAGGTGCGGCCCGACGGTCTGGCTGTCGTCATGGAAGCCGATCACTTCTGCATGCACTGGCGGGGTGTGAAGGATAACGAGACCATGATGATCAACAGCGTCATGCGGGGCTCGTTCCTCAAGGATCACCACCTGCGCAGCGAGTTCCTCTCGCTGCTGAAGCACCGGAGCTGATGATGCTGGTTCGCTGCCTTTACGCCAGCCGTCCCGTCGACGCCCTGCAAGGGGCCGCCCTGGACACGATCCTCGACCAGTCGCGCAAGAACAACCCGGCGCTGGGCATCACCGGCCTGCTGTGCGTCTCCGACAACCTGTTCATCCAGGTCATCGAGGGCGGTCGCGACGAAGTCTGCGACCTGTTCAACGCCATCGTCCGGGACGACCGCCACCAGCAGGTCAGACTGCTTGCCTACGAAGAGATTTCGGAGCGCCGGTTCGGCAACTGGACGATGGGCCATGTGAGCATCAACAAGCTCAACCCCGGCCTGCTGCTGAAGTACTTCAGGCGGGTCGAGCTCAATCCGTTCGAGTGCTCGGGCGCGGCGACCATGGCCCTGCTGGGGGAACTGGTGGCGACCGCCTCGATCCTCAACCGCCCGGAGTAGGGCCCGGTTCAGGGCCGGCGGCGCCGGCAAGGCTGACAGAGCGGGCCGTAAAAGGCCCTCCTTCCGCGCCTGTCCCTCATTGCGAAGGAAGGAAATGGCGCACCCGACACGATTCGAACGTGTGACCTTTGCCTTCGGAGGGCAACGCTCTATCCAGCTGAGCTACGGGTGCGGATCGCTGGCGGAGGCGGGTGTTTAGCTGAAGTCCGCGCGGCGCGCTAGCCCGCCGGCGGACCGATCGGGCGGATCCCGAAAAAGGGCCGGCCGGGTCGTTGGCGACCCGGCCGCCGGGATCAGGTCATCTTGAACCGCACGGGCACAGACTTGGGCCCGCAGACGAAGCTGGCTTCCATCCGCCGCGGCGTTCCGTCGAGCTCGATGCTCTCAAGGCGGGGCAGCAGCTCTTCCCACAGGACCCGCATCTCCATCCGCGCCAGGTGCTGGCCGAGGCAGACGTGGGCCGTAGCCGAAGGCGACGTGCTTGTTGGGCGTGCGCTCGATGTCGAAGCGGTAGGGGTCGGTGAACACGCTTTCGTCGCGGTTGCCGGACGGATAGCTGAGCAGCAGCCAGTCGCCCTTGGCGATCTTGCGCCCGGCCAGTTCGGCATCCTCGGTCGCGGTTCGCATGAAGTGCTTCACCGGCGTCTCCCAGCGGATCGACTCCTCGACCAGGCCCGGGATGAGGCCGGGGTTGTCCTTCAGCTTGCGGAACTGGTCGGGGTTCTCGGCCAGGGCCCACATGGCGCCGGCGGTGGTGCTGGAGGTGGTGTCGTGGCCGGCGGTGGCGGCGATGATGTAGTAGCTCATCGCTTCCAGGTGGCCGAGCGGCTTGCCGTCGATCTGGCCGTTGGCGATCACGCTGGCCAGGTCCTGGCGCGGGTTGGCCCGGCGATCCTCGGTCATGGCGTTGAAGTAGGTCATGAAGTCCATGACCGTGGCCTGCAGGTTGGCGATGCCGGTATCGACGTCGGTCACCGCGCCGCCGCGGTTCAGCTCGGCGTCGGCGCTGCCGAACAGCTCCTGGGTCAGCTTCAGCATCCGGGGCTCGTCGATCTCCGGAACGCCCAGGACCTCCATGATCACGTGCAGCGGATAGAGGAAGGCGACGTCCTTGGCGAAGTCGCAGCGGTCGCCCTTGGCCGCCATGCGGTCGACGAAACCCCTGGCGATCTCTCGGATACGCGCCTCAAGCCCGCGGATGTTCTGCGGCAGGAACCAGGCCTGGGTCAGGCGGCGGTAGGCGAAGTGGTCGGGGTTGTCCATCTGGACCAGCGAGCGGACCAGATGGGGCGAGCCGCCGGTCATCTCGCGCACGCGCTTGTCGACCTCGATCGGGGTGACCACGGTGGCGCGGTCGCCGTTGTGGAACAGCTCGTTCTGCTTTTCGACTTCCTGGATATCAGCGAAGCGCGTGACCACCCAGAAGGGGTCGAAGCCTTCAGGCTGGGCCTGTTCCAGCGGCGCGTTGGCCCGCAGCCACCGGAAGGCGTCATCGACCCGGTTCCAGTCGGCGTAGGCCTTCGGATCGATGATGGTGTTGGCGACGTCCTGCGGGATCATGCTGGCGCTCCTTGCGTCTTTCCCTGGCGGCTCTCGGCGGGCCAGCCTCGAAGCCCCGTAGCATTCAGTTGCTATACAGCCAACAAATAAGTTAGGGATCCGTCATGCCCGACCGCGACCAGATCGTCACGACCCGGCGATCGCAGGCCCAGCGCCGCGACGAGTCCGAACGACGGCTGCTGCGCGCGGCGACCGAGGTGATCGTCGAACAGGGGGTGCGGGCCGCGACCTTCGAGGCGATCGGCGCCCGCGCCGGCTACAGCCGCGGGCTGGCCACCCAGAAGTTCGGCTCCAAACAGGGTATGACCGAAGCCCTGATCGCCCATCTGCACGAACGCCAGGCCGAGGCGCTGGACGTCGCCGGCATCGACACGGCCCCGGGGCTCGAGGCCCTTCTGGGCTATGTCGACCACTACCTTCGCCAGTTGCGCCTGGAAGCCGAGGGCAGGGCCTACTTCATGCTGCTGGCCGACGCGGTGTCTGACCTGTCGGCGCTGCGCACGGCGTTCGCCGCCTCGCACGAGAAGGTCGAGCGCCTGCTGGAAGGCATCGTCATCCGCGGCCAGGACGAGGGCGCGATCCGCGCCGACCTCGATCCCGACGCCGCCGCCCTGATGGTGGGCAGCCTTCTGCTGGGCCTGTCGGTGCAGTGCCTGGTCGATCCTGACATGGACCTTGATCCCATTCGCGAAACCAGCCTGGCGACGCTGCGCCTCAGTTTCGCCGCCCATCCGCAGCCGGACAGACGAGCATGACGACGGAAGACGCCTACAAGACCTGGCAATGCCGGACCTGCGGCTATCTCTATGACGAGGCCGAGGGTGATCCGGGCGAGGGACTGGCCCCCGGAACCCGCTGGTCCGACATCCCGGCCGACTGGGTCTGTCCGCTGTGCGGCACGCCCAAGGCCGACTTCGACATGATCGAGCTGTAGGCGCGTCAGTCCTTCGTCGGGCTGACGCCGCCGGGCGCCTCGTAGGTCAGGGCCAGGAAGACGTCTTCCAGGTCCGGGTCCTCGGTGGCGATGTCCTTGATGTGCAGGCCGCTGGCCTTCACGGCCGCCAGCACCTGCTCGACGCTCAATTCGCCGGTCCGGTAGGTGACCGCGAAGGAGCCGCCGCCGCGCAGCTTCGTCTCGAAGCCGGCCAGGTCCGGCGCCGTGGCCACCGGCTCCTCGGGCGTCACCACCACGTTGCGGGTGTCCAGGCGCTTGAGCAGGGTCGCCGTCGGCTCGCAGGCCGCGACCTCGCCGCGGTTGATGATGGCGATCTGGTCGCAGAGTTCCTGCGCCTCTTCCAGATAGTGGGTGGTCAGGACGATGGTCACGCCCATCTGGTTGAGGCCCACGACGTAGTTCCACAGCTGGCGGCGCAACTCGACGTCGACCCCGGCCGTGGGCTCGTCGAGGATCAGCACGGGCGGCTGGTGAACCATGGCCTTGGCCACCATCAGCCGGCGCTTCATGCCGCCCGACAGCATGCGAACATAGGCGCCGGCCTTGTCGCTCAGGCCCAGCGCGGCCAGCAACTCATCGGTACGGCGCTCGGCCTTGGGCACGCCGTACATGCCGGCCTGGACCTCCAGCGATTCGCGCGGGGTGAAGAAGACGTCGGCGGCCAGCTCCTGCGGCACCACCCCGATGGCGGCGCGGGCGTCGCGCGAGCGTTCGTCGATGTCGCGGCCCCAGATCCGCACCGTCCCGGAGGTCTTTTTCGTCAGCCCGGCGAGGATGTTGATGAAGGTCGACTTGCCGGCCCCGTTGGGTCCCAGCAGGCCGAAGATCGAACCGCGCGGGATCTTCAGGTCGATGCCGTTGAGCGCCTGTTTCGGCGGCGAGGTCTTGGTGCCGGCGTAGGTCTTGTAGAGGCCCTCGGCCTCAATCGCGTAGTCGGGGAGCTGCATGGGGACCCGGGTCGTTGACGCCAAAGCGGCGCGTCGCATAGGTATGCCTCGCGCGCCGTCCAGCCAAGGGCGGCCTGACGCTTTGCACGGAAGACCCTCGATGGCCCGCAAGCCCAAGGCGACGACGCCCACCGCAACCCCGCTGCCGCAGGCCGCGATGTTCCCCGCGCCGGAGACGGTGACGGTCCGCTCGCACCGCATCGCCTGTGAAGGCGTCGGCGGCGCGCTCGGCCACCCGCGCGTCTGGCTGGAGATGGGCGAGGCCGGCTGGGTCGACTGCCCCTACTGCGACCGTCGCTTCGTGGCCGCCACCGCCCCGGGCGACGAGAACGAACGGCTCGCGCCGGGGGTCTACGAGGGTTCGGCCGGCCATTGAGGTCCGCTTTCCGCGACCGCCGGGGCTGACGCCCTGAACGGGCGGACCTATGTTCGGCGGATGAGCAACGCCGACATCTTCCACAGCCTGCACGCCTCGGGCTTCCTCACCCTCCCCAACGCCTGGGACGCCGGATCCGCGCGGATCATCGAGACGCTCGGCGCGAAGGCCGTCGCCACCTCGAGCGCGGCGGTCTGCTGGGCGCACGGCTATGCCGACGGCCACCACCTGCCGGTCGAGTTCCTGATCACCACGGTGCGCGAGATCACCCGGGTGGTGTCGATCCCGGTGACCTGCGACTTCGAGGGCGGCTACGCCGATGATCCGTCGGTGGTGGCGCAGAATGTCGCGAAGGTCATCGACGCCGGCGCAGTGGGCATCAACATCGAGGACGGGCGTGAACCGCCGGAGCTGCTGGCCCGCAAGATCGCGGCGGTGCGCGAGGCCGCGGCCAAGGCCGGCGTGAACCTGTTCATTAACGCCCGCACCGACGTCTTCCTCAAGGGGCTGGCGCAGGGCGAGGCGGCGGTCGCCGAATCGCTCCGGCGCGGGGCGCTGTACCGCGAGGCCGGCGCCGACGGCCTGTTCGTTCCGTTCGTGGTCGAGGACGACCACATCTCGCAGATCGCCGCCGGGTGCGACCTGCCGTTGAACGTCATCGCCCGCCCGGGCCTGCCGCTCGCAGAGAGGCTGGAAGCGCTGGGCGCGCGGCGGCTCTCGGCGGGGACGGGCCTGGCCCGCGCGGCGCTGGCGGCCCTGAAGACGGCGACGACGGCCTTCCTGGAGACCGGAGACTCCGACGCGCTGGCGGCGGCCGGCGGAGCGCCGGGCGACTACAACAAGCTGTTCCTTTAGATCCCCCCGAACGGCACGACCCTGTTGGCGGCGTCGTGGCCGATATCGGCGCCGCCGAGGAACACGATCCCCGACCGCTCGCACCAGAAGCGGACGATCTCCTCCGCCGTCATGCCGAAGTCCGCGGTCGGGTTTTCGTCAACGTAACAGCGGCCCAGCCGGATGCCCTTCACGCGGCGGATCGCCGGGTTGCTGGTCAGGTGGAACATCATCCGGTCGATGCGGTAGGCGTACTCGCCGACCTCCTCGAGGATCAGCACATAGCCGGTCAGGTCCGGCTCGAGCGGCGTGCCGAGAATCTGGCCGAGGATGGTCAGGTTGAAGGCGGCGGCTTTCTCGCCAGGGACGAGGCCCGGCTCCAGCGCGGCGGGGTCGCGGTCGACCAGCCAGGCCAGCGCCCGGGATACGGCCGCCTCGCCGCCCGCCCGGCGGATGTCGTGCGGCAGCGGGCCGTGGGCCAGGTGCGCAAACCCCGCCCGGTAGAGCCCTGCCAGCAATGCGCCGCCGTCGCTGTAGCCCATCCAGGTCTTGCGCCGCGCCGCCTCGGTCAGGCCCGCCAGGATGGCCTCGGCCGGGCGGCAGGAGCCATAGCCGCCGCGCGCGAACCAGACCGCGTCGATGTCCGGATCATTGGCGATGCGCAGTACGCCTTCCGCCCGCTCCGCGTCGGTTCCGGCGAAATGGCCGTGGCGGGCGAAGCACTGCGGATCGAACACCAGCTCGACCCGGTCTCCATATTGCGCCCGGGCGAAGGCCGTCACCTCATCGGGCACGGCGGGGTCGATGAAGGACGAGGGCGCGACCACGCCGATCCTGACCCGCTGCCCCATCCCCGTCCGCGCCCTTCCGGCCGTTTGCCGCCCTGCCCCCGACCGTATATTGGCCAAGGATGCTTCGCGACAGACCGTACTTCTTTTCCGGCATTGGCGGCAGCGGCATGCTGCCGCTCGCCCTCATCGTCCAGGCCATGGGCGTGCGCGTCGAGGGTTCCGACCGCGCGCTCGACAAGGGCATGACCGGCGCGAAGTTCCAGTTCCTGGCCGACCTCGATATCGGCCTGCATCCGCAGGACGGCAGCGGCGTGGTCAGCGCCGACCAGGTGATCGTGGCCAGCGCCGCGGTGGAGGACACCGTGCCGGACATGGTCCGCGCGCGGGCGCTGGGGGCCACCATCCTGCGACGGCCCGAACTGCTGGCCGACCTGTTCAACGGGGCCCCGCGTTCGGTCGGCGTCGCCGGCACCAGCGGTAAGTCGACGACCACGGCGATGATCGCCTGGATTCTGCACAGCCTCGGCCAGGACCCGACCGTCATGAACGGCGCGGTGATGAAGAACTTCGTCACCGACGACATCCCCTTCGCCAGCGCGCTGGTCGGCGGCGGCGATCTGTTCGTCAGCGAGGTCGACGAGAGCGACGGCTCGATCGCCCGCTATGACGCGACGGTGGCGGTGATCAACAACATCTCCGAGGACCACAAGTCGATGGCCGAGCTGCGGACCCTGTTCGCCGGCTTCGCCGATCGCGCCCACAGGGTGGTGCTGAACCTCGACAATGAGGAGACGGCGCTGCTGGCCAGCAAGGCGCGGCCGGAGCGTCTGGTGACCTGGAGTTCTCGGACCTGGGCGCCGACCTTGAGGCCTCGGCGATCGTCCCGGCCCCCGAGTCGATCGCCTTCCGCCTGACCGGCGCGGACGGTCTCGACATCCCGGTGAAGCTCGGCGTGCCGGGCCGCCACAACGTCGCCAACGCCATGGCGGCGCTGGGGGCGGCCAAGGCGCTCGGTCTCGACGTGACCAAGGCCGCCGCGGCGCTGGAGGGCTACAGCGGCGTCAAGCGCCGGATGGAGATCGTCGGCCGCAAGGGCGGCGTCACGGTCATCGACGACTTCGCCCACAACCCCGACAAGATCGCCGCCACGCTGGAGGCGCTGCATGCCTTCCCCGGTCGCCTGCTGGTGATGTTCCAGCCGCATGGCTTCGGGCCGCTGCGGATGATGCGCCGGGAGTTCGTCGAAGGCTTCGCGGCAGGCCTGGCGGCCGAGGACGTGCTGCTGATGCCGCCGCCGGTCTATCACGGCGGCACCACGACCATGGACGTGACCAGCGCCGACATCGCCGCCGATATTGTCGCCGCCGGCCGCAACGCCGAGGCGCTCGACAGCCGCGAGGCGGTGGGCGACCAGCTGGTCGACCTGGCTCGTCCGGGCGACCGCATCGTCATCATGGGCGCCCGCGACGACACCCTCTCGAGCTTCGCGGCGGACGTGTTGGGCCGGCTGCCGACGTAGTCTCGAATGAGGCTGACCCGGCGCGACTCACCCACTACATTCGCGCCATGACCGACACCGACGCGCCGCCCGCCGATCATCGCCCGCTGACCCAGGACGGCCCTGCCCTGCGCCTCTATCTGATCGACGCCTCGGCCTACATCTTCCGGGCCTACCACGCGCTGCCGCCGCTGACGCGCAAGTCCGACGGCCTGCCGGTCGGGGCGGTGCAGGGCTACTGCAACATGCTGTGGAAGCTGCTGCGGGACATGAAGGGGGCGGACGGTCCGACCCACCTGGCGGCCATCTTCGACCATTCGGAGAAGACCTTCCGCAACGCGCTGTACGACCAGTACAAGGCGCACCGGCCGCCACCGCCCGAGGACCTGATTCCGCAGTTCCAGCTGGTGCGCGACGCCACCGCCGCCTTCGGCGTCCACTGTGTCGAGCTGCCCGGCTACGAGGCCGACGACCTGATCGCCACCTACGCCTGCCGGGCGCGGGACGCCGGCGGCGAGGCGGTGATCGTCTCCTCCGACAAGGACCTGATGCAGCTGATCGGCGGCGGAGTCGTCATGTACGACCCGATGAAGGACCGGCGGCTGGAAGAAGACGCGGTCATGGAGAAGTTCGGGGTCACCCCGGACAAGATGGTGGACCTTCAGGCCCTGATCGGCGACAGCGTCGACAACGTCCCCGGCGCGCCCGGCATCGGCCCCAAGACCGCCGCCGCCCTGCTGGACGAGTACGGCGATCTCGACACGCTGCTGGCCCGGGCCGGCGAGATCAAGCAACCCAAGCGCCGCGAGACCCTGATCGAATACGCCGACCAGATCCGGCTGAGCCGTGAGCTGGTCCGGCTGACCTGCGACGCCCCGGCGCCCGAGCCGATCGAGGACTTCGCCGTCCGTGACCCCGATCCGGAGACGCTGTCGGCGTTTCTGGAGCTGATGGAGTTCCGCAGCCTGCAGCGCCGGGTCGGCGACGGGAAGCACGAGGCTCATGACGGACAGGCCTTCGCCACGAAGGTTCGGCCCGCCATGCCGACGGCGCCGGTCATCTCGCCCCGCTACGCGCCGCAGGCGGTGAACGCCGATGCGCCGGTCCAGACGTTCGATCACGACGCCTACCAGTGCATCCAGAACTCTCGAGGCGCTCGACGCCTTCATCGCCCGGGCGACCGAGGCGGGCCTGGTCGGCTTCGACACCGAGACCGACGCCCTGTCAGCGACCCACGCCGGCCTGTGCGGCGTGTCTCTGGCCATCGGGCCCAACGACGCCTGCTACATCCCGCTGACCCATGAGCACACGCCGGTGGAAGGCTCCGGCGGCCTGGACTTCGGCGACACGCCCGACACCCGCGAGCCGATCGTTCAGCTGGACAAGCCAGAGGCGCTGAAGCGCCTGAAGGTGATGCTGGAAGATCCCGCCGTCCTGAAGGTCACCCAGAACGGCAAGTACGACATGGCCGTGATGGCGCGGCGGGGCATCCGCGTGGCGCCGATCGACGACACCATGCTGATCTCCTACGTGCTCGAGGGCGGGCTGCACGGCCATGGCATGGACGAGCTGGCGCGTCTGCACCTGGGCCACGACCCCATACCGTTCAAGCAGGTGGCGGGCGTCGGCAAGGCGCAGAAGTCGTTCAAGCACGTCGAGCTGAAGCCAGCGACCTGTTACGCGGCGGAGGACGCCGACGTCACCCTGAGGCTGTGGCGCATCCTCAAGCCCAGGCTGGCCCGCGAAGGCCTGCTCACCGTCTATGAGACGCTTGAGCGCGGCATGCCCGCCGTGCTGGCCGACATGGAGCTGGAGGGCATCCGCGTCGATCCCGAGCGCCTGCGCCGGCTCAGCCACGAGTTCGGCATGAAGATGGTCGAGCTGGAGGCCACGGCCCACGAACTGGCCGGCCGTCCCTTCAACCTGGGCAGTCCCAAGCAGATCGGCGACATCCTGTTCGGCGAGATGGCGCTACCCGGCGGGAAGAAGACGGCCACCGGCCAGTGGGGCACCGACGCCAGCGTGCTGGAAGACCTGGCCCTCACCCACGACCTGCCGCGCACGCTGCTGGACTGGCGCCAGCTCTCCAAGCTGAAGGGCACCTACACCGACGCCCTGTCGGCGGCGGCGGACCCGGCGACCCATCGCGTGCACACATCCTACCAGTTGGCGGCCGCCACCACCGGGCGCCTGGCCTCGTCCGATCCGAACCTTCAGAACATCCCGGTCCGCAACGAGATCGGCCGCCAGATCCGCCAGGCCTTCGTCGCCGCGCCCGGAAACGTGCTGATCAGCGCCGACTACAGCCAGATCGAGCTGCGCCTGCTGGCCCACATCGGCGACATCCCCGAACTCAAGCGCGCCTTCAAGGCCGGGCTCGACATCCACGCGGCCACCGCCTCGGAGATGTTCGGCGTGCCGGTCGAGGGCATGCCCGCCGAGACCCGCCGCCGGGCCAAGGCGATCAACTTCGGCATCGTCTACGGCATCAGCGCCTTTGGCCTGGCCAACCAGCTGGGCATCGACCAGGGCGAGGCCGGAGCCTACATCAAGACCTACTTCGAGCGCTTCCCGGGCATCCGCGCCTATATGGACAAGACCCGCGCCGAGGTCCGCGAGGCCGGCTTCGTGTCGACCATCTTCGGCCGCCGCATCCACATCCCGGCGATCCACTCCAAGTCGGCGGCCGAGCGGCAGTTCGGCGAGCGCGCCGCCATCAACGCCCCGATCCAGGGCGCGGCGGCCGACATCATTCGCCGGGCCATGATGCGCATGCACGCCGCCCTGGCCGACGCCGGCCTGTCGGATGTGAAGATGCTGCTGCAGGTGCACGACGAACTGGTCTTCGAGGCCCCCGCCGGCAAGGCCGAGGCGGCGATGGCGGTGATCCGCCCGGTGATGGAGAAGGCCGCCGTGCCGGCGGTGGACCTTACCGTGCCCCTGGTCGTCGACGCCCGCGCGGCCGACAACTGGGACGAGGCGCACTGACCGCCTGAAGTGATCTGGGACAGATCAACGCACCCGGCACATTTCTGTCGAACAGGGGGTCGTCGGGGGGCCTAATCCATCACAGGTGTTTGTGCCCAAGGCATCGGTCGCCGTGGAAGGAGCGCCTCGTGATCAAGTTCGAACCGAGTCGGACCCGGACCGGGAGAGACGTGCGGCGCGCATCGGTCCGGCATGGCTGGGATCACGTGCTGCGCTGCGTCGCCATCGCCGCCCGCCTGACCGACGGCGATGTGCTCCACGGCATTGTCCTGATCGCGATCATCCAGGCCAACGCCGAGGCGCCGCGGCGATCATCTGGCGACCCGGACCACCGCACCGCCGCGGATCTCGCGGACGACAGCCCCAGGACACCGGTCAGCGCCTACGCCGTCGCCAAGCGCCTGGGTCTTCCCTACGAGACCGTCCGGCGACATGTCGCCCGGCTGGTCGACGAGGGTCGCTGCGTCCGGGTCGGGGCGCGGGGCGGGGTGATTGTCCCGCTGGCGGCGATCCAGCAGATGCGGCCGGACGTCCTCCTCAACCAGTCGCTGGAGTCGCTCGCTTCACTGGTATCAGGGCTCAACAGCATCGGAGCGCTGCAGGTTCAGACGTTTCATGACTACGACAAATCAATGATGATCGGCTGAGCCCAAATTACAGAACGCCGTTCTCGCGACGACGGTATTCGTCCCGCCGACTTTCCAACAGGTTGTACTGGTCAACAATACGGCTGGTTCGGATAGTCGCATGTACCCATATTGGGCATAAACAGACCCTCCAGATCAGCTCTCCATAACGCCAAATTCACCGCCAGGGACCGAGCTTCGGCCGCGGATGCGGGGGCTGTTCATGCTTGGCATGTCGGCCGGAGGGAAGGATGGGCTTCAGGTTGAAACTGGCGCGGCGAGAGCCTCCCGGGAAACCAAGGCGCCGCCAAGTCCGTCACCAGGGGCGCTCCCCTCGCCCGTGCGCCAGACCTGTCCGCCGGGCGACCCGCCTTGTCCGCACGGGCGGATCACCACTACCGGCCGCGAGGAGGCCCGCCATGTCGAATGACCACGCCCTGCACCAACGTCTGAACTTCATCCAGTTGGACGAGGCGGCCCGCGCCGACATCAAAGGCCTGCAGCCGGTCATCGCCCGGGCCATTCGCCCCGCGCTGGACGCCTTCTACGCCCAGGTGCGGGCCTTTCCAGAGACGCGCGGCTTCTTCTCCAGCGACGCTCACATTGAGTTGGCCGCCAGTCGCCAGCAGCAGCATTGGGGCATCATCACCTCCGCCAGCTATGGCGAAGACTATGTCCGGGGCGTGCGCACCATCGGTCAGGTCCACGCCCGTATCGGCCTGGAGCCGCGCTGGTATATCGGCGGCTACGCGCTGCTCACCGAACACCTGGTCAAGGCGGTCATCCGCGAGGACTGGCCCAAGGGGTTCATGGCACGCAAGGACGACGGCGAAGCGGTGGGGCGCAAGGTCGCCAGCCTGATCAAGGCCATCCTGCTGGATATGGACTTCGCCATCTCGGTCTACATCGAGACCCTGGAGGAACAGCGCAAGGCGGCCGAGGATATCCGCCTGGCCGCCGAGGCGCGGCAGTCCCACGCCGTCGAGGCGCTGGGCCGCGCCCTGGCCCGCCTCGCCGCCGGCGACCTGGCCACGCCGTTCGACGAGGCGGTGGCGCCCGAGTTCCAGGCGCTGAAGGACGACTACAACGCCGCCGTCAGGTCGCTGGCCGACACGCTGCGCGCCGTGTCGCGGTCGTCCGCCGCCATTGGCAGCGGATCGGACGAAATCTCCCTCGCGTCGGACGACCTGTCACGCCGCACCGAGCAGCAGGCCGCCAGCCTGGAAGAGACCGCCGCGGCGCTCGACGAGCTGACCGCCGCGGTGCGCAAGGCGGCCGAGGGCGCCAGCCAGGCGGCCAACCTCGTGGGCGCCGCTCGCGAAGAGGCCGAGCACTCCGGCCAGATCATGACCGACGCGGTCACCGCCATGGGCCAGATCGAGACCTCGGCCGGCGAGATCGCCCAGATCATCGGCGTGATCGACGAGATCGCCTTCCAGACCAATCTTCTGGCGCTGAACGCCGGGGTGGAGGCGGCGCGCGCCGGCGACGCGGGCCGCGGCTTCGCCGTCGTGGCGTCCGAGGTCCGGGCCCTGGCCCAGCGCTCCGCCCAGGCCGCCAAGGAGATCAAGACCCTGATCTCGGCCAGCACCCAGCACGTCGGCCAGGGCGCCAGGCTGGTGGGCGAGACAGGCGGCGCGCTGAAGCGCATCGTCGAGCGCGTGGCCGAGATCAACGCGCTGGTGACGGAAATCGCGGCCTCATCGACGGAACAGGCCAATGGCCTCCATGAGGTCAACAACGCCGTCAATCACATGGACCAGGTCACCCAGCAGAACGCGGCCATGGTCGAGCAATCGACGGCCGCGACCCATTCCCTGAAGGCGGAAACCGCCGAGCTCGGACGGCTGGTCGGCCGGTTCAGCCTGGCCGGCGCGACGACCGTGCAGGAACCCCGTCCGCTCACGACGCCATCAGCCCCGGCGCCCGAGGCTCGACGCCGGGCGCCGGGCGGCGGCCCGGTCGCAAGAACCCGGGGCGCCAACGCCCTGAAGGTCGACAGCGCGAGCTGGGAAGAGTTCTGACCGTCGGCGGCCCGTTCAGGCGGACAGCAGCAGCGCGGCGCGGTCGGGAACCGGCGCATCGAGCCGTCTCTGGCCACCACGCCCGCATCGGCATAACGTCGATCTCCGCTCTCGGGGGAGACGTCGATGCTCAGCCGCCCGCCGCTCGCGCATCAGCGCGGCTACTACTGCGATAGCACGCAATGGGACCCCTATGTCCCGCGCGAGGGCGACATCGTCATCGCCACGGCGCCCAAGGTCGGCACCACCTGGACGCAGCAGATCGTCAGCCTGCTGGTCTTCCAGTCGACCGAGCCCAGGCCGCTTCACGCCATCTCGCCGTGGCTGGACTGCCGCCTGCGCGACAACCTGCCGGACATGCTGACCCTGCTGGAGGGGCAGACCCACCGCCGGTACATCAAGTCTCACCTGCCGTTCAGCGCCCTGCCGGTCTGGGACGAAGTCCGCTACATCCATGTGGCGCGGGACGGCCGGGACGCCTGCATGTCCTATCTGAACCACTACAACGGCTACACCGACGCGGTCTGGGAACGGCTGGACGCGGTGGCGGCCCGGGATGAGACGCTGCCGATGCCCGCGCCGCGTCCGCCGCAAGACGTCCGCGGCTTCTTTCGCCACTGGGTCACGCCCGGCGGAACCGGCAGGGCCGAGCAGATGGGCGATGGCTTCCTCGAGATCGAGCAAGCCTTCTGGAATGAGCGCCACCGCCCCAACCTGTTGCTGGTCCATTTCAACGACCTGAAGGCCGATCTCGACGCCGAGATGCGTCGCATCGCGAGCTTCCTGGATATCAGCGTACCCGAAGAGCTGTGGCCGGATCTGATCGATGCCGCCGGCTTCGAGGCGATGAAGCGCGCCGGAGCGGACCTGATGCCCGGCGCGGAGGGCTCCTTCCGGGGCGGTCACGAAACCTTCCTCAACAAGGGCACCAATGGTCGCTGGCAAGGTGAACTGACGGTCGACGATCTGGCGCTCTACCAACGCCGGGTCGAGACCGAGCTGTCGCCTGGCCTCGCCCTGTGGCTGGAACACGGTCGTCACGTCGCAGGCGATCCCCGCGCCCCCGCCTGAGGCGCACTGTCGCGCCCCCGGCGCCGCTGTCATCGAATCACTCCAGCATCCCTGAACGGTCCCGGGGAGGGGCCGCGCAGGGAACCTCGCCCGGCAGACGGCGTTGGTCCCGCGGCCGGGATGCTTTGGAGGGCTTGCCGTGAAGGATATGCTGTACTGGAGCCTGGCGGTGCCGGCCACCGTCGTGGTCGCGCTGATCCTGCTCAGGCTGATGCACGCGCCGATCTAGGCCCGTTCGCCCAGTATCCGGAGCGGTCCGTAACTTCGGAGCCACGACGAGACGGACCGGTTCCGGCTGGTGATCGGCGTCGACAACCTGTAATCACCGCGCCCGAATATAGTTCGGCTAATCCGCCCACTGGTGTGATAGACTTTCAAATCTCACAGCCCGTCAGGACGTCTGACAAACGGGTCGCGAAATCTACCCGGCGCGAAGTCGCTGGACGTTGCCGAATTTGAAAGGGCCTTGCATGGTCGCCCCTACCCTGGACGGCGAGGCTGTCCTCGGGCTGGCGCTGGCGCTCGTCCAATCCTCCACAGCGCCCATGTTGCTGCTGGACGGCGACCTGACGGTGATGGCCGCCAGCGAATTGTTCAGCCGGACCTTCCGGATCCACCCGGCCAGCATAGCCGGACACTCCGTCTTCTCGCTGGGCAAGGGCGAGTGGGACGTGCCCCAGCTCCGCTCCCTGCTGACGACGACAGCGGAGGGCGCGGCCGAGGTCGAGGCCTACGAACTCGATCTCCAGGCGTCCGGCGAACCGGTCCGCCGCCTCGTGCTCAATGCCCGCAATCTCAGCTACGGCGCACCCGGCGCCGTAAGGCTCATGCTGACCGTGGCCGACGTCACCGACGCCCGTGACGCCGAGGCGCTCCGCGACCGGCTGGTGCAGGAAAAGGGCGTCCTGCTGCAGGAGCTGCAGCACCGGGTGGCCAACAGCCTGCAGATCATCGCCAGCGTCATCCTGCAGACCGCGCGCAAGGCCCAGTCCGACGAGACGCGAATGTACCTGACCGACGCCCACAGCCGGGTGATGTCGGTGGCCGAACTGCAGCGACAGCTATCCGAGACCTCGGTGGGGGACGTTACGCTGCGCACCTATTTCACGGCGCTGTGCAACAGCATCGGCGCCTCGATGATCCGCGATCCCGGCCAGATCGTCCTGTCGGTGGATTCCGACGACAGCCTCTCGACCGCCGACGTCTCGGTGAGTCTCGGCCTGATCGTCACCGAGCTGGTGATCAATTCCCTCAAACACGCCTTCCCGGACGGGCAGGCGGGCCGCATCGTCGTCCGCTATCGCTCGCAGGGGCCCGACTGGACCCTGTCGGTCACCGACAACGGCGCGGGCATGCCCAAGGACCCCGCCGACGCGCCGCCGGGGCTCGGCACCAGCATCGTCCGGGCCTTGGCCCAGCAGCTCAAGGCCGACATCTCCATAGTGGGCGGCCATCCGGGAACGGCCGTATCGATCAACCACGACGGGTTGGCGCACGGCGCCGCCGACCCGGAGCCCGAGCCGCTGGCGCTGTAGCGACGGGTCCAGGCGCGCGCCCTGCGTGGGACGTATCGCCCGGAGCGGCGCTATGGTGTGGCGGTCTGCATCCCGCGCCAGCAGCGGCGGCCCAGGATCCCCCTGGTGGAGCCGAGGGGAGCGGCTCGGGGCCTTATGGGGCTTGGGTTTGCCGGTGTCGGTCATGCCGACCAGCGTCCTCCAGAACCGCTATCCGTCAACCGTTTTCCACGGCCTGGGCTTCAACCGTGCTGACGGCGCCGCAACGATGTCGAGACGCTGGCCGGGGCCGTTCAGGCAGCCTGGGCGGGATCGTTCAGGGCACGATAGACGGAGGCTCTCGATACGCCGGTCGCCGCGATGATCTCCTGGATCGATTTGCCCTCGGCCTTCAGACGACGGACCTCGTGAGCCTTGGCGCGGGCAGTGGGAGCACGACCCCGGTATTTCCCCTCGGCCTTTGCCTTGGCGATTCCGGCCCGCTGCCGCTCCAACATGATCTCGCGTTCCCATTGGCTGACGGCGGCCAGGATCGAGAGCGAGAGCATCGAGGTCGGGTTGCTGGTGTCGAGGTGCATGGCCAGGATTCTGACCGTGACCGATTTGGCCTTCAGCCGCTCGATGATGCCGAGGAGGTCCGTGACGGATCGGGCCAGCCGGTCCGGCTTCGTAATGATGAAGGTGTCGCCGGACCTCAGCCAGTCCAGGGCGGCTTCGAGTTCAGGCCGGTGCCGGTCCACCGCACTGACGTGCTCGGCGAAGATGCGCGTGCAGCCCGCCGCCTTCAGATCATGGATTTGAGATTCGAGTCCGGCGACCTGATCAGTCGAAGAGGTCCGGGCATAACCCACGGCGGCCCCGGTCGGGTGTTGGTGTTCCACTGAGGTCATAACCCAGTGAACCACGAAGTCTCAAAAGCGCAACTATATTCTTGTGAGACAGATTCGAGACCTCCATCCAGGTCTCACATGGCCGAGCCCATCTGGGACCAGGGCGGCGCCTAAATCGCGGCCTCGGGTCGACTCGTCATTTCTCAGTCGCCGATTCCGGCCATCTGCCCCCGGCGGCCAACCCATCGACGGCGCGCTCGTTCGCGCCTGCGGCGCGCTATTTTGGGCCGAGGATTCTGGTAGCGGCAAATCAGATCAAGAAAGAAGAGGCGACGAAGGCCAGCCGCCAGCACAGCGACAGCGGGGGCCGAGGAGTCCGGTGACCGAAGCCGAAGGCGGAGGTCGCCGCGTCAATGACTCCAGCCACGATCCAAGCCGACAAGGCTGAAGCCTCAAACCAGACCTGACCCGTAATGAAGGAGGCAGGCGGCGCCGCCGCCTACCAGCAACAGCCGGATGTCGGCCTGGGCCTCGCCAACCCTCGCCTTCGGCTCGGGGCTCCGCCCTACCGACAACCCGCTGTCGACCTTCTCAAGACCTTGAACCCGCAATCCCCCGACATCCTCTCTCTAAGGAGCACGCTGTCCACGGGTTAGGGGGCTGGACTGAGGCTGGCCGCGATGATGGGCGGGACCGTGGGGGGAAGGGTTGGGGTCAGCCGCCAAGCAGCTTCCGACGCATTGCGTCCAGGATCAGAGCCGCCTCGGGCGAGGTGGGGTCGATCTCACCGTTCGACATCAAGACGATCTCGTCGCCGACCTCGAACTTCATCTCGGGCAGCTTGGCCAACATCTCCTGGAGCATGAGCCGCTCCGCATGGCTCAGCCCCGATATGTCGTGCGCCGCCACCGGTATCGAGGGTCCGGCGGGTCCGGGAAGGTCTTGGGCGCCGAACCCGATCTCCGCTTCCAGTTCAGCCCGAGCATCCGGCATGTTCCGCTCCTTCAGTGGCCTGCTCTTCCAACCCAGGTATGCCGCGATCCAATCCCGGCGATAGTAGATGGTGCCGCCCCGAACACCCTTGCCAGCCACATTGTAGAAGCCCGGCAGTGCATTCCGGGTTGCCGCGTTCGCCATGGACTTCTCGGTGCTGTCGAGGAGCTTGGCCGCCTCCTCCCTCAGGACGAGATCGCGCGGCTGAAGGCCGAGCCGCTTGGCGAGTTCGGATTTCGTGATGGATGCCATGTCCCCTCCGTGAAGTCGGGAGGCGAGGGCCTCAGCTTCCAAGGAAGCCTTATGCCGCCGTGGATTCTGCGCCTGCGGCAAGCTGGGGACGAAGCCAGATGTGGATTCTGGCGGTGGAGGTGTGGATTCTCAGGGCTCGGAATAAACACGCATTCGATTCCAACAAAAACCCATGGTCGGTAAATCGGTTTCAACAACACCCCGCTAATGGAAATATTCACATTGAAAACCGAAGCTGCAGAAGTCGGAAAAGAACGATGCGTTATCTGCGCCTACATGAGCGATTCTGACATTTACTCGGACGGCGAATCCTATGAGGTCAAATTGCCGGGCGGACTCTACGCCTACATTGCCCAAGACATCGACTACAACGGACTGAACCGGGTTCCGCTTCACAAGAAATGGGAGCGGGTGATCATCCGAGAAATCTCCTGGGCGCCCTTCCTCCAGAACCTGGAGGTCTGACCGTCATGATCCTCGCACCCGTATCGACACGCGGCCCGTTTCGGCCAAGGAACTGGCGACTGCCTTCCTACAACGGGCAGTCAAAGCTTCTCCGACCGTTCCTGGTGACCTCGGTTCGCCCCGCGACCGACGCTACAATTGCTGCGGTCGCATCCCTTGAGGGTCTGACGTTCGAGGTTGCAAAGCGGGAACTCGAAGCCGTTCGCCCTTCGGTCGCATTCAAGAATGGACAAGGTCCATCCGACTATTTCGTGACCGTTGAAGAACATACGACCCTGAACGGTCGGCTGATGTTCTGGCTGTCGATCAAGCGGAACGACAAGATGCCAATTCACGATTGGCGCGATCTCCAAGAAATCAAGAACATGATCATTGGGCCGGAGTATGAGGCCGTCGAACTCTACCCAGCAGAAGAACGTGTGGTTGACGAGACCAATCAGTTCCACCTGTTCGTCATGGGCGATCCGGAGTTCCGTTGGAATTTCGGATACTCCAAGGGCTCAAAAATATACTCCGCCATTATTCCGGGGTCCGCTCAGCGCCCGTTTGGTGATCGATGATGGATGGCTCTTCTGCAAGGGCGAGCCCTATTCAGATCGACGTGCTCACAGGCCCTCCGGGTTGCGGCAAGAGCACGCTGATGAGGCGGGAGGCGACCAGCAGCGCTGGTCGCTATCTCGTGGTCGCCCCAACCACCGATTTGATTGATGAGCAGGCGGAAGCTCTGACCCAGGAGGCGCCCTGGCTAGACATCACGGTCGCGCACAACAAAGCCCATGGGTCGGGAGACGTTCAGCGGCGGCTGGACGACGCAGTTGATCGCACCGACGACGCTTCGATCCGACATGCGGTGGTTTTCGCAAGCCATCAGGCCCTCATGGGGCGCGACCTGAGCCGATTCATCGATTGGCACCTGCGGATCGACGAGGCGCCGGATGCCGTCCAAAGCGACAAGCTCACTCTGACGGCGTTTCCGGATTTCATGGAGCGTACATTCGCCCTGGAGCCATTCGAGAACACGGGCTGGTCTGAATTGCGCCTGCTGGCCGATCCGCCGAGGTGGCGGGACATGGCAAAGGACACCATTTTCCAGCGCTTCGCAGAACTCATCAAATTGCTGGGGCGCGGACAGGGCGTGTTCGTCAATCAGGTGGAATGGGGCAAGGAACTCCGCTGGTGCTCGGTGTGGCTGCCCACGGACCTTGGTCACTTCGCATCCGTGAAGGTGGCCGGTGCATCCTATTTGACGAGCCTTGGCGCAGTGATCGCCAAGAACACGCTCGGTGGCCAAATCCAGTTCAACGAATCCCTCATCCCGATGAACAGGACGGATCAGCCGACCGTCCGCATCCACTACTTCACGCATGGGCACGAGGGGAGCACGGCCTTCTGGACGAAATCAGACGGGATTCGCTGCATCGCGAAGGTCTGTGATTTCCTGTCCGCTTTGCCCAAGCCCCTGGGATTCTGGGGCGCGAACAAGGAAGTCGCACCCCTCCTTCTCCACCGGCTGCCAGACACGATGATCAAACCCAAGGCGGCGGGCATCAACGCAATGAGGGACGAGGCGAGTTGCGCCATGATCTTTTCGAGCAAGGCGCTGCCTTCCGATCTGCCGCTGAGGGTCATCTTTGATCTGACGGATGAGGACTTTCTGGCCGCGCGCGAAGACGAGGACATTTTCCAGTTCGCCACACGAGGGGCGATCCGAAACCCGGACTACGGCGGCGACTATGATGTCTATGTCTACAGCAGGCGGCAGGCCGAGAAGTTGGCGCGGAGGTTTCGCGGAATTGGCCTCATGGACGTTTCCCTCGTCCCTGAGCCAGATGCGGGCATCATGGATGTCAGCCGTTCGCAGAAGCAGCCGACCTCACAGGCCCTGGCAGAGCACAAGGCGGCTGAGCGCAGGAAACAGAAATCGGCGTGGGAGCGGGATAACCGCGCAGCAAAGGCCCTTGCGGCTGGCCGAGAGCCAGGAAAGCCTGGACGACCCAGGCCGAAGCCGGGCTCCGGCTCGTGAGCGACCACTCAGAGCACCCGGCTTTAGGCCGCACGGAGAATCTCACAGATCGCCCGGAAATCACGGTCCGGCGCATCGATGTGGATGACGCGATAGGCGGTGAAGTCGGCGCCGAATTGATCGCTCAACACCGCTACTTCGGCCTCGAAGCCGGGCTGATCCCGAATCCAAATTCGGGTCGGAAAAACTCGGATTCGTCGGCAGCGCGAACGACTTCAAAGGGGGTTTGCGACGCGACGGTCGCGGCGGACCTGACACGATCACAGACCACCAGGATTTCATCAGTCTCGAAGCCGGAGGCTTGCGGCGCCTGCGCGGTGATCTCGTCGACGAGGTCTTCAAGGGAGGAGGCATAGGGAATGTGGGCGCGGAACTGGGTCATCATGTATTTATCCTGGCGGCCCGTTTTGATTGAAATATATGGACTTTTCGCGGGGAGACCCCTCGATCAGCGCAACATGACCACCCCGCCTCCCTACACGCGCGTCTGCGTCTTGCTGCCTCGGATGACCGACAATGCGGTGGTCCATTACGATGCCGGTGGCGAAGGCGCTGCATGGGCCACGCGACTATTTGGAGCCGTAGGGTTGGAGCACATCCGGGAGTTCGGGCAGGATCGCACGGTCGTCGTGGCCACCTGTGAACTCGATCTGGTCGAGGCTCTGATGTGGATCGACCGACCATCGCGGCTCTCCCCGGCCATGGGCGCGCACATCATCGAGGGGCGGCTCGCCGACGATGATCTCCCTGTGATCGAGCCAGGGCGATTCCAGTTTCTCGAAGTCCTTGACCTCGCCGTGAACGACCTATCGGTCGCCGACATCGAACAGGTGATCGGTAGCCTGCCGTTCAAGTCGTATCGCATCGAGCGCGGGCGGACGGCGCCGCTGGCAGAGGCCGATGTCTCGACGTTCGACTGGAGGCCGGAACTGCCCGGTCTCCAGGATCATAATCGGCGGGCGGCGTGACGGCGGCGCCGACTACTAACGCAGCGGGCCGTCGAGTTCGGCCTCATCGACCTCGAATTCGCCCATGCCCCAAACGTTGTGGCGAGCCAGCCCGAGGTCGTTCGGTCCACGCCTGACGGGCCGGAAACACGCGATCCCGGCAGCTTCCAGGGTGTCGAACACCCGCTTCTGGACGGCAGGCTGGATCACACCATTGCCCTCGGCGACGACCTGGGTCGCGATCCATCCGCTACTGGTGAGGATCACGCAGGCGATGACGCGAGATTCCACGTCGAGATAGTAGGCGGCGCGGCCCTCCAGGACATGATGGATGCGGGTTCGGATGCAGGTGCGCGTAGCGCGGGCCGCCTTGTTGAGCGCTTCGCCGGTGCTCAGAGGCACGAGGGATTCATTACCCGGCCACGGCGGCGCCGGGATGTTCTGATCGGCGCGGGCCAGCCAGGATCGCGACCATCCCTCGGTCGAGGAGTCGGGACCTAGGTCGCTCAGCGATTTCATAAGGGCTTCGTCGGTCGCCGTGGAGCAGTGGCGCCGGATCGCGGTGACCTGCCGGTTGAACCGCTCCGCGCCCGCTCGCGAATTCGCCCGCATGATCAAGCTGGGCGAAAGCGTGAGGGGATCGAGCGTGCAGGCCGCCTCGAAGAGGTCTTGGTCCAGGCGGGGAAGCTGCATGACGGACTTGCGCCAAGCGCCCTTCGCCGGGTCGACGAAGCTGGCGTGGAGGGCGAGGAACGAATCTCGATTCAACGGTTCGAAGTCGAGCTTCCGCAGAGCGCCGACGATGCCATCGGGGCAGGAGCCAAAGCTGGCCTCGATGATCGCCTTGGGTTCCAGGATCGTCAGGACGATGGCGACCTGGGCCAGAATCGCGGCCCACGGCCCTTCCTCCGGCGGCTCGCCCGCCGCCGCCTCGTAAAACCGGTCGGCATGATCGAACAGGCCATTGGCCACGCCCATCGCGACGGCATGCCGCCACTCGGGCCGCGAAGACGTGGCAAACCGGAGGAGGCCCGGCTGGGCTTCATCGAGGCGGCAGAACGCCTCCAGAGTCCAGGAGGACGGGGCGCTCATGACGCGCTTGAGCAGGGTAGGAGCCGGGAAGATTCCGGTCGTCGTGGGGATGTGGGTCATGACCGCCTCGTGAAGGGCGGCTGGAAGGTCAGCCGCGTAATCTGCGGCGGTTGGTCGGTGTTTCAGACATAGGCTGTTGATATCGAACGAGCGGCGCCAAAGGCAACGATCATCGCCACGCGCCTTGGCAGAAGCGTTGGACGGTCTTCACCAGCGCGCTCAGGTTCAGGTGAGGACACCACCTGACACAAGGATGTCGTTGCGAACGAGCGCCCGAATGGCCGAGGCGCCAGCAGTCGTCAGGACAAAGACCTCGTCAGGCGCATCGGTGGATGATTCCAGTTCGGCCATGCCGGATTTCAGGATGTCTCGGCCAACGCCATTCTCGATCAGGCCGTCGAACCCTTCGAACGTCACCCTTCTCGGAATTCTTGCACCGGCTTCGATCAGCACACGGTTCGCCAGTGCGCTGGCTGCCAGAGCCGCCGCCTGTCGGGGCGTTGGTCTGCGCTCGCTCGGATGAGGCGTGAGGCGCTCGAACATCAAGGAGCCTCGCTGTTTGATCGGCACCGAGCCGACATCGAGCAGAGCCTTGAAGAAGCGGTTGGCGGCCCGGCGCTCCTCTGACTCAGCATCGTCGCCCGCGAGGGAGGAAGCTCGTCTCGACCGTGCCTCCAGTGAAGGATTGCTGCCGCCTTCGCCACCGTCCGTTTGATTTGTCAGCGGTCCAAGTCCGAGGTCAAATCGGCCAAGCTGGCGGATCAGGAGCATTTCATGTTGATGCGCTTCTCGTTCGTCGCCGAAGGCTCCCGAAAGGGAATAGAGGACCGCCTCTCCTCGGCGCTCGATAGCCCGGATCGTGTTCAATTTGTGGGTCAGGCGGGTCGCATGATTGCGGGCCTCGCTGACATGGTGAAGCACGCGCTGACCTATTCCTTTGCCGACGTAGAATGGCGTGCCGTCCGGCTTGTGGAGGACATAGACGTAGAACGGCAGAGCGAGCCTTCGGAGGTGTTGGCGGCAGTCGGCTTCGCAGACCGGCCCCGGCCAAAGTTCGCTACCGGCAGGCTCCTCTGTCATAGGGGCGATTTCGCCATTCGCGGATTGCGGGCAGGCGCACCAACACTCAGGTCGGCCTTCACCTGCCTCATAAGGGAACGGCCCCAAAGGTGGTGATCCTTGCCCCGCAGAGTCGGGCAACTCGGGACCGCCGCTTCGACGGCAGCGACGAAACGCAGATACTCTTCAAAGAGCCTTTCAGAGAACTGGCGGCTTCCGAGTTGGTGGAACGCTCCAAGCTCGTTGCAGACGCGGATGTCGTAGACCGTGAAGTGATCCGGATAGAGGATCGTCAACACCGCTGAAGCCGTGGGCAGACGCATGCCCCACTCCGCCATCAGAACCCGCAGCCGCGCCTCGGGTGACTTCGCCGCCCATAGTGCGGTGGCGATCCGTTCAATAGCGACCGCGAACGAGCAACCGCCAATGGCCTCGAACCGGCGCCGCTCGTTGTTCTTCGCTCGGTTAGCCTTCCAGATCAGGATCAGCCAGAAGTCTTCCGGCGCAATCTTGCCGGTGCCCCGAAAATGCGGCCCGACCCGGTCGGAGAGATACTTTTCCAAGTGCGCCAGGAGTGCTGGCTCTTCCGCTGCAAGCATCCCCCGGCCTCTGCTTCCTCAGCCCTTCTGATCCAGTTCGTAGCGGCTCCGCAGGTCAGTGTCCGGCGCGCGGGTGTAGGCCGCCAGCAGGCCGTCCAGGGTCGCGTTCGGCTGGACCGCCGTGTCGGGCACCAGGGCATAGCGCCAGGGCTTGTCGCCGTGCTGCTTTGAATGGTGCTCGGTGGCGATGAAGCACCACAGGCTGGCCGCGTCGGCTTTCCGGCGAACATCCAGATCGTCCATGTCGGAGGCCCGCTTCGTCTCGACTATCACCTTCTCGGTCTTCGTCTCGACCACGAAGTCGGGCTGATAGGGATGCCCATCGTGGTCGTAGATTTTGAACTGGTTGGGGCCGGGCTTCATCCAGAGTTGGACCGTGGCATCCTGCTCTAGAAGCACCGCCATCTTCCGTTCAGTGTCGGAATCGAACTTGGCCTGCGGATAGCAGCCGCGCTTGAAGCCGGTGAAGATGAACCGCTTGATCTGGTTCAGTTGCTCCGGCGCATCGCGGAAATTGCGGATCGCATCCTTGCCGGACCCGTCGAACGCCTGGGGTTTGAGTTCGTCGAACGGGGCGTTCAGCGTGATCTTGTAGGTCGTCTGTGTCCGCCACATGTGCTGCTGCATCTGCACGAGCATGGCCTTCGCCATCTCCTTGCTGCGCCCGACCAGGACGTTGCGGACTTCCTCGTCGTCCTTGAGGTAGGAGCGGAGGTGCGCGACGACCTGGCCCGCCAGGTCGTAGAGAAGCTCGGCGTGCGCGTCGTAGTCGATCTCGTCGAAGTCGATCAGCCGGGCGACCAGATAATCCTCAAGCCGGGCGGCCTTCTCGCCGCCGTCCTCGCCGGTGATCACGGTCTGCTTTTCAGTCCGCATGATCTGGACCAGAAGCTCGCGAGCCATGGGCTGGTAGTTCCATCTACCCACGTCGAGCTTGAAGGCTCTAAAGCCGTAGAGAACCTCATCCATCGGCTTCACGATCATCTGCGGGATCGCGATGGTCCGGGCGACATAGGCCGCGCAGAACTCGGTCACGACCGCTTCGGCCTCGGCCTGGGTCAGTGACGGGAACAGCCCCTCTTCAGCGCGCCGTATGGCCAGGGCATCGGCGACGATCCGCTTCACAACCTTCTGGTCGTTGAGATCGTGGATCGTCGTGACCTGGGTCCTGATGGACGGCAGAACCTTGGTCAGGACCGTTTCGGCGAGGGCCAGTTCTTCCGGCTTGGAGAAGGTGAACGCTGGGGTAGACGCGTTCAGGTCGGCCACGCCAGCGCCAGTATGCGCGGGCGAAAACGGGTAGGGAGCATCATCCGGCTTGCCGATGGCCTGCCGCAACATCTGCTGGATGGTGGACGGCGACTCGACCATCACCGGCTTCGCCGCCGAGACATCGCCGCCCTCGCCGATGGTCACCGACTTCAACTTGTGGATCACGCCGTCAGCCGTCTTGGCTCTCTCGATCAGTTCATTGAACCGGTCGTGGGCGATGACGGTCAGGGTGTCCACGGCATCCACCCCGGTCCGCTTGCCATAGGGCAGACGCAGGCCGCGCCCCAGGGTCTGTTCGGTCAGGATGTCGGACGCGGCGGCCCGCAACGGCACGATGGTGAAGAGGTTGGATACGTCCCACCCCTCCTTCAGCTTGTTGACGTGGATGACGATGTCCGTGTCGCCGCTGGTCTCGATGTTGAGCAGGCGTTGGGCGTTCTCGTCGCTCTCCTCGCCGGAGAGCTTGGAGTGGATTTCGACCACGCGTCCCTTGTAGCGGCCATCGAAGAAGGTGTCGGACTCAAGGAAGGTCCGCACCTTGCGGGCATGCTCGGTGTCCTGGGTGACGACCAGCATAAAGGGGTGAACGACGGGCCGTTCATTCTGCTTGGCGTAGGTCTGGAGCGCGACCTTCACGTGCTCGTGGTAGTGGATGCCGTCTTCGAGCTTGATCTGCTCCAGCGTCTCTTCATCGACCGATTTGGCGTTGAAGTTGGCGCGGGTGCCGACCGCAGGCTCCTTGACGTAGCCGTCCTCCATCGCCTGGGGGAGATCGTAGCGGTAGACGACGTTCTGGAATGCCACCGATTTGGCGCCGACGCTTTTGGGCGTTGCCGTCACTTCCAGGCCGAGGATGGGCTTCAGTTCGGCGATAGCTTTGGCCCCGGCTGAGCCGCGATAGCGGTGCGCCTCGTCCATCAGCAGCACGAGGTCGGGCAGATCGGAGAGATAGGCGAAGTAGCTCTCGCCTATGTATTCCTGGAGCCGCTTGATCCGGGGAAGCTGCCCTTTGCGGGCCGAGGCCGTGGTGTCGGAATTGATCTTCGAGATGTTGAAGATGTTGATGATCGCCGCTTCCTGACCGAGCAGGTCGGTCCCGCGAACGCCTCTACCTTCTTCGTAATTGTCGGCGTTGACGATCAATGGCGGCTGATGCGCGAACGCCTCGATGCCCTTGAAGACGTACTTGGCGCTCGATGGCTGGAAGTCGGCCAGCAGCTTCTCGTAGATGGTCAGGTTGGGCGCGAGGACGAAGAAGTTCCGGCTCTTCCCGATCATGAACAGGTAGCTGATGAAGGCCCCCATCAGCCGCGTCTTGCCCACCCCGGTGGCCAGGGCGAAGCAGATGCTGGGGAAGTCGCGCTCAAAGTCCTCGAAATCAGCGTCTTCCAAATGGCCGTATGCGTCGCGGACAGCCGCCCGAGCGGTATCGATGTC
The DNA here is from genome assembly GCA_965283745.1 of Caulobacteraceae bacterium. Taxonomy (GTDB): domain Bacteria; phylum Pseudomonadota; class Alphaproteobacteria; order Caulobacterales; family Caulobacteraceae; genus Caulobacter. The sequence continues at coordinate 108,367 of CBDIPM010000008.1, forward strand.
GGTGTCCTTGGTCGGCGCGATCAAATCGACGATGTCGGCCAAGCGGCGGAGAGATTCTGTCTGTGGCTTCCGGAGTGACAGCCGTTGATTGATCTGGGTGAAGGCCCGCTTCGGATCGACGGCTGAGACGCTCACGCCTCGCCCTCCTCGTCGCCGTTGAACAGGCCGGGCTGATTGTATGGCACGGCTGACTTCCGACGCGGCGCCGCTTCGTCATCAATCTCCGGCTCGTCCTCGAACATCGGCAATGATTCGATCTTCAAGGAGTAGTCGTCCTTGCCCCATTCGCAACGGTCGAGAATGGCCCCCGGAATCTTGCGGACGGTCAGATTATCGAACTCATCCGCGTTGGCGCCCTGGAATGCCTTGCAGCAGATCAGAAGAGTGCGCTCCGTCCCGACCTCCTCCGAGATGGATCGAAGCTGGTCATGTGTCAGGCTGTTGGTGGTGACGTAGATGAAGTCGGTCTCCGACGAGGAGCCGTGCATCCAGTAGTGCTCCTTGGAAGGCTCGTAGGCGAAGCCGAAGTGCTTGCACATTGCCTCGGCCAGCATCTCAGCGTTGTATGACTTGGAGATCACCCAGTTGTCGAACCGGTCCTTCTCCAGCAGCGATGGTGCAAGCTTGAAATAGCGATACCCGCCGCCACCCTTCCAGCCGACCGCCTCGGTGATGCCGCCGGGGTCTTCACCATCGATCACCTTGTTCAGTCGCGGCGCGATGTGGGTTTCGCAGTGATCACCGAGTTCGACCATGATCCAGCGGCGGCCCATCTTGTGAGCGACAGCACCCGTGGTGCCCGATCCTGCGAACGAGTCAGCACCAAATCACCGGGCAATGTGGCCAAGCTGATTATGCGCTCCAACAACCGCTCTGGCTTGGGTGTTGGAAAGGGGTCCGACTTGTGAAGCGCCAACTGCTCTCGTTTGGCTTCTTGAGTATGGCCGACTTCAGCGTAACCCCAGATTGTTTGAGCAACTCGACCCTTGTCTTCAGGCATGTGGCGCTTGAAGCGAGGTGTGGAGTTTGTTCCTGAAACTCCCCACCAAATCAGATTCTCACGCTCATTCTCAGCGTGTCTTTCCTTTGAGTATCGCCAAACTGCAGTTCGCTTTGGCCAGATTTCCTCACCGGTGTTGGGATTTTGACCGCGTAGTACAGATTTGGCCGCTCGTCGGCAGACTTGTTGCAAGTATAATTATCGGACATCCATGATCCGCGCGGATCGTTATCCGGGTTCTTATAGAGACTGTCGGACTCCTCGGTTCGAGGGAGAGGCACGGGCCGCCAGACAGCACTATCCTTCGCGTAAACCAGGATGTGATCGTGGCTGTTGCTCAACCAGATCGCGTCGTTGGCGGGCGCATACTTCTTTTGCCATATGACGTTTGCAATGAAATTGCCCCTCCCAAACACCTCATCCATTACCACCTTGAGGTAATGTGACTCATTATCGTCAATAGAGACCCAAATTGAACCGTCATTTGACATCAATGTTTTAAGAGCAAAGAGTCGCTCTCTTATAAGACTAAGCCAAATGCTGTGCTCCAGGCCGTCATCATAATGACTGAACGCGGAACCGGTATTGTAAGGGGGATCAATGAAGATGCACTTCACCTGGCCTGAATGCGTGGCCTCAAGCGCCTTGAGGCCCAAAAGGTTGTCGCCCTTAATCAGTATATTGTTGAATAGATCGCCGTCCCGCCGCGCCGACGCATGGTGTGACAACTTTTGCTCTTCAATGAGTATGCGCGGCTCCAGCCGTGGCCGGTTGTCCTTGCCGATCCACGTCAGTTCGAGCTTGGTCTTTGCGGCCATCAGGCAAGGCTCCAGCGGATCGTGAACAGGGTCGTCATTTCGGGGGTCAGGCTGAGCTTGTCGGCGATCTCGTCGAGCATGCGCTCGCGCTCGTCGTCGATCTCTTTGAGCCGCGTATAGAGTTGGTGCTGGAGGTCGTCGGCCTGGCGCTTCAGGGCCGACGCCTCACGCTGTAGCTCGACCTTTTCCGGGAGATTCTGGACCGCGCGGGCGAGCTTCTTCTTCTCGTTCGCCTCCTTGGTCAGAGCCTTGATCTGCTGGTCATAAGAGACGCGCGCGTCGTCGCGCCAATTGTCGAGCCGCTCCTCCTCCTCGTTGAGGAAGTCGCCCAGGCGCTCCTGCGCCCGGCCAACGATCTCGACCTGACTGTCATCCAGAACGCCGGTCAGTTCGGCCTCCGGCGCGGCGCCCGAGGCTTCGCCGAGGAGAGCGGCGGGCACCCCCATCATGCGCGCGGCGGTCTCGACATGGACGGGTTGGCCGTCGTCCGTGAAGGCGGCGCAAATGAGTTCGTCGAAGGTCCGAGCAGGCGTGTTCAGTGTCAGTCGCGCGACGCGCATCCAGCCGCTCTTGCCCCGCATCGCGGCGACATCCGCCAGGTTGCCGACATAGGCGCCATAGTCGAACGCGACATGAGCGGGGTTCAGGTCGCGGCCCTTGGCCCTCGTGACCAGGCCATCGGCCAGCCCTTCATCCGCCAGCCGGAAGAATCGCCAGCCGCGCTCATCGGCCTCCGGCCATTCGGTTGAATAGGTGTCGCCGTCGAAGTCGAACCGTTCGACGTGATCATCATGGAATCGCGCCGTGGGAAGCTCCGCCCGAACGAGGGTCAGCAGTGTGCGCTTGAACTCGTTCAGGGAGGAGGCGACGACCCCTTGGCGGAACTTCAGGCGCGAGATGACCTTGTCGTCCATCTCGGCGAGCAGCTTGTTCCGCGCCTCGGTCTTGGCTTCGTCGATCTCGACGCTGAACTCGTCCTGGAGAGCGTCGAACGCGGCGTTGATCTGATCGTTGGTGCGGCAGGATTGGACGATGTCGAGGATACGGCGCTCGATATCGACCCCGGACTCGATGGCCCCGAGCACCTCGTCCGATGAGCCGAACACGCCGTCGAAGAGTTTGAACTTCTGATCCAGAAGCTGGACGATCCGCGCCTCAGCCTGGTTCTTGCGATTCATGAAGTTGATGACTGTGACATCGATCTTCTGGCCGTAGCGATGGCATCGACCAATGCGCTGCTCGACCCGTTGCGGGTTCCACGGCAGGTCGTAGTTGATCAGCAGCGAGCAGAACTGAAGGTTGATGCCCTCGGCGCCGGACTCGGTCGCGATCAGAATCGTTCGGTCGTTCCGGAAGGCATCGACGATGGCCGCCTTCATGTCGGCGGTCTTGGAGCCGGAGACGACATCGGTGCCCCGGTGCTTCTCCAGCCAAGCCTTGTAGATGGCGTTGCTGTCCTTGTCGGCGTTGGAGCCGTTGAGGATGACCGTCTGACCCGCGAAGCCCCGCTGCTCCAGCAGTTCGCGCAGATAGTTCTGGGTGCGAACGGACTCGGTGAAAATCACCGACTTCCGCTGTCCGCCCTTGCCGACGATCTCATCGAGAACGCCGGGCAGGCAGTCGAGCAACGCCTTGCCCTTCGCGTTGGTCTGGATCGAGGCGGCGAGGTCGCGGTAGCGCGTCAGTTCGTCGATCTCGGCCCGAAGCTGCGCCGGATCGATATCCTCGATGGCATCGTCCGCCTCATCATCGAGGGCTTCTGCCTCGGTCGCGTCGCCGTCTTCGCGCCACTCCTCCGTCGTCTCTTCCACGCCGTCGATGTCGCCGAGGGCTTCCTCGTTGACGGCCAGCTTCCGCTCCAGCCGGGTGACCATCTTGTCGAGCGTCGCCGCGACCGCGAACGACGAGGAGCCGAGGATTTTCCGCAGGACCAGGGTGACGAGGTGTCGACCGTTCTGGCCCACGGCCAGGGTGTCGTCGCGCTGAAGGTAGCCGGACATGTGGTTGTAGAGGTCGGTCTCCAACTGGTCCGGGGTGAAGTCGAACGTCTTGGGAAGCCGGTTGGTGTAGTTGATCAGGCCCGCCTTCTGGACCTGGCGCCGCAGCGTCCGCTTGCAGATGGGCTCAAGCCGCCGCGCCAGCAACGCCTGCGTGGCCCGGTCTTCGCGACCCCCGAACTCGGCGCGGAACGCTTGCTCCGACCCGAAGTAGGTGTCGTCGATGATCGTGACGAGCCCGTAAAGCTCCATCAGGTTGTTCTGAAGCGGCGTGGCCGTCAGCAGCAGCTTCTGTCGCCCGGCCAGCGCGTCGCGCAGGATCGCGGCGCGGGATGTCTCCGCCGCCTTGTAGACGTTCCTGAGTTTGTGGGCTTCGTCGAACACCACGAGGCTCCAGGGCACGGCGCGAATCTGGTCGGCGATGCGGGAAGCGTATTCGTAGGAAAGGATGACGATCCCTTCGCCTCGGTTCAGCGGGTTCGGCTTGCCGACCTTAGCCAGGTCCTTCACCCGCTTCGCATCGAGAATGACGGACGGCAGCGAGAACTTCTCCCGAAGCTCGGTGGCCCACTGCTTCCGCAGAGAGGCCGGAACGATCAGCAACAGGTGGCGCTGACGCTCCCACCATCGCTGGCTGAGCACCAGGGCGGCCTCGATGGTCTTGCCCAGGCCCACCTCGTCGGCCAGCAGCACGCCCTTCGACAGCGGAGAGCGCAGAGCGAACATCGCCGCGTCCACTTGGTGCGGATTCAGGTCCACGCGCGCCGAAGACAGGGACTGGGTCAGCCCCTCGCCCTCGTCCAATCCCTCGCGGGTCAGGAAGTGCGCGAAATACTTGGCCTGATGGGGCGTGTAGCCCGTCATACGAATCGCTCGCGGAGGATGGTTGAGCACAATAGCGTGCAGGACGAAGTGGTGCTGTTCGCTGCATCACGTTGGCCGCGCTCACACGCTTCCTTCGTCCAGATTCTCACGGACCTGGTCCCAACCGCTACCTAAGTTTCCATCGCCTGCGGGATGGGCGAGAGGGCCGCGACCGGCGCCGGGAACGGCCATAGCTCCAGGGCCAGGCTCACCATCCGGTCAGCGCGCCGCGAGATGGCTTCTTCGTCCCAAGCCGCTTCGGTCGCGATGGCGATGTTGGTCTTCAGCAGCGAGTCGTGAAGCCTCACCTTCTTGGCCTCGAAGCCCGAGTTGCTCGCTGACGAGTTGCCTGGAGGGGTCAGGAGCGTGAGGTTGGGGAGCGTCTGGATCACGCTGCTCCGCGCCTCGATTTCCTCGCGAAGCTGGTCATCTACGCCGGTCACCAGATCAGCCGGAGCGGTGACACCGCTGCGAAGCGGCCAGTTGGCGGTCCAGTTCTGCGGCATCACGTGCTCAATCGTCAGCCCATCCTGAAGGGTGCCAAAGACGTTGAACTTGTCCCGCATCGCGAACTCCATCTCCTCAAGAATGAGCTTGAGGCGGTGTTGCGGAATCCAACCGTATTGCGGGCGCTTCCGGATCGCGTTGGCGAAGTCCTTGTCGGTCGGGAACCGTGACGTGTCGGAATCCTTTTTGGCCTCCAGGAAGGACGCGAAGGACGCTTCCGATATCCCGTTCGCCCTCATGTGCGCCGCGATCTCGACGAAGGTCTTGTTGTAGTTCTTCGGTGTCAGGTAGCAGATCGCCCGCCGGATAACGTAGCTGGCGATTAGGTCGTAAAGCCGGGACTTAACCCCGTCCTCAACATCACTCTGGGCGATCAGCAGGACCAGCGGATAGGCAGTGGACAGGTCGAAGACGTTAAGGCGCCGGGACAGCTTGGAAAGCTCTCCAGTCGGAGATGGCTCGGCAAGCTGCCGGTAGGCCGGGGCATACTTGGTCAACGCGGTGAGTTCGCTGGCGGTGTTCTCGAACTTGCTCTCGGCGACGAACGCTTTGTATTCGGAGAACAATTCGCCGAGTGAAATTACGCTGCCGCGCTCCGCCGCGAGCACGTGGCCCAGGAAGAAGTCGATCCTCGGCTTCTTGATCCGTCCCTGGGTCTGCTCCTGCTTCCAGAAGGGTTGTTCGAACTCGGACCAGTGCTCCTCCAGTAGGGCGGCCTGATCCTCATTCTGCCGGTTTGCCCGGTGGAACACATCGTTCCGAACGAGGTCCATCGCAGCCAATGGCTTGCCGCCGCTGTTCAGCGTTTCGAAGATCACCTGGGCATCATCGTCGGCGGCCAGCGTGATCACGATCAGCCGGAAGTGCTCGAACAGCACGGTCGAGAGCGCCAGCAGCCTCTGGCTCAGAACCGCCTTGTCATACTGTTTGGGGTCAGCGAGCTTTTGCCCCTCGGTGATGTAGTCCTCGGCCTCATCCCAGAAATACCAATAGGCCCAGAGCGGCCCAGGGGCCGATCCCCGGATTTTCCCGTTCTTGAAGAAGTGGTCGGGGTATTTCTGGCGGAGCTTGTTGCGGTCGAGATCGATCACATGCCGGAAGAGCACGCGGTCATAAGTCGTCGGCTCCAGCTTGTATCGCTCGGTCGCCGGGTTCTGCATCGGCGTGTCGTCACTGTGGACGATAAGATCGGACAACTGGCGCGCGGTCGCGTCGAATCCAAGTTCCCGCGCGAGGTCGCGGAGGGCGGCGAAGCAGAGGTGGAAGGTTGTCAGCCGTTGCTGCCCGTCCACGACGTTGAACGCCTGGATTTTCCCGAACACCGGATCGGTGTCCGGGATCAGGAGCAAGGCGCCCATGTAGTGGGAGAAGGCGACCTTTCCGGTCTTGAGCAGTTCGTCGGCCTTACCCTCGATCTGTTCGACCAAGGGGGCGAGTTCGCGCTGATCCCAAGAATATGTGCGCTGGTAGATCGGAACGATGAAGCGCTGACGCTCGCTGAGAATCTTTCCGATGGATAACGGCTTAGCGTCCACGATAGCCCCCTACTGCGTGCGCCCAGCTATCCGGTTGTCGGAGGGGTTGTCACCCTTAAAAGAACAGTGATCGCCGCAGGGGGCGGCGATCATCACTCGACGGCGCCGTGGATCAGCCGACGTAGGCGACCGGATCGAACTCCGGGCCGTGGAATGAAATCGAGTTGATGTATCCGTGCCCTGGCCTCGGCCAATGGCTTCCGGCGGACATCGATGTGATCGTTCCGTTGGCCATGGCCGCTGCCAGTCCCCAGCAAGCGTCCGGGGGCAGGAACACACTGACCTCGAAACGGTACTTGCCCACAATGATGCTGCCTATGGCCTTCGGCGGCTCTTCCGGGGGGCGGATGCGGAACTGGCTCCCCTCGGCCATGTCGGGGTCAGGCATGATCGCGGCATCAGCGACCCGACCCTTGCATCGATCCGGATAGATGCACTCGACAAGGACGTGGAGACTCTGACGCTCCTCGAAGGGATCACCGATCCGCCGGTCATGCTGAAGGCTGAAGTTATAGTAGACGGACGGGCGCGTGACCCAGAACACGAACTCGTCGAAGACCGGCTTCGACGACTTGGAACGCTTGGCCATCGCCATCTCCTTGTCGCTCGCTTTCGGACGGCACAACTCCGTGGGCGGCAATTCACTCAGCATCGATCAGCGCCTTGGTCCCAATGCCCATACCAACGCCCGCCGCGATTGACGCACGCCTTGCGTGGTTGTCGCGGGCGGGCAATCATCCCTCGGGTTGTGGGGAAAGCTTATGGCTGACAAGACGCAGACATTGGCCATCCGGCTGTTGCGAACAGGGTTCACTCCCGAGAGCGCAGTCAGGGACGGCGTGGCTCTAAGCGAGTGGGGCCAACATAAGGACTGGAAGATCAGTCTTGGGGCACTTGGAGGTCAACCTCCTGCGTGGACTAAGTTCCTCGAACTCCCGAATGCCGAAGCAGCCAAGTTGCGACAAAACTCGACCTATGGACTTGTTTTCGTGCCCAGGGACGGTCGCTGGTTCGCGGTAAGCTTTGGGCTTGGACACGTCAAACTTAACCCAGATGCCTGTGAACAGGATTTCGGATTGAAGGTCGTGCTCAACGCCGTCGATCCCACCAAGCTTCGAAGTGCAGACCTTCGGACTCCAGATGCCAATACGGTCAGTCGCCGCTCCCAGACAAGCCGCCGTTCGGAGCAGAGCGCGTTCGAGATCGACGCGGAACGCGACATCGTCCGGGGCCTGATGGGCGAGCCTAAGGACGCTAAGTTTGGGTCCAAGGTTAGCGGCGGAGATGCTCTGTCCCTCCGGCGGAAGGCGAAGATTGCAGAATTGCCGGATATCTGCGGCCAAGCGCTAAATCTCTATGGAAGGGACGACTACAGGGACGCTTTCGGATGGATTGATCAGATCAGGCATGTGCGCGACCACGCCAAGCTCGACAAGTTATGGGATGCTCTCACACGCGCAATCCAGGAGGCGCTGAAGAGTGGCGAGGCCGACGATCTGCACCTTGCCTATCCGATTATCTATGACCCGGATAAGGCTGGATGGGTGAAATTCAAAGGCTATGGGGCTCGCACGATCTACCCTGACCTGGAACTGAGCCATTACTTTCACGGCCTTAAGGCCGCAGGTCTAACGGACTACAAGCTTGAGATGCTGACCTCGCATTCGATCCAGGAATGTGACGAGAATGGCGATGCTTGGGGCGGCTCTTGGAAGATTTCGGATTGCGCAGTCTTTGAGACTGACCTCGACGGAAGGAGATACGTCCTCTCGGGAGGGCGTTGGTATGAGATCGCCGATGATCTGGCCAAGGAGGTCACCGCCTTTTTCGCGGGAGTAGCCAAAGCCTCACTTCCGGCGGCGGAAGCTGGCGACAACGAGGAGACCTATAACGCCCGACAAGCGACCGTCGCGACGAACATGACTTGCCTCGACCGAAAGCTGCTGAAGCCGACAGGCGCTGGGTCAATGATCGAGGTCTGCGACTTCTTCAATGACGCGAGAGCCTTCATTCACATTAAGGACAAGACCTCGTCATCGCGGCTCAGCCACCTCTTCAATCAGGGCGCGGTCTCGGCTGTCATTTTTAAGCGTGACGAGCCATTCCGAAAGGCACTGGTCGATCTCGTGGCGAAGCAACCCAATGGTGCCGCGTTCGCCTCACTCCTACCAGGTGACGGCATTCCTGTAGTGCCCGGCGATTTCACAGTGGTCTTCGGAGTGCTCGCGAACGCCCCCGCCGGAAAGGACCCGAAGCTTCCGTTCTTCAGCTTGGTATCATTCCGACAAGCTGCTCGGCAGATTAGAGACGAACTGGGCTTTAAGGTGGAGTTTGCCTGGGTGAGGAAGCCCGGTGCGGGATCGGGGGCCAAGCCCAAGAAAGGCACCAAGCCGAAAGCAGTCTAAGGTTACCTAGGCTGCACCCGGTCCGACTCTTTCCCTCACCCCCGGCCACGGTCTGCCTCCCCCTGACCCCCACGGCCCCGGCCACGCTCATCATGAGCAGCCACCCAGGATCGCGGCCACGGTCAGCCCATCACCACCCCAACCCTTCCCCCCACGGTCCCGCCCATCATCGCGGCCAGCCTCAGTCCAGCCCCCTAACCCGTGGACAGCGTGCTCCTTAGAGAGAGGATGTCGGGGGATTGCGGGTTCAAGGTCTTGAGAAGGTCGACAGCGGGTTGTCGGTAGGGCGGAGCCCCGAGCCGAAGGCGAGGGTTGGCGAGGCCCAGGCCGACATCCGGCTGTTGCTGGTAGGCGGCGGCGCCGCCTGCCTCCTTCATTACGGGTCAGGTCTGGTTTGAGGCTTCAGCCTTGTCGGCTTGGATCGTGGCTGGAGTCATTGACGCGGCGACCTCCGCCTTCGGCTTCGGTCACCGGACTCCTCGGCCCCCGCTGTCGCTGTGCTGGCGGCTGGCCTTCGTCGCCTCTTCTTTCTTGATCTGATTTGCCGCTACCAGAATCCTCGGCCCAAAATAGCGCGCCGCAGGCGCGAACGAGCGCGCCGTCGATGGGTTGGCCGCCGGGGGCAGATGGCCGGAATCGGCGACTGAGAAATGACGAGTCGACCCGAGGCCGCGATTTAGGCGCCGCCCTGGTCCCAGATGGGCTCGGCCATGTGAGACCTGGATGGAGGTCTCGAATCTGTCTCACAAGAATATAGTTGCGCTTTTGAGACTTCGTGGTTCACTGGGTTATGACCTCAGTGGAACACCAACACCCGACCGGGGCCGCCGTGGGTTATGCCCGGACCTCTTCGACTGATCAGGTCGCCGGACTCGAATCTCAAATCCATGATCTGAAGGCGGCGGGCTGCACGCGCATCTTCGCCGAGCACGTCAGTGCGGTGGACCGGCACCGGCCTGAACTCGAAGCCGCCCTGGACTGGCTGAGGTCCGGCGACACCTTCATCATTACGAAGCCGGACCGGCTGGCCCGATCCGTCACGGACCTCCTCGGCATCATCGAGCGGCTGAAGGCCAAATCGGTCACGGTCAGAATCCTGGCCATGCACCTCGACACCAGCAACCCGACCTCGATGCTCTCGCTCTCGATCCTGGCCGCCGTCAGCCAATGGGAACGCGAGATCATGTTGGAGCGGCAGCGGGCCGGAATCGCCAAGGCAAAGGCCGAGGGGAAATACCGGGGTCGTGCTCCCACTGCCCGCGCCAAGGCTCACGAGGTCCGTCGTCTGAAGGCCGAGGGCAAATCGATCCAGGAGATCATCGCGGCGACCGGCGTATCGAGAGCCTCCGTCTATCGTGCCCTGAACGATCCCGCCCAGGCTGCCTGAACGGCCCCGGCCAGCGTCTCGACATCGTTGCGGCGCCGTCAGCACGGTTGAAGCCCAGGCCGTGGAAAACGGTTGACGGATAGCGGTTCTGGAGGACGCTGGTCGGCATGACCGACACCGGCAAACCCAAGCCCCATAAGGCCCCGAGCCGCTCCCCTCGGCTCCACCAGTCCCTTGCCGCGCAAGGGGTTGAGGGCAATCAGGACCCAATCTGTGACACAGGCGTGCGTCACAACGGCTCTGCCGAAGACCACTCGAACCGTTACCCCATAAGGCTTTCCGACGAATCCGACTGTAGCACAGCCTTGTGTCACAACGGTCCCGAACCGTCTCTACGGCCCCCTCAACCGCCCGGGCGGTCCCGGTCACCGTCAGGGCCACGATCCCGGCGGCAACCGTCAGGACTGATCGTCAGGGGAAGGGTCTTCTATCTTCGCCTAAGGGTTCCTGGAGCGTTGGATTCATGCCGCTTGAGTTGCGCACCCAAACCAGACAATTATTCGAGGTGAAGACTAGGGGCGGGAAATGCGAATTGCGCTGACGGGTGCCCACGGCACAGGAAAGACAACACTAAGCACCAAACTCGCCGGTCTGCTGGCAGTTCGCGGAACGGTAGGGGTGTGCAGAGAAGCTCCGCGTTTGATCATAGATGATGTCGGCGATCCGGAGTTCTTTCGCCGTGGGAACAACAATCCATCCAGGCAGGGCCTTATCTTCATAAGGCACCTGATAGAGGAAAATAGCCTATTTTCGAAGTGCGACATAACAATATCCGACAGGACATTGGTAGATCACCTTTCGTACACGAACGTTCTATTTCCAGAAGATTCTCAGTCTATTGAGAATTCTGCGCTTACGAAAACTGTATTTTCTTCACTAGCAAGCTACGACTTAATAGTGAAGCTGCCGATTGAGTTTGCCGCTCTCGACGATGGCGTTCGTGAATCCGACATTATATTTCAGAATCAAGTAGATGCAGAGATCGATCGACTATATTCTCTATCTAAAATTACGCCAGTCATTGTTAGGGGCTCAGTAGAAGAGCGGGCACGAGGTGTACTGGCTCTGCTCTAGATCGACACGCGGCGACCTTCAGATAGATAGCTCGTGATTTCGTTTTCAACGCCGGTCCAGTCTTCATAGACGCGACGCTCACCGCCAGAGGAGAATACGCACCCCAGCGCGAAACGAGACACGTCCGCGTCAGATCGGTGAAGGACGAGAACGGGGATGTTCATCTGAGCGGAAATTGCCAACTCCGCGCCAACTCCCAGGGACGGCTCATCCAAGAAGGCGATCATCGCGTCGGAACGGCGAAGTTCTGATACGTCCTGCTCAAACACCTCGACCGAATCGATGCCCGGATCACGCTCAGGATCGGTTTTGCTATGTGGCAGGTATGGGTCATGACCAGCCATCTCGACCGCTCGTGCGGCATGTTCGTATAGGCGTCGGGCGGCCTCCAGTGACCGAGCCGACTTTAACGCCCCAGATATGTAGACCCGCATTAGATCGCTCCCGCGCCAAACTGAGCGAAATCCACCCTACCCCGCTGACCCACTACCGCAAGGAAGCAATCGGGCGGGCTGGATTGCGACCCCTGCACTTCTGCACCCCCATCGAGGGTCGGTTGATGATACCGATCATTTGGTCCCCATCGGCAGAGAACCGCATCTCGGGGCCATTCCCTTTTCCCCTTAACCAAGAAGATGCCAGGGCGAGCGATAGGAGTATCGATGGCCATATCCTCGACTGCGCCAATTCGTGTCATATGCGCGAGAGTGCAACCCGCCGGGAGCCACGACGAGAAGTCCTGCGCGTCCGATCGACGATAGCTCTTCCACACCCGCCAACCGAACGCCTCGGAGGGTTTGCGCTTGTAGCGTCGCCACTCGATTAGCGCGCCATCGGGCACCAGATCGGGAATAGCCCGAAAAAGCGTCTCACGAGAGATTTGAAAGAGGTTTGCTAGCGAGGCGACGCTGGCACGCCCCAAACCTCTTTCTCGCAACGCCAACGACAGATGATGTCGAGGCACGAGAATATTGGATGCCATCAGATCGCAAAGCCGCTCCACTGTATCGTAGACGGCCGGATCACCATCGGCCCGATCAATGATCTCCGGGCCAAGCGACCGAATGAGAAGCAGGTGCGAGATTTCATGAGCGATGGAGAAACGCGCCCGAGATGGGCTGCGTTGGAACTTTGCTCGCGATACCCACAGCGAGACCCGCCCAGCAGAGAGCGTCAAAGATGCTTCCTCTTCCCCCACGCGCTCAGAGTCATCGTTGTAGATGATCTCAGCACCTAGAGATCGAGCGACGCTGCTCAGTTGCACTGGCGCCGCCTCTTGGCTTGCAGCAACTAAGGACGCCGAACACAAACGCACCGCAGCACTTTCGAGGCTGGTGCCCCCAACCACAGCGGTCAAATCCTTCTCCAGGGCCGTTCGTGCCCGGAGATGCGATCTCCTATCCCCCTGCAGCTTTGATGGCCGACTCGAAGGCGGCATATGTAAGTGCCTCATCTTCATTTCTGGCCGCAAGCCGGTCAAAGATCACCTCTTGGGCACGGAGCAACGTCGAGGCTCCGATGCTACCGTTTTCTAGCTCGTATGCCTCTGCGTGTTCTCTGAACTTTCGACCGAGAGCCGTCCTGGGAAGGGTGACAACATTGATGCCTTCCGCGCCATCCACCGGTTCAGAGAAGAGCGGCCCGATAGCCGAAAACTTCGGTCTCGATTGCGCCGGTGCAGAAGGCTCGGGAAGCAAGGCGCGAAACTCCGGCTTTAGATGAGCCGCCACCTTCGCCCAAGCCGACGCGTCTCGCGTTGAGACAGCAGCGCACAACAGGAGGAAGCCCATCTGCGCCCAGTAGGGGTGAAAGTCTCGCTTCAATCTTTCGGTCCAATCGTCCACAGACGAATGGTTGATGCCTGCGGACGCGTGGCGAAGCTCAGCCTCGAACACGCCCAATGCCTTAAGCTGATCCAGAGGCGAAGGTTCAGAAGGCATCGCGTCCATCGGAGCGGGGGAAGATGCGCGTTCGCTAAGCCGCTCAAGGACGCGCACATGATCGCGCTCGAACAAGTGCATAGACCCAGCGAAATAGGTCATCGATCCCAAGCCCAGGCCAGCCTCGACAGCCACGACCTCGGCGAGCATGGTGAACTCGAAAATATTGAAGGGTAGCAGCGTCCACGCATTGTTAGACCGCATCAGCACGGTCGTGTGCAGCTTCCCAGCACGGGCGTGAAACATGAGCCCAAAGGCACAGGGAATGTCCTTCGACTCCCTTACCGCATCCACCGGCTGATAGATCGAGACTGCGGCTCTCCTCGTGCCGGGGTCCTGCTTCAGCCGCTCAATCACAGATGTAATCTGATCTAGCCCGGGCATGGGCTGTCTCATCCGCATTCCATAGCTCGAACCCGGAACCGTAAGTCCATCATCCGTGAAGGACGCGACCTTCGGTTCGTAGAACGCGATGTCCGCCAAACGATTGTTCGCCGACATCATCCACACAAACCGGGCGACCGCGACAGGGAGCCGAAGAGATTGAATTTCGGAACCGACAATCCGATTGCGAACATCAGTAAGTTCGTATGAAAACCCTATGAGTTCACGGGTCTCGCCTTGGACTTTGTCGGCCCCACCGATTGTGCCGCCCGCCGGTTCACAGCGAACTAGATCGGACAGAACACCTCGGTAGGCTTCTGCCGCCGTACCATACTCCTGCTTTTCCCCGGCCATCGCCACCTCCGCTTCGCATCCTAAGGTGGTGATTTCGCCGCTTGATTCAAGTCGGTTAACTCGAAGTGACCGGCACCTTCAACTTATCCAGTCCCAGTTCGCCGTAGCGGACCAACTCCACCGCATCGGCGAGGGTCGCAAGTCGATAACCCCGCCCATAAGACGCAGCGGCCTGCGCCCCCTCTTTGCCGTCAGCCGCAGCCCATCCTCCGAGGGCAAGTTGGATGTCGTGCTCGATCCGCGCCTCGCGCAATGCGTCACGGTAAGAGTGGCGGAAGCTGTGGAAGCAGGTCTTGGGACTGGAGGCACCGGCTTTGTCGAGGAACCGCCTGAACCACTTCGAGAACGGGTCGCTGTAATAGCCTGTCGATGACAGCCCCAACTCGGGGAAGAGCTTCCGGCCCCCGGTCTGCCGACGCTCCGCCACGAACTCCAGGAAGCCGATCTCCCTGAGCATCGGATGGATCGGGATGTATCGCTCGCTGCTCCTGGTCTTGAGCTTCTTGTCGTTGTCGGGAGCCGCCATCCCTGCGCTGACGAAGATGCAGTCAACGCCCTCGACGATCTGGATGTCGGCGATATCAAGTTGGCAGGCTTCGTTGAGCCGTAGCCCCGCGAACAGAGCGAGCAGCGGCACCCAGAAGCGTCCCCGGCGCGGATGGTTGGGACCGGGAACGGCGTAGCCGAGCCAGTCATCGACACAGCCTGTGTAGAGCGGAGCGTTGAAGATCAGGCGAAGCTGCTCAGTGCTGAATGGCAGCCGCTTGTCCCGGCTGCGAACTGGATCGACCACGCCGAGGCCCCTGGCCGGGTTCCGATCAATCAGTTCCTCGCGCAGGGCAAAGTTCAGCATCGCCCGTAGCTTGTTCAGATAGCCGTTCACGGATGCCGGGCTCAGCGTCGAGGTGAGACCCTTTGCCTTGGCCATGCGGGCGGCTTGCACCAAGGGGAGTTTCGGGAACCGCTTTGTCGGGTTCGAGGGCAACCAGCGCAGCAGATCGAGGAGTTCACGGCAAGCTTCCCGGTCGATGGCGCGGAGCGGCTTGTCCGGCCCCCAGACCGCAGATGCCATCTGGAAGAGCGTCTCGTAAACCATCGTGGTCTTCCGAACACGGGCGCGCGACGGGTCAGCCATGAAGAGATCGAAGAGGTCTCGGAACGTCTTCTCGGGGTGGATAGGCAGAGTGGGCTCGGACCGCTTGGCCGGGGCAACCCGGCGATGGTCAGCAGGATCGGACCGACCCTCGGCCTCCAACAGCACCCGTTCGAAATCAGCCGCAGCGATCCTGGCCCTGCGAACGGCCTCATCCCGGTATCCGGTCCCCAACGACCGGACCCAATGCGTCTTCCCGACCGTCTCGACCAACGCTCCAGGAACCCTTAGGCGAAGATAGAAGACCCTTCCCCTGACGATCAGTCCTGACGGTTGCCGCCGGGATCGTGGCCCTGACGGTGACCGGGACCGCCCGGGCGGTTGAGGGGGCCGTAGAGACGGTTCGGGACCGTTGTGACACAAGGCTGTGCTACAGTCGGATTCGTCGGAAAGCCTTATGGGGTAACGGTTCGAGTGGTCTTCGGCAGAGCCGTTGTGACGCACGCCTGTGTCACAGATTGGGTCCTGATTGCCCTCAACCCCTTGCGCGGCAAGGGACTGGTGGAGCCGAGGGGAGTCGAACCCCTGACCTCCTCATTGCGAACGAGGCGCTCTACCAACTGAGCTACGGCCCCCTCTCAGGCGGGAGAGAAGAGGGCGGCAAATACGGCGGGGGCTCCCCGGCTGTCAAGCTCAAGTCAGGACGGCAGTCTGCCACCCACCGGGCCACGCCTTGCTGGCCTGCCGCACGGCGGCTAGAAGCAGGCGATCAAACGCGTGGAACCGGGATACATGGCCCCCCTTATCGGACTCATTTTCTGGCTCGTGGACGCGCTGCTCGGGCTGCTCGTGCTGGCGCTGATCCTCAACGCCGTCCTGTCCTGGCTGGTGGCGTTCGACGTCATCAACCTGCGCAACCGGTTCGTCTATTCGTTCGCCAACTTCCTCGACGCGGTGACGCGGCCGGTGCTGGCGCCGATCCGCAAGGTCGTGCCGCTGCTGGGCGGCGTCGACATCAGCCCGATCATCCTGATCCTGCTGATCACCGGCATCCGCAACTTCCTGCTCGATCCGCTGCGCTACCAGCTGATCATGACGCTGGGCTGACCATGCGCCTGGCCGTCCGCCTCACCCCGCGCGGCGGGCGCGACGCGGTCGAAGGCTGGGCGACGGGGGCCGACGGGCGCCCGTTCCTGAAGGCGCGCGTCGCCGCCCCGCCGGTGGAGGGCGAGGCCAACGCCGCCCTGACGGTGCTGCTCGCCAAGGCGCTGGGCGTCAGCAAGTCGTCCGTCCGCATCGCCGCCGGCCAGACCGGCCGGCTCAAGCAGGTCGAGGTCGAGGGACTGGATCCCGCAACCCTGACCGCCGCCTTCGGACCGCAACCGGGAGCCTGACCATGGCCGGCAGCCAGGATTTCGCCGCCGATCCGCGCAACGAGCGCGCGCTGATCTGGCTGAACGGAAAGCTGGTCACGCGCGACGCGGCGAAGGTGTCGGTGTTCGACGCCGGCTTCGTGGTCGGCGACGGCGTCTGGGAAGGGCTGCGGCTGCACAGGGGGCGGCTGCTGTTCCTGGAGAAGCACCTGGACCGGCTCTACCAGGGGGCCGACGCCATCGCGCTCGATATCGGCATGAGCCGGGCGCAGATGGCCGAGGCGCTGGCCGAGCTCCTGCGCGCCAACCGCATGGAGGACGGCGTCCACCTGCGGCTGATGGTGACCCGCGGCGAGAAGACCGGCGCCAACCAGGACCCGCGCAACGCGCTGGGCGTCCCCACCGTCGTGATCCTGGCCGAGTGGAAGGTCCCCAGCCCGTCCATCGTGACCAGCGGCCTGAAGCTGGCCACCGTCGGCGTCCGCTGCACCCCGGCCCACATGTTCGACATGCGCCTCAACAGCCACAGCCGGCTGAACCTGATCATCGCCCTGAACGAGGCGATCCGGGCGGGCGCCGACGA
This sequence comes from Caulobacteraceae bacterium, assembly GCA_965283745.1. Lineage (GTDB taxonomy): Bacteria > Pseudomonadota > Alphaproteobacteria > Caulobacterales > Caulobacteraceae > Caulobacter. Next base: position 125,681 of record CBDIPM010000008.1, read on the forward strand.
GGCGCTGATGCTCGACCCCGACGGCTTCGTATCGAGCTGCAACGCCACCAATTTCTTCTGGGTGAAGGACGGCGAAGTGCGCACCTCGACCGGCGAGTTCTGCTTCAACGGCGTCACCCGGGCCAACGTCATCGCGCTGTGCGGCGAGGCGAAGATCCCGCTGCGGCTGGACCGGTTCCCCGTTGAGGACGCCCGCGACGCCGACGAGGCCTTCGTCACCGGCACCTTCGGCGGGCTGACCCCGGTGCGGGAGATCGACGGCCGGACGCTGCCGAACGCCCTGCCCGGCCCGCGCACGGCGGAGCTGAGGGCGCTGTATGAGGCGCTGAAGGACCGGGACGCCGGGCTGTGAGCCAGGCCGTCCGCATCTGCATGTGGTCGGGCCCACGCAACATCTCCACGGCGATGATGCGGTCGTTCGAGAACCGGCCGGACTGCGCGGTCAGCGACGAGCCCTTCTACGCCGCCTACCTGGCGGCGACGGGGCTGGACCATCCCATGCGCGCCGAAGTCCTGGCCTCCCAGCCGACGGACTGGCGCCTCGTGGCGACCGGCCTGGCCGGCCCCGCGCCCGGCGGGGCGGCGGTCTGGTACCAGAAGCATATGACCCACCACATGCTGGAGGGGTTCGGGCTCGACTGGGCGGACGGGGCGGTCAACGCCTTCCTGATCCGCGACCCGGCGCGGGTGCTGGCCTCCTATGTGGTCAAGCGCGGCGAGGTCACCCTGGCCGACATCGGGGTGGTGCGGCAGCGGGAGCTGTTCGAGCGCGAGGCTGACCGGCTGGGCGCGCCGCCGCCGGTGATCGAGGGCCGCGACGTGCTGGCCGATCCGGCCGGGACGCTCGGCCGGCTCTGCGCGGCGCTGGGCATCGCCTTCGATGCCACCATGCTGGCCTGGCCGGCCGGGCCGCGCGACAGCGACGGGGTCTGGGCCCCGGCCTGGTACGACGCCGTCGAGCGCTCGACCGGCTTTGGTCCGCCCCCGGACGAGAGCGCGGCGCCGGCCCTCACGGACGACCTGCGGCGTATCGCCGACGCCGCCCGACCGCACTACGAGCGACTGGCGACGTTCCGGCTGTAACATTCGCTCGTCAACTGTTGCCGGCGGGCGCCTTCTAGCCGTCACGGGAACAGGATAGGGTCTACGCCCATGGACAAACCCGCCACCCACTATCCGACGTCCGGCGCCAAGTGCGCCGACTTGGTCGTGCACATCGTCGGCCTGGCCTTCGCCCTATTCGGCGGCGGCATCCTGCTGGGGCTTTCGGTGGGCGTGGGCGACCTGGGCAAGGTGGCGGCGGTGGGCATCTACGCGGTCGGCATGATGACCATGCTGGGCTGCTCGATGGCCTACAACTTCGGAAAGTGGTCCTGGCGGCCGATGCTGCGCCGGTTCGACCACGCTGGCATCTTCCTGATGATCGCCGGCTCCTACACCCCCTTCACGACCCAGAACCTGACCGGCGCCTGGTCGATCGGCATGACCGCCGGCGTCTGGACGCTGGCGGCGCTGGGCATCCTGGGCAAGCTGTTCCTGCCGGGTCTGGGCCGCGGCTTCTGGGTGGCGCTCTACCTGGCGCTGGGCTGGATCGTGCTGGTGGCCATCAAGCCGATGATCGACGGCATGAGCTGGGTGGCGCTGCTGCTGCTCGGCATCGGCGGCCTGATCTACTCGACCGGCGTGATCTTCTACCTGATGAAGAAGTTCCACTTCCGCCGCGCGGTCTGGCACGGGCACGTCGTGGCCGGCGCCGCCGTGCAGTACGCGGCCGTCATGGTCGGCGTGGTGTTCGCGGGTTCGTACTAATCTCTCCGCTCATCCCGGCATTCGCCTGGATGAGCGGTTCTATAGGTTCAACCGCCGCATCACACCCTCCGCCGCCGCCGCGCCGGTCGCGAAACAGGCCTGCAGCAGGTAGCCGCCGGTCGGCGCTTCCCAATCCAGCATCTCGCCGGCGACGAACACGCCGGGCAAGGCTGTCAGCATCAGGGTCTCGTCGACCGCCCCCAGCGCCACGCCGCCGGCGGTGGAGATCGCCCGGTCGATGGGCGCGACGCCCGTCAGGGTCACCGGCACGGCCTTGATCCGCGAGGCCAGGGCCCCGGGGTCGAGCGGCAGGTCGACGCCGTGCCCCTCGCGCAGCAGGTTGGCCTCGGCCGGCGACAGGTGGATCAGCTTGCGCAGGCGGGTGGCGACCGACTGGCCCTTCTCGCCGCGATGCAGGCGGGCGGTCAGCTGCTGGCGGGTCATGGCGGGCCGCAGGTCGATGGTCAGGGTCGCCGACCCGCTCGCCAGGATCGCCTCGCGCAGGACCGGCGACAGCGCATAGACCGCCCCGCCCTCCAGCCCGTAGCCGGCGATCATGGCGTCGCCCTTCACCGTGCGATCCCCGTAGGTCAAGGCCACGCTCTTCAGCGGCTGGCCGGCGAAGCGGTCGCGGAAGATGTCGCTCCAGGCGACGGTGAAGCCGCAGTTGGACGGCTTGAAGGGCGTCAGGACCACGCCCTTCTCCTCCAGATGCCGCGCCCAGCCGCCGTCGGAGCCCAGCCGCGCCCAGCTGGAGCCGCCCAGGGCCAGCACCGTGGCGTCGGGCGTCTCGACGATCTCGCCGTCCGCTGACCGGAAGCGCAGGCCGCCGGCCTGATCCCAGCCCAGCCATTCGCTGCGCGTGCGGATCGTCACGCCCAGCGTCTCCAGCCGCGCCAGCCAGGCGCGCAGCAGCGGCGAGGCCTTCATGGCGCGCGGGAAGACGCGGCCGCTGGACCCGGTGAAGGTCTCCTGTCCCAGGTCCGCCGCCCAGGCCGTCAACGCCTCCGGCGGGAAGGCGTCCAGCAGCGGCGCCAGCCGCGCGCCGGCCTCGGCGTAGCGGCCCTTGAAGGCCTCCAGGTCCTCGGAGTGGGTCAGGTTCAGCCCGCCGCGCCCGGCCATAAGGAACTTGCGCCCGACGGTCGGCATCTTCTCGTGGACGGTGACGGCCAGCCCGGCCTGCGCCAGCCGCTGGGCGGCCATCAGACCGGCGGGCCCGGCGCCGATGACGGTCACGGTCTTGGGGGAGTTGCTCATGCGCTGGCCATGCGCTCTGGGGCGCGAGAGGGCAAGTCCGGGCCGGGGACATGCACTTCAGTGCGTGTCCCCACCCGCCTCGAGGCTGCAGGGGACACGTACCGAAGACGGTACATGTCCCCTTCGCGTCCTACGTCCCGGTGAACCGGCCCGGCCGCCGTTCGGCGACCGCGCGGACGCCCTCGGCGAAGTCGTTGGTTGGGCGCAGCAGCGCCTGCTCGGCCGCCTCGAGGTCGGTCTGGGCCCGCACCTCGTCGGCCAGGGCCGCGCGCAGGGTGGCGCGGGTCGCCTGCACGGCCAGCGGGCCGTTCTCGGCGATCTCCTGGGCCCAGGCCATGGCGTCGGCGCGCAGGCCGGACAGGTCCGTCACGTCGTCGACCAGGCCCCAGGACAGAGCCTCGCTGGCCTTGATCCGGCGTCCGGTCAGGAACATCAGCGCCGCCTTCTGGGCGCCGACCACGCGCGGCAGGCTGGCCGTCGTGCCGAAGCCCGGATGGAAGCCCAGCTTGACGAAGTTGGCCGAGAACCGGGCTTCGGGCGCTGCGATGCGGAAGTCCGCCGCCAGGGCCAGCCCGAGCCCGGCGCCGATGGCCGCGCCCTGCACCGCCGCCACCATCGGCTTGCGGGTCGAGAACAACCGCGCGGCCTGGGCGTAGAGGGCGTGGGTCGAGTCCACCACCCCGGCCTCGCCCGGCGTGACCAGGTCGGCCCCGCCGCAGAACACCCGCCCGGCGGAGCAGAGAAGGCTGACGCGCAGCTCACGGTCGGCGTCGACGTCGTCGAGCGCGTCGGCCAGATCGCGGATCAGGTCGACGGTGACATGATTGTTGGGCGGCCGGTCGATCTCCAGCACCGCCACGTGACCCTCGATCGTGACCCGGACGTCCCCGTAGCTCGCCTTCATCGTTTCAATCCCAGCAGGTTGCGGGCCACGACCCATTTGTGGACCTCGGTCGGACCGTCGTAGATCCGCATGGTCCTGAGCTTGGACTGCATCAGGTGCAGCGGCAGCTCGCGGGTCATGCCCATGGCCCCGAAGGCCTGCATGACGTTGTCGACCACCTCGTAGGCCATCTCGGTGCCATAGGCCTTGATCATCGAGATCTCGTTGCGCACGTCGCGGCCCTGGTCGAGCTTCCAGGCGCAGTCGTAGGTCATCAGCCGGGCGGCGTGGATGCGGGTGGCGGCGTCGGCGATCCACCACTGAATCTGCTGGCGCTCCGACAGCGGCGCGCCGAAGGTCGAGCGCTGCGGCGCGTACTCGATCAGCATGTCCAGCGCCCGCTGGGCCATACCGATCGACCAGCTGGCCATCTCGATCCGCCGGGTGGAGAGGCGCACCTGCATCGGCGCGAAGCCCTGCCCCTCCTTGCCCAGCAGCTTCCAGCCCGGGACGCGGCAGTCCTCGAGCGCGATCTCGTAGCTGTACTGGCCGCCCAGCATCGGGATGCGGCGCAGCACGTTGAAGCCGGGCGTGCCCTTGTCGATCAGGAAGGCCGAGATGCCGCCCCGGGCGCCCTTCTCGCGGTCGGTGACCGCCATGGTGATGGTGAAGTCGGCCTCGGCCCCGCGGGTGATCCAGATCTTGCGGCCGTTGAGGATCCAGTCCTCACCATCCCGCTCGGCCCGGGTGATCATCCCGGCGGGGTCTGAGCCGGCGCCCGGCTCGGAGATGCCGATGGCCGAGATGGTCTCGCCGGCCACATAGGGCGCCAGGTAGGCGGCGCGCTGGCGGTCATCGACCGTGGCCATCAGCATGCGCAGGTTGGGGCTGTCCGGCGGCAGGGTGTAGGGGGTGACCGTGCGGCCCAGCTCCTCGTTGACCCCGACCAGGGCCACGGCCGGCAGGTCGATGCCGCCGACGTCCTCGGGCGCGTCCAGGCCCCAGAGCCCCAGTTCGCGCGAGACCTTGTCGATCTTCGCCTGTTCCTCGGCGGTCAGCGCCGTCGGCCCGCCGGACGCCTCGCGCTCCAGCACCGTGGCCTCGAGCGGCATCAGCTCGTCCTCGACGAACCGCCGCACGAGGTCCTTGATCATCCGGTGCTCTTCGCTGAGCTCGAAATGCATGACGGCGCGCTCCCTTGTTCGGCGGGAGTGTAGGGGGCCAGGGCGCGCGGTGAAACGGGGACGTAGCGTCAGGCGGTGCTCGATCGCCTTATCGGCTGGCGGCGATCAGTCGCGCCACGTCGCGGTGGATCTCGCCCAGGGTGGCGATCCCGTAGCCGTCGTCATCGCCCGGAGCCTGGCGGTGGGCCGTCATCAGATCATCAAGGGACTGCAGAAAGGCGCCGAGCGCATCCCGGGGGGCGGGACGCCGGCCGGCGACCTGTTTGAGCGCCTCCAAAGCCCGGCTCCGGGCCAGAAGCACGTCGTGCCCGACGTTGCGTCCGCCGCTCGATGACCAGTGGCTCGATGACAGTCGCATGGCGGCGTCGGCGCTTTGGCGCGCGAAGATCAGCACCAGCTCTTCGCGATAGGCCCGCAGCCGGCCGCCCAGCATGCGGGGCGTCAGGACCTCGGCCGTCTCGGCGATGGCGGACAGCAGTTCGGGCGATGGCGGACCGTCGAGCAGGCCCGTGACGCGCCGCAGGAAGGCCGCGTGCTTCCAGCGCCTGATCATGGCTTCCTCCGGTTCTTCGCCAGCATGGAGGCCGGCGCCACGCTACTGCGGCACCAGGCCCCAGGCGCCTTGGCCAAGGATGCAGGTCGTCGCCTTGGGCGGGCAAAGGCCTTGCGACTTCTCGGCGTAGATCTGCTCGATGATCTCCGGGTTGGCGCGCAAGGCCTCGCCGCGCAGGCGGGTGGACTCGGCGACGCCGCGCGCGGTCTCGATGGCGGCCTCGGCGTTGGCGCGGGCCTCCGCGGCCTTCTGCTGGGCGGCGAGGGTGCGCTGCTCGGTCTGGGTGCGGGCCTCAACGGCGGCGGTGACGCTGGGCGGATAGCGGATGGTGCCGACCCATTCCATCTGGCTGATCTCGACACCCTCCGCCGCCCACTTGGTGCGCACGCGCTGGAAGGCGCGCTGGATCACGGCCTGCCGGCCGGCGCCCATGAGCGAGCCCGTGCAGGGCGCGGTCGGCGCCGTGGCTACGCCGGGCGCGCCCGCCGCACCGGTGATCAGGCCGCAGGACACCGGCACCTGTTCGGTTTCCTTGGCGATCGCCGAGCGCACGTCATTGCGAATCTGGCCGTCGAGCAGATCATCGAACGGCTGGCGCCAGCGCGCGTAGAGGTCGGCGGCCTTGTCGTCCCGCACCCGGATGGTCAGGTTGACGTCGGCGGTCATCGGCAGGCCGGTCTGATCGGCGAAGGCGATCTCCTCGTTCTCCTTGCCGTCCGAATTGGGCTCGCGCGTGTAGCTGTAGGTCCGCTGGCGGGTGGGATAGACGATGATCTCCTCGCCGATGCCCTTCCAGTGCCAGCCCGGCCGCAGCTCGACCGGCTGAACGCCGGGGTTCGACCCGAACCGCGTGGTCTTGATGCCGGCCTCGCCGCTCTCGACCGTGGTGCTGCAGGACGACACCGTGCAGCCGGCGCCCAGCAGCAACAGGGCCAGGGCGCCGACCGTGGCGGCGACCCTGAGCGGCCGCCGCGAGCCCGATGCGATGCGCGAGATCTTGCTGTCGTTGTTGCTCAAGGCCGTCTCCCCTGCAGGCGACGCCGCCGTCCCGCCCGGGACCGCAGTGGTCGTCCGGCGCGCCGACGCGGCTTGATCCACACGCCTGCAACCATGGGCTAAGCTGATGCGGCCACGGCGGCAAGTCGGCGCCTAGGCCTTGGCGACGGGCTGACGGGAAGCCGGCTGGACGGGAGAGAGTGGTGCCGCTTAGGTGACTCGAACACCTGACCCCCGCATTACGAATGCGGTGCTCTACCGGCTGAGCTAAAGCGGCCTCTGGAGAAGGCGTCCCGGAAGGGAGGCCTATTTAGCGGGGCGGGTCGCACTTGCCAAGCGCCGACGTCGCGGAGTCGGCGGACGGGGGGCCGGATCATCGGCGGGGGGTCGCGGCCGGTCCGGCACGCCGGGATCATCGGGGATCGGCATGAGGCCGGCGTCGCCCTCGGCGGCGCGCACGAAGGGCGTCGATTCGATGTAGGCGGCCGGCAGTTCGGGCAGGTCGCTCAGCCCCCGCTCGCGGCGTTCGAAGCGCGGATGGATCAGCTCACCGGTCTCGCCATAGGTGGCCACCAGCCGGGTCCAGTCCTCGGGACGGTAGGCGAAGGCGCGGCCCTCGGGGTCGAGGTCGGACCAGTCGGGTTCCTGCGGCGCCGCCCCGCCCCGGGCGATCCAGGCGCGGGCCTCGTCGACGGCGCCGGCGGCGTTGGCCGCCCGGGCCTGCAGCCCGGCCAGCCGCTGGGTGAGGGGCTCGGCCTCCAGCGCGCGGGCGGCCTCGCGGGCGGCGCTGACCTCTCCGGCGACCAGCGCCTGTTCGACCTTGAGGATACGACTCTCGCGGGCGTCGGCGTTGAGCGCCGCCAGGCTCGCCAGCCGCTTGGCCCGCTCGCGCGGGGTCTCGTTGGTGCGCAGGTCGCGATAGGCCAGCCACAGGGCCGGGTGGGGCCGCCCCTTCCAGGCGCCCTCGATCAGGCCGGCGGCCTTTCCGGCCTTGCCGTCGGCGGCCAGCAGCCGGGCGGCCATCACGACGCCAGGGGCGAAATCCGGCTTCAGCTTTGCCGACTGCAGCGCGAAGTCCAGCGCCTGGGCGCGGAGCCGCTCCTGAGGGTCGGTTTCGAAACTGGCGGCCGAGGCGGCCAGCAGGGCCGCGCGGGTGCGGTCGGCGACGACCGGCGAGACGATCTTGCGCTCCTGGGCGCCGCTGACCAGATCGAGCGCGGCGGCCCAGTCGCCGGCCTCCAGCCGGGCTTCGAGCAGGGCGCGCCAGGCCCAGCGCGCGGTCTTGGCCAGGCCGTAGGCGCTCTGGGCGTGGCGGATGGCGCCGGCGCGGTCACCCTCGGCCTGGGCGGTCTGCATCAGGCCCTTCAAACCGGCCAGCCGCATGTCCGGGAAGCCGAGCATGGCGGAATAGGCGGCCTTGGCGGCGGGAAGGTCGCCGGCCGCCTCCGCCGCCTGGGCGGCGAGCACGCGAACCAGGGCGGGGGCGTCATCGGCCAGCTCGGCCGATTTCTGCGCCAGGCGGCGCGCCTCGGACCCATCCCCGGCGGCGGCGGCCAGGAAGCCGCGGGCCAGGGCTTCCTGACCCTGCTTGCGGCGCGAGTCGACGCGGGCCCGCGCGGCGCGCTGCGGGGCCTCCAGGATCCATTTCAGGACGTTCCAGAAGATCGTGGCCAGCAGCGACACGAACAGCACCAGCAGGGCGGCGGCGGCGGCGGTCATGTCGACCTGCCAGCCGAACCACAGCAGCCGGGCCGAGCCGGCGTCGCCGCCCAGCGCCAGGGCCGCGACGGCGAACGCCGCGACGAGGAAGAGGACCGTGGCGACCCGGATCATGGCTGCTCCCGGGTGACGTCCACGAGGTCGCTGAGGGCGCGGGCGCGGATCGCCGCCACCTGTCGGTCGACGGCGACGCGCTGCAACGCCCTGGCCTGCCAGGGCGCCATGGCCTGGGCGGCCTTCGGCGGCAGGGCGCGCAGCAGGGTCAGGGCCCCGGCGACATCGCCCTCGGCCACGGCGGCGTCGGCGCGGGCCAGGACGGCGTCCGGCGCATCGCCGGTGGTCGATCCGACCTGCCGGATGACGACGATCGAGGACAGGGCGTGCCGCAGCCGCTCCAGGAAGCCGCCGGTCTCGCCCGGATCACGCGCGGCGATTGAGGCCTTGGCGGCGGCGGCGTCGAACTCGGCGGCCAGGGCGGCCCGGCTGGGCGCGCCGCCTTCGGCATAGGGTTTCAGGGCCCGGACTTCGGCGGACAGCGGCATCAGCCGCTCCAGCGCCGCCAGCTCGGCGTCGAACGCCCCGGAGCCTTGCGTGGCCTCGGCCAGCGAGGCGGCGGCCAGGGCCGCGAGGGCGGCGTTGACGGTGCGGGTCTGGCCGGTCTCCAGCGCGGCGACCCGGTCCTGCAGAGCGGTGATTTCCGCGGACGGCTCCGGCGTCGCCAGCGGCGCGGGCGGCGTGGCCGGACGGGTGAGGCCCAGATCCGGCAGCGACAGCACCGGCTGAACGCCCGGCGCCTGGGCGTAGGCGTCGCGCCCGAAATCCTCGGCCACAGCCGGGCGCCGGCGACGCCGACCGCGAACACCACCACGACCAGCGCCACGACCGCCCAGAAGGCGACGCCGAAGGCGCGGCGTCGGCCATAGCGGGCCGGGTCGGTCGGCGGGGTCAGTTCGGCGGGATCCGGCGCGGTGGTCATGGTCTGGCTTTCCCAGCCCCCTTGGCGGTGGTCGGAGCGATTCCGGACCGCCCTCTGGCGATCAGATTAAGCAGCGCCGCCTCGATCGGAAACGGGGCGCTGACAACTTCACGCACTTTCGCGCGCGCCAGGGGCTTGGCGATCGCCGGCGACAGACACAGGAGCCGCAGGTGGGCGGCGTCCCGCTTGCGCAGCGCCAGGCCCAGCGCCCTGGCGGCCCGCGGCGACTGGACCAGCACCACGTCGATGTCGGCCAGACCGTCCAGAAAGGCCGGATCCGGGGCCACCTCGACCGAATCGTAGAGGGTGAGGCCTCGCGCCTGGATGCCGGCGCCGGTCAGATCCCCGACCAGGTCCCCGGCCGGCTCGGCCGCGCCGGGATGCAGCACCGCGCCGTCGCCAAGCTCCAGCTTTCGCGCCGCGATGCGCTGGGCCAGGGCGGCGACATCGCCGTCGGCCGACAGCACGTCGCGAAAACCCGCCGCCTTGACCGCCGCGGCGGTTCCGGCGCCCACGGCGAACACCTTGAGCGTCCGCGACGGTTCAGCGGCGGCGAAGGCGCGGACGCCGTTGGCGCTGGTGAAGGCCAGCGCCGCGACGCCGCGCAGGTCGATCTGCGGCGCCTCGACCGGCTCGATACGCATCAGCGGCGCGATGACGGGCGTATGGCCCAGCGCGGCCACGCGCTCCGCGGTCGCAGAGGCGCCCGGTTCGGCGCGCGTGATCCAGACCCTCTGAGCCGCTGAAGACATGGCGCGCACCCTGCTACCGGCGGGGGCCGGGATCAATCCTTGAGAACGAGCGCCTCGCCGCCTTCGTCGCGAACCTGTTCGCCCAGCCGCAGCCCGAGCGCGCGGGCGTCGGCCAGTCCGTCGCCGGTCAGGTCGATCTCGTCCTGGCGTCGGAACCGCTGTTTGCCGTCGGGGGTCAGCGCCTCGACGATCAGGTTCAGCCGGCCGCCGTCCAGCCGGGCGTAGGCCCCCATGGCCGTGCGGCAGGAGCCTTCAAGGGCTTCCAGGGCGCCGCGCTCGGCGGTGACGGTCAGGGTCGTGGCCGCGCAGCGCAGGGCCAGCGCCCAGGGCGCGTCCTGGTCCTCGACACGGGTCTGGATGGCCAGCGAGCCCTGCCCGGGGGCCGGCGGCGCGGCGACAGGGTCGAGGAACCCGCGCGGCGTGGCGCCCAGGCCCATGCGGTTGAGGCCCGAGGCGGCCAGCAGGATGGCGTCGGCGTCCCCGGCCGCCAGCTTGGCCAGCCGGGTGTCGACGTTGCCGCGCATCATCACGACATCCAGGTCCGGCCGGCGGAACAGCGCCTGGGCCTGGCGGCGCAGCGAGGCGGTGCCCAGCCGCGCGCCCTGCGGCAGCGCGTCCAGCGACTCGAAGGCCGAGCAGAAGGCGTCGCGCGGATCCTCGCGCTCGGGGATGGCGGCGATGGTCAGGCCCGCCGGCTGCTCGGACGGTACGTCCTTCATCGAATGGACCGCCACGTCGATGCGACCGTCGAGCAGGGCCTCCTCGATCTCCTTGGTGAACAGCGCCTTGCCGCCGACCTCCAGCAGGCGACGGTCCTGGATGCGGTCGCCGGTGGTGGTGATGACGACGAGCGGCGCGACCGCCTCGTACTGGTCCGGAGACGCGCCGAGCGCGGCGGCGATGCGGTCGCGCATCATGCCGCTCTGCGTCAGGGCGAGCTTCGAACCGCGGGTTCCGATCCGGATGGGCTGTTGCGGGGGCACGGCGGGGACGTTACCTCGGGGTTGAAACCGGTCCCCGCTGCTACAGGAGGGGTCCCCAAGCCGCAACCTGCATGACAACCCTCACCGTCCTCGGCATCGAAACCAGCTGTGACGAAACCGCCGCCTCCGTGGTGCGGCGGTACGACGACGGCCGGGTCGAGGTGCTGTCCAGCGTCATCAACAGCCAGATCGCCGAGCACGCGCCCTACGGCGGGGTGGTGCCGGAGATCGCCGCCCGGGCGCATGTGGAGTCCATCGACGGCATCGTCGCCCTCGCGCTGTCCGACGCCGGCCTCGGCTGGGACGACCTCACCGGCATCGGGGCGACGGCGGGTCCGGGCCTGGTCGGCGGGGTGATGGTGGGCCTGAGCTTCGGCAAGGCCGCGGCCCTGGCCCGCGACCTGCCGCTGGTTGCCGTGAACCACCTCGAGGGCCACGCGGTCTCGGCCCGGCTGGGCGCGGACATCCCCTACCCCTTCCTGCTGCTGCTGGTCAGCGGCGGCCACTGCCAGCTGCTGGAGGTCGGCGGCATCGGCGCCTGCACGCGGCTGGGCTCGACCATCGACGACGCGGCCGGCGAAGCGTTCGACAAGATCGCCAAAAGCATGGGCCTGCCCTACCCCGGCGGGCCGGAGCTGGAGAAGCTGGCGGTCGGCGGCGATGTCGAGCGGTTCCCGCTGCCCCGCGCCCTGCTGGGCCGCAAGGACTACGACTTCTCCTTCTCGGGCCTGAAGACCGCCGCCGCGCGGGCGGCCGTCGGCCTGACCAGTGATGCCGACCGCCGCGACCTGGCCGCCAGCGTCCAGTTCGCCATCGCCCGCCAGCTGGCCGAGCGCACCGACATGGCCATGGCCGACTACCGGATGCGCCACGAGGGCCGCGACCTGCGCTTCGTCGTGGCCGGCGGGGTGGCCGCCAACGGGGCGGTGCGCGCACGGCTGGAAACGCTGTGCGGCAAGCACGGCTTCACGTTCCACGCCCCGCCGCTGAAATACTGCACCGACAACGCCGCCATGATCGCGCTGGCGGCGGCCGAGCGGCTGGCGCTGGGGATCAGTGATCCGCTCGACGCGCCGGCCCGCCCCCGCTGGCCGCTGGACCAGGCGGCGGCCAGCGCCAACCCCACCCACGTTCCAGGCCGGAAGGGCGCCAAGGCATGAGCGAACTCAAATACGCGGGCGTCATCGGCGGCGGCGCCTGGGGCACCGCCCTGGCCCAGGTCTGCGCCCGCGCCGGCCTGACGGTCACGCTGCAGGCCCGCGAGCTGGAGGTGGTCGAGGCGATCAACGCCCGCAACGAGAACCCCACCTTCCTGCCCGGCGTGGCGCTGGATCCGGTGATCGACGCCACCACCGAGCTCGCCGACCTGTCGCCCTGCGACTTCATCCTGGCCGTGGCCCCGGCCCAGCACCTGCGCGCGACCCTGACGGCCCTGGCGCCGCATGTGCGCGAGGGGGTCCCTATCGTGCTGTGCGCCAAGGGCGTCGAGCAGGGCACCTTGAACCTGATGACCGAGGTGCTTGCCCAGACGATGCCCGACGCCGCCCCGGCGGTGCTGTCGGGGCCCAGCTTCGCCGGCGAGGTGGCGCGCGGCCTGCCGACCGCGGTGACCCTGGCCTGTCCGGATGCGGCCCTGGGCAAGGCGCTGATCGACGCCATCGCCATCCCGGCCTTCCGCCCCTACCTGTCGGGCGACATGATCGGGGCCGAGGCCGGCGGGGCGATCAAGAACGTGCTGGCCATCGCCTGCGGCATCGTCGAGGGCAAGGGCCTGGGCCGCAGCGCCCACGCCGCCCTGATCACCCGCGGCTTCGCCGAGATGACCCGCGTGGCCGAGGCGCTGGGCGGCCGGGCCGAGACCGTCGCCGGCCTCTGTGGTCTGGGCGACCTGGTGCTGACCTGCTCCAGCCCGCAGTCGCGCAACATGAGCGTCGGCCTGGCCCTGGGCGGCGGCCAGACGATCGAGCAGGCGCTGGCCGGCAAGCTGACCGTGGCCGAAGGGGTCGCCTCGGCGCCGGCGGTGCGCGCCCTGGCCCGCCGGCTGGGCGTCGAGACGCCGATCTGCGAGGCCGTCGCCGCCATCCTGGCCGGCGAGGTCGATGTCGACGACGCCATCCTGGGCCTGCTGTCGCGGCCGCTGAAATCCGAACGCTAGGAGATTTGAGATGCCGCTCTTCATCATCCAGTGGAAAGACAAGGTCCCGGAGGGCCCCGCGATCCGCGCCGCCACCCGTCAGGCCCACCTGGACTGGATCGCGACCCGCCCGGGCGTGGTGAAGCTGGGCGGGCCGTTCCTGCACGCCGACGAGACGATGGCCGGGTCCCTGATGGTCATCGAGGCTGAAAGCCTGGAGGCCGCGCAGGCCTTCCACGCCCAGGACCCCTACACCCGGGCCGGGCTGTTCGAGCGCTCGAGCGTCGAGCCCTGGCGGGTGACCGTCGGAGCCCTGGCCTGAGCAATCCCGCCAGACCGCCGGCCGGGACGCCGCTCAGCGCCCTGGCCGAGATCCCGGACCCCGGCGCGAAGGGGTTCGTATTTCGCGACGGCGATCGCCTGTTCGCCGGCTTCGTGGTCCGCAAGGGCGAGGCCGTGTTCGGCTATGTCGACAGCTGTCCTCACGCCGGTTCGCCGCTGGCCAACCCGGTCGGCCGCTTCCTGACCCGCGAGGGCGACCTGATCCTCTGCGCCGCCCACGGGGCGCTGTTCCGCATCGACGACGGCGTGGCGACGAGCGGACCGTGCGCGGGGGACCGGCTGGAAGCGTGGGACGTGGTGGTGGTGGACGGGGCGGTAGTGACGGCCTGATCCCGTTGTCGCCAGCCGGCGTCAGAATGACTAGAGTGCCGCATGACGGGTGACAATCCCGAAGACAACATATGCGGAACCCCAGACATGGACATGATTCTGCTCCAGCCCGGCGACCCCGATATTCTGGGCCGCGATCCGAGTGACGCCCCGGCCTGGCCGCGGGACAGCCCGTCGCTGGACGGGGGGCTCGACCCGACCCGCAGCCTCGAGCTGATCACGATCAGCCAGGGCATGAAGCAGCAGATGACAACCGACGTCAGCAACAGCGCCCGAACCTCGGGCAGGCCGATCATCACCGACTTCACCTGCCGCAAGTACGTCAGCCAGCATTCGCCGCGCTTCTACGACTGCTGCCTGAGAGCCAGACCGTTGGGGACGGGCGCGATGCAGCCGACCCTCATCTACTTCCTGCGATCGCAGGACGCGGCGCCCACGCCGGTCATGGTGTTTTCCCTGCGCGACGCGGTCATCAGCGAGATCCAGCTGCAGTGCGCGCCGGACGACATGCCCATCGAGGAGTTCAAGCTGAACTTCACGGAAATTCTCTGGCGTTACACGCTCGACGCCCGCGACGGCCCGATGTCCACCGGCTGGAGCCTGATGCACAACCGCCCGATCGGCGGTTTCACCTGAGGGGTGCGGGGAGGGTCTAGGGCGCGACCTCGGCCGAAAACGCCGCCACGTCCTCGACCAGCGCCTTCGCCGCCATCGCCACCAGCTCGCCGCCCTTCTCGGGCGTGGCCAGCGCGGGATCGGAGCCCATCCGGCCGTCGGGATGGCGGGCGCGGAAGTCGAGCGCCTCGCGGATCGGGCCGCTGGGCGCGATCTTCGGGTCGTAGGCGGCGGACTTGATGGCGTCGGGGTAGGCCCACTGGGTCACCGCGATCTCCGACGGGGTGGCGTGGCTGCCGTGGCCGGTCGGGAATTGGCGGTTCGCCAGCGCGTTGACGCCCGACAGGTCCCACCAGTTCTTGAGCCTGCAGGCAAAGCCGCGCGGCCGGCCGGCGAAGCTGGCCTCGGCGTAGAGCTCGCTGAAGGCCGCCTCGATGCTGTGGACGTTGCCGCCGTGGCCGTTGAGGAAATAGATCTTTTCGAAGCCGTGCCCGGCCAGCGAGCGAGACCAGTCGCCGATGGCGGCCATGAAGGTCGAGGGCCGCAGGCTGATCGTGCCGGGAAAGCCCAGATGGTGCTGGGCCATGCCGATGTTGAAGGTCGGGGCGACCAGCAGGTCCGGGCTGGCCTTCTGGGCCTCGTGGGCGATGATCTCCGGGCACATCCAGTCGGTGCCGAGCAGGCCGGTGGGGCCGTGCTGCTCGTTGGAGCCGATCGGCACCACCACCGTCCTGCTGTGCCGGAGGTAGACCTCGATCTCGGGCCAGGTGGATTTGGCGAGCAGCATGGAACGCTCCGCTGGAAGGGTCAGCCCGCTTCTAGCGGAAACCCGGCCTCGCGCCACGCCTTCATGCCGTCGCCGGATCGGACAGCGAGGTTCAACCGTCGCGCACCCCGACGTCCACAGCAGAATCCGCTGGGAACGCCGGGGCTATCGACGGGTCTAGAAGCGGTAGTTCAGGCCGAAGCGAACGGACCGGATCTCCATCTCATCGTCGATATCGAACAGGGGGAACGGCGAGTGCGTGTCGCCGAAATCCATGTGATCGACTTCGATCAAGCCGGTGAGATGATCATTGAACGGATGTTCGACGCCCGCGCCGACGACCCAACCCGTACGGGTGTCCTCCTGGCTCTCATAGACGGAGCCACCGCTGGTGAAGTGGCCGACGGTCGTTCTCGCATAGGCCCATCCGGCCTTGGCGTAGACGAGCGTATCGTTGAAGAGGACGCCCCCGCGCGGGGTGATCGTCGCCGTCCAGTCGGTGGATCGGGTGAACTCGGGGCGGGTGCCCGGAACGCCCCCGACGATGACCCTGTCGCTGATTTCCGAGATGTCCGTCGAGGTCATGCTGCCTTCGATGCCGAAGACGTACCGGCCAGCCTGGAAGTTGTAGCCGACCTGACCGCCGAAGCCGGTGGTGTCGCCCTCCAGGCCGAGCACACGGCAGGGACCGCAGGAGCCCGTCGTCGCTTCATACCCGCCGGTCAACTCCGTTGGACCGGCATGTACGCCGACATAGGGACCCTCCCAAGTCGTCGCCTCCTCGGCCGAAGTCACGGACGCGGCGCCGAAGGTCGCGCCAAGAACAATAGCGCTGGTGAGAGCGGCCCGGCCAATATGACGGAAAATATTCGTGGGGATCATGTTCCAACTCCAGCCAGTTGAGCCGTGCGGATAATTCCGATCGGCTACGACCAGACTTCTATGGAACCACCTCCCGAGCGACGTTGATTCAGGTCAATCGTTGGCTCTGGCAGGATGACCAAGGCCACCCCGTCGCCAACTGTGTTAATTCGGCAACAGGCGCGACGCCGACCGCCGCATTTCCGGCCGCTTGGGTCCCGGCCTGTCCCGCGCGATAGCCGGCGGCCGGATCAGATCGACCGTGAGGAAATGCAGGCGCCGGCGGCCCGGCTGGGTGGGACGCACAACGCCGTTGCCAGCCCTGACGTCATCCGCATAACTCCCGGTCAACAAGATCAAGGGAGCGTGGCGTGAGCGAAGAGCAGGTGTTTCCGGTTCCTCAGGAATGGGCGCAGCGGGCCCACATGGACGCCGCCGGCTATGACGCCGCCTGGGCTCGCGTGCAGGCCGACCCAGAAGGATTCTGGAGCGAGGTCGCCGGCCGGCTCGACTGGATCAAGGCGCCGACGAAGATCAAGGACGTCTCCTTCAACAAGGACGACTTCCACATCCGCTGGTTCGAGGACGGGGTGCTGAACGTCTCGGCCAACTGCCTGGATCGCCATCTGCCCGCCCGGGCCAACGAGATCGCCTTCATCTGGGAAGGCGATGATCCTTCGCAGAGCAAACGCATCACCTATGCCGAGGCGCACGAGGAAGTGTGCCGGATGGCCAATGTCCTGAAGGCCCACGGCGTGGCCAAGGGCGACCGGGTGACCATCTACCTGCCCATGATCCCGGAGGCCGCCTACGCCATGCTGGCCTGCGCCCGGATCGGGGCCGTGCACTCGGTGGTGTTCGGCGGCTTCTCGCCCGACAGCCTGGCGGGGCGGATTCTCGACTGCGACAGCCGCGTCGTCATCACCGCCGACGAGGGCCTGCGCGGCGGCAAGACCGTGCCGCTGAAGATGAACGTCGACCTGGCCCTGACCCAGTGCCCGGACGTGACGACGGTGCTGGTCGTCAAGCGCACGGGCGCGCACTGGCTGACCCACAACGGCCGGGACGTCGCCTATGAGCCGGAGCGCGCCAAGGCCTCGCCCGTCTGCCCGCCCGAACCGATGAACGCCGAGGACCCGCTGTTCATCCTCTACACCTCCGGCTCGACCGGAAAGCCCAAGGGCGTGCTGCACACCACCGGCGGCTACCTGACCTGGGCGGCCTGGACCCACGAGCTGGTCTTCGACTACCGGCCCGGCGAGATCTACTGGTGCACGGCCGACGTGGGCTGGGTGACCGGCCACAGCTACATCGTCTACGGCCCGCTCGCCAACGCGGCCACCAGCGTCATCTTCGAGGGCGTGCCCAACTATCCGACCTCGAGCCGCTTCTGGGAGGTGATCGACAAGCATCAGGTCGAGATCTTCTACACCGCCCCCACGGCGCTGCGCGCGCTGATGCGCGAGGGCGAGGGCCCGGTGAAGTCGACGTCGCGAAAGAGCCTGCGCCTGCTCGGCAGCGTCGGCGAGCCGATCAATCCGGAGGCCTGGCTCTGGTACCACCGCGTGGTCGGCGAGGGCCGCTGCCCGATCGTCGACACCTGGTGGCAGACCGAGACCGGCGCCTGCCTGGTCAGCCCGCTGCCGGGCGCCACGGCGCTCAAGCCCGGCTCGGCCAGCAAGCCGCTGCCGGGGGTGAACCTGCAGCTGGTCGACGCCGAGGGGCTGGTGCTGGAGGGGGCGACGAGCGGCAATCTCTGCATCACCGACAGCTGGCCCGGCCAGATGCGGACCGTCTACGGCGACCACCAGCGGTTCTTCGACACCTACTTCTCGACCTATCCCGGCAAGTACTTCACCGGCGACGGCTGCCGGCGGGACGAGGACGGCTACTACTGGATCACCGGCCGGGTGGACGACGTGATCAACGTCTCCGGCCACCGCATGGGCACCGCCGAGATCGAAAGCGCGCTGGTGGCGCACGACACCGTGGCCGAGGCCGCCGTGGTCGGCTTCCCGCACGACATCAAGGGCCAGGGCATCTATGCCTACGTGACCCTGAACGCCAATGCTCAGCCAACGGAGGATCTGCGCA
>CBDIPM010000009.1:0-112562 GCA_965283745.1 Caulobacteraceae bacterium
TGGTACTGGGGCTCGGCGTCGGGTCTGCACGAAGGACGGCCCTTCGGCTTCAACATCGGCCACGGCTTCGGCGACACCTCGGCGGCCAGCGAGAACATGGTCTTCCTCGACGGCCGCGCCCACAAGCTGGACCAGGTGACCTTCCACCTGCCGCAGGGGACCTTCGACGGCGCGCCCTGGCGTTTCACCAGCAACGACGGCCGCTTCGAGATGACCTTCGAGCCGATCGTCGACCGGGCATCGGCCAGCGGCGTGTTCGGCCTGGTCCGGTCGATCCAGCACCAGACCTTCGGTCGGTACTCCGGCCACGTGGTCCTGGATGACGGGACCCGGCTGGAGGTGCGTGACCTGCTGGGCTTCGCCGAGGAAGTCGCCAACCGCTGGTAGCGGCGGCCAGGCAGCGCCGGGGACGGCGTCATCACGATCTTTTCGCTGAAACCGCGAAACACTTGCAGACATCGGTGTTGCGGCGGTCCGGACATGCGTTCAGGGTCGGGGCGATTCATCCCTGAAAGGAGCGCGCCATGAAGGGCGACCCCGCCATCATCCGGCTTCTGAACGCCGTGCTGACCAACGAGCTGACCGCGGTGAACCAGTACTTCCTGCATGCGCGGATGTACCAGGACTGGGGCTTCGCCCGGCTGGGCAAGATCACCTACGAAGAGTCGATCGGCGAGATGAAGCACGCCGACAAGCTCATCAAGCGCATCCTGTTCCTCGAAGGCCTGCCCAACCTGCAGGACCTGAAGAAGCTGAAGATCGGCGAGACCGTGCCCGAATGCCTGGCCGCCGATCTTGCGGTCGAGGTCGGCGGGCGCGTGGACCTGATCAACGGCGTCACCGCCGCCGAGATCGCCCACGACTACGTCAGCCGTCAGATCTTCAAGGAGATCCTGTCCGACACCGAGGAGCATATCGACTTCCTCGAGACCCAGCTGTCGCTGGTCAAATCGCTCGGCGAGCAGAACTACCTGCAAAGCGCGCTGGGCGAGCTGGAAGGCGGCGAGGGCCACTGACCCTGCCCGCCATGCCGCCGCCGGAGCTGCTCCTGCCGTTTCTGGCCGCGGTCCTGCTGGTCGAGCTGACCCCCGGGCCCAACATGGGCTACCTGGCGATCGTCGGCGGTCAGTGGGGCCGGCGGGCCGGGTTCCTGACCATCCTGGGCGTCACGGCCGGGCTGGCGGTCTATATGCTGGCCGCCGTCTTCGGGCTGGCGGAGATCATCCTGCGGGCCGACTGGCTCTACCAGCTGCTGCGCTGGGCGGGAGTCATCTTCCTGCTGTGGCTGGCCTGGGACACCTGGCGCGGCCGCGCGACCGACCCGGCGGCGATGGACCTCGCGCGCCCCTCGCCCGGAGCCCTGCTCACCCGCGGCTTCCTGGCCAATGTCCTCAATCCCAAGGCGGCGGTGTTCTACATCGGCCTGCTGCCGGGCTTTACCGATCCGGCCAGGCCCTTCGCGGGACAGGCGCTGACCCTGGGCCTGATCCATATCGCCGTCGCCCTCGTGATCCATACGGTCATCGTCCTGGCCGCCGCGCGGGCCATTCCGCTGCTGGCGGCGACCCGGGACGGCGCCGGGCGGCATATCCGGACGACCTTCGCCCTGGTTCTGGCGGCCATCGCCCTGTGGCTCGCCTGGGAGACGCAGCGTTAGGCGCCGCGCCGGAACCGGAGGCCGCTCCAACCGGTTCAGGGTGCTGCAGCCAGGAGACCGCCATGCAGATCGCCGAATCGGCCAGGGACGCCATTGACGGCTTCGCCAACAGCAAGGGCCGGTCGACCCGCCACCTGCTGATCGGCGTGGGCCTGACCGCCGGCGCGGTGCTGGCCTCGGCGTTGATCGCGCGGGCCAACGCCCCGACGGCCGAAAACCCCGCGATCAAGCGGCAGTATGACCAGCTGGAGAAGCCGCCGATCACGCCGCCCGGAGGCGCCTTCAGCGTGATCTGGCCGCCGCTGTTCATGGCGCTGACGATCTCGGGCCTCCGCGTCTGGAACGCCCCGGCCTCGCCGGCCCGCACCCAGGCCCTGACCCTGTGGGGGCTGGTGCAGGCGTTGAACGCCTTCTGGATGGCCATCGGGCCCCGCCACCTGGGCGGTCAGCTGGCGACCTCGATCGCCTCGCTGGGGACTTCAGCCGCCTACGCCTGGCGGGCCCGAGCCGTCGACGGTCCGGCCGCCGGCATGGTCGCGCCCTATGTCGGCTGGCTGGGATTCGCCAATCTGCTGACCGAGGAACTGTGGCGACGGAACCGGACCCGCCCCACGATCCATTGAGCCGGGCCGCCCCGTCGCGCTAGCTTCGACCAAACGGCGGGGGATGCGACGATGGCGAGCGACGGCGAGGCGTTGAAGACGCGGCACGGGATGGTGATCGGCGGCGCGTCGGTCGGCACCATCTTCGAGTGGTATGACTTCTACCTCTACGGCTCGCTGGCAGGGTTCATCACCAAGCACTTCTTCAGCGGCGTGAACGAGACGACGGGGTATATTTTCGCCCTGCTCGCCTTCGCCGCCGGCTTCGCGGTCCGACCTCTGGGCGCCATCGTCTTCGGCCGGCTCGGCGACCTGTGGGGTCGCAAGAACACCTTCCTGGTCACCATGCTGCTGATGGGGCTCTCGACCTTCGTGGTCGGGCTTTTGCCCTCCTACGAAGCCATCGGCGTGGCCGCCCCGATCCTGCTGATCCTGATGAGACTCATCCAGGGCATGGCGCTGGGCGGCGAGTACGGCGGCGCGGCCACCTATGTCGCCGAGCACGCCCCGCCGGGACGCCGCGGCCTCTACACCAGCTTCATCCAGACCACCGCGACGCTTGGTCTGTTCCTGTCGCTGATCGTCATCCTGCTCGTCCGCACCCAGGTCGGCGAGGAGGCGTTCGGCGCCTGGGGCTGGCGCATCCCGTTCCTCGCCTCGATCCTGCTGCTGGGCGTATCGCTGTGGATCCGGCTGCGGCTGAACGAGAGCCCCGTCTTCCAGAAGATGGTCGACGAGGGGAAGGGGTCGAAGAAACCGCTGACCGAATCCTTCCTCGAGCCCGGCAACCTGAAGCTGGTCATCCTCGCCCTGGTCGGACTGACCGCCGGACAGGCCGTGGTCTGGTACACGGGCCAGTTCTACGCCCTGTTCTTCCTGGAGAAGACGCTGAAGGTCGACGGCGCGCTGACCAATGTCCTGGTCGCCATCGCCCTGCTGGCCGGCACGCCGTTCTTCATCGTCTTCGGCTGGCTGAGCGACCGGATCGGCCGCAAGCCGATCATCCTGACCGGCTGCCTGCTGGCGGCGCTGACCTGCTTTCCGCTGTTCAAGGCCCTGACCGTCGCCGCCAACCCGGACCTGGCCTCCGCGACCGCGACCTCGCCGGTGACAGTCGTCGCCGACCCGGCGACCTGCAGCTTCCAGTTCGATCCGATCGGCAAGACCCAGTTCCGCTCGGCCTGCGACGTCGCCAAGTCGGCCCTGGCCTCGGCGGGCGTCTCCTACGAGACCCGCGCCGCCGGCCCGGGGAGGCTGCGTCAGTCCGGATCGGCGAGGCCGCCGTGCCCTCGTTTGACGGGACGGCGCTGTCATCGAAGGCCTTCGCCGAGCGGCAAACCGCCTGGCGCAAGGACCTGGGCGCCGCGCTGGCCACGGCCGGCTATCCGGCCAAGGCGGACTCCGCCAAGGTCGACCGTCCGAAGGTGGTGGCGATCCTGTTCGTGCTCGTGCTGCTGGTGACCATGGTCTACGGGCCCATCGCCGCGGCGCTGGTCGAGATGTTCCCGGCCCGGATCCGCTACACCTCGATGAGCCTGCCCTATCACATCGGCAACGGCTGGTTCGGCGGCTTCCTGCCGACCACGGCCTTCGCGATGGTGGCCGCCACGGGCAACATCTACTACGGCCTCTGGTACCCGGTGGTGGTGGCCGCCGCGACCGCGGTGATCGGCGCCCTGTTCATCCGCGAAATGAAGGGCGCCGACATCGAGGCGTGACCGCGGAGGCCCCCGTTCGGGGGAAGCGCCACGGTTGCACACGTTCTTCACTTGCCAAGGCGCGGAACCCGGATCACGGTTCCGTGAACCTGGTCATGGAGATTCCGGCATGCGCACCCTTGGACTGGCGGTCGTCATCGGCGCGCCCCTTCTGCTGCTCAGCGGCTGCGCCAGCCTGAACGAGGACCAGTGCCGGGCCGGCGACTGGAACGGCATCGGCTACACCGACGGCGCCAACGGCTACACCACCGGCCGCTTCGGCGATCATGTGAAAGCCTGCGAGAAGTTCGGCATCATGCCCGACCAGGCCCTTTACCTGCGGGGTCGCGAGCGCGGGTTGCCGGTCTACTGCACGCTGGAGCGCGGCTTCCTCGTCGGCCGGCGCGGCGACACCTACCAGGGCGTCTGCCCCGCCCCGCTGGAGGCGAGGTTCCTGACCGGCTACGCCGACGGCCGCGTCGTGCTCGACGCCCAGTACCGGATCAACCGCGCCGAGACCGACATCAGCACCGCCCAGACCCGCTGGAACGACGCCGACAGCCGTCTGCGCGAGGAAGAGCGGCGCCTGGCCGACCCCAACACGCCCGACGCCGACAAGCCGGCCATCCGCGAGGTGCTCAAACGCCTGCGCGACGACCGCCGCCAGGCCGACGACGACCTGCGCGCCGCCCGCTTCCGCCGCGACGACGCCGAACGCGAGATGAACCAGCTGCGCTACCGCTTCGGCCCGACTTACGGCACGTGGTGAGGTTTCACTTCCTCTCCCATCGGGAGAGGGGGACCACGCGGAGCGTGGTGGAGAGGGCTGCCGTCAGGAGCGTTTGAGACGTTTGAGCGGACGTCGGTGCAGGCGTTCTGAACGCCCTGCACCGATCCCCCTCCACCATCCTTTGGATGGTCCCCCTCCCCCTGCGGGGGAGGATTGCGGGATTACTCCGCGGCCGCCCGGCTGACGCCGATCTTGGCGTCCAGTTCGCCGGCGGCGTAGCGCTTGGCCATCTGGGCGGTGCTGAGCGGCTTGATCTTGCTCGCCTGGCCGTCGGCCCAGAACTCCTTGAAGCGCTGCTCGCAGACCTTGCGCATCGCCTCCTTGGCGGGCTTGAGGTAGGCGCGCGGGTCGAACTCGCCCGGCTTCTCGGCCATCAGCTTGCGGATGGCGCCGGTGATGGCCATGCGGTTGTCGGTGTCGATGTTGATCTTGCGCACGCCGTGCTTGATGCCGCGCTGGATCTCCTCGACCGGCACGCCCCAGGTCTGGGGCATCTGGCCGCCGTACTGGTTGATGATGTCCTGCAGGTCCTGCGGCACCGAGGAGGAGCCGTGCATCACCAGGTGGGTGTTGGGCAGGCGGCGGTGGATTTCCTCGATCACGTTCATGGCCAGCACGTCGCCGTCCGGCTTGCGGCTGAACTTGTAGGCGCCGTGGCTGGTGCCCATGGCGATGGCCAGGGCGTCGACCTGGGTCTCGCGCACGAAGTCGACGGCCTGGTCCGGGTCGGTCAGCAGGGCCGAGTGGTCCAGCTTGCCCTCGAAGCCGTGGCCGTCCTCGGCCTCGCCCATGCCGGTTTCCAGCGAACCCAGCACGCCCAGCTCGCCCTCGACCGACACGCCGCAGCTGTGGGCCATCTGGACGACGCGGCGGGTGACGTCGACGTTGTAGTCGTAGTCGGCCGGGGTCTTGGCGTCTTCCTTCAGCGACCCGTCCATCATCACCGAGGTGAAGCCGTACTGGATCGCCGTGGCGCAGGTGGCCGGGCCGTTGCCGTGGTCCTGGTGCATGCAGACCGGGATATGCGGATAGATCTCGACCAGCGCGTCGATCATGCGGGCCAGCATGATGTCGTTGGCGTAGCTGCGGGCCCCGCGCGAGGCCTGGATGATCACCGGCGCGTCACAGGCCTCCGCGGCCTCCATGATGGCCAGGCCCTGCTCCATGTTGTTGATGTTGAAGGCGGGCAGGCCGTAGTCGTTCTCGGCGGCGTGGTCGAGAAGCTGTCGGAGGGTGATACGGGCCACGGTCGGACTTCTTGCGCTGATATTGTTCTGGGTTTTGGGGCGTCTTAGCACCGGATCACGGAAACGTCAGCCCGTGGAGAGAGGGTTCCGGGGCTGCGCCGCAGCAATTCAAACCGTCATGGCCCGACTTGTTCGGGCCACCCATGATCACCGCGGTCGCCGTGCGTCCTTCGACACGCCGCTGCGCGGCTGCTCAGGATGACAAAGCTGGAAGGCTATCCATTCAAGTCATGCTGAGCAGCGCTCGAAGAGCGCGTGTCGAAGCACGCAGATGGCCGGCCGCCTCACCACGCATGGGTGGCCCGAACAAGTCGGGCCATGACGGACTGTTTTGGGCAGCCCTAAACCTCCAGCGCCTTCACGCCGGGCAGGACCTTGCCTTCCATCCACTCCAGGAAGGCGCCGCCGGCGGTGGAGACGAAGGTCATCTGATCCGCCACCCCGGCGTGGTTCAGCGCCGACACGGTGTCGCCGCCGCCGGCCACGGCGGTGATCTTGCCGGCTTCCGCCAGCGCGCCGGCCTTCTTCGCGGCGGCCACGGTCGCCACGTCGAACGGCGGCACCTCGAACACGCCCAGCGGGCCGTTCCAGATCAGGGTCTTGCTGGCGTCCATGGCGGCGAGCAGGCGCTCGACCGTCCTGGGCCCGGCGTCGAGGATCAGGTCGCCGTCGCCGACCTCGTCCAGGCCGAGCGTGCGCGTCGCCGTGCCCGGCTTCACCTCGCGGGCCACGACCACGTCGACCGGCAGCAGCAGCTCGCAGCCCGAGGCGGCGGCCTTGGCCATGATCTCGCGGGCGGTGTCGCCCAGGTCGTGCTCGCACAGCGAGCTGCCGACCGGGTGGCCCTGGGCGGCCAGGAAGGTGTTGGCCATGCCGCCGCCGATGGCCAGGCGGTCGAGCTTGGCGACCAGATTGTTGAGCAGGTCGAGCTTGGTCGAGACCTTGGCCCCGCCGACGATGCCCAGCACCGGCTTGACCGGCTTGCCCAGCGCCGCGTCGA
Organism: Caulobacteraceae bacterium; assembly: GCA_965283745.1. GTDB lineage: Bacteria > Pseudomonadota > Alphaproteobacteria > Caulobacterales > Caulobacteraceae > Caulobacter. Next base: position 6,994 of record CBDIPM010000009.1, read on the forward strand.
GCATGTCCAGCTCGCGCCGCATGGCCAGGCCCGGATAGGCGGGCAGCAGGTGAGCCAGACCCTCGGTCGAGGCATGCGCGCGATGGGCGGCGCTGAAGGCGTCGTTGACGTAGAGGTCGCCGTTCTTCGCCAGTTCGGCGGCGAAGGCGGGGTCGTTCTTCTCCTCGCCGGCGTGGAAGCGGATGTTCTCCAGCAGCGCGACGCCGCCGTTCGGCAGGGCCTCGATGACCGTCGCCGCCTCGGCGCCGATGCAGTCGTCGGCGAAGGCCACCGGCTGGCCGACCAGCGCCGACAGCGCCTCGACCACCGGCTTCAGGCTCATCTCCGGCACCCGCTTGCCCTTGGGCCGGTCGAAGTGGGCCAGCAGCACCACCTTGGCGTCTTTGCCCGACAGGAACTGGATGGTCGGCAGGGCCGAGCGCAACCGCGTGTCGTCGGTGATCTGCCCGCCGTCCATCGGCACGTTGAAGTCCACGCGAACGAGCGCGCGCTTGCCGGCGAGATCAGCGGTTTCGAGGGAGCGGAAGGTCATGGGGATTACTTCTCGGGAGGAACAATGCGCCACGTCCCCTTGGGCTTGGGCGGCGCCGATTTAGCGACTTCGTCTCGTATGGCGAGAAACTCAGCGATGGTGGTGAACCTGAACTTGGCGTCGGTTCGATAGGAGCCGTCGCAGGCCTTCTTCAGGACTGGCATCAACGATCCCGCGGGACCGCCCATGTTAACCGGCGAATCCACGCTACGGCGACCGTCGGGCGCGTAGTTGATGTTGGTGATCGTCACGTAGTCGAACGATCGGCAATCGATTTCCGTCAGCTGGGAGAGGGCCGCAACGGGGACTCCACCCGTGGAGCGCTCGATCATACCCTCGGGAAGCCGCCAGAAGCTCATTAGCTCGACGCGAACCTTGCCAGGGGGGTCGCGTCGGCGGTCGGCATGACGCTCACGTACCGACCGTCAAATTCCAGAACGTAGCCGTCGAGCGACTTGGCGTCAGCCCACTCGAAAGTCCACGACCGTCCGCCAGTCTCGGCCGCAGCCAGCGCCGTGGCAGTCGCCGCCATCACGGCCAGGGCAATGATGGCGGGCCAACGCTTCACAGTCTTAGAGGAACTTCGCCATCACCAGAGCGGTGTCGCTCATGCGCGTCGCGAAGCCCCATTCGTTGTCGTACCAGGTCAGCACGCGGGCCAGCTTGCCGTCGACGACCTGGGTCTGCGGCAGGGCGGCGGTCGACGAGGCGGCGACGTGGTTCAGGTCGATGGAGACCAGCGGGTCGTTGGTGACGGCCAGCACGCCCGACATTGGACCTTCCGAGGCGGCGACCAGGGCCTTGTTGATCTCTTCCACCGTCACGTCGCGGCCGGCCACGACCTTCAGGTCGACGACCGAGACGTTGGGGGTCGGGACGCGGATCGAGGAGCCGTCCAGCTTGCCCTTCAGTTCCGGCAGGACCAGGCCCAGCGCCTTGGCCGCGCCGGTCGAGGTCGGGATCATGCTCAGGGCGGCGGCGCGGCCGCGGTAGAGGTCCTTGTGCATGGTGTCGAGGGTCGGCTGGTCGCCGGTGTAGGCGTGGATCGTGGTCATGTAGCCACGCTCGATGCCGAACAGGTCGTGCAGCACCTTGGCCACCGGGGCCAGGGCGTTGGTCGTGCAGGAGCCGTTGGAGACGACGATGTCGTCGGCGGTCAGGGTCTCGTGATTGACCTTGTAGACGATGGTCTTGTCGGCGTTGTCGCAGGGGGCGCTGACCAGCACGCGCTTGGCGCCGGCGGTCAGGTGGGCCGACGCCTTGTCCTTGGCGGTGAACAGGCCCGTGCACTCGAACGCGATGTCGACGTTGAGCTCCTTGTGCGGCAGCTCGGCCGGATTGCGGATCGCGGTGACCTTGATCTTGCCGCGGCCGATGTCGATCCAGTCCTCGCCGGTCGTCACCGTTCCGGGGAAGCGGCCGTGCACGCTGTCGTAGCGCAGCAGGTGGGCGTTGGTCTCGACCGGGCCCAGGTCGTTGATGGCCACGACCTCGATGTCGGTGCGGCCATGCTCGGCGATGGAGCGCAGAACCAGACGGCCGATCCGGCCAAATCCGTTGATGGCGACGCGAACAGTCATGGTTTTGGGGCTCCCGACCACGTTTTTGTGAGTGTCGGGGGTTTTGAGGACGGGGCAGGAAGTCAACCCCGCGAGGGCGAGGAAGGGGTCACATCGGGTGAGGGTTTGTGACGGGTGGGGGTTACAGATATTCCCTTCCTACACCGTCATGGCCCGACTTGTTCGGGCCACCCATGAACACGGCGCCCGCCGATGAACCCAGTGAACAGGCAGCCTCACCACGCATGGGTGGCCCGAACGAGTTGGGCCATGACGAGATCCGGGATGCGGTTAAGGTCGAGGTTGTCCCCAAGGGTTGTCGGTGCGCCAGCCAAGCAGGCCGGGATAGAGATCGTCCCAGAACGGGTTCTCCCGCTCGATCAGATTGATCTTCCAGGCGCGAGGGTACTTCTTCAGTCGGGTCTCTCGGCGGATGGCGTTTGTCATCCGCTCGAAGGGTTCATACCAGACCAGCCTCGTCAGCCCGTGTCGCGCCGCGAAGCCGCCGAACTGCCCTGACCGGTGCTGGTTCGCTCGCGTAATCAGACTGGCCGTAGCCCCGACATAGAGCGTCCCATTCCGCTTGTTGGACATCATGTAGACGGCGATGAAGCTGTCGCGTCCGACCACGGCCCTCTCCTTTTCAATCAGGAGAGCGTTGTGGAAACACAACCTATGTATGCAATCAAGTCCGCGTGCATGGCTGGCCCGAACAAGTCGGGCCATGACGGGGTGGAGCGGAGCTAGAGTATCAGCCCGCCACCACCCGCACCCGGCTCGCCGCCTCGCGCGCATTCGCCCGCGCCGTATCCACGTCGGCATGCCGCGCCAGGGCCACGCCCATGCGGCGGCGTTCGAAGGCTTGCGGCTTGCCGAACAGGCGCAGGTCGCTGCCGGGCACGCTGAGCGCCTCGGCCACGCCCTCATAGGCCACGCCCACCGCGTCCAGGCCGCCATAGATCACCGCGCTGGCCCCCGGCTCGCGCAGGCCTGCGTCGACCGGCAGGCCAAGGATGGCGCGGGCGTGGAGCGCGAACTCGCTCTGCACCTGAGTGGCGAGGGTCACCAGGCCCGTGTCGTGCGGGCGGGGGCTGACCTCGGAGAACCAGACCTCGTCGCCCTTCACGAACAGCTCGACGCCGAACAGGCCGCGGCCGCCCAGCGCGGCGGTGACCTTGCCGGCGATGTCCTGGGCGCGGGCCAGGGCGGCGGCGCTCATCGGCTGCGGCTGCCAGCTCTCGACATAGTCGCCCTTCACCTGGCGATGGCCGACCGGGGCGCAGAAGGAGGTCTCGATCTCGCCGAGGCGCCCCAGAACCGCGCAGAGCGCGGACGGTCAGCAGGGTGATCTCGAAGTCGAAGTCGATCCGCCCCTCGACGATGACCAGCGCCGTCTCCACGCGCCCGGCCGACAGGGCGTAGTCCCAGGCCGCGCCGACGTCGGCCGGCGTCTCGACATAGGACTGGCCCTTGCCCGACGAACTCATCACCGGCTTGACGAAGCAGGGGTAGCCGACCGCCGCCGCGCCGGCCTCCAGCGCCTCGCGGCTGTCGGCGAAGGCGTAGGGGCTGGTCGGCAGGCCGAGGTCCTCGGCCGCCAGCCGGCGGATGCCCTCGCGGTTCATGGTCAGCTGCGCGGCGCGGGCGGTCGGGATGCAGACGGCGTCGCCGGCCGCTTCCACCTCGGCCAGCACCTCGGTGGCGATCGCTTCGATCTCCGGCACGATCAGGTGCGGGCGCTCCAGCGCGATGACCGCCTTGAGCGCCGCCGCGTCGGTCATGGTGACCACATGGCTGCGGTGCGCGACCTGCATGGCCGGGGCGTCGGCGTAGCGGTCGACGCCGATCACCTCGACCCCCAGCCGCTGCAGCTCGATGGCCACTTCCTTGCCGAGCTCGCCGCAGCCGAGCAGCATCACGCGCGTGGCGGAGGGGGAGAGCGGGGTGCCGAGTTTCATCGCTTCATCCGTGTTGCGTGGTTCGCGACGCTCGCTGAAGAGCTCGCTCCTCACCATGACGAAGTTTGTTGCAGCCCACTCCCCTTCGTCATCCTGAGGAGCGGACCTCTACGGTCCGCGTCGCGAAGGACGCAGTGGATCAGAGCTTCGCCTTCGCCGCCTCGGCCACCGCTTCGGCCGTGATGCCGAACTCCTTGTAGAGCCGCTCGAAGGGCGCGCTGGCGCCGAAGCCCGTCATGCCGACGAAGACGCCGTCCTCACCGATGAAGCGTTCCCAGCCGAACTTCACCGCCGCCTCGACCGCCACGCGGACCTTGGCCGTGCCGATGACCTCGGCGCGGTACTTCGCGGGCTGGGCCTCGAACAGCTCCCAACAGGGGGTCGAGACCACGCGGGTCGGGACGCCGCCGGCCTGCAGCAGCTGGCGGGCGCCCATGGCGACGCCGACCTCGGTGCCGGAGGCGAAGATGGTGACCTGGGCCGCGCCGCCCTCGGCCGCCGCCAGCTCATAGGCGCCCTTCGCCGACAGGCTTTCCGTCGAGGCGACGGTGCGGGCCACCGGCGTCTTCTGACGCGACAGCGCCATGATCGACGGCGTGGTCCTGGTCTTCAGCGCCATCTGCCAGCACTCGGCCGCCTCGACTGCGTCGGCCGGGCGATAGACGTTGAGGTTGGGCATGGCGCGCAGGCTGGCCAGGTGCTCGACCGGCTGGTGGGTCGGGCCGTCTTCGCCCAGGCCGATGGAGTCGTGGGTCATCACATGGATCACCCGCACGCCCATCAGCGCGCCCAGCCGGATCGCCGCGCGGCTGTAGTCGGCGAAGCACATGAAGGTGCCGCTGTAGGGGATGACGCCGCCGTGCAGCGCCATGCCGTTCATCGCCGCCGCCATGCCGTGCTCGCGCACGCCGTAGTGGACATAGCGGCCGGCGTAGTCGGGCGCGTCGAACGGCGCCATGCCCTTGACGTAGGTGTTGTTCGAGCCGGTCAGGTCGGCCGAGCCGCCGATCATCTCCGGGATGGCCGGGGTCAGGGCGGTCAGGGCCGCGCCGCTGTGGATGCGGGTGGCGTTGGCGGCCGGCTCGGCGATGTTGGCGGCGATATGGGCCTCAAGCGCTTCGAAGGCGTTGGCCGGCAGGTCGCCCTTCATGGCGCGGGTGAAGTCTGCGCCCTTGGCGCTGGCCTTGAGGCGGGCGTCCCACTTGCGGCGCTGCGAGCCACCCTTGCGGCCGGCCTTGCGCCAGGCGTCCTCGATGTCGGCCGGGATCTCGAACGGCGGCGAGGTCCAGTCCATGGCCTTGCGGGCCTCGACGGCCTCGGCGTCGAACAGCGAGTAGCCGTGGCCGTGGACGTCGCCTTCCTTGGGCCCCGCGCCCTTCGAGATCTTCGTGCGGCAGGCGATCATGGTCGGAACCGACTGCTTGGTCGCCCAGCGCATCGCCGCGGCGATCTTGCCGTGGTCGTGGCCGTCGACCGCCTTCACCGCCCAGCCGGCGGCCTTGAAGCGCAGCATCTGGTCGCCGGTCTCGGAGATGGTCGCCGCGCCGTCGATGGTGGTGTTGTTGTCGTCGAACAGCACGGTGAGCTTGGCGAGCTTCAGGCGCCCGGCCAGGCTGATCGCCTCCTGGCTGACACCCTCCATCAGGCAGCCGTCGCCGGCGATGACCCAGGTGCGGTGGTCGACCAGATCGTCGCCGTAGCGGGCGTTCATCGAGCGCTCGGCCATGGCAAGGCCTACTGCCGTGGCGATGCCCTGGCCCAGCGGGCCGGTGGTGACCTCGACGCCGGGGGTGTGGCCGTATTCCGGGTGACCGGCGGTGTTGCTGCCCCACTGACGGAAGTTGCGGATCTGGTCCATGGTCACGGCCTTGAAGCCGGACAGGTGCAGCAGGCTGTAGATCAGCATCGAGGCGTGGCCGGCCGACAGCACGAAGCGGTCGCGGTCGGCCCAGTCCGGCTTGCCGGCGTCATAGCGCAGGAACTTGGTCCACAGCACGGTGGCGACGTCCGCCAGGCCCATCGGGGCGCCCTGGTGGCCGGACTTGGCGGCGTGGACGGCGTCCATCGAGAGGACGCGGATGGCGTCGGCCATCTTCACGGGGCTGACGGTCATGGCGGGGCCTTCGGACTGAGTCTGTGTTGCGCGGATGGCGCCCGTTCGCACGTGAGGGCGTTTCTTTCAACCCGCCTTCCTGTCGCGTCCCGGCGCAGGCTATAGAGATTCAGCAGATCAAGGAGCCGCCGGAATGACGGGAGAGGCTGAAGGAAGCGCCCTCGACCTGGCCGTGCGCCGGCTGGAGCGCGCGGTCGCCATGCTGGAGAGCCGCATGGCCGAGAAAATGGCCGTGGCCGGCGCCGAGGCGGGCGGCCTGTTCGACCAGGACCGCGCCCGGCTGGCCGCCGAGCTGGACGCCGCCCGCGCCCGCGAGCGCGCGCTGGAAGAGGCAGGCGCCCAGGCGTCCGAAGCCCTCGGCCGCGCCATCGAGGAAATCCGCGCCGCGCTCGGCGAGCCTGTGGAAGCGGAGGCCTGACCGATGGCCCAGGTCACAGTTCACATCAACGGAAAGCCCTACAGCGTCGGCTGCGAGGACGGCCAGGAACGCCACCTGACCGAGATCGCCCGGCTGTTCGACCAGCAGGTCCGCCAGGTCAGCCAGGACGTCGGCCAGCTGGGCGAGACCCGGCTGTTCCTGATGGGCGCCCTGCTGCTGGCCGACGAGATGGCCGACCTCAAGCTGCGCCTCGCCCACCTGCAGGGCGAAGTCGCCCGCCTGCAGACCGACCACGCCAAGGTCGAGGTCAAGGCCGTCGCGGCGCTGGAGAACGCCGCCAAGCGGATCGAGAAGATCGCGGGGGGGTAGGCGACCTCTTCTCCCTCCCCCTTGTGGGGAGGGTGGCTCGGCGAGCGCAGCGAGACGAGACGGGTGGGGCAAGCAGTGATCCTCACCCGACGACGAAAGCGGCCACCCCTTGCCCCACCCTGGTCCGCTGCGCGGACCTGTCCCTCCCCACAAGGGGGAGGGAAAGCTTGTGACCGCTCCCCCGACCCCCTATCTTGTCAGGTGGCGGGTCTGCTGCGGCTCTCGTCGAAGGCAAACTAATCCCGGGGACCTTAATTCACCTCTAGGGAGCTGTCCCTGCTTGGGTCCGTGGACCCCGGCAAACGGCGCCCACCTGTCCACGACAGGTCCGAGGGGATTGAAACGCCTTCACGGCTCTACGCGGCGCCGCCACCTTTTTCCTGGCTCACTGCGTGGTTCGACACGCCTGCTGCGCAGGCTGCTCACCATGACATATTTGGGCTAGTCATCCTGAGCAGGCGGCGCAGCCGCCGTGTCGAAGGACGCACAGAGTGACCGATCCCCGCCTCGCCGCCGCCAAGGTCACGCTGCGGCTCGACGCGCGGGCGCGGCGCAAGGCGCTGATGATCGAGCATCCCGAGGCGGACTGGATGGCCGCAGACCACGCCGGGGCCATGCTGGCGGCCACGGGTCGAACGCGCCCCGGCGTCGTGGCCCTCTACAAGGCGCTGGGCGCAGAGCTTGATCCCCGGCCGCTCGGCGAGACCCTGCGCAAGGCCGGCTGGTCGCTGGCCCTGCCGGCGGCGGTGGCCCCGGACGCGCCGCTGGTGTTCCGCGCCTGGAACCCGGGCGAGCCGCTGGCCAACGACCTGTCCGGCATCGCCTCGCCGCTGGCGACGGCGGAGGAAGTCCGCCCCAACCTGGTCATTGTCCCGCTGCTCGCCTTCGATCGCCAGGGCGGACGGCTGGGCCAGGGCGGCGGCCACTACGACCGGACGCTGGAGGCCCTGCGCGGGGAGCCCTCGCCGCCGGCCTTCATCGGCCTGGCCTACAGCGGCCAGGCGCGCGCCGACCTGCCCCGCGAGCCGCATGACCAGCCCCTCGATGGGATTTTGACCGAGGCGGGGTATATAGGCGTCCGAAAGGACTTCTGAATGCGCTTTGCTTTCTTCGGCGACGTCGTCGGCAAGTCGGGCCGAGACGGCCTGGCCGACCACCTGCCCGGACTTCGCCGCCGCCTCGGGCTCGAGTTCGTCATCATCAACGCCGAGAACGCCGCCGCCGGGTTCGGGATCACCGAGAACACGGCGCGGGAGCTGTTCGACGCCGGCGCCGACTGCCTGACGCTGGGCAACCACAGCTGGGATCAGAAGGAGGCGCTGACCTACATCGTCCGCGAGCCGCGCCTGATCCGTCCGGCCAACTACCCGATCCTGTCCGACGCCCCGGGCCGCGGCGCCAACCTGTTCCAGACCCAGAGCGGCAAGACCATCTATGTCGTCAACCTGCTGGGCCGGGTGCACATGGACGCCATGGACGACCCCTTCGCCGCCGCCGACCGCGAGCTGGACAAGGCCCCGCTGGCCCAGGTGGCCGACGCCGTGGTGGTCGACATGCACTGCGAGGCGACCAGCGAGAAGATGGCCATGGGCCACTACTGCGACGGCCGCGCCAGCCTGGTCGTGGGCACCCACACCCACGTCCCCACCGCCGACTGCCAGATCCTGCCCGGCGGCACCGGCTACCAGACCGACGCCGGAGCCTGCGCCGACTACGACAGCGTCATCGGCAACCAGAAGGAAGAGCCGCTGCGCCGGTTCACCACCAAGATCAGCCAGGGCCGCTACCAGCCCGCCTTCGGCCCGGCCACCGTCTGCGGCGTGTTCGTCGAGACCGACGACCGCACGGGCCTGGCCCGCCGCATCGAACCGATCCGCATCGGCGGCCGGCTGAGCGCGACCGAGCCGGTTGTGGAGATGGCGACGGCGTGAGCCTCCTCCTCTGAAACTCCACTGGTCTACGGCCGCTTCCGCCGCTAGGCGCGTAGACATGACCGTCTACCTCGTCCGCCACGGCCAGACCGAATTCAACGCTGCAGGCCGCTACCAGGGCCGGCTCGACTCGCCGCTTACCGCGCTGGGCCGCACGCAGGCGGCGCGCGTCGGGGCGCTGCTGGCGACGCTGGTTCGACCCGGCGCCCGCCTTGTTTCAAGTCCGCTCGGCCGGGCCATGTCCACCGCGGCGATTATCGCCGAGAGAGCGTGCCTGCCCACGGCCTTCGCCGACGACCGCCTGGCCGAGATCAGCCTCGGCAGCTGGGACGGCATGACCGACGAAGACATCGAGTTCGCCTATCCCGGCGCCCGCAACGGGACCGACCGCTGGAACTGGCACTTCACCTCACCGGACGGCGAGCGCTATGAGGAACTGGCCAGCCGGGCCGGGGCCTGGCTGGCAGAGGCAGTCGCCTCGCCCGTGCCGCTGGTCGCCGTCAGCCACGGCGTCACCGGACGGGTGATCCGGGGCCTGCACGCCGGCCTGCTCCGCGAGGAAGCGCTAAAGCTGGACGTCCCGCAGGACGCGGTCTTCCGCCTTGACGCAGGCGGCGTGGAGCGGATCGACAGCGTACCGCTGGAATCCGCCGCCGCCGGGCGCTAGAAGCGCGCAACACCATTTTCCGACGAGACGAACCCGACCCATGGCCGGCCACTCAAAATTCAAGAACATCATGCACCGCAAGGGGCGCGCCGACGCGGTGCGGTCCAAGCTGTTCTCCAAGCTGTCGCGGGAAATCACCGTGGCCGCCAAGCATGGTCTGCCCGATCCGGCCATGAACCCGCGCCTGCGCCTGGCGGTGAACAACGCCAAGGCCGAGTCGGTGCCGAAAGACGTCATCGAGCGCGCGATCAAGAAGTCGCAGATGGGCGACGCCGCCGACTATTCCGAGATCCGCTATGAGGGCGTCGGCCCCGGCAGCGTCGGGATCATCGTCGAGGTGCTGACCGACAACAAGAACCGCGCCGCCGCCAACGTGCGCTCGCTGTTCTCCAAGCTGGGCGGCAACATGGGCGCGACCGGCTCGGTGGCCTTCAACTTCGACCGCATGGGCGAGATCACCTACCCGGCCAAGGTCGCCGGCGAGGACGCCATGATGGAAGCGGCCATCGAGGCCGGCGCCGCCGACGTCGAGTTCGGACCTGGGCGAAGAGGGCTCGGGTCACACCGTCTACACAGCCTTCGAGGACCTGAACGAGGTCGCCACGGCGCTGGAGAAAGTCTTCGGCGAGGCGTCCTCGACCAAGATCATCTGGCGGCCCAAGAGCACGGTCACCGTCGACGGCGACAACGTCGCCACCCTGATGCGCCTGCTCGACGCCCTCGAAGACGACGACGACGTCCAGAACGTCTACTCGAACGAGGACATCAGCGAAGCGGACATGGCCAAGCTGGGGTAGTCGCGGCGGTCGCCCGGTGCAGGGCGGCCTCCATCAGTTCTGCTTGTCCAGGTAGCCGGACAGTTCGTCCACCAGCCTGCGCGAGGCGATGAAATCGGCTTCTCCCGCCGCCTGCTCCAGGCCGGCGCCCAGGTCGGTGATCGCCAGGAAGCCGAACGCGCCGCCCGATCCGCGCATGTTGTGCCCCAGGATCGTCACCGCCTCGAAGTCGGCGCGATCCAGCGCCGCCCGCATCGTGACGACATGCTGCCGACAACTGTCCAGGTAGGCCGGTATCCGGGCCGCCAGCCTGGCGTTCGGCCGCCAGGACCGGGACTCGTCGACGGGAACATCGCCCGCCGGCAGCCGCGGGGCGATCACGGAGTAGTCCCGGATCGCCTGAAGCAGAACATCCTGCTTGATGGGCTTGGTCAGATAGGCGGTGCAACCCGCTGCCAGACAGGTTTCGCGGTCGCCCTTCAGCGCTGACGCCGTCAGGGCGATGATAGGGGTCGGGGCGCGATGGTTCGCCTCCTCCCACGCCCGGATCATTCGCGTCGCGGTCAGGCCGTCGCGGACGGGCATCTGCCGGTCCATCAGCACCAGATCATAGCGGCCGGCCTCGAACATCTCGCAGGCGATAAGTCCCGTCTCGGCGACATCGACGAGGTAGGGCGTGTCCTCAAGATAGGCCAGCGCGATGGTGCAGTTGTCGGGCGAGTCCTCGGCCATAAGGATGCGCAACGCCGGCAGCGGCGCCTCGGGCCCGGCGCCCACCGGCGCGCTTCTGGCGCGCCTGGCGCCGGCCCAGACTTCGAAGGGGACGGCGAAGGCGAAGACGCTGCCTCTGGCGACCCTGCTGGTGACCCAGATCCGGCCGCCCATCAGTTCGACCAGACGCTTGGAGATGGTCAGGCCAAGACCCGAACCGCCGAACCGGCGGGTGGTGGAGGAGTCCGCCTGGGTGAAGCGTTCGAAGATGCGGCCGAGCTTGTCGGCCGCGATGCCGATGCCCGTGTCGGCGACCAGGAACCGCAGCGCCGTCGGCATGGACGGATCCCGATCCAGCTCGACCTTCAGGGAGACCTCGCCGGTCTCGGTGAACTTGATGGCGTTGCCGAGCAGGTTCAGCAGCACCTGACGCAGCCGGGTCGGATCGCCGACCAGGTTGTTGCTGACGCCCGGCGCGATCTCGCAGATCAGGGTCAGCCCCTTCTCCTGCGCCTTGGGCGCCACCATCTCGATCACCTTCTCGAGGTGGTCGCTCAGCGAGAAGCCCGTCCGCTCCAGGTCGAGTTGCGAAGCCTCGACCTTGGACAGGTCCAGGATGTCGTTGATCAGGTTGAGCAGGTTGTCGCCGGAGCGGCGGAAGATCTGGACGTACTTGTCCTGCTCGGGCGTCAGGGTGGTCTTGGCCAGCAGGTCGGCGATGCCCATTATCGCGTTCATGGGCGTGCGAATTTCGTGGCTCATGCTGGCCAGGAAGTCGGACTTCGTCCGGCTGGCGCTCTCGGCGTCGGCCTTGGCCTGCTGCAGCTCGGCCTCGACGCGCTTTCGCTCGGTGACGTCGCGCGCCGCCGCGAACACGCCCTGCAGCGTGCGGCTTCGGTCATAGAAGGTGGTGGCGTTGTAGGACACGACGGTCTGCTTGCCGTCGCGGCTGCGGACGGTCAGCTCGTAGTCGGTGAGCGACTTTTCGCCGAGCACGCGCTTGATCCCCGCCTCGGCCCGTTCGGGGTCGGTGAAGCAGTCCTTGAACGGCGCGCCGATCAACTCGTCGCGGGTCGAACCGGTGAGCGCCTTGGTCTGCTTGTTGACGTCGGTGATGATGCCGGCCGGATCGGTGGTGATCAGCGCGTCGATGTTCGATTCGATCAACGAGCGGGTGTAGAACTGCTGGTCCCGCAGCCGCTGGTCCGACCGCTTCTGTTCTTCCTCGACCAGTTTGCGCGCGGTGTTGTCGGTGCCGATCAGCAGATAGCCGATGATGGCGCCGACCGCGTCCCGCAGCGCCGTCACCGAGACGACCGCGGGAAACCGGGTGCCGTCCTTGCGGATATAGGTCAGTTCGTAGATGTCCTCGATGCCGCGCGAGGCCTTGAACACCAGCGCCTCGAAGCCCGGCTCGATCGGTGTGGCCAGTTCCGCGCTCAGGGCGCGGGCGCGGACAACCAGTTCCTGGGGATCGGAAATGTCGGCCGGCGTGATCGTGTTCATCACCTCGGCGGCCGTGTAGCCGAGCATCCGCTCCGCCCCGACATTGAAGATCTGGATCACGCCCCTGGCGTCGGTCGCGATGCTGGAAAAGTTGGCGCTGTTGAAGATCGCGCTTTGAAGGGCGCCGGTCTTGACGATGGACTCCTCGGTCTGGCCGTCAGCGGAGACGCCGACAGCCCGGGCGAAGGTCTCCTCCCCCGTCTCCGTCTTCGAACTAGAGATGGAGGTTCCTAACGCTGGTTGACCGACCGTGACGGCTTCGGGAGCGAAGCGTCCCTGGACTTAGTGCAGGAGCTTGCCGACGGAGACTTCAAGTTGCGACGGCGAATAGGGCTTCTGGATGAACTGCCCGCCGCCGACGAACAGCGCGGACATGTCTTCGTTCAGCGGTGTGCCCGAGGTGTAGAGCACCGGCAGATTGGCCTCAGTCCCACAGCCTGGTTGGCGATGTCGTAGCCGCCCAGCGCCAGGGACCCGAGCCTGATGTCCACGAAGAGGCCGTCGATAGGGCGAGGGTCGGACAGATACACGAGCGCGCTGGCCAGATCGTCGGCCATCAACGGCGTATGACCCAGGTCCTCGATCGCCCATTCCGCCGCCTGGCGAATGAAAGCCTCATCTTCGACCACGAGAATAACCGCCATCAGGGCGCAACCCGGTGCAGCCACGGCATATTGGTATCCCCCTTGCGTCTCGGGGAAGTCCCCTTGACCCGTGCGCAACCCCCTGGGGCCGCGATGGTTCCCGCCCGACCCAAAATAAATTCGCGCGCCCCTGCCCGGCCGCCTACTTCTGGTCTGCGTAGTCCTTCACCAGCAGGAACAGGAAGTCCCGCGCGTCATAGAGCGACTTCACCCGGATGCGCTCGTTGAGGCCGTGGGTGCCGCCGCCATTGGCCTCGGCGAAGATGCCGGTCAGGCCGTAGGTCGGGATGCCGGCGGCGTTGGTGTACTTGCCGTCCGTGGCCCCGGTCGCCTGCATCGGCACGATCGGCACCCCCGGCCAGATCTGGGCGGCGCGCTTGCGAAGCGGCCCCATCACCGCGTCCGACAGCGGCGGCGGCGGCGGGGTGCGCAGCGAGGTGGCGTCGGCCACGATCGAGACCTTGTCGTCGCCGATCACCTGCGCCAGCCGCAAGCGGGTCTGCTCGGCGGTGGTCCCCGGGAACATTCGGCAGTTCACATTGGCCCAGGCCCTTTGCGGCAGGGCGTTGGGCGCGTGACCGGCCTTGACCATGGTCGGCACGCAGGTGGTGCGCAGCGTGCTGTTCCACATCGGGTTTCGGGCGATGATCGCCGCCGCCTTCGCGTCCGTCGGATCGGCGACCAGCGCCCGCATCGCGGCCCCGCTCTCGGCGTCGACCAGAGGGGCCATGGCGGTGAAGTAGGCGCGCGTGGTTTCGTTCAGCTGCACAGGAAAGTCGTCGACCATCACCTTGTTCAGGGCGACGGACAGGCGCGCGATGGCGTTGTCCTTGTAGGGCCGGCTCGAGTGACCGCCGGGGTTGGTCACCTCCAGATGGAAGTCCTGATAGACCTTCTCGCCCGACTGGATCGACAGCGAGATCGGCTTGCCGGCCGCGTCCATCAGCCCGCCCGCGCCCTCGTTCAGCGCCAGTCCGGCGTCGATCAGGTCGCGGTGCTTCGTCACCAGCAGGTCGGCGCCGTTCAGCGCGTCGTCGCTCTCCTCGCCGCAGGTCAGGGCCATCTTGATGGTGCGACGCGGCCTGTAGCCCTCGGTCTTGAAGCGGATCAGGGTGTCGACCCAGATCGCCGCCTGGGCTTTGTCGTCGGACGCGCCGCGGGCGTAGAACCAGCCGTCCTCCTCGATCAGGGTGAAGGGGTCGCGCGTCCAGTCGGCGCGGTTGGCCTCGACCACGTCGATGTGGGCCAGCAGCAGCAGCGCCGAGGCCTTGGGATCCTTGCCGGGGAGGATGGCGACCAGGTTGCCCTCCTTCGGGTGGGTCGGCTCGACGATCAGATGCAGGTCGCTGTCCGGGAAGCCCGCCGCGCTCAGCCGCGCCGCCATGGCCTTCGCCGCCGCCGTGCAATCGCCGGCCGACAGGGTGGTGTTGATCTCGACCAGCTCCTTGTAGAGCCCCCGGAACTGGACCTGGTCAGGCCGCGCCCCCGATCCCTGGGCCCCGGCCAGTCCCGGCAGCGCCGCCGCCATCACCGTCGCCGCAAGCGCCCGTCGCCAGATACGCATTAGCCGTCCTCCTGATCCCGCCGAAGTGTCGGACGGACGGACCCCGCCGCGCAAGACGGCAAACGACTTGCGAACCGCCGCCAATCATCGTCCCCTGCGTGGTCCCGCCAATCAGGGACGACGCTCATGGACTGGTCGCAGGCCCTTCTCTTCAAGCCGGAATACTTCCTGCCGCTGCTCGGCGCTCTGGTCGCCGGCAGCCTGGTCGGCATCGAGCGCGGCCATCGCGGCCAGCCGGCCGGCTTCCGCACCCACGCCCTGCTGGCGCTGACCGCCGCCATGCTGATGGTCGGCGCCAATCACCAGTACGACTGGATCAACGCCGCGACGCCCGAGAGCGTGGTCCGCATCGACCCGGTTCGCATGGCCCACGGCATCCTGACCGGCGTCGGCTTCCTGTGTGGCGGGGTGATCTTCCGCCAGGGCTACTCGGTCCATGGTCTGACCACGGCCGCGTCGCTGTGGACCACCTCGGCGCTGGGCGTGATGTTCGGTATGGGCATGTGGAGCGTGGCCGTCGGCGGCACGGTGCTGTCGCTGATCGTGCTGGCCGTGCTTCGGACCGTCGACGGCTGGCTGCCCCAGCAGCAGGTCGCCGAGGTCACCATCCGCTACAAGCGCGAGGGCGCGCCGGACGCCGCCGAGATCCGCCAGCGACTTTCGGCGCTCGGCCTGTCCCCCTCGCCGTTCAGCAATCGTCTGATCAAGAAGGGTGAGCTGATCGAACACGGCGCGACGGTCCGCTGCGGCTCGCTCAAGCAGATCGACGCCCTGGCCCTGGCCCTGCGCGAGGACCGCAAGGTCGTGGAGTTCGAGATCCAGCCGCGGAACCACTGATAGCGCCCTTTCCGCTTCGTTCAGGATTCCCGTCATTCTATAGAACACATGATGAACACGCCGATTCGCATCCTCGGGCTCGACCCCGGCCTGCGCCGCACCGGCTGGGGCATGGTGGCGGTCGAGGGCTCGCGCCTGACCTGGATCGCGCACGGCGTGGTCGCGCCCCGGGAGGCCGCGCCCCTGTCGGTGCGGCTGCTGGCCCTGTTCGAGGGCGTGGCCGCCGTGGTCGCCGAGCACGGTCCGCACGAGGCGGCGATCGAGGAAACCTTCGTCAACGCCAACGGCCAGTCGACGCTCAAGCTCGGCCAGGCCCGGGCCGCCGCCATGCTGGCGCCCGCGCAGGCCGGATTGCTGGTGGCGGAGTACGCGGCCCGCGAGGTGAAGAAGGCCGTGGTCGGAACGGGCGGCGCCGACAAGGACCAGGTCGCCTTCATGATCGCCCGCCTGCTGCCGACCGCCGGCTCGCCGACCCGGGACGCGGCCGACGCCCTGGCCGTGGCCATCGCCCACGCCCATGCCCGCAAGGCCCCGCGCCAGCCGGGCGGAACCGCGGCCGCGACCGCCCTGGCCGGACTGCTGGCCCGCGAAAGGAAGTCCGCATGATCGGCCGGCTGCGCGGGATCGTCGCCGAGGTCGGCGAGGAGGAGATGCTGATCGACGTCGGCGGCGTCGGCTATGTCGTGCGCTGCGGCTCGCGGACGCTGGGCCGTCTGCCCGCCGTCGGCGACGAAACCCTGCTGCATATCGAGCACACCTGGAGCGAGGCCCAGGGCCCGCGCCTGTACGGCTTCGGCTCCCGCGACGAGCGCCGCGCCTTCGTTCTGCTGACCGCCATCCAGGGCGTCGGCCCCAAGGCGGCGATGGCGGTGCTGGACATCGCCTCGCCGGCCGAGCTGGCCGGGGCGGTGGCTCGCGACGACAAGGCCCTGGTCGGCAGGGCCAATGGCGTGGGCCCCAAGCTGGCCCAACGGATCATCACCGAGCTGAAGGACAAGCCGATCACTGACGGCCCGGTCGCGGCCTTCCATGCGTCGATCCCGTCGCAGGACCCGGTCAGGCCCTCGGCCGCCGGCGAGGCCGTCGCCGGCCTGATGGGCCTTGGCATCGCCGAGCCGGTCGCCCGCCGCGCGGTCGAGCAGTCGGCGCTGCGGCTGGGCGAGGAGGCCGATGTCTCCGCCCTGATCAAGGCGGCGCTGCAGGAGATCGGCCGGTGACCGACCGCATCATCTCCGGCGAGGCGCAGACCTTCGAGCCGACCGACAAGGCGCTGCGCCCGCAGACCCTGGCCGAGTTCGTCGGCCAGGCGCAGACCAAGGCCAACCTCAAGGTCTTCATCGACGCCGCCCGCGAGCGGAACGAGGCGCTGGACCATGTGCTGTTGTTCGGCCCGCCGGGGCTGGGCAAGACGACCCTGGCCCAGATCGTCGCCCGCGAGCTGGGCGTGAACTTCCGCGCCACCAGCGGCCCGGTGCTGGCCAAGGCAGGCGACCTGGCCGCCATCCTGACCAACCTCGAACCGCGCGACGTGCTGTTCATCGACGAGATTCACCGTCTGGCCGCGAACGTCGAGGAGATCCTCTATCCGGCGATGGAGGACCATGTGCTGGACCTGATCATCGGCGACGGGCCATCGGCGCGGTCGATCCGCATCGACCTGGCCCCTTTCACCCTCGTGGCGGCGACGACCCGGGCGGGCCTGCTGGCCACGCCGCTGCGCGACCGCTTCGGCATCCCGCTGCGGCTGGAGTTCTACACACCGGCCGAGCTGCAGCAGGTGCTGCTGGGCGCGGCCCGCAAGATGGGCGCCCCACTCAGCGAAGACGGCGCCGCCGAGATCGCCGCCCGGGCGCGGGGCACGCCGCGCGTCGCCGGCCGCCTGCTGCGCCGGGTCCGCGACTTCGCCGCCGCCGACGGCGCGCCGCTGATCGACAAGGGCCACGCCGCCCGCGCCCTGGCCCGGCTGGAAGTGGACGAGGCGGGGCTCGACAGCCTCGATCGCCGCTACATGCGGGCGCTGATCGAGAACTACGGCGGCGGCCCGGCCGGGGTGGAGACCCTGGCCTACGCCATCGCCGAGGCGCGCGACGCGGTCGAGGACGTCATCGAGCCGTTCCTGATGCAGCAGGGCTTCATCCAGCGCACGCCGCGCGGCCGCGTCGCCTGCGGCAAGGCCTACCTGCACCTCGGCCTCACCCCGCCGCCGAACGCCAACGGCGGGCAGGCGGGGTTGTTCGAATAGGGGCCGGGCTCAGGCTGCAGCGATTGGCGGACTGAACACCTGAAGCCCCCGGGGGCCGGGCCGGGACTCGTCCCCGGCCAGATGTCGGAAGACGTAGTCCACCGCAAGGACCATGTCCTCGGGGCTGTAGGGCTTGGGCATGGAGGCGATGGCCGCCTCGCGGGACGAGTTGATGCGCGACGTCTGGCCGCTGATGAACACCACCGGAATGCCCATCCCGGTCAGCTCTCCGGCCAGCACCGCGCCATCGTCGTCGTCCGCCAGCTCGATATTGACCAGCGCCAGATCGGGGCGGGTTTCGGCGACGGTGTCGAGCGCCTCCTGATGCCGGATCGCCAGCTCCAGAACGCGATAGCCGTGATCCTCCAGCGCATCGCGGACGGTCATGGCCAGCAGCAACTGATCCTCGACGATCAGCACGGTCCGGGCCTCGGGGGTAGTCATGGTGCGAACTCCAGTCGCAGCCGTAACCGACCGGAGGGGCGGCGGTTCCGTTTGGCGCGACCTTCGACACGGCCCCTGCGGGGCCTGCTCAGGATGACGTTGTCAGACGGCCTACCCAACACGTCATGGTGAGCAGCCCCGAAGGGGCGTGTCGAACCACGCAAGGCCGCTCAATCGATGACGACCGACGCGCAATCCACTACCAACGTCATCCTGAACAGGTCGCGCGGCGACCGTCTCCAAGGACGCAGGGCCCAAGGTGACAGCCACCCCCGACTTCCCCTCCGCCGGCCGGTTCGACGGTCGCGAGCACATCCTGCCGGTGCGGGTCTACTACGAGGACACCGACTTCACCGGCGTGGTCTATCACGCCAACTACGTCCGCTATTTCGAGCGCGGGCGCAGTGACTTCCTGCGGCTGGCGGGAGTGTCGCACAACGCGCTGGCCGACCGCGCCGATCCGGCCGCCTTCGTGGTCACCCGGCTGGAGATCGACTTCCGCAAGCCGGCGCGCATCGACGACGCGCTGCGGGTGGTGACCACCTATGACGCCGTGAAGGGTCCCCGTCTGTTCATCAGCCAGCGGATCCTGCGCGGCGAGGAGCTGATCGCGACGGCCGACGTCACCGCCGCCTGCATCACGATGGACGGACGGCCCAGAAAGCCGCCGCCGGGACTTACAGAGGCGGTGAAACCGTTCTTGCGTGAGGCGAATGGCTAACGACCGTTAACGTCTGCGCCTTAGTTTCACCAAAGCCGCCGACAAGATCGGCCTTGGACCAGACCAACCCGGGGGTTGCCGCTCGCATGGACGCTTCGACCATTTCCGCCGACACGTTCTCGCTCATCTCGCTGTGGACCAACGCCGACTGGGTGATCAAGGGCGTCATGGTCGGCCTGGCCCTGGCCTCGCTGTGGTCCTGGGCGGTCATCATCGACAAGGCCTTCCGCTTCACCACCCTGAACGCCCAGGCCAACAGGTTCGAGGACAAGGTCGGCTCGGGCCGGCCGCTCGAGGAGATCGCCGCCGAGTTCCGGGGCCGACAACAAGCAGCCCCTGCCCCGCCTGCTCAACGCCGCCCTGCGCGAATGGCGCGACGCGCGCGGCAAGGGTCCGCTGGGCGACACCCAGACGGCCCTGCTGATCCAGCGTATCGACCGCGTCCTCGACAGCAACATCGCCCGCGAAAGCCAGAAGGCCGAGGATGGCTTGGGCAGCCTGGCCATCGTCGCCACCGCCTCGCCGTTCATCGGCCTGTTCGGCACGGTCTGGGGCATCATGCACGCCTTCCAGAACATCGCGCTGGAGAAGAACACCTCGCTGGCCGTGGTCGCTCCGGCCATCGCCGAGGCGCTGTTCGCCACCGCCATCGGCCTGGCCGCCGCCATCCCGGCCTACATCGCCTACAACAAGTTCTCGACCGACGCCGGCAAGTTCGGCGCGCGGCTGGAAGGCTTCGCCGACGACCTGTCGACGGCCATCCAGCGCCGCCTGGCCGAGAAGGTCTGAGCCATGGCGCTTTCCGCCAACGACGCCTTCGCCGCCGGGGGACGCCGGGGCCGACGCCGGGGCCGACGCGGCCGCGGCGCGCTGAGCGAGATCAACGTCACGCCGCTGGTCGACGTGATGCTGGTGCTGCTGATCATCTTCATGATCTCCGCCCCGCTGCTGACCAGCGGCGTGCAGGTCGAGCTGCCCAAGACCGAGGCCGGCGCCATGCAGGACCAGGCCGAGCCGATCACCCTGACGGTGAAGGCCGACGGCAAGCTGTTCCTGGCCGAGACCGAAATCCCGTTCGCCTCGCTGAAGCCGCGTCTGGAGCGCCTGTCCTCGGCCGGCTACGACAAGCCGATCTACGTCCGCGCCGACGGCAAGGCCGCCTACGAGGTGGTGGCCCAGGTGATGGCCGCCCTGTCGACCGGCGGCTTCACCAAGATCAACCTGATCACCGACACCGGCGGTCCGACGTCCGGTGAGAGCCAGAAGGCGGCGACCACGGAGGGACAGTCGGGGTGAACCGCCGGGAGAGGACAGGCATCACGCCGGCCCTCGCGGTCTCGGTCGCGCTGCACGCGGCCGCGCTGGCGGCTGTCATCTTCCTCGGCGGCCTGTTCCAGGAACCCTTCAAGCTCGGCGGCGGCGTGCCCGTGACCCTGGTCACCAGCGGTCCGCCAGAGTTCGTCCAGGCCGAACTGTCCGATGAAGTGCAGGAGGCCCAGACCGAGGAGCCGGATCCGCTCGTCGAGCCCGAGCCCGTCCCGCTGCCGACCCCCGCCGCCGCGCCGGTCCCCAAGCCGGACGTCAAGAAGCCCGTCCCGACCCCGGTCAAGCCGGGCCGCACCGGCCCCCGCGCCGAGCTGGACCTCGACCGGCTGCTCAGCGACGTCGAGACGACCAGCAAGGCCGCCACGCCTCCGAAAAAGGGCGGGGGCAAAAAGGGCCCGAAGAAGGATGCGCTGACCGTACAGATCGGTTCGGGCAAGCGCGTCTCCGCCGCCACCAAGGGCTATCTGCTGAACCTGGGCAACGACCTGAGCCGCCGCTGGAACCCCAACTGCCTGGTCGAGGGTGGCGCTGACATCCGCGCGGAGGTGACCTTCCGCGTCTCGTTCGGCGGCAAGCTGCTTGGCCGGCCGAAGTCCTCCGAGGCCGGCACGAAGGACCCGATGGTCCGCGTCGCGTCGGAGCGCGCCATCCGCGCCGTCTACGCCGCCGAACCGTTCAACGACTTCCCGCCGGAACTCTATGGCGAGGAACTGATCTATCCTTTCGACGCGCCCGCCGCCTGCGCCAACCGCTAGTCCCGGAGAGCCCCGATGATCTTCCGATCCGCCCTCGCCGCCGTTCTCGCCTGCGCCGCCCTGCTGGGCGTAGCCGCGCCGACCGTGGCGACGGCCCAGCCCCAGGTCGGCTCGACGGTTAGCTCGGGCGTGGTCGAGCCGCTGCCCATCGCCGTCCCCGCCTTCAGCGGCGCCGGCCGCGGCGCCGAGATCGCCCAGGTCATCACCGGCAACCTCGAGCGGTCGGGCCTGTTCAAGACCATCGACCCGGCCGCCTTCCCCGAACGCAACCTCGACATCGCGGTCCAGCCGAGCTTCGACAGCTGGAAGACCATCAACGCCCAGGCGCTGGTCAACGGCCATGTGACGATCGAGGGCGACGGCCGGCTGCGGGTCGATTTCCGGCTTTGGGACGTGTTCTCCGGCGAGCAGCTGCTGGGGCTTCAGTTCACCTCCACCCCCGAGAACTGGCGCCGCGTGGCCCACAAGATCAGCGACGCCGTCTATGAGCGGATGACCGGCGAGAAGGGCTATTTCGACAGCCGGATCGTCTTCGTCGCCGAGAGCGGGCCGCGCGACAACCGCGTCAAGCGGCTGATGATCATGGACCAGGACGGGGCCAACCCGTCCAGCCTGACCGACGGCAGCTACATCGTCATGACGCCGCGCTTCTCCTCGACCAGCCAGGAGATCACCTACATGGCGCTGCGGCCCACGGGCTCGGCCATCTACCTGTTCAACATCGAGACCGCCCGCCAGGAGACCCTCGGCCGCTTCCCCGGCATGGTCTTCGCGCCGCGCTTCTCGCCCGACGGCAACCGCGTCGCCTTCTCGGTCGAGCGGGGCGGCAACAGCGACATCTGGGTCATGAACCTGACCAGCCGGTCGCAGAGCAAGCTGACCAGCGACCCGGGCATCGACACCTCGCCCAGCTTCTCGCCCGACGGCTCGCGCATCGTGTTCAACTCCGACCGGGGCGGCAGCCCGCAGCTCTACGTCATGGCCTCGGACGGCTCCGGCGCCCGGCGCATCTCGCGCGGCGGCGGCATGTACACGACGCCGGTGTGGAGCCCGACCGGCGACTTCATCGCCTTCACCAAGCAGCAGGGCGGCATGTTCCACATCGGCGTCATGCGGCCCGACGGCAGCGACGAGCGCATCCTGACGACCAGCTATCTGGATGAAGGTCCGACCTGGGCGCCGAATGGCCGCGTGCTGATGTTCTTCCGGGAAACAAGGGGCGGGTCGCCGCGTTTGTGGACCGTGGACATCACCGGTCGCATCCTGCGTCCGGCGCCGTATCAGGGCTCCGGTTCCGACCCGGCCTGGTCGCCGCTGCTCAACTGAGCGGTGAATTGTGGTTCTGGGGCTTCACGCTGACGTCATTGTGAGGCCTGATCAGAGTTTCCCGTCGCGTAATTCCGTTATCTCACGTCACTATTGACCTGAGGGACCCATATCCAAGGAGGAAGCCTGCATGAGCTTCGACGCAAAGCGCGCTGTCAGACTGGCGCTTGTCCTCGCCGCCACCGCCTCGATGGCGGCCTGCGCCTCGACGAAGCCCCTGCCCGAGCCCGGACCGGGTCCGGGTACGCCTCCCGGCCCAGGCGCCGGCTACAAGCCCGGCCCCGGCACGGGCCCGGTCGACACCCGCGCGATCCCCGGATCGACGCAGGACTTCGTCATCAACGTCGGCGACTTCGTCTACTTCGACCTCGACAGCTACGACATCCGCTCCGACGCCATGTCGGTGCTGGACGCTCAGGCCGCCTGGCTGGTGCGTTATCCGTCGGTGCAGATCCGGGTCGAGGGCAACTGCGACGAACGCGGCACCCGCGAGTACAACCTCGCCCTGGGCGCCCGCCGCGCCAACGCCGTGCGCGACTACCTGGTCAGCCGCGGCGTCTCGTCGGGCCGCATTTCCACCCTGTCGTGGGGCAAGGAACGGCCGATCGATCCGGGCACGGGCGAGGAGGCCTGGTCCCGCAACCGCAACGGCCACACCGTGATCATCGCCGGCGCCCGCTAGGCTCCGGACTCATCGCAACTCGGCGGGAGGGGATCGCGGCTGGCGGTCCCCTCTTTGCTTTCGGCCCCTTTTTTGGCTTGGTCAGACGCCGTAATTTCGTCGCTGACATAACCGCATCATCGAGCCCATGACGCGCAACATCCTGATCGCCTCCTCCCTGGCCCTCACCGTCGCCCTCGCCGGCGGCGTGGCCTGGTCGCAGACCCCGATGCCCGACCCGCTGGACGACCGCTCGGTCAAGCGGCTCGAGAAGATGGAAAAGGTCGTGCGCGAGCTGCGCTCGATCGTCTTCCAGGGCCGTGACAGCGGAAAGCCTGTCGTCGTCCAGCCGGCCGACACCGAGGCGCAGATGCAGGGCCTCGCCGACCGGATCGGCGACCTGGAGGAGACCCTTACCTCGCTGAACCGCCAGAACGAGGCGGCGACCTTCGAGCTCGACCAGACCCGCCGGGCGCTGGCGGAGGCCCAGACGGCCAACCGGGCGCTGGCCGACCGCCTCGCGGCGCTCGAAGCCCGCACCGGCAAGATCGAAGCCGACGCCCAGGCCGTCGTCGAGGAGGAAGCGATTGGCGAGGCCGAGGGCGATCCGGACGCCGACTTCGCCGCCGCCCGCAAGCTGATGCTCGATGGCGACTATGACGCCGCCTACGTCGCCTTCGACCGCTTCGTGAAGCAGTACGGCGACACCCCCAAGGGCGCCGAGGGGCGCTACTGGCTGGGCAAGACCCTGTCGGTGCGCGGCGACCACGGCGGCGCGGCCGGCGCCTATATCGGCGCCATCCGCGGCTGGCCCAAGACGGCCTGGGCGCCGGACGCGGTGCTGGAGCTGTCGCGGTCGCTGATCGCCCTGAAGAAACCCGCCGACGCCTGCCAGACCCTGGACGAACTCGCCCGCCGCTATCCCAAGGCGCCGGCCGGCGTGCTCAACCGGGCCCAGGCGGCCCGGGTGCAGGCGAAGTGCGCGGTGTAAGCGCCGCCCTTGAACGCAGACTGCGGCCCAACGAACCGGCCCCGCTGGCGGTCGCCTTCTCGGGCGGCGGCGACTCCCTGGCGCTCCTGCTGCTGACACTGGACTGGGCGCGCGCCCACGGCCGGTCGGTAACGGCGCTCACCGTCGATCATGGGCTGAACCCCGACAGCGCCGCCTGGACCCGCCGGTGCGGCGAGATCGCGAGGCGGCTGGGCGTTGCCTTCCATTCCCTGCGCTGGGAGGGCGACAAGCCCGCGACCGGCCTGCCCGCCGCCGCGCGCGCCGCGCGGCACGCGCTGCTGGCCGACGCGGCGCGGGACATCGGCGCGCGGGTGCTCCTGCTGGGCCACACCGCCGACGACCTCATCGAGGCCGCCGCCATGCGGGCCCAGGGCTCAACCGTCTCCGACCCGGACGAGTGGGGACCGTCGCCCGCCTGGCCGCAGGGACGAGGCGTCTTCCTGCTGCGCCCGATGCTGGGTCTCCGCCGGGCGGAGATCCGCGACTGGCTGCGGGCAAGGGGCGAGACCTGGATCGACGACCCGGCGAACGAGGACCCAAGGTTCGCCAGGGCCAGGGCGCGCTCAACTCTGTCCTCTCCCGACGGGACAGGGGGACCATCCGAAGGATGGTGGAGAGGGTTGCGGCCAGGAGCGTCGGAAGCTTCGGGCCCCGAGTCCATGCCACCCGTCCTGCCTCCCTGCACCGAACCCTCTCCACCACGCTCCGCGTGGTCCCCCTCCCCCTGTGGGGGAGGATTATCGTTGGGTGTCACCGCCCCCGCCGCCCACATCGCCGCCGCCTGCCTGTGCGCCGGCGGGACATCGCGGCCGCCGCGCGGGGACCGGCTGGAGCGGCTCGTCGCCCGCCTGCGATCCGGCGAGCCCTTCACCGCCACCCTGGCCGGCGCCCGCATCACCTCGGATGGCAAGACCGCGGCCTTCACCCGTGACCTGGGCCGCGCCGGACTGCCGGAGACGACGATCGAGCCGCACCGACCCGTGGTCTGGGACGGCCGGTTCGAGATCGAAGCCGACGCCCCCGGAACCATCCGCACCCTCGGCGGCCTGTCCCGGCGCCTGCCGAAGGCGCAGCAGGCCGCCCTGCGCGCCCTGCCCGCCGCGATCCGGCCGACCTTGCCGGTCATGGTGTCCCGGGACGGCGCCGTCTGTTGCCCGATCCTTGCAGAACACCCGTCGGTTCGCGCAACCGCGCTGGTTCTGCCCCGTTTCGAGGCGGCGATCGGCGTTGTTGACGGTGAATCCGCCGTGTGACGAATGGCGCGCATGGCGAAACCGGCCCGGCCGCCCTATGTTCCGGGGTGACTGGCACAGGAAGAGTTTGAGCGATGAACCTGCGTAACATGGCCATCTGGGCGGCGATCGTCGTCGTCGCCTTCGGCGTCTGGAGCATGATGAACCAGGGCTCGGCCGGCGCGCGCGCCACGAGCAGCGAGATCAGCTACTCCGAGCTGGTCAGCAAGGTTCAGTCCGGGGAAGTGACCCGCGCGGTCTTCCAGGGCTCGGCCGTACAGGTCACCGGCGCCGATCCCAAGGTGGTGTCGACTGCGGTCGTGCCCGCCGACTCCAGCGACCTGATCAAGGAAATGCAGGCCCGCAACGTCAATGTGACGATCAAGCCGGCCGAGCGGCTGTCGCTGGTCGCCATCCTGCTGAACGCCTTCCCGGTCCTGCTGCTGATCGGCGTCTGGATCTTCTTCATGCGCCAGATGCAGGGCGGGGCCCGCGGCGCCATGGGCTTTGGCAAGTCCAAGGCCAAGCTGCTGACCGAAACCAAGGGCCGCAAGACCTTCGAGGACGTCGCCGGCGTCGACGAGGCCAAGGAAGAACTGTCGGAGATCGTCGACTTCCTGAAGGACCCGGCCAAGTTCCAGCGCCTCGGCGGCAAGATCCCCAAGGGCGCCCTGCTGATCGGCCCTCCGGGCACCGGCAAGACCCTGATCGCCCGCGCCGTCGCGGGTGAGGCGGGCGTGCCCTTCTTCACCATCTCCGGCTCGGACTTCGTGGAAATGTTCGTCGGCGTCGGCGCCAGCCGCGTGCGCGACATGTTCGAACAGGCCAAGAAGAACGCCCCCTGCATCATCTTCATCGATGAAATCGACGCCGTCGGCCGTCACCGCGGCGCCGGCCTGGGCGGCGGCAACGACGAGCGCGAGCAGACCCTCAACCAGCTGCTGGTCGAGATGGACGGCTTCGAGTTCGAACGAAGGCATCATCCTGATCGCCGCCACCAACCGCCCGGACGTTCTGGACCCGGCGCTGCTGCGTCCCGGTCGCTTCGACCGCCAGGTGGTGGTGCCCAACCCCGACGTGACCGGCCGCGAGAAGATCCTGCGCGTCCACATGCGCAACGTGCCGCTGGCCGCCGACGTCGACGTCCGCACCCTGGCGCGCGGCACCCCGGGCTTCTCCGGCGCCGATCTGGCCAACCTGGTCAACGAGGCGGCGCTGATGGCCGCCCGCAAGAACCGCCGGATGGTCACCCATCCCGACTTCGAGGAAGCCAAGGACAAGGTCATGATGGGCGCCGAGCGCCGGTCGATGGCCATGAGCGAGGACGAAAAGCGCAACACCGCCTACCACGAGGGCGGCCACGCCCTGGTGGCGATCACCGTCCCTTCGTCCGACCCGGTGCACAAGGCGACCATCGTCCCGCGCGGCCGCGCGCTGGGCATGGTCATGCAGCTGCCCGAGGGCGACCGCTACTCGATGAACTTCACCCAGATGACCAGCCGCCTCGCCATCATGATGGCCGGCCGGGTCGCCGAGGAGATCATCTTCGGCAAGGAGAACATCACCTCCGGCGCCAGCAGCGACATCAGCGCCGCAACCGGCCTGGCCCGCAACATGGTCACCCGGTGGGGCTTCTCCGACGAGCTGGGCACCGTGGCCTATGGCGACAACCAGGAGGAGGTCTTCCTGGGCCACTCCGTCGCCCGCACCCAGAACGTCTCGCCCGAGACGATGATGAAGATCGACGCCGAGGTCCGCCGCCTGGTGAAGGGCGGCGAGGACGAGGCCCGCCGGATCCTGACCGAGCGCCTCGACGACCTGCACGCGGTCGCCAAGGCCCTGCTCGAGTTCGAGACTTCTCGGGCGAGGAGATCAACGGCGTGATCAAGGGCGTCATGCCCAGCCGCGACGACGCCGAGACCAAGCGCCCGACCGGCCCCGCCGCCTCGGTGCCCCTCTCGCCCCGTCCGGGCGGCGTGACGGCCCGCGACGTGCAGGACAACGCATAATGATCCTCCCCTTTGGGGGAGGTGGCTCGCCGCAAGGCGAGACGGAGGGGGTTCCGCCACGCCGGCAGGACCCCCTCAGTCGTTCAGCCTTCGGCTGCCCGACAGCTCCCCCAGAGGGGAGCATCTGAATGCCTGCGCCATCTCCCCTCGTCATGGGCATCGTCAACGTCACGCCTGACAGCTTCTCGGACGGCGGGCGCTACCTGGGCCAGGACGCGGCCCTTGCCCACGCGCGCCGGCTGATCGCAGAGGGCGCCGACATCCTCGACATCGGCGGCGAGTTCGACCCGGCCGGGCGCGCAGCCCGTCGACGAGGCGCAGGAGATCGCCCGCACCGTCCCGCTGATCACCGCGATCCGGGCGGAGAACGCCATCCCGATCTCCATCGACACCATGAAGCCCGCCGTCGTCCGGGCCGCCGTCGCGGCGGGCGCCACGACCTGGAACGACGTCGCCGCCCTGCGCTTCTCGCCGGACGCCCCGGCCGTCGCCGCCGAACTGGGATGCGAGGTGGTGCTGATGCACATGCTGGGCGAACCGCGCACCATGCAGGACGCCCCGCGCTACGACGACGTCGTGGCGGAGGTGGAAGCCTTCCTGCTGGCCCGCGCCGCCGTGGCGCAGGCGGCCGGCGTGCCGCGCGGCAAGATCTGGCTCGATCCCGGCATCGGCTTTGGCAAGACGGTCGACCACAACCTCGCCCTCCTCGCCGCCCTGCCCCGCCTGTGCGGCCACGGCTACCGCGTCCTGCTGGGCGCCAGCCGCAAGCGCTTCATCGCCGCGCTGGACCCGCTTGCGAACGAGGCCGACGATCGCCTCGGCGGCTCCCTGGCCGCCGCCCTGCACGGCGCGAGATCCGGCGTGGCGGCGGTGCGGGTCCACGATGTGCGCGAGACGGTGCAGGCGCTGGCGATTCAGGCGGCGATCAGCGGCGGGGCCGCGAGATGACCGCCACCCTCGTCGTCTTCGGCGGCCTGCCCGGCGTCGGCAAGACGACGATCGCGAGCCGGCTGGCGGCGGAGATGGGCGCCGTCTTTCTCCGCATCGACGTCATCGAGATGGCGCTGCATGACGAGGGCGTCGAGGTCGAGGGACAGGGCTATGCCGTGGCGTACGCGCTGGCGGAGTCCAACCTGCGGCTGGGCCTGACCGTGATCGCCGACAGCGTGAATCCGATCCCCCTGACCCGCGACGCCTGGCGCGCCGTGGCCGCCCGCGCGGGCGCGGCGCTGGTGGAGGTGGAGGTCGTCTGCTCCGATGCCGTCGAGCATCGCTGCCGCGTCGAGGCGCGCGTCACCGACCTGCCCGGCTTCGTCCCCCCGACCTGGGACGAGGTGGTCGGGCGCGATTACCAGGCGCGGGACGACGATCGGCTGGTCATCGACACGGCGCTGGTCGAGCCCGACGTCGCGGTGGCGTTGATCCGGTCCGCCCTCCCCACGCGGAGACCGGGAGGCTAGAAGGTCAACATGACCTCCCCCGATTCCCCCGCCCCCGCCTTCAGGGGCCGCGTGCTGATCATCGCCGGGTCCGACAGTGGCGGCGGCGCGGGCATCCAGGCCGACATCAAGACCGTCACCGCCCTGGGCGGCTATGCGGCCACGGCCATCACCGCCATCACGGTGCAGAACACCCTGGGCGTCACCGGCGTCCACGCCATCCCGCTGGACATCATCGAGGCCCAGGCCCGCGCGGTGCTCGACGACATCGGCGCCGACGCCATCAAGACAGGCATGCTGGGCGACATCGCCACGGTGGAGCGGGTGGCCAGGATCCTCAACTCCGCGCCCGGCGTCCCCGCCGTCATCGACCCGGTGATGGTGGCCAAGGGCGGCGCGTCGCTGCTGGCTGGCGGCGCAGTGGAGGCGGTGCGCACGCTGATGATCCCGCGCGCTGCGCTGCTGACGCCCAACGCCCCGGAGGCCGAGGCCCTGACCGGCCTGCCCGTCCACACCACCGACGACCTGCGCCGGGCCGGCGAGATGCTTCTGGGCTGGGGCGCGAAGGCCGTACTGATGAAGGGCGGCCACATCGCCGGCGAGCGGCTGACCGACGTGCTGATGACGCCCGCCGGCGAGACCCTGTTCGAGGGCGAGCGGATCGACACCCGCCACACCCACGGCACCGGCTGCACCCTGGCCAGCGCCTGCGCCGTCGGCCTCGCCCAGGGCCTGCCACTGACTGACGCCGTGGCGAGGGCCTGGCGCTATGTTCACGAGGCGATGCTGCGCGCGCCGGGTTTCGGGGCCGGCCACGGCCCGCTGGATCACGGCTGGACGCTGAGGGGCGACCGATGAGCGACACACTCGAAGACCGGCTGGAGGCCATCGTCCGGGGTTCGGACTCGCTGATGACCGTGCTGCGCCTGACCCGCGGCCTGGACCTGCCCGACTGGCTGATCGTGTCGGGCGCGGTCTACCAGAAGGTCTGGAACCACCTGACCGGCCGCGATCCCGACTTCGGCATCAAGGACTACGACCTCGCCTATTTCGATGCGTCGGACACCAGCTACGAGGCCGAGGACGTCCATATCAAACGCGCCGCCGCCCACTTCCCGCCGCCGTTCGACCAGCAGGTCGAGGTGCGCAACCAGGCGCGCGTCCACCTGTGGTTCGAGGACCACTTCGGCGAACCCTACGAGCCGCTGCACAGCAGCGCCGAGGCGCTCGGCCGCTTCGTCGCCCCCTGCTTCGGCGTCGGGGTGCGGCTGGGGGCCGACGACCGCCTGACCATCGAAGCGCCGTTCGGGCTGGACGACCTGTTCTCCATGACCATCCGGCCCAATCCGACCCGGGGTCTCGCCAGGGGCTGGGACAAGGTCATCGCCTCCGCCCGCGGTCGCTGGCCGGAGATCACGGTGGTGGAAGCGGGCTGACGGCCCTTGCGTCCTTCGACACGGCCCCTCGGGCCTGCTCAGGATGACTTGGTTGGAAGACTGCCCCTCATAGTCATGCTGAGCAGCCGCGAAGCGGCGTGTCGAAGCACGCACGACCGCCCCGCCTCACCGTCCCCGCGTGTAGAGGGTCGAGTCCCGGATCTCCATCCAGCGGTCGACGCCGGTCAGCTCGGTAAACCCGAACTGGCGGTAAAGCTCGTGGGCGTCGGCGGTGGCCAGGTGCATGCGGCGGAAGCCCTGCAGGTCCGGATGCGCCTTCAGATAGGCCATCAGCGCCTTGCCCAGCCCCTTGCCGCGATACGCCTCGTCCACGAAGACGTCGCACAGCCAGCCGAAGGTCGCCCGGTCGGTGACCACCCGCGCCATGGCCGCCATCTGGCCGTCGGGGGCGTAGGCGGCGAAGGTCAGGCTGCCCCGGACCGCGGCGGCCAGGGTCGCATAGGGGATGCCCTTGCCCCAGTAGGACTGCTCGCTGATCCAGTGGTGCGCGCGGGGCATGTCGAACCGGGCCGGATCGTCGCTGACGGTGAAGCCGTCCGTTGTCGTGGTCTCGAAGGTCATTTGCGCCTCCCCTCGTGCAGCCGGCGATAGTCGCCGATTTCCCTCTTGAGCCGGCGGGCGCCGCCGTCGCCGAACACGCAGAGCAGGCGCCGGCCGATGACGCCGCTGACGGCAGACTCGATACCGCCGCCGCCATTGTAGGCAAAGCGCAGCGTGGACGGCGAGATCAGGTCCAGCCCCGGCACGCCGTCGATGGTGATCTCGCCCATCCGGTCCCACTCGAACCGCTCCGTGCGGCCCAAGGTGTGGTGGATGAGCGCCGTCGGCGTCAGTTCCAGACGCCAGCGTCGGCGGCCGAAGCTCCACAACAAGCCCGTGGCGAGGAACGGCAGTCCGCCGACCCAGGCCAGGGTCAGGGGCTTGTCCTGCCAGTCGGCCCAGTTCACCGCCAGCGACAGGGCCAGCAGCACCCAGATCGGCGTGAACAGTCCAAGCAGCTTGCCTGCGTTGAGTTCGAGCGTCATGACCACCACCTTTGGCGACCCTGTTATCCGAGGAGTTCTTCCGTTGCGCCAGTGGACCGTAGACGCTTTCGCCACCGCCCCCTTCCGGGGCAACCCGGCCTGTGTGACCGAGCCCCGGACCGCCTGGCGCGAGGACGCCTGGATGCAGGCGCTGGCGGCGGAGAACAACCAGGCCGAGACGGCCTATCTGCTGACGACCGAAGATCCGGCCCGCTTCGGCCTGCGCTGGTTCACGCCGTCGCTGGAGGTGCCGCTGTGCGGGCACGCGACGCTGGCCGCGGCCCATGTGCTGTTCGCCGAGCTGGGGCTGGACGCGCCGATGGTGACCTTCGACACGAAGTCGGGACCGCTGACGGTCGCCCGCCGCGGCGACGGTTACGAGATGGACTTCCCCGCCAACCCGCCCAGGCAGACCGCCGTCCCTGAGGGCCTGACCGAGGCGCTGGGCGTCGCGCCGTCCGAGGTCTGGGCCGGGTCATACCTGGTGGCGGTGTTCGAGGACGAGGCGACGATTCGGGCCATGTCGCCCGACCTCGCGGCGCTGGAGAAGATCGCCGGCGAGGCCACGGGCGGGCGGGGCAACCTGTCGGTCGCGGCCCTGGCGGGCGCCGGCGCGCCCTATGACGTGGTCAGCCGGTTCTTCGCGCCGGGCTCGGGCATTCCCGAGGATCCGGCGACCGGGTCGGCGCACTGCATCCTCTCGCCCCTGTGGTCGGCGAAGCTGAAGCGCAATGTGCTGACCTTCCACCAGGCCTATCCCGGGCGGGGCGGCGATCTGGAATGCGAGCTGCGCGGCGACCGGGTGCTGCTGCGCGGACAGGCCGTGACCGTGGTCGAGGGCGTGCTGCGCCTGTGACACGCGAAAGCGCCCCCGCCTGTGAGGGCGGGGGCGCTCGTCGCGTCAGTGGCCGGGGGGACTACCAGCGACGCGGGTCGTGGGGGAAGCGGTCGGCGCGGTCGGGACGGCCGTCGCGGTCGCTGTCGTAGGCGGCGCCGGGGCCGTAGCCGCCGCCCGGGCCGCGGCCGTCACGACGGTCGTCGCGGTCATGACGTTCGAAGCGGATCTTGCGGCTCAGGACGTCGAAGCGACGGTCCAGGTCATTGCGTTCCCAGCCCTGCAGACCGTTGGTCCGGCGGTAGCGGATTTCCAGCTGGGCGATCTGGCGGAACTCGGCCCGGAGGCGGGTTGCCTCCATACGGGTCAGTGATCCGTTGCGGACGCCCTGGTCGATGCGGCGGTCAAGCTGGGCCTGACGCTGGTTGATGTTCTGCCACGGGGCGGCCATGGCGGGGACAGCGGCGGTGGTCAGCGCCGAGACCGCCAGGACGGAGATCAGGATCTTTTTCATGGTTCGGTTCCTCTTCGCTAACGCCAGTTGCTGCGGCGTTGAGGAGAGAAGAACACTTTGAACCTGAAACGGTTCTGAGCGGCTCGTTATGTTCTGTTCAGGTTGGAGGACGCCGTCAGGCCGCTTGCGACCGGGCCTGGGCGGACTGGGCGACGGCGGTCTCGATCGCGTCATAGAGTCGCTTCAGCTCGATCGGCTTGGACACATGGCCGTCCATGCCGGCCGCCAGATAGGCCTCGACCTGGTGCACCAGCGCATTGGCGGTCAGGGCCAGGATCGGGGTCCGGGGCAGGTGCTCGGACTGCTCGGCCGCCCGGATCGCCCTGGCCGCCTCGACGCCATCCATGACCGGCATCTGGATATCCATCAGGATCAGGTCGAACCCGCCGCCCCGCCAGGCGTCGACCGCCTCCTTGCCGTCGGGGACAATCTGCAGATGAACGTCCAGCGGCTCCAGGACGGCCTGCAGGACCTTCTGGTTGGTGGCGTTGTCCTCCGCCGCCAGGATGCGCAGACGGCGCTGCTCCTGGGGCTGGGCGGTCGCCTCGGCCGGTTCGACCGGCATCGGCGCCGCGCCGCGCGGCAGCGGCAGGTCGACGACGAAGGTCGAGCCCTCGCCCTCGATGCTGCGGGCCGCGATGTGGCCGCCCATCAGCTGCGCCAGCTCCCGGCAAATCGCCAGGCCCAGCCCCGTGCCGCCGAACCGGCGGGTGGTGGAGTTGTCGGCCTGGATGAACTTCTCGAACAGGGTCGGCAGCTTGTCCTGGGCGATGCCGATGCCGGTGTCGGACACCGTCAGCCGCAGGCCGCCCGTCGGGCCGAGCGAGAAGCGGACGGCCACAGCGCCCTCGACCGTGAACTTGATGGCGTTGGACACCAGGTTGCTGAGCACCTGCCGGATCCGGTCGGGATCGCCCGTCCACCAGCCCGCGGCGCCGGGGTCGACGGCGATGCCGAAACGCAGGCCCTTTTCGGCGGCCATGACCTGGAAGGCGCTGACCGCGCCCTCCGCCATCTCGTCCAGCGAGAAGTCGCAGGTGGCCAGCTCGAGGCGGCCGGCTTCGATCTTGGACAGGTCCAGCACGTCGTTGATGACGCTGAGCAGCAGTTCGCCGGACTCGCGGATCACACCCAGCCGCTCGCGCTGGCGTGCGCCCAGCTCGTCGCGGGCCATGACGTCGGCCATGGCCAGCACCCCGTTGAGCGGCGTGCGGATCTCGTGGCTCATGTTGGCCAGGAACTGGCTCTTGAGCACGTTGGCGGCGTTGGCCTGGTCGCGGGCCACGACCAGCTCGCCCAGGGTGGCGCGCAGGTCGCGGTCGTTGGCGTCGAGCTTGCTGATCAGCTGGTTGAAGCTGCGGGCCAGGCTGCGGAACAGATCGTCGTCGGCGTCCTCCGCCACCAGGGTGAAGCGGCCGCTCTGCGCCACCTCCATCATGGCCTCGGAGAGGCGGTTGACCGGCTGGGTGATGCGGCGGGCCAGGGTGGTGGCCACGAACATGGCGATGCCGGCGGCGCCGAAGAACAGGGCGAAGGTCAGGGCCGCGTAGCGCGGGGCCAGGTCGGCGAGGGTCGGCGCCTCGACCGTGGTCACGAGAGCCCCGACCGTCCGCCCGTCGAGGGTCACCGGCGTGCGGACGACATGCTCGTCATCGCCCACGGGTCCGGGGTCGCGTCGGACGGCGATGATCCGCCCCCGGGCGTCGATCAGGCTGGCTTCACGCACTCCGGGCGCGCCGATGATGGAGTCCATCGCGCGGCCGGCCGCAGCGTTGTCGCCGGCGACCAGCGCGGGCGCGGCGATCCGGGCCACGACAGCGTTCATCGCGCCGGTGGTGGCGCGCGATTCCTGCAGCGAGACGGCCCACTGCTGGATCATGAACGTGCCGCAGGCGGCCAGCAGCACCGCCACCGTCGTGATCAGCGCGACGCTGGCGATTCTCGCCTGGAACGGCGCATGGCTCGAAGCCTGGCTGGTGTTTGCGCTGTGGTCCATCTGCCCGAAAAACAGCCCCGTGACGGACCGTTATCGCGCAATTCCCCTAACGCTTCGCTTCCGCGACATTTTAACCATCTGTTTACCTAGTCGCGGCTTAAGGTTTCGTTTACCATGAGCTCGCCCAAGGGCTGATGGAGAGTGAAACGTGGAAAAGGTTTTTGTGGTCCAGAAGGTCGCGCGAAAGCTGTTCGCGACTGAAGCCGCCCTCGACGCGGCGATGACCGAAGCGGCCGAGCTGATGGCCGAAATGCTCAAGGCCCGTAAGGATCTGCACCTTTCGGCCGTGGTCGGCGACAACGCCTCGGCGAAGCTGGTCGAAGCCCTCTCGGCGCTCGGCGAAGCCCGCTCGGCCATTGTCGGCGCCCACAACGAGCTCAACGAAGTGAAGCTGCGCATCGGCGTCCGCACCAAGATGGCCGGCTGGGAAGACAAGCCCCCGCAGTTCGCCCAGGAAAGCGACGACCTGCGCCAGGTCAGCTGATCTGCTGACGTTGCAATAGTTTAATGCTCATGCGCCTCTAATTCAGTTAGAGGCGCATGAGATGTACCAGTCGCTCCTACCCCTGATCGGATGGGCCGCCACCTTGGCGGTCTGCGTTTTGGCATGGTGGAAGGGCGGACCGGCTGAGCGGACCGGCGCGCTGCTGATCATCGGCGCCGCCGTCGCAGTGTGGCTGAGCCACAATCTCCTGCCCCCGACGATCGCCGGAACAGCCCTGCTGGTCATCGATGCCGCGATGGCGATGGGCTTCCTTATCCTCGCCATCCGCTACGCCAGCCTGTGGCTCGGCGGCGCCATGCTGTTCCAGGCCGCGCAGTTCAGCCTCCACGCCTACTACCTGGTGATGGAGAAGCCCTATGACCGGCTCTATTCGATCATCAACAACGTCGACACGGCCGGCGTTCTGGTCTGCGTCCTGACCGGCACGATGGTCGCCTGGCGGCGGACGACGGCCCGGCCCGCGTAGCACGCCCCGCCTGGGACAACCCGACGCTCACGCGCCCTTTGCGCCATGGCGCGACCTGCCCTGGTCTCCGATCATCGCGAGCTCAATGTCGATCAAGCCTGGGCCTTCCGCCCCGGCGCGTTGGTCAGCGCCACGCCGCCGAGGATCAGGGCCAGGGCCGCGAAGGCGCTCCAGCCCGGCCGCTCGCCCATCAGCCCCACGCCGATGATCGTCGCCCAGACCGGCAGCAGATAGACGGTCATGCTGGTGAACACCGCGCCGCGACGCTGCAGCAGCCACACCCACCCGACCGTGCCCAGCCCGCTGGACGCGACGCCCAGCGCGAGGGTGACCAGCAGCGGGATCAACGGCGGGACCGGCGGCGGACCTTCCAGAACCAGCGCGCCGAGCGTGGCGAACACCGCCCCGGTCAGGCACATCATCAGCGCCCCCACGGTGGAGGTGAAGGGCGGGGCCTTGCGCATCAGGATGTTGGACGCCGCGTAGAAGGCCGCCGCCCCGATCGCCAGGACCAGGAAGCCGACCTCCAGGGTCGCGCCGCCGACCAGCCTGGGCCCGACCAGGGTCAGCAGGCCGGCGAACCCCAGGCCCACGCCCATCGCCTTGCGCGCCGTCAGTCGCTCGTCGGCCAGGAAGACGTGGGCCAGGGCGACGGTGAACACCGGCGAGGCGCCGTTGCAGATGGCGTTGACCGCGCTGGGCAGGCTCTGGGCCGCGGTGGAGAACATGAAGAAGGGCGCGGCGAACCCGACCAGACCCACCAGGGCGTAGGCCGGCCAGGGCGAGCCCCGGCCGAGCGAGAAGCGGGGCATCTGCTCGCCCCGGGCCGACGCCAGCAGCCACAGCGTCAGCGCCGCGACCCACAGGCGGATCGCCGAGACCCAG
Source organism: Caulobacteraceae bacterium (assembly GCA_965283745.1). Classification (GTDB taxonomy): domain Bacteria; phylum Pseudomonadota; class Alphaproteobacteria; order Caulobacterales; family Caulobacteraceae; genus Caulobacter. The sequence continues at coordinate 43,390 of CBDIPM010000009.1, forward strand.
AAGGGATGGATGCCGCCGACGGCGATCTTCAGGCCGGCGAAGGCCGAGCCCCAGATGATCACCAGGATGCCCAGCACCAGCCAGTCGAGTTTGTGATTTGTCCCGCCCATGCGCCTTCCTACGGGATCGGGACGGCGCGCGCCAAATCACGGGCTGTAAGAGAAGATTTTTGCGCGGGCCCCCGCGACGCAGCGCCGCGCGCGAAAAACTTCACTTGTGCGGCGCAGCGAAATCGGGTTCTTCGGCGGCGGGCCACGCCCCCCCAACGGGGCGCAGTCCATCTGCAAGGATGGGAGACATCGCAGTGACCACGACTCCGCAGAAGCCGGCTTTGCGCCCGGCGCGCCCCGAATTCTCTTCAGGCCCGTGCGCCAAGAGACCCGGCTGGACCCCCCAAAGCCTGAACGACGCCGTCCTCGGACGGTCGCACCGCGGCAAGCCCGGCAAGGCCAAGCTGAAGCTGGCGATCGACCGCACCCGCGAGGTGCTGGGCGTTCCGGCCGACTTCCTGATCGGCATCGTCCCCGGCTCCGACACCGGCGCCGTCGAGATGGCCATGTGGTCGATGCTGGGTCCCAAGCCCGTGCAGCTGCTGGCCTTCGAGTCCTTCGGCAAGGACTGGGTCACCGACGTCACCAAGCAACTCAAGCTGCCCGACGTGGAGGTGCTCGACGCCCCCTACGGCCAGCTGCCGGACACCTCGAAAGTCCGCCCGGACGCCGACCTGGTCTTCACCTGGAACGGCACGACCAGCGGCGTGCGCGTGCCCAACGCCGACTTCATCAGCGCTGACCGCGAAGGCATCGTCATCTGCGACGCCACCAGCGCCGCCTTCGCCCAGGACCTGGACTGGGCCAAGCTCGATGCCGTGACCTTCTCCTGGCAGAAGGCGCTGGGCGGGGAAGCCGCCCACGGCGTGCTGATCCTGTCGCCGCGCGCCGTCGCCCGGCTGGAGAGCTACACGCCGGCCTGGCCGATGCCCAAGCTGTTCCGCATGGTCGACAACGGCAAGTTCAACGCCGCGATCTTCGAAGGCGCCACGATCAACACCCCCTCGCTGCTCTGCGTCGAGGACGCCCTGGACGCCTTGGCCTGGGCCGACACCGTCGGCGGCGCGGCCGGCATGAAGGCCCGCTCGGAAGCCAATCTGAAGGCGCTCGAGGACTGGGTCGCGGTCACGCCCTGGGTCGCGTTCCTGGCAGAGGACAAGGCCATCCGGTCCAACACCTCCGTCTGCCTGAAGGTCGTCGATCCGAAGGTCACCGCGCTCTCCGCTGACGCCCAGGCCGACTTCGCCAAGAAGCTGGCGTCCCTGCTGGAGAAGGAAAAGGCCGCCTACGACATCGGCGGCTACGCCAAGGCCCCTCCCGGCCTGCGCATCTGGTGCGGCGCGACGGTCGACACGGCCGACGTGGCGGCCCTGACGCCCTGGCTCGACTGGGCCTTCGCGTCCGTCTCCGCCGAGCTGGCCGCCGCCTAGCCCCTCCTCAAGAACCCCCTCAGTCACCGCTGCGCGGCGACAGCTCCCCCAGAGGGGAGCATCCGCGCCGGTGATCCTCCCCTCTGGGGGAGGTGGCCCGAAGGGCCGGAGGGGGTCCCCTTCCCCATTCGAAAAGAGACACTCACATGGCTCCCCGCGTCCTCATCGCTGACAAGCTCAGCCCCGCCGCCGTCGACATCTTCAAGAACCGCGGCGTCGACTTCGACATCAAGACCGGCCTGACCAAGGACGAACTGATCGCCGTGATCGGCGACTACGACGGCATCGCCATCCGCTCGGGCGCCAAGCTCGACAAGGACGTGATCGCCGCCGCGAACAAGCTGCAGGTCATCGCCCGGGCCGGCATCGGGGTCGACAACGTCGACATCCCCGCCGCCACGGCCAAGGGCATCGTGGTCATGAACACCCCGTTCGGCAACTCGATCACCACCGCCGAGCACGCCATCGCCATGATGTTCGCCCTGGCCCGCCAGCTGCCCGCCGCCGACGCTTCGACCCAGGCCGGCAAGTGGGAAAAGAACCGCTTCATGGGCGTGGAGCTCTACGCCAAGACGCTGGGCCTGATCGGCGCCGGCAACATCGGCGGCATCGTCGCCGACCGGGCGCTGGGCCTGAAGATGAAGGTCGTGGCCTACGATCCCTTCCTGTCGCCCGAACGCGCCATCGAGATGGGCGTGGAGAAGGTCGAGCTGGAGGACCTGCTGGCCCGCGCCGACGTCATCACCCTGCACACCCCGCTGACCGACAAGACCCGCAACATCCTGTCGGCCGAGAACCTGGCCAAGACCAAGAAGGGCGTGCTGATCGTCAACTGCGCCCGCGGCGGCCTGGTCGACGAGGTCGCCCTGCGCAAGCTGCTGGACGAGGGCCATGTCGGCGGCGCCGGCTTCGACGTCTTCGTCACCGAGCCGGCCAAGGAAAACCCGCTGTTCGGCAGCGACAAGGTCGTGGCCACCCCGCACCTGGGCGCCAGCACCAACGAAGCGCAGGAGAACGTCGCCCTGCAGGTCGCCGAACAGATGAGCGACTACCTGCTGACCGGCGCGGTGACCAACGCCCTGAACAGCCCCTCGATCACCGCCGAGGAAGCCCCGCGCCTGAAGCCCTTCGTGGCCCTGGCCGAGAAGATCGGCGCCTTCGCCGGCCAGATGGTCGACTTCGGCATCACCGCCATCGACATCGCCTACGAGGGCGACGTGGCGGCCCTGAACGTCAAGCCGATGACCAGCGCGGCCCTGGCCGGCGTGCTCAAGCCGATGCTGGCGGAGATCAACATGGTCTCGGCCCCGGCCGTGGCCAAGGAGCGCGGCATCACCGTCTCCGAGAGCCGCCAGGAGGTCAGCCCGACCTATGACAGCCTGATGCGCATCACCATCACCACCGAGATCGGCAAGCGCTCCTTCGCCGGCACGGTGATCGCCGGGACGCCGCGCATCGTCGAGGTCAAGGGCATGGAGCTGGACGCCGCCTTCGGTCCGGCCATGCTCTACGTCAACAACCTCGACAAGCCGGGCTTCATCGGCGCCCTGGGCACCATCCTGGCCGAGGCCGGCGTCAACATCGCCACCTTCAACCTGGGCCGCGTCAGCGCCGACGAGGACGCCATCGCGCTCGTGGGGGTGGATCAGGCTCCGGACGAGGCCCTGCTGGCCAGGATCCAGGCCCTGCCGCACGTCAAGGAAGCCCGCGCCCTGCGGTTCTAGAACGCCCGCTACTCAGGGCGGGGCTTGCCCCGCCCCGGGTCTTGCGGCGTGACCACCCAGGCATAGGCGATGCGCGCGCCGTCGCCGTCGGCGGACCGCGCGATCAGCTCGGTCACCGCGTCCAGATGGGCGTTGATCTGGCGCAGGGTGTCGGCGTCGGGCCGGCAGACCAGTCGTGCGAAGCGCACATTGCGCGTCTCGCCCAGCGTTTCGCGGTGGGGCGCGACAACTCCGCGGGCGAAGTCCCGCGCGGCCTGTTTGCACATCGCGCCGACCAGCGCCTCCATGATCGACTGGTTCTTCGCGACCTGCAGCGCCTCCAGCATCCGCATGCGCGGGGCCGGCGTGTCGTACAGCTGCTCGGGCTTTCTGGACGAGGGCCGCACGCCGGCCTCCAGCAGCAACCCGACCTCGGTCAGCCGCTGGATATGATGGTACAGCGAGGAGGGTGCCGATCCGGTCAGCTGGCCGATCTCGCGGACGGACAACGGGCCGAAGGCGGCGACCTGGTCCATGATGTCGGCGCGCACCGTCGAGACGAGCGCCTTGAGCTGCTCGGGATCGGTGATCTGGTAGGTCTGGCCCTGCGTCTTGCGCCGCCTTGGACCAGTCTGGCTCCTGAATTCCCCCATACCCCTCGATGCCAAGCTGCACGCGGTCGGGTCAAGCGCTGGACGCCTCCTCAGGAGAGACCGGTCCGTGCCGCAAGCCGCTTCTGCCGCCACCGGTCGACCGGACGTTCGATCAGCAGCATCACCGCGATCGACAGGGCGAAGGTTGCGCCGATCGCGATCCACAGTCCGAACGGCGGCTCGTAGGTCAGCACCATGCCGATCACGATCAACTGGCTCAGGTAGACCGGATAGCTCAGGTCGCCGATCCAGCGGTCGAGCCGGTTGTCGCGAAAGGCGTGGAATATCGGCGGGATGGTCGCCGCCACCAGGGCGTAGGTCACCCAGCGATCCAGGCCCGGCGCCAGCTTCAGGCTCGTGAAGACGAGGCAATAGCCGATCAGGACCGCCGCCGCGATCCAGCCGAGCGCCTTGGGCGCCCGCTCGACCAGCGGCATCGCGCGATACCCCAGCACGCCGGCCAGGAACAGGAACAGCACCGTCGGGAAGAAGCGTCCCTGCCAAAGCAGGAAGTCGACGTCGAGCAGATGCCCGGCCTGGCGAAGGGCGATGCTGGCGGCCGCCAGCAGCACGATCCAGCCGGTCTTCAACCGTGTGACGAACGGCGCGATGGCGTAGAACGTCAGCTCGATCGAGAGGCTCCACGACTGGGGGGCCATCAGACCCTGCCAGGCGATCGTGCTCTTGGCCGGGTCGGCGTAGGCGTCGAAGACGAGCCCGCCCTTCTCATCGACCGTGAACCAGAAGAGCAGATCCTGGCCGAGCACCAACCCGTTCTCGGCGATCATCACGAACGCTGTCAGAGGATTGGAGAACAGGGTCGCCATCATCTCCGGAGAGGCCGTGGCGCTGCCCCTGAAGACGAACACGGCCGCCGTGCCGAGCGCCAGCATGACGAAATAGGTCGGGGCCAGCCGGAGGATGCGGTTCGACCAGAACAACCGATTGTCCGTGTACTTCCCGTCCAGAACCAGGGCCATGTAGAAGCCCGAGACGACAAAGAAGGCCTGCACGGCCAGCCCGCCGCTCAGGATTTTGTAGCTCGCCAGCGGCAGGTGCGAGAGCAGCACCGCCAGCGCCAGAAGAACACGGATCGACCCCACGGACAGCTCCCCCTGCAGCGAGGCGCCGACGCTAGATTCAATTCAAATACGAGACAAATTTCGAATTGTTAATGTCGCAACGCGTCGGGTCTGCGTCGGCGCTCCGCCCCGTCCCCGGCCTGTTCGCGCCAAGCCCGAAGAGGAGGCGAAGCCGTGTCTTCAGCCCGGCGCCCAAACACCGACGGAACAGAACAGGCAGGCATGCGCTTAACCTTCCGCACCGCGACCAAGGTCGCTTCAGGATAAGCGCATGTCTCTCTTGATCTTCGCCATCATCGTTCTGGTCGTCGCCGCCCTGATTGCCTGGGCGGTGCAGAAGCTTCCCCTGCCCTCGCCCTTCGGTTCGATCATCCAGGCCCTGATCCTGATCGCGGCCGCGGTCATCATCGCCCAGCGGGCCGGACTGTTCTAGCACCGACGGGGACATGCACTTCAGTGCGTGTCCCCCGCCGCTTCGAAGCTTAGGGGACACGCACTGAAGTGCATGTCCCCGGCCTACGTCACGCCGCCGCGATAGCCTTGGTGATCTGGTCGGTCGACTGGCCAGCTAGGTCCTTGGCGATCTCGCCGACCAGCTTTTCCTGCAGCACCTTGTGCCAGTGCTTGCGCAGCTCGCCGAGCGTCTTGGGCGCGGCGATCACCAGCAGCTTGTCGAACTTTCCGTCCAGCGCCTTCTTGTTCAGCAGCGCCGCGACACCGCCGGCGAAGGCATCCTCCGCCTGGGTGTCGTTGTCGGGGTTGGCGCCGCTCGAGTGGTGTCCCCGGGACGCGGTCCCCGGCTCGACGGCCGGCAGGTCCATGGCCGTCAGCTCGACTTCGGTCGCCTGGCCGGTGTTGTGGAACATCACCAGCTTCTCGCCGTCGACAACGGCAACCACGGCGCCTTGGGGAAGTATCATCTGTATATCCTCGGAGGTCAGAGGCCTTCGTAACGGCCCGCACGGCCGACGGTTGCGCCCCGCCGCCCGCGTCGCCGGGCTCAGGCGCCCTCGATCGCCCGGGCCATCGCCTCGGCCGCCGCTTCGTCGCCCAGACCGGCCTCCCGCGCCAGCGCCCGCCAGCTGTGGAAGCCGAGCGCCAGATGCAGCATCGCCTGCTGCGTCGGCGACAGGCCCTCGCCGAGGATCGCCGTCCAGGCGCCCATGATCGGCCCGAAGCTGGTCTCGGCGGTCTCCCGGGTGAGGTCGTGGTGCTCGGCGTCGCGCAGCACGCAGGCCATCATCCCGGCCGTGCGCCCGTACCAGTCATAGATCGCGGAAAGCCCGGCCCGCAGCCGCTGGCCGCCCGGGGCCGCCTCGCGCCAACGGTCGGCGTCGGGCGGCGGATTGCGCTCGATGAACAGGCCCGAGCAGGCCTGGAACAGGCTGCGCTCGTCGGGGAAGTGGGCATAGAGGGTGTTGCGCTGCACCCCCGCCCGCTCGGCCACCATGCTGAGGCTGGTTCTGGCCGGCCCGACCGTGCCGTGGAGCTCCATCGCCGCCTCGGCCAGACGCCGCCGGGTCTCCGCCTGCTGCTCGCCGCGTCGCTTGAGGGTGTAGGTCCGGGCCATCGCAATTTCACTAAACATTAATGTGCAGCGATATTGACGTCGCCGCCGAATTTTCACTACACAGATGCGTAGCGTGATTTTACCGCCCCGTCCAATCGGAGGATCGCCATGCAGACGCATGTCACCGAGATCGCCGACGGCATCTATCGCCTGTCGAGCTTTGTGCCCGAGGTCGGCCCCACCGGCCTGACCTTCAACCAGTTCCTTGTGGTGGGCGACGAGCCCCTGCTGTTCCACACCGGCCTGCGCCGCATGTTCCCGCTGGTGCGGGACGCGGCGGCGACGGTCATCGACCCGGCGCGCCTGCGCTGGATCACGTTCGGCCACTACGAGGCGGACGAGTGCGGCTCCATGAACGACTGGCTGGCGGTCGCGCCGCAGGCGCTGGTCGCGCACGGCCAGACCGGCTGCGACGTTTCGCTGGCCGACATGGCCGACCGGCCGCCCCGCGTGCTGGCGGACGGCGAGGTCATCGACCTGGGCGGCAAGCGGGTGCGCTACCTCGACACGCCGCACACGCCGCACGGCTGGGACGCGGGTCTCATCTTCGAGGAAACCACCGGGACGCTGTTCTGCGGCGACCTGTTCACCCAGGGCGGCGAGGCGCCGGCGCTGGTCGAGCGCGACATCGTCGGCCCGGCCATCGCGACGGAGGACGTGTTCGGCTACTCGGCGCTCAATCCGGACATGGGCTCGACGCTGCGCCGGCTCTCGGGCCTGGCGCCCGGACCCTGGCGCTGATGCACGGGCCGTCGTTCGCCGGCGACGGCGCGGCGGCCTTGCGGGATCTGGCCGACGACTACGATCGCCGCGCCCGGCAGCGCCGCCCCGCGCCCGAAGCGGTGATGCTCTAGGCGCCTCGCCGGAAGCGGACATAGACCTCAACCTCGCCGGGGCGCTGGGCCAGGGCGTCGCGGATCATGGCCAGCAGGGTCTCCTCGGAGACATGCATGTCGATGATCTGGTCGAAGTCGCCGTAGACGAAGTGGGCGTGTGCCTCGGGCACCAGGTCCCAGGTCACCTCCGCGGCGGGCGTCGGCAACCGGCTGATCAGGCCGCCGGCGGCGAGGATCTCCAGCTGGTGGGCCAGCTCGGTCAGGGTGATGGCCACCCCGCTGCGGGCCAGCAGGTCGGCGATGGCGGGCGTCGTCAGGTGGGTGTCCGGCGACTGGCGCAGGACGGCCAGCAGGCGCGGCAGCGACCCCTGGGCGGCGAGGCCCGCGCCGCGCAGCTCCTCCCGGATCGTCGCCTCGACGAAGTTTGGCATCTGGACGTCCTCCCGAGTGCGGGACGGTCGCGGTCATTGTCGGCGCCGCGACCTTTCCCGTCGTGAACCCCGGGCGCGATCCCGACAGGGACCACGCCGGCCGTCCCATCGACCTCAGGCGAGGTCGAAGCGGTCGGCGTTCATCACCTTGGCCCAGGCCGCCACGAAGGCGTCGACGAAGGCGCCTTCCGCGTCTGACTGGGCGTAGACCTCGGCCAGGGCCCGCAGCTGCGAGTTGGAGCCGAACACCAGGTCGACCCGGGTGGCGGTCCATTTGACCGCGCCGGTCGCCCGGTCCCGGCCCTCGAACTCCGCTTCTTCCTCGGACGTCGCCGTCCACGCCGTGCCCATGTCGATCAGGTTGACGAAGAAGTCGTTGCTCAGCACGCCCGGACGGCTGGTGAAGACGCCGTGGCGGCTCCGGTCGGTGTTGGCGTCCAGCGCCCGCAGGCCGCCGACCAGCACCGTCATCTCCGGCGCCGACAGCGTCAGGAGTTGGGCACTGTCGATCAGCATCTCCTCGGCCGTCATCGCCTGGTTGGCTTTCAGGTAGTTGCGGAAGCCGTCGGCCGCCGGCTCCATCACCGCGAAGGACTCGACGTCGGTCTGGTCCTGGCTGGCGTCGGTGCGGCCGGGGGTGAAGGGGACCTCCACCCTGTGGCCGCCGTCCTTGGCCGCCTTCTCGATGGCCGCGCCGCCCGCCAGCACGATCAGGTCGGCCAGCGAGATCTGCTTGCCGCCGGTCTGCTTGCCGTTGAAGGCCGAGCGCACCGCCTCCAGCCCCGCCAGCACCGTGGCCAGATGGGCCGGGCTGTTGACCGCCCAGTCCTTCTGCGGCGCCAGGCGGATGCGGGCGCCATTGGCCCCGCCGCGCTTGTCCGAACCCCGGAAGGTCGAGGCCGAGGCCCAGGCGGTCGAGACCAGCTGCGGCACGGTCAGGCCGGAGGCCAGCACCGCCGCCTTCAGCTCGGCGACGTCCGAGGCGTTGACCAGCGGGTGGTCGACGTCGGGGACCGGATCCTGCCAGATCAGCTCCTCCTGCGGGACCAGCGGGCCGAGGTAGCGCGAGCGCGGACCCATATCCCGGTGGGTCAGCTTGAACCAGGCGCGGGCGAAGGCGTCGGTGAAGGCGGCGTGGTCGTTCAGGAACCGGCGCGAGATCGGCTCGTAGATCGGGTCCATCCGCAGCGCCAGATCGGTGGTCGCCATCATCGGGGCGTGGCGCTTGCTCGGGTCGTGGGCGTCCTCGACCAGCACGCTGGCGGCCGGGTCCTTCGGCTTCCACTGGTTGGCGCCGGCCGGGCTCTTGGTCAGCTCCCATTCGTGGCCGAACAGGGTCTCGAAGTAGCCGTTGTCCCAGGTGGTCGGCTTGGGCTTCCAGGCGCCTTCCAGGCCGCTGGTGATGGTGTCGCCGGCGTTGCCGACGCCCTGGCTGTTGCGCCAGCCCAGACCCTGTTCGGCGAGGCCCGCGCCTTCCGGCTCGACGCCGACCTGGGCCGCGTCGCCCGCGCCGTGCGCCTTGCCGAAGGTGTGGCCGCCGGCGATCAGGGCGACGGTCTCCTCGTCGTTCATCGCCATCCGGGCGAAGGTCTCGCGAATATCGTGCGCCGAGGCCAGCGGATCGGGATTGCCGTTCGGGCCCTCCGGATTGACGTAGATGAGGCCCATCTGCACGGCGGCCAGCGGGTTATCGAGCTCGCGCTCGCCCTTGTAGCGGGTGTCGCCCAGCCAGCTGTCCTCGGCGCCCCAGTAGACGTCCTCCTCCGGCTGCCAGATGTCCTCGCGGCCGAAGCCGAAGCCGAAGGTCTTGAAGCCCATGGTCTCCATGCCGACGTCGGCGGCGAAGATCATCAGGTCGGCCCAGCTGATCTGGTTGCCGTACTTGCGCTTGATCGGCCACAGCAGGCGCCGCGCCTTGTCGAGGTTGCCGTTGTCGGGCCAGCTGTTGAGCGGCGCGAACCGCTGGTTGCCCGAGCCCGCGCCGCCGCGGCCGTCGCCCGTGCGGTAGGTGCCGGCGCTGTGCCAGGCCATGCGCACGAACAGCGGGCCGTAGTGGCCATAGTCGGCCGGCCACCAGTCCTGGGAATCGGTGACCAGGGCCTGCAGGTCCTTGCGCAGGGCCTCGACGTCCAGCTTGGTCACTTCCTTGGCGTAGCTGAAGCCGACCGGCATCGGGTTCGAGGCCGGGGCGTGCTGATGCAGGATGCCCAGGTTCAGCTGGTTGGGCCACCAGTCGCGGTTCGACCGGCCGCCGAAACTCGTGTGGAATCGAACGCCGTGCTTCAGCGGGCACTTCGACGTCGGTTCGACGATATCGCTTCCGTCCATGGTGTCTCTCCGTCCCTGGCTTGTTCTGGTTTCGCCGAAGTCCGGCCGGGCGCGATCCGCGCTCATCCCAACTCGACGGCTTCAGCTTTGCATGCGGCGGTGATAACCAGAAGCACGAAGACCCAATCAACTTGATAGGCAACGCCTATGATACGAGCCGCCCCGCGATGAACCTGCGCGACCTCCGCTACCTGCTGGCAGTGACCGAGCACGAGCATTTCGGCCGCGCCGCCAAGGCCAGCGGCGTCAGCCAGCCGACCCTGTCGGTGCAGATCCGCAAGCTGGAGGACCAGCTGGGCGTCATCCTGTTCGAACGGTCCAGCAAACAGGCCGCGCCGACCGCCGCCTGCCTGCAGATCATCGACCACGCCCGGGACGCGGTGGCCGCGACCGAGGCGCTGCTGGCCTCGGCCCAGAGTCTGCGCGACCCGCTGGCCGGGCGGTTCCGGCTGGGCATCATCCCGACGCTGGCCCCCTACCTGCTGCCGCTGATCTTCGCCCCGCTGCGCGCCGCCCTGCCCGCCCTGGAGCCGGAGCCCTGGGAGGACCAGACGGACGCCCTGCTCGAGCGGCTGCGGAACCACCAGCTGGACGCCGCCCTGCTGGCCACCGAGGTCGACGGTCCGGACCTGGTCAGCCGCGCGCTGTTCGACGAGCCCTTCCTCGCCGCCCTGCCGCCCGACCATCCGCTGGCGGCGCGGGCGACGGTGGCCGAGGCGGACCTGTCGCAGGACATCCTGGTGCTGTCGGACGGCCACTGCCTGCGTGACCAGGCGATGGAGGCCTGCGGTCAGACGGCGGCGCTCGGCGGCGCTCTGCGCGCCTCCAGCCTGCCGACCCTGATGAACATGGTCGCGGCCGGCTACGGCACGACGCTGATCCCTGGCCTCGCCGCCGGCGCCGCCCAGGACGCCGGCCTGACGCTGCGCCCGCTGGAGGGCAAGCCGGGCCGCACCATCCGCATCGCCTGGCGGGCCCACTTCCCCCGCCGCGTCGCGGTCGAGGCGATCGGCGACGTCATCGCCGGCCGGATGAGCAGCTTCGCCCGCGGCGCGGCGTCCGGCGCGGTGTAGCCGCCGCGCCCGACACTCGGTGAAGACGGCCGCGATATTCGTGGCTGAGAAAGTCGTCCGACCGACCGCGCCGGAGCAGCGATCCCCCGATGACTGACGCCCCCCGCCCCGACCGCCAGCGCGGCTTTCTCGGCTTCATCGAACGCGCCGGGAACCTGCTGCCCGACCCGACGATCATCTTCGTCTACCTGATCCTGGCGCTGATGCTGCTGTCGGCGCTGGGCGCGGCGCTGGGCTGGCAGGCGTCGCTGCCCTACTCGGGCGAGAAGGCGCCGCAGTTCGCCGATCTGGCCGACGGAGTTCTGACCTATCGCGCCTCGAGCCTGTTCTCCGAGGAGAACATCGCCCGGCTGTTCACCGAGATGCCCAAGACCTTCGCCGGCTTCGCGCCCCTGGGCCTCGTGCTGACCATCATGATGGGGGCGGCGGTGGCCGAGCGGGCCGGCCTGTTCTCGGCCCTGATCCGCGCGTCGCTGCGCAACGCCAGCAAGGGTCTGCTGACCCCGATCGTCGCCGTCATCGGCATGGTCTCGCACCATGCCTCGGACGCCGCCTATGTCGTGTTCATCCCGCTGGCGGCGATCATCTTCGCGGTGGCCGGACGCCATCCGCTGGCCGGACTGGCCGCCGCCTTCGCTGCGGTGTCGGGCGGCTACGCCGGCAACGTCATGCCGGGCCAGATTGACGTGCTGCTGCTGGGCTTCACCCAGGAGGCCGCCCGCATCGTCGATCCGACCTGGACCATGAACCCGCTGGGCAACTGGTACTTCATCCTGGCGATCGTCATCCTGTTCACCCCAATCGTCTGGTTCATCACCGACAAGGTGGTCGAGCCCCGGCTCGGGCCCTGGGGCGGGGTGGTCGACGCCGAGCTGCAGGCCGACCTCGACAAGGCCGACATCACGCCGGACGAACGCAAGGGCCTGCGCCACGCCGGCCTCGTCGCCCTGCTGGTGGTCGGGGTCTTCGCGGCGCTGGCCCTGTGGCCGGGCTACACCCCGTTCATCGACGAGGAGGCGGAGGGCACGACGCGGCTGCAGCCGCTCTACGCCTCGCTGATCGCCGGCTTCTTCGTACTGTTCCTGGCCACCGGCGCGGTGTTCGGCCGGGCCGTCGGCGCGATCCGGTCGCCCGGCGACGTGGTCGAGATGATGCAGCACGGCGTGCGCACCATGGCCCCCTACCTGGTCTTCGTCTTCTTCGCCGCCCACTTCGTGGCCATGTTCAACTGGTCGCGGATCGGCCCGATCATCGCCATCAACGGCGCCGAGGCGCTGCAGGCCATGGCCCTGCCGGCCGCGCTGCTGCTGGTCTGCGTGCTGCTGCTGTCCTCGTTCCTCGACCTGTTCATCGGCTCGGCCTCGGCCAAGTGGAGCGCGCTGTCGCCGGTCGTGGTGCCGATGTTCATGCTGCTGGGCATCAGCCCGGAGATGACCACCGCCGCCTACCGGATGGGCGACAGCTACACCAACATCATGACCCCGCTGATGAGCTACTTCCCGTTGATCCTGGCCTTCAGCCGGCGCTGGGACGGCACGATGGGGGTGGGCTCGCTGCTGGCGCTGATGCTGCCCTACGCCCTGTGCTTCATGGTCGCAGGCATCGGCATGACCGTCGGCTGGGTGATGCTCGACCTGCCGCTCGGGCCAGGCGCGCAGGTGCATTACACGGCGCCGTAGGACGGCGAGTCGGGCTGCAGTCGGGCGGCCTGGAAGGCGCGCCCGACCGTCGCTCAGTGCGAGAGCAGGACGGGAAGGCGCAGGTCCGCGAAGACGCCCTTGGTCGCGCCGCCCAGGATGAAGTCCCGGATGCGTGAGTGCCCAAACCCGCCCATGGCAAGGAGGGTCGCCCCGGCCTGAAGCGCTTCCTCTTGAAGCGCCTCGCCGATCTTCCGCTTTCCGAGTGAGATGCTGTGCGCCTGGGCGACAAGCCCGCGCTTCTCCAGCACTGTCGCCAGGGTCTCGGCGAGCTTTCCTGCGAGCGGCTTCTCGTCCTGAACGGTCAGGACGGTTACGCGGCCGCCTTCCGGAAGCAGCGCCAGGGCGTCTCCCAGGGCGCGGGCGGCGACCCGGCTTCCATCCCAGGCGATCGCGAGATGGCTGACCGGGCCGGCGCCTGTCGATGGCGGCACGATGACCGTCGGCCTGCCGGATCCGAAGACCACCGACTGGGTCACGTCCTGGGGCGCGACGCTGGCGTCGGACCAGGGAAGTATGGAGAGATCATAGTAGCGCGCTTCATGGGCGGCGGCGTCGAAGACGGCGCCCAGCTCGACCTCGCGACAGGTGACGTCCGACGTGACAAGCGCCCCCGTCGCGGCCTGCACGAGTTCGCCCAGGCGGCGGCATTCAGCGCGACTGGCCTCTTCGGCCGTCCGCGCCAGACCCGGAACATCCAGAAGCAGGCCGCCGAGCGGCGAAGACAGACGCGGGATGTTCACGGCGTAGGTCGTCACATGCAGCGAACAGCCGAGGGACGCGGCGAAGCCGACGGCCGGTCGGATCGCCTCATCCGCCATGACGTTCGGATAGGTATTCAGAGGCATGAAGGCGATACGGGTCTTCGGCATGACGGCTCCTCAGGAGGACTGAACCCCTTCGGGCGCCCGGCGAGGGAACCCTCCCCTCCACCGAGGCAGCCCGAAGAACACCGTCAAATACGCACGGACAATCAACGCCTGGATTGATCCACATCAAACAAACATGATCAAACATGATCATCCTACGCTCAACGACGCTATCGGAGACCAAACGGGTGCCAAACGACCGATACCAGACCGTGCACGAGATTTCCGAGCGGCTGGAGGTCTCCGATGCGACCGTGCGGCAATGGATAAAGTCAGGAGAGCTGCGCGCCGTTGACATCGGCAAGGGCTGGCGCGTGGCCGACACCGATCTGGCCCGGTTCCTGAAAATGCGCGAGACAGCGCCGCGCGAGTAGGGCTGGCCGGAGGCGATCACCCGCCGCGGGCGGCCTCGACCCTTGGAGACACCGGGACCTTGAAGCCGCACCGGCCCGGAGAGCCTGGTGGCCCCGATTCACCCCTCGCCCCACATCCGCAGCAGGTTGCCGATCGTCTTGTCGAGGATCAGCGACGCGTCGCCGGACGCCTCATCCCGCAGGCCTTCGAGATCGAAGAGGATCTCCCGCTGGTCAGGCCGTCGCACCAGGCTCTGGACCCAGCCCACGCAGGCCAGCCGCACGCCCGCCGTCACCGGCGTGACCCGATGGAGCAGCCCGGTTGGATAGAGAACGGCCGATCCCGCCGAAGGGCGGAACATCCGCCCGCCCGCCCGGTCCTCGATGAACAGGTCGCCGCCCTCGTAGGTCTCCGGATCCGACAGGAAGACGGTGAAGCTGACGTCTGTGCGGAGCGGCTCGCCGTCGGCGGCGTACATCCCGGCGTTGTCGGCGTGCAGGCCGTACTGCTGGCCGGGCCCGTAGCGCGAGAAGATCAGGCTCGACCAGCGGACCGGGCGCACCAGCCGGCGCATGACCGGCGCGCCCTCCAGGGCCAGACGCACGCGACGGCCGGCGGCGATGACGGCAGGGTCGTCGCCCCGGGCCTGCTCGTTGTGCTTGACCGACATGGCCGTCGCGCCGGCCGTGGCCCGGCCGTCCGCGAACCGCGCCGCCTCCAGCGCCTCGCGCAAGGCTAGAACCTCTGATCGGCCCAGCACTTCCTCGACGACGATCAACCGCGCCTCCTTCAACCCGGCGGGCCGCCGGCCCGCGCCTCGACAGACTAGCCGATCCCGGCGAGGCGCCCTGCGAAAACCGCTCGCCGGAAAGCGCCATTCTGGCGCGGCGGAACCTTGTTCCATCGCCCGACGTCACCCATGTTGGCCCTGCGGACCGGGCCCCTCTGGCGGCGACCCCTTCGGGCGGTCGCGGCGATGTCGGACGCACCACAGCTTGAACCCGAGGCCGATCGCCTGTCACGCGATCCCGCTTCCGATCATTTGAAGGGACGCCCCATGCCACTGCTTCTTTGCCCCAACGACAACGGCCCCATGCAGACCGTCGACCGCGCCGGCGTACAGTTCGACATGTGCCCCACCTGCCGGGGCGTCTGGCTCGACCGGGGAGAGCTGGAGAAGCTCATGGCCGCCAGCGCCCAGGAAGCCACGGCGGCCGCCCCGCCCCCGCCCCAGCCGCAGGCCGCGCCCTACGCCCCGCCGCCCCGGCCGCAGGGGCTGAACCCGGGCTATGGCGAGCGGGGCGAGTACGGCGAACGCGGCGAGTACGGAGAGCGTGGCGAATACGGCCACGGCGGCTACCGCAAGCGGCGCGGATCGATCTTCGACATCTTCGACTGAAACCTGCGCCCCGGGGGACAGGGTCCGGCGAGAGTCAGGAACCTGTCCCCGATGGCGCCCGAGACCCGGCGCGCTTCAAACTGGCCGCGTGTCGAAGGAGGCGTGGCCGCCCGCCCCTAGGCCGCCAGCAGCGGTTCGTGCTGGACGAGCCGGTCGATGACGAGTCGGCTGATCATCCGACCCTCCAGCGGCAGGATGGCGTCGACGATGCTGACCCCGTCCCGTCGGCAGACGGTGGGCGGAGCCTGAAGCTGGGCGGCGGAGACGTGGAAGGTCTCCTGCACGCTGTCCACCAGCAGGCCCGCCAGCTTGTCGCCGCACTGGGCCACGACAATGACATGGCGGCTGGTGGGCTCGGTCACGCCCAGATCCAGCTGTGCGGCCAGGTCGAGCACCGGCATGACGATGCCCCGCAGATTGATCACGCCTTTGACGTAGGACGGTGAGTGGGGCACCGGCGTCGCGGGCGTCCAGCCCCGGATCTCGCGGACGGCCTTGATGTCGACGCAGAACTCCACGTCCTTCACCACCAGGGTGATGACCTCGATGCGGTCATCATCGCGGGCGAGGACGTCGATCAGGTCGGCGGCCATCAGAACTCTTCCCAGTCGCTGGACGGCTTCAGGGCGACGGCCGCGCCGGAGCGACCGAAGGACGCCAGTCGCGCGCGAGCGGCGTGGACCGGGTTGTCGTCCCTGTGCGAGGCGGGGGCGGCGGCCGGCGCTGACGCCGGCCTGACGTTGGGGGCGGTCCTGGCCCGGCCGTCGATCTCGAAGGTCGAGATCAGGCTGGCGAGGCTCGACGCTTCGTTCCGCAAACTCGTCGCGGCGGCGGTGGCCTGCTCGACCATGGCGGCGTTCTGTTGCGTGACCTGGTCCATCTGGTTCACGGCGGTGTTCACCTGACCCATGCCGGTGGCCTGCTCGTGGGTCGAGGCGGCGATCTCGCCGACCAGGGCGTCGATGTTGGCGATCGCCTCGACGATCGCCGACAGCGCCTTGCCGGTATCCCCGACAAGCTTGGCGCCGCGGTTGACCTGGGCGCTCGAGGTGCTGATCAGGGCCTTGATCTCCTTGGCCGCCTCGGCCGAGCGCTGGGCGAGCGCCCGCACTTCTGAGGCGACGACCGCGAAGCCTTTGCCGGCGTCGCCGGCCCGGGCCGCTTCCACGCCGGCGTTCAGGGCCAGCAGGTTGGTCTGGAAGGCGATCTCGTCGATCACCCCGATGATCTGGCCGATCTGCGACGACGAGCTCTCGATCTCGGTCATGGCGCCGACGGCGTCCCGCATGACATTGCCGGACTTCTCAGCCTCCGAGCGCGCGTTGGTGGCCGCATCCGATGCCTGCTTGGCGCCCTCGGCGGTGCGCCTGACCGTCTGGGTGATCTGGTCCAGCGCGGCGGCCGTTTCCTCGAGGCTCGCCGCCTGTTGCTCTGTGCGCTTCGACAGATCGTCCGAGGCGCGAGCGATCTCGTTGGAGCCGCCGTCCACGCTGTCGGTGGCGGCCTTTACCGCCTCCATGGTGCGTTGGAGGTTGGCGACCGCGTTGTTGAAGTCGCCCTTCACCTTTTCAAACGCCGGATCGACGGCCCCGGAGATGCGGTAGGTCAGTCTGTTCGCAGCAAGCTGGGCCAGACCTTCGGCGATCTGATCGACCGAACGCACACGCCCGGTGACGTCGGTGGCGAACTTCACGATCTTCACGACACGGCCGCCGGCGTCGAAGATCGGATTGTAGGAGGCCTGGATCCAGACGGAGGAGCCGTCCTTGGCGCGGCGTTCAAACTCGTCGGCGACAAACTCGCCGGCGTTCAGCTTGCGCCAGAAGGCGGCGTATTCGGCGCTCTGGGCGTGGGCGGGATCCACGAACAGGCGGTGATGGCGGCCCTTGATCTCGTCGAGCCGGTAGCCCAGCACCTTGAGGAAGTTGTCGTTGGCGGTGATGACTTCGCCGCCGGTCGTGAACTCGATGACGGCCTGCACGCGATCCAGCGCGACCATCCGGCTCTCGGCCTCGGCGGCCTTCAGCTTCGCCTCGGTCGTGACCGACGCGACCTTCACGACCTTTTCGACGACACCCCGTCCGTTCATGACCGGGTTGTAGGAGGCCTGAATCCAGACCTCCTCGCCGCTCCTGGCGATGCGGCAGTATTCGCGGGCGTCGTATTCGCCCCGGCGAAGCTTGGCCCAGAAGTCGGCATACTCGCCGCTCTTGGCGTAGTCCGGAGCGACGAACATGCTGTGATGCCGGCCCCGGATCTCGCTTTCCGAATAGCCGAGGGCCGAGCAGAAGTTGGCGTTGGCGCGGAGAATGTTGCCGTCGCGATCAAACTCGATGATCGCCAGGGAACGGTCGAGGGCGTTGAGCACGGCACCCTGCCCTCGAGACGATTTAAGAAAATCAATCACAGCAAGATACCTTCCATTGTGTTTAGCGGAAGGTCACCTGTTTCTACTTACGGCTCGTTAACCCAGTTTGGGGATTTCAGTGGACATTCTTCCTTTTGCCACTTCTTGGCGAGCGATATCTGCTTTTCGATCGTACATGGTCGGCGCTGTCCTTCATTATGTTGCGCCACTTCTGTTTTGAACCTCCATCAGTGACCGGGCCAAAGGGTCCGGGCGGGATCCGACGGCGCGCGAACTGTGCGGCCGGCATCCCGTCGTGAAGTCTCGCAGGACGTCACGCGCCCTGGCGGCAGACAGGAGCAGACGTCGTGAGCAGGCGCGAAGACCGGGGTCGAAGGACACCGTGCGGTTGCGACCACGGCGGGCGTGCGGCGATCCGCCGCCCGTCGCCGGAACATGTCCCGATGGAGACTCTCGAGACGTATACTGTCGAGACAAAGCGAGACATTGCGAGACATTCGGCCCCTGCCCCGCGCACAGGCCGCCTGCGATCCATCCCCGCCCCGCAGAACAGGCGCACAATGGATCATGAGCCGGACGCCGCCACGCCCAAAGCCTTGTCACCTGGGGGATCGCACACCGCCCACCCGGGTGGCCGGTCCCCCGCGCGGACCCTGCTCTGCAGCGGGCACGCGATCCATCCCCTCATCCGGCACGGTGAAACGCACGCTTCAGCGTCGGTGAAAGCCGATCGAAGACATTGGAGACAATTGGCGGGATTTCGCGGGATCTCGCCGAAACTCGGTCGAATCTCGCGGGGTTCTCGCCGGATCTCGCCGGATTTCGCGGAGTCTTTACGCGCCCGCCTTCTTGCGCACGAACATGCGGGCGTCAGCCTCGGCCAGGGCTTCCTCGGGGTCCATGCCGGGCTCGACGGCGCGGACGCCGTAGCTGATGCGCAGCGGGGCGGACCAGTCGCCCAGGTCGACGGGCGTGGCCTGGATCACCTGCTTGAGGCGCTCGGCCTGGACGCCCGCGTTGTCGAGGTCGGTCTGGACCAGGATGACGGCGAACTCGTCGCCGCCCAGCCGGCCGACGATGTCGGTCTCCCGCGTGTTGGCCAGCAGGCGCTCGGCGACGACCTTCAGCGCGCTGTCGCCGGCGGCGTGGCCGAAGCGGTCGTTGACCGCCTTGAAGCCGTCGAGGTCGAAATAGACGAGCGCCGCCGGGCTGCCGTAGCGGGCGGCGAAGGCCCCAATGCGGTGCAGCTCGCGCACGAAGGCCCGGCGGTTGAGGAGCGGGGTCAGCACGTCGCGGTCGGCCAGGGCCTCGACCTCGGCCAGCCGGGCCTTGAGGCGGGTCACCTCGCCGCGCAGGTCGTCGATCTCGGTCAACAAGGTCTTCACCGCGCCCTGCACGGCCGGCGTCAGGTCGGTTTCGGCCAGGCCGAGGAAGGCGGTCTTGTCGGCCGGGGCGGCCTTGTCGGCGGTCACCTGCGCGCCTGCCCGGGCCAATGCGCGCTTGCGCATGGCCGAGAACGCTTCCGCACGCGCGCCGCCGATCTTCATGTGAGAATCATAGCCCAGTTGCCCGACCGGTGGAATCTGACGCATCGGTTGCGGCGCCGCAAGCGGCGCCTATACTCCGCGCCTTTCTGGCGCAGGACTTTCATGAGCGCCAGGCAGGGGATGACTACGTCATGAGCGCAAGCCCGCCGGTCGCCATCATCATGGGCAGCCGCTCCGACTGGCCGACGATGAAGCACGCCGCCGACAACCTCGACGCGCTCGGCGTGGCCTGGGAGGCGAAGGTCGTCTCCGCCCACCGCACGCCCGACCGCATGGTCGCCTTCGCAAAGGGCGCCAGGGCGGCCGGGTTTAAGGTGATCATCGCCGGCGCCGGCGGCGCCGCTCACCTGCCGGGCATGACCGCCTCGATGACCGACCTGCCGGTGCTGGGCGTGCCGGTGGAGAGCAAGCTGCAGAACGGCCTCGATTCCCTGCTGTCGATCGTCCAGATGCCCGGCGGAATCCCGGTCGGGACCCTGGCGGTCGGTGTCGCCGGCGCCAAGAACGCCGGGCTGATGGCGGCCCGCATCCTGGCGCTGTCCGACCCGGCCCTGGCCGAGCGGGTGGCGGCGCACAGCGCGGCCCAGACGGCCTCGGTCGCCGAGACGGTCGAGGACTGATGGCGACGACCTTCCCCCTGCCGCCCGGCTCGACCATCGGCATCCTCGGCGGCGGCCAGCTGGGCCGCATGCTGGCGCTGGCGGCGGCGCGGCTGGGCCTGGACGTCGTCATCCTGACGCCGGACGAGGGCTCGCCCGCCGCGCGCGTGGCCAAGCGCACGATCGTGGCGGCCTATGACGACCCGACCGCGCTGCAGCTGCTGGCGCAGATCAGCGACGTAGTGACCTACGAGTTCGAGAATGTGCCGGTGCGGGCGGTCGAGGCGCTGATGGCGCTGGGCGCCGCCGTGGCCCCGGGGCCGGACGCGCTGCGCGTCGCCCAGGACCGGGTGGAGGAGAAGACCTTCCTGAACGCGGCGGACGCCCCGACGGTAGCTTTCGCGCAGATCGACAACGCCGCCGACATCGCCGCCGCCCTGCCCCGCATCGGCCTGCCAGCGCTGCTGAAGACGCGGCGCGAGGGCTACGACGGCAAGGGCCAGGCCTGGATCCGCGACCCCATGCAGGCGGCGGAGACGTTCGGGGCCGTGGGCGGCGTGCCCTCGGTGCTGGAAGCCCGCGCCGCCTTCCGCCGCGAGCTGTCGATCATCGCCGCCCGAGGCCGTGACGGCGAGGTAGCCTTCTATCCGCTGTCGGAGAACGTCCACGAGGGCGGCGTGCTGCGAACCACCCTGGCTCCGGCGGATGTCACGCCGGCGGTGCAGGATGAGGCCGAGCGGATCGCCCGCGGCGTGCTGGGCCGCCTCGACTACGTCGGGGTGATGGGCATCGAGCTGTTCGACCTCGGCGAGGGCGGGCTGCTGGTCAACGAGATCGCGCCGCGCGTCCACAACACCGGCCACTGGACCCAGGACGGCTGCGAGGTCGACCAGTTCGAGCTGCACATCCGCGCCGTGGCCGGCTGGCCGCTGGGCGGCACCACCCCGATGGTCAAGGTGGAGATGACCAATCTGCTGGGCGACGAGGCCGACGACTGGCTGGCCATCGCCGCCGAGCCGAACGCCCGCCTGCACCTCTACGGCAAGGGCGAGCCCCGCCCCGGCCGCAAGATGGGCCATGTGAACCGGGTGAAGCCGCGTTGAGAGGCTGTGGCCTAACCGAACCGCAGCCTGGCCAGCGCCCCGGCCACGTCCTTGGCGAAGTCGCTCGGCTTGACGCCGGCCTTCCACTTCTCGAAGTCCATGACGTTCTGGATGTGGGCGTCGAGGGTCTCCAGCGCCGCGCCGCGGCCGGCGGTCAGATCCTGGACCAGGGTCCCGATCAGGATGCCCGAGAGGATCGCGCGCTTGGAGTAGTGGTTCTCGTCGGTCGCCGTGTCGCCGGCCCAGCGCCACAGCTGGTCGGCGCTTTCCCAGACCAGCCTCAGAGCCAGCGGCAGGTTCATGGGCAGGGCCAGGAAGCCGAGCCAGCGGCGCAGGGCGGCCTGGTCGACGGCGGCGGCGTCCAGCCGGGCGACGACCGCGACGCGGATGCGCTCTCTAATCTTCAAGGCCGCCGGATCGGGAAGGGCCGCCAGCGCCGCGGCGTCATGCCGGCGCGACAGCAGGGCTGCCAGGTCGCGCCCACCGTTTGGAAACAGCAGGTCAGCCTCGGCCGGCGACAGGCCGCAGGCCTTCGCGGCGGCGACCAGCGTCGCTCGCCCCCAGCCCAGGCGCGGCGCGATACGCAGGGCGGCGTCCAGCACCTGCTGTTCAGTTTCGAGGGCCCAGGCGTCCGGAGCGGTCATGACGCTATTCTATACAAGGCCTTGGCGGCGTCATCGATAAACTCTCGCCGATAGACAACGCCCCGCGCCTCTGCTATCTCGCGCGCCTCGCCAAGGGAGCTGTCTCCCGGGGCTAATTCATTTTTTGATTTCGTCCGCCACGCCGCACGGCTAGCGGCGGGCCGTACGAAGGAGAGAGTCCCCTGGTTCAGATTTTCGTCCGCGACAACAATGTCGACCAGGCGCTGAAAGCCCTGAAGAAGAAGATGCAACGCGAAGGCTCGTTCCGCGAGATGAAGCGTCACGTCGCCTACGAGAAGCCCTCGGAGAAGCGCGCGCGTCAAAAGGCGGAAGCTGTCCGTCGCGCCCGCAAGCTGGCCCGCAAGCGCGCCCAGCGCGAAGGCCTGATCGCCGCGCCGAAGAAGCCCACGCGTCCGTAGGACCGCTGGTTTCAAGCAAAGTTCGAAAGGGCCGTCCGGGCGACCGGGCGGCCCTTTTGCTATGGGCGGCTAGGCCTCCCCGCCCCGGATCTTCGCCAGCAGCCCCTTGAGGTCGACCTTGCCCGTCGACAGCGCCCCGACCCGGAAGGCCCGCCCGGCTATCCAGACCACCACGCCGACGGTGGCCAGCATCAACGCGCCGGTGCCGAGCACCTGCCACAGCGGCGGCTGGCTGGCGGCCCGCGCCGTCATCAGGAACGGCGTGAACGGCGGGATCCAGGAGAGCGCCTCCAGCAGCGGCGAATCGGGCCGGCGGATCGCCTGGGTCATGAACACGATCGGAATGGTCAGCAGCGCCATGACCGGCCCCAGCAGGGTCTGCGCCTCGCGCGTGGTCTCGCAGAACGCGCCTACGGCGATGAAGATGGCGGCGTACAGCAGGTAGCCGCCGATCAGGTAGAAGCCGAAATAGAAGACCAGCCCCTTGCCGAACAGCACCGCCCCGATGTCGGCGGCGAGCGCTGGCTGGGACAGGGTCAGGGCCGTGCCGCCGACGCTGGCCCAGACGGCCATCACCGTCAGGGTGACCCCGGCCACGCCGAGGATTTTGCCGAACATGATCTCCGAGGCGGAGGCGGAGGCCAGCAGCACCTCCAGCACGCGGTTGGACTTCTCCTCGATGACGCTGTTGAGCAGGATGCCCGCGCCGGTCAGGATCATCGACCAGAGCAGGAAGGCCGCCGCGAAGCCCACGATGCCTGGCAGCCGGTCGCGCAGGGCCACCTGCCCCCCGCCCTCGGCCCGGGGCGAGAAGGACGTCACCCTGGGCGACAGCGCCTGGGCGGCCTCCAGCGCCTCCGGAGGAACCCCGAGCGCGGCCAGCCGGCGGTCGCGCATCACGTCGGCGACCGCCCCGCTGATCGCCCGCTCCAGGGACTGGTCGGTGAGGGTGTTGCTCCAGAAATCGATCGAGATCGCTTCGCCGGCGCCCCGGATGACCGCCACGGCCGTCAACGGATCGTCGCCGGAGAGCCAGGCCCGGATCTGGTCGTCCAACGGCTGGTCGGCGGTCGGCGCCCTGTCGACGACCCGCGCCCGCGCGCCGTCGCCGCTGCCGGCCTTGAGCGCCGCCAGCACGGGCGCGGCGAAGGCCTGGCCGGTGTGGTCGATGACAGCGATCGAGGGCGGCGGCGATCGGCTCTCCAGATAGGCCGGCGCGCCGAACGCCGCCGCGCCGATCAGCGGCATCAGCAGCATCGAGAGCCAGAAACCGACGGTGCGGACATAGGCGCCGTACTCGCGGGCGGCGATCTTGAGGAGGCGGCTCACAGGGCGCTCTCCCCGCCGGTCAGGGTGATGAAGGCGTCGTGCAGGGTCGGCTCGCGCAGCTCGAACCTGGATACGTCCAAGCCGGCGGCGAAGGCGGCCTTCAGCGCCTCCTGGCCTGCGGCGCCCTTCGGCAGGGCGGCGGTGAACCGGCGGACGCCGTCCTCGGTGGTCTCGACCGTGACATGGCCCACGCCCGGCAGCGCTGCGACGGCGGCCTCATCGATTGGGCCCTCCAGCACCAGCGCGCGCGGCGCGTGGCCGCGCGCCTGGGCCACGGTGCCGTCGAACACCTTCTTTCCCCGGGCGAGCAGGACGACGTGATCGCAGAGCCGCTCGGCGTGTTGCATCACGTGGGTCGAGAACACCACCGTCGCGCCACGCGCGGCGAGATCACGGATCACCGCCTCGAGCGTGAGTTGATTGACCGGGTCCAGACCGCTGAACGGCTCGTCGAGGATGACCAGTTCCGGCTCGTGGACGATGGCGCTGATCAGCTGGACCTTTTGGGCCATGCCCTTGGACAGGTGACGAATCTGGCGGCGGGCCGCCTCGCCCAGGCCCTGGGCCTCAAGCAAGGCCAGCGCGCGCTTTCGGCATTCGGCCCGCGGCACGCCCTTCAACCCGCCCAGGAAGGTGATGGCGTCCAGCGGCGTCATCCGGCGATAGAGGCCGCGTTCTTCCGGCAGGAAGCCGATCCGCTCACGCACCGAACGGGCGTCGGGGCGCCCAGCACATTGATACGGCCGGCGGTCGGGGCAACCAGACCCAGCACCATGCGGATGGAGGAGGTCTTCCCGGCCCCGTTGGGCCCGAGAAAGCCGAGGATCTTTCCTCGCCGCGCGGAGAAGGAGAGGTCGTCGACAGCGGTGAAGGCGCCGTAGCGCTTGGTCACCCCTTCGAGCTGCAGCGCCGCGTCCATACCCACCCCGAATCGATGCCGTGACCTACTGAGTAGCCGGGCCGTCGCCGCGCACGAAGAGCACGGCCTTCACGATTTCGTCCGCGAACGCCTCGCCGAGCAGGGTCGCGTGGCCGGCGGCGTCGACATTGCGCACATAACCTCGGGTCGAGGCCTTGGCGGGCGCCGTCTGGAATCGCTTCCATGCCTCCCGTCCGGCCTCCGGTCCGGCGGTGACCACGGCCACCGGCAAGGACGGCGCGTAGCCGGGAAGCTCGCCAGCCTGACTGGAGGCGGCCATCCACTGCGCCACCTCGCGGGCGGCCCAGCGATTGTGAATTCCTGACCCAAACGCACGACGTTTGTCGGCGGCGGCGTCAGGCGGCAGGCCGATGCGGTCGCCCATCCAGGGCGAGACCGGCCTGAACAACCCGATTGTCGCGCCCCAGCCGGCGACGCGCGAGGCGGTTGCGAAACCGCTTATGAACTTCGTCGCGCCCGGGATATCAGCCGCCTCCGGCGTGGCGGCGTCGACCAGCACCAGTCCGGCCACCCTGTGCGGATTGCGACCGGTGAACAGTCGGGCGTAGAGGCCGGCCATCGAATGACCAACGTAGATGTAGGGGCCCGGCTCGCCCGAGGCGGCCAGCATCGCCTCGAAGTCGCTCGCCACCGCGACGCCATCCCTCGGGCTCGGCCCCGGATCGGACCGTCCCAGGCCCGCGCGGTCATAGGCGCAGGAGCGGATGCCGCGGGCCGCCAGCCGCGCCTGCACCGCGCCCCAGTCGGCCGACAGGCCGAAGGCGCCGGCCTCCATCACCACGACCGGACCGCCACCCGTCGGGCCGAGGCAGACGAGATGCAGCGACCGGCCGCCGATATCGATCATGCGGCCGCGCGCCGGCGGCTGGCTGGCGGCGGACATGAGGCCTCCGATGGCGATGAAGCAGAGAAGCGCGAGGGTCAGACCCGCCGCCCCCCGCAGGACGAGCTTGAGCATGCCTCCAACCTAGTGGAAGCTCGCGCCACGGGAAGAGCGGGGGACCGTCTAAATGCTGCGTCTGATCCTGGGCATCATCGTCGGCGTGGTCGTCGGCTTCACGGTGATCTATGCCGTCGAGCAGATCGGTCACCAGATCTGGCCGGTCTCCACGACGCTGGACCTGAAGGACAAGGCCGCCGCGGCGGCCTTTCTGGCCAGCATGCCGATCGGGGGCCTCCTCACCGTGGTGGTGGCCTGGATTCTCGGAGCCTACGCGGGCGCGATGGTGGGTCTTCTGGCGTCCGACAGGCGGCGCATCGCCGGAATCGTTCCGGCGGCGCTGATCTTCGCGGCGACCGTGCTGGTCCTGTTCACGCTGCCGCATCCCCTTTGGATGGCGATCACGGGCCTCGGCGGCATCATCGCGGCCGCCTGGCTGGCGGACCGGCTGTTCGCCAGGGCGGACTAACGCCTAGCTGGCGGTCGAGATGGCCTCGCCGGGCGAGGCCTCCGCCGCACTCCGGGCGGATGGGGGGACGACGGACATCGTCCGCGGTCCGTCGACGCTCGGACCGAGCACCGGGGCGGCGGGCTTGATCATCGCCCGGACACGACCGTCAGCCTTGGCAGCCGCGATGACCGAGGCCTCCCCGGCCCCCGCCTTCTTGCCCAGAACCCGATCCGGCCAGTTGGACACCTGCGCCACGCGCACCCGACGCGGGAATTGCGCCGCCAGCGTCAGCGGCAGGTCCGCCTCGGTCTTGAAGGCGCGGCCAAGGAAAACCACCGGATTGAGCGGCTTGCCGTCGTAGCGGATCTCGAAATGCAGGTGCGCGCCGGTCGACCGGCCGCTGGAGCCGACATAGCCCACCACCTGGCCCGGCTTGACCACGGCCCCGGCCTTCAGCGGCGCCAGACGACCGAGATGGGCGTACAAAGAGGTCAGGCCGCTGGCATGGCGCACTTCGATGAACCGGCCATAGCCGCCATCGACGCCACTGCGCAGGACGACGCCACCCATGGTCGCCCGCACAGCCGAGCCGGCCGGCGCGGCGATGTCGACGCCTTCATGGAGCCGACCGCCCTCCTCCCACGGCATCTTGCGCAGGCCGAAGGGCGAATTGACCGCGTGGCCGGCCAGGGGGAGACAAAGAAGAACTTCGGCACGCTCGCGTGCTCCACCGCTTCGGCGTCTGCGGTCCTCGCCTCGACGACGGCAGCCTTCTCAGCCGCCATGCGCTCCTGACGGGAAGGCAGGCTGGCCTGGGCGGTCGCGACGGCGACCGAGCCCATCAGCACAGCCGCGAGCCCGACGCCCAGAATCGGCGGCAAGCGGGTCTCGCGGGAAAGCAATTCACGGAACAATGATCGGCCTCGTATCGCGCTGTCGAGCTTTCTGCAGGGCGCGACGAGGTCTGACGCACCAGCTTCGACGTTCGGGGGATGAACAGGGGCCTGATATGCTGGCCCATCCCGGCGATATTGTGTCCGGGAGCGCGGCTATCTACTCGAACAGATGTTAATATTCAACCCTACGGCCAGGATGGATTGGCCTATGGCTTTGCAGAACTGTCACAGCATCAGTGTCATGCGGGGGCGCGTCGCCATCCCATCCAGCAAAGCGTGAGCATGATCACGTTGCCCACGGCATCCAGCAGGATGAATTCATTGAAGACCTGCTTCACAAAGTAGGACCACAGGTCGAACCCGAAGAAGGGCGCCAGGGCCAGGCCGTAAACGAGGAAGGTCGTCCGGTTGAACCGCGAGAAGAAGGCGAACAGTCCGGCCAGCACCGCCTGGGCTCCGAAGCAGCCGACCAGGATCGGGATCACCGGATCGTCTCCCCGCCATTCCGGCGTCAGACACAGGTCTGCGACCATCCCCGGCAGGACCAGGCACCAGCCGCCCAGCCCGAGGAAGATGGCGGCGATCAGCCGCTGGATGACGAGCGCGCTCACCGGGCGGGATATCTGTGCCGCATGATCGAGACGCTCAGTTCGGCCAGCTTCCGCAGCACGCCCATGTCCACATTCGACAGTTTGCCGATGTAGAGGCAGGACCTGCCGGTCTTGTGCGGTCCAAGCCTGTCCAGCAGGTCCAGCTCTTCGGCGACGCCGCTCAGGACGTAGAGCACCAGATTGGCCTTGCGCGGCGAGAAGCCGACGATGGGCCAGTCGCCGGTAGGGCCCTTGTAGCTGCCGTAGCCGACGATGCTCGGGCCCCACATGACCGGCTTCTCGCCGGAGACCTCGGCCAACATACGAGCAACGACCCTGCCGTCCTCGCGGCGCACGGGGTTCTCGACGGCGTCAAGGAAGGCCTCGACGGAGGCGTCGGTGGGCTTGGTCTTGGGTTCGGGCGGCATGGAATAGCTCAGGGTTGAGTCGACGGAAAATTAATCATAGATTGTGTTTGGGCGGTACACTCGGAGGCCGCTCGTGCCGACTATCTCATGGTTCTACGGCATCTCGATCCGGATGTTCCTGAACGATCATCCACCACCTCACTTCAACGCCTACTACGAGTCCAGCGTGGCGAAGGTGGAGATCGAGACCGGCAAAATCATGGTCGGTCGTCTTCCCCTGCGCATCGGGCGATTTGTCGAGCAGTGGCGGCGGCGGTACATTGAAGAGCTTCGGGCGACCTGGGCCCGCGCGGAACTCGGTGAGGATGCAGCGCTTGGGCGCATTCCCGGCCTGGATGACGAGTTATGAGAGAAGTCGTGCACGTCCGCCGCTTCGAGAGAACCGGCCCCTGGCGCCTAAAGGTCCAGTTCACGGACGGGCTGGCCGGCGAGTGGGACTTTTCCGGCCTGTCGACTGACCCGCGCAAGGTCACCGCGCCGTTCCGGGATCCCGCCTTCTTTGACCGGGTCTTCCTCGACTTTGGCGCCCTCACCTGGCCGAACGGCTTTGACTGGAGCCCCGAAGCGTTGCACGCTGACATGCTGGCGGCAGGCGTGCTGAAGTTCGAGGAAGCTGCGGCGTAGCTAAAATCGCGCCGCGCCAGGCACAGCCGTTACCTGGTGGTCGTCCTGATAGGTCACTGCGCCGGGGGTTCGCGTAGTGAGCACCTCGACATGCACGCCACACGCCTCGAGCGCCGCCTTCAGTTCGTGCATGCGCCGGATATGTTCGACGGCCTGCGGTTTGAACCACGACAGCGCGCGCTGGCCGTCCGTTTCGCGCCACCCCTCCTTGATCGGCGTCGGCACTGCCAGATTGTCGCTGAACCAGCCATTCAGCTCATTGACCAACTCAAGCGCCCAGCCGGCCGACTGGTCGCTCTCACGCGCCAACTCAATGGCCTGAAAGAGACCAAGCCGGGTTCGCTGGCCCCGCACGGTGTTGAAGCAGACGAACCGCACGAACACCGGGCGCTCATCCCGAGGGCGTTTGGGCCCTTCGATCTTGAGACGCTTCGGCCTCGGCCCCATCAGAGGTTCTTCACGATCCCCTCGACCATCTTCTTGGCGTCGGCGAACAGCATCATGGTGTTGTCGCGGAAGAAGAGCTCGTTCTCGACGCCGGCGTAGCCCGAGCTCATGCCGCGCTTCACGAACAGCACCGTCCGCGCCTTCTCCACGTCGAGGATCGGCATGCCGTAGATGGCGCTGGTGGTGTCGGTCTTGGCGGCCGGGTTGGTGACGTCGTTGGCCCCGATGACGAAGGCGACGTCGGCGGTCGGGAACTCGGCGTTGATGTCCTCGAGCTCGAAGACCTCGTCGTAGGGGACGTTGGCCTCGGCCAGCAGCACGTTCATGTGGCCCGGCATGCGGCCGGCGACGGGGTGGATGGCGTACTTCACCTCCACGCCCTCCTCCTTCAGCTTGTCGGCCATCTCGCGCAGCGCGTGCTGGGCCTGGCTGACGGCCATGCCGTAGCCGGGGACGATGATCACCTTGGAGGCGTTCTTCATGATGAAGGCCGCGTCCTCGGCGCTGCCCTGTTTCACGGGGCGGGTCTCGACCTTGCCGCCGGCCGCGGCGGCGCTGTCGTCGGCGCCGAAGCCGCCGAGGATCACCGAGATGAAGCTGCGGTTCATCCCCTTGCACATGATGTAGCTGAGGATCGCGCCCGAGCTGCCGACCAGCGCGCCGGTGATGATCAGGGTGACGTTCTCGAGGGTAAAGCCCAGCGCCGCCGCCGCCCAGCCGGAGTAGCTGTTCAGCATCGACACCACGACCGGCATGTCGGCGCCGCCGATCGGGATGATCAAGGTGACGCCGATCAGCAGGCTGAGCGCGAAGATGGCCCAGAAGGCCCAGATCGCCGTGCCGCCGCTCATCACCAGCACCACCGTCAGGGCGACGATGCCGGCCAGGATGGCCAAGTTCAGCAGGTGGCGGGCGGGAAGCAGGATCGGCGCGCCGCTCATGTTGCCGTTCAGCTTGGCGAAGGCGATCACCGAGCCGGTGAAGGTCACCGCGCCGATGGCCAGGCCGATGGCCAGCTCGATCAGCGACTGCAGGTGGATGTGGCCGGTCGCCTCGTCGGCGATGCCGTAGGCGGCGGGCGTGTAGATGGCGGCCACGGCCACGAGGCAGGCGGCCATGCCGACCAGGCTGTGGAAGGCGGCGACCAGCTGCGGCATCGAGGTCATGGCGACCTTGCGGGCGATGACCGCCCCGGCGACGCCGCCGATGGCGACGCCGCCGGCGATCAGGCCCAGGGTGATGACGTCGAGCTTGCCGTCACCCCAGAGGGTGGCGAGCGTGACGCCCACGGCGATGGCCATGCCGATCATGCCGTTGCGGTTGCCCGCCTGGCTGGTCACCGGGCTCGAGAGCCCGCGCAGCGCCAGGATGAAGAGCACGCCCGAGGCGATGTAGAGCAGGGCGGCGATGTTGGCGTTCATGATCTGATTTCCCCCGAACGCGCGCTCAATGCTCGCTCTTGCCCTTGGCGGGCTCTTTCTTCTTGTACATGGCCAGCATGCGCTGGGTGACCAGGAAGCCGCCGAAGATGTTCACGGCCGCGAAGGCGGCGGCGAGGGCGCCGCGCCCTTGGATATCCAGACATTGGTCGTCGGCGCGGCCTCGCCGACCCCGCTGGCGGCGGCGGCCAGCAGGGCGCCGACGATGATCACCGAGGAGATGGCGTTGGTGACGGCCATCAGCGGCGTGTGCAGCGCCGGCGTGACGCTCCAGACCACGTAGTAGCCGACGAAGATGGCCAGCACGAAGATGGCCAGACGGAAGACGGTGGGATCGACAGCGTCCATGTCAGTGACCTCTACTTCTTCTTCGGAGCGGGCTTGGCGGCCGGCTTGGCCGGGGCCTTGGCTTTGGCGGGAGCGGGCTTGGCCGGCGCCTTCGGGGCGGCGGCCGGCTTCGCAGCGGGCTTCGCGGCCGCCTTGGCGGGAGCCTTTGGCGCGGCGGCGGCCTTGGCCTTCGGAGCCGGCTTGGGCGCGGCAGCCTTGGCCGGAGCGGCCTTCGCGGCGGCGGGCTTCGCGGCCGGCGCGGGCGCCGTCTTCAGCTGCTCATGGACGATGGCCCCGTCCTTCGTGACCAGCGCCGCCTTGAGGATCTCGTCCTCGAAGTCCGGGGCCAGCTTGCCGTCCTTGTCGAGCAGCAGGCCGGCGAAGGCCATCAGGTTGCGGGCGTAGAGGGCCGAGGCGTCGGCGGCGATGCGGCCGGGCAGGTTGGGGATGCCGAGGATCTTCACGCCGTTCTTCGTCACGGCGACCTTGCCCAGCTCGACGCCCTCGACGTTGCCGCCTTGCTCGACGGCCAGGTCGACGATGATCGAGCCAGCCTTCATCGACGCCACCTGGGCGGCGTTGACCAGCTTCGGCGCCGGACGACCCGGGATCAGGGCCGTGGTTATGACGATGTCCTGCTTGGCGATGTGGCTGGAGAGCAGCTCGGCCTGCTTGGCCTGGTATTCCTTGCTCATCTCCTTGGCGTAGCCGCCGGCGGTCTGGGCGTTCTTGAACTCCTCGTCCTCGACGGCGAGGAACTTCGCGACCAGTGATTCGACCTGCTCCTTGGTCGCCGGGCGGACGTCGGTGGCGGTGACGACCGCGCCCAGACGCCGGGCCGTGGCGATGGCCTGCAGGCCCGCGACGCCGACGCCCATGATGAAGACCTTGGCCGCGGCGACGGTGCCGGCGGCGGTCATCATCATCGGCATGGCCTTTCCGAACGCCTCCGCGCCCTCGATCACCGCCCGGTAACCGGCGAGGTTGGCCTGGGAGGACAGCACGTCCATCACCTGGGCCCGGGTAATGCGCGGCACGAACTCCATGGCGAACGCGCTGGCCTTCGCCTTGGCGAGACCTTCGAGCGTAGCCCTGTCCTGGTAGGGATTGAGCGTCGCCAGCACCATGGCGCCGGGCTTGAGCGCCGCGATCTCCTCGGCGTCCGGGCCGCGCACCTTGAACAGCACGTCGGCCTTGGCGAGCGCGTCCTTCAGGGATTTGGCGATGGTGGCGCCGGCGGCGGCGTAGTCGGCGTCGAGGTAGGAGGCGGCCGTTCCGGCGCCCGCTTCCACGGTCACGGAGAAGCCCGACGCGATCAGCTTCTTGACCGTTTCCGGCGTCGCGGCGACCCGGGTTTCGGCTGCCCGGCGTTCCCGGGTGACGGCGACGATAGCCATGAAGCTCCCCTCCGGACGCAGATTGACGTCGCGTCCTTGGGGACCTGTTTAGGGGATGATCTTGCCCGTTGTCGAGCCCATGGCGCCGCGCCGCGAAAAGCTATTCCCGCAACGCAGCATCAAACGTGGGACTCAGTGCCCGCCGCTCTTCTTGTCGCGCAGGAAGATGACGCCCAGAACCGTCAGGACGACGCCCGGGATCAGGCCGCCGACAAAGCCGGCCGGGGTGCAGAACCACAGGGTCAGGACCACCAGCGCGACGGCCAGCGCCAGCGAGCCCCACTTGGTCAGCCCCATGACCGCGGCGTAGGTCGCGGTGTGCTCGGAGATGTCCATTTCGCCGCGGTGATATTCGGAAGCCATCGTCAGATCCTGCAATCGAGTTGGTGGCGCTTTACAACGGCCCGCGTCATGGCTCAAGCCGCCAGCCGGCCAGAAGACCGCGCAGGGCGCCGACGAAGGCCAGCGGCTGGTCGATCATCACGTGATGGTCGGCGTCGGGAATGGCCAGCTGCGGCGAGCCGGGCGGCAGCAGATCCTGCATGTAGGCGAGGATCTCGTCGTCGACGAGCCCCGACCGGTCGCCCCACATCATGGCGATCGGGCAGGTGGCGGCGCTGAGCAGCGGCCCGCGATCCTCCATCATGAAGGCCTGCCACATGAAGGGATCGAACCGCCAGGTCCAGCCGCCCTCGACCGCCTTCAGCGCGTTCCGGGCGATCCAGTCGGCGATATAGAGGTTGTCGCAGCCCTGCGGCGGCGCGAGGCGGAAGCGGGCCAGCGCCTCCGGCAGCGTCGCATAGACGCGGTTGGGCGACACGCGCTTGGGCGGCCCGCGCCACTCGCGCTCCGGCGGCCGGACCACCGAATCGACCAGCACCGCCGCCCCCATCCGATCGCCGTACCTCGAGGCGGCCAGCATGGTCGGGAAGCCGCCGAACGAATGGGCGACGAAGACCGGCTTGCCGGCGGCGTAGAGCCCGGCCGCCTCGGCCGCCGCGAAGCTTTCGCGGGCGAAGGCGTCGCCGGTGTAGGTTTTGCGCCAGTCGGACCGGCCCATGCCGCTCCAGCTGAAGGCCGCGACCCGGTACTCCTGCGCGAAGAACGGCGCGATGAAGGTCCACCAGTCGGCGCTGGCCCCGTTGCCGTGCAGCAGCAGCAGGCCGGGCTTGCCGACCTCGCCCCAGGTGAGCAGCTCGATGGCCGCGCCCTCGAACTCGAAGAAGGTCCGCTCCGGCGCGTCGGCCAGGGCCTTGTCGAACCAGGCCGGCGCCTCCGGCTTCTCGCCGTTGAAACGGGCCAGCGGCGCGGCGATCTCGGGGGGCAGGGTCTGACCGTCAGCCACGGGCCGCCTCCACGAACGCCTTCTCGCCGGGGCGCGGCTCGCGCGGCCCGATCACCTTGTAGACGGCGGTGCCCGTCATCAGCAGCCGGTCGCCCGACCACAGCTCGCCGCGCACCGTGTAGAGGTCGTCCTCTTCCGACACGATCTGAGAGCGTCCCTCGACCCATTCCCCCAGCTTGGCGCTGGACAGGAAATCGCAGGTCAGCCGGACCGTGACCCAGAAGTGCGACTTGTGCACCGAGATCACCCTGCCCCAGGCGACGTCGGCCACCGTCATCAGCATGCCGCCGTGGCAGTTCTTCATGCCGTTGGTGTGGTGCTCCTCGACCCGGAAGCCGAGCGAGCAGTCATAGCCCTCGAACTTCTCGTAGAGCGGACCGATCTGGCGGCCAAAGCCCCTGGTCCAGTTGAGCGGCTTGAACCCGGGCGGAATAACGCCCGTCTGGGCTTCGGTAAGATCGTCGGACATAGGGCGACTCTAACAAGCGTTTGGAAGCGGGGGAACGGGTTTCCTGCGGCGGCGGCGCGTGACGCGCCCGGGACTGGCGGCGAGGGCGCGAACCCCGCATATTTTCCGCGTCCGTCGGCGCGGCGGGGAAACAGGCGCGGACCAAGCTCATGACTCTAGACAGACGCACCCTGATCGCCCTCCCCGCCGCCGGCCTGCTCGCCGCCTGCGGACCTCGCGCCGCGCGGTCGTCCGCCGCCCCGGCCGGATCGTTGCAGCGGATTGTCGACGAGAGCGGCGCCCCGGCCCTGGGCGGCATGGTGGTCACCCCGACCGGCATCGCCTTCCTCGAGGTCGCCGGCCTGCGTCGCATCGGCGGCCCCGATCGCGTCACCGTGCAGGACAAGTGGCACCTGGGCTCCAATACCAAGGCGATGACGGCGGCCCTCTACGGCAAGCTGGTTGAGAATGGCGCGGCGAAATGGGGCGCGACCCTGCGCGCGCTGTTTCCCGACCTGACGCTGGATCCGGCCTGGGCGGCCACCACCCTGGAAGACGTGATGAGCCATCGCGCCGGCCTGTCGGACAAGGGCCTGATCGGCATCCCCTGGCTGATCGCCGCCCAGGGCGACAAGCGCGCCCTGCCGGAACAGCGCACCGCCCTGGTCGCCAAGGCGCTGGCCGCTCCGCCCAACGGCAAGCGAGGCGCCTTCGAATACGCCAACATAAACTTCGTCGTCGCCGGCGCGGCCATTGAGCGGCTGGTCGGCGGCGACTGGGAGACAGCGATCACCGAGCGGCTGTTCAAGCCGCTGGGCATGGCCGGCGCCGGTTTCGGCGCGCCGACCGGCGCCCAGCCCTGGGGCCACCGGTCCCTGCCCTTCGGCATTGGCGGTCTCAAGGCCGTCGACCCGGCCGGACCAGCCGACAATCCGCCGGCGCTGGGCCCCGCCGGCACCGTCCATGCCCCGCTGGAAGACTATGCGAAGTTCCTGCGCCTCTTCCTGACCGGTGGCGGCGACTATCTGAAGCCGGAGACCATCGCCCGCCTGACCACGCCGGCGCCCGGCGCCGACTATGCGCTCGGCTGGGGCGTGGCGACCGACAAGCCGTGGGCGCGCGGGCCACGCCTGGGCCATGAGGGCTCCAACACCATGTGGCATGCGACGGCGATGGTCGCTCCGGCGAGAGGCGTGGCGCTGGTGACCGTGTCCAACGCCTATCCGCCCGGGCCGGCCAAGGCCGGGCTGACGCTGATCGAGCAACTTCAGGCGCGGTTCGCCCCGGCCTGACGCCGCGTTCGCCGCCGCTCGCGGGACCACGGAAACGCGTCTAAGGTCGTCCGACGTCAGCTTTCGGGGGAGAGCCGGATGACCACCGCCAAGACCGCTCCGGCCGGCCGGGCCGCCGCCTTCGCCATCGGGCTCTGCCTGCTGGCCGCGATGCTCGAGGGCTTCGACATCGCCTCGATGGGCGTGGCCGCGCCGAAGATGGCCCCGGCGCTGGGCCTGTCGAAGCCGGAAACAGGGATGGCGTTCAGCGCCAGCCTGCTGGGCCTGCTCATCGGGGCCGCCGTGGCCGGTCCGCTGGCCGACCGGCTGGGGCGCAAGCCGGTGCTGCTGACGGCGGTGATTGTCTACGGCCTGTTCTCGCTGCTCACCGCCTTCGCCGGGTCGTACGGGTCGTTGCTGCTGGTGCGGGCGCTGACCGGCATCGGCCTCGGCGGCGCGATGCCGATGCTGATCGCCATCGCCTCGGAGCTCGCATCGCCCCGGCGCCGCGTGGCGGTGGTGGCCTCGGTCACCGCCGGATTGCCGCTGGGCGGCGCGCTGGTCGGCCTGCTGGCCCGCACCGACCTGGCCCAGGCCGACTGGCGGCTGATCTTCATCGTCGGCGGCGTCCTGCCGCTGCTCATGGCGGTGGTGCTCTGGCTGTGGCTGCCCGAGACGCGCCAGGCGACGACCACGCCGGCGAGGGGCGCCGGGCTGGCGGCCCTGTTCGGCGCGGGCCGGATCGGAACCACCGCGAGCCTCTGGATCTCGTACGCCGCCATCGCGCTCGTCCTGCACCTGTTCCTGAACTGGCTGCCGTTGCTGATCGTCGACCGGGGATTCGCGCCGAAGTCCGCCGCCGGCATCTCGACGCTGTTCAATCTGGGCGGCGTCGCCGGCGGGGTGCTGGCGGGACTGGCCATCGACCGGCTGGGCGCGCGCCGGCCGCTGGGCGTGGTGTTCGCGGCGCTGGTCGCGGTGCTGCTGGCTATCGCCTCGCCGACGTCGAGCCTCGGCCTGACCGCCGCCCTGTCGTTCGCGGTCGGATTCCTGATCATGGCCGCGCAGTTCGGCCTCTACGGGATGGGCCCGGCCTACTACGCGCCGGCGGTGCGGGGCGTCGGGGTCGGGGCGGCCATCGCCGCCGGCCGATTCGGCTCGGCGCTGGGCCCGCTGGCGGCGGGTCAGCTGCTCGGCGCCGGCGCCAGCGGCGCGCAGGTGGTCTGGTTCACCGTGCCGGTCGTGCTGCTCTGCGCCGTCGCGGCGATGGCGCTGACGGTGTTCGGGCGGAAGGCGGAGGGCTGAGCCATGACCGTTCTGGTGCTGGGCGGCACGGGGTTCATCGGCCGCCCGCTGGTGCCGAGACTGGCCGCGCAGGGCGATGTCGCGGTCCTGCATCGCGGCGCCCATGTCCCGAACGACGGCGTCGTCAGCATCGTCGCGGATCGCAGCGACCCGGCGGCCGTACGAGCCGCCGTCCGTTCGTCCGGCGCCTCCACGGTCGTCGACCTGATGGCGATGACAGAGGCCGACACCCTGCCGCTGTTCGAGGCCCTGGCCGGCGAAATCGAACGCTACGTCCTGGCCAGTTCGGCGGACGTCTACCGCAACTACGCGGGCCTGCACCGCAAGGCCGCGCCCGAGCCGGTGCTGGCGCCCATGGCGGAGGGCTCGCCGCTGCGGGAGACGCGGTTCCCCTACCGGCTCGCCGAGCCCCGCGCCGTCGACGATCCTCAGAGGGGCCTGGACGACTACGACAAGATCCCGCTGGAACAGGCCCTCGCCGGGCAGGACGCGTTCGACTGGACGGTGCTGCGCCTGCCGATGGTCTATGGTCCCGGCGACCGGCAGCGCCGCTTCGCCTGGCTGATCCGGCCGATGGCGGCCGGGGCCGAGCGGATCGTGGCGCCGGCCGCCTGGCTCGACTGGCGCACCAGCTACGGCTTCGTGGAGGATGTCGCGGCGGGGATCGCGCTGGCGGCGCTTCGCCCGGCGGCGGCGAACCGGGTCTACAACCTTGGTCCCGCCCAGGCGCCGAGCCATCGCGACTGGGCGCGGGCCTTCGGGGGGGCCATCGGTTGGGCCGGGGAGATCGTCGAGGGCGACGCCGGCGGGCCGCTGTCGGCGGCGGTCGCGGCGCTGGACCTGGGTTATCCGCTAGCGACGGACACCCGCCGGATTCGTGCAGAGCTCGGATACGTGGAGGTCGTGACGC
This sequence comes from Caulobacteraceae bacterium, assembly GCA_965283745.1. Taxonomy (GTDB): domain Bacteria; phylum Pseudomonadota; class Alphaproteobacteria; order Caulobacterales; family Caulobacteraceae; genus Caulobacter. Next base: position 80,632 of record CBDIPM010000009.1, read on the forward strand.
CCGCCGAGGCGTTGCGACGCACAATCGACGATGAACTGGCGCGTTAGGCGGTCGGCCGATGTTGTGCGCTGCAACAATGATGCGGCGACGGTGCCGGGCTGAAAAGGCTGAAGAGTTGAGAAAACCGGCGAGTTTTTCTCACCGTTCTCAGCCCTTGATCTCGACGATCTGAAGAGCCTCATGATGCTCGCCCTTGGGCCTTGATGGACCGGGCGCGCGGAGCGGTCGCGCTGGTCAAGGACGGCCCCGCGGGCCGCCGCGTCCGCCCCGCACGGCGAAGCCGGTCCTTGAGCAGGACGCCCGCCCGCGCAATGCTCCGCCAAGGCATCAGGGCGGGGTGCGCTGGAGCTGCCCGGAGAGCGACCGTGAGCGGACATTCCGCCGAATCGCGGAGTCCGGATCGCGCGCGCCTTTCCGCCATGCAGGCTGCAGGCCGGTAGGGAGGACATCGAATGGAAGACCCGGTGCACGGGTATGACGCCAATGCAGCTCAACTCGCTGCCCGGTACGAAGCGCTGTCTTCCGAACAGGTCCATGCGGCGGTCCTCGACCTTTTTCCGCCCGCTGGTGCGGCGCTGGACGTCGGAGCCGGATCAGGCCGAGACGCAGCCTGGCTGGATGGGAGAGGCTTCGAGGTTGTGGCCGTGGAGCCGTCTGCTCAACTCCGTCGTGCCGCCGCTGCGCTCCATTCGGCTGCGGGCGTGCGCTGGCTCGATGACCGGCTGCCTGAACTGAACGAAGCATACGCGCTGGACCGGAAGTTCGACCTCATTCTCCTGAGCGGGGTGTGGATGCATGTTCACCCATCCGAACGACCTCGGGCCTTCATGAGGCTCTCGGGCTTGTTGCGTACGGGTGGCCTGCTGCTGATCAGTGTCAGGAACGGGCCCGGCGGACCAGGACGTCCGATGTGGGACGTCGACCCCGCGGAGCTTGCCGATTTCGCCCGGACCGAACGGATGACGCTGTTGCGCCAGGCCAACGGCCCCGATCATCTCGGACGCCTTGATGTCGCCTGGGCGTCCTTCGCCTTTCGCGCGTCTTCCTGACCGAGGTCCCCCGCCGCGCCAACCGTTGGACTGATGGGGCCTTGGGTCGGAGGCCGCCCGGGACAGGCGGAAGAGAGAAGGCCTGTGCTGCTCGCCCTCAGGCCTGGCCAAGGACGGCCCTGCGGGCCGCCGCTCCCGCCCCATACGGCGAAGCCGGTCCTTGAGCAGGACGACCGCCCGCGCAATGCTCCGCCAAGGCGTCAGGGCGGGGTGCGCCTGAGTGGAAGCCGCCTCTCCGGAGGACGGCCAAGGGTGGGAAGCTGGCGGCAGCCCTCCGGGCTGAACCGCTCATCGGGAGGGTTGCCATGGGAAAGGTCCAGGTTCGCCGCGCCACCGACGGCGATGAACACCAGATGACGACCTTCATGGGCGCGTTGTCCATTGAAGCGCCGGACACGGTGACCCGCCGGCCTCCGCCAACCCCGGAAGATCAGCGCCAGTTTCTCGAAGGAGCGCGGAAGGCCGAGCGCGCCTTCATCCTGCTCGCCCTGGACGGTGACGAGGTGGTTGGTCAGCTGGATCTATGGGCAGGCGGCAAACCCGAAACCCGTCACGCCGCCAGTTTCGGCATGTGCGTCGCCGCCGGGCGGCGCAACCAAGGCATCGGGCGGCAGCTCTTGCAGGCCGCGATCGAGCAAGCCTTGCTCTGGGACGGCTTCCGGCGGATCGAGTTGGAGGTGGCCTCGTGGAACGGCCCCGCCATCCGCCTGTACGAGCAACTCGGCTTCAGTCACGAAGGCCGCAAAGTGAAGGCCGTGAACCTGAGGGGCGAGCCTGAAGACACGCTGATCATGGCGCGAACCTGGTAGTCCAGTCGTCGAGTTCCTCATTCGACCTGTATCGTCAATGAGTTGGGCATCCGCAAAAGAAGCGTAGGCAAACGCGGGCTTGCAAGCAGGCATTCAAACGCACAAGCGGCGGCCCCCTTTCGAGAGCCGCCGCCTGAAACACGTCGCAATCGGGACAGACACCCGAAGGTGTCTGTCCCTGATGCCTAGCTCCCCATCTCCGCCGAGATCTCCTGGACCTCCTCGAAGGTGCGCAGGCCGGGGCGCTGGGCGCAGACGAGCACGCCCATGTTGCCGGGAAGGTGCTTGTTATCGAGCATCTTCTCGTGGGCGTCGGGGATGGCGTCCCAGGTGAAGACTTCCGACAGGCAGGGGTCGACGCGGCGGTCGATGACCAGCTGGTTGGCGGCGCTGGCCTGCATCAGGTTGGCGAAGTGGCTGCCCTGGACGCGCTTCTGGCGCATCCACAGGAAGCGGGCGTCCATGGTCAGGTTGAAGCCGCTGGTGCCGGCGCAGATGACGACCATGCCGCCGCGCTTCACCAGGAAGACCGAGACCGGGAAGGTCTGCTCGCCAGGGTGTTCGAACACCATGTCGACGTCCTTGTTGCCGGTGATCTGCCAGATCGCCTTCCCGAACTTGCGGGAACTCCTTCATGTAGTCGGAGAACTCCGGCCCGTTGACGGTCGGCAGCTGGCCCCAGCAGTTGAAGTCCTTGCGGTTCAGCACCGCCTTGGCGCCCTGGCTGAGCACGAAGTCGAACTTGTCCTCGTCGCTGACCACGCCGATGGCGTGGGCTCCGGCCACGGCGGCCAGTTGGGTCGCGAAGACGCCGAGGCCCCCCGAGGCGCCCCAGACCAGCACGTTCTGGCCCGGCTTCAGCTCATGCGGCTTGTGGCCGAACAGCATGCGGTAGGCGGTGGCCAGCGTCAGGGTGTAGCAGGCGCTCTCTTCCCAGGTCAGGTGCTTGGGGCGCGGCAGCAGCTGGCGCGACTGCACCCGGCAGAACTGGGCGAAGCTGCCGTCCGGCGTCTCGTAGCCCCAGATGCGCTGGCTGGAGGAGAACATCGGGTCGCCGCCGTTGCACTCCTCGTCGTCGCCGTCATCCTGGTTGCAGTGGATGACCACCTCGTCGCCGAGCTTCCAGCGCTTCACCTTGGAGCCGATGGCCCAGACGATGCCCGAGGCGTCGGATCCGGCGATATGGTAGGGGTGCTTGTGGCCGTCGAGCGGGCTGATCGGCTCGCCGAGGGCGGCCCAGACGCCGTTGTAGTTCACGCCGGCGGCCATCACGAGGACCAGGACCTCGTCCTCGCCGATCTCCCAGGTGGGGACCACCTCGACCTGCATGGCCGTCGCCGGGCGCCCGTGGCGCTCCTTGCGGACGGTCCAGGCGTACATGTTTTTCGGGACATGATACGGCGGCGGAATCTCGCCGATCTCGTACAGGTCCTTCACGGGCGTCTTCTCGAGCGTGGCGGTTGTCATGTCGTCAGTCCCGTGGCGCGTTTCTGTTGCAATGCGGTAGCGCCGGTTGGCGTTCCGGCGTCTGGCGGACCTTCCGCAACGTACAACTCTACGTCGCCTCCAGCCCGCTGTTTTTCCCGCGTCGGGCGCAAGACTGTGCCCTCAGACACCGCCGTTCATCCGCCGCAGGGGCATGATCGTGTGACAGGCGCGAGATGGTTGCAAGTGAAATGTTGCGCCGCAGCAAGTCCGCGCGCATGATCTCGCAAAAGCACAAGAAACGCCGGGACGCGCGAGACCACGATGAGCACAAAGCCCTTCCAGCATGCGCCGGACGCGCCCTGGATCTTCCGCACCTACGCGGGCCACTCCACCGCCGAGAAGTCCAACGCCCTGTACCGCCGCAATCTGGCGGCCGGCCAGACCGGCCTGTCGGTGGCTTTCGACCTGCCGACCCAGACCGGTTACGACGCCGACCATATCCTGGCGCGCGGCGAGGTCGGCAAGGTCGGGGTGCCGATCAGCCACCTGGGCGACATGCGGACGCTGTTCGACGGCATCCCGCTCGACAAGATGAACACCTCGATGACGATCAACGCCCCGGCCGCCTGGCTGCTGGCGATGTACGTCGCACTGGCCGACGAGCAGGGCGCGCCGCGATCGGCGCTGCAGGGCACGACCCAGAACGATCTGATCAAGGAATACCTGAGCCGCGGGACCTACATCTTCCCGCCGCAGCCCAGCCTGACGCTGATCGGCGACATGATCGCCTGGTGCTATCGCGAGGTTCCCAAATGGAACCCCATGAACGTCTGCAGCTACCACCTGCAGGAGGCCGGGGCGACGCCGGAGCAGGAGCTGGCCTATGCGCTGGCCACCGCCATCTCGGTGCTCGACACCGTGCGGGCCGGCGGCCAGGTGCCAGAGCAGGACTTCGAGATCGTCTGCTCACGGATCAGCTTCTTCGTGAACGCCGGCGTCCGCTTCGTGACCGAGCTGTGCAAGATGCGCACGTTCACCGTGCTGTGGGACGAGATCCTGGCCGAACGCTACGGCGTACAGGACGCCAAGGCCCGGCGCTTCCGCTATGGCGTGCAGGTCAACAGCCTGGGCCTGACCGAGCAGCAGCCGGAGAACAACCCCTACCGCATCCTGCTGGAAGCCCTGGCGGTGACGCTCTCCAAGGACGCCCGCTGCCGGGCCCTGCAGCTGCCGGCCTGGAACGAGGCGTTGGGTCTGCCGCGTCCCTGGGACCAGCAGTGGAGCCTGCGCATGCAGCAGGTGCTGGCCTATGAGACCGACCTGCTGGAATACGAGGACCTGTTCGCCGGCAGCCATGTGGTCGAGGCCAAGGTCGCCGAGCTGAAGGCCGGGGCGCTGGCCGAACTGGCGAAGATCGACGCGCTGGGCGGGGCCGCCGCCTCCATCGACTACATGAAGGGCGCGCTGGTCAGCTCCAACGCCGCCCGGGTGCGGGCGGTCGAGACCGGCGGCATGACCGTGGTCGGCGTCAACCGCTGGACCGACACCGAGGTCTCGCCCCTGTCGGCCGGCGAAGGCTCGATCGAGACCGTCGATCCCCGGCTCGAGGCCGGCGTCGTCGAGCGGCTGAAGGCCTGGCGCGCGGCGCGCGACCAGGGCGCCGCCGACGCCGCCATCGCCGGCCTGAAGGCCGCCGCCCGCGAGGGCCGCAACATCATGGAGCCCTCCATCGTCGCGGCCAAGGCCGGCGTGACCACCGGCGAATGGGCCTTCGCCCTGCGCGAGGTGTTCGGCGAGTACCGCGGCCCGACCGGCGTCGCTGTCGTGGTGGCTGCCGGCGAGGACGCCGAGGACATCGAGGCGGTGAAGAAGGACGTCGAGCGGGTCTCGGAGGTTCTGGGCCGCACCCTGACCTATCTGATCGGCAAGCCGGGCCTGGACGGCCACTCCAACGGCGCCGAGCAGATCGCCACCCGCGCCCGCGCCGTCGGGATGGAGGTCCACTACGACGGCATCCGCTCGACCCCGGACGAGATCGTCCGCCGGGCCAAGGAGACGAAGGCGCACGTGGTGGGCCTGTCGATCCTGTCGGGCTCGCACCTGGATCTGGTGCAGGAGGTCGTCCGCGTCATGCGGGCCGAGGGGCTGGGCGACGTCCCCGTCGTGGTCGGCGGCATCATCCCGCCGGACGATGCGCTGATCCTGAAGCAGATGGGCGTGCGCCGGGTGTACACCCCCAAGGACTTCAAGCTCACCCAGATCATGGCCGACGTGGTCAAGGTGGTGGAGGAAGCGGCGCTGGCGACGGCGTAGACAGTCTGCGCGAGTTGGCGGTAGGCTCGCGGGATGGTCGAGCCGGCGGTCAAGTCATCAGAGTGGTCCACGTGGGCGGCGCTTCGCGCGGTCGGCGGGCTGTTGCTGGTCGGCGCCATGCTCGCCGGTTGGTTCTGGGCCACGAACGGCATCGATTCTCCGCGCGGCCGCTACCCCCTGCTGAATATCGCCTGGGACACAGCGACCATGACGTTCATCGTTGTGGGCGCCCCCATGGGCTACTTCTGGATCCGGGGGCGACGGCGCGCCGAAGACGAGGCGGACCGGGCCGGTCGCTCGATCAAAGACGCGCAGGACCAGTATGACGCGCGGCCAAGGCCGCTTACGTACCTCATCGTGAGACTGCCGTTCGTCGTCCTTTTTCTCACACAGGCGCCGAAGCTCCTCGACCTCGTCGACCAGCAGTTATGGCCAAGGGGCGCTGTCGCCGGCCTGCTTATGTGTGCCGTCATCGGCGCCTTCCTGCTTGAGGGCTACGGCCAGTTCCGCCGCTGGCGTTCGGACGGAGAGACCTAACCCCTCCGCCCCACCCGCCAGGCCGCGACCAGCCCCAGCAGCGCCACAGGGATCATCGCGCCGAACAGCTTGAGCCCCGCCGCCGGGCCGGCGGCCGGGTCGACGCCCTCTGACAAGCCGAGCAGGCCGGCCAGCGCGCTGGCGCCGGCCGCCCCGACCGCGCCGCCGATCATCTGGGCCGTGGGCACGGCGGAGGACCCCAGCGGCCGCTCGGCCTCCGACAGCCCGCCGATGATGGCCTTCGACAGGAAGGCCCAGGAAAAGCCGAAGCCGAGGCCGGTCAGGGTCATGGCCGCGACCGTCACCCAGATCCCGCCATGGGGCAGCGACCAGGCGCCCAGCATCAGGCCGGCGACCACGCAGACGGCGCCCAGCCGGATCATGACGCCGTCGCGGTTCTGCACCCCGGCCACCAGCATCGCCGTCACCGTCCAGCCGGCGGCGATGGCCGAGATCACATAGCCGGCGACCAGCGGCGAGGCGCCCTGCAGCCCCTGCAGGAAGGCGGGGCCGTAGACCGAGAAGCCGATGGTCGCAGCCTCCAGCGCGAAGATGGTGAAGTAGCCGGCGCCGACCAGCGAGGTCAGGTCGCCCGCCGACCTCGGCAGCAGCACCCCGCCCGCCCGTCGGTCCAGCCACAGCAGCAGCGCCATTCCGGCCAGCCCGCCGGCGCCGAGCGCGCCGTCCAGCAGAGGCGTCCCGGTCGTGCCGGCCGCCGCGATCAGCGTCACGCCGAGGATCAGCGCCCCCAGCTGCGGCAGCGGGATGCGCGGACGGGGCTCGTCCCGCTGCACGCTGGCCGGGACCAGGGCGAAGGTGGCGGCGATGAACAGCAGGCTCTGGATCGCGAAGAACCAGAAGGCCCCGCGCCACCAGTCGGCCTCCGCGAACAGGCCGCCGATCAGCGGTCCCAGCAGAGTGGCGACGCCCCAGACACCGGCCAGGCCCGCCAGCACCCGCACCCACAGCCGCTGCGGGAACATGCCGTTGATCGCCACGTAGCAGAGCGCGGCGATGGCGCCGGCGCCAAGGCCCTGCAGCAGCCGGCCCATGACGAAGATCAGGAAGTCCGGCGCCAGCGCGCTGACCACGCAGCCCGCCGCATAGGCGACGCCCCCGACGGCGATGGACGGGCGCAGACCCAGCTCCATCGACAGCCTGCCCGAACAGACCCCCGCCACGATGGCCCCCAGCAGGAAGGCCGCCACCGACCAGCCAAAGAACTGGAAGCCGCCGATCTCGCTCGCGATGGTCGGGGTCAGGGTGATGGTCACCAGCGCGTCGGCGGCGTTCAGCCACATGCCCAGGCACAGGAAGGCGAACCGCGAGATCAGCGCGGGCTTCATCAGCTCTCGCCAGCCGGTGGCGGTTTCAGCGTCAGAGGTCATGGGCGCTAGATGAACACTTTGACGCGCGGCGCCAAGATGGCGCTTTTCCCCTGTTTGCCTAGGGTTTCTGGAGCGGTGGACGCCCGGTCCCTGTTTGGTTCAAGCTGTCGCCAACCCGACCAAAGGAAACCCGCCATGGCCCTCGTCCCCTTCGCCGACATCGACAACCTGCCGCCCAAGGCGAAGGAGTACTGGGGCAAGCTGACCGCCAAGCTGAACATCTTCCGGATGCTGGCCAACGCAGACACGATGATGGAGCCGGCGCTGCGGTTCGGCGGGGCGATCCTCAGCAAGCAACAGCTGGGCGCCGACCTGCGCGAGCTGGTCATCCTGCTGGTCGCCGAGCTCGAGGGCGGCGAGTACGAGTGGAACCAGCATGTGCCGATTGGCCTCGCCTGCGGCAACACCCAGGCCCAGATCGACGCGCTGGCCGCCCGCCGCTTCGACGACCCGGCCTTCAACGCCAGGGAAAAGGCGCTGGTCGCCTTCGCCAAGGAAGTGATCGAGGACGTGAAGGCCAGCGAGGCGTCCCTGGCCGAGGCGCAGAAGCACTTCAGCCCCAAGGAGATCGTCGAGATCATCCTGACCTGCGGCTTCTACATGACCATGGCGCGGCTGACCGAGACCACCCGCACCGACATCGACCCGCCGGCCGGGGGGCGGATCGTCGAGTCCCTGAACCGCCAGGGGTGACAGCGCCGCCGTCAGGTGGTTAACGGCGGTCATCTTCCTGACGCAGCTCCGCGTCAGGCTGTGCAGCAGCAATCATGGCCGGATACCGAGCACCCCATCCCGACAGGCCGCATGTCCAGCGGCACGCGCGCCGCCAGACCCTGACGGCGCGGGTGATCGGATTCGTGCTGATGTGGGGCATCATCGGCGTCGTCGCGCTGACCGCCAACCGGGCCATCCCGCGCGAGCATCTGCCCTGGAAGACCCTGGCCCTGGTCGACCCGATCGGCGCCGCGACCAAGATCAAGGCCGCCCGAACGGGCGAGGATCCCGCCGCCTGTCGCGAGGTGCTCCAGCAGGGCGGCGTCGAGTTCCTGGAGGTCGCGCCCCGGGCCAGCGGCTTCTGCGACATCCACGACGCGGTGCGCATGGAAGCCGGCATGGCCCCCCTCTCGCCGCGCGACGCGCCCATGACCTGCAAGCAGGCGCTGGCGGTCAGCATCTGGGAACGCCAGGTGGTGCAGCAGGCCGCCTTCGATGCGTTCGGCCAGGCGGTCGTCGGCATCGACCACTACGGCAGTTACGCCTGCCGGCGGATGTACGGTCAGGAAGACGCGCCGGTCAGCGAGCACGCCACGGCCAATGCGCTGGACGTGGCCGCCTTCCGGCTGGCCGACGGCACGGTGATCTCCGTCCAGAAGGACTGGAGCGACGCCGGGCAGAAGGGCCGATTCCTGCACGCGGTCCGCGACGGCGCCTGCAAGGTGTTCCTGACCACGCTGAGCCCCGACTACAACGACGCGCACCACGACCACTTCCACCTCGACATGGGCGGCCTGACGAAATGCGCCTGACCTGTTGCCTTCCCTAGGGGAGGCCGCGAGAGCCTTCCCGAAACAGACCATTCCGGGGAACAGATGGCCGACTTCAGCGCGTTCGCGGGCCGACCCGTACCGGCTTGGTATGCCGAGCCGCAGCTGGGAATCTTCATCCACTGGGGCATGGCCTCCGTGCCGGCCTTCGCGCCGGCGGGGGTGTCGATCAGCGACCTGTTCGTCAGTGACTACGACAACGCCTTCGTCCTTGGTCCGTATGCGGAGTGGTACGACAACGCGCTGCGTGATCCGACCAGCCCGACGGCCGCCTATCATCGCGAGCGCTGGGGCGACGCGCCCTACGCCGCCTTCCGCGAGCCCTTCGAGGCCGCCGCGGCCGCCTTCGACGCCGACGCCTGGGCCGACCTGTTCCAAAAGGCGGGCGCGAAGTACGTGGTCTTCGTCACCAAGCATCACGACGGTTTCTGCCTGTGGCCGACCGACGTCCCCAACCCGCACAGGCCGGGCTGGAACTCAAAGCGGGACTTCGTCGGCGAGCTGGGCGAGGCGGTGCGCGCCCGGGGCATGCGTTACGGCCTCTACTACTCGGGCGGCCTCGACTGGACCTTCCGGCCCAGCCTGATCCGCAACATGGGCGAGATGTTCGCCTGCGTGCCCACCGACGACGCCTATCGCGCCTACGCCGCCGCCCAGGTGCGGGAGCTGATCGACCGCTACCGTCCCTCCGTGCTGTGGAACGACATCGCCTGGCCCAACGTCGAGGACCTGCCCGGCCTGTTCGCCGACTACTACGCCGCTGTCCCCGACGGGGTGATCAACGACCGCTGGATGGCGTCCGCGCCGCTGTTCGAAAGCTTGCGCGACCCGGCCGCCTGCGCCGGCTTCAACACCATGGTGAAGGCCCGGATCGCCGAGGTCGGCGTGCACGGCGGCAGCACCTCCACGCCGCCGCACTGCGACTTCCGCACGGTTGAATACACGACCGGCGAGCACATGGTCGGCCGGGGCAAGTGGGAATCGACGCGGGGTCTGGGTCTGGCCTTCGGCTACAACGCGGCCGAGGCGACCGACGACTACATGACCGGCGACCAGCTGCTCGACCTCTACCGCGAAGTGACGGCCGGCGGCGGCAACCTGCTGATCAACGTCGGGCCCAGGGCCGACGCATCGATTCCGGACGTCCAGCAGCGCCCGTTGCTCGAGATCGGACGGGCGCTGGCTTGACGCAACGTCGCCCTGCCGTCACGGTGCGCGCCAATCAAACAAGCGTTTAAAGGGAGGCGCGCGAATGTCGGCTGCTCAAGGAACCCTCTTCGATCTGACCGGCAAGGTCGCGATCATCACCGGCAGCTCGCGCGGCATCGGCAAGGCCATCGCCGAGCGCATGGCCCAGCACGGCGCCAAGGTGGTGATCTCCTCGCGCAAGGCCGGGCCTTGCGAGGAAGTGGCCGCCGCCATCAACGCGGCCGAGGGCGAAGGCACGGCCATCGCCGTCCCGGCCAACATTTCCTCCAAGGAAGACCTGCAGCGCGTCGTCGACGAGGCTCGCAAGGCGTTCGGCAAGGTCGACATCGTCGTCTGCAACGCCGCGTCCAACCCCTACTACGGCCCGATGGCGGGCATCGCCGACGATCAGTTCCGCAAGATCCTCGACAACAACATCGTCTCCAACCACTGGCTCATCAACATGGTGATCCCGGAGATGATCGAACGGAAGGACGGCGCGGTCATCATCGTCAGCTCGATCGGCGGCCTGCGCGGCTCGCCCGTCATCGGCGCCTACAACATCTCCAAGGCCGCCGACTTCCAGCTGGCCCGCAACCTGGCCCACGAGTACGGCAAGCACGGCATCCGCGTGAACTGCATCGCGCCCGGCCTGATCAAGACCGACTTCGCCAAGGCGCTGTGGGACAATCCCGAGACCCTGAAGCGCTCGACCGAGACCGTGCCGCTGCGCCGCATCGGCGAGCCGGACGAGATCGCCGGCGCGGCGGTGTTCCTGGCCTCGGCGGCCGGCACCTTCATGACCGGCCAGGCCGTGGTCGTGGACGGCGGCGCGACGATCTAGGCGGCGAGCGCCGCCGCCAGCCGCGCCACGCCCTCATCCAGCGTCTCGTCCCGCTTGGCGAAACAGAGGCGGATGAGGTTGGTCGGGGCGTCTTGCTCGTAGAAGGCCGAGACCGGAATCGCGGCGACGCCGTGGTCCTTGACCGCCCGCAGGCAGAAGGCGCGGTCGTCCTCGGCTATGCCGGACGCGGCCAGATCAACGAGCAGGAAGTAGCTGCCGCTGGCCGGCAGGACCTTGAACCCGGCGGCCTGCAGCCCGCGGGCCATCCGGTCGCGCGAGCGCTGCAGGTCGACGGGCATGGTCTCGAACCAGTCATCGCAGTTTCGAAGCCCCCAGGCGTAGGCCGCCTGGAGGTTGGGCGCGGTGGTAAAGGTCAGGAACTGGTGCGCCCCGGCCAGCGCCTTCGTCAGCGCGGGCGCGGCGCAGAGGAAGCCGACCTTCCAGCCGGTCAGGGCGAACATCTTGCCCGCCGAGCCGATCTTCACGGTCCGCTCCCGCATGCCGGGGAAGCTCATCATCGAGCGGAAGCGGCAGCCGTCGAACACGATCTGCTCCCAGACCTCGTCGCAGACGGCGATGGCGTCATGGCGCACGCAGTACTCGGCCAGCAGCGCCAGCTCCTCGTCGCTGAAGATCACTGCCGCCGGATTCACCGGATTGTTCAGCACCACGATGCGGGTCTTCGGGGTGAAGACGTCGTCGAGGATCTCCCGCGTGATCCTGAAGTGCGGCGGGTCCAGGCGCGCCAGTCTCGGCACACCCCCGCTGCGGCGGACCATCGGCAGGTAGAGTTGTACAGGGGCTGGAAGAGCACGACCTCGTCGCCCGGCGAAATCAGGCTCAGGAAGGCCGCCGCCAGCGCCTCCGTTGCGCCGGAGGTTATGGTGATCTCCTCGGCCGTCAGGTCCAGGCCCTGCCATGTCGCGTAGTGCTCGGCCACCGCCTGGCGCAGGTCCGGCAGGCCGCGCATCGGCGGGTACTGGTTGTAGCCCTCGACCGACTCCAGCGCCGCGCGGCGGCGCAGCGCCTCGGGGCCAGGCTCCTCGGGGAACCCCTGGCCCAGGTTGATCGCGCCGGTCTCGCGGGCCAGCCCGCTCATGACCTCGAAGATCGTCGTCGGCAGGTCGGCGTAGACGGGGTTGACCAAGGCTCAGGCCTCCTTGCGCGGAACGGCCGCGCTTTGCACAGTCATGCCATGCGCATCGTCGATTTCGAACCCCGTCACGCGGCCGCCTGGAAGGCGCTGAACGAAGCCTGGATCACCCGGCATTTCGCCATCGAGCCGGCTGACGAAGCGGTGCTCGGCGACCCGGTCGGCAAGGTGCTGGCGCCCGGCGGTCACATCTTCATGGCCGAGAATGACGCCGGCGAGCCGATGGGCTGCGTCGGCCTGAAGGCCATGGACGACGGCGGCTTCGAGGTCATCAAGATGACCGTCGCCGAGGCCGCCCGGGAACGGGTCTTGGACGAAATCTCATGCAGGCCTGTATCGACCGGGCCAGGGCGAGCGGCGCGCCGCGCCTCTATCTGGAGACCAACGCGGCTCTGGGGCCGGCGCTCGGCCTGTACCGGGCCGTCGGCTTCACCGACATCCCGCCGCGCGACACGGAGTACAGTCGCTGCGACGTCTGGATGGAACTGGTCTTCCTGGCGGAATGAGCCGGCGGGCCGCGGCGTCCGGCGGCGAGCTACGGCGATCAAATCATCGCCGCCAGGCCAGGCGGGGGTTGCATTGCGGCGGATTTTTCGGTCTTAAGCGAGCCTCTCCGACTTGCTGAAAGACTTTATGAAAGACCCGTTGCGCACGGGCTTTGCTGAACGCCAGAAGGCGGCGGCCGAAGCCAAGAAGGCCCTGCTGGCCAAGTTCAAACCCAAGCCCACCGTCACCGCTTCCACCTTCGTCAGCCGCGAGGAGCGCCTGGCCGCCGAGCGTGAGGCGGCGCGTCTGGCGCGCGAACAGGCCAAGGAAGAAGCCCGGCTGGCCGCCGAAGCCAAGGCCGAAGCCGATCGCATCGCCGCCGCCAAGGCTGCGGAAGAGGCACGGCTGGCCCTGCTCAACAACGAGGAAGCCCAGCTCGCCCTCAAGCGTGAGGAACGCAAGGCGCGCAAGGCCGAGGCCAAGGCCGAAGCCCGCGCCAAGCGGGAAGCCAAGCGCCGCTAGCCGACGGGCCCGGTTCTTGTATCACCCACTAAAGCGACGGTTGCATTCTGCGACGGTCGCCTCCACGCTCCCCTCGTGAGTGAAGCGTTCGCCCTGGCAGACTCCGGCGCCCGGCGCCCCTGGACCGAGGTCATCGCCCTGCGGCGGCGGGGCCTCTGGCCCGGACTTGTGCTGACGGCCGTCGCGGCGCTCGGCGGCTGGGTCTGGCTCGGTCCCGGATTCGCGGCGATCTGGGCCGCCGTCGCCTTCGGGCAGATGGCCTTCAACCGTGCGTTCTTCTGGCGCTGGGTGGAGCGGCATCCGCCCACCCAGGCCATGGAATGGACCGTGGCGGGCGCCACCCTTCTCTACACGATCGCCTACTGCGCCCTGCCCCTCGGGCTGACAACGCTGGCGGACCGCACGACAGCGGAACTGGCGGGCGTGGCCATGCTGACGGCTATCGCGCTCAGCAGCACGACGGAATTTGTCATCTCCCGCCGGATCGGCCTGGCGTCACTGGCCGGGATCTTCGTGATCTGCATGGCGATCACCGTGTGGCGCGCGGCGGACGAGCCGATCGCCAATCGCCTGTTCGCCGCCCTGGCCGTCGCCGGCTTCTTCGCCGGACTGATCCAGTACGCCATCAACCGCGTTCGCGCCGACGAGCAGCTGCGTCGCGCCCTGGCCCTGGCCGAGGCGGCGAACGTCGCCAAGGGCGCCTTCCTGGCGACCATGAGCCACGAGATCCGGACGCCCCTCAACGGCGTGCTGGGCATGGCCCAGGCGATGGCGGCCGACGAGCTGACCGACCGCCAGCGCGAGCGACTGGCGATCATCCGGGAGGCCGGGACCACCCTGACCACGGTGCTGAACGACGTCCTCGACTTCTCGAAGATCGAGGCCGGCAGGCTGGACCTGGCATCGGTGGAGTTCGACCTCGCCGGATGCCTGCGGGCCGCCGCCGAGCCGTTCGGCGTGCTGGCGGCCGACAAGGGGCTGCGGTTCACCCTCGACCTGTCGCCCGAGACCTCCGGCCGCTTCCGGGGCGATCCGTCCCGCGTGCGGCAGATCGTCGGCAACCTGCTGTCCAACGCGGTGAAGTTCACCGAGGCGGGCGGCGTTTCGCTGAAGGCCGTCTGGCGCGACGGCGCCGCCCGCATCGTGGTGGTGGACACCGGCCCGGGCCTGCCGCCGGACCAGATCGACCGGCTGTTCAGCCGTTTCAGCCAGCTGGACGCCTCGACGACGCGTCGCCACGGCGGGACCGGCCTTGGCCTGTCGATCTCCCGGGATCTCAGCCGGCTGATGGGCGGTGACATCCTGGCGCTCAGCGAGCCCGGCCAGGGCGCGACATTCACCGTGATCCTGCCGGTGGAGCGGCTGGGAGACGCCCTGTCCGACACCCCGTCCGAAGCCGACCATGGCGCCGTCGAGCACCATGGCCTGCGCGTGCTGGCGGCCGAGGATAACCGGGTCAACCAGATCGTGCTGGAAACCCTGCTGGCGCAGGTCGGCATCACCCCGGTGATCAAGGCCGACGGCGCCCAGGCGGTGCAGACCTGGGCCGAGGGGGACTGGGACCTGATCCTGATGGACGTCCACATGCCGGTGCTGGACGGGGTCGGGGCGGTGCGCGAGATCCGGGCGCGGGAGGCGGCGAGCGGCCGACCGCGGACGCCGGTGATCGCCCTGACCGCCAACGCCATGACCCATCAGGTCGACGAGCTGCTGGCCTGCGGCATGGACCTGCACGTCGCCAAGCCGATCGACGCGGCGACGCTGTTCCGGGCCATCGAGACGGCGCTGGAGATGGCCGAGGCGGCGCAGGCGAGGGCATGACCGCGCCCGCCGACGCCATCCGCGCCCGCCGCAAGCTGACCAACAAACTGATCGCCGCCCATGACGCGGCGCGCCTGCGCCCGTTCCTGTTCGCCGACGCGACGATGATCACCGGCGACGGCAGCCTGATCGTCGGCGCAGCAGCCATCGTCCAGGCCTTCGCCGGCCAGTTCGCCGACCCGGCCTTCGTCCATTATGTGCGGACGTCGGGCGAGGTGGAGATCGACCAGGCCGGCGCGCGGGCCGCCGAGCAGGGCCGCTGGACCGCGCTGTGGCGGGGCCCGGAGGGCGAGACCACGATGGCCGGGACCTATCTCGCCGTCTGGCGGAAGGTCTCCGGCCAATGGGTGATCGAGAGCGAGCTCTACGTCACCCTGGAGCAGTCACCCTAGGGGCGCGGCTTGCCCTTGAAGGGCTTCTTGGCGCCGCCGGGGCCGGCCGGCTTGAACGGCTTGGAGCCGCCGCGGCCGTCGGCCGCCTTGGGGCCCTTGAAGGCGCCGCCCTTGAACTCGCCGCCGGGCTTGAAGGCGCCGCCGGTCGCGCGGGGCTTGCGGAAGGGCTTTTCAGGGGCCGGCGCGGCGGGGTTGTAGGGCACCGACTCACGGGCGGCGACATCGCGCGGCGCGCGGGCCGGAGCGCCGGCGGGACGGGCGTCGTCGCGGGGCGGACGCGGCTTCCACTCAGGCTTTTCAGCATAGGCGGGCTTGTCGGCGCGGGCGGCGGGCGCCGGACGGTCGGAGCGGGGCGCGGCGCGCTCGGGCTTGTCCTTCCAGGCCGGACGGGCGGCGCCCTCGGCGCGGGGAGCGGACGGACGCTCGGCGCGGGCCGGCTTGTCCTTCCACTCGGGGCGGGCCGGACGGTCAGCGCTGTCGGCGCGGGGGGCCGGACGCGGCGCCTTGTCCTTCCACTCGGGACGGGCCGGACGGTCGGCGCCGAAATCGGCGCGCGGGGCCTTGTCCTTCCAGGCCGGACGTTCGGTGCGCTGCGGGCGGTCGCCGCGCTCCGGGCGATCGCCCCGCTCGGCGCGGTCGCCGTAGCCGGCGGCGCGCGGCTTGCGCGGCGCGAAGTCCTTGGAGGTCGGCGGGGTGGTCGTCTCGACCCGCACGTCCTTGTCGGGGTGCGCGAGCACCGCCTCCATGAACTTGCCCGACATCTCCTCGGAGATCTGGAACTTGGTCTCGTTGTCGAAGATGCGGATCTGGCCGATGTCCTTCTTGGTCACCACGCCGATCCGGCAGATCAGCGGCAGCAGCCACTTGGGGTCGGCGTTCTTGGCGCGGCCGATCGACAGCTTGAACCAGGTGGCGTCGGCGAACTCGGTGTGGTCGCGCGGGCCGCGATCCTCGAACGAATTGCCCAGACCGCCCCGGTCGCTGTCGCCCTCGCGGACGATGCGCGGCTTGGCGCCGTGTTCCTTGAACGGACCGCCGTCGTAGAGGTCTTCCGGCTCCGGCAGGCGGGCGCGGTACATGCGCAGCAGGGCCACGGCGATGGCCTCCGCCGGGCTCTGGTCCATCAGGATGCGGGCGAGGCCGAGGTCTTCCTTGGTCGCCGGATCGGTCAGGGTCGGGTCTTCCAGCATGCGGCGCTGGTCGCCGGCGCGGATCTCGTCGGCGCTGGGCGGTCCGACCCATTCGGCCTCGATGCTGGCCGAGGCCAGCAGCGACTCGGCCTTGCGGCGGCGGGTGTAGGGGACCAGCAGCACCGAGGTGCCCTTCTTGCCCGCCCGGCCGGTGCGGCCCGAACGGTGCAGCAGGGTGGCCTTGTTGACCGGCAGGTCGGCGTGGATGACCAGGCCGAGATCCGGCAGGTCGAGGCCGCGGGCGGCGACGTCGGTGGCGACGCAGACGCGGGCGCGGCGGTCGCGCAGCGCCTGCAGCGCGTCGTTGCGCTCCCGCTGGCCCATCTCGCCCGACAGGCCGACGACCTCGAAGCCGCGCTCGCGCAGGCTGGCGTACAGGTGGCGCACCGCGTCGCGGGTCGAGCAGAACACCAGCGCCCCGCCGGCGTGATAGTGGCGCAGCACGTTGACGACGGCGTGCTCGATCTCGTTGGGGGCCACGCGGATGGCCTTGTACTCGATGTCGCCGTGCGGCTCGTTGCGGGTGGTGGTGTCGATGCGCACCGCGTCGCGCTGATAGGTCTGGGCCAGGCGGGCGATGTCCTTGGCGATGGTCGCCGAGAACAGCAGGGTGCGGCGCTCGGCCGGCGTGGTCTCGAGGATGAACTCCAGGTCCTCGCGGAAGCCCAGGTCCAGCATCTCGTCGGCCTCGTCGAGCACCGCGACCTTCAGGGCCGAGACGTCGAGATAGCCGCGCTCCAGGTGGTCGCGCAGGCGGCCGGGGGTGCCGACCACGATGTGGCAGCCATTGGCCAGCAGGCGCTGCTCGCGCCGGGCGTCCATGCCGCCGACGCAGGTGACGATGCGGCCGCCGGCTTCCTTGTAGAGCCATTCCAGCTCGCGGCTGACCTGCAGGGCCAGCTCGCGGGTCGGGGCGATGATCAGCGCCATCGGGGCGCCGCTGACGCCGCCCAGGTACTGTTCCTCGCCCAGCAGGGTCGTGGCCATGGCCACGCCGAAGGCGACGGTCTTGCCCGAGCCGGTCTGGGCCGAGACCAGCAGGTCGCGGTCGACGGCGTGCTCCTCGAGCACGGCCAGCTGGACGGGGGTGGGGTCGGCATAGCCTTGCGCGGCAAGGGCCCGCTCGATGGCGGGATTGAGAGGCGGAAACGCCATTTTTCGGTAGATCCTGACAGGGGCGAAAACGCGTTCGGCGCCCGGTCTGCTCGCGTTGGCGAGGGCGTGTATCAGCGCTTCTGAGGTAGTGGAGGCGCGCTCATACAGCGAAACCTGTGGAAAAGCCAGCGTTGCGTCCTTCGACACGCTCGCCCGAGGGCTCGCTCCTCAGGATGACGAAGGTTGGTGGGCGGCCCTACAGACTTCGTCAGGGTGAGGAGCGCGAAGCGCGTCGCGAACCCCGCACGGCTTCGCCGCCTCACGGGCTCGCGCCGGTGAAGGTTAGGGAGGGAGCGGAGCGCCGGGCCTCCGCCCGGCATAGGGGTAGTCATGGGCCGTTTCGACGAAGGTTGACGCTCCGCGTGGCCGTTATCTCGCAGGCCCAGGACGCGCAGGGCTGTTCACCCTTTTATCCCGGACTCTCCCCGCCCGGCCTCTCCGGTCGGCTCGAATTGCTGCCCACGAACGGGCGGGCGTGCTGAACCAGCGCACGCCCGGAACGGAGGCTTACGTCCCCTCCGCCTGGTCCCGCTCGACCACTCCCCGCCGCCGCATCGGGCTGGTACCAGGCGCCCTCCCCCGCGACGGGGACTTGATGAGTATGCGCGGGGTTGGGGCGAGGGGGATTGATTGTGGTCTATCCCCCTATCTCCGTGCCCCCGGCGAAGGCCGGGGCCCATGCGGGGCAAGGGCTGGAGTGGTTTCATGGATCCCGGCCTTCGCCGGGAAGCCGGTGGATAAACGCCCATCCTCTCCGGAGCGAAGCGAGGGGGAGGTGGCCCGGCGGAGCCGGGTCGGAGGGGCCGGCGCAGGACTGTCAGAAAGAGGTGCGATCAGCATCGCGCCACCAGGCGCCCGCGCTGCCCCCTCCACCGCGCTCCGCGCGGTCCCCCTCCCCGCGAGCGGGGAGGGGGACCGCGCCCCTTCCTTCAGGAAGGGAGCAACCCTTCGATCTCATGCAGGCCAGCGTGCCGGACGAGCCGGGTTGGTCAAGGACCGCGCGGCGCGCGGCCGCGACGCGGCGGGCCGCAGGCCCGTCCTTGAGCAACCCGGATCGCCCGGCGATCGTCTCGGCAAGAGATGAAGGGGGTGGTGTGGGGGGCAAGGCGAGGCGGCGGGCCCGAGAGCGCACAGTCGAAACGACTATTGGGCTGGTTCCATAGCGTGCAGCCACAAATGCCAGAGGGCGATAACTCCGGGTACTCCTGCACCAACTCCTGTGGGGTAGCGAAAACTGCGCAGGTGGTGCGACGACCAGGTCGCGGATCGAAGCCCCGCGGCCGCCGTGGGCAGATGTTGGGTTTGCCAAGGATCGGGCTTGCGCTCGATACCTGCGGCCAGGAAGGGAGAAAGGTGCCCCTCCACCGACGAACCATCTCGAACATAAGCAATCAGGATCGCTTCCCTATTCGCCCATGCATAGTGACCGGACACGAAGCGTGCGACTCCGTTACCACAGTAGAGATCGATACCCTTCCCAGAGCCATGGTCGATGATTTTGCATTCAACAACGACTGGAAACGAGGGGTGCTTGCCCGTCAGATAGATCGAGAGATCAGGCCGCTTCTCCAGATGAGCTCCATCAAAGCTGAGCAATTCCTTGCCCCGCGCGACAGACGAGACCAGTTGGGACCAGAGGGGATCGGTTTTCCAGAGACTATTGAGGCGTGACTCCATCAGTGCATTGATTTCAGCCTCGCTGCCGTCGGTTAAAGCTTGGCTTCTTTCGTCATTCAACTCCTGCCAAACCCTCACGACCGTCTCGAAGATTACATCCAGATGAGCCTCAGCGAGGGGATCGAGCGGCAGTTGCTGGCCACGGGTCAATTCTGCAATCTGATCGTCGCGCGGGCGAAGGGTCGGGCTCCTCATTTGGCGGCTTTGCCGGAGAGGAAATCGACGTGTTCCCATACGATGCGCCTCGCGGCGAGACGCGCTTGGCTGGGGGTCCAGTAACGAGCCTGATTCAGTCGCCCTAGAACGAGGCGATTGGCTTGCCCATCCACATAGACAACCTCGGTCGCCGAAAGCTTGTCGGCGAGTTCAATGGCCCGCATCCAATCCACGTTGATCGCAGGCGGATCTCCGATTTCGCCACTGATCATAACGAACTGCCACGGCGACAAGGTCGGCATGGGAACGCGATGGATCGCTACAGGTCGGCCGAAGCGATCCCCCCAAGGCTGAAGTTCTGCACGAAGCCGCTCACTGAATGCCGTATACTGTGCGGCCGTGACAGGCGCTTGGCTCGCCTTTATATTCGCGGAGAATGGAAGCCGATATCGGAGTGTATCGGCGATAGTCTCCACATCTTCCGGAGTAAGGCCGAATAGCGCGCCGATCCAGAGATCGACCTTCTCCCATCCTGACTCGTTGTCTTTTTCCGCCAACAACTCGAACAGGCTGGTGGATATCTTTCGGTCAGCAGTCGATAGCGCCTCGAACACCGGGACAGGCGTCCCGTCGATTATGAACTTTTCGACGACTTCACGTTCAAAGCCGAACCGGCCACTGGTGATTAGCGCGTGCCAAAGCGCAATTTTGCTGCCGACGAGTAGCGCTAGATAGCGGACCAGTTCGGCGCCATGTTCGTGCGTGTGGGCTGTGTAGCCGTGATAACTTTGATTAAAGACGACATCCTTCTCCACGACTGAAGTCATGATGCGGCCATGACTGACTGGCGGAGACTCGCGAACAAGCAGAAGTGGCGCCGTGTATAAATCCCTCGGCCGACCCCTATGAACTCTAAGTAAATCGAAGCGGGAAAAATCTTCTGTGTTGGCTAGTATTCCCAACAGCGCGTCATTGGCAACTTCTGGAAGACCATGTAGGTAATCTGCGGACTCGCCCGGAAAGCCGTCACCGGATTTTTTTACCTGACTGCTCGGTCGCAAACGCTGATAGCCGTTTCCAGTGTACTTTGGCCTGCCGTGGTGAATGCCAAAGGCCCCGCTCCAATAGGCCTCCAAAGTTGGGAAGCCCTTCGACGCGATCCTGTCATAGAGCTCAAGGTCGAGCCGCGTCCCGCGAAACAGGATTTTCAGCAGTTCGGGGCGTTGACGCACATCCTGGCTTGCTACGATTTCAGCGTTTGCGGCGTCGATCCGCCAAGCACCGCTTTGATTCAACGGGCCTTCGAGATGGGGACTCGTAAAGCGGAATCCGGCACCGACTGTTGGTGCGGCGTTGCGTGCGAATAGGAGGCAGAATGGCGCGGTGATCTCTGGCCATACTCTCGTCCGCCGCAATTCTGTGCCGTTCACGATCCCGGTCACGTCGAGAGCGCCAAACAGTGCATTGCGAGCTTCAGGCATGGTTTCACCACGCTGGAACAGAAGCCGTGCGTGCAGAGCAAAAGCTATTTGGCCGCCGGGACGCGCCCATTCCATGGCTCGCCACACGAAAGGAAGGTCCAGCACCTCATTTGGAATGGGCGCGCGAACCTCGTCGTCGCCGGTTCTCTCGCGAGCAAGGCGGGAAATACGATCTTCCAGCGACGACCAGTTCGACAGCTTCGTGGCGGTCGCCCAAGGTGGATTCCCAATAACGAGATCATAGGCGGCGTGGTGTTCGATTCCCACTTCATCACCGAGGCTGCCAAGGTCCCTTGATCGAGCGGTGTCGGAGCTGCCTCCGAACTTGCGAAGCACACTTGGCCGAAGATTTCTGAACCGCAGTTTTTGGAGAGGCTCGGGGTTGGGGTCCAGCTCGATCGACATCAAATAGAGGCCGAGCGCCGCAAAGCGGAGCGCTGATTCATTGATGTCGAATCCGGTGATCTGGCCGTACAGGATTTGCCGCAGCGTCTCAGTATCTGGGCGCTTTCCATCGTGCCGCCACCGTTCTCCCACGAGCTGCCGAAAGGCTGTGAGCAGAAAGACGCCTGCGCCGGCCGCCGGATCGAGAATGCGTACCTGGTGGGTCTTGCCCTCGCGGCCGAGCGCGGCAAACGCGGCGCGAACCATCAGGTCGGCGATATGTCGTGGCGTGTAGTAACCACCCTCCGTTCGCTGCTTCTCTGGCTCGTGATGGCTAAGGTATCGCTCGTAGGCTTGGCTGAGAACGCCCACGGGGATGTGGGCGAAATCCAGCATGTCCCACTTCTCTTGCCAGCCTAGCTGTAGCTGGCCGCCCGGCGCGCGTCGGAGAATGTGGCCGAGCACGTCAAACGCCTGCTGAGGAAGCGAATTGATCGTCGCAGCCGTAAGCGGAAGGAAATCCCCATTGAAGGTTTCGTCGAGCCACGCCGACGTGGCGACCGCCGTTAGTGCGGTGTCGAAAAGCGCGGCCGCCCCGTCTGCGGCTAGGGTGCCCGCAGCTTCGGGCAGTATGTCACGATCTGCAAGGAACCGGACAAAAAGCGCTCGCCCGACGAGAGAGATGGCGTCGCCGTCGGCGACGGCTAAGCGCGCCAACTCTTCGAGGGCGCTGGTCAGAAGTCTGAGAATGACATCGCTGATCCGACTGCGATTGGCGGAAGTTTGGGGCCGAAGGTTTCCGAGATAGGGGATCACGATCCGCCGATCGTCATTCGCCTTTCCGACCGACACGCGCGCTTGGGCGGCATCACCGTCCAAACCGACTTGGTATATCGTCATGCCGCCCGGCGTCACGACTGCGAGGTAAGGAGCATCGCCACGCATCGCCACGAGTCGCCGAATCCGGCTTAGCCGTTGAGGGTTGCCGTCGAGCAGTGTCCCATCGACTAGGAACAGGAGTGGCCTGTCCTGCCATTCGTACACACCGCCCAAAGCCGCCAGATCAAGGTCACCGGCTCCCCGCGCCGCAGTCAGTGTGGCGTACGGAAGCAGTTCTGGCCCATCGACGTCGAACTTCAGCAGTGACGCGGGATCGCCACCGTACTGCTGAAGGATGTCGTCAAAGGCCATCATGGGCGCAATCCATGCCCTTCTTTCAGGCTGACGTTAAGCCTCGATCGAGGGTTTTGAAGGTTAGCGCGCATCGATGATCGCGTCAGCTTGAGCCGCCCCGTCCATCCAGCAACGCAGCCCCCCATACGCAAAAGGCGGGCCGCCTTTCAGCGTCCCGCCTTCAATCGCTTGGCCTCTCGGCCATGCCGCGCCGTCAGGGACAGACACCTGCGGCGCCCGTCCCCAACCCCCTGCTCGTCCGCCGCTTGCGGAAGCTCGGGCTTCTTGCGCAGGCGGATGGTCCTGGGCGTCACCTCGACCCGTTCGTCTTCCTGGAGGCAGGCGATGGCCTGTTCCAGGGGCGTTCGCCCGGCGCACCAGACAAAAGGGGCGCACGATGGCTCGCGCGCCCCCTCTCTGTCTCTGTCCGCTGGCGCGGCCGCCCTACTCCGGACGGGCGCGCTTCTTGCGGAACGACGGGTTGAGGATCTGCTTGCGCAGGCGGATCGACTTGGGCGTCACCTCCACCAGCTCGTCGTCGCCGATGTAGGCGATGGCCTGCTCCAGCGACATGATGCGCGGCGGGGTCAGGCGCACGGCCTCATCCTTGCCGGAGGCGCGGACGTTGGTCAGTTGCTTGCCCTTGATCGGGTTGACGTCGAGGTCGTCCCAGCGCGCGTTCTCGCCGATGATCATGCCCTCATAGGTCCTCGTGCCGGCGCCGACGAACATGACGCCGCGGTCTTCGAGGTTCCACAGGGCGAAGGCGGCGGTTTCACCGTCCGAGTTCGAGATCAGCACGCCCTTCTGGCGGCCGCCGATCTCGCCCTTGTAGGGCTCGTAGTGGCTGAACACGCGGTTGATCACGCCCGAGCCGCGGGTGTCGGTCAGGAACTCGCCCTGGTAGCCGATCAGCGAGCGCGACGGGCACTTCAGCTGGATGCGGGTCTTGCCGGCGCCCGGGCCCATGTCGGTCATCTCGGCCTTACGGGCCGACAGCTTTTCGATGACGATGCCCGAGAACTCGTCGTCGACGTCGATCATGACGTCTTCGATCGGCTCGAGCTTCTCGCCGTTCTCGCCGGTCTGGTAGACCACGCGCGGACGCGAGATCGAGACCTCGAAGCCTTCGCGACGCATGTTCTCGATCAGAACGCCCAGCTGCAGTTCGCCACGGCCGGCGACTTCGTAGGCGTCGCCGCCCTGGGTGGTGGTGACGCGGATGGCGACGTTGGACTCGGCTTCCTTGAGAAGACGGTCACGGATGACGCGCGACTGCACCTTGTCGCCCTCGCGGCCGGCCAGCGGGCTGTCGTTGACCGAGACGGTCATCGAGATGGTCGGGGGATCGATCGGTTGCGCGGGCAGGGCGTCGGTGACCTCCATGGCGCACAGGGTGTCGGCCACGGTGGCCTTGGACATGCCGGCGATGGCGACGATGTCGCCCGCTTCCGAGTCCAGGGCGGTGCGCTTCAGGCCGCGGAAGGCGAGGACCTTGGTGATGCGGCCGCGCTCGATTTCCTTGCCCTCACGGTCCAGGGCGTGGATGGCCATGCCCGGAACCGCCTTGCCGCTCTCGATGCGGCCGGTCAGCAGGCGGCCCAGGAAGGGATCGCTTTCGATCAGCACGTTCAGCATCTGGAACGGCTTGTCCTTGTTGGCCTCGACCTTGGGCGGCGGCACGTGCTCGACGATCAGGTCGAACAGCGGGGCCAGGTTGTCGTTCGGCTGGCTCAGGTCCATCGTCGCCCAGCCGTTGCGGCCCGAGGCGTAGATGTGCGGGAAGTCCAGCTGCTCGGGCGTGGCGCCGATGGCCTCGAACAGCTCGATGGTCTCGAGGTGCACCCGGTCGGGGTCGGCGTGGGCGCGGTCGACCTTGTTGATGCAGAGGATCGGCCGCAGGCCCATCTTCAGCGCCTTGGTCAGCACGAACTTGGTCTGGGGCATGACGCCCTCTTCGGCGTCCACCAGGATGACGCAGCCGTCCACCATCCCGAGGATGCGTTCGACTTCGCCGCCGAAGTCGGCGTGGCCGGGGGTGTCGATGATGTTGATCCGGGTTTCGCCCGCCTTGCCGTTCCAGAGCACGCTGGTGCACTTGGCCAGGATGGTGATGCCCCGTTCCTTCTCCTGGTCGTTGGAGTCCATGGCGCGTTCGGTCTGCGCCTCGTTGGCGCGGAAGACGCCGGACTGGGCGAGGAGCTGGTCGACGAGCGTGGTCTTGCCGTGGTCGACGTGCGCGATGATGGCGATATTTCGCAGGGACATTGAAATCTTTTCGGGGGCGGGAGCGAGGCGCGCGCTTTTACGCGAGTGCGAGACGTTTATCCACCCTTGTCCCGTGACGGCTGTTTGCGCGAGGCCAAACGGCTGTTTCTATTCACCAATCCATGAATTACCGCAGGGGGCGCCCATTCCTTGTGCGCTGCACCATATAGCCTGGGCGCAAGGCGTGACCTTGGGGAACAAGGATTCCTGAACGTTCTCCCTGAGATTCTGGGGTCGGGCGCACGATTTCCCCTTGCTCGATTGTGCGCTGCACACTAGATTTGAGTTGTGAGGCGGCCCTGCCGCCTCTGCCCTTCCTGGGCGTTTCCTCCCTAATGAACTGCGGCGGCTTCGGCCGCCGCTTTTTGGCCCGGGCAGGCCGGCGCCAGGGACGCTCACTTAGACCCTCCTCCCTCTACAACTCACCGTCATGGCCCGACTTGTTCGGGCCACCCATGAACACGGCGCTCGCAGAGGGGGCGTCGGCGTTCCGGACAGCCTTCCCGCTCACCACGCATGGGTGGCCCGAACAAGTCGGGCCATGACGGTTCAAGAAAAAGGCATCGTTGATCAGAGCTACGCCGGCGCCAGCGACGGCCAGCGCTCGGCCAGCACCTTCGTCAGCGCCGCCACGTCCGCCGTCAGCTTCGCCAGGCCCTCGGTGGGCTCCAGCGTCTTCTCGTCCATGTAGAGCGCGCGGCTGATCTCGATCTGCAGCGCGTGGGTGCGGTCCTGCGGCTTGCCGTAGTGCTCGGTGGTGTAGCCGCCGGCGTAGGGGGCGTTGCGGGCCACGCGGTAGCCCATGGCCTCCAGCTCCCGCTCGACCAGGTCGGTGAGCTTGCGGGTGCAGGCGGCGCCGAAGCGGTCGCCCAGCACGATGTCGCAGCCCTTGCCGTGGCGGGGCGTCACCGCCGTCCGCGCCGCGGCCTCCGGCATCGAATGCCAGTCGATCAGCACCGCCAGGCCGTGGGCGGCCCTCGCCCGCTCCAGCAGCGCCGACAGCGCCCCGTGGTAAGGCTGGTGCGTCATCTCCACCCGGTCCCGCGCCTCGGCGAAGGTCAGCTTGCGGGCGTAGATCTCCCGCCCCTCGGCGGCGACCCGGGCGATGGCCCCCAGCCCCGCGGCGACCCGCGCCGACCGCGCCCGGGCGAAGTCCGGCAGTTCGTCGGAGAACATCGCCGGATCCAGCTCCCACGGCTCGCGGTTCAGATCCATCCAGGCGCGGCCGTGGCGGGCCAGGATCAGGCCGGCGCCGTGACCGGCCGCCGGCGCGATGATCTGGTCGACCAGCGCGTCCTCCGACCGGCGCAGCAGGTCCTCCTGCACCGCCGAGGCCTCCAGCATCGCCGGCGGGTAGTGCCGGCCCGAGTGGGGCGAGGCGAAGACCAGCGGCGTGGGCGGCGGATCGAGGGCGACGATGTGGAAGGGCGGTTCGCCGGGCGCCGGGTCCAGGTCGGGAAGATTGTCGGGCCGGGCGTCCATCCGGGCATGATGGCGGGGGGGAGCGGTCGCGGTCAAAGTCTTTCCGTCCCCGTTTCCGCCGCGGTTATCCCCAGCGGGGCGGTCACCCGCCCGGGGAGGTTCATCGCGCCTTTACGCCTGAGCCGCTAGGGTTGGCGTCCGTTTCCCCAGGAGCCGACAGACCGCACATGCCGCGCATCCTTCTCGCAGAAGACGACAATTCCCTGCGCAACTTCCTGGCCCGGGCGCTGGAACGCGCCGGCTATGAAGTCACCGCCTGCGCCGACGGCGAGGAGGCGCACGCCGTCCTCGACCAGGACTGGGACCTGCTGCTCACCGACATCGTCATGCCGGGCATGGACGGCATCGAGGTCGCCCGCCACGCCGCCGCCCGCCACCCGGGCCTGCGCATCATGTTCATCACCGGATTCGCCGCCGTCGCCCTGACCGCCGGCGAGCGCGCCCCGGCCGGCGCCAAGGTCCTGTCCAAGCCCGTCCACCTGCGCGAGATCGTCCAGGAAGTGGAACGGATGATGGCCGCCGCCTGAAACTCGCCGATTTCGGAGCGCAGAGCGGTTGCAACGGCGGACAAGCCTCGCTATACCGCCGCTCCTCCCAGGTAAGGACGCGTAGCTCAGCGGGAGAGCACCTCGTTGACATCGAGGGGGTCACTGGTTCAATCCCAGTCGTGTCCACCACCCTGCTTCCGAAAGACCCGGCCCGCTATCGAAAGCTGGCGACCACGGCGGCGTTGCGGCAGAGCGCTTCGACGTTGTAGGCCGCGTCAGCGTCGGTGATGCGGCGGCCGAGTGGCTCCGACCCACTCGCCGTCGTGGCTATGAAGTTCGGCGTCGAGTAGCTCAGGACCCTCGGGCAGTTCGCGAATGGGCAGGCGTTCGGATAGGCCATTATGTCCCGGACGCCGGCCGTTCTCGCAACATAGCCGTAGCCGTAGCTGGTGGGCAGTCCGCCCCCGAGAGCGGCGCGATCATGGTCCATGCCGAGGTTGTGGCCCAACTCGTGGGCGAGCGACTTGGAATCCCGCGCGTACTCGCGATTGACGACGCTAAATCCGTAGTCGGCCAATCCGACGGGGTGGACCAGGGTGTAGCCCGCGCCGGTCCCTTTCACCGTGATCATCGTGACCAGATCGGCGCGGTGGGCGTCGCGTAGCGACGGCGCGGTCGACAGCTTGCCCTGCCCGGTGCGCAAGGCCTCGAGGTCAGCGTCCTGGTGGGGTCCCTCGACGTAGTCCGTGGCGCCCACGTAGGCGAGTTCCGCCCCCACCGAGAAGTGGGCCGTCGACCACACCTGGTTGACCTCGGCGATCAGTTGGGCGGCTTCCAGCGCAATGTCGGGAGAGGCTTTCGCCGCGGCCTTCGAATAGAGCACCATGATCCGCACGACGGTGGCCTTGGGCGCCATGGCGGACCCATGACCATCGCACTGACCCATCACGTCGTGACTTATGGGCGGACCGTCCCGCGGCGGCGGCGCCTTGCCGTCCGCGTCGCCCTCCCCCGGCTCGTCGCGGAGACCGACAGCTCGCCGACCTGATGTCGCGCGAACAGGCCGGTCGGCGAAATATAGATGACCCGGCCGCCGACATTGATGGTCCCGATGATCTTGCCGTCCCGGATCGCCAGAATGGCCACCGCGCCCGAGCCGTCCGCAGAGGTTCCCGTCCACTGCACCACGCCATCGGAGGTCTGCTTGAAGGACAGGAGATCGAACCGATAGCGACCGTCCGGCGCGGCTATCGCCAGTTTGGTCGTCGGCGGACCGCCGTCGACCATCGTCTTGAGACCGTCGGCATTGAACCTGGACACCTCGGACGACTGGGCGTCGGAGCCGGTCAGGCTGAACTTGTCCCCACCGAAGATGCCCAGCGCCATGAAGAAGTTTTTGGGACCGAAGGCTGGGTGGACACCAGCACATCGACATAGGGATCACCGGGCGGGGTCTGCCCGGCGATCGGCGACGCGGCCGACGCCGCGCCGGACAGCGCCATTCCGGCGATCAGCAAAGCGCGTGAGGACCTGGAGAACACCTTCACGCCTCCTCATCATGGGTTCAGGCGGCGTAAGGGCCGCCTCGGCTTTCAGCTTGGCGAGCTGGGCGTTCAGGAATGCCGTCTCGGTGACCAGACGGGCGGTCTCATCCTTGATCGCGGCCATCGCGTCGACCGTGGCCGGCGTCTGCAGGTCGAGCAGCTCCTTCTGCTTCTTGAGGCTGTCGATCTGGAACTGAATCTCCGCGATCTCGTCCTGTCGCGCGGTCTTGACGAGATCCGTCTGTTCCTTGCGCCAGGCCTGGACCTGGGTCAGGGCGTCGGCCGCCGAGGCCGTCATCGCGGCGGCGACCGCGCGGGACTCCTTGTACTCGAACTTCTCCGGCGACCCGTCTTCGCGCAGGCTGAGGGCCAGGACGTTCGACTCGAAGGCGCCGTTCGAGAACGGGAGATAGCGGAGCTGCCCGAGCTGCGGCGCGGCGACCACGCCGAGGGCGAGCACCGTCTCCGTCGGCTTCGCCGCGTCGCCGGTATTGCGGTAGATCATCGCCTCGCCTTCGGCCGGCGGCCTGATGAACAACCCCCGATCGGCTACGCCGTCGCGGGCCTGTCGCCCCCACGGTCTGGCAGGGTCGCCCTTCCCTCCGGCTCCGCCGTCCTCGTCGATCTCCTGGATCGGGACCTCCCTCACGCACTCAGAGACGGTGGCGCCCGCCGCGCAGTCCGCCATCCCCGTCTCGGCGCGCTGAAGCTTGCCGAAGAGATTCAGGCGCAGGACGAGGCATTGGGCGACGTCAGCGTTGGGGCCGCAAACGGCCGGCGGCGGGTTGAAGGATCGTGGGCCGCCGACCTCGTCGAGGTAATAGCGATCGAGGACTTCCTTGTTCGCCGCGCGGAAGCTTGAGGCGAAGGGCGCCGCTTCCGGGCTGTCGAGCCAAGCCTTCAAGGCGTCCGGTTTGATGATGTTGGCGGACGGGTTGACGACGAGGAGCTTCGCGAACTTGTCAGCCGCGTCCGTCGACATTGGCAGGCTCGAAACGTCGGCTCCGGTAGTCTTGAAGTCGCGCGGCCAATGGGCCGTCGTGGTATCCGCCAGACGCTTCTCGAGTGTCTTGCGCGCTTCGTCGAGCTCGGCCAGAGCCGCCGTCGCGTCGGCCTGCGCTTTCATGGCGCCCAGCAAGGCCTTGGCATCGGCGCGGCTCGCCGCCCTCAGGCCGGCGACCAGCGTCAGACGCGTAACCTCCGCGTTGGCCCGCTCAAGCGTCGCGGCCGCCTTTTCACGCGCCGTCCCGTTCAGGGCGAGGCGGCTGACGAGCTCCATCGCCAGCGGCGTGCACTGGACGATCTGCAGGGGCGTGACCCTGCTCTGCAGGCCTTTGGACGCTATGACCGCCTTGGCCGCCCTCGCCGCCTTGGTGGTACCGGCGCCGGCGTCGGCGGCGATGGCAGGAAGGATGGCGCTCGACATCGCGACATCGGGCCGACCAGCGGCCATCGTGCCGATCACGAGGGCGGTCTTGACCGTCTGCTTCACCACCTCCGCCGACTGATCATCGGCCGAGACGTTGATCGATTTCAGGACGCCGCTGGAATAGGTCTCCATCGTGAAGGCCGAGACCTTCATCGGGGAACCCAGCGCCCGGTAGTCGACGACGTACCGCTCGCCGGCGATGTAGCGCGCTTCGGCCGTGGGCATGACCTTGAACGAGAGCGCCGCGTCCGAGAGCGTGAGCTTGCTGCCGTCCGGCAGGATCAGGTCGTGCGTGGTCGGGCAGCGCACCAGCGAGCGCGTGATCGCCGTCTTGTACTGCAGCATCGGCAGCGAGTAGGGCGCGCCGACAACGGCCTCCGAAGGCGACGCCGTCCGATCGCGATCCGGAAGGGTCGAAAGGTGCGTCGCGCATCCGGTCAGACCCGCGGCCGCCAAGCCGACGAACAAGTGCACGAGACGCATTTCACACCTCCACGACTTCAGAGGGTGCAGCGTACTATGGTTATCGAAAGTTGAAAACCGGCGTTACGCGACAAGAGCGACTGCGCCACTCGCGTCCAGAATGACCGCTGCTAGCCGGCGTCCCCACCGCCCCGCTCCCGCCACGCCTGCACGCCCCCCCAGGCCAGGGCCGCCAGCAGGGCGTAGCTCCAGACCAGATAGGCCGTTAGGTAGGCGTAGACCCAGATGCGCAGGTCGATCATCACCGCGACATGGGTGGCGGTCGTGAGGAGCTGGAAGGCGGCCATCGCCATCAGCCAGGTCTTCCGCCAGGCCAGGGCCATGCCGGTGAGCGCCGCGGCGGCGACGACGTCGAGGGCGAAGATCGCGTACTGCGGGTTGATCAGGTCGTCTCGGTTCTGCAGCGCCGCCGAGCCGATCCAGGCCAGAAAGACGAAGGCCGCCGCCCACCGCTGTGGCCGGGCGCCGGGCCAGGCGGCGAACAGGCAGACGGCGACCATCAGGGCGGCGCCGATCTGCGCGGAGGTGGTGACGAACAAGGCCGGAGTCCCCCTTCGGACACTCCGGCCAGTAGGTCGTGATTTGGTGTCAGACGTAAGGCGTCACGCCGCCTCGCGCCCCGGAGCCCGCGCCGCGACTCTGAGCTTGCCGGCGGACTCAGTGGCAGCGGGTCGGGCTTGTCCACGCCGCCGAGCGCGATGGCGCCCAGGCCGATCTGGTGCTGGACCTCATGCAGCTCGCGGTGGGTGTCGACGATGCCGCGGCGCGCCTGGGCCAGGGCCGCGATGGTCTCGGTGGTCCGGTCGATGACGTTCTGGCCCACAACGGCCGAGAGATTGGCGTCGATGCGGGCGGTGGGCAGCATGGCCGTCAGCGCGGCCACGGCGGACAGGGCGCTGTCGATGGCCGCCTCGGCGGCGAACAGTTGATCAGCGACCTGGTGAGCGACAATTCTGCGTTTCATGGCAATGGTCCTCCCGCTCGCGCCGAGGGTCTCGGGGCGACGGTTTGTCTCGAAGATGTCGGGATTGCCCGGGCCGCAGGGGCCTGGATCAGGTCCAGGCGCGCATGGCTTCCTGCAGCGCGAAGGCGAACTGGTGGCTGGCGGCGATCACGGCGCTGAGCAGCAGGGCTGTCAGGACCGCGCCCCCCGCGATGAGCGCGAAGCGCTGGAAGGGAGTCAGGTCATGGTTGAACCCTCCTCTCGCCCACCACGGAACGTCTCGTCCGCGATCACCCAGGCGATGCAGAGGATTTCCTTCAGGACGTGGCCCGACGGCAGGAACCGGGCCTGCTTCCGCGAAGCCGACACCAGGCTCTCGACCATGTCCTGTTGTTGGCGGCTGGCCGCCAGGTCCCGGAGCGCGTCTTCCAACTGGTTCCAGGTCCAGACCGGCATGTCCGCCGCCGGATTCCACAGCTCCACGCCCACCGGCGTCAGTTCCATATCGTCCATCTTGCTCGCCCTCCCCTCGTATCGAACGAGAGGAAGCTGAGCGGCCATCGATGTCGGCGGCCAGACCCGCCGGTCCGCCCCCTAAATCATT
>CBDIPM010000010.1:0-95995 GCA_965283745.1 Caulobacteraceae bacterium
TGGGCATGCATGGCCGACAGCACGCCGGCCAGCGCCTGCAGCGTCGGTTCCTTGCCGAAGCGGTAGAATTCCTCGCCGATCCACGGACGGGCCCGGGATTCGGCGACCACCAGGCGCGTGAGCGCGATCTGCTCGCCCTCGTCCGCGAAACGGTAGATCGCCCCGGCGATGCCGACCAGCTTGGCGGCCGGATCGTCAAAGGTGACGCCGCCGATCGAGTCCCGAACCCAGTCCGCCCAGGCGAGCATGCCGCCCCAGTGCCGGCGCAGCATCGCGCGGAACAGGGCCTCCTTGCCGCCGAACCGATTGTAGACGGTCTGGCGGGAGACGCCCGCGGCCACCGCGATCTGGTCGAGGTTCACGCCGTCGTAGCCGGCCTTCAGAAACAGGCCGCGCGCCGCCGCGAGAATGGCGTCTTCCGAACGCGCGGCGTCGGCGCGGGCTCGCGCGGCGCGGCCTGAAGGTGGGTTGGGGGGCGTATCTGCGCTCATCGATGGACTATACTGTACAGGTTATATGAAGTCATGCGGCGCTGGGCGCTAAGGAGCGGGGTCGGCGCCTTTCAGAAGCCCGGCGCGGCCATAGTGGGGAGCAAAAAACCTCGGGCGCCGCGCGACGGCGTCGTCCTACAGGCCCAGGCGCCGCGCCCGTCCGGCGATGGTCAGGGCCAGCCGCTCGGCCAGCAGGCTGTCAGGGGCGCCGGCGGTCTTGCAGGCCATGTCGGCGGCCAGCACTTCCGGATGCAGCGCCAGCAGGTGCTCAAGCGTCCAGGCCCGCGCCTGGCGCAGCATCTCGCGCTCGTTCTTCCAGAACACGCCCGAGGCCTTGGCGGCTTCCGCCAGGCTGGCGCCGTTGCCGGCCAGGGTGAGGATGCGGCGCAGCCGGGCCAGGTGCATGCCCATGGCGCGGACGGCGGCCGGTCCGCCCTCCCCTTCGGCCGCGGCGCGTCGCAGTCCCGCCTGGGCCGCCGCCAGCTTACCGCCGAACGCGTCGGTGGCCGCATCGTTCAGCGAGGCCTCCGGCTCAACGCCGAGAAAGTCCTCCAGATCGGCGGGCGTGGCGATCCGCCCGCTGCCCGGGCCGAGCCAGAGCGCCAGCCGCTCCATCTCCTGCCGGGCCACGCCGCGCTCGCGCGGCAGACGCGAGACGAACAGCTCCAGCGCCTGGCTATCGAGCCCCACCTTGTCGGCGGCCAGCGACTCGCGCACCAGGCGGGCGACATCGCCGGGCTCGTCGTCGTAGCAGGGGATGGTCGCACAGGCGGCGGCCTTCTCGGCGACCTTGCGCATCGCCGAGTCCCGGCCGAGCGCCCCGGCCTCGATCAGCAGGAAGGCGTCTGGGTTCAGTTTTCCTTCGGCATGGGCCGCCAGAGCCTCGGCCGCGGCCTTGTCCGGGCCGGCCTTCTCGCCGGAAAAGCGCACCCGGACCAGCCGGCGGCCGCCCATCATCGAGATGGCTGACAACTCCCCCTCCAGGCGGCCTCCGTCCAGCTCGTCGTCGGTGAGCATGGCGGTGTCGAAGGGATCGTCCGGGTTGGCGGTGACCACCCTGGCCAGCTTGTCGGCGCGTTCCCGCACGCCGCCCCGGTCGCGACCGTAGATCAGGGCCGCGCGCACGCCGGCGTCGGGCCCCTTGAGGAAACGCTCGACCTCGGGACGCTTGGAAATGATCATGGCGGCCTACCCCGCCCGGCCGCGCGCCATCCAGATGGCCAGCTGCAGCTGGATCTTGCGGGCCAGCTCGGCCGCGGCGCGCTCCTCGGCGTCCTGATGCCCGGCGATCGAGGCATAGGGCTGATCGGCGCGGTCGAAGGTGACCTCGGTGCTGGTCACGCCCTTGAAGGCGACCAGGCCGGTGGCCGCTTCGGTCAGCGTCCAGTCTGCGTCCAGAACCAGTTCGTACCGGCTCGCCGCGGAATCGACGCGCCGACCGCGCGGCGTGCGGATCTGCTTGAGGTCGATCTTCAGGGTGTAGGCGGCCGGAACAGCGGCGTCGCGCGCCAGGGCGTCGTCCAGGGACTCGCGCAGCAGGTAGCCGGTGCGGCCCTCCGGCGCGATGGTCTCGATGGCCGACAGGCCCGGGCTGACGCCGGGCTGGGCGTACAGGGGCGTGAAGCCACACCCGGCCAGGGCCGGAGTCGCCGCGAGCAGAAC
This sequence comes from Caulobacteraceae bacterium, assembly GCA_965283745.1. GTDB lineage: Bacteria > Pseudomonadota > Alphaproteobacteria > Caulobacterales > Caulobacteraceae > Caulobacter. Next base: position 2,154 of record CBDIPM010000010.1, read on the forward strand.
CAGAGCCAGCAGACGCGCCTTCATGATCACCCCGCGACGATGTTCACGATGCGACCGGGCACGACGATCACCTTGCGCACGGTCTGGCCTTCAAGGTGGACCGTAACCGCCGGGTCCGCCAGCGCCTTCTCGCGCACCGCGGCCTCGTCGGCGTCGGCCGGAACCCGGACCTCGGCGCGGCGCTTGCCGTTGATCTGCACGGGCAGAACCAGTTCGGCGTCGACGGTCAGGGCCGGATCGGCTTCCGGCCAGACCGCGTCCACGGCCATGCCCTCTCCGCCGATCCGCACCCAGCATTCCTCGGCCAGATGGGGGGTGAAGGGGGCGATCAGCCTGGCCAGCACCGACAGGGCCTCGGCCCGCGCATTGGCCACCCCCGCGTCGCCGGCCTGGAAGCCTTTGAGAATGTTCAGGAACTCATACAGGCGGGCGATGCCGCTGTTGAACCGGAACTGCTCGATCGAGTCGGTGACGGCCTTGATCGTCTTGTGCGTCGCGCGTCGCAGCTCCTCGGCCCGCGGGTCGGCATCAGGTCCGGACGGCGCGGCGCCATCGGCATCGAACTCGGCCCAGACCCGGTTGACGAAGCGGCCGGCGCCCTCGACCCCGCCCGTCGTCCACTGCACGTCCCGCTCGGGAGGGCTGTCGGACATCACGAACAGGCGGGCGGCGTCGACGCCGTAGGTCTCGAAGATCTCCTCGGGCGCCACCACGTTCTTTTTCGACTTCGACATCTTCTCGATGTCGCCGATGACCAGCGGCTCGCCCGTCGAGGCCACGCGAGCGCGGCGGGTGTTTCCTTCGGTCTCGATAACGATCTGCGTCGGTTCGACCCAGTCGCCCGCCTGACTGCGGTAGGTCTCGTGGGTGACCATGCCCTGGGTGAACAGGCCGGCGAAGGGCTCGGCCACTGACAGCAGACCCTCATCCTTCAGGGCGCGGGTCACGAAGCGGGCATACAGCAGGTGCAGGACCGCATGCTCGACCCCGCCGATGTACTGGTCCACCGGCAGCCACTTGTCGGCGGCGGCCTTGTCGATCGGCGTGTCGCTCTGCGGATTGGCGAACCGGGCGAAGTACCAGGACGAGTCCATGAAGGTGTCGAGGGTGTCGGTCTCACGCTCGGCATCGCCGCCACAGGTCGGGCACTTCACGAAGCGCCAGGTCGGGTGGTGCAGCAGCGGATTGCCCGGCCGGTCGAAGGTGACGTCGTCGGGCAGGATGATCGGCAGCTGGTCGGCCGGGGCCGGGATCGTACCGCAGGCCCTGCAATGGATGACCGGGATCGGACAGCCCCAGTAGCGCTGGCGCGAGACGCCCCAGTCGCGCAGGCGATAGACGGTGGCGCCCTTGCCCTTGCCCATTTCTTCGATGCGGGCGACAGCGGCGGCTTTGGCCTGCTCGATGGTCAGGTCGTTGAGGAAGCCGGAGTTGAAGATCTTCCCCGGGCCGGTGAAGGCCTCGGACCCGACCATATAGGTGGCGGGATGGGCGTCGCCGGGCAGGACGACCGGTTTTACCGGCAGGCCGTACTTGCGGGCGAAGTCCAGGTCCCGCTGGTCATGGGCCGGACAGCCGAAAATCGCGCCCGTGCCGTAGTCCATCAGGATGAAGTTGGCGATCCAGACCGGCAGGGTCTCGCCCTCGACGAACGGGTGCTTCACCCGCAGGCCGGTATCCAGGCCCAGTTTTTCAGCGCCCTCGATGTCCGCTTCCGAGGTGCCGCCCTTGCGGCACTCGGCGACGAAGGCAGCGACCTTCGGGTCGGTCGCCAGCCGTTCCGCCAGCGGGTGATCGGGCGCGATGCCGACGAAGGCCGCGCCGAACAGGGTGTCGGGGCGGGTCGTATAGACTTCCAGTCCTGCCTCGAAGCCGTCCGGCGCGCGGCCGTCGAAGTCGAAGGCGAACTGCAGGCCGGTGGAGCGACCGATCCAGTTCTCCTGCATGGTCCGGACCTTTTCCGGCCAGCGGTCGAGGGTCTGCAGGCCCTCGATCAGGTCATCGGCGTAGTCGGTGATCCGCAGGAACCACTGGGTCAGCTTCTTCTTCTCGACCACCGCGCCCGAGCGCCAGCCGCGGCCGTCGACGACCTGTTCGTTGGCCAGCACGGTCATGTCGACCGGATCCCAGTTGACCGTGGCCTCCTTGCGGTAGACCAGACCCCGCTCCAGCAGCTTCAGGAACCAGGCCTGCTGCTGGCCGTAGTATTCGGGATCGCAGGTCGCGAACTCGCGGCTCCAGTCGATCGACAGACCCAGCGCCTTCAGCTGTTCCCGCATCCCGGCGATGTTGTCGTAGGTCCAGCCCTTGGGGTGGACGCCGCGCTCCATGGCGGCGTTCTCGGCCGGCATGCCGAAGGCGTCCCAGCCCATCGGATGCAGCACCGCATGGCCGCGGGCGCGGCGATAGCGGGCCACGACGTCGCCCATGGCGTAGTTGCGGACATGGCCCATGTGGATGCGCCCCGACGGATAGGGGAACATCTCCAGGACATAGTATTTCGGCCGCGGGTCGTCGTTGGCGACGCGGAAAACGTCCTTGCGGGCCCAGGCTTCACGCCAACGGGGCTCCGCGTCCTTCGGATTGTATCGGGCCATTTCGGCTTTCGGGTGGTCCGGGCCGGCTTAGCCGGCCATGTTGGCCAGGCGCAGCTGGCGGGCCTTGGTCAGGATGGCGTTCTCGATATCCGTCTCGGTCTGGGCGCCGTGGGGGCGTCCGTCCAGCCGCCGGCGCCGTCGCTGACCTGCTTGAACACGGTCGCGTTGAGGCCGTCGGCCCTAAGTCGCGTATCGAGAATGTAGACCGTCGCCTTGAAGCGTTCGTCCGGCTTTTCCGGGTTGGTGTACCAGTCGGTGATCACCACGCCGCCGTAGGGGTCGGCCGAGGCCAGGGGCATGAAGGACAGGGTGTCCAGCGTCGCGCGCCACAGGTAGGCGTTGACGCCGATCTGCGCCGCTTCGCCGCCCTTGGGAGCGCTGGAGCCGCGACCGAACGGCGACCAGCCGCCGCCGTCGTCGACGTTCCGCGACCCGCCTGTTCCGCAGCCGGCCACGCCCACGAGCGCCAGGGTCAGAACCCCGACAGAGGCGACCCGCATCCAAGACCCGCGCGCAAACGCCATATTGTATCGCTCCACTTACGTTTCGGGCCGCGCGTGCCATGTTCGCGCGGCGGCGTACACCCCCGACGCCTCGACAGCCCGTCTACAACAGGGCCGCCTCGCCGCCAAACGGGAATCTCGTGGCCTTCGCGCAACAGGCGACCGGGGAATCGATGGACTCCATCCCCGAGTCTGACCGCAGCCAGTTGACCCCGGCCCCCAGCCGCTTTTAATCGCGATGAAGGCTCACCATGTTTCATCAGCAATGATGGCAAGAGCGAGACGGCTGGGGGAAGCCGGTAAAGGCGAAATGACCAAGCTTCTGAGCACTGTCGCGATTTCGGCGCTGGCCCTGGCGGGCTCGGCGACGTTCGCCTATGCCCAGACGGCGCCGGCCAAGCCCAAGCCGACGGCGCCCTTCACGGTCCGCAGCGACTTCAACGCCAGTGACGCCCAATTCGCGCCGCAGGACAGCCGCCGGCTGGTCTGGGACGCCAACAAGGGTCGCTGGGGCCTGACCCTCGACATCAAGCCGCGCACCGACATCGGTCCGTCGGGCCGCGACGTCGAGGCGGGCGCCTTCTTCAAGGTCACGCCGCGCCTGCGCGTCGGCGGCGCCGTCGGCGTCGGACCCAACCAGCCCGCGCCGATCCGCAAGAGCGACGGCCGCGAGGAAACGCCGCGCGTGCGGCTCGAGACCGCCTTCAAGTTCTGAGGCCCTCCACCATCGCAAAGCCCGCGGCGCCCGAGCTGACCAGCTCGCGCGCCGTTTTCACGTTCACGCCGCCCAGCGCATAGACCGGCAGCGGCGCGGCGGCGACGAAGGCGGCGAAGCCGTCGGCGCCCATCGGCGTTCCGGCCGAGGCGCTGGCGCTTGGAAACACGGTCGAGGCGAGCACCGCGTCGCAGCCGAACTCCGCCGCCAGCCGGGCAGCCTCCAGCGAATGGGCGGCGCCCGTGACGATCCAGTCGGGACGGTCGGCTTTCAGGCCGTCGGCGCGACCAAGGTCGCGTTCCGGCAGATGCACGCCGCCGGCCCCCACGGCGGCCGCCAGGGCCGCGTCGGCGCCGATCAGCAGCAGCAGCCCGCGCGCGCGGGCGATGGCCGCCAGCCCCGCCGCACGCTCGCCCGCGTCCGGAGCCCCGAAGGCCCGATAGATGACCCCCGCGCCGGCCGGCAAGCGCATCGCCACAGCCTCGGGATCGGGCGTCCGCGTCGGGTCGGTGACGAAGATCAGGCGGGGCAGGGGCTTTGCGGAGGGCAGACGGGGTCGTAAGGACGCCGCAAGGTCCGCCAGCCGCTGGAGATCACCCGTTGCCTCACTCATCCGCTGTCGCCGACGCGCGCCTTTCCGTGCTGGACCGTATCGCCGCCGCGGCGCGGGAGGCCGGGCGGTCGCCCGATGATGTGACCCTTGTCGCCGTCTCCAAGCAACAGGCGGACGAGAAGATCGACGCCATGCTGGCCGCCGGGCAGCGGGTGTTCGGCGAAAACCGCGTCCAGGAGGCCATGGGGCGCTGGATACCGCGGCGCGAGGGCGTTGAGCTGCGCCTCATTGGGCCGCTGCAGACCAACAAGGTCCGCGAGGCGGTCGCGCTGTTCGACGTCATCGAGTCCGTCGATCGCGAGAAGCTGGCCGGGGCCCTGGCCCGGGAGATGGCGCGGTCGGACAAGACCGTCCGCCTGTATGTCCAGGTCAACACCGGCCAGGAGCCGCAGAAGGCCGGGGTCTTTCCGGCCGATGTCGACGCCTTTGTCGCCCATTGCCGCGATCTGGGTCTGACCGTCGAGGGGCTGATGTGCATCCCGCCGGAAGCCGAGCCCGCGGAGCCGCATTTCGCGATGCTCGCCGAGATCGCCGCCCGCAACGGCCTGGAGAAGCTGTCGATGGGCATGAGCGCCGACTACGAGACGGCGGTGCGCCTGGGCGCCACCAGCGTGCGGGTCGGCTCGGCCCTGTTCGGCGGGCGAGGCTGACGGCGTCGGCAAGGCCGTGAAATAGCCGCGCGCGGTCCCTATCTGCAGGCCTGGTCTCGCCCGGATGTTGGCCAGAGGCCGCGAACCGGTGCATGGTCTGTTGATGGCGCAACGCAAGACTCTCCTCATCGTCGATGACGACAACGACCTCCGCAGCGCTCTGGCCGAACAGCTGCAGCTCCACGAGGAGTTCGCGGTGGTCCAGGCCGAGACGGCCGGGGAGGGCGGACGACTGGGCCGGGAAGCCCGGCCGGACCTGATCCTGCTGGACGTCGACCTGCCCGATATGGACGGCCGCGAGGCCTGCCGGCTGATGCGCAAGGGCGGGGTGACCGCCCCGATCATCATGCTGACGGCGGCGGCGACCGACGCCGACACCATCCTGGGCCTGGATTCCGGGGCCAACGACTATGTCACCAAGCCCTTCCGGTTCGGGGTGCTGCTGGCCCGCATCCGCGCCCATCTGCGCAGCCACGAGGCGTCCGAGGACGCGGTCTTCCGCATCGGCCCCTACGAGTTCCGTCCGGCCCAGAAGCTGCTGGTCGACGACAAGGCCAAAAAGGTGCGGCTGACCGAGAAGGAAACCAACATCCTCAAGTATCTCTATCGCAGCGGGGCCAAGTCGGTGTCGCGCGAGGAGCTGCTGACCGAGGTCTGGGGCTACAACGCCGGCGTCACCACCCACACGCTGGAAACCCACGTCTACCGCCTGCGCCAGAAGATCGAGCCCGATCCCGCCAACGCCCGCCTGCTGCTGACCGAGGCGGGGGGCTACCGGCTGCAGCCCTAAGGGCTGTTCAGACCATCAGATCCGCGGTCACCGGCGCATGGTCGCTGGGCTTGTCCCAGCCGCGCACGTCGTCGTGGATGCGGGCCTGGGCCCTGCCGCCGGCGAAGGCCGCCTCGCGCAGGCCGGGGGTGACCAGGATATGGTCCAGCAGCAGCCCGCGATTGGACTGGCGGAAGTCCGCGGCGCGGTAGCTCCACCAGCTGGCCAGCTTCTCCGGCTCGGGGCTTGCCTCGCGCACCAGGTTGATCAGCCCCAGCGACGCCTGCATCGCCCGGAAGGCCTCGATCTCGACCGGCGTATGGCTGACGATCTTCGACATGTAGCGGTGGTTCCAGACGTCGAACTCGCCCGGGGCCACGTTGAGGTCGCCGGTGACGACCAGCGGCGCCTTGGGATCGCGTTTGGCCAGCTCGCGGGTCAGGCCCTCGTAGAAGTCCAGCTTGTGGTCGAACTTGGGGTTCAGGGCCCGGTCGGGCGTGTCGCCGCCGGCCGGGATGTAGAAGTTGTGGATCTCGACCCCGGCGATCTTCGCGCCGACACAGCGGGCGTGGCCCTCGCGACAGACCTCCAGCGGCTGGGCGTCCTCGATCGGATGGCGGGAGGCGATGGCCACCCCGTGCCAGCCCTTCTGGCCGGCGATGCGGAAGTGGGAGAAGCCCAGGTCTTCGAACATCGCCTTCGGAAACTCGGCCGTCTGGCACTTGATCTCCTGCAGGCACAGGACATCGGGCGCGACCTCGTCGACCATGCGGCCGATGAGCTCGCCGCGCGGGCGGACCGAGTTGATGTTCCAGGTGGCGAGGCGAAGGCGCATGGGCGTCAGATAAGGGGTTTCGGGCCAAAAGAAACGCCCGGATGCGTGACGCATCCGGGCGCAAAAGGTGGTCTCTCATGCCGCCGCCGGGAGGGGATAGGTTCCGGCACGGTGCGACGGTATCGCGAGGTCGGGCGCGCTACCGTTATGCGTGGCATTATTGCAACGAGAGCGCAGAAACGTCAACTGGTTGAATCGAGGTATTTGCCTGTTGCGATTGTGTCACAAATCAATCGGGGCTCATCCGCGACGCGCGGGGGTCGGGTAGGGGGCCTTGAACAGGGCCGGGTCGAGGCCCGAGGCCCGCACCAGGCTGGTCAGCCGCACCCGGGTCGGGGCGTTGCGGGCGTCGGTGACCGTCCAGCCGAGCAGCTGCAAGGGGCTGCCCCCGAAGGTCATGATGATCTGGCCCTTGGTCTTGCCGGCGCGGTCCTGGGCGGTGATCTCGAAACCGTCGTTGAGCGCCTTCACCCCGGCGATGTGCACGCCGCGGTCCAGGCGAATCTCGTCGGCCAGGAACAGCTTCAGCGGCGTCTGGCTGAGGAAGTAGCGGTTCACGGTCTTCAGGCGCTTGTCGGCGACCGAGACGACGCGGCCGTCGGAGACCACCAGCAGGCTGGACGGCGCCTCGTACTCGAAGCGCGCCTTGCCCGGGCGCTGCAGGTAGAGCATCCCGGTCGTCTGGGAGCCGCGGGCGTCGGTCTGCACGAACTTGCCGCGAGCCGACTGAAGGCCCTGCAGATAGGTCGTGGCCTTCTCGACCATGGCCTGGTCGGCGGGCGACAGGGCAGCATGGGCGAGGCCCGGGGCCAGCAGCAGGGCCGGGGCGGCGGCGAGGAGGGCGCGTCGGGTGGTGGTCATGGCATCGCTCTAGCAGGGCCGAACGGCAATTTCTTGACCACTCGCGTCCCTAGGGAGGCGGCGGGGCCAGGATCTCGCGCTTGCCGGCGTGGTTGGCGGCTCCAACAACGCCCTCCTGCTCCATCCGTTCAATCAGCGAGGCGGCGCGGTTGTAGCCGATCTGCAGCCGGCGCTGGATGTAGCTGGTCGAGGCCTTGCCGTCGCGGGTGACCACGGCCACGGCGCGGTCGTAGAGGCTGTTCTCGTCGCCGTCGCCGCCGCCGGAGCCGTATCCGCCCCCGTCGCCGTCCTCGTCATCGCCGCCAGCGGTGACTTCGTCCAGGTACTGCGGCGTGCCCTGCTCGCGCAGGAACTTGGCCACCGCCGCCACCTCTTCGTCGGCCACGAACGGACCGTGCAGGCGGGTCAGCCGGCCGCCGCTGCCGCCGGCCATGTAGAGCATGTCGCCCTGGCCCAGCAGCTGCTCGGCGCCCTGCTCGCCCAGGATGGTGCGGCTGTCGATGCGCGAGGTGACCTGGAAGCTGATCCGGGTCGGGAAGTTGGCCTTGATGGTGCCGGTGATGACGTCGACCGACGGGCGCTGGGTGGCCATGATCAGGTGGATGCCGGCGGCGCGGGCCATCTGGGCCAGCCGCTGCACGGCGCCCTCGATATCCTTGCCGGCCACCATCATCAGGTCGGCGACCTCGTCGATGACCACGACCAGATAGGGCATGTGCTCAGGGCGGATCTTCTCGCTCTCGAAGATCGGGCGGCCGGCCTCGTCGAAGCCGGTCTGGACCGTGCGCTCGAAGTGCTCGCCCTTGTCGATCGCCTCCTTGGCCCGCTCGTTGTAGGCGGCGATGCCGCGCACGCCGATCTTGGCCATGCGGCGATAACGGTCCTCCATCTCGCGGACGGTCCACTTCAGCGCCACGATCGCCTTCTTGGAGTCCGTCACCACCGGCGCCAGCAGATGCGGGATGCCGTCATAAACGGAGAGCTCGAGCATCTTGGGGTCGATCATGATGAACCGGCACTGCTCGGGGCTCAGCCGGTAGAGGATCGACAGGATCATGGCGTTGACCCCGACCGACTTGCCCGAGCCGGTGGTGCCGGCGATCAGCAGGTGGGGCATGCGGGCCAGGTCGGCGATATAGGGCTCGCCGCCGATGGTCTCGCCCAGCGCCATGGGCAGGGTCTGGGAGGCTTTTTCGTAGTCGGCGCTGGCCAGCAGGTCGCGCAGATAGACGGTCTCGCGCTTGGCGTTGGGCAGCTCCAGCGCGATGGCGTTGCGGCCCGACACCACCGACACCCGGCAGGCGGCCACGCCCATCGAGCGGGAGATGTCGTCGGCCAGCGCCACGACCCGCGCGTGCTTCACGCCCGGCGCCGGCACCAACTCATAGAGGGTGACCACCGGGCCGGGGCGGATCTGGTCGATGGCGCCGCGGATGCCGAACTCGCTCAGCACGCTTTCCAGCAGCCGGGCGTTCTGGCGCAGCGCCTCCTCGTCGAAGCCGCCGACGCGGGGCTTGGGCTTGGCCAGCATGGCCAGCTCCGGGAGCATGAAGCCGCCGGGCGCGACGAAGTCGAAGGTCTTCTGCTGCTCGCGCACCTCGCGGCTGCTGTTCTTGGGCGCCGGCTTGGGCGGCTTGATGGCCGGGGCGCCGGGGCGGCCGGCGGCGGGGATATCGGCCTCGTCCTCGTCGACCTCGGCCGGCGGATCGTCGGCGAAGCGCAGCGGCTTGGGCGTGGCGGTGGTCTTCTCCGCGCGGCGGCGGGCAGCCGGGGCCCGGGTGGGGGCGGCGACAGGCTCGGGCTCGCGCGGCGCGGGGCGGCGGGCCAGCAGGTTCTCCAGCGCGCCCTCGGCGGCGCGGGCCATGCCGGCGCGGCTGACCCCCAGGGCCCAGGTGGCGGCGAACCCGCCCACGGCGAACAGCACCAGGGCGGCTATGATCTCCGCGCCTGGAATACGGGCGAAGGCGATGATCCCCGACAGGCCGCCCAGCAGGCCGTCGCCCCAGAAACCGCCGAGGCCCCGGGCCAGCGCCCAGCTTTTCGGCGGGCTCGGCGCGGCGATGGCGCCGGCCAGGGCCAGCACGGCGCCCACCCCGACCAGCGCCCGCAGGCGGGTGGCGCGGCGATGCGCATCCGGATCGGGATCGACGGCGCGGGTCAGGCCGAAGACGACCATCAGCAGCGCCAGCCCCCAGGCGGCCAGGCCCAGCGACTGCACGAAGATGTCGGCGACCACGGCGCCCGGCCCGCGCAGGATGTTGGTCGCCGGCAGGGCCGAGGCGACGTTCAGGCTGGGATCGGCGGAATTCCAGGTGGCGAAGGCGGCGATCAGCGCCAGGCCGGCCGCCGCCACCACGCCGCCGCGCAGGCGCGCGCTGAACGGCTGGGTCCAGGCCCAGGCCGCCAGCTCCATCGCCATGTCCAGCCCGGTCCGCCTCGCCGCCCGCGCCATCCGCGCCCCCGCAATCATTCTGAGCCGCCTATCTGGCCCGCGGAGGGTTAAGGGGCGTTTACTTTGCCGGGCGGAAGGCGCGCGGCCGATTGTCTGGTCGGAAGGGACACGGCTTCGCCGCCTCAACGGACGGCGCCCGAAAAGGCTGGGGAGGGGGCGGAGCGCCGGGCCTCCGCCCGGCATAGGGGTAGTGTTGTACCGTTTCGACGAAGGTTGACGCTCCGCGTGGCCGTTATCTCGCAGGCCCGGGACGCGCGGAGCTGTTCACCCCTTTATCCCGGACTCTCCCCGCCTGGCCTCTCCAGACGGCTCGAATTGCTGCCCACGAACGGGCGGACGGCACACCAGCGCACGCCCGGAACGGAGGCTTACGTCCCCTCCGCCTGATCCCGCTCGACCACTCCCCGCCGCCGCATCGGGCTGGTACCACGCGCCCTCCCCCGCGACGGGGACTTGTGAAGGATACGGGCGGTCCGAGGGGTGGGGGATAGATTTGAGTTATCCCCCTATTTCCCGTGTCCCCGGCGAAGGCCGGGGCCCATACGGGGCAAGGGCTCGGGGCGGGCTCATGGATCCCGGCCTTCGCCGGGAAACCGGTGGATAAACGCCCATCCTCTCCGGAGCGAAGCGAGGGGGAGGTGGCCTCGCGGAGCGAGGTCGGAGGGGCCGGCGCCGAGGTGTCAGGATCGGGCGCTGTGCACGGCGGTCAGTCGTCCGCCGCCAGCGCTGCCCCACCACCATGCTCCGCATGGTCCCCCTCCCCGCGAGCGGGGAGGACTGAAACAGAAAAAGGGCGGCTCCGTCGCCGGAACCGCCCCCAATCTTCAGCGATGACGCTAGAGGCTTACGCCTCTTCGGTCGCCTTGGCCGACAGGTCTTCGCCCGTTTCCTGATCGACGACCTTCATCGACAGCTTGGTCTTGCCGCGATCGTCGAAGCCCAGGAGCTTCACCTTGACCATCTGGCCTTCGGTCAGCACGTCGCTGGGCTTGGAGACCCGCTCGTTGCTGATCTGGCTGACGTGGACCAGGCCGTCCTTGGCGCCGAAGAAGTTCACGAAGGCGCCGAAGTCGACGACCTTCACGACCTTGCCGTTGTAGATGGCGCCCAGTTCCGGCTCGCTGGCGATGGACTTGATCCAGTCCTTGGCCGCGTCGATCTTGGACTGTTCCGAGGCCGCGATCTTGATGGTGCCATCGTCGCCGATGTCCACCTTGGCGCCGGTTTCGGCGACGATCTCGCGGATCACCTTGCCGCCGGTGCCGATCACTTCACGGATCTTGTCGACCGGGATCTTGATGGTCTCGATCTTGGGCGCGAACTCACCGAGCTCGGTGCGCGGCGCGTCCATGGCCTTGTTCATCTCGCCGAGGATGTGGTCACGGCCTTCCTTCGCCTGGGCGAGGGCCTTTTCCATGATGTCGAGCGTGATGCCGGAGATCTTGATGTCCATCTGCAGCGAGGTGATGCCGTCGCTGGTGCCGGCGACCTTGAAGTCCATGTCGCCCAGGTGATCTTCGTCACCCAGGATGTCCGACAGGACCGCGAAGCCGTCGTCTTCCAGGATCAGGCCCATGGCGATGCCGCTGACCGGACGGATCAGCGGAACGCCCGCGTCCATCATGGCGAGCGACGAGCCGCAGACCGTGGCCATCGAGGACGAGCCGTTGGACTCGGTGATCTCGGAGACCAGGCGGATCGTGTAGGGGAAGTCTTCCTTGGCCGGCAGCATCGGACGAAGGGCGCGCCAGGCGAGCTTGCCGTGGCCGACTTCGCGGCGGCCGGGCGTGCCCATGCGGCCGGTTTCACCGACGCTGTAGGGGGGGAAGTTGTAGTGCAGCAGGAAGGATTCCTTGTAGGTGCCTTCCAGGGCGTCGACGAACTGCTCGTCGTCGCCGGTGCCCAGGGTGGCCACGACCAGGGCCTGGGTTTCGCCGCGGGTGAACAGGGCCGAACCGTGGGTGCGCGGCAGGATGCCGACTTCACCGAGGATCGGACGCACGGTCTTCACGTCGCGGCCGTCGATGCGGATGCCGGTGTCGAGGATGGCGCGACGCACGACGTCGGCTTCCAGTTCCTTGAACACGCCGCCCAGCTTCAGCGGATCGGTCCCGTCCGGATTGGCTTCGCTCTTGCCGAGGGCCGCGATGGCCTTCTTCTTGGCGGCGCCGATCGCTTCGTAGCGGTCCTGCTTCTTCTGGATCTTGTAGCCGGCGATGATGTCGGCGCCGACCAGGGTCTTCATCTCCGCCTTGATGGCGTCGGTGTCGTCGACGGCGAAGTCGAACGGCTCCTTGGCGGCATGTTCGGCCAGGTCGATGATCGCGTTGATCACCGGCTGGATGCCTTCATGGGCGAACTTGATGCCGCCCAGAACGATCTCTTCGTCCAGTTCCTGGATCTCGGACTCGACCATCATGACCGCGTCGGTGGTGCCGGCCACGACCAGGTCCATCTTCGACTCTTTGAGTTCGTCGACGGTGGGGTTCAGGACGTATTCGCCATTGATCCAGCCGACGCGCGCGGCGCCGATCGGGCCCATGAACGGGCGCCGAGATGACCAGGGCGGCCGAGGCCGCGACCATGGCCAGCATGTCGGGGTCGTTCTCGAGGTCATGCTGCAGCACGGTGACGACGACCTGGACTTCGTTCTTGAAGCCCTTGACGAACAGCGGGCGGATTGGACGGTCGATCAGGCGGGAGACCAGGGTCTCCTTCTCCGACGGACGGCCTTCACGCTTGAAGAAGCCGCCCGGGATCTTGCCGGCGGCGAAGGTCTTTTCCTGGTAGTTGACCGTCAGCGGGAAGAAGTCCTGTCCCGGCTTCTGGGTCTTGGCGAACACGGCGGTGGCCAGGACGACGGTTTCGCCCATGGTGGCCAGAACGGCGCCGTCAGCCTGACGGGCGATGCGGCCGGTTTCGAGCGTGAGCGTCTTGCCGCCCCACTCGATGGTCTTGCGTTTGATATCGAACATTGAGGGTCTTTCTCTCGTGTCCCGAGGGCGTATTCCCGCGGGGGCGGACAGGTGTCGTTTCCGAAATCCTCTCCAGATGTCAGGCCTGATGAGGATTTCGTTTGAACCCTCGTTCGTACGTCAGAAGCCCGGCTTAGGGGGCTTCGCGCCGGCGGTTCCAAGGCCTGGAGGAACCTTCGGCGGATAAGCATCGGGGCGGGACCTTCGATGAAGATCCCGCCCCGTGGGGTTGGTCAGCCTAGCGGCGCAGGCCCAGCTTCTCGATGATCGCCTGGTAGCGCGCGACGTCGGACTTCTTCAGGTGGTCGAGCAGCGAACGACGCTGCGAAACCATGAGCAGAAGACCACGACGGCTGTGGTTGTCCTTCTTGTGGAACTTGAAGTGCTCGGTCAGGTTGGCGATCCGCTCGGTGAGGATCGCGACCTGGACTTCGGCGCTTCCGGTGTCGCCGGGGGTACGGCCGTGTTCAGTGATGAGCGCGGCTTTGCGCTCGAGAGTGATCGACATCGTGTGGTCTCCGCTCAGGCTTGAAGAAAGACCCGGACGGGATTGAGCTTTCCCGCGCGCATCTCGGCGAGGGCCACCAGCCTGTCTCCGTCCATCGCCGAAACCAGTCGGGAACCGCCGGTGAGGCGGGCCTTGAGGTTTTCGACCTGTCGGGGAACGAGAACGATGGGTCTTCCCTGCGCCAGCCGGAAGGCGTCCTCCGCGGTCACGGCCAGCGCCGGGATGTCGTCCAGCGCGGTCTCGACCGGGAGCAATACCTCCGGAAGCGCGGCCTTATGGCTCATATCTTCCAGATTTTCCAGCAGAATCGCACGATCTTCCCCGAACGGTCCGACCCGGGTGCGGCGCAGCGCGCTGACGTGCGCCTCGGCCCCCAGGGCGGCCGCCAGGTCGCGGACGATGGAGCGGACATAGGTCCCCTTGCCGCACTCCACCTCGATCTCGACATGGTCGGCGTCGGGGGCGGCGCTGACCCGCGCGGCATGGACGACCACCGCGCGCGGCTGCAGCTCGAACGCCTCGCCGGCCCGGGCCAGGTCATAGGCGCGCTCGCCGTCGACCTTGATCGCCGAATACTGCGGCGGGATCTGCTGGATCTCGCCGACGAAGGCGGGCAGGGCGGCCTCGACCTGGGCCACGGTGGGGCGCACGTCGGAGGTTCCGGTGGTCTCGCCCTCGCGGTCCAGGGTGGTGGTCGAGCGGCCCCACTCGATCATGAAGCGATAGGCCTTGTCGGCGTCCATCATGAACGGGACGGTCTTGGTCGCCTCGCCCAGCGCGATGGGCAGCACGCCGGTGGCCAGCGGGTCCAGCGTGCCGGCGTGGCCGGCCTTCTGGGCGTTGAACAGCCAGCGCACCCGGCCCACGGCCTGGGTCGAGCCGAAGTCGTAGGGCTTGTCCAGGCACACCCAGCCCGAGACGGCGTCGCCCTTCTTGCGGCGGGCCATCCTAGGCTTCGCCGTCGTCGTCGCTGGCGGCGGGGGCGGGGAAGTCCTCGGGGTGCAGGTCGGCCTGGACGCGCGGGTTGTCGAACAGGCTGTTGATCCGCGCGGCGTTGGCGAAGCTGTCGTCGTGGAAGAACTTCAGGTCCGGCGTGAACTTCATGGCGATGTGGCGCGACAGCCGACCGCGCAGGTACTTGGCGACCTTGTTCAGCGCCTTGACGATCTCGGCCGTCTCCTGGCCGGTGACGCCGGCCCCGAGCGGTTCGACGAAGCAGATGGCGTGCTTGAGGTCGGTGCTCATCCGCACTTCCGAGACGGTCACCGAGACGCCCTGCAGCGCCGTCTCCCGGAACTCTTCCTCGCGGAGGACCTCGACCAGGGCGTGGCGGATCAGCTCCCCGGCGCGCAGCTGGCGCTGGGTCGGGCCGGCGGGGGCCTGGTGGCGGGATTTCCCGTGCTTGGGACTGGCGCGTGACATGACGGTCTACCTCTGGCCGGCGGCGGGGATCGAACCCGGGGCGGGCGAAAACAAGGGCGGGCTTCTAGGCGCGATGGGCCGGGATGTCCAGTTTGGGAATCCTCCCCCTCTCCCAAGTGGGAGAGGCCGGGTTGCGGGTGGTCCGTGGTCTGTCACTATGCGTAGTGAATCGAAACGAACGCAGGCGGAGCAGGGCATGATGGACTCGACCGGGGCGGCGGCCCCCCATCCGCTGCTGGTCGCGCCCGTCGCGCCGACCCTGTTGAAGCTGGCCGCGCCCAACCTGCTGGGCATGCTGGCCAGCACGGCGGTGTCGATCGCCGAGACCGCCTACATCGGCCGGCTGGGCGCCGAGCCGCTGGCGGCGGCGGCGCTGGTGCTGCCGCTGATCATGCTGATGGGGATGATGAGCGCCGGCGCCATGGGCGGCGGGGTGTCCTCCGCCGTCAGCCGGGCGCTGGGGGCCGGCGCCCAGGACCGGGCCGAAGCTCTGGCCCGGCACAGCGCGGTGCTGGGGCTGGGCTTTGGCCTGTTCTTCACCATCCTGCTGACCCTGTTCGGCCGCGGGGTCTTCACCCTGCTCGGCGGCCAGGGCGAGACCCTGCACCAGGCGGTGGTCTATTCGGCCATCGTGTTCAGCTTCGCCGGCGCCATCTGGCTCAGCAACATGCTGGCCTCGATCCTGCGAGGCTCGGGCAACATGGTCGGCCCGTCCGCGGCGATGCTGGCCGGCGCGGCGCTGCAGGTGGTGGTCGGCGGCGCGCTGTGCTTCGGCTGGGGACCGGCGCCCGGCTGGGCATCGTCGGCGTGGGACTGGGCCAGGCCATATCCGCCACCCTGGTGACGGTGATCCTGTTCCTGCTGCTGCGGCGCTCTTCGGCGCGGGTGATCCTGCGGCTGCGCGGGCCGCTGTCGCGCGAGCATTTCATGGACATTCTCAAGGTCGGCGGGCCGGCCATGCTGTCGCCGATCCAGACGGTGGCGACGATCCTGGTGATCACCGCCATCGCGGCCCGCTTCGGCACCGAGACCCTGGCCGGCTACGGCATCGGCTCGCGGCTGGAGTTCCTGCTGGTGCCGATCGCGTTCTCGGTGGGCGTCGCCTCGCTGCCCATGGTCGGGCTGGCCATCGGGGCCGGGGACGTGGCCCGCGCCCGCCGCGTGGCCTGGACGGCCGGCGGCCTGGCGGCCGCGGCCCTGGGCGTGCTGGGTTTCCTGCTCAGCCTGTTCCCGGAGCTCTGGGTGTCGATCTTCACGCGCGACGCCGGGGTGGCGAAGGCGGCGGCCACCTATCTGCATTTCGTCGGGCCGATGTTCGCCTTCTTCGGCCTCTCGCTGGCGCTCTACTTCTCCGCCCAGGGCGCGGGGAGGATCGGCGGGCCGCTGCTGGCGGGCACCGCGCGGCTGGCCGTGGTCCTGACCGGCGGGGTGATCCTGGTGATGATGGAGGCGCCGGCCTGGACGCTTTTCGCGCTGGTGGCGCTGGGCATGGTGGTGATGGGCGGCCTGACGGCGGCGTTCGTCTGGTTCACGCCGTGGGGGCCGAGGCCGCTGGCCGCAGCCGCTGACTGAAGAAGCTGATCGTCCGCGCCTCGGCCTCGCGGGTCGGGCCACTATTGGCCAGGTGGATGGTCAGCACCGAGTGGCTGGGCACGCCCGTCCCCGGCTGGCCGTCTTCGGGCTTCAGCTGCCAGGCTTCGAAGCGGTCGCCGAACTCTTCCTTCAGCCGCTCGAACCGGCCGGGCGGCACGAAGCGGTCGCCATGGAAGGCCAGACCCAGCAGCGACAGGTCCTCGTCCTCGAAACGCCGCCTGGCGCAGGCGATCTCCGCCTTGCTGCAGTCGATGGCCCGCGCGCTGCCCCGGCCGACCGGCATCGAGGGCTGGCTCAGCACCGGGGCGATCACCGAGGGCTCGGTCATCATGGCCAGGGCGAAGCCGCCGGTGAAGCACATGCCCAGCGCCCCGACGCCCGGTCCGCCGCAGTCGGCGTGCGCCTTGCGGGCCAGGGCCCTCAGCCAGTCGACGATCGGTGAGGATCTGCCGTTGGCCCAGACGTTGAACTCGCGCCGGATGCAGATGTTAAGGATCATCTCGCGAGCGACATAGCCGTTCGAGACCTGCCGTCCCGGCTCGCCGAACAGGCTGGGCAGGTAGACGGTGAAGCCGGCCGCCGCCACCCCGTCTGCGTAGCGCACGACCAGCGGATGCAGGCCCGGGATCTCGTGCATGATGATCACCGCCGGCCCCGATCCGCGCCGGAACACCGGCCGCGTCCAAGGTCCGTCGGAGAAGTCGAAGCGTTCGTAGTCCCTCAGGACGTCGATATCGGCCATGTGATGAAAATCCTCCCCGCGAAGCAGAGCGTAGCCGGGGAGGGGGACCATGCGAAGCATGGTGGAGGGGGCAGCGCCGCCGACTGACGTCGGCCCGCTTCCAGCGCCCTGTCCTGAAACACCCGCGCCGGCCCCTCCGACCTCGCTCCGCGAGGCCACCTCCCCCTCGCTGCGCTCCGGAGAGGACTCGTCGCTCTAGCTTCCCGGGGTCTTGTAGTAGTCCGGGGCCATGACCCGGGCGGTGACGTCGGAGGTGTTGGGGTTGGGCATCCGCCATTCGCCGCGCCAGGAGAAGTCCATCACCGCGCAGAGGCGCGTCTGGCCGCTGGCGTCGGCGCCGAAGGCATGGACCCGCAGGTCGCGATTGTGGGCGATCGGGCTGATGGCCAGCCAGCCGCTGGTCGCGCCGGGACAGAAGGCCTGGACCATCACCCGCCCCTCGGCCTTCGCGGGGTCGATGGCGTAGAGGGTTCCGGTCCCGGCGTCCTCGCCCATCAGGCCGTCGAGCGTGCGGATGGTGTCGGTGTCGCGCAGGGGTTCGGGGATGACGCCGACCGCCACGGCGGTGGCCCGCACCGCCAGAACCCGCTGCCGCATCAGGGACTTGGTGAACACGAAGGTCAGGCCCGCGCCGGTCAGCCGCCGGGCTTCGGGCGAGGCGGAATCGTAGGTGACCATCCGCTTGACCGCGGCCGTCGATGGGCCTGCGGCGGCCAGGACGACGACGAGGGCCAGCCCCGGCGCGGCGCGAAGAACAGAACGCGTCATGACACTCAAACCCTAGCGTTTTGATCCAGACTTGCCGCGCAGGTCCGCGAGATCACCTTCGAAGCCGGACAGCTTCCAGACGCCGTCCTGCCGGGTGAACACCAGCAGGCAGGGCCCGTTCTTTTTCTTTGTGGCGCAGACCGATCCGTCATCGCGGTACTTCAGCGCCGCGCCGATGGCGACGCGGCTCGGCAGCGGCTGGTCCGGCGTATAGCCGTAGTAGCTGGCCGCCGCGCGGAACGCCTCCGGCCGCAGGAAGGCTCCGACCGCGGCATCGGCGAGGCCCGGCGCGACGAGGGCGGCCAGCGCCCGGGCGCTGTCGTCCATGTCCCGGCGGCCGACCTCGCGCACAAGGCGGGACTCCAGGCTGTTCTTCAGCGCCCGGCGGTCGACGTAGTGGTCGAAGGCGGCGCGGTCGTTGTCGCGGATGGCCACCAGCAGCGCATGGACGTCGCCGGCGGCGTCATAGCGGGCGGTCGTGGCGCAGCCGGCCAGGGTCAGGGCCAGGGCGGCCAGCAGGGTGATCGTGCGGATCATGTCGGCCTCCTTCGCGTCCCTCCGGGGCGGAAATTGGGCGCCGTCAGCTGCAGCGCCGGTCGCCGGTCGGCGCCGGGCCGAACCGGACCCGGACCTCGACGGAGCGGGAGTCGTCGTCGGCGGGGTAGATGACCCGCTGCGCCCAGGCGCGGGCGGCCTTGCCGTAACCCTGTCCCGGAGCGTCCTCGAACAGCACCACGCAGCGCTTCAGCGACCCGCCGCCGGGGCGGCAGGACAGCACCACGCCGCTTTCGCCGGGAAGTCGGGACGCCTTCTGCAGGCGGGCGGTCGAGCCGGGGCGCAGGGCCAGCCGGGTCCCCTGGGTAGTGACGGTCACCTGGCGTTCGGCGCCGCAGGTCGGCCCGACCGCGACACGGCCCGGCGTCGAGGCGCAGGCGCCCAGCAGGGCGGCGGCAATCGTGGCGGCGAGGATGGAACGGGTCGACACGGAGCCCTCCATGACCGTGGCGGGGGGCCGGCGAGGCCCCGGGAACGGCCGCAGGATCGCCGGTCTTGGCCTCCGGCTCAAGGGACTCCCTTCCGGGCGCCGCGCCGAAACGCTAGAGGAGCCGCCATGACCCTGACTCCCCAGCAGCCTCACGGGGCCCTGCGCAGCTACGGCCGCGTCAAGGCGCGCGTCCTCAAGGCGCGGCAGGCGGCGCTGCTCGACACCGTGGCGCCGGGGGTCGACATCCCGGCAGGGCCCTTCGACCCGCGCGACCTGAAGCCTGACGCCCGCGAGGTCTGGCTGGAGATCGGCTTTGGCGGCGGCGAGCACATGGCCGGGCAGGCGGCCCGCGACCCGGACCTGCTGATCATCGGCGTCGAACCGTTCCTGAACGGCGTGGCCAGCGCGCTGCGCCATGTGCAGGAGGGCGGCCTGACCAATGTGAAGGTCCACCAGGGCGACGCGCGCGAGGTGGCCGGCCGGTTGCCGGACGGCTGCCTGGACCGGATCTTCATCCTGTTTCCCGACCCCTGGCCCAAGTCGCGCCACCACAAGCGGCGGATCATCCAGAGCGAGTTCCTCGTTGAACTGCACCGGCTGCTGAAGCCCGGCGGGCGCCTGCGCTTCGCCACCGACTGGGCGGCCTACGCCGACTGGACGCTGCAGCGGATGACGGCCAGCGGCCTGTTCACCGGCCCACTCGGCGACACCGCCGTCCCGCCCGCCGACCACCTGACCACCCGCTACGAGGAAAAGAAGCTCGGCGACTGCGCGCCGCTGTTCCTGGATTTCGAGCGGACCTGAGGGGGGCGGAGCTAGGTCGTGTACTCACAAAGTGCTCGCGACGACTGCAGCGTGGAGGCGTGACACGGCGAAGCGATTAAGCAGCAAGCCGACATTCCGAATGTCGCCAGAGGGTGGAAAGCGGACATTCACTCGAACCAGATCGGAACGCTCGGCTCTGGGCGCGAGGCCATTCTCATGAGCGCTTTCAGAAGCGTGCGATCGTCCCCTCTCACGCGCACCGAGTTCAACACCTTCGAGTTTTGCAGAACTATCTCCACCTCACCCGGCCAGCCGGGCCCACCGCCGTAAATTACGTCCCAGAAGGCACTTAAGTTTCGACCAAAGAGATGGCCGTCCTCAGGCTGCGCGGCGTCAAGGTAGCGCTTCCAGAAGTCGTCTTCATTTCTGATGTCCGCGCATTCGATGACTACGCTCGGTAGCGAGCCGCGTATGCGAACTCGTGCAGCCTCGCTCGTGGGCGAAGAGGTACGCTCACTTTCAGCGCGCGATTTCGGCTTCCGCCCGAACAGCTTTGAAATCATGGCCACTCTCCCGCTCCCGCAGGACTATCCGCGAAGTTGATCGCCCACAACCGGACGTTCCGACTATCGCCTACGGGTCGCTTTGCGAAGTTGGCACCCCGCCCGAAAGCGGACATTTGGCGGCCCTGCAGGGAGCGGACGTTCCGGATATCGGCAAGGGGTCAAAGTGGCCATTGGCTTCGTGGCCTAAAGCTGCCTCGCCGGACTTATGAGTTCACACCCTAATCGCCCTTCTTGGGCCGACCGCGGCGGGCTTCCGAGTAGTTTGCAAAAAATGCAAATTTCCTCCGGAAGAGCTGCACAAGGCAGGCTCGCGAAGCTGAATCATGCCTGAAGCGCCGGTTTCTCCGATAGGGTGCGCTTGGCGGGGGCGACGAGCCGCGCACGATCTGCAACCGGTCCTCTGGCAATTGCGGCCGACGCATCCGATCTATCCGACCCTGATCAATCCCCTGGGGCATTTTAAGATGAGCTTTTCCGTCCACGCCGCGTCCGCGCCGGTTTTCGTGCGCGCGCTGACCAACACCGCCGCCATCATCGACAAGGCGCTGGCCGCCGGTCTGTCGGAGGCCGCCATCCTGGAGGCTCGCCTCGCGCCGGACATGCATCCCTTCCCGCGGCAGGTGCAGATGGCCTCCGATGCGGCCAAGGGCGCCATCGCCCGGCTGGCCGGGGTCGAGGTTCCGGCCATGCCTGATACCGAGACGACGCTCGCCGAGCTGAAGGACCGCATCGCCGCGACCATCGCCTTCATCGAGGGCGTCGACGCCGCCGCCTTCGACGGGGCGGAGGATCGCGAGGTGGTGCTGAAGTTCCCGAACATGGAACTGAAGTTCAGCGGCGCCGACTACCTGACCGGCTTCGCCCTGCCCAACTTCTTCTTCCATGTGACCACCGCCTACGCCCTGCTGCGGTCGGTCGGCGCGCCGATCGGCAAGCTGGACTTTCTGGGCGGCGCCCCGACGAAGGCGTAGAGGGCGCTCCGGCGCGGCCCGGGGGGCTGACAAGCCGTTCGGGCCGCGCTATAGAGCGGGTTACATCGTTTGATCGCGCTGGATAGCGCAGTCGAGCGGCGGTCTTCGGGCCGCCGCTTTTTGTTTGGGTTTTGATCGGATGCGCGCACGCACGGCGGAAGACGCCACGCTGCTCGAACTGCTCGATCCGGTCGCGGAAGCGGCGGGGTACGAGATCGTCCGCCTGCGCCTGATGGCCGGCAAGGAAAGCCGCCGGCTGCAGATCATGGCCGAGACGCCGGACGGCGACATGACCGTCGAGGGCTGCGCCCTGCTGTCGCGCGCCGTGTCCGAGGTGATGGACGCGGCCGACCCGATCACCGGCGAATACACGCTGGAGGTCTCCAGCCCCGGCATCGACCGGCCGCTGACCCGGCTTAAGGATTTCGAGACCTGGGAAGGCTTCGAGGCCCGCCTCGAGCTCGACCGCCTGGCCGAGAACCGCAAGCGCTTCCGCGGCGAGCTGGCCGGCGTCGAGGACGGCCAGGTGGGGATCAACGTCGAGGCCGAGACCACCCTCTACATACCGTTCGAGTGGATCGTGGAGGCCAAGCTGGTCTTCAACGACAAACTGATGAAACACGGGGCCGCCGAGCGCGCCGCCCGTATCGAAACCGAAGAAGAGTAGGAAATCACCATGGCCACCGGCATTTCCGCCAACCGCCTTGAGCTGCTCCAGATCGCCGACGCGGTCGCCCGCGAGAAGGGCATCGAGAAGGAGATCGTGATCGCCTCCATCGAGGAAGCGATCCAGAAGGCGGCCCGCAGCCGCTACGGCGCCGAGCACGACATCCGCGTCCACATCGACACCAAGACCGGCGAGACCTCGATCAAGCGCTACGTGACCGTGGTGCCCGACGACGCCGAGCTGGACGAAACCTCGCTGGGCATGGTCCGGCTGAGCGACGCCCTGGCGCTCGACCGCGACGCCTTCGTCGGCCAGGTGACCGACGAGGAGCTGCCGCCCTTCGAGTTCGGCCGCGTCCAGACCCAGATGGCCCGCCAGGTGGTGACCGGGAAGGTCCGCGAGGCCGAGCGCGAGCGTCAGTTCGAAGAGTACAAGGATCGCGTCGGCGAGATCGTCAACGGCACCGTCAAGCGGGTCGAGTACGGCAACGTCATCGTCGACCTGGGCCGCGGCGAAGGCATCATGCGCCGCGACCAGTCGATCCCGCGCGAGAACTTCAACCTCGGCGACCGCATCCGCTGCTACATCTACGACGTCCGCCGCGAGACCAAGGGTCCGCAGATCATGCTCAGCCGCGCCCACGGCGGCTTCATGGCCAAGCTGTTCGCGCAGGAAGTGCCGGAAGTCTACGACGGCGTCATCGAGATCCGCGCCGTGGCCCGCGACCCGGGCAGCCGCGCCAAGATGGCCGTGGTCAGCAACGACTCCAGCATCGACCCGGTCGGCGCCTGCGTCGGCATGCGCGGCTCGCGCGTCCAGGCGGTGGTCGCCGAGTTGCAGGGCGAGAAGATCGACATCATCCAGTGGAACGGCGACGAGGCGACCTTCATCGTCAACGCCCTGGCCCCGGCCGAAGTCTCCAAGGTCGTCATGGACGAGGAAGACGAGCGCGTCGAAGTGGTGGTGCCGGACGAGCAGCTGTCGCTGGCCATCGGCCGCCGCGGCCAGAACGTCCGCCTCGCCTCCCAGCTGACCGGCTGGCAGATCGACATCATGACCGAGACCCAGGAGAGCGAGCGCCGTCAGAAGCAGTTCGCCGAGACCACGGCCCTGTTCCAGGAAGCCCTGGACGTCGACGAGGTCATCGCCCAGCTGCTGGCCACCGAAGGCTTCCTGTCGGTCGAGGACGTCGCCTATGTCGAGCCGCACGAGATCGCGGCCATCGAGGGCTTCGACGACGACACGGCCGACGAGCTGCAGACCCGCGCCCGCGAGTTCCTGGACAAGGAAGCCGCCGCCCAGGACGCCCGTCGCGTCGAGCTGGGCGTCGAGGACGCCGTGCTGGAGATCGAGGGCGTCACCCTGCCGATCGCCGTCGCCCTGGGCGAGGGCGAGGTGAAGACCGTCGAGGATCTCGCCGGCCTGATCCCGGACGACCTGCGTGGCTGGTTCGAGACCAAGGACGGCGAGCGCGTGCGCGAGCCGGGCATCCTGGAAGCCTTCAACCTGTCGCCGGACGACGCCGAGGCCCTGATCATGCGGGCCCGGGTCATCATGGGCTGGGTCGAGGCGCCGCCGGAGCCGGAGTACGAGGAAGAGTTCGTCTCCGAGGGTCTCGATAATCCCGAGGACTACGATCTGGCCGTGGCCGAAGGCGAGGCGAGCGACGCCTGAGGGCGTTGCTCATTGAGGGCGAAACCGACATGGCCGCCCCTCAACCCCGCACCCCTCGGACCCATGGGGAAGCTTCTCGCGAGCGCCGGGACATCGTCTCGGGCTCGGTGATGGAGGAACACCAGCTGATCCGGTTCGTGGCCGGGCCGGAGGGCGTGGTCACGCCCGACCTGGCGCGCAAGCTGCCGGGCCGGGGCCTGTGGGTCGCCGCCGACCGCGCCAGCGTCGACACCGCCGTCAAGAAGGGCCTGTTCTCCCGGGCGGCGAAGACGAAGCTGGTCGCGCCGGCCGGCCTCTCCGACCAGGTCGACGCGCTGCTGCACCGGCGGTGCCTGGACGCCTTGGGCCTTGCACGCCGGGGCGGGGACATTATCTCCGGGTTCGAGAAGGTTCTCTCCAGCATCCGGGGCGGCAAGGCCGCCTGGCTTGTGGAAGCCTCCGATGGCGCCGCGGACGGCCGCCGAAAGCTCCTGTCCGCCTTCCGGACATCGCCTTCGCCGCCACAGTTGATCGGCGTCTTCACCTCCGAGGAATTGGGTTTGGCCTTGGGGGGCGAGAATGTGATACACACCGCCTTCCTTGCGGGGCGAGCCTCCGGTCACTGGACGAAGGACGTCCACAGACTGGCGGGGTTCCGTCCGCTTCTTCCCGAGGGTTGGCGCGAGGAATAGAAGGGCCGGGCGGATCGCGCCGCGGTCCCTTCAGGTTTTGAACGTTACGTATGCGCCGGATACGCCGGCAGTGAGTTAAGCGAGACGCATGAGCGACGAGAACGACAACGGCCGGCCCAATGCCCCCAGGCCCTCCCTCACCCTGAAGCCCCGCGCGGGCTCGGTGAGCGCAGGCGTGGTCAAGCAGAGCTTCAGCCACGGCCGGTCGAAGACTGTGGTGGTCGAGACCAAGCGCGTGCGCACGCACGGCCCGGGCGGCGGCGGCAACCTCGCCGGCCCGTCCGCCGCCGAGAAGCGCACGACCTACGATCCGCGTCCCGCCGCGCCGCGCCCCTCGGGCCCGTCCGCCATCGACCCGTCCGGCAACCTGTCGGCCGAAGAGATGCGCGCTCGCCAGCGCGCCATCGACGCCGCCCGCGAGGCCCAGGAGCGTCAGGCCGCCCAGGTCCGCGCCCGCGCCGAGGAAGAGTCGCGCCGCCAGGCCGCTGAACAGGCCGCCGCCCGCGCCGCGGCCGAGGCCGCTCGCCCGGCGCCCGTCGTGGCTCCGGCTCCCGTCGCTCCGGCGGCGCCCGCGCCCCAGGCCGCCGCGCCGGCTCCCGCGGCTCCGGCTCCGGCCGCTGTCGCTCCGACCCCGGCGCCCGCGCCGACCCCGGCTCCGCAGCCCGTCGCCGAGGCGCCCCGCGCCGCCGCGCCGCAGCAGCAGCCGGGCAACCAGACCCGCACCTACGAGCCGTCGCGCGAACGCCGCGACGATCGTCCCAGCACCACGACCTACCGCCCCGACCGCGGGAGCACGTCGTTCAACCAGCGGGCCCCCCGCGAAGGCGCCGGCAACCCCTACGGCCAGCGCGCGCCGCGTCCGGGCGACCGTCCGGAGGGCGACCGCCCCCGTGGTGATCGTCCGCAGGGCGCCGCCGCCACCGGCTACCAGGGCGCCCGTCCTCCGCGCGAAGGTGACCGTCCGCAAGGCGGCGCCCCGCGCCCCGGCGGCGAGACCGTCCGCTACTCCGCCCTGGCCCCGCGTCCGGCGCCGCGCACCGGCGACCGCCCCGGCGGCCCGCGTCCGCCGCGTCCCGGTCAGCCCGCCGCCCCGGCCGCGCCCGAGATCCAGCGCGCCACCCGTTCGGCGCCCCGTCCTGGCGGCGCGCTGCTCGACCGCCGTCCCGACGAGGATGACGATCGTCGCAAGGGCGCCGCGCCCGGCAAGGCCGTCTCGCGCACCAAGGGCGAGCCCAAGCGCCGTGAAGGCCGCCTGACCATCCAGGTCCTGGCCGGTGACGATGAGGGCGCCGCCGAGCGCATGCGTTCGCTGGCCTCGGTTCGCCGGGCCCGTGAACGGGAGAAGGAAAAGCGTCGCGGCGGCGGAGCCGAACAGGCCCGTATCGCCCGCGAGGTGGTCATTCCCGACATCATCACCGTGCAGGAGCTGTCCAACCGGATGGCGGTGCGCGGCGTCGACATCATCAAGTTCCTGATGCGTCAGGGCGTGATGCTGAAGATCACCGATGTCATCGACAACGACACCGCCGAGCTGGTGGCCACCGAGTTCGGCCACACCGTCCGTCGCGTGTCCGAGGCCGACGTGGAAGAGGGCTTCCTGGTCGCCGACGACGACGAGGGCGATCTGGAGCCGCGTCCGCCTGTCGTGACCATCATGGGCCACGTCGACCACGGCAAGACCTCGCTGCTCGACGCCCTGCGCGCCACCGACGTTGTCGGCGGCGAGGCCGGCGGCATCACCCAGCACATCGGCGCCTACCAGGTCCGCCTGGAAGACGACGACCGCATCACCTTCCTCGACACCCCGGGCCACGCGGCGTTCAGCGCCATGCGGGCGCGCGGCGCCAATGTCACCGACATCGTGGTGCTGGTCGTGGCGGCCGATGACGGCGTCAAGCCGCAGACCATCGAGGCCATCCAGCACGCCAAGGCGGCCGGGGTTCCGATCATCGTGGCCATCAACAAGATCGACAAGGACGGGGCCGATCCCACCCGCGTCATCAACGAGATGCTCCAGTACGAACTGGTCGCTGAAAGCCTGGGCGGCGACGTCCAGACCGTCGAGGTCTCCGCCAAGACCCGCCAGGGTCTCGACGAGCTTCTCGAGCGCATCCTTCTGCAGGCAGAGCTGCTCGACCTCAGGGCCAACCCCGACCGTACGGCCGAGGGCGTGGTCGTCGAGGCCAAGCTGGACAAGGGCCGCGGCGCCGTCGCCACCGTCCTGGTCAAGCGCGGCACGCTGAAGCGCGGCGACATCGTCGTGGCCGGCGGCCAGTTCGGCCGCGTCCGCGCCCTGCTCAACGAGCGCGATGAACAGCTGTCCGAAGCCGGTCCCTCGACGCCTGTCGAGATCCTCGGCCTCGACGGCGCGCCCTCGCCGGGCGACGCCTTCGCCGTGGTCGAGAACGACGCCCGCGCCCGCGAGCTGACCGACTACCGCCAGCGCCTCAAGCGCGACAAGGCGGCCGTTGGCGGCGCGGCGGCCGGGGTCTCCCTGACCGACATGATGGCCAAGCTTTCGGCCAAGAAGGTCAGCGAGCTGCCCCTGGTCATCAAGGGCGACGTGCAGGGTTCGGTCGAAGCCATCGTCGGCTCGCTGGACAAGCTGGCCACCGACGAGGTCCGCGCGCGGATCATCCTGTCGGGCGCCGGCGCGATCAGCGAAAGCGATGTCCAGCTGGCCAAGGGCGCCGGCGCGCCGATCATCGGCTTCAACGTCCGGGCCAGCGCCCAGGCGCGGGCCATGGCCGAGCGCGAAGGCGTGGAAATTCGCTACTACGCGATCATCTACGACCTGATCGACGACATCAAAGGCGTGCTCTCGGGCATGCTGGCGCCGATCCAGCGCGAAACCTTCCTCGGCAACGCCGAGGTGCTGCAGGTGTTCGACATCAGCAAGATCGGCAAGATCGCCGGCTCGCGCGTCACCGAGGGCGTGGTCCGCAAGGGCGCCAAGGTCCGGATCGTCCGCGAGAACGTGGTCGTGCTGGAACTGGGCACCCTGCAGACGCTCAAGCGCTTCAAGGACGAGGTCAACGAGGTCAACGCCGGCCAGGAGTGCGGCATGCACTTCGCCGGCTTCCAGGACATCCGCGCCGGCGACACCATCGAGTGTTTCACCGTCGAGGAAGTGAAGCGCTCGCTGTAGGGCGTCGCTCACCGCAAACGATCAGGGGCGCTGTCTTGCGACAGCGCCCCTTTTTCGTTGTTCCCGGCCGGAAGCCTGAGCGGCTTACGCGAGCTTCTGCAGTTCCGGGACCAGGTCGGTCTTTTCCCAGCTGAAGCCGCCCTCGTTGTCGGGCGTGCGGCCGAAGTGACCGTAGGCGGCCGTGCGGGCGTAGATCGGCCGGTTCAGCTGCAGGTGTTCGCGGATCGACCGCGGCGTGGCGCCGCCGATCAGCTCCGGCAGGATCTTCTCCAGCTCGGCCGGATCGACCTTGCCGGTGCCATGCAGGTCGACGTGGAAGGAGACCGGCTTGGCCACGCCGATCGCGTAGGCGATCTGGATGGTGCAGCGGTCGGCCAGGCCGGCGGCGACGACGTTCTTGGCCAGGTAGCGACAGGCGTAGGCCGCCGAGCGGTCGACCTTGGTCGGGTCCTTGCCGCTGAAGGCGCCGCCGCCGTGCGGGGAGGCGCCGCCGTAGGTGTCGACGATGATCTTGCGGCCGGTCACGCCGGCGTCGCCGTCGGGTCCGCCGATCTCGAAGCGGCCGGTGGGGTTGACCAGCCACTGGGTCTTCCTGGTCACCAGGCCTTCGGGGAAGATCGACAGGACGTGCGGCTTGATGAGATCCAGCATGCGCTTGCTGGTGGCCGCCTTGCCGTCGATCTTCTTCTTGTGCTGGTGGCTGACGACGATGGAGACGACGCGTACGGGCTTGCCGTCGCCGTCGTACTCGAGCGTCACCTGGCTCTTGGCGTCAGGCTCCAGCTCCGACAGTTCGCCGCTGTGGCGCAGCTCGGCGAGGCGCTTGAGGATGTTGTGGCTGTACTGCAGCGTGGCCGGCATCAGCTCCGGCGTCTCGGTCGAGGCGTAGCCGAACATGATGCCCTGGTCGCCGGCGCCCTCGTCCTTCTTGTCGTTGGCGTCCACGCCCTGGGCGATGTGGGCCGACTGGCCGTGCAGATAGCAGGCGTACTTCGCCTTCTCCCAGTGGAAGCCCTTCTGCTCGTAGCCGATGTCCTTGATCGCGGCCCGGACCTTGGGCTCCAGGGACCTGATGATGTCCCGGGTCAGGGCCTTGTTGGCGGCCTTGTCGCCGCCGGGCTTGCCGGCCCGAACTTCACCGGCCAGCACGATCCGGTTGGTGGTGACCAGCGTCTCGCAGGCCACGCGGGCCTCGGGGTCGGCGGTCAGGAAGGCGTCGACCACGGTGTCGCTGATGCGGTCGGCGACCTTGTCGGGGTGGCCCTCCGAAACGCTTTCGCTGGTGAAGATGTAGGAGGATCGGCTCAAGACGGGACTCCAAGGGAAACAGGGCCGCCTCAACGACGGCCCCGAAACCTATAAGGATATCTTTATGTCCGCAAGGCGACGCGCAGCGCGCGGATCATCGACCGGCGCCAGAAATTCCGGACGCGTCGTCAGTTGCGGTCAGTCTTCGGCGCCGTCGGAGGTCTCTTCTTCCTCGGCCATCGAGCGGACGAGGTCGAGGATCCGGCGACGGACGCGGCCGCGCTTGATCTTGGGGAACAGCGCCGCCAGCTCAAGACCTTCGGGCGTCATCAGGAAGTCGTGGATGAAGGGCTCGGCCCCGCTGTCCGATACGCCCTCGGCGCGGGCCGTCGACGGATCGACCAGACCATCGAAGAAATAGGAGATCGAGGTCTGCAGCGACTTGGCGATCTCGTACAGCTTGCTGGCGCTGACGCGATTGGCGCCGCGCTCGTACTTCTGCACCTGCTGGAAGGTCAGGCCGAGGTCGTCGGCAAGTCGTTCCTGAGAAACGCCGAGCAGCTTGCGGCGCATCCGGATGCGTCCGCCCACATGCAGGTCGACGGGGTTGGGGGAGCGGTCAGTATCAGTGGTAGCGTTCATGAGGCCCTGAATAGCAGAAACACCGGTTTCACTTATCCCCCATCACGCCATTCTGTCGCCTTTTCAAGGCCCGGACTACCCGAATACGCAGGATGGACGCGGCCGAGACCAGCAACAGAGCGACAAAGGACAGATCGCCGAAGCGACGGTACGGGGTGTCTGCCCGCCGTCGGGGTACGGTCGCGTCAATAACGCCGGTATCCCCGAGACGCAACGCACCTGCGTCCACCTGTCCCAGTGCGTCGATCACCGCCGAGACCCCGGTGGGCGTCGACCGCAGGATCGGGACACCCTCCTCGATGGCCCGATAGCTGGCCAGATTGAGGTGCTGCAGCGGTCCGCTGGTGCGGCCGAACCAGGCGTCGTTGGACACATTGACGATGAAGTCGGGCGCGACGCCGGAGGCCCGCGCGCCGCGACGGGTAAAGCCGGGGAACAGCGATTCATAGCAGATCAGCGCCTGGAACGGCGGCAGGCCGGCGACGGTCATCGGCCGGGGCTCCGGTCCGGTGGCGAAGCTTTCCGGGGCCTTGACCAGCGCCTTGACGCCCAGGCGGGTCAGCAGGTCTTCCAGCGGCAGGAACTCACCGAACGGCACCAGCCGGTGCTTGTCATAGACGCCGGCCGGCTCAAGGCCGTCCGCCGTGCGGCGCGCGGCGACCAGGGTGTTGAAGTAGCGGGGGTCGGCGGGCGTCCCCTCGTAGCGGTAGGCCCCGACCAGAAGGACCTGGCCGGGGCGCAGCGACTGCTCGATGGCCCGGCGGGTCCAGGTTCCGGGGGCCAGGTAGTCGTTGACGGCGGCGGGGATGGCGCCTTCCGGCCAGATGACGATGTCTGCGGGACGGCCCGGGTAGGGGCGGGCGGTCAGGCCGGTGTAGGCGTCGACGATGCGCTGGAAGTGGGCGGGATCGTATTTCGCGGCCTGTTTGACGTCGGCCTGCACGATGCGCACGCGCAGGGCGTCCGGTCCGGGCGAAGGTCGCGTGGTCTCGAAGGTTCGCGCAGCGCCCCAGACGAACAGCCCCGCCAACACCGCCGCCGCGCCGCCGACGGCGAGGCGCCCGTGGCGACCTTCGCGCCAGAGCACGGCCGTCGAGACCGTGGCCAGGGTGATCCAGGTGAGACCATAGGCGCCCACCAGCGCGGCGGTCTGGGACATCGCTGACCCTGCCCGCCAGGTCTCGCCGGGCAGGTTCCAGGGGAAGCCTGTCAGCACATGACCGCGAAGCCACTCGAAGGCGGCGAACACCCCGGCGAAGACCAGCACGCGGGACAGGCCCGTCGCCTGGGTCAGGCGATAGGCGAGGGCCGCCGCGCCCCAGAACAGCGCCACGCCGCCGGCCATGGCGGCGACGGCGAGGGGGGCCATCCAGCCATGGGCGACGATGTCGACCAGAAAGGCCTCGGCGATCCACCAGGTCCCGACCGCGAAATAGGCCAGGCCGGCCAGCCAGCCGCGCCAGAAGGCCGACCGCAGCGGCCGGGCCTCGTCAGCGCTGTCGACCAGCCACAGCAGCACGGGATAGCCGAGCAGGCCCGGCAGCAGGCCGAAGGGCGGATGGGCCAGCGCCGCGGCAAGACCGGCGGCCAGGGCCAGCAGCCAGCGGGGGGCCCTCTCCAGGCCGCTGGCCAGCCGCGCGGCAATCACGCCGGCGGAGCCTCGACGGCGGGCAGGTCCGGCCTGGGCCGGACGCGGATACGCTTCACCCGCCTGGGATCGGCGTCCATCACTTCCAGCTCGTAGCCGGCCGGGTGCTGGATCACCTCGCCCCGGCGGGGAACGCGGCCGGCGATGGCGGTGACCAGCCCGCCGACGGTGTCGATCTCTTCCTCCAGATCGGCCGGCGCCAGCTCACCGTTGCCAAGGGCCTCTTCGAGATCCTCCAGCGGGGCCCGTGCGTCGGCCTCGAACACGCCGCCGGGACGGGCCCGCACGCCGCTGACGGTGGCCTCGTCGTGCTCGTCGTCGATCTCGCCGACCACCGCCTCGATCAGGTCCTCCAGCGTCACCAGACCCTCGGTGCCGCCGTATTCGTCGATGACCAGCGCCATGTGGATGCGGGTCTTCTGCATCTGGGCCAGCAGGTCGGCGGCGCGCATGGAGGCAGGGACGTACAGGGTCTCGCGCTTGAGGCGCTTGAGCAAGGTCGAGGTGGCGGCCGGCTTGCGGCCCTTGCCCGACACCGCCTTGAACACGTCCTTGATGTGAACGACCCCGATCGGGTCATCGAGCGTGTCGCGGTAGATCGGCAGCCGGCTGTGCTCGGTCTCGATGAACCGGGCGACCAGCGCCTCGAAGGCGGTGGTGATCTCCACCGCCACGATGTCGGCGCGGGGGGTCATCAGGTCATCGACGGTCAGGGTCTGGAAGGCGCGCGCCTGGCCCACCAGGGTGGCGGCGGCGCTGGCGGCGGCCTGACCCTTGGGCGTTTCCAGCTCCTGCACCGGCTCGGTGACCGCGTGGCGCAGGCGCCGGAAGAGGGCGCGCAGACCCCGGCTTCGTCGGGGGGGCGTCTCGGGCTGCGTCCCGGTGTCGTCGCTCGGCATGTCGTCCCTGCTGTCAGGCGTAAGGATCAGGGACGCCCAGCCCGGCGAGGATCCGCCGTTCGAGCGCCTCCATCTCCTCGGCCTCGGCCTCGGTGAGGTGGTCGTATCCTAGAAGATGTAGCACCCCGTGCGCCACCAGGTGTTGCAGATGGTGCGCGATCGGCTTGCCCTGCTCGGCCGCCTCGCGGGCGCAGACGCCGAAGGCCAGTGCGATATCGCCCAGATGGTCCTCGGGATTGTCCGGCGCCGGGAAGCTCAGCACGTTGGTCGGCCCGGCCTTGCCGCGGAAGCGTTCGTTCAGCTCGGCCACGCTGTCGTCGTCGGTGAGCAGGATGGTCACCCCGCCGCGGGCCTCCAGCGCCGCCTGTGCGGCGGCCAGCACGACCGCCTCGGCCTGCGGCAGCGCCGCCGACCAGGCCTCGTCCTCGATCTCGATGTCGATCATTTGCCGGCGCGCTTCGCTGCGTCCGCGTCGTAGGCCTTCACAATGCGGGCCACCATCGGGTGGCGGACGACGTCGTCGGACGTGAAACGGGTGACGCCGACGCCCTCGACCCCTTCAAGGATCGACACCGCGTGGGCCAGGCCCGAGTCGCCGGCGTTGAGCAGGTCGACCTGGCTGGGGTCGCCCGTCACCGCCATGCGCGAGCCCTCGCCCAGCCGGGTCAGGACCATCTTCATCTGCAGGCGGCTGGTGTTCTGCGCCTCGTCGACGATGACATAGGCATGCGCCAGCGTACGCCCGCGCATGAAGGCGATCGGCGCGACCTCGATCTCGCCCTTGTCGCGGCGGCGACGCAGCTGCTCGGTCCCGACGATCTGGGTCAGGGCCTCCCAGACCGGCGCCATGTAGGGGTCGACCTTCTCGGTCAGGTCGCCGGGCAGGAAACCCAGCTTCTCGCCCGCCTCGACCGCCGGCCGGGTCACGATCAGGCGGTCGACGTCCCCGCGCAGCAGCATGCCGGCGCCGTGGGCCACGGCCAGGAAGGTCTTGCCGGTGCCGGCCGGGCCGAGGCCGAAGGTGACGTCATGACGTCCCAGCATCTCCATGTAGCGGGCCTGGGTCGCGGTCTTGGGCGACACCGGACCCCGGTGCCCGCCGCCGCCGCCCGCGCGGGCCACGACCGAGGGCCCGCCGGAGGCGGCGGGACGGGCCTCGCCCACGGCGACGCGCACATCGGCCTCGCTGACGGGCGAGCCGGCGTCGACCAGCGCCTCCAGCGCCGCGATGGCGCGCTTGGCCTGGCCGCGCCCGCGGGCGTCGCCCTGGACGGAGACCCCGCCGCCCGGGGTCTCGATCAGAACCTTGAAAGCGTCCTCGATCAGGGCGGCGTGGCGACCGCCGGGACCGTAGATGGCGCGGGCCGCGTCGTCGGACAGCGGCAGGAATTCAGGAGGACGGCTCATGCGGGTTCCAGAACGAGCGAACCCGACAGACTGTTGCGTGTCGCCGCCTCGATCCGCACCGGCAGGATCTGTCCGATCAGCGAGGCGGGGCCGTCGATATGCACCGGCTGCAGCCAGGGCGACCGTCCGCCGACCTGCCCCGCGTTGCGGCCGGTCTTCTCGATCAGCACCGGCGCCACGCGGCCCACGACCGACTGGTTGAAGGCGCCCTGCTGATCCTGCAGCAGCGCGTTCAGCCGCTGCAGCCGCTCGTCCATGACCTGTTCGGCCACCTGGCCCGGCATGGCCGAGGCCGGGGTGCCGGGACGGCGGCTGTACTTGAACGAAAAGGCGCCGGCGTAGCCGACCTCGCGGACCAGGTTCAGGGTAGCCTCGAAGTCGCTGTCCCGCTCGCCGGGGAAGCCGACGATGAAGTCGCAGCTCATCGCGATGTCCGGCCGGGCAGCGCGGATGCGCTCCACCAGACGGATGTAGTGCTCGGCCGTGTGGCCGCGATTCATGGCCTTGAGAATGCGGTCGCTGCCCGACTGCACCGGCAGATGCAGGTACGGCATCAGCGCCTCGACCTCGCCATGGGCGGCGATCAGGGCGTCGTCCATGTCGCGCGGGTGGCTGGTGGTATAGCGGATGCGGTCCAGGCCATCGACCTTCGCCAGCTGGCGCACCAGGCCGGCCAGGCCGCCGTCGCAGCCGTCGTAGGCGTTGACGTTCTGGCCCAGCAGGGTGACCTCGCGCACGCCCTTGGCCGCCAGGTCGCGGGCCTCGGCGATCACGGTGTCGGCCGGGCGGGACCACTCGCCGCCGCGCGTGTAGGGCACCACGCAGAAGGTGCAGAACTTGTCGCAACCTTCCTGCACGGTGAGGAAGGCGGTGACGCCTGTGACGTGCCGCTCGGCCGGCAGGGCGTCGAACTTCTCGTCGGCGGCGAAGTCGGCGGAGAGGCGTTCGCCGGTGGCCCGGTGGGTGCGGGCGATCAGCTCGGGCAGCTGGTGATAGGCCTGCGGTCCGACCACCAGGTCCACGGCCGGCTGGCGGCGCATGATCTCCTCGCCCTCGGCCTGGGCCACGCAGCCGGCGACGACGATGTTCATCGTCCCGCCGGCGTCGGCCTTGCGGCGCTTCATCAGCTTGAGCTGGCCGAGCTCGGAATAGACCTTCTCGGTGGCCTTTTCGCGGATGTGGCAGGTGTTGAGCACCACCAAGTCGGCGCCTTCGGGATCGTCCGTCACGCCATAGCCCAGCGGGCGCAGGACGTCGGCCATGCGCTCGCTGTCGTAGACGTTCATCTGACAGCCGTAGGTCTTGATGTAGAGGCGCTTTTCCGGCGCGGACTGGGTCATGCCGGGTTTATGGGGTTCATGAGCGCGGGGATCAAGGTTGGGCCCCTTCGACCGACCCCCCGACGTCATGGCCCGACTGGTTCGGGCCACCCATGCCTGATGAGCTGGCCGTTCCTGGTGAGGCCGCATTGCAGCCCAGTCATCCGAGCGTCATGTTCATGGGTGGCCCGAACCAGTCGGGCCATGACGGACCTCAAAACGAGGAAGTGGACCCAACCTATTCCTCGATCGGCACGCCGTAGAGTTCCAGCCGGTGATCCACGAGTTTGTAGCCGAGCTTGCGGGCGATGGCCTGCTGCAGGGCCTCGATCTCCTCATCGACGAACTCGACCACCTTGCCGGTCTTCATGTCGATCAGATGGTCGTGGTGGACGTCGGGCGCCTCTTCATAGCGGCTGCGGCCGTCGCGGAAGTCGTGGCGCTCGATGATCCCGGACTCCTCGAACAGCCGCACGGTCCGGTAGACGGTGGCGATGGAGATGTGCGGATCGATGGCGTGGGCGCGGCGGTAGAGCTCTTCCACGTCCGGGTGATCCTGCGCCGAGGACAGGACGCGGGCGATGACGCGGCGCTGGTCGGTCATCCGCATGCCTTTTTCGACGCACAGTTTTTCGAGCCGGTCCAAGGCAGTCCTCCGTCCTGAGTCGCGCCAAGATAGGCGCTGGCCGCTCAGGTGTTAAGCGCGCGCCGCATCACGACCGCGTCCGCGCCCGTCGCATAGTATCCCCGCCGCAATCCGACGCGTTCGAAGCCCGCCGATGCGTAGAGCGCGAGCGCCGAGACATTGTCGTGCGCGACCTCGAGGAACAGGCTGTCGGCGCCGCCCTGCGAGGCCAGACCGGCGGCCGCCTCGACCAGGGCGCGGCCGACGCCGAGCCGTCGCGCGGCGGGCGTCACGGCCAGGGTCAGGATCTCAGCCTCGCCGGCGATGGCGCGGCAGAGGATGAAGCCCTGCCCGTCTATGGTCACGGCGAACACGCCGGGCGTCGCCATCAGGGCGGCGATCTCGCCCGCGCTCCAGGGCTTGTCGAAGGCGGCGGCGTGCAGGGCGGCGAGAATGGCCGCATCTTCGACAAGGGCGGCGCGCAGGCTCATATCGGCAGCTTGGCGTCCGGCGCCCGCAGGTAAAGCGGCCGAACCGGCCGGACCGGCGCGGCGGCGGCCAGCTTGGCGATGCCGACGGGGTCGGGCCCGTCCGGGGTCTCGATCACGGCGCCGGCAAGGATGCCCTCCAGCAGCGGAGCGCCGGACCCGGTGAAGGTGGCCGGGCCGCCGGCGTAGACCTCGGCGATGCGGGCGGCGGCGGTCTCCAGCGTCACCGCGTCGGGCGCGGTCAGGGCCACGCCGTCGCCGAACAGCTGCAGATAGATCTGGCCCCGGCGGGCGTCGATGGCGGCGGCGACGAAGCCGGTCCGCCCGAAGGCCATGGCCTCCAGCGTGCCGACCCCGACCACCGGGATGGAGAGGGCCGCGCCCATGCCCTTGGCGAAGGCGATGCCGACGCGCAGGCCGGTGAACGAACCCGGACCGACGGTGACGCCGACGCGGGTGAGGGCCTTGAAGGCGACGCCGGCTTCCTCCGCCAGCTCGCGCACCAGCGGCGCCAGCCGTTCCTGATGCCCGCGCGGCATGGCTTCGGACCGGGCGGCCAGCACCGCGTCACCGTCCAGGATGGCGGCGGAGCAGGCGGTCAGGCAGGTGTCGAGGGCGAGGATCACCCGCGCTCTCTACAGCGTCTGCTCGACCCGCGTCACTTCCGGCACATAGTGTTTGAGCATGTTCTCGACGCCGGCCTTGAGGGTGGCGGAGGAGGACGGGCAGCCCGAGCAGGCGCCGCGCATGTGCAGATAGACCACGCCGGTGTCAGCCTCGAACCGCGAGAAGACGATGTCGCCGCCGTCCTGGGCCACGGCCGGACGGATGCGGGTGTCGAGCAGCTCCTTGATCTCCTGGACGATCTGGGCGGTGTCGCCTTCGTAGACCGTCTGGTCGTGACCATCTGACGCACCCGTGGTCAGGATCGGCGCGCCGGAGGTGAAGTGATCCATGATCGCGGCCAGCACCGGCGCCTTCAGATGGCTCCACTCCGTGCCTTCCGCCTTGGTGACGGTCAGGAAGTCGGAGCCGAAGAAGACCCGCACGACATCGCCAAGGTCAAACAGGGCGCGGGCCAGCGGGGAAGCGTTCGCCTCCTCGTCGTCGCGGAACTCGCGGGCGCCGTCGGTCAGCACCTCCCGTCCGGGAAGGAACTTCAGAACCTCGGGGTTCGGCGTGGGCTCGGTCTGGATAAACATGACACTCTCTAGATGGCCGCCCGCGGGCCTTTCGGCAAGGGCGATGCAAAAGAGTCAAAAACCGGGACGCCGTAAGGAGCTGTTTAACACCCTGAGCCTAAACCCGTATTGGTTATCAATGCTCAGAAGGGGCAACTCAGGATGAAATATCCCGCTATCGTCGCCGCCGGCCTGCTGGCCGCGGTCACCCTCGTCGGTCCGGCTTCGGCCGCCAACCTCCAGGCCCAGATGGAGTCGTGCCTCACCAAGCACGCCAACACCCGTCAGGCGGCCGCCATCACCCTCGAATGCAACGCCGACGCCGGCAAGCTGTCGGCCTGCAAGGTCGTGCAGAGCCAGGCGCGTCCCCGGGCTTCGAGAAGGCGGCCATCTGCGTCGCCGAAGTCCTGCCCATGGCCGGCAAGACGGGCACCATCCGGGTCCCGGTCCGCTTCCCGGGCGCCTAAGGCCCGGCCTGCTGACACCTTTCGGTCCGCGTCGCCCGCTCCAGGGTCGTCGCGGACCGACAACGACGATGTCGGGGCGCCTCCGCCGAGGCGCCCGATACGTTTTCGGCGTTAACCTCAAGATTACCCAATTCAGGGGAAGGTGCCTCGTCGCTGTTGGTGGGCGGGGAAACTTCTATGCGTATGCCGAGACTTGATGACGCGCCGTTGGCGGTGAAGATCGGCTTCGCGCCGCTGCTCGCCATTATCGCGCTGGCCCTTGTGGCGAGCGGTTCCTGGTGGATGAACCAGAACCAGCGGTCGGTGCTGACGCACGTGGTTGCGTCCGACCTGCCGCAGGCGCTCGAACTGTCGTCGATCTCGAAGCGAATCAGCTCGGCGCATGGCGAACTCTACCGGCTGACCACAGGCAAGCTCGCCGACATCGAGACAGACAAGACTTCCGAGCGCGCGGCCGCCCTCTCTGAAGAGCTCAAGGCGATCCGCAAGGATGTCGACCGGGTCGCGAAGGCTGCCGAACCTGCCAGCCAGAAGCAGCTCGTCGCCTTGTCGAAGGAGCTGGCGACCTACCAGGACGCCGTCGACCTGGTGATCGGCATGCTGGACGCAGACGCCGCGACCGCCGCGCAGTTCACGGTGCCGTTCCAGGAAGCCTACAAGAGCATGAGCGCGACGCTCGATAAGGCCGTGAAGGTCTCCAGCGACGCGACCGCCGCCCGCGCGGCGAAATCGGTTCGCGAGGCCGAGACCATCGGCGCCATCGCCACCGTGCTGGTTCTGCTGGCCCTGGTGGCCGTCGCCGCCATCGCCGCCGCCCTGGTGGTCGCCATCCGCAAGGGCGTCATCCGCATCGCCGCCGCCACCGAGACCCTCGCCGGCGGCGACAACCGGGTGAACCTGGATGCCCTCAAGCGCGCCGACGAGCTGGGCGCCATCGTCAAGTCGCTGGTCATTTTCCGCGACAACCAGCTTCGCCTGGCCGAACTCCATGAGCGCGAACAGGCCCAGGCCGCTGACCAGGAATCGACGCGCGCCAGCCAGGAAGCGGCTCGCGCCGCCTCCGCCAAGGAACAGGCCGAGGTGGTCGATGGCTTGGCCCAGGGCCTGCAGCGCCTGACCGCCGGCGACCTGACCTGCCGCCTCGATAAGCCGTTCGCCCCGGCCTACGAGTCCCTGCGCGCCGACTTCAACGCCACGGTCACCCAGCTGGCCGAGATCATGCGCACCATCTCGCACCGCGCCTCGGGCATCGAGACCGCCTCCAGCGAGACCAGCGCCGCCGCCGACGACCTGTCGCGCCGCACCGAGAACCAGGCCGCCAACCTCCAGGAAACGGCGACCACGCTGAACGAGATCACCAACGCCGTGTCCCGCACGGCCGAGGGCTCGGCCCAGGCTGACAAGATGGTCGGCGAGACCGGCGTCGAGGCCCGCGAGTCCGGCGAGGTCGTCCGCCGCGCCGTCTCGGCGATGAGCGAGATCGAGGCCTCGTCCAAGCAGATATTCCAGATCACCGGCGTGATCGACGAGATCGCTTTCCAGACCAACCTGCTGGCCCTCAACGCCGGCGTGGAAGCTGCCCGGGCCGGCGACGCCGGCAAGGGCTTCGCGGTCGTCGCCCAGGAAGTGCGGGCCCTGGCCCAGCGCTCCGCCGAGGCGGCCAAGGAGATCAAGGCCCTGATCGCCTCGTCGAGCAACCAGATCAACAGCGGCGCCACCCTGGTCGGCGAAGCCGGTCAGGCGCTGGAGCGCATCGTTGGTCGCGTCGGCGACGTGACCCGCCTGATCACCGAGATCAGCGCCTCGGTCCGCGAGCAGGCCAACGGGCTGAAAGAGGTCAACATCGCGGTCAACCGCATGGACCAGATCACCCAGCAGAACGCCGCCATGGTCGAGGAATCGACCGCCGCCTCCCACGCCATGCGCCAGGAAGCCGAACAGCTCGGCTCGATGATCCGCCGCTTCCGGATCTCCGACGACGCCGGCCAGGACAGCTACGACGACCGATACTCCAACGTCGCCTAAAGGTCGGGCAGCCGGGTTCGCCCGGCGCCCGCCACGACGATGATCGCCGCCGCGAGCGCCCCGAAGACGGCCAGCACAACGCCGACCGCGCCCCAGGACCAGCGCGGCTCGACCTTCGTCGGCAGACGAAAGGTGATCGGGATGCGGATGCGGCCGCCATCGACGGGCTGGCCGTCGACGGTCGCCGGTTTCATGCGGAACTCGGCGGCGAGCGCGACGGCGGCGTCGCCGAATCCGTAGCCTTCGGGGCTTTCCTCGAACGTCCAGCAGTCTGAAAGCTTGCCGGTCTTGTCGAGACCGCAGTTGATGGTGGCGCGGCCCTCGACTTCCAGGCGCTGCGCGCGTGTCGGATAGTGCTCGGCAACCGCCTCGGCATCCGGTTTGGCGGCCCAGTCCGGCGGCGTGCGGACCGGACCCGGCGGCGCTTCGGCCTGCCCGGCGGCCGGCGCTCCGGAGACGGCCGCAAGGCCCAAGGCCGCCAACGCAACCAGAACGCTACGCATCGCTTTTCTCCCCCGATGCGACGAAGCTTCCACAGCGGACGCCCGGCGCCAAGGGGGCGGGCCTTAACGGCCGGGGCGAACCTCGCTAGGGTCGCCGGCGATGAACGCCCCCACAGCCCCGATCTCTCCGACTCCTGACGCCGCCGGGGCCACCCCGGTCATGGCCCAGTATTTCGAGGCCAAGTCGCGCCAGCCCGACGCGCTGGTCTTCTTCCGGATGGGCGACTTCTACGAGCTGTTCTTCGACGATGCGGTGCGCGCTGCCGCCGCGTTGGGCATCGCCCAGACCCATCGCGGCACGCACAACGGCCAGCCGATCCCGATGGCCGGGGTGCCGGTCCATGCGGCCGAGGCCTACCTCGCCAAGCTGATCCGTTCGGGCTTCAAGGTCGCGGTCTGCGAGCAGATCGAAAGCCCGGCCGAGGCTCGCAAGCGCGGCTCCAAGTCCATCGTCGCCCGCGACGTGGTCCGTATCGTCACCCCCGGCACCCTGACCGAGGAAGGCCTGCTGGATGCCCGGGGGGCCAACCGGCTGGCGGCCGTCGCCCTGCGCGGCGGCCAGGCGGCGGTGGCCAGCGTCGAGCTCTCCACGGGCGAGGTCGAGAGCCTGCTCATCGCGCCCTCCGGTCTGGCCGCCGCGCTGGCGGCGCTGCAGCCGTCGGAAATCCTGGTCCCCGACCGATTGTTCGCCGACGAGACCGTCAACCAGGCGCTCAAGGGGGCCGGCGGGCTGGTGCAACCGGTGGCCCAGGCCCTGGCCGAGCCGGCCGCGTCCGAGGCCCGTCTCAAGCGGCTGTACGGCGTCGACACCCTGGACGGCTTCGGCGGGCTGGCCGGGGCGGAGATCTCGGCGCTCGGCCTGATCGCCGCCCATCTGGAGATGACCCAGGCCGGCAAGCTGCCGGCCCTGTCGCCGCCGCGC
Organism: Caulobacteraceae bacterium; assembly: GCA_965283745.1. Taxonomy (GTDB): domain Bacteria; phylum Pseudomonadota; class Alphaproteobacteria; order Caulobacterales; family Caulobacteraceae; genus Caulobacter. Next base: position 42,978 of record CBDIPM010000010.1, read on the forward strand.
CGCGCGGGCGAGGCCGACGTCATGGCCATCGACCCGGCCACGCGCACCTCGCTGGAAATCGAAAAGACCCTGTCGGGCCAGCGCGACGGCTCGCTGCTCGGCTGCATCGACCGCTGCGTCACCGCCGCCGGGTCGCGGCTGCTGGCGGCGCGGCTGGCCCGGCCGCTGCTCGATCCGGAGGCGATCAACGTCCGGCTCGATGCGGTGCAGTGGATGGTCGAGCGCCGCCAGCTGCGTGAGCGGCTGCGCGAGAGCCTGCGCCGCTCCGGCGACCTGGCCCGCGCCCTGTCGCGGCTCGCGCTCGGCCGGGGCGGCCCGCGCGACCTCGGAACGCTGCGCGATGGCCTGAAGACCGGCGAGGCGCTGTCGGCCCTGTTGTCCAACGAAGGGGCGCAGCTGACTGCGCCGCCGTTCGAGATCGACCAGGCGCTGGTGGCGGTGAACCCGTCGCTGTCGGTCGACCTGTCCGGCCTGCTTGCGGCGCTGGAGGCCGGCCTCGGTCCCGACCTGCCGGCCCAGGCCCGTGATGGCGGCTTTGTCGCGGCCGGCGTCCGGCCCGAGCTCGACCAGGCCCGCGGCCTGCGCGATGACAGCCGGCGGGTGATCATTGCGCTCGAGAGCCGGCTGGCGGCCGAGAGCGGCGTGCCGCTGAAGATCAAGCACAACGCGGTGCTCGGCTATTTCGTGGAGACCACGGCGAACAAGGCCGACCCGCTGTTCCAGCCGCCGCTGAACGCCACCTTCATCCACCGCCAGACCCTGGCCAACCAGGTGCGCTTCACCACGGTGGAGCTGGCTGACCTCGACGCCCGCATCGCCCAGGCCGGGGAGCGGGCGCTGGCCATCGAGATGGCGACCTTCGAGGCCTGGCGCGGGGCCGCCTGCGCGCTGGCGCCCGCGATCCAGGCGGCGGCCCGGGCGCTGGCCACGCTGGACGTCGACGCCGCCCTGGCCGAATGGGCGGAGGACCAGCAGGCCGTCCGGCCGACGGTCGACCGCTCGTTCGCCTTCGACGCCGTCGGGGCCCGCCACCCGGTGGTCGAGGCCGCCGTCAAGCGGGCGGGTGATCCCTTCACGCCCAACGACTGCCGGCTGGACGGCTCGGGCGAGACCGGCGCGCGGCTGTCGATCGTCACCGGCCCGAACATGGCCGGCAAGTCGACCTTCCTGCGCCAGAATGCCATCCTGGCGGTGATGGCCCAGGCCGGCTGCTTCGTGCCGGCGCGCTCGCTGACGATGGGCGTCGTCGACCGGCTGTTCAGCCGTGTGGGGGCCGGCGACGACCTCGCGCGCGGCCGCTCGACCTTCATGGCCGAGATGGTCGAGACCGCCGCCATCCTGACCCAGGCGACGCCGCGCAGCTTCGTGATCCTGGACGAGATCGGCCGGGGCACCGCGACCTGGGACGGCCTGGCCATCGCCTGGGCCTGCGCCGAGGCGCTGCACGCCACCAACCGCAGCCGGGCCCTGTTCGCGACCCACTACCACGAGCTGGCGGCGCTGGAGCACAAGCTCAGTTACGTCTCCAACCTGTCCCTGCGGGCCAAGGAATGGAACGGCGACCTGGTCTTCCTGCACGAGGCGGGCCCGGGCGCCGCGGACCGCAGCTACGGCGTCCAGGTGGCCAAGCTGGCCGGAGTGCCGCCGGCCGTCGTCGCCCGCGCCCGGCAGGTGCTGGAGCGGCTGGAGAGCGAGGCGGAGTCGCCCGCGCGGCTGGAAGGCCTGCCCCTGTTCGCCGCCACCGCCCCGACGCCGGTGAAGACCGGTCCCAGCCCGGTGGAGGAGGCGCTGCGCACCCTGGACCCCGACGGCATGAGCCCCCGCGAGGCGATGGACGCGCTCTACCGGCTGAGGGGGATGCTCTGATCTTGATCCTCCCGGAGGGCGGCTTTCCAGTTCGCCGCCGACGCACGGTTGCTCACAAGACAGGCGCCGCCGCCTGACGACGCCGCAATCCATTGCGCCGCCGCATGTTGCGTCGCACATAGGACCATCATGGTCGCACGCCTCCGCCCCACCCGCCTTGAACATGTCGTCGACGGCCACGCGCTGCGGGCCCGGCTGACGGCCGCCGCCCACGACGCGGCGGGCAATGAGCCGGAGCAGCGCAAGCTGGCGCTGGAGATCCTGAAGGCCGCCCTGTTCCGCGGCCGGATGATCGCCAAGGAGCGGTTGGAGAACGGGGCCGGCGGGGTCGAGACGGCCCGGCTGCTTTGCGGCGTCACCGACGAGGTGATCACCGCCCTCTACGACTTCACCACCGTCCACATGTTCCGGGCCCGCAACCCGACCGAGGGCGAGCGGCTGTGCCTGCTGGCGGTGGGCGGCTACGGCCGGGGCGTGCTATCGCCCTACAGCGACATCGATCTGCTGTTCCTGCGGCCCTACAAGCAGACCGCGCACGCCGAGAGCGTCATCGAGTTCATGCTCTATGCGCTGTGGGACCTGGGCTTCAAGGTCGGACACGCCTCGCGCACCGTCGAGGAGTGCGTGAAGCTCTCCCGCGAGGACTTCACCATCCGGACCTCGCTGCTGGAGGCCCGCCGGCTGACCGGCGACGCGGCGCTGGCCGCCGACCTGAAGAAGCGGTTCTGGAACGATGTGGTCAAGGGCACGGGGGCTGAGTTCGTGGCCGCCAAGCTCAGGGAGCGCGACGACCGGCACGGCCGCGCCGACGCCAGCCGCTACATGGTCGAGCCCAACGTCAAGGAGGGCAAGGGCGGCCTTCGCGACCTGCACAGCCTGATGTGGATCGCCGAGTATCTGCATCCGGTGGAAAAGCCCGAGGACGTCTTCACCTTGGGCTATTTTGACCGGCGCGAGGTGCGGGCCTTCGTTCGGGCCTTCGACTTCCTGCACGCGGTGCGGGCCCACCTGCATTTCGCCACCGGCCGTCCCGAGGAGCGGCTGACCTTCGACCTGCAGCCGGAAATCGCCCGGCGGATGGGTTATGGCGACCGGGCCGACAACCCGGCCGTCGAGCGGTTCATGCGGCGCTATTTCCTGATCGCCCGCGAGGTCGGGTCCCTGACCCGCACCTTCTCCGCAAAGCTGGAGACAGAGCACCTGAAGGCCCACCCCAAGGGCCTGTCGCGCTTCCTGCCCGGCCAGGGCGGTCCCAAGCGCAAGCCGCTGGAGGTTCCCGGCTTCGTGGAGGAGGGCGGGCGGCTCAACATCGACGGGCCGCAGGTGTTCGAGACCGATCCGGTCGACCTGATCCGCATCTTCCGCATCGCCGACCAGCGGAACCTGGACCTGCATCCGGACGCCTTCACGGCGGTCACCCGCAGCCTGGCGCTGATCACGCCCAAGGTGCGGCGCGATCCGGAGGCGGCGAAGGCCTTCCTCGACGTGCTGGCGCGCGGCAAGCGCACCTACCGCACCCTGACGCTGATGAACGAATCCGGCGTGCTGGGCCGCTACCTGCCGGAGTTCGGCCGGATCGTCGCCCAGATGCAGTTCAACATGTACCACTCCTACACGGTCGACGAGCACACGCTGCGCGCCGTGGGGGTGATCGCCGACATCGCCGACGGCCGCCTGGTCGAGGACCATCCGCTGTCGGTGTCGATCATGCCGCTGATCGACGACCGCGAAGCGCTGTTCCTGGCCATGCTGCTGCACGACACCGGCAAGGGCGGGGTCGGCGGACAGGAGAAGGCGGGGGCCCGGGCCGCGCGCTCGGCCTGCGAGCGGCTGGGCGTCGAACGCAGCAAGATCGAGCTGATCGCCTGGCTGGTCGAGCATCACCTGGTGATGAGTGACTACGCCCAGAAGCGCGACGTCACCGACCCGGCCACGGTCGCCGCCTTCGCCGGCATCGTCGAGAACCCCGAACGCCTGCGCCTTCTGCTGGTGCTGACCGTGGCCGACATCCGCGCCGTGGGCCCGGGCGTCTGGAACGGCTGGAAGGGCCAGCTGATGCGCGAGCTCTACGCCTCGACCGAGGCGGTGTTCCGCGGCGGCCGCGGCTCCGACCCTGCCGCCAGCGCCCGCCGCCACCAGAGCGCCGTGGCCGCCGAGGCTCGCAAGGCGCTGATCGCCCACGATCCCGTGGCCAAGGGCTGGGCCGGCTCGATGGAGGACGCCTATTTCACGGCCTTCGCGCAGGATGAACTGCTGTCGCACGCCGAGCTGGCGCGCCGGGCCCAGATGCAGGGCGGGGCGGCGGCCGAGACGCGGGTGCGGCCCGATCGCAACGCCGCCGAGATCGTCGTCGCCGCCAAGGACCGTCGCGGGCTGTTCGCCGACCTGGCGCTGGCCATCTCCGGTCTGGGCGGCAACGTGGTCGGGGCGCGGGTGTTCACCTCCGCCCAGGGCCAGGCGCTCGACGTCTTCCACGTCCAGGACATCACCGGCGCCCCGATCGGCGCCGACAACCCGCGCATCCTGCGCCGGCTGGCCGACGCCATGGAGGCGGCCGGCAAGGGCGAGCCGCCGACGTTCGAGCCCCGCAAGCCCCAGGAGCTGGGCCGCGCAGCCGCCTTCTCGATCACCCCGACGGTGATGCTCGACAATGACGCGTCAGAGGACGCGACCGTGGTCGAGGCGTCCGGCCGCGACCGTCCCGGCCTGCTCGAAGCTTTGGCCCGCGCCGTCGCCGACGCCGGTCTGTCGATCGTCAGCGCCCACATCGACGGCTATGGCGAGCGGGCGGTCGACGCCTTCTATGTCCAGACGCCCGGCGGCGGAAAGCTGACCGATGCGCGCGCCTCCAACGCCTTGAAGGCGGCCTTGATGGAAGTGCTCGAGGATGACGAGGCCGGCCCCTCGCGCGGCCGGCCCAAGCTGGAGCGGGCCCGGGCCAGCGTAGCGCGGTAGGCCCGTGCAGAACGCGAGGAGATTGGGTCTTCGGGCGGTGACGGCCGGGGCGGGGTCCTTGACCACCCCCGCGCCGCGTCGCACAAGCGGCCGGTGAGCGCCGACAAGCCGTCCAGACCCGTGAAGACTCCGAAGGGCGGCCTGATCCGCTCGTCGATGGTGTTTTCCAGCCTGACGCTGGTCAGCCGGTTCATGGGGCTGGCCCGGGACCTGTTCATCACCGCAAGGCTGGGCGCCAGCGCCACGCCGGCCGCCGACGCCTTCAACACCGCCCAGTCCTTCCCCAACCTGTTCCGGCGCATCTTCGCCGAGGGCGCCTTCACCGCCGCCTTCGTGCCGGCCTACTCCAAGGTGCTGGCCCGGGAAGGCCAGGAGGCCGCGGACAAGCTGGCGACTGACGCCCTCGCGACGCTGGCCGCCGCGACGCTCGCGCTGACCATCGCCTTCCAGCTGGCCATGCCGTGGCTGATGATGGTCATCAATCCGGGCTTCATCGACCAGCCGGAGAAGTTCAAGCTGGCGGTGGTGCTGACCCAGATCAGCATGCCCTACCTGCCCTGCATGGCCATCGTCGCGCTGCTGTCGGGCGTGCTGAACGCCGGCGGCCGGTTCGCGCTGTCGGCGGCGGCCCCGACCCTCCTCAACGCCGGCATCCTGATCGCGGTGATCCCGCCCAACGACGCCATCAGCTCGGCCTACGCCGCCACCTGGGGCGTGTTCGGGGCCGGCATCGCGCAGGCCGGCCTTCTGTGGTGGGGCGTGTGGCGCGTCGGGGCGAAGATCCGCCCGACCATCCCTCGCCTGACGCCGGAAATCCGCAGCCTGATCGCCACGGCCATTCCGGGCGCCATCGCCGCCAGCGTCACCCAGGTCAACATCTTCATCTCCGGGATCATCGCCAGCCAGGTGAACGGCGCCCGGACCTGGCTATCGGTCGCCGATCGTTTCTACCAGCTGCCGCTCGGCCTGGTCGGGGTGGCCATCGGGGTCGCCCTGCTGCCGACGCTGTCGCGGGCGATCAGCATCGACGACAAGGTCGAGGCGCAGCGCACCACCGACCAGGCCATCGTCTTCGCCATGGCCCTGACCCTGCCGGCGGCGGCGGCGCTGCTGGCTGTGCCGCACTACCTGATCGACGGCCTATTCCAGCGCGGCGAGTTCACCGCCTTCGACGCGCAGGAGACCGCCAAGGCGCTGTTCCACTACGGCTGGGGCACCCCGGCCTTCGTGCTGGCGCGGGTGCTGTCGCCGGTGTTTTTCGCCCGGGCCGACACCAGGGCGCCGATGCGGTTCGCCATCATCTCGATGGTGGTCAACATCGTGCTGGGCATCGCGCTGTTCCAGATCATCGGCTTCGAGGGCATCGCGGCCGCCACGGCCTTCGCGTCCTGGCTCAACGTCGCCCAGATGGTCTGGACGCTGCGCAAGCGCGGCGACTGGACGCCCTCGCCCGCCGCCTGGAGCAAGCTGGTCCGCATCCTGCTGGCCAGCACGGCGATGGGCCTGGTCCTGTTCACCGCCCAGCTCTATCGCGCGCCGCTCGAAGACCTGATCGGCGCCTTCCGCCTGCCGGGGCTGGGGCCCAAGGAGATTGTGGTCCTGCTGCTGTGCCTGGCGGGCGCGGCGATCTATCCGCCGCTGCTGCTGGCCTCGGGCGGGGTGACCCTGCCGGAGATCAGGGCCGCTCTGCGCCGCCGCCCCGGCGTGGCCGCGCCGCCTCCCACAGAGGTTCTCTAGGGCGCCAAGGCTTGTCCTGATCCCGGCGGCGCCGTATCGAGCCTGAATGGTCCTGCTGGCTCTCCTCACGCGCCGATGGCGCGGCGTCTGACGTCTACCCGCCAAGCCGCGCGGCGGACCTCGCCGCGCCTGTACGACCCGCATTCCGAAAAGACCGATCCATGACCGACCAAGCCCCCGTCCCCTACGCCGGTCCCGTCCGCGTGCTCTCCGGCGTCCAGCCCTCCGGCGCCCTGCACCTGGGCAACTACCTCGGCGCCCTGGTGAAGTTCGCCCGCCTGCAGCACGAGATGGACACCTTCATCTTCGTGGCCGACATGCACGCCATCACCGTCTGGCAGGACCCGGCCCTGCTGGCCGACCAGACCCGCGAGATCGCCGCCGCCTACCTGGCCTCGGGCCTGGATCCGGCCAAGGCGACCATCTTCCCGCAGTCGGCGGTGCGCGAGCACGCCGAACTGGCCTGGATCTTCAACTGTGTCGCCCGCCTCGGCTGGCTCGACCGGATGACCCAGTTCAAGGAGAAGAGCGGCAAGCACAAGGAGCGCAGCTCGGTCGGCCTCTACACCTACCCGGTGCTGCAGGCGGCCGACATCCTCGTCTACAAGGCCACCCACGTGCCGGTCGGCGAGGACCAGAAGCAGCATCTGGAGCTGACCCGCGACATCGCCGGCAAGTTCAACCACGACTTCGACCGGCCGGCCTTCTTCCCGCTGCCCGACCCGCTGATCCAGGGGCCGGGCGCGCGGATCATGAGCCTGCGCGACGGGATGGCGAAGATGAGCAAGTCGGACCCGTCCGACAACTCGCGCATCAACCTGACCGACGACGCCGACGCCATCGCCCAGAAGATCCGCAGGGCCAAGACCGACCCCGAGCCGCTGCCGGAAACCGTCGAGGATCTGGCCGCCCGGCCGGAGGCCGACAACCTGGTCGGCATCTACGGGGCGCTGGCCGAGATGACCAAGGCCCAGGTGATCGCCGAGTTCGGCGGCAAGGGTTTCGGGACCTTCAAGCCCGCGCTGGCCGACCTTGCGGTGGCGAAGCTGGGCCCGGTGGGCGAGGCCATGCGCCGCTTCCTCGGCGACAGGGCCGAGATCGACCGCATCCTCGCCGCCGGCGCGGAGAAGGCGCGGGAAGCCGCCGCGCCGACCGTGGCCGAAGTGCGCGAGATCGTCGGGTTCTGGAAGGGCTGAGCCGATGACGAGGGCGGCGCTCGCTGGCTTGGTTGTCTCGCTCGCACTCGTCGTTCCGGCGTCGGCTCAGACACCACGCTACGCTTCGGTCTGCGAAATCGCGGAGCATCCAACTCGGTTTGAGGGGAGGTCGGTCCGAATTCGGGCGGGTCTTCTCGGTGAACCGCATCACGGCTGGTTGCTTGTCGAGAGCGGATGCCGGCGTGGCCTTGAGTTCAAAGCTCCGGGCGACCGCCGCGACGGAGACGATCCGCTGGCTCGGTGGAACACCTTCATGTGGATGTTCTAGCCGGACGGTTTCCCTTTTCCGGGCCTGGATCGGGATGAAGACCACGAGATCGACATCGACCTCGAGCTCGTGGGGGTGATCCGGTTCTACGCAAAGGATGTAGACGACCGCTCGGGGAGCAACTGGGCAGCTTCGTCCAGAGTCGGACCGTCACGAGGCACGCGACAGGTCCCATACATCGACGTGTCTGCCGTCGAAGGCGCTCGCTTCTATCGGCTAACCAAGCCGCGGCACGAGGTTTATCGCTGAGCCATTCCTGAAGCCGTCTCCGCCTGGTCCGGGTGGGTGACGTAGTAGTCCAGCTCAGCGAGCAGCCTCGACCAGGCGGCGTCGATGTCGGCGGTCCAGGCCTCGCCGAGCAGGGCCTTCAGCGTGTCGGCGACCGTGCGGAAGAACACCCCGAACACGGCCGGCGGCACGTCGTAGCCGGCGTGGGTGACGACCTCGGTCTGGATCAGGGTGGCGGCGTACTTTCGCTCGCCGGCGAAATCGAGGATGGCCTCGATCACCCGGGCCAGCATCTCGCCGCGCACCTGTCCGTTACGGTCGGAGGCGAACAGCGGCTCCATGGCCGGATGGGCCGCGAACAGGCGCGCATAGACCAGCGGCGTCAGGTCGTCACAGACCTCTGCCGCCTGTTCGAGGCTTTCGGTGATCCGGTCTGCGTCGCCCGCGTTCACGCAGGATTTTTCGACGGGATCCGCACCATCAGGCTCTCGTAGCCCTTCACGAAGGACGACGGCACCCGCTTGGGCTCGCTGACCACCTCGATGGTCGGGAAGCGCTTGAGGATCTCTTCCCAGACCACGCGCAGCTGCATCTCGGCCAGGCGGTTGCCCACGCAGCGGTGGATGCCGAAGCCGAACGACAGGTGGTGGCGCGGACGCTCGCGGTCGATGATGTAGGCGTCGGGGTTCTCGATCGCCGTCTCGTCGCGGTTGCCCGAGACGTACCACATGGCCACCTTCTCACCCTTCTTGATGGTCTTGCCGCCGATCTCGTGGTCGACAAGCGCCGTGCGGCGCATGTGGGCCAGCGGCGTCTGCCAGCGGATGGTCTCGGAGACCATGCTGGTGATCAGGTCGGGATTGGCGCGCAGCTTGTCGTACTGGTCGGGGTTCTGGTTCAGGGCCAGGACGCTGCCGGTCATGGTGTTGCGGGTGGTGTCGTTGCCGCCGACGATCAGCAGGATCAGGTTCCCCAAGTATTCCATCGGGGCCATGTTCTTGGTCGACTCGCCGTGGGCGAGGAGCGAGATCAGGTTGTTGGCCGGCGGGGCGTTGACCCGCTCGTTCCACAGGCCGGTGAAGTACTCCAGGCACTCCAGAAGCTCGGCCCGGCGCTGATCCTCGGTCTCGATGATGCCCATGCCGGGCGCCGCCGTGGCGACGTCCGACCAGCGGGTCAGCTTGCGGCGGTCGTGGAACGGGAAGTCGAACAGGGTGGCCAGCATCTGGGTGGTCAGTTCGATCGAGATGCGGTCGACCCAGTCGAAGGTCTCGCCGATCGGCAGGCTGTCCAGCAGGCCGGCGGCCCGTTCGCGGATGATCGGCTCCAGCTGCATCAGGCTGGCCGGGCTGACCACCGGGCTGACCGTCTTGCGCTGCACGTCGTGCTTGGGCGGGTCCATGGCGATGAACATCGGCAGGATGAAGTCGTCATCCATGTCGCGCAGGGTGATGCCGCCCAGGTGCGCGTCCGAGCTGAACACCTGGTGGTTGGTGTCGATGGCCATGATGTCTTCGAAGCGGGTCACCGACCAGTAGGGGCCGACTTCCTCGTTGGTCTCGCAGAGGTGGACCGGGGCCTCTTTGCGCAGACGTTCGAAGTAGGGCCAGTGGGTGTCGCTCACCCAGAGGTCCGGGTTGGCCACGTCGATCTGCTCGATGGGGATCGACCAGGCGTGCGCGCGCGCCGCCGCATCCCGCTCAGCCTTCTCCCGCCGGGACTGGCCCAGATCAAACCCACCGTCGGCCATGGCCGCCTCCCTCAATCTTGTCGTTGTTCACATCACGCCAGAAAATGACGCCTGTGTCACGATGGGGAAGACAAAAAAGGCCCCGGAATCGGCGTCCGGGGCCTTCTGTTACTCGGTTCGGGTGATGGTCAGGCCTGGCCGGTGACGCCGTCCCAGAACTTCTTGGCCTTGCCCATGAAGCCGGAGGCCTGCGGATGCTGGGCGTCGCCGCACAGATCGGCCAGCTCGCGCAGCAGTTCCTTCTGGCGCGCGCTCAGATGGGTCGGGGTTTCGACGAACAGTTCGACGATGAGATCGCCGCGCTCGCGGGTGCGCAGGGAGGGCATGCCCCGACCCTTCAGGCGGATGGTCTTGCCGGTCTGGACCCCCTCGGGGATCTTCACCGGGATGCGGCACTCGCCGTCGCAGTTCTCGCCGCCCATCAGGCAGGGGGCCTCGATCTCACCGCCCAGCGCCGCGGTGCACATCGCCACCGGCACCGTGCAGAGCAGGTCCAGGCCGTCGCGCTCGAACAGGTCGTGCGGGGCGACCGACAGGAAGATGTAGAGGTCGCCGCGCGGGCCGCCGCGCTGGCCCGCGTCGCCCTCGCCTGCCAGCCGGATGCGGGCGCCGTCGTCGACGCCGGACGGGATACGGACCGACAGGGTGCGGTCGCGCCGCACCTGGCCCTGGCCCTGGCAGGCCTTGCAGGGGTCGAGCACAAGCTTGCCCGTGCCGCCGCAGCGGGGGCAGGTGCGTTCAATGGCGAAGAAACCCTGGGTCGCGCGAACCCGGCCCGCGCCGCCGCAGCTGCCGCAGACCGTGGGGCTGGTGCCCGGCTTGGCGCCGGAACCGTCGCAAGGTTCGCAGGTGATCGAGGCGGGGACCGTGATCTCCACATCGGCGCCGGCGTAGGCCTGCTCCAGGGTGATCTCGAGGTCGTAGCGCAGGTCCGCGCCGCGGGCCGGGCCGTTGTTCTGCCGTCGGCGGCCGCCGCCGAACATCTCGCCGAACGCGTCGCCGAACACCTCGTTGAAGATGTCGTGGACGTCGTTGAAGCCCTGACCGCCGCCGCCGTTGGCGCCATTGACGCCGGCGTGGCCGTAGCGGTCGTAGGCCGCCCGCTTCTGGGCGTCGGACAGGACCGAGTAGGCCTCGTTGATTTCCTTGAAGCGGGTTTCGGCGTCACCGCAACCGCCGTTGCGGTCAGGGTGGTGCTCCATCGCCTTCTTGCGGAAGGCGCTTTTCAGAGCGGCCTCGTCGCATCCGCGCTGGACGCCGAGAATGTCATAGTAGTCACGCATGGACGGACATTCGGAAAAGCTTGTCTTGAGAAGTGGGGGAGCGCCCGTCCCTCTGCAAGTCCGGCGCCGACCGGCTGGCCGACAGGAACGAGAGGGACGGGACGTCTGCCTTTGAGAAGGCGGCGGCGACGGTCCCCGGACAGGTCTTGATCATATCCGGGGTTCCGCCGCCACGAGGCTGGATGTCACGCCGACTTCTTGTCGTCGTCGCTGACTTCCTCGAACTCGGCGTCGACGACGCCGTCGTCCGCGGCCTGACCCGCTTCGCCGTCGCCGGCTTCGCCCTGCTGGGCCTTGTACATGGCCTCGCCGAGCTTCATCGACGCCTGGATCAGGGTCTGGGTCTTGGCGGCGATGTCCTCGCCGTCGCCGCTCTCGATCACGGCCTTCAGGTCGGTCAGGGCGGTTTCGATGGCGGCCTTCTCGTCAGGACCGACCTTGTCGCCGTGCTCGGCCATGGCCTTCTCGGTCGAGTGGATGACCGCGTCGGCCTGGTTGCGCGCTTCCACGCTGGCCTTGCGCTTTTCGTCCTCGGCCTTGTTGGACTCCGCTTCCCGGACCATGCGTTCGATGTCCGCGTCGCTCAGGCCGCCGTTGGCCTGGATGCGGATCGACTGCTCCTTGTTGGTCGCCTTGTCCTTGGCCGTGACGTGCACGATGCCGTTGGCGTCGATGTCGAAGATGACCTCGATCTGCGGCATGCCGCGCGGGGCCGGCGGGATGCCGACCAGGTCGAACTGGCCCAGCATCTTGTTGTCCGAGGCCAGAGGACGCTCGCCCTGGAAGACCCGGATCGTCACGGCCGACTGGTTGTCGTCGGCGGTCGAGAAGGTCTGGCTCTTCTTGGTCGGGATGGTGGTGTTGCGCTCGATCAGCGGCGTGAACACCCCGCCCAGGGTCTCGATGCCCAGGGTCAGCGGCGTGACGTCCAGCAGCAGCACGTCCTTGACGTCGCCCTGCAGCACCCCGGCCTGGACCGCGGCGCCCAGCGCCACGACCTCGTCGGGGTTCACGCCCTTGTGCGGGTCACGGCCGAAGAACTCCTTCACCGCGTCCACGACCTTGGGCATGCGGGTCATGCCGCCGACCAGGATCACTTCGTCGATGTCCGACTTTTTCAGGCCCGCGTCCTTCAGCGCCTGTTCGCAGGGCGCGATCGTGCGGGCGATCAGGTCCTCGACCAGGGCTTCCAGCTTGGCGCGCGACAGCTTGATGTTCAGGTGCAGCGGGCCGTTGGCGTTCATGCTGATGAACGGCAGGTTGACCTCGTACTGCGCGGTCGAGCTCAGCTCCTTCTTGGCCTTTTCCGCCTCTTCCTTCAGGCGCTGAAGGGCCAGCTTGTCCTTGCGCAGGTCAGTGCCGGTTTCCTTCTTGAACTCGTCGGCCAGATAGTCGACCACGCGAAGGTCGAAGTCCTCGCCGCCCAGGAAGGTGTCGCCGTTGGTGGCCTTCACCTCGAACACGCCGTCGCCGATCTCGAGGATCGAGACGTCGAAGGTGCCGCCGCCCAGGTCGTAGACCGCGATCTTCTTGCCGTCGTTCTTGTCCAGGCCGTAGGCCAGGGCCGCCGCCGTCGGCTCGTTGATGATGCGCAGCACTTCAAGGCCGGCGATCTTGCCGGCGTCCTTGGTGGCCTGGCGCTGGGCGTCGTTGAAGTAGGCCGGAACCGTGATGACGGCCTTGGTGACCGGCTCGCCCAGGTGACGCTCGGCGTCTTCCTTGAGCTTCATCAGGATGAAGGCCGAGACTTCCTGCGGGCTGTAGTCCTTGCCGTGGGCGCGGACCCAGGCGTCGCCCTTCGGGCCCTTGACGATCTCGTAGGGCACCATGCCCTTGTCCTTGTCCACCACCGGGTCGCTGTAGGCGCGGCCGATCAGGCGCTTGATGGCGAACAGGGTGTTGGTCGGGTTGGTCACCGCCTGGCGGCGCGCCGGCTGGCCGACAAGCTTTTCGCCGTCGTCCAGGAAGCCGACAACCGACGGCGTGGTGCGCGCGCCCTCGGCGTTCTCGATCACCCGGGGGTTCTTGCCGTCCATGATGGCCACGCACGAGTTCGTGGTGCCCAGGTCGATACCGATGATCTTGCTCATCTTGAGGTCTTTCTACTCCAAAGTTGGCGGACGGCGGCGACAAGAGCCTTGCGTGAAGCGCTCCGGTTTTTCTCTTCCGTCCCCGGTGGATCCTCTGATCGGGAATGGACCGGCCTCCGTTTTGCGGAAGCCGTCGTCAAGACCGCCATATGGGAAGCAGACCCCCCGCTGCAAGTGCAAAACCCCAGCCAAATTGAGGGCTTTGTCGGCGAGTCGACGCCTCGGGAGGCGCCCCCATTTGGGGCATGGCGCAATCGCGCCCGGCAGGGCTTATCGCGTCATTGTCACGATGCAATCCTGAGGGGGATACGATGCTCAAACTGAATCGGAAATTCCGGGCCGCGGCGGCGATCGCCGTCTTCGCGGCGTCGAGCCTGCTGACGGCGGCCAGCGCCTCGGCCGAGGACCGGCGCGTCCGGATCATCAACGAGACCCGCTACACGATCGTCAGGTTCTACGCCTCGAACGTCAGCGAGAATGACTGGGAAGAAGACATCCTGGGCCGCGACGTGCTGCGTCCCGGTCAGTCCGTGACCGTCAACGTCGACGACGGCACCGGCTACTGCCTTTACGATTTCAAGGCGGTGTTCGAGGACGGCGACGAGCTGGTCCGCTCGCGCATCGACGTCTGCAAGATCTCGTCCTACCGCTACACCGAAGACTGACCGGTGTCCGGCGCGGGCATCGCCCGCGTCGGTTCCGCCGCCGCCGCGCCCTCTTGTCTCGCGTTTGCCTGCCGCGCACCCTGTGGCGCGCGCCACGGGACGGTCATGAAGGACGAAACCGGCTTCACACTGCTGCCCGGACACCTGTCGCCTGACGCTCAGGCCAGTCTGGTCGCCTGTATCCTTGACGCCGCGCGCGACGCGCCCTTCCACGCCCAGGTGACGCCGGGCGGCAAGGCGATGAGTGTTGAGACCACCGGGCTTGGTCCGCTGTCCTGGGTCTCCGACCGCCTCGGCTATCGCTACGAGCCCCGCCACCCGTTGACCGGACAGCCCTGGCCGCCGATGCCGCCGCTGCTTCAGGCCCTGTGGGCCGATCTGGTCGACCCCGTCGTCCCGGCCGACGCCGGCCTGGTGAACCTCTATCGGCCCGGCGCCCGGATGGGCCTGCACCGCGACGAGGACGAGGCCGACTTCGCCTTCCCGGTGCTGTCGATCTCACTGGGCGACACGGCGCTGTTCCGCCTTGGCGGATTGACGCGCAAGGGCCCGACCCGCTCCCTGCGGCTGGCCTCGGGCGATGTGTGCCTGCTGGCGGGAGAGGCCCGGCTCGCCTACCACGGGGTGGATCGCATCATCCCCGGCTCCTCCCGTCTGGTCCCCGGGGGCGGCCGGATCAACATCACCCTGCGGCGGGCCGCCCCGGCGCCGGCCTTGGCGGCGCCCGTCCCGTCGCGATAGGGTGCGACAAAACGCCGTCGAGGAAACCGCCATGCTCAAGCTCACCCGTCCCGAGGGGACCCTGCCCGGGGACCTGGACGTCTCCCGCCGTGCGCTGGGCGGCCTTTTCTTCGCCGGCTACGCGGCGGCGGCCGTCTCGGCCAGCGCCGACCCGATCATCACCGACCTCAACGGTCTCGTCGCCGAGATGGCGATGATCCCGGCGGGTGACCGCGACATCCCGGCCTATGTCGCCCGCCCGGCCGCCCGGGGGCGGTTCCCGGTGGTTGTCGTCGTCTCCGAGGTGTTCGGCATCCACGAATACATCCGCGACGTCTGCCGCCGGCTGGCCAAGCTCGGCTATGTCGCCATCGCCACAGACTTCTTCGTGCGCCACGGCGATCCGGCGCCCCTCACCGACTTCGCCGCCATCCGGGGGATCGTCGCGGCGACGACGGACCAGGCCGTCATGAGCGATATCGACGCGACGGTCGATTGGCTGTCGGACCAGTCGTTCGTCGATCGCAAGAAGATGGCCATCACCGGCTTCTGCTGGGGCGGCGCGGCCGTGTGGCTGGCCTGTTCGCGGTTCCGGCACTTCCGCTGCGGGGTGGCCTGGTACGGGCGTCTCAGCCGGCCGGCCGCGGGCCAGTTCCTGTCCGAGCCCGAGCGTGAATGGCCGCTGGAGCTGGCCGGTTACCTGAAGGCGCCGGTGCTCGGGCTCTACGCGGGTCGCGACCAGGGCATCCCGATCACCGACGTCGAACAGATGAACGCCAAGCTGCGGGAGTTCGGCAAGGACGGGGCCCGGATCGTCGTCTATCCCGACGCCCAGCACGGCTTCCACGCCGACTATCGGGCCAGCTACGACCTGGACGCCGCCCAGGACGGTTGGCGCAAGATGATCGACTATTTCGCGGGCCACGGCGTGCGCGGGAAGCGGTTCTAGCTACCCCTCCGTCATCCTCGCGCTCGCTGTAAAGCCCGCCCTCGGGTCGACCCTTGGCCGAGCCCCCTGGGGACCCCTGCGTGATGAGCCAGCGAAAAGGGCGCGGAGTGATCCGCGCCCTTTCAGCTGTCGA
Organism: Caulobacteraceae bacterium; assembly: GCA_965283745.1. Classification (GTDB taxonomy): domain Bacteria; phylum Pseudomonadota; class Alphaproteobacteria; order Caulobacterales; family Caulobacteraceae; genus Caulobacter. The sequence goes on from CBDIPM010000010.1 coordinate 58,839, forward strand.
TCGTGTTCATGGGGCCTCGGACCAAGTCCGAGGATGACGGGTGGTCGTGGACCTACCCCCGCAGCTTGCGCGTCAGGGCTTCCAGGTCGCGGGACAGCTGGGCGTCGTCGGCCTTAAGGGCCTCGATGCGGCGCACGGCGTGCAGGACTGTGGTGTGGTCGCGGCCGCCGAAGCGCCGGCCGATGTCCGGCAGCGAGCGGGTGGTCAGCTGCTTGGCCAGCCACATGGCCGCCTGACGGGGCCGGGCCACAGAGCGGTTGCGGCGCTCCGAGATCAGGTCCGCCTGGCGCAGGCCGAAGTGCTCGGACGTGGCCTTCTGGATGTCGTCGATGGTGATCCGCTTCTCGGCGCCGCGCAGGTGCGGGCGCAGGATGTTCTGCGCCTCGTCCAGCGACAGGGCCGAGACCTCGGCGCCCATGCGCGCCACCAGGGTGTTCAGCGCGCCTTCCAGCTCCCGCACGCTGTCGGTGAAGCGATCGGCGAGGAACTGCAGCACCTCGGGACGGGCCTGGGCGACAAAGCCGCCCTGGCGGCCCAGGGAGGCCAGCTTGCGCTCCAGGATGCCCAGGCGCAGGCCACGGTCGGCGGGCTCGATGCCGCAGACCAGGCCGGCCGACAGGTGACTGCGCAGGCGGGCGTCCATCTCGGTGATCTGAGCCGGCGGGCGATCCGCCGAGAACACCACGCGGCGGCCGTCCTCCATCAGGGCGGTCAGGGTGTGGAACAGCTCTTCCTGGGTCGACTGCTTGCCGGCGACGAAATGGACGTCGTCGATCAGCAGCAGGTCAGCGGCGCGCAGCTCTTCCTTGAACAGGCTGGTGGAGCGATCCATCACCGCCCGCACGAAGGTCGACAGGAAGCGCTCGGCGGTCAGGTAGACCACCTTCTTCTCGGGCGCGGCGCGCATGGCCTCCCAGGCCAGGGCGTTCATCAGGTGGGTCTTCCCGAAGCCGTAGGGGCTGTGGAAGACGACCGGGTTGAAGTGGCCGTCGGCCCAGCTGGCCACCCGGCGAGCGACGGCGTGGGCGAACTCGTTGGCCGGACCCGGCACGAAGCTGTCGAAGGTGAAGCGCTCCTGCAGACCGGCGGTGCGCGTCGGGCGGACGGGCGGCATCTGGGCGATGGCCGGCGCGTCGGTGGCGACCGGGTCCATGACCTCGATGGCCTCGGCGATGATGTCCATGCCGCCGGTGTCGGATTCGAACTCCATGCGGGACTTCAGGTCCAGGATGCGACCCTCGGGGTCGTGCTGGGCCCACAGCTCGCCGATGCGGCGCCAGGCGTTGCGGCGGATCCAGTCGCGGGCGACGCCGGTCGGGGTGACGAGATACAGCTGGCCGCCGGCTTCGCGCAGGGCGGCCTGGGCCAGCCAGGAGCCGAAGGCGGCTTCGCCGAGTTCATGACGAAGCGCCAAGCAGGCCTTGGTCCAGACGGCGCCGGCCGGAGTCTGAGAAGGCATCTGTTGGCCACCCACGGAAGTCATATTCAGCCCACCCGATCTTTATCTGTCTTTTGCCCGCGAAGCCTCAGCCGCCCCCACGACGATGAAGCCGAAATTTGACGCACAGAGGCTTGACCGGCGGATGCAGAGCGTCCGCCGCCGCCTTACTCATGACCAAAAATGGAGATGAACCAGAGCGTCTAGGACTTCACACTAGCGACCTCGAAAACGGCCGGTCAAACCTGAAATTAGAGTCTCGATACGGATATTTCTGTTGACTCGCCGACGCTCCCGGCACGGCAAGGGAATCCGTTAACCAGCCCCTCAGGGATGTGCAAATTCGCCGCACGCGCGAAACGCGGGTGCGAAAAAACCGGCCGACGCGGGAGCGCCAGCCGGTTCATCTAACTGCTGAAATGTAAGGCGTTGCGCCGGAAACCGACGCTCCGTCCCAGCCGCAATCAGGCGGCCGACAGCTTCTTCAGCTGGGCGTTGAGGCGCGAGACCTTCCGCGAGCCGGTGTTCTTGTGAACCACGCCCTTCGACACGGCGCGCATCAGTTCGGACTGCGCGATGATGAAGGCGGCCTTGGCGGCGGCGGCGTCGCCGGCGGCCAGGGCTTCGTCGAACTTGCGCAGGAAGGTGCGGACGCGCGAGCGGCGGGCCTTGTTCACTTCGGTGCGGCGCTCGATCTTGCGGATCGCCTTCTTGGCGCCGGGATTATTGGCCATGTGCCTGTAGACCTCAAACGGACGGGGCGCGCGCGGACGTCGCGTACGCCGGATAAATCGAAGGGCGGGCAAATACAGGAAGGACCGGGGGCGGTCAACGTGACTCTGGCGGATCGGGCCCGGTTCTGTACAAGCGAGGTATGGACAGAAGACTGTTTCTCCTCGCGCTGGGGGCCGTCGCCGGATGCGCCCGCGGCGGGCCGGGGCCCGCCGTCGTCTGCGATCCCGATCTCGTCGCGCCGCTGAACGCCGCGCTGGCGGCCTGGGTGCGCAAGGGCGAGGCGACGGCCTTCACCCTCAAGGCGGCCGATCCCAAGGCGTTGCTGGAGGCCGGAGAGGCCGGTTCCGGCGCGGTGATCGCCACCCGCGAGCCCAAGCTCGCCGACCGGCTGCAGCGCTACGGCCACGCCCGGCTGCAGAACCGCTTCAAGCCGAAGATCGGCCCCGGCGAGGTCCAGGTCGTCGTCACCCGCGGCCCCGGCGAGGCGGCGGGCGAGGCGTTCGCCAAATGGCTGATGACCGACGAGGCGGCGGCCCTGCTTACTCGCCCCTGAAGGCGGGCTTCCGCTTCTCGACGAAGGCGGCCATGCCTTCCTTCTGGTCGTCAAAGGCGAACAGGCTGTGGAACAGGCGCCGCTCCAGCGCCACGCCGGTGGCCAGGGTTGTCTCGTAGGCCGCCTCGACCAGTTCCTTGTTCATCAGCACCGCCAGCGGCGAGTGGCCGGCGATCTTCGCCGCCGCCTCCAGCGCCGTCTCGATCAGCTTGTCGGCGGGAACGACGCGGGACACCAGGCCGGCGCGCTCGGCCTCTGCGGCGTCCATCATCCGGGCGGTCAGGATCATGTCCATGGCCTTGGACTTGCCGACGAAGCGGGTCAGCCGCTGGGTCCCGCCGATTCCGGGCGCGACGCCCAGGTTGATTTCCGGCTGGCCGAACTTCGCCGTGTCCGAGGCGATGATGAAGTCGCACATCATGGCCAGCTCGCAGCCGCCGCCCAGGGCGTAGCCGCTGACCGCCGCGATGATCGGCTTGCGGAACTGTTCGATGCGCCGGGCCGCGTCGGTGAAGAAGTCGAGCTTCATCATCTGGGCGTAGGACTTGTCCGACATCTCCTTGATGTCGGCCCCGGCCGCGAAGGCCTTCTCCGAGCCGGTCAGGACCACGACGCGGACGCCGTCGTCGGCGCCGGCCTCGTCGAGCAGACGACCAAGCTCCGACAGCAGGGTCGAGTTCAGGGCGTTGAGGGCCTCGGGCCGATTGAGGCGCACGAGCAGGACGCCGTCCGACGGCGTCTCGACGAGAAGGGTCTGGAAATCGGTCATGGGCGGTTTGTGCCCGCCGCGCCGCGTCGGCTCAAGTGCGTTCAGGGCCCCTCGACCGCCACGCCCCGCGCCCGCAAGAGGGCCGGGACGCCGTCCGGACCGGCCAGGTGGCCGGCGCCGACCACCATCACTGTCGTCCCCGACCCGGCCAGCCGTTCAAGGATCGTCTCCGTCCAGCGCCGGTTGCGGCCGGCCAGCAGCCGTTCGTAGAGCACCGGCGACAGGGTCCGGATCGGGGCGACGCCCAGGGCTTCGATCGCGGCCTGGTCACCGGCCAGCCAGGCGCGGACCAGCCGGGTGAACAGCTCGGGATCCTCCTCGAGCTGGCGCAGGGTCTCCTCCAGCGAGGCCAGCTGGTCGGCCTCCGGGGCGCCGGCCAGGAAGTCGATCTGTTCGGCGGGGGTCTCGAAGTAGCGTCGCGTGGCGGCGGGCGCGGCGGTCTCCAGGGTGCGCTCGACCCCGGCGTCGGCGACGGCGCCGTCCTGCAGCAGGGCCGCGACGCTGAGGGTCAGGTCGGCCAGCCAGGGCCGCAGATGGTCCACCGCCGCCGGCGACAGGCCCAGCCGCTCGCCCTGCCGCTGCAGGCGGGCCCGGCCCTGCGGGGTCAGGCGGGCCAACAGGCTCTCGCCGGCCGGCAGCACGCCAAGCCGCCGCGCGGCCAGGCCGCTGGCGGCGTCGTCCGTCAGGGTCTCGAACCAGAGGTCGTCAGCGTCCGCCAGCGCCGCGTCCAGCGCCGCCGGCCGCCAGTCCAGCCCGCCCGGCAGCAGATGCACCGAGCCGAACAGAACGATGGTCGAGTCCGCGTCACGGATTGTCCACACCGCCGGCTCGGCCGCGGCCGGGGCGGGGGTCGCGACCAGGACCGTCGCGGCGGCCAGCGCCGTCAATCCCGACCAAATCGACAGGGTTTTCAGGGCCACGCTACGAGCGACTCCATGAACCTTGCTTTTCAACTGCACGCCCTCAATCGCGACCTCACCAACCTGTCGCTCTACAGGTACCGGGACTGGCAGGGCTATCTGGTCACAGGTCAACACTCCGGCACCCACTGGATCAAGTGGATGCTGAGCTACGCCCTGGCCGCGGAGTACGGCGTCACCCCGCCGAAATTCTACAACAACGCCTCGTCCAACGAGGTGATCGGCCACCCCAAGCACAAGCGGCCCGCCGACTGGCCCGTGCCGCGGATCGCCAGTTCGCACACCATCGCGCCCTACGAGCTGGAATGGGGCTGGCTGCGCGCGATGGCGCCGCTGCCGCCCTACGGCGTGGTCGTTCGGGACGTCCGCGACGTGCTGGTCTCCAACTACGAGAAGTGGAAGGCGAAGTACGCCGTTCCTTTCGCCGAGTATGTGAAGGGCGACCCGCTGGGCAAGGCGTTCAACTGCGATGTCTGGTGGTACATCCGCTTCATGAACCGCTGGGGCGCCGTGCAGGCGAAGTATCCGGCCCAGACGCTGGTCCTGAAGTACGAGGACTTCCGCGCCGACCCGCGCGCCAGTCTGGTCAGGCTGCTGGCCCAGTTCGGCGTGACGCTGTCGGACGCCTCGATCGACGCGGGCGTGACGGCGGGCAGCAAGGACTTCATGGCCCGGCACCACAATCCCGACGTCGAGGTCTACGGCGTCCGCGCCGACAGCGACGACCGGCACTGGGACGCGGCGTCGACCGCGATCCTCGAGGGCATCCTGCGGGAGCACCTGAAGTATGACTTCGGGTACGGCCTGCCGACGCGGGGGTAGGCGGTGCGTGCTTCGCGACGCGCTGCGCGCTCCTCAGCATGACGAAGTTTGTTGGCGCCCCTCTGAGTTCGTCATCCTGAGGAGCGAGCGTTCAGCGAGCGTCGCGAAGGACGCAGGGCTACGTCTGGCACGTCCGGCAGAAGAACGTCGACCGCCCCGCCTGGACCTCGCGCTCGATAGTCCCGCCGCAGCCCGGCGTCGGGCAGGGCTCGCCCTCGCGGCCGTAGACCCGGAAACTGTGCTGGAAATAGCCCAGCGCGCCGTCCGTGGCGGCGAAGTCGCGCAGGGTCGAGCCGCCGGCCTCGATGGCCTCGCCGAGAACCTCGCGGATGACCCCGACCAGTAGCGGGAACTTCGCCTTCGGGATCTTTCCGGCCGGCCGCAGCGGCGAGATCCCGGACCGGTGCAGCGCCTCGCAGACGTAGATGTTGCCCAGGCCCGCCACGATCCGCTGGTCGAGCAGCAGCGTCTTGGGTCCCTGCTTTCGGCCGGCGAAGGCCCGCGCCAGGTGGTCGGGGGTCAGGTCCGGGCCCAGCGGCTCGGGACCCATGCCCGCGAACCAGGGATGGGCCGCCAGCCCATCGGCCGGGACCAGGCCCATAAAGCCGAACCGGCGCGGGTCATAGTAGGTGACGCTCGCCCCGGCCTCGGTCTCGAACAGCACGTGGGCGTGCTTCGGGTCGGGGGCCACGGCATGAACGAAGTCGCCCGGTCGCGCGGCCAGTCCCGGCGCGGCGATCTCGAAGCGGCCGGTCATGCCCAGATGCATCACCAGCACGTCGCCCCGGTCCAGATGGCCGAGCAGGTATTTGGCCCGCCGTTCCAGCCGCTCGATCCGCGCGCCGGTCAGCCGCTGGACAAAGCCGTCCGGAAACGGAAAGCGCAGGTCGGGCCGCCGCTGCTCCACGCGGCTCAGCCGCGCGCCCTCCAGCACCGGCTGCAGGCCGCGGCGGACGGTCTCGACTTCGGGAAGCTCGGGCATGGGTGTCTTTCGCCTGCGCGGGGTCCAGCGTTGGCTAGCCTAGGCGCCGTCCCGGGTCTATGAGGCAAGGCATGAGCCAGAGCAGCGCCACCTTCGGCTACCGCGACGTCGATCCTTCCGAAAAGCCCGGCCTTGTCCGCGGCGTCTTCGACCGGGTTGCGGGCCGCTACGACCTGATGAACGACCTGATGAGCGCGGGCGTGCACCGGCTCTGGAAGGACGCCGTGGCCGCGCGGCTGAACCCGCAGCCGGGCGAGGTGATCCTCGACGTGGCCGGCGGAACCGGCGACATGGCCCACCGCTACGCGAAGATGGCCCGCGCCGCGCAGGAGCGCCGGGGCGGCGAGGACGCCACCATCCACGTCATCGACTACAACGCCGAGATGATCGCCGCCGGACGCGAGCGCGGCTATCCGCCCGAGGTCTGCTGGGCCGTGGGCGACGCCCAGCGGCTGCCGCTGCCGGACGCCAGCGCCGACGCCTATTCGATCACCTTCGGCATCCGCAACGTCACCGACGTCAGCGCCGCCCTGCGCGAGGCGCGGCGGGTTCTGAAGCCCGGCGGGCGGTTCATCTGCCTGGAATTCTCGCGCCCGACCAACAGCCTGGTCCGCGCCGCCTATGACGCCTGGTCGTTCAACGCCATCCCGCAGATCGGCGAGTGGGTGGCGGGCGACCGGGATTCCTACCAGTACCTGGTCGAGAGCATCCGCCGCTTCCCGGATCAGAAGACCTTCGCCCGCATGATCACCGACGCCGGCTTCTCGAACGCCGGCTACGTCAACTTCACCAACGGCGTCGCGGCCATGCACACGGGACGGGCCATCTAGGCATGGACCTCGCCGCCTTCGCCCGCCTGCTGGCCGTCGGCTGGACGCTGATCCGCGCGGACGCGCTGATCCCGCGCGAGGTCGATCCGCTGCTGCCGACGGGGGTCCAGACGCTGGGCCGGTTCCTGCGGCTGTTCGCGGGGCGGCAGGCGAAGGTCGGCCGTCCGGGCGAGCGGCTTGCCAGGGCGCTGGAGAGCTTCGGCCCGGTGGCCATCAAGCTGGGCCAGGTGCTGTCGACCCGCGCCGACATCTTCGGCGGCCAGTTCGCCCAGGACCTGTCGCACCTGAAGGACCGCCTGTCGCCCTTCCCGACCGCCGTGGCCCGGGCCGAGATCGAGCGCGAGCTCGGCCGGCCGGTCGAGAGCCTCTACGCGACCTTCGGCGAGCCGGTGGCCGCCGCCTCGATCGCCCAGGCCCATGAGGCCACGATGCTCGACGGCCGCCGGGTGGCGGTGAAGGTGCTGCGGCCAGGCATCGAGCGGCGCGTCGACTCCGACAGCCGGGTGCTGCTGATGGTCGCCGATCTGGTCGAGCGGCTGATCGCGCCCGCCCGCCGGCTGGAGCCGGTGCTGTTCGCGAAGATCGTGGTCCGGGCGCTCGAGCTGGAGCTGGACCTGCGCATGGAGGCCGCCGGGGCCGGCGAGGTCGGCGAGGTCATGGCCCGCGACAGCTACATGCGGGCGCCGGCCGTGGTCTGGGAGGGCGTGGGCAAGCGCGTTCTGACCCTGGAATGGGCGAGCGGCCTGCCGCTGTCGGATCCGGCGACACTGGACGCGCCGGGTCTGGATCGCCGCGCACTGGCCGACAACGTCATCCGCGGGTTCCTGGCCCAGGCGTTGGACCACGGGGTGTTCCACGCCGACCTGCACGAGGGAAACCTGTTCGTGTCGGCGCCCTCGACCCTGACCGCGGTCGACTTCGGCATCATCGGCCGGCTCGGGCCGCGCGAGCGGCGCTTCCTGGCGGAGATCCTCTACGGTTTCCTGATGCGCGACTATCGCCGGGTGGCCCAGGTCCATTTCGACGCCGGCTATGTGCCGCGCCACCACGACATCGACGCCTTCGCCCAGGCCCTTCGCGCGGTCGGCGAGCCGGTGTTCGGCCGGGCCGCCAGCCAGGTCTCCATGAGCCGGCTGCTGGCCCAGCTGTTCGAGATCACCGCCCTGTTCGAGATGCGGCTGCGGCCCGAGCTGGTGCTGCTGCAGAAGACCATGGTCACAGTCGAGGGCGTCGCCCGCCGGCTCTACCCCGATCACGACATGTGGCAGGCCGCTGACCCTGTCGTCCGCCGCTGGATCAGCCGCGAGCTGTCGCCGGTCGCCCGCGTCCGGGAGCTGGCCGACGACGCCGTCCGCGCCCTGCGCGCCATCGCCCGCATGGCCGAGGCCCAGGAGGCCGGCGTGACCGCCGTCGCCGTCGTCGAGCCGCGTTCGTCGCGCCTGGCCTGGTTCGCCGCCGGGGCCGCCGTGGCCGGGCTGGCGGGCGTGCTGGGGTATCTGCTGGGGTAGGGGGTCTTTCCGTGCGTACGCCGGACTTTCATCGCGATGGCTGGGCCCTGGAAGACGGCGAGGCCTACGCCACCGACGCCCCCGAGACCTTCCTCATCCCGTCGCCTGAGGTCCGAAAGGGTTTGCGGCCCGGAGATTTCGCCAAGCTCATCTTCCGGATCTCGGTCGACAATGACACTCATCCCGAAGCCGTTGAGCGCATGTGGGTGATCGTCCGCGAGGTGCTGCCCGGCGGGAGCTACATCGGCGTCCTCGAAAACGATCCGACCGAGATCGACGAAAACCCCGACTTCTGGGCCGGCGCCGAGCTTCCGTTCGAGGCGCGCCACGTCATCGCGATTCAGCAGGCCGATGACGCCAGCCGCTTAGCGGCCGCATCCCCTCCCACCATACCCTGGCGACGCGACTGACCGGCAGGCCGCCGCGCCGTCGGTTCCGCGATCAGTTGCCTTCCCCGTCCCCGCGCTGCCGCCGTCGCGCGGCGCGGTCGGCCTCGTCGACCTTTACCTGTTCCCAGTAGGCCATGCCGGTGTCGGGCTTGAACATCGTGCGTGGCGCGCCCTCGGCCGAGGCGATGGCGAAGACGTTGCCGGCCGGGTCGTAGATCAGCCGGTCGCCGTTCTCCCGCGTCAGGAACTGCGCGCCCTTCGGCGGTCTGGCCGTGAAGGCGTGGGCCTTGCGCACGAAGGCGTCGACCGTGTCGGCGCCGAAGGCCGCGCCGTTGCGCTCGAAGGCGCGGCGGGCGTTCTGCTCGGCGGTGTAGCGCCGCGTGGCCGACCACATCGGCCGGCCGTCCACCTTGGGAACCGGCGCCCGGTCGGCGTCCGGGGATCGGGACCGGTCCGGGGACGACGCCTCCGACGAAGCCGATGTCACCCGCACGGCCTCCCCGGCCTTCTGCACCGGCACGGCCGAGGCCCCGCCGTCGCAGCCGCCGAGAAGCAGGCACAGGCCCGCGATGACGGCAGGGCCGCCCGTCAATCTATTCATGAGAACCCTCGCTTCACCACCTGGACGAGAATAACGAACGAACTAGGAACACAGGTCGAGCCGGTTGTCCAGCGCCCGCCCGCGCCGTAAGGAGCGGGAAGGCTTTGAAGGCGAGGACGCGGTTTGGGTGAGCGGCGGGTTCTTCTGATCGTCGGCGGCGGCATCGCGGCCTACAAGGCGCTGGAGCTGACGCGGCTGCTGCGCAAGGCCGGCGTCGGCGTGCGGCCGATCCTGACGGCGGCGGGCGCGCAGTTCGTCACCCCGCTGTCCCTGTCGGCCCTGGCCGAGGACAAGGTCTACAGCGAGCTGTTCTCCCTCACCGACGAGGCGGAGATGGGCCATATCGAGCTCAGCCGCTCGGCCGACCTGGTGGTCGTGGCCCCGGCGACAGCCGATCTGATGGCCAAGGCGGCGAATGGCCTGGCGGGCGACCTGGCCTCGACGACCCTGCTGGCCACAGACAAGCCGGTGCTGATGGCGCCCGCGATGAATGTGCGGATGTGGGAGCACGCCGCCACGCAGCGGAACCTCGCCACCCTTCAGGCCGACGGCGTCAGCTTCGTCGGTCCCGACGAGGGCGCCATGGCCTGCGGCGAGTTCGGCGCCGGCCGTATGGCCGAGCCCCAGGCGATCTTCGACGCCGTCATGGCCATGCTGGAGGGCCCCCGCGGCCGTCCGCTGGCCGGCAAGCATGTGCTGGTCACCGCCGGGCCGACCGCCGAGGCGCTGGACCCCGTGCGGCTGCTGACCAACCGTTCCAGCGGCCGGCAGGGCTTCGCCATCGCCGCCGGCCTCGCCGCCCTGGGCGCCCGGGTCACCCTTGTCGCCGGTCCGGTCAGCCTGCCGACGCCGTCGGGCGTCAAGCGGGTCGACGTGGAGTCCGCGCGCGAGATGCTGGCCGCCTGCGAGGCCGCGCTGCCGGCCGACGCCGCCATCTGCGTCGCCGCCGTCGCCGACTGGCGGCCCGACGAGGCGTTCGGCCTCAAGCTCAAGAAGGGCAAGGACGGCCCGCCGCAGCTGCGGCTGGTCGAAAACCCCGACATCCTCGCCACCCTGGCCACCGACAATCCGCGCCGTCCGAAACTGGTCGTCGGGTTCGCGGCCGAGACCAATGATGTCGAGGCGCACGCCAGGGCCAAGCTGGCCCGCAAGAACTGTGACTGGATCATCGCCAACGACGTCACCGAGCCCGGCGTCATGGGCGGGGGAGAGAACGCGGTGCTGCTGATCACCAAGGCCGGCGTCGAGCGCTGGGACCGCGACGTCAAGGAAGCGGTCGGCGCCCGGCTGGCGGCGCGAATCGCGGAGGCGCTGGCATGACCCCGACCATCCCGATCACCCGCCTGCCGCACAGCGAGGGCATCCCGCTGCCGGCCTACGAGACCGCGTTGGCCGCCGGCATGGACCTGCGCGCGGCGGTTCCGGACCATGAGCCGTTGATCCTCAAGCCGATGGCGCGCGCCATGGTGCCCACGGGCCTGGCCTTCGCCGTGCCGGCCGGGTTCGAGGCCCAGGTGCGGCCACGCTCGGGTCTGGCCGCCAAGGCCGGGATCACCTGCCTCAACACGCCGGGCACCATCGACGCGGACTATCGCGGCGAGGTGAAGGTGATCCTGATCAATCTGGGGGAGGAGGACTTCGTCATCCGCCGGGGCGATCGCATCGCCCAGCTGGTCATCGCGCCGGTGGCGTCGGCATCCTGGATGGAAGTCGAAAGTCTGGAAACGACAGAGCGCGGCGCGGGCGGCTTCGGCTCGACCGGCGCGACGTGAGCCTAGAAGGGCGTCCCGAACAGGGCCATGTAGCCGAGAAAGCCGGTCGCAAAAAAGACCGCCGCGATCCACAGGAACGGCCGCGCGATGTCGGAGGGATGGTCTATCGAGGCTTTCATGACGCGGTCTGGTCCTTCAGGGGGCCGGGTATTCAACTCACTGAACACATCGGCGCCGCATACGGTTGCAGGCGTCGTCTGAACCGAGAATGACGTGATTCGCCTCCCGATTGACAAGCTCGCCGAAAAGCTCGCCTCGCGATTGAACGGGACGGCCGGCCGTCTGTTCACGCCCGGCGGTCCGGGCGAGCCCTTGGGCCTGCTCGACGCCTTCCGGGCCACGCCTGATCTGGCGGCGCGGATTACCTTCGTGGGCGCCATGTTCCGGGGATCAACCGCACCGACTGGGCCGGCTTGCACGAGACCGCCCGGGCCGAAGGCACCTTCCTGTCCGGCGACTGGCGGGAGAGCTTCGAGGCCGGCGACTTCGCGCTGCGGCCGATGACCTGGTTCCAGGCCTGGGGCTGGCTGGGGACAACGCCGCTCGACGCCGCCGTCGTCGTGGTCAGTCCGCCGGACGCCGACGGGCGGGTGTCGCTGGGCGTGGCGTCGGACCTGGCGCCGGCGGTGCTGGCGCGCGGCGTGTTCAAGGCCGCGATCGTCAATCCGCACATGCCACGCGTTCAGGGGCCGCTCTATGACCTGTCGGCCTTCGACCTGGTCGCGGAGGACGAGACGCCGCTGCTGACCTACGAGGCCGGGACCCTCGACCCGGCGTTCGACCGCATCAAGGGGCATCTGCAGACCTTGCTGACGCCCGGGTCCAGCCTGCAGTTCGGGCTCGGCAAGGCGGGTGTGGCGGCGGTGCAGGCGCTGGAGGGCCTGAAGGGCCTGCGTATCCACTCCGGCATGGTCGCCGGGCCGCTGCAGGCGGTGCTCGAACTCGGGCGCCCTGACCGAGGTGGTCACCGGTCTGGCCGCCGGGGACGCCGACCTCTACGCCCTCTGCGGCCGGGACCCGCGCATCCGGTTCGAGCCGTCGGGCTTCACCCACGACATCCGCACGCTGGCGGCGATTCCGAAACTGATCGCGGTCAACTCGGCGCTGGAGATCGACCTGTTCGGCCAGGCCAACGCCGAGTTCCAGGGTGGACGTCAGATTTCCGGCACGGGCGGGCTGACCGACTTCCTGCGCGGCGCCCGGCTGTCGGAGGGCGGCCTGCCGATCCTGGCCCTGCCGTCGTCGGCGAAGGGCGGCGCCATCAGCCGGATCATCCCGCGCCTGCCCCAGACGGCGGTGTCCGTCCCCCGCGCCGACGTCGGGCTGGTCATCACCGAGCACGGCGTCGCCGACCTGCGCGGCCTGACCCTCGACGGCCGGGCCGAGGCGCTGATCGCTGTCGCCGAACCCGGACACCGCGACGGTCTGGCCAACGCCTGGGCCGAAATCCGCAAGACCCTCTAGGTCGCCTTGCCGACGCACCGGCGAATAAAGCCGCGCGCTGACGCCACCAACCCGCACGCCTGACGTTAGTCCTGCCGAGACCGCCCGGTCCGCAGGAGGATTGCCCATGGCCACGCCCACGAACCCCGCCCCGACCACGACGGTCGGCGCCGGCGGTGAAGCTCATCAGACCGCGTCCGCGCCCGACGCCCGCATCACCACCAACCACGGCGTTCCCGTCAGCGACAACCAGAACAGCCTCAAGGGCGGTCCGCGCGGGCCGACCCTGCTCGAGGACTTCGTCCTGCGGGAGAAGATCCAGCACTTCGACCACGAGCGCATTCCCGAGCGCATCGTCCACGCCCGCGGCTCGGCCGCGCACGGCTACTTCGAGCTGACCGAGTCCCTGGCCGACGTGACCCGCGCGAAGGTGCTCACCGAGGTCGGCGAAAAGACCAAGGTCTTCGTGCGCTTCTCCACCGTTGCCGGCGGCGCCGGCTCGATCGACACTCCCCGCGACGTGCGCGGCTTCGCGGTGAAGCTCTATACGAAGGAGGGCAACTGGGACCTCGTCGGCAACAACATCCCGGTGTTCTTCATCCAGGACGCCATCAAGTTCCCCGACCTGGTCCACGCCGTGAAGATGGAGGCCGACCGCGGCTATCCCCAGGCCGCCAGCGCCCATGACACCTTCTGGGACTTCGTCGGGCTGATGCCGGAGACGACCCACATGATCATGTGGGCGATGTCGGACCGGACGATCCCGCGCTCGCTGCGGATGATGGAGGGCTTCGGCGTCAACACCTTCCGGCTGCTGGACGAGGACGACAACGCCACCTTCGTGAAATTCCACTGGCGGCCCAAGCTGGGGACCCAGTCCACCTGCTGGGACGAGGCGGTGAAGATCGCCGGGGCCGATCCCGACTACCATCGCCGCGATCTGTTCGAGGCCATCGACGGCGGCGACTTCCCGGAATGGGAGTTCGGCGTGCAGCTGCTCACCCAGGAGGAAGCCGACGCCCTGCCGTTCGACATCCTCGACGCCACCAAGCTGATCCCCGAGGAGCTGGTCCCGATCCGCGTGGTCGGCCGGCTGGTGCTCAATCGGAACCCGGACAACTTCTTCGCCGAGACCGAGCAGGTCGCCTTCCTGCCGACCAATGTGCCGCCGGGCGTCGATTTCTCCGAGGATCCGCTGCTGCAGGGCCGGTTGTTCTCCTACCAGGACACGCAGCTCTCGCGGCTCGGTACGGTGAATTTCCACCAGCTGCCGATCAACCAGGCCAAGGGCTGTCCGTTCCAGAACTTCCAGCGTGACGGCCATATGCAGACCATGGTCCCCAAGGGCCGGGCCAACTACGAGCCCAACAGCCTGGCCGAGCACGGCGAGCCCGGCGGCCCGCGCGAAGACCCGGACGGCGGCTTCCGCAGCTTCCGGCAGCCGGTCGAGGAGACCAAGGTCCGGCTCCGCGCCGAGACCTTCGCCGACCACTACAGCCACGCGCGGCTGTTCTACCGTTCGCTGACGGAGATCGAGCAGGCCCACCTGGCCAGCGCCCTGGTCTTCGAACTGTCCAAGGTGGCCCTCGAGCCGGTGCGGCTGCGCGTGCTGGCAAACGTCCAGAACGTCGATTCCGAGCTTGCCAAGCGGGTCGCTGCGGGCCTGAACATGGACCTGCCTCCGAAGTCGAAGGCCGCCGCGGCGCCGCAGGACATGGAGCCGTCGCCGGCGCTTCGCCTCATCGGCAAGTATCCCGACAGCCTGGTCGGACGGGCGGTGGCCATCCTCGTCACCGACGGCGCCGATGGCGCGATCGTGGAGGCGGTGCGCAAGGCGGTCTCGGACGCCGGAGCCACGGTCAAGATCGTCGCCCCGAAGATCGGCGGCGTCACCCTGAAGGGCGGCAAGAAACTCGCCGCCGACGGTCAGCTGGCCGGCACGCCCTCGGTGCTGTTCGACGCCGTGGCGCTGGTGCTGTCGGAGGAAGGCTGCGCCGAACTGCTCGGCGAGAACGCCGCCACCGACTTCGTGGCCAACGCCTTCGTCCATCTCAAGGCCATCGGCCATACGGCGCAGGCCCAGTCCCTGCTCGACAAGGCCGGGGTAAAGCCGGACGCCGGGATCATTGATCTCGCGGACGGCGCCGACGGCTTCATCGCCCCGGCCAGCACCCGCCAGTGGGATCGCGAGCCCAAGGTGCGGATCCTCGCCTGAGGGCAAAGGGGCGGATCGCTGGAGGATTGACCTTCGCGGGCGTCGACAGCATGTGCAGCGCTTGAAGAACATCGAGCGCGAACATGGACCTGCTGACCCGAAGCGATCTGCCCCTTGAACTTCTTGGCCGGGGCAAGGTGCGCGATATCTACGCGGTCGACGCCGAACGGCTGCTGCTGATCGCCACCGACCGGGTCAGCGCCTTCGACGTGGTGATGGCCGAGCCGGTGCCGTTCAAGGGCGCCGTCCTGACCCAGCTCAGCGCCTGGTGGTTCCGGCGGCTGGAGGGTGTGGTCGACCATCACCTGCTCTCGGTCGATGCGGACGAGATCATCGCCGCCGTCCCCGCGCTCGCCGGCCACCGCGACCAGATCGCCGGCCGGGCCACCCTCTGCCGCCGAGTCGAGGTGGTTCCGATCGAGTGCGTGGTGCGCGGCTATCTCTCCGGCTCGGCCTGGAAGGAATATGCGGCGACGGGAACCTTGGCGGGGGAGTCGCTGCCGACGGGCCTGCGCCAGAGCGAGCGGCTCGATCCGCCGGTGTTCAGCCCGGCGACCAAGGCCGAGACCGGCCATGACGAGAACATTCCCGTCTCGCGAATGGTCGAGCTGATCGGCGCGGACCTCGCCGCCGAGCTGGAGCGCCTCAGCCGCACGGTTTACGCTGCGGGCCGCGCCGCCGCCGCCGAGCGCGGCCTGGTGCTGGCCGACACCAAGTTCGAGTTCGGGCGTGACGCCGCCGGCAAGGTGGTGCTGATCGACGAGGTGATGACGCCCGACAGCTCCCGCTACTGGCCTGCGGAGGGCTGGTCGGTCGGCGAGGTTCCGCCCAGCTTCGACAAGCAGCCCTTGCGCGACCATCTCGACGCCGAGCGCGCGGCCGGGCGGTGGAACGGCGAGGCGCCGCCCCGCCGCTGCCCCAGTCGGTCATCGACGCCATGTCGGCGCGCTACCTCGACCTCTACCGGCGCATGACCGGCGATGAGTTGAGAGTCTAGCCGAGCAGCTCGTCGGTGTGTTCGCCCAGCTTCGGCGAACGCATCCCCGGCATCCGCTCGCCGTCGATCCTCACCGGCGCGGCCAGCATCTGAAGGCCTTCGGGGACATCCGGATGGTCGACGAAGTCCCGCATGCCGATCTCGGCCACGAACGGATTGTCCAGCGCCTCCATCAGGCTGTTGACCGGTCCGAACGGCACGCGGCCGGCCAGCAGCGCGGTCCAGTCGGCGTTGGTGCGGGTCGCGAACAGCGAGTCCATGGCGTCGGTCAGCGCCGGCAGGTTGGCGCGACGGGCGGCGAGGTCGGCGAAGCGCGGATCGGCGGCCAGATCGCCGCGGCCGGTCAGGTCGCAAAGCTCGTCCCAGAACTTCTGGGTCATGCACATCAGCTGGCCGTAGCCGTCTGCGGTCCTCACCCGCTGGACCGGCGCCAGCGAGGGGTGGGCGCCATTGGGCAGGCGTTTGGTCACATGGCCGGCGTTCATCGCCCAGATGGCCGGATAGCTCAGCTGGTGCAGCGCCACGTCGAACAGGCTGACGTCGACGTCGCAGCCCTCGCCGGTCGCCCGGGCTGAAAGGATCCCGGACACCACGCCGAACGCGAACGTCGCCCCGCTCATGAAGTCGATGATCGACACGCCCATCCGGGTCGGCGGCCCGTCCGGCTCGCCGGTCAGGCTCATCAGCCCGCATTCGGCCTGCATCGGATAGTCGTAGCCGGGCCAGCCCTCGCGGCTGTTGCCCCGGCCATAGGCCGACAGATGTCCGCAGACGATGGCCGGATTGATGCCTTTAAGCGCGTCGAAGGTGAGGCCGAGCTTGGCCGGCTGGTCGCCGCGCAGGTTGTTGACCACCGCCTCGGCCGAGGCGACCAACCGCTCGAAGGCGGCCCGCCCTTCGTGGGTCTTCAGCTCCACCGCCGCGCTCTTCTTGCCGCGCGAGAAGGTCTGGAAATACTGGCTGTCGTGCTCGCCCAGCAGGAAGGGTCCGGTCGGACGCGAGGCGTCGCCGCCCAGGGACGGGCTCTCGATCTTGATCACCTCCGCGCCCAGTTCCGCCATCAGCAGGGTGGCGTAGGGGCCGGCGCCGAAATGTTCGATGGTCAGGACGCGAACGCCCTCGAGCGGTCGTTTCACCAGTAGCCTTCCATGATCTCGGCCGCCCAGGCGGGCTCGCGAACCTCGCCGCGCGGGATGAAGCCCTTCAGCACCGGCTTGATGTCCAGCACCGGCGTGCCGTCGATGGCGTCCAGGCCCTCGACCTCGAGGGTCAGGCCGTCGACGGCGATGACCCTGCAGACCGAGACGCCGAGACGATTGGGCCGGTTGCGGCCGCGCTGGGCGAAGATGCCGACCAGCGGCCAGTCCTCCCGACCGCGCGGGCGGCGGGCGCCGGTGGTGATCTGGTCGTCGGTGATCTGATCGAACACGAAGATGATCTCGGCATGGGAGAAGTCGGCGAGGCCGAACAGGGCCTCCGGTCCGAAACGGGCGGCGTCCAGTTCAATGCGCGCCCGGCTGGGCCCCCAGTCATCGTCGATGGCCTCGATGCGTCCGCCGCGTACGTGACCGACCGGTTCAAGCCTGAAGCTCATGGGCGCCTCCTTACGTCGCCCGTCCGGCTAGGCCCGTCGCCGCCGGGGGTCAAGGCGGCGAAGATGCGCTTGATTGTAAGAACCATTCGCATTACGCGGTGGGGCTCTTGCTGTTCCGGAGCCTTCCTTGACCCAGTCCGTCCTCGGCCGCCTGCGCCGCTTCTGGCTCGACGTGCACCTGTGGCTCGGCGTGGGCCTGTTCGTGCTTCTGGTGCCGCTCGGCGTCTCCGGCGCCCTGCTGGTCTGGCACGATCCGCTCGAGGAGCTCCTGCATCCGGGGCGGTTCGCGGTCAGCGAGAGCCGGACGGTGTTGCCGCCCTCGGCCTATCTGGCCTCGTCGCGCGCGGCCTTTGGCGATGCGGCGACGGTGTCGCAGATCCGCATGCCCGAGGCGGCCGGCGACCCGGTCGTCGTCTCGGCGCGGATCAACGGCCAGACCCTGGCGCCCGGCGCGCGGCCGCAGTCCCTGACCGCCTGGCTCGATCCGGCCACCGCCAAGGTCCTCGATACCGCCAATACCCGCGACGAACTGATCAATGTCATGCACCGGCTGCACGGCAGCCTGCTGATCACCACCCCGGGCCTGGGCCGCAAGATCGTCGGCTGGATGGGCTGGGCCATGACCCTCTCCTGCCTGACCGGCCTGTGGCTGTGGTGGCCGCGCAACGGCAGGGTCGCCCGCGGCCTGCGCTGGCGGCGGTCGCCCTCGACGATGAACAACCTGCACCACATGTTCGGCTTCTGGGTGCTGGTTCCGCTGCTCGTCGTCTCCCTGACCGGCGTCTACATCTCCTTCCCCGCCACCAGCCGCGCGCTGTTCGGCGTCGCCGAATGGCAGACGGGGCCCCGGCCGCCGCGTCCGGTTCCGCCGCCGCCGCTGGCCGCGCCCTCGACGCCGATCGACGCTGTCGTCGCCGCCGCGAGCGCCGGGAAGCCCGGACTGACGCTCGCCTCGGTCAGCCTGCCGACCGAGGGCCGCCGCGCAGCCTGGCGCGTCCAGTTCGCGCCAGCCGGCGATGGAGAGCCGGTGACGGTCCAGATCGGCGACAAGGACGGCAAGCCGCAGAAGGCCCGCGAGCCGGGGGCCGGCGGCGGAGCGCCCGCGCGTCCCGATGAGCTTTCGCCGCTGATGCGCAAGATCCATGACGGCCAGGACACGCCCTTCATCTGGCAGCTTCTGGTCTTCCTGACCGGCGTCGCGCCACTGCTGCTCGGCGTCACCGGCACGGTGATGTGGCTGCGTCGACGGGCCCGTCGCGCGCACCTCCAGAAGCTGCAACTGCAATAGTCGCTTGTTGCGAATAATTCTCATTGCAAGTTGGAAACGCTGGCCCTAAGAACGCCTCGCAATCGCAGGCGCCGGTACGGCCGCCGAGGAAAACGGGGACAGTAACTTCCATGCGTACAGTCAGTCGGACGGGCGTCACCGCCCGCGCCAAACATGCTCTGAGCCTGGCCGCCGTGGCCGGCGCCGCCGGCCTGAGCCTGGCCCCGGGCCTCGCAACGGCCGCCGAGGATATCGGCGCCGCCGAGGCTGACGCCGGCACGGAAGTGTCGAGCGTCGACGTCTACGGTCAGCGCGTCGCCAGACCTTCGTCGCCGAAGATCACCTCCGAGCCGCTGGACACCCCGCAGACGATCACGGTCGTCTCCGACCGGACCATCCGCGACCAGAACCTGCTGACCCTGCGGGATATCCTGACGACCGTGCCGGGCATCACCTTCGGCGCCGGCGAGGGCGGCGGCGGCTACGGCGACAGCATCAATCTGCGGGGCTACTCCGCCAACAACGACATCACCACCGACGGCCTGCGCGACAGCGCGCAGTACAGCCGGACCGACCCCTTCAATCTGCAGCAGATCGAAGTCATCAACGGCAGCAACTCGGTCTATGCCGGCGCCGGCTCGGTCGGGGGCTCGATCAACCTGGTCAGCAAGCAGCCGCGCCCGGGCGACAGCGTGGTCGTCAGCGGCGCGGTCGGCACCGAAGGCTATGGCCGGTTCACGGTCGACGCCAACCGGCGGCTGGCCGACGGCGTCGCCGGACGGCTGAACCTGATGGTCCACGGCAATGACGCGCCGGGCCGCGACGTCGAGACCTACGAGCGCTGGGGGATCGCCCCGTCGGTCACCTTCGGCATCGACGGCCCGACCCGCATCACCTTCGCGGCCTACCACCAGGAGGACGACAACACGCCCCAGTACGGCGTGCCCTACGCCTCCAACGCCTTCCTCAACGGCCCGCTGCCCGGCGTCGATCCGTCCACCTACTACGGCTACCGCAACATCGACCGTCAGGAGACAGAGGTCAGCTCGCTGACCGGTCGCTTCGAGCATGACTTCAGCGACCGCCTGACCATCAGCAACATCACCCGCTGGCAGCGCGTCACCCAGCTGACAGTGGTCAACCCGCCGCAGGGAACCTGGTGCCTGGCCAGCGGCCTCAACGCCAACGGCGGCGCGGCCTGCGCCACGCCGGGCCTCTACGCCCTCAGCGGGCCGCGCGGAAACCTGCGCGACACCGAGAACAACCAGATCGTCAGCCAGACCGACTTCAACATGAAGTTCACCACCGGCGGCTGGTCACACAACCTCGTGGTCGGCTTCTCGTTCTCGAACGAGACCTACGACCTTTCCACCGGCAACGTGCAGCGGAACGCCAATTCGACGACGCCGGCCTATCCGGCCATGAGCCTTTCCGACCCGGTGAATGTCTACACCGGCCCGGTGAACTTCTTCGAGACCACGGTCAGTGAAGGCGAACTGGCCAACCAGGCGATCTATGCCTTCGACACCATCGAGCTGAACGAGCAGTGGCAGTTGAACGGCGGCCTGCGCCTGGAGCGCAACGAAGGCGAGTTCATCTCGACGCCGTCCACCTACACCGTCGGAACGCCTCCGGTCCGCGTTCCCGGCGTCACCACGCGCGGCGAGAGCGAGGAGACCCTGCTGTCCTACCGGATGGGCCTGGTCTTCAAGCCCGCGCCCAACGCCAGCCTCTATATCGCCTACGGCAACACCCGGACCCCCTCGCAGGCGACCGTGAACGGCGGCTGTTCCGTGGCGGCGGCGAACGGCAACTGCGACGTCGATCCGGAAGAGGGCGAAGTCCTCGAGGTCGGCGCCAAGTGGGACGTGCTCGACGGCCGGGTGTCCCTGACGGCGGCCCTGTTCCAGAACGAACGCAGCAAGTACCGCGTCAACTCGCTCGATCCGGCAGAACCGGAACAGCAGCTGGACGGCGCCTCCCGCGTGCGGGGCCTGGCTCTCGGTCTGGCGGGCCAGATCAACGACCGCTGGACGGTGATCGCCAACTACACATGGCTGGACAGCGAGATACTGCAGAGCATCGCCGGTAACGCCGTCGTCCCGACGATCGACGCCCAGAAGGGTGATCCGATCGCCCTGACGCCGGAGCACGCCTTCAACATCTGGACCAGCTACATGGTCACCGACACGCTCATGGTCGGCTACGGGGCCACCTACTCGGGCGAGTACGCCTTCAACCGTCCGACCGGTTCGGCGACGCTGTTCCATGCGCCCGTCTACTGGGTGCACAACGCCGCCGTCACCTGGACGGCGACGGAAGCGGTCTCGGTGCAGTTCAACCTCAAGAACCTGACCGACGAGGAATACTACACCCGCATCCGCTCCTCGAACGGCTTTGGCTGGGCGACGCCGGGCGACGCCCGGTCGGCCCAGGTGGCCCTGACCTACCGGTTCTGATCCTCCTCCTCCTCGATCCGGTATCACTGGCGCCTCGTCCCTCATGGGCGAGGCGTCTCCTTTCGCGATAGGGTGCGATCATGATGCTCCAGATCCCCGGCCTGCTCGCCAAGGACGAGGTCGCCCGCCTGCGCGCGGCGATCGACGCGGCCGACTGGGTGGACGGCAACGTCACCTCCGGGTTTCAGTCCGGTCTGGCCAAGCGCAACCGGCAGCTTCCCGAGGAGTCCGCCGCCGCCCGCGAGGCCGGCGCGGTGATCGTCGCGGCCCTGAACCAACATCCGCTGTTCGTGGCCGGCGCGCTGCCGGCCACGATCTTCCCGCCGCTGTTCAACCGCTACGGCGTCGGCAAGTCGTTCGGCGACCACATCGACAATTCCATCCGCCAGACCCGCGACGGCGCGCTGCGGATCCGCACCGACCTGTCGATGACCGTGTTCCTGAGCGAGCCCGACGACTACGACGGCGGCGAACTGACGGTCGACGACACCTATGGCGTCCATCAGGTGAAACTGCCGGCCGGCGACGCGATCCTCTACCCGGCGTCGAGCCTGCACCGGGTCGAGGCCATCACCCGCGGCGAGCGGGTGTCGTCCTTCTTCTGGATCCAGAGCCTGATCCGGGACGACGCAAGGCGGGCGCTGCTGCTGGACATGGACCTGGCCATCCAGCGCGCCGCCCAGGGCCTGGGGCAGGGCGACGCCGCCGTCGTCTCGCTGACGGGCACCTACCACAACCTGCTCAGGATGTGGGCCGAGGTCTGAAAACCTGACGTTTACATGTCGCCTTGCATGGTCCGTTCGGGTAACGGGCGGAAATCACGCATGGCCGGCGGCAAGACCGGAAATCGAGCTTCCAGGGCGCGTCGGACGGAGTCCGCCGCCGCGCGGTGGTTCTTCGACAACTCCCTGGACATGTTTGCGGTGGTCAACCGCGAAGGCGTCTTCACCGAGGTGAACGACGCCTGGGAGCGGAACACCGGCTGGACCCGCGAGGACCTCGTCGGCAAGCCGATCTTCGCGTTCCTGCACGAGGACTGCTACGAGGAAGCGATCAACTCCCGCCGGCGCATGAAGCGCGACGGCCACACCGTCAATCAGCTCAGGATCCGGCGCAAGGACGGCCGGTGGATGTGGATACAGGGCCGTTCGCGGCTGGATCCCGACGATCAGATGGTCGGCACCCTGCACGACATCACCGAGTCGGTTCTCCAGCGGGAGGAGCTCGAGGCGGCCCGGCAGACCCGGTCGATGCTGTCCGAGGCCGCCGGCATCGGCACCTGGAGCTTCGAGCCGCGCACCCGGACCATCGAATGGTCGCCCGACATCCACGCCATGTCCGGCTGGAGTCCCGAGGAGATCGCCGACCCGGAGGATTTCTACACGCGTCTCGACCCGACCCAGGTCGACGCCGTGCGCGAGACCTTCGCGACCGGCGTGCAGGCCGGGCGCGGTGGAACGATCGAGCACCGCATGCGCACCCGCGACGGCCGCTGGCTGTCGATGCGGGCAACTTTCCAGACCGAACCGCGCGGCCGGGTGTTCGCGCTGCGGGGCATTTCCCAGGACGTCACCGCCCTGGTCGCCGCCCGCGACGCGGCGCGCGAGGGCCAGGCCCGGGTCGAGGCGCTCATGGAGCAGACCCGGATGGACGCCTGGCGCCAGGAGCTGGCGCTCAGCGCCGCCGAGGCGGGCGCCTTCGAAATCGACCATGTCCATCAGACCTTCTGGGCCAGCGAGCAGTTCACCCGCCTGATCGGCCAGCCGATGGACTACGCGGCCATCGCCGTCCCGGTCTGGCCGTTCGTGCATCCCGACGACCGCGACCTCGTGGAATCGGTGAACACGCGGTGGGCCGAGGGCGAAGAGAACGTGACCATGGAGTTCCGTATCGTCGGCCCCGCCGGGGACGCGCGATGGGTGCGGGTCTTCTACCGGCTGCACAGGCCTACCCGCAAAGGCGTCGGCCTGGTGCTGGACATCGATGCGCGCAAGCGTCAGGAGCTGGCGCTGGTCGAGGCGCAGCGCGCGGCCGAGGCCGCCGCCGAGGCCAAGGCCCGCTTCCTCGCCAACATGAGCCATGAGATCCGCACGCCGATGAACGGCGTGCTCGGCGTGCTGCATCTGCTCAAGGGCGAGACGATGAGCCCGGGCGGCCACCGCCTGCTCGACGAGGCGCTGGGCTGCGGCGAGATGCTGTCGACCCTGCTGGACGACGTCATCGACTTCGAGCGCATCGAGGCCGGGCGTCTGGACCTCACGGCGCGGCCGGTCGACGCCGGCGACCTGGCGGCCAGCGTGGCGCGGCTGCTCGAGCCGCAGGCCCGCGACAAGGGACTGACGCTGACCATCGAGGGGCAGGCGGAGCTGGGCTGGGTGTCGGCCGATCCCGTGCGCCTGCGCCAATGCCTGTTCAACCTGGTCGGCAACGCGGTGAAGTTCACCCTCAAGGGCGGCGTGCGGGTCGTCTGCGAACAGGCCGACCCGGGCCGGATCGCCTTCATCGTGCATGACACCGGCGTCGGCATCCCGGTGGAGGCCCAGGACCAGCTGTTCGAACGCTTTCACCAGGCCGACGCCTCCACGACCCGGCGGTTCGGCGGGTCGGGCCTTGGCCTTTCCATCGCGCGCACGCTGGCGCGGCTGATGGGCGGTGATGTCAGTTTCAGCTCCGTGCCTGGCGAGGGCTCGGTGTTCCGCCTGGAAATCGCGGCCGAGCCGGCAATTCCGGCGACGGCCGCGATCGACGACGATTCCCCGATACTGGAGGGGCTGCGCGTGCTGGTGGTTGAGGACAACGCCACCAACCGGACCATCGTCGTGAAGCTGCTCGACAGCCTGGGCGCCCGGGTGTCGACCGCCGCCGACGGGCTGGCCGGGGTGCAGGCCGCGACGATCGGCCATTTCGACCTGATCCTGATGGACATCCAGATGCCCGGCATCGACGGGATGGAGGCGGCCCGCCGTATCCGCGCCCTGGGCGGCCACGCCGCGGCGACGCCGATCATTGCCCTGACGGCCAATGTCCTGGCCCACCAGCGCCAGCTCTACCTGGCCGGCGGCATGGACGGGGTGGTCGGCAAGCCGATCTCGCCGGTCGCCCTGATCTCTGAAATCGCACGTCTGGCGCAGGCGGCCGAACCGTCGCCGGATATCCGCGTCGCCTGACCGTCTTCCGTCGCGCCGCGCCGCGATGCTGGACTCCCTCAACCTCGGGGGAGACGGCAATGGCGGACACCACGGCGACACAGCCGGGCGCTGAACCGAAGGCGTCGATGACGACGGTGGTGGCGGCCTCGTCGGCGGGCACCGCGTTCGAATGGTACGACTTCTTCGTCTTCGGCGCCCTGACCACCATCATCGGCAAGAACTTCTTCTCCGAGCTGGGCGAGACCGCAGGGGTGCTGGCCGCGCTGGCCCTGTTCGGCGCGGGCTTCTTCTTCCGGCCGCTGGGCGCGCTGATCTTCGGCCGCATCGGCGACAAGAACGGCCGCAAGGGCGCCTTCCTGATCACCGTCATCATGATGGGCGCGGCGACCTTCGCCATCGGCCTGCTGCCGACCTTCGAGCAGGCCGGGATCATCGCCCCGATCCTGCTGATCATCATGCGCATCATCCAGGGCACGGCGCTGGGCGGCGAGTATGGCGGCGCGGCGATCTACGTCGCCGAGCATGCGCCCGACCACAAGCGGGGCTTCATGACCGGCTGGATCCAGACCTCGGCCGCGTTCGGCCTGTTCGGGGCCCTGATCGTCATCCTGGTGACCCGCACCCTGCTGGGCGAGGACGCCTTCACCGCCTGGGGCTGGCGCATTCCGTTCCTGGTCTCGGTCGGCCTGCTGGGCGTCTCGGTCTTCATGCGCATGAAGCTGTCGGAAAGCCCGTCGTTCCAGAAGCTGAAGGAGAGCGGCGAGGAGACCAAGGCGCCGTTCAAGGAAGCCTTCGGCCAGTGGAAGAACCTCAAGACCGTCCTGCTGGCCCTGACCGCCGTGATGTTCGCCCAGGGCGCCGTCTGGTACTGCGCCTTCTTCTACGCGCCGATTTTCCTGGAGCGGTTCCTGAAGGTCGACCCGAAGACCGTGAACCTGCTGATCATGGCGGCCACCGCCGCCAGCGCCCCGCTCTACGTCTTCTTCGGCTGGCTGTCGGACAAGATCGGCCGCAAGTGGGTGCTGTGGTTCGGCATGACCCTGGCGCTGATCGCCTTCTTCCCGGGCTTCCACATGATGTCGACCTTCGCCAACCCGGCCCTGGCCGAGGCGGAAGCGAAGACCCCGGTGATCGTCATCGCCGATCCGGCGACCTGCAATCTCCAGTTCGACCCGGTCGGCAAGGCGAAGTTTGTCAGCTCCTGCGACATCGCCAAGAGCAGCCTGGCCAACGCCGGCATCTCCTACCAGAACCGCGAGGCGCTGCCGGGCGCCGTGGCCTCCGTGACCGTCGGCGCGACCACCGTGGCCTCTTTCGAGGGCGAGGGCCTGGACGGGCCGGCGATGAAGGCCGCGAAGGCTGATTTCGAGACCCGTCTGAAGGCGGCCCTGGTCGAGGCCGGCTACCCGGCCAAGGCCGAGGCGGACCGGATGAACCTGCCCGGACTGTTCGGCGTGCTGATGATCTTCGTGGTCGCCGCCACGGCTCTCTACGGGCCCCAGGCCTCGGCGCTGGTCGAGCTGTTCCCGACGAAGATCCGCTACACGGCCCTGTCGCTGCCCTACCATGTGGGCACCGGCTGGGTCGGCGGGTTCGTGCCGTTCACCGCCTTCGCCATCGTGGCCGCGACGGGGGATATCTACGCCGGCCTCTGGTACCCGTTCGTCTTCACCCTGATCAGCGTGGTCTGCACGCTGCTCCTGCTGCCCGAGACAAAGGGCCGGTCACTCGATTTCTAGAGCGCTTCCCGGCGCAAAGGCGCTCAGGACGGCGCCGCCAGCAGGACCTCGATCACGACGCCGGCCTCGGCCAGCGCCTTGAGGTCGTGCGGATCGATCGGCCCGGTGATCAGCTGCACCACCTGCCGCCCGGCCAGGGCCAGGGCGGCGAGGGACTCGGGCGAGGCTTCTCCGGGCGTCAGCCGGCCGGCGTCGCGCCGGGCCATGGCCAGGATGCCGGGCTCCACGCCCGACGGGATGACCAGCACGTCCGCCTCGGCCAGGGCCCGGCTGGCGCGCAGGGTCAGCAGGTCTGCGGCGCCCTTCCCCGCGACAAACCGCACCCGTCCGGCCGCCTTGCCGCCATTGGCCAGGGACTCGCCGAACAGACGGTCGGCGGTCGCCATGTCGCCGGCCATGGCCGCCGCCGCCGCCGGGCCGGAGAGCATGTCGCGCAGGAAGGCCCGGCGCTGTGTGAGGTCGGGGATGGCTTCCCGAACAGCCGCCTGATTTCGACGCAACAGCGCCGCGACCTTGCCGGCCCCCTCGGGAATTCGGGTCTCGATGGCGTTGCGGATCAGCGCGGCGAGCAGCGGCGCCGAGCCGGCGGTGCCGACGGCGGCGACCACCTCGCCCCGGTCGACCAGGGCGGGGGTGTGAAAGTCCGACAGGGTCGGATGATCAACGACATTGACCAGCGCCCGCGCCGCCCGCGCCGCGCCGGCGGCGGCCTGGACGAACAGCTCGTCGCCCGCGATGAAGGCCAGGGTCGCGCCGCTGTAGGACCCCGGCAGGAAGGCGGCGGTGCCTTCCACCCGCACCAGGGTGGCCGGAGACCCGTCGAACAGACGCGCCTTGGCGTCCGCCGCCTCACCCGCGCCGGCGACAACGACCTTGCGCCCGGTCGGGGGAAATAGGCGGGAAATACGTCCACTTGTGCTCCGTCAGCCCGCCCGGCAGTTGCTGTAGGGACCGCCGGGGAAGCCCGACAGCATGGCGGTGTCGCCCTTGCCCCAGATCTCGAAGTCGTCGGCGGCGTAGCGCGCGCCCGATCCCGATCTTGCGGCAGGCAGCGACTTCGTCACCCCGCCGGCCGAGACCTTCACCCGGTCGCCCGGCTGGTTCCAGGCGGCGGTGAAGCCCTTGCCGCCGGCGCAGCTGTAGCGCAGCGCGTCGCTGGTCGAGCCCGGGGCGGCCTCGACGCTGGCGCAGCCGGCCGCGACCAGGGTCGTGACGGTCAGGGCGATGGTGAGGCTCAGGCGCATGGCGCGCTCCGCTACTTGCCGGTCTTCAGATAGGCGATAATGGCGGCGCGCGCCTGCGGACTCGCCACCCGATTGAACATCTTGGTTCCGGGGGCGTAGCCGGTCGGGTTGGTCAGGTAGGCGTCCATGGCCGCGTCGGTCCAGGTTCCCCCCTTCTTCGTCAGGCCCGGCGAGTAGCTGTAGCCCGGCGCGGAGGCCAGCTTGCGGCCGGCCACGCCCTTCAAAGTCGGGCCCGCCGGCGTGCTGGGACCGGTCATGCTGTGACAGGATTTGCACTGGGCGTTGTAGAGCGCGGCGCCGTCCTGGGCGGCGGCCGGGACGGCCAGGCAGGACAGGGCGAGGGCGGCGGCGAGGATCAGGCGCATAACGGGGCTCCGGCTTGGAACGGCGAACCTACCTCGCCTTGGCGCCCGGTGGAAACGCCCGAAGTCCGTCCTGACCCCCAGAAAAATTCGCTGGCCAGCTCCCGGCTTAACAACGTTAAGATAGCTCTGGTCGTGGAACTCGCCGTTTCGCGAAAGATCAGATGAGGGGCGCCGCGAATGGCTATCGCGTTCGAACTAAACGGCAAGGCCGTGACCGTCACGGCGGAGGATGACACCCCGCTGCTGTGGGTGATCCGGGACGAGCTGGGGCTCACCGGCACCAAGTACGGCTGTGGCATCGCCCAGTGCGGCGCCTGCACGGTGCATGTGAACGGCCAGCCGGCGCGGTCCTGCTCGACGCCGGTCAGCGCGATGGCGGGCATGAAGATCACCACCATCGAGGGCCTGGGCGGGCATCACCCGGTGCAGCAGGCCTGGGTCAAGGCGGACGTGCCGCAGTGCGGCTACTGCCAGTCCGGCCAGATCATGAGCGCCGCCGCCCTGCTGACCGAAAACAAGGCCCCCAGCGACGCCGACATCGACGCGGCCATGGCCGGGAACATCTGCCGCTGCGGGACCTACCCGCGCATCCGCGCGGCCATCAAGGACGCGGCCGGTATCGCCGCCGCCCTGCCGGCCAAGGCGTGAGGGAAGCGATCATGAACGCGCATACGCCTGTCGCCAAAGCCGATCCGTCCCGCCGCGAGGTGCTGGTGGTCGGCGCCGTGGTCGCCGGCAGCAGCCTGCTGGTGGGTTGCTCGCTCGGCGACCTGATGAGCATCGGCTCGGAAGCCGAGTTCGGAGCCTTCGGACCCTTCATCAAGATCACGGACGACGGCCAGGTGACCGTCGTCTCCAAGCACATCGAGTTCGGGCAGGGCAGCCATGCGGGCCTGGCGGCCATTGTCGCCGAGGAGCTGGACGCCGACTGGAACCGTGTCCGCGTCGAGCAGGCCCCGGCGGTCGCCAAGGCCTACGCCAACTCGGCGATGGGTGTTCAGGGCACTGGCGGCAGCACGGCCATCGCCAACAGCTGGACCCAGCTGCGCACCGCCGGCGCCGCCGCGCGGGCGATGTTCGTCGAGGCCGCGGCCAAGAAGTTCGGCGTCCCCGCCGGCAAGATCACCGTCAAGGACAGCATCGTCAGCGGCGGCGGCCAGAGCGCGACCTTCGCCGAGCTGCTGTTCGACGCCAGCAAGATCAAGCCGCCCAAGGAACCGGTGCTGAAGGACCCCAGGACCTTCACCCTGATCGGCTCCGACCGGGTTCGCCGCAAGGACAGCCAGGTCAAGAGCGACGGCTCCGCCCGCTTCACCATCGACGTCAAGGAAGACGGCCTGCTGACCGCCGTGGTCGCCCACGCCCCGCGCTTCGGCGGCAAGGTGAAGAGCTTCGACGACACGGCGGCCCGCAAGATCAAGGGCGTGGTCGACGTCGTCGAGATTCCCAACGGCGTGGCCGTGGTGGCGACCGGGACCTGGGCCGCGCTGAAGGGTCGGGAGGCCCTGAAGGTCGAGTGGGACGAGTCGAAGGCCGAGAAGCGGTCGTCGGACCAGATCCTGGCCGAGTTCCGCGCCATCGCGGGCGGCAAGGGGCCCGCCGACCTGAAATGGGCGGCGTTCGATTCCAAGGGCGACGCCGCGAGCGCCAAGGGCGAGGCGTTCGAGGCGACCTACGACTTCCCCTACCTGGCGCATGCCTCGATGGAGCCGATGAACTGCGTGGCCCTGGTCAAGGGCAACAACGCGACCCTGACCTTCGGATCGCAGTCGCCCACGCTCGACCAGCTCAACACGGCCAAGATCGTCGGCAACCTGCCCGGCGCGATCAAGATCGAGACCCTGTTCGCCGGCGGCTCGTTCGGTCGCCGGGCCAACTTCCAGTCCGACTATGTCGTCGAGTGCGTCCACATCGCCAAGAAGGCGGGCAAGGGCAAGCCGGTGAAGCTGGTCTGGACGCGTGAAGATGACATGCGCGCCGGCTACTTCCGGCCCATCGTCCACCATGCGGTGAAGATCACCGTCGACAAGGACGGCTATCCCGCGACCTGGACCCATCGCATCGTGACCCAGTCGCTGATGAAGGGCTCGCCGACCGGCACGCCGGAACTCGACGAGACCGCCGTCGAGGGGACCAAGGGCTCGCCCTATCTCAAGGCCACTCCGATCGTGGATGCCCAGGTCGCGCTGCCCGACGTCGGGGTTCCGGTGCTGTGGTGGCGGTCGGTGGGCGCGACCCACACCGCCCATGTCATGGAGCACACCATCGACCAGCTGGCCCGCAAGGCCGGCAAGGACCCGGTTGAGTACCGCCGCGTGCTGTTCACCCGCGCCGGCGCCAAGCGGCACCTGGCGGTGCTGGACCTGGCCGTGTCCAAGGCCGGGCCGGTTCCGGCCGGTCAGTTCCGCGGCGTGGCGGTGCATGAGAGTTTCGGCTCGGTCGTCGCCCAGATCGCCGACGTCAGCCTGGTCGCCGGGGCCGATCCCAAGGTCAACCGCGTGGTCACCGCCATCGACTGCGGAACGGCGATCTCGCCTGACCAGATCGCGGCGCAGATGGAGGGCGGCACCTGCTACGGCCTGTCGGCGGGCCTGTACGGCGAGGTCACGCTCAAGGACGGCGCGGTCGAGCAGACCAACTTCGACACCTACCGCGTGCTGAGGCTGCCCGAGGCGCCGGTTGTCGAGACCCATATCGTGCCGTCGGGCAATGCGCCCAGCGGCGTGGGCGAGCCCGGCACCCCGGTGATCACCGCCGCCCTGGCCAACGCCATGCTCGCGGCCGGCCAGGCGCCGGTGACGAGGCTGCCGATCGTGCGGTCGGTGGTCTGACCTCCTCGCCCAACAGGGCGAGGACCAGCTACTTCACGTCCACGTCGAACAGCACGCCCGGATCATCGACCGGGACCAGCGCCAGATCCTCGCCCAGGGCGTCGAGCAGCTTGCCGGCGCCCCGGTCGCCGGTCTGGGTCTTCAGCACCGCGAACAGCTTCGACCCGAACAGCACCGGATGACCGCGCCGATCACCGCAGACCGGGGCCGCCGCCCAGGCGCCGCCGGCCAGGGCCTGGGCCAGTTTCGCCGGCAGGCCGTGCGGAACCTTCGGCATGTCGCCCAGGAAGATGAAGGCGCCCGCGCAGTCGCGGGGCAGGCCCTCGACGCCGGCCCGGATCGAGGCGGCCATGCCCTCCTCATGCTCCCGGGCGTGGATCATCCTCAGGCGCGGCGCCTGTCCGTTGCGGCTCGCCCACCGGCTGGCCGCCTCCAGAACCCGCCCGTCGGCGCCCCAAACCACGCTGACCGACCGGGCCGGCGAGGCGAAGGCCGCCGCCAGCGCCGCGTCGAGCAGCAGGCCGTCGCCCCAGGTCGAGGTCAGCTTGCCGCCGCCGAAGCGCTTTCCGGCCCCGGCGGCCAGAACAATGGCGTCGAGTGCATCTACCCCTGTCGCCACGTCGCCCCCCGGCTTATCTTGGCCCTTAGATGACCCCGTATGACTCCAGCGCCGCGCCAACGCCAGCCGCCAGACAACCTCTGGTCGACGGTTTCGGGCGCACGGTGACCTATCTGAGGGTCTCGGTGACCGACCGCTGCGACCTGCGCTGCGTCTACTGCATGGCCGAGCACATGACCTTCCTGCCCAAGGCGGAGGTGCTGACGCTCGAGGAACTGGACCGGGTGTCCAGCGCCTTCATTGGCCTGGGGGTGCGCAAGCTGCGGCTGACCGGCGGCGAGCCGCTGGTCCGCAAGGGCTTCATGAGCCTGGTCGAAGGCCTGTCGCGGCACCTGAAATCCGGGGCGCTGGACGAGCTGACCCTGACCACCAACGGCACCCAGCTGTCACGGTTCGCGGGTGATCTGGCCCGGCACGGGATCAGGCGGATCAACGTCTCGCTGGACACTCTCAAGCCCGCCCTGTTCCGCACCCTGACCCGGGGCGGCGACGTGGCGGCGGTGATCGCCGGCATCGACGCGGCCCAGGCGGCCGGCATCGCGGTGAAGATCAACGCCGTGGCGCTGAAACACGACAACGCCGACGAGATCCCGGCGCTGATCCAGTGGGCCCACGCCCGCGGCCTGGACATGACGCTGATCGAGACCATGCCGCTGGGCGAGGTCGAGGCCGACCGCACCGACCAGTTCCTGTCGCTGGAGCAGGTGCGGCGCGAGCTGGCCAGCTACTGGACCCTGACCGACTTGCCGCTCAACACCGGCGGGCCGGCGCGCTACGTGCGGGTCGAGGAGACCGGCGGGCGGCTGGGCTTCATCACCCCGCTCAGCCACAATTTCTGCGAGGCCTGCAACCGCGTGCGGCTGACCTGCACCGGGACCCTGCACACCTGCCTGGGCCGCGAGGACGCCAGCGACCTGCGGGCCGTGCTGCGCGCCGGCGCCGACGACGGCGAGCTGGTCGACGCCATCCGGCTGGCCGTCGACGCCAAGCCGCAGGGCCACGACTTCCAGATCGCCCGCGGCGAGGCGCCGGCCACGCGACGCCATATGTCGACGACGGGCGGCTGAGATGGCGCGCGTGCTGCTGTTTGGACAACTCGCCGACATCGCCGGCTGGCGCGAACGGGAGGTCGAGGGCGCCAGCCTGGCCGAGATCCGCGCGGCGCTGGGCGCGGATCCGATGCTGGCCGAGGCCCTGGCCGGCAAGGGCGTGCAGGTCGCCGTCGACAAGGTCATCGTCCGGGGCGAGGGGCCTGTCGCCGCGGGCTCGGAAGTCGCCTTCATGCCCCCGATGAGCGGCGGATGAGCGTCACCCTCCAGACCGAACAGTTCGAGCCAGGCGCGCTGCTGACCGCTTTCAGCGCCGGGCGCGCCGAGACCGGCGCCGTCGCCAGCTTCACCGGCCTGGCGCGGGCCGAGCAGGGCGGAACCGACATCCTCGAGCTGGAAGCCTACCCCGGCCTGACCGACGCCGAGATCGCGCGGATCGCGCAGGGCGCCGCGCAGCGGTTCGGCCTGCAGGACTGGCTCGTTGTACACCGCGTCGGCAAGATCGCGCCCGGCGAGGCCATCGTCTTCGTGGCCACGGCCAGCGCCCATCGCCGCGAGGCCTTCGAGGCCTGCGACTACCTGATGGACTACCTCAAGAGCCGCGCGCCGTTCTGGAAGAAGAGCCACGGCCCTGACGGCGCCCGCTGGATCGAGCCGACCGACCGCGATAGGACCGACGTCGAACGCTGGGAGAGACCATGACCATCACCATCGGCGGCAAGATCGACGAGAGCCTTGCGGTCCAGCCCGTGCGTGTGGCGGTGCTGACCGTGTCGGACACCCGCGACGAAGAGAGTGACACCTCCGGCCATCTGCTGGCCGAGCGGGTTAAGGCCGCCGGGCACGAACTGGCCGAGAAGCGGCTGGTCCCCGACGATGTCGACACCATCCGCATCCAGATCAACGCCTGGGTCGCCTCAGGGAGCGTGGACGCCATCGTCACCACCGGCGGCACCGGCCTGACCGGCCGCGACGTGACGCCCGAGGCGGTGCGGCCGATGCTCGACAAGGAGATCGACGGCTTCTCGGTGATCTTCCACCTGGTCAGCTACCAGAGCGTGGGCCTGTCGACCCTGCAGTCTCGGGCCCTGGCCGGGATCATCAAGGGCGTGTTCGTCTTCTGCCTGCCCGGCTCCAACGGCGCGGTGAAGGACGGCTGGGACAAGGTCATCGCCGCCCAGCTCGACAGCCGCCATCGGCCCTGCAACATGGTCGAGCTGATGCCCAGGCTGCTGGAGCAGTGAGCCGCCTCACCCACATCGACGACCAGGGCCGGGCGCGGATGGTCGACGTCACCGGCAAGCCCGACACGGTGCGGGAAGCGGTGGCCACCGGCCTGGTGCGGATGGACGCCGCGACCCGCGACCTCGCCCTGTCCGGCGATGCGAAGAAGGGCGACGTACGCGCCACGGCGGAGATCGCCGGCGTGATGGCCGCCAAGCGGACGAGCGACCTCATCCCCCTGTGCCATCCGCTGGCGCTGTCGAAGGTCGAGGTGGCGGTCGAGCCACACGCCGAGGGGCTTTCCGTGACCGCCAGGGTCCGGACCACCGGCCCCACGGGCGTGGAGATGGAAGCCCTGACGGCGGTCTCGGTCGCCTGCCTGACGGTCTACGACATGCTCAAGGCGGCCGACAAAGCCATGGTCATCGACGCCGTGCGGCTGGAGACCAAGACCGGCGGCAAGTCCGGCGACTGGACGCGGCCGACCTAGGTTGAATCGACACTCACAGCCGGCGCGGATCGGCGCGGCCTGGATGCTCCCCCATGGGGGAGCTGTCGGCCCGAAGGGCTGACTGAGGGGTCTCGCAACCGCGCGGAATGACCCCCTCCGGCTCGCCTTCGGCGAACCACCTCTCCCAGAGGGGAGGATCAACGGCGCAGTCCGCCCGCAAGCTGCGAATGTCGACTGCCTAGTCCTTGTCGGCGGTCCGGCGCGCCACGGCCAGGCCGACCAGCGCGACCGCGGCGGCGACGAGGGCGGCGGTGGCCGCCGGATGCTCGCGGGCTTCCTTGCCGGCGGCCTTGGCGAGCGCCTTGCCCTTGGTCTTGGCCTCGGCGGCCAGTTTCACGGCGGCGTCGGCCAGGTTGGCGGTGGTCTGGGACAGCTCGTCAGAGACGTCGTCGCCCAGATGCTTGGACAGCTTCTTGAGGCTGTGCACCACGTCGTCCAGGACGTCGTCGATCTCGTGCTTCAGTTCTTTGGCTACAGACTTGGTCATGGGGCCTCTCCGTTGCTGGCGCTGATTGGGCGCTCGCCTGGAGGTGGCCGCATTGACCCTGATCAACCCTCGCCCGCCAGGATGGCCTGCAGCCGGGCGATGATCGCCTCGCGCGCCGCATCGTCCGGAGCCGCCTCGAGCGTGCGGTTCAGGGCGATCATCAGCGCGGCCCGGTCGTTGTGCCAGTCCAGCTTCGCCGCCCGTCCGGGCGCGATGCGGTGGCTACCGCCCTCGACGACCTCCGCGCCCTCGGCGACCAGGCTGTAGACGTCATCGATCTGCGGCGCCTTCAGCTGGGCGGGCGGGAAGCCCGCCGTCTCCAGCCGGGTCCGCAGCCCCTCGACCGCCTCGGGCTCGCCGTGGGCCAGGAAGACCGACCCCGTCACCGGGCGGCGGTCAGAGGCCCAGGCCACCAGGCCCTTGGCGTCGGCGTGACCGGAGTAGACATCCAGCATCCGGACCCGGGCCTTCACCCGGATCTCCTCGCCCTGGATCGTCACCCGGTCGGCGCCCTCGTGCAGCAGCCGACCCAGCGTGCCGACAGCCTGATAGCCGGTCAGCAGCACGGTCGCCTCCTTGCGCCACAGCAGGCGCTTGAGGTGTCGGCGGATGCGGCCGGCGTCACACATGCCGCTGGCGGCCATGATCACATGCCAGCCGTCGAGGCGCTCCAGCGTGTCGCTGTCCCAGGGCTTGGGCAGGAACAGCCGCCCCGACGGGCGCACGCTGTCGAACGGGTTGCGGCCCAGGTCCGGGTTCCAGCCGCGACTGAGGAAGACTTCCGTGGCCTCGATGGCCAGCGGCGAATCGAGGAAGACGTCGCCGGCCGGCGCCTCGCCGCTGTCCATCACCGCCATCAGGTCGGTGAGCAGTTCCTGCGTCCGCTCGACCGCGAAGGCCGGCAGCAGCAGCGGCCCGCCGGCGGCGTGGGCCGCCTTCAGCTCCTCGGCCAGCGCCTGGCGGCGACGCACCGGGTCGATCGGCGCGCGTTCGCGGTCGCCGTAGGTGGATTCCAGGATCAGATGGTCGACGCCGGCGGGGGCCGCCGGCTCGGGCGTGAACTCGCTGCCGCCGGGACCGAGGTCGCCGGAGAACAGCAGCCGCTGCGGCTGCTCGCCGCCGGTCAGGTCGACGGTGATCGAGGCGGCGCCCAGGATGTGACCGGCCGGGGTCCAGAGGGCGGTGATGTCCGGGGTGATGGTCTCGGGCGCATCGAACTTCACCCGCCGGAACTGGGCCATCACGGCCTCGGCGTCCTTCTCGGTGTAGATCGGCTCGACCGGACGGCGTCCCCGCTTCTCGTTGCGACGGTTCAGGTGGCGAACCTCGGCCTCCTGGATGCCTCCGGCGTCGGCCAGCATCACGGCGCACAGGTCCCGGGTGGCGGCCGTGGCGTAGATCGGTCCGGTGAAGCCGGCCTTCATCAGCTTGGGCAGCAGGCCGGAATGGTCGATATGGGCGTGAGTCAGCAACACCGCGTCGATGTCGGCGGCGTCGAACGGGAAGGCCTCGTAGTTGAGCGCCTTCAGGGTCTTGGACCCCTGAAACATCCCGCAGTCGACGAGCACGCGGGACTCCCGGCGCGCAACTCCGCGCAGAACCCGGTGACGCAACCGGCCGCGCCATGGAAGGCCAGGGACGGCCGGACGCTGTCGGTCATCCGGCGGCCCGCAGACGCGCCGCGCGCAGGTGTTCCTGAACCGCGGCGACGGAACTCGTCGAGCCTGTCGTGCGGGTCGGTGACCGCAACCCGCTTGGCGAGCGCCGCCGGCAGCGCCTTGCGCAGCACGCCCAGGGCCCGGGGCGGGGCCATGACCGCCAGGTGATCGAAGTGATGGTCCTTGACCACATGCTCCAGGTGTTCGACCAGGTCGGTGAGGAACTGGCGCTCGCCCTTGTCGCGCGGTGGCTCATGGCTGGCGTGGGTGGAGCCTCCGGCGCGGGCGTGAACCGTCACGCGCTGGGTTCCGCCCGGCTGCTCGAACGGCGCCATACCCTTCAGCCACTCTCCGCGTTCATGCAGCGGCCCGGCCAGTCGGGCTTCCTCGAACAGCCGCACCCGGCGACCGTCGGCCAGGACGACAAGCGTCCGTCCATCCTCGATCATTGTCTGTCTCCCGTCGCCACGATGGCGGCATGGCTCAATCTGCCTCCATCGACGCCGGTCGATACTGATCGAGATCAAGAACCGGCGACAGGTTCGATGTGGCCGAGCGTACGGCGATGATCTCGCCCAGAGTGGCGACCGCGACCTCCCAGGGCGCCTTGCCGCCGAGGTCGAGGCCGATCGGCGCGCGAAGCCGGGCGAGATCCCGCTCGGTCAGGCCGGCCGCCTTCAGCCGTTCCAGCCGCTCGGCCAGCCGTCGCCGCGCGCCGAGCAGGCCGACGTAAGGGGCCGGCGAGGGCAGTGCGGCCATCAGGGCGGCGTGGTCGAGGTCGATGTCGTGGCCGCAGATCGCCACCGCGCTCCAGGCGTCCAGTCCGATGGCCGCCAGGGCCTCGCCCGGGTCGTCGCGGCGATAGGCGACCCCGGCCAGCGGGGCGCCGCCGAGGGGCCGCGCGGCCGGATCAGGGTGGTCTCCAGCCCCGCCTGGGCGCCCAGCGCCGCGATGGCCATGGCGGTCGGGTCTCCGCCGAGCACCGCC
>CBDIPM010000011.1:0-82202 GCA_965283745.1 Caulobacteraceae bacterium
CGCCCACCGTCAGACCGCTGAGCGGCATCTGGACGGTCTCGGTTTCCTTCCAGCCCGCGCGGAACTGGGTGGAGAACTCCGGCGTCCACTGCGAGTTGACCTGCAGGGTGTAGGCGTCGAGAGTTTCGATCTTGTCGTACTGGCGCGAGGACAGGCCGATACGCGGCTGGGTGGTGCTGTTGCCCGAGGCGAAGCTGGACGACACCGAACCGTTGAACGAGTTGCCTTCGGTGCGCTGGTAGGTCAGGGCCGCGCGGTGGTCGTCGTTGATGTTCCAGTCGAGCTTGGCCAGGTACTTCTTGTCGGACACCGGCGGAGCGCCGTCCACCCAGCTGCCCGGATCGTAGTTGTAGGTCGCGATGGTGGCGGCCTGGAAGGTGTCGACCGCGGCGGTGGTGATCCGCGGGATCAGCGTGGTCTTGCCCGAGTTGACCGGACCCTGGTCAAGGTTGAAGATCGCTTCGAACTCTTCGTAGGACAGGAAGAAGAACAGCTTGTCCTGCAGGATCGGACCGCTCAGCGAGAGGCCCCAGGTGGTTTCCTCGAACAGCAGGTCGATGTTGCCCGAGGGCAGGCTGTCGCCCTTCTTGCTGTCATCGGTGGTTTCGTAGAAGGCCGAGCCCGAGAAGGCGTTGCCGCCCGACTTGGTGACGGCGTTGATCGAGCCGCCGAGGAAGCCGTTGTTCAGGACGCTGTAGGGCGCGATCGAGACCTGGACCGCTTCGACGGCGTCCAGGGAGATCGGCGAGCGCTGGGTCGGGTAGCCGTTGCCGTTCAGGCCGAAGTCGTCGTTCTGGCGGATGCCGTCGACGGTCAGCTGGTTGAAGCGGTTGTTGACGCCGCCGAACGACAGGGCGTCGTTGTTGTCCGGGTCGCCGACGACGGCGAACGGATCGAGACGGGCGATGTCCTTCAGGTCGCGGGAGATCGAGGGCAGGCCGGCGACGTCGCTCTGGCCGAAGTTGGTGCCGGCGCCCTGGCTGGTGCCGGTGCTGGCGGCGGCCGTGACCACCAGTTCCTCAACCGTCGAGCCGGCGCTGGCGAGCACCAGGTCGACCGTCGACGGGTCGCCCACGCCGATGGCGCCGACCGTCCGCTGGGTGCTGTTGCGGTCGGGCGCGGAGGCCGCGACCGTGTAGGGGCCGCCGACGCGGAGGCCGCGGACCGTGTAGTAGCCGGTGTCGCCGGTCATCGCGCTGATCGACGCGCCGGTCGGCGTGTGGGTGATGACGACCGTGGCGCCGGCCACCGGCGCGCCGGTGTCATCGGTGACCTGGCCGCGCATGGCGCCCGTGGTGTCCTGGGCGTAGACCGCGCTGGCCGACGCGAGCGCGAGAACAGCAATGGCTGCGCCGCCGGCGAGCCTGTTCATGAATTGCATGTGTGAGTATCCCCTCTCATCCCGACGCCGGTCGAAAACCTGTGACGGACCCGGCCCGGGCATTGGCAGCACGCCTTAACGCGTGAATGCGAAGCTTAGGTGACGATGCCGGAAGGGTCCCAACGCCTGTTTCCCTGTCATAAAGCCGCGCCCGGACGAAGCAAGGCGGCGTTAACGATTGGAGCGCTTTTGAGGCGCCTTGTCGCAAGATTGCGACACCACGAGGCAGGGTTCGCCTTTACAGAGGCCACTTCCGAGGCCAGCGTTCCCCGTCCCATGACCCAGACCGATCCCGCGTTCACAACTGATGCAGCCCGCGCCGCACGCGCCACGCTGCTTCTCGTCCTTGGGCTGACAGCCCTTCGGCTGGCGGCGGTGTTCATCTCGCCGCTGGAACTGTACCCGGACGAGGCGCAGTACTGGCTGTGGTCCCGCACCCTGGACTTCGGCTACTTCTCCAAGCCGCCGATGATCGCCTGGTCGATCTGGCTGACCACCCTGATCGGCGGCGATTTGGAAGCCTTCGTGCGCCTGGGCGGCCCCCTGTTCCACGCGGCGACGGCGACGGTGCTGTTCGCGGTCGGGCGCAAGCTCTACCGCCCCTGGACCGGCGCGGCGGCGGCGGCCCTCTACCTGCTGATGCCGGGCGTGGCGCTGTCCTCGTTCATCGCCGCCACCGACGCCCCGCTGCTCTGCTTCCTGTCGCTGACGCTGCTGGCCTACGTCTCGCTGCGCGACGACCCGGCCGACCTCAAGCCCGCCTTCGGGCTGGGCGCGGCGCTGGGCCTGGCGTTGCTGTCGAAGTACGCGGCCCTCTACTTCCTGGTCGGGATGGCTCTGCACCTGGCCCTGTCGGTCGAGGCGCGGAGGGTCTGGACCCTTCGGCGCGGGCTGGCCGCCGGCCTGACCCTGGCGGCGGTCATCGCGCCCAACCTGGCCTGGAACGCCGCCCACCAGTTCGCCACCGTCAGCCACACCGCCGCCAACGCCAACGTCGGCGGCTCACTGTTCAATCCGGGCGAGATGCTGGGCTTCATCGGCGAGCAGTTCGGCGTCTTCGGTCCGATCCCGTTCGCGGTGCTGGCCGGCGCGGGGATCACGCTCGCAATCCGCCGCCGCTGACGGGACCGGACCTGCTTCTGGCCTGTCTGACCGTACCGCCGCTGGCGGCGATGATCGTCCAGGCCCTGATCTCGCGCGCCAACGCCAACTGGGCGGCCAGCGCCTATGTCGCCGGCGCGGTGCTGACCGCCGCCCTGCTGACCCGCGACTGGTCCGGCGGCTGGACCCGCGCCGCCCGCGTCGGCCTGGGCGCGGCGGTGGCGCTGCAGGCCGCCATGGCCCTGTTCATCGTCGTCGCCGCCGCCAACCCGCGCATCGTCGACCAGCTGGGCCAGTCCAACAGCATCAAGCGCCTGCGCGGTTGGGAGGAGGCCAGCGACCTGGTCATCCAGCGCGCCCGCACCGAGGCGCTGAACGGAGGCGTCACCGCCATCGCCGTCGAGGACCGCTTCCTGTTCAACGCCATGGCCTACTACGGCCGCGACTACTTCGCCGAACCCGGCGCCGCGCCGCTGACCATCTGGGTTCGCGACAGGGCCGGCAACCAGGCCGAGGCCGAGGCGCCGCTGACCCCGGCCAGGGGCGGCCGGGTGGTGGTCGCCATCCTCGACGACAAGGCCGAGCGCAAGCAGACGCGGATCGGCGCCGACTTCGGCAAGGCGTCGCTGATCGAGGTGCGCCGCATCACCCTGAGCGTGCCCTGCAAGGGCAAGCCGGGCGAGACCGACGCGAAGTACGACCACCGCTGCGTGAGGCGGGTCAGCCTGCTGCTGGGCGAGGGGTTCGCGCCGAAGGCTGTCCGGGACGATCTAGCGGCCCCAGACCGCCTTGATCCGCGCGTCGCGGCCGCAGGTCTGGCGGTAGAAGGCGTATCGAACCGGGTTCTTCTTCGCGTAGTCCTGATGGTAGCCCTCGGCGTTCCAGAACGACGAGTAGCGCAGGATCGGCGTGACGATCGGCTGGCCCCTGAGCCGGGCCGCCGCCGCGGCCTTCGACGCCTCGGCCGCCTGGCGTTGCGCCTCGGTGGCGACCCACACAGCGGTCGAATACTGGGAGCCCCGGTCGCAGAACTGGCCGCCCGCGTCGGTCACATCGACCAGCGGCCAGAACCGGTCGACCAGCTGACGGTAGCTGATCTTCGCGGGATCAAAGGTGACCTTCACCGCCTCGCGATGACCTTCGTGGTTCTCGTAGGTCGGGTTCTTCAGATCACCGCCGGCGTAACCGGACACCGCGTCGACCACGCCCGGGATCTTCTCCATGTCCTTCTCGAGGCACCAGAAGCATCCGCCGGCGAACCAGGCGGTCTCCAGCTTGGGCGCGGCCTGGGCCGGACCGATGGCGGCCAGGACGAGGGTGGCGGCGATGGCCGTCAGGAAGCGGGTGATGTTCATGGTCGGTAACTGGTCCTTCGCCGGGCAAGGACAAGTCACGAAGTGGTCGAGCCGCCGGGGACACGCCCTGAAGGGCATGTCCCCGCGCCTTGCTAGACCGCGAGCTCGAAGGCGGCTTCCGTCTTCTCGCGAACCTCATCGACGGTCACGCCGGGGGCCAGTTCGATCAGGCGCACCGGCGTCTTGCCGCGGTTGACCTCGAACACGCCCAGCTCGGTGATCAGGAGGTCGACGACGCCGGCCCCGGTCAGCGGAAGGGTGCATTGCTTGAGCAGCTTGGGTGCGCCGGACTTCTCGCAGTGGTCCATGACCACCACCACGCGCTTGACGCCGGCCACCAGGTCCATGGCGCCGCCCATGCCCTTGACCATCTTGCCGGGCACCATCCAGTTGGCCAGGTCGCCGCCCTCGGAAACCTGCATGCCGCCCAGGATCGACAGCGCGATATGCCCGCCGCGGATCATCGCGAAGCTGTCGGCCGACGAGAAGTAGGACGAGCTGTCCAGCTCGGTGATCGTCTGCTTGCCGGCGTTGATCAGGTCAGCGTCTTCCTCGCCCTCGTACGGGAACGGGCCCATGCCGAGCATGCCGTTCTCGCTCTGCAGCGTCACGTTCACGCCCTCGGGGATGTAGTTGGCGACCAGGGTCGGGATGCCGATGCCCAGGTTCACGTAGAAGCCGTCCTGCAGCTCCTTCGCCGCGCGGGCGGCGACTTCGTCACGGGTCCAGGCCATCAGACGGCTTCCTTCTGGCGAGTGGTGACGCGCTCGATGCGCTTTTCGAAGACGGCGCCCTTGAAGATGCGGTCCACGAAGATGCCGGGCGTGTGGATGTTGTCCTTGTCGAGCGCGCCGATCTCGACCAGCTGCTCGACCTCGACGACGGTCTTCCTGCCGGCCGTCGCCATCATCGGGTTGAAGTTGCGGGCCGTCTTGCGGAACACAAGGTTGCCCTCGGCGTCGCCGGTGTGCGCCTTGACGATCGACAGGTCGGCGGTCAGGCCGCGCTCCATCACATAGAGCTCGCCGTCGAACTCGCGGACTTCCTTGCCCTCGGCCACCAGGGTGCCGACGCCGGTCTTGGTGAAGAAGGCCGGGATGCCCGCGCCGCCGGCGCGGATGCGCTCGGCCAGGGTGCCCTGCGGATTGAACTCCAGCTCCAGCTCGCCGGAGAGGTACAGCTTCTCGAACAGCTTGTTCTCGCCGACGTAGGAGCTGACCATCTTCCGGATCTGGCCGCTCTCCAGCAGGATGCCGAGGCCGAAGCCGTCGATCCCGCAGTTGTTGGAGATGACCGTCAGGTCCTTCACGCCGTGTTCGCGGATCGCCGCGATCAGGTTCTCGGGAATGCCGCACAGGCCGAAGCCCCCGGCCATGATGGTCATGCCGTCGAACAGGAGCCCGTCGAGGGCTTCGGCGGCGGTCTTGGTCACCTTGTCGACCATGGGTCCTCCAGGGAAAGCGCGGCGACCGTCTCGCCGAGAACGGGGAGAAATTCAACCCGTGATGAATAACGCAGGGGCGCCTGACGCTAACATCGCCGTGTCCGCCTCGCCAAACGCCGCGCAAGACAATCGACCCTTGCGCGCGAAGGCGCCAGTACTACGGACAGCGGCAGTGGTGCGAGGGATCGGGATGGCGGCGGAATTGGCGGGCGTGAACCTGGCCCAGGTCGTGGCGGTGCTCGGCGCCGGCGTCATCGCCGGCCCGATCTTCAAGCGCCTCGGGTTCGGCTCCATCCTCGGCTACCTGGTCGCCGGGATCATCATCGGCCCCTTCGCCCTGGGCGTGCTGGAGGAGCCGGAGACCATCCTGCACATCGCCGAGCTCGGCGTGATCATGTTCCTGTTCATCATCGGACTGGAGATGCGGCCCTCGCGCCTGTGGAGCATGCGCCGCGACATCTTCGGTCTGGGCGCCGTGCAGGTGGCGGGCTGCGGTGCGGCCATGACCCTGGCGGGGATCGCCTTCGGCCTGGCGCCGGCCGTCGCCTTCATCGGGGCCATGGGTTTTGTGCTCTCCTCGACCGCCGTGATCATGCAGATGCTGGAGGAGCGCGGCGAGACCACCACACCGCTGGGCCAGCGGGCCGTCTCCATCCTGCTGCTGGAGGACCTGGCCATCGTGCCGCTGCTGGGCGTGGTCGCGCTGCTGTCGCCCCGTCCGGAGACCGGCGGGTCGTGGGCCGAGGACGTGCTGATCGCGCTGGGGGCCCTGGTCGGGCTGTTCATCGCCGGCCGCTACCTGCTCAACCCGCTGTTCCGCCTGCTGTCGGCCGCGAGGGCCCGCGAGGTGATGACCGCCGCCGCCCTGGCCGTGGTGCTGGGCGCGGCCTGGATCATGGACCTGAGCGGCCTCTCCATGGCCATGGGCGCCTTCCTGGCCGGGGTTCTGCTGTCGGAATTGGCCTATCGCCACCAGCTGGAGGCCGACGTCGAGCCGTTCCGCGGCCTGCTGCTGGGCCTGTTCTTCATCGCCGTGGGCATGTCGCTGGACCTGGGCGTCGTCGCCGCCGAGTGGCGGGTGCTGGCCATCACGGTGCTGGGCCTGATGCTGATCAAGGCCCTTGGCATCTTCACGGTGGCGAAGCTGTTCCGGGCCCGCACCGGCGAGGCCGTCAATCGCGCGGCGCTGTTCGCCCAGGGCGGCGAGTTCGCCTTCGTCCTCTACTCGGCCGCGGCGGCGGCAGGGGTGATCAATGCCGGGGACAACGCCATCTTCACCGCCGCCGTCATCCTGTCGATGATCCTGACGCCGTTCGTGGTCATGGGCGTGCGCGCCCTGACGCGACCGGAGGAACAGAACACCGACGGCGTCGAGGAGCCTACGGCCTG
The DNA here is from genome assembly GCA_965283745.1 of Caulobacteraceae bacterium. Taxonomy (GTDB): domain Bacteria; phylum Pseudomonadota; class Alphaproteobacteria; order Caulobacterales; family Caulobacteraceae; genus Caulobacter. The sequence continues at coordinate 6,671 of CBDIPM010000011.1, forward strand.
TCGGGCAGCGTTCTGGTGGTGGGCTTCGGCCGCTTCGGCCAGGTCGTCTGTCAGTCGCTGCTGGCCCGGGGCGTCGACGTCAGCATCCTGGACCTCAACACCAGCCGCATCCGAAACGCCGAGCCGTTCGGGTTCAAGGTCTACTACGGCGACGGGTCGCGGCCTGAGATCCTGCACGCGGCCGGCGCCCACAAGGCGCGGCTGATCGCGGTCTGCATCGAGGACGTGAAGGCCGCCAACCTGATCGTAGAGCTGGCCAAGGCGGAGTTCCCGCAGGCGACGCTGATGGTCCGCGCCTTCGACCGCGGCCATGCGCTGGACCTGATCAAGGCCGGGGTCGACTACCAGATCCGCGAGACCTTCGAGTTGGCCATGACATTCGGCGGAAGCGCTGGAAGCGCTGGGCCTGACGCCTGAGGAGGTCGCCGAGACGAGCGCCGATATCCGCGAGCGGGACGAGGAACGGTTCGCGCTGGAAATGACCGGCGGCATCTATGCCGGCGTCGGGCTGCTGCACGGCAACGCCCCGATACCGGGACCGCTCTTCAAGCCGCGCAAGCTCAAGGCGCCCGTCGCGGCCGAAGAGCCGGCGTGGTGGACCCCAGGGGCCCGCCCGAACCGGAGTAGGCGTTAGCCGCGGAACGGACGCAGCACGATCTCGACGCGACGGTTCTGGGCGCGGCCCTCGACCGTGGCGTTGCTGGCGATCGGCTGGGTCTCGCCCCGGCCCTGGACGTAGAAGCGGTCGCGCAGCAGGCGGCTGTTGTTGATCAGGTAGGCGGCGACCGAGCTGGCGCGGCGCTCCGACAGCGACTGGTTGTACATGTCGTCGCCGGTGGAATTGGCGTGGCCGGTGATGTCGACCAGGGTCTGCGGATAGCGGTTCAGGATCGTGCCCACGCCATCCAGCACTTCGTAGAACTGCGGCTGGATGTCGGCGCGATCGACGCCGAAGGTCACGTCGCTGGGCATGTTGAGGATCAGGTCGTCGCCCTGGCGGGTGACGGTCACGCCGGTGTTGGCCAGTTCGGCCCGCAGTTCGGCCTGCTGGCGATCCATGTAGTTACCGACGGCCGCGCCGCCGAGGGCGCCGACGCCGGCGCCGATCAGGGCGTTCTTGCGGCCCTGCTCGCCGTCGCTGGTGTTGGTCAGATAGCCGAGCAGGGCGCCGCCGAGCGCACCCGCGATCGCGCCGGTCCCGGTGTTGTTGCGGACCGTCTCGCCGGTGTTCGGATCGATGGTCGTGCAGGCGCCCAGGGCGGTGGCGGCGAGCAGGCAGGCGGCAAGCGCCGAGGTCTTCAGCATGGGTAGCTCCGGTGTGATTGTGCTGCCCAAACGCCCTGTCCCCGCAATGGTTCCGCATTCTCCGCCCGGGCTTGATCCAGGTCAGGTGCGCCGTCGCACCCGGCGGTGTAAAAGAACGCTCATGACCGACACGACCCTGACCAAGTCCGCGATCGAGCCCGTCTCGTTCGCGCTGTACGACACCGACTTCGAAGCCTTCTCCCGGGCGCTGGGCGACAGCTTCCGGCGCTATGGCTTCGCGGTGATCTCCGACTACGACATGGAACAGGCGCGGATCGACGCCGCCCTTGACGCGGCCAAGCGCTTCTTCGCCCTGCCCGAGGCGGTGAAGACCCGGTACGCGGTCGGCAAGGGCGGCCAGCGCGGCTACATCCCGTTCGGGATCGAGACGGCCAAGGGCGCGACGCACCACGACCTGAAGGAATTCTGGCACATGGGCCGCGACCTCCCGCCCGGCCACCGCTACGAGCCGCAGATGCCGCCCAACGTCTGGCCGGCCGAGACGCCGGACTTCCAGGATAAGGTCAGCTGGCTCTACGGCGCGCTCGACAGCATGGGGGTCAAGGTCCTGCAGGCCATCGCCCACTACCTGGGCCTGCCGCGCCACCAGTTCGACGACGCCGTGGCCGAGGGCAACAGCATCCTGCGCCTGCTGCACTATCCGCCGATCCCGGCCGACGCGACCGGCGTGCGCGCCGGCGCCCACGGCGACATCAACGCCATCACCCTGCTGCTCGGCGCCGAGGAGGGCGGGCTGCAGGTCAAGGACCGCGACGGCCAGTGGCTGTCGATCAATCCGCCGCCGGGGTGCCTGGTCTGCAACATCGGCGACATGCTGGAGCGGGCCACCAACCATGTCCTGCCCTCGACCATCCACCAGGTGGTCAACCCGCCGCCAGAGCGTCGCGGCTTCGCGCGCTACTCGACGCCGTTCTTCCTGCACTTCGCGCCGGATCACGAGATCAGGACCCTGCCCGGCTGCGCCACGGCGGAGAACCCCGACCGCTATCCCGAGCCGATCACGGCCGACGCCTTCCTCATGCAGCGGCTGCGCGAGATCAAGCTGCTGTAGGACAGGCGGGCGCGGGCTCCGCGCACGGTAAATTAACCACAGGCCGCCCACAGTTTTTCCCAACGATACGGACCAGGGGAAACCAGGGATGGCGCCGCAGGAGGCCGAGGCCCGCCGCGTGGCCGCGATGCGCTCGCTCGACCTGGCCGCCCTGCGGCCGGTGATCGACCGCGTGACACGGCTCGCCCGCAGCGCCGCCGACGCGCCATATGCCTATGTGACCCTCGTCGACGAGGGCCGCGTCTGGCTTTCCGGCTTCGATGGCGTGCCGGAGCACTATGGTGACATCGCCAACTCCTCCACCGCCCGCAACCTGTACGGGGAAGCGATCTGGCAGGAGGATCTGCTGCAGCTCTGGCCGGACCATCCCTGGGTCAGCGGCCCGCCCTATGGCCGCTTCTACACCCACGCCCTGATCGAGCTGTCGAACGGCGTGCGGCTGGGCGCGCTGTGCGTCGCCGGGACCGAGCCGCGCAAACGCGATGATCGCGTGATGGCCGACCTCGCCGACCTCGCGGCCCTGCTCGCCGAGGCGATCGAGCGCCTGCAGGCGACCCGCGCGGCGGAGACGGCCGTTCGCGAGGCGCGCGCCGCGACGCAACTGAAGGAGGCGATCATGCGCGCCTCCCCGGTGGCCCTCGGCCTTACGGACAGGGACCTTCGCTACCTGTACGTGAACGAACACTGGGAGACCGAGAAGGGTATCAGCGCCGCCGATGCGCTGGGCCGCTCGATGGCGGAGCTGTTCCCAGCCTCCTACCCGGTGCTGGAGGCGTCATACCAGGCCTGTCTGGCGGGGGTGGCGCAGACGACCGACCGGATGCTGGTGCCCAGTCATCGCCTGCCCGACCGCTGGCTCCGGGGCGCGCTCTGCCCGTGGTACGACGAGCATGGCGAGATCGGCGGCATGGTCACGATGTCCCATGACGTCGGCGATGTGGTCGGCGCGCTGGAGGCCGCGCAGCGCTCCAGCAAGCGTCTGGCCCTTGCCCTCGATATCGCCGAGGTGCTGGTCTACGAGGTCAACTACCGGACCCGGACCCTGCGCGTCGACGGCGCGGCCGACACCTTCTTCGGCGGCGCGCTGAGCTACGAGGACGTGGCGCGGGACATGTGGGTCACCGTCCACCCCGAAGACCGTCCCGCCGCCGTGGAGGCCTGGGACCGGCACCTGCGCGACGGCACGCCGTTCCGCACCGAGTACCGCCTGAACCCGCCCGACGGCCGTGAGGTCTGGGCCTTTTCGGCCGCCGAGCTGCTGTACGGCGAGGACGGCCGCATCGACGGCGTGCTGGGCGTGCTCAAGAACATCACCGCCCGCAAGCAGTCGGAAGTGGCGATCATGCGGGCGCGCGACGCGGCGGAGGCCGCCAACCGCGCCAAGAGCGAGTTCCTCGCCAACATGAGCCACGAGATCCGCACGCCGCTGAACGGCGTGATGGGCGTGGCCTCGGCCCTGGCCCAGACCTCGCTCACCGACGCCCAGGCCGAGATGGTGGGGCTGATCGAGACCTCCGGCCAGACGTTGGAAGCCATCCTCGCCGACGTGCTGGACCTGGCGCGTGTCGAGGCCGGCCGCCTGGAGCTGAAGGCCGAGCCCTTCGACCTGGGCGACTGCCTGAAGTCGGCCGCGGCCCTGTTCCGACCAGCCGTCGAGGGCAAGGGCCTGGGCTTCGACATCGACATCGCCCCGGAGGCGCAGGGCGCCTTCGTCGGCGACGCGGTCCGGGTCCGGCAGATCATCAGCAACCTGCTGTCCAACGCCGTCAAGTTCACCTCGTCCGGCCGCCTGGGCCTGAAGGCCGCCGCCCGTGACGAGGCGCGCGGCCGCACCCGCCTGACACTGACGGTCAGCGACACCGGCATAGGCTTCCTGCCCGAGGTGAAGGCCCGCCTGTTCGAGCGCTTCCAGCAGGCCGACGGCTCGATCACCCGCCGCTACGGCGGCACGGGCCTGGGCCTGGCCATCTCCCGCGCGCTGGCCGAGGCCATGGGCGGCGACCTGGAGGCCGAGTCGACGCCCGGAGAGGGCGCGACCTTCACCCTCACCCTGTATCTCGAGCGCGCCGCACGGCCGGAGACAACGGCGCCGGTCGCGCCCTCGGACCTGTCGCACGGCGAGCGCGAACCCCGGGTGCTGCTGGCCGAGGACCATGCGATCAACCGCAAGGTCGTCGAGCTGCTGCTCGGCCAGGTCGGCGTCGACCTGGTCAGCGTCGAGAACGGGGCGCAGGCCGTGGAGGCGGCCGCGCTCAGCCGCCTTCGACCTGATCCTGATGGACATGCAGATGCCGGTGATGGACGGCCTGACCGCCATTCGCGCCATTCGCCAGGACGAGCAGGCCCGGCAGGCGCCACCGACCCCGATCTGGGCCCTGTCGGCCAACGCCCTGCCCGAGCACATCGCCGCGTCGATGGCGGCCGGCGCGGACGGGCACCTGACCAAGCCGATCTCCGGCGCCGCCTTGGTCGAGGTGCTGATGAAGGCCTGCGAGCAGGTCGAGGCGCGGGAACGCGCCGCGGGCTGACACCGCCGTCAGCGGCGGTGAATGCCGCGGCCGGACGCTATCTCGAGATCCGCAGCTTCAACAGGTCCCGGCCGATCGCCGCGAAGGCGTCCTTGAGCGCGGCCCCGCTGGACGGCAGGTAGACGTGATTGCTGCTGGTCGCACAGGCCTGCATCACATCTTCGGCGTCGTGCGCCGACATCCAGCCCACCGTGTAGACGATGACGCCCTTGGCCTTCATCGCCGTGCACAGCGCCTCGGCCTGGGAGGTCGCGTCTCCGTTGGTGGCCGGGCAGTTGTTCTTGTCCTGGGCGTCGCCGCTCCCGGAGCCGGAGTTCTTGGCGATCACGCCCTCGCAATAGGCGGTGTTGTAGTTGCCGTCCGTCATGATCACCACGACCTTCAGGAGGTCAGGCGCGCCGTAGGCCGCCGGCTGGCTTGCGGCCGGCCACAGGTAGGCGAACTCCGGCGAGATCATGTACCAGCCCCAGGCGGTGCCGATCTGCCCCGCGGTCGAGCCGGCGGCGCTGAAGCTGTCGATCTTGGCCTTGAGCGCCGTCCGGTCGGTGGTCAGCGGCGTGATCTGGGCGCTCGGGCACGGATTGCTCGAGCTGGGATAGTTGGCGCGACCGGCGAGGTGCTGGGGGCCACATCGGTGTAGGCGTTGGTTCCGGTTCGCTCGGTGGCGCAGGTGCTGATCTGGAACATCCGGCTCGCCGCGCTCCAGGTCGAGGCGTTGGTGAACCGGAAGTACTCGCAGCCGTAGGTGGTGCAATAGGCGGTGCCGCCCGACGTCCAAGCCGACTTCGACGGGCCGACGAGGCCCTCGATCGCGAAGGTGTTGGCGGTCAGGCTGTCGACCTCGAGCGTCTCGCCGTTCAGGCTCGTCGTCCCGCCGACGCCCAGGAAATAGATCTGGTCGCCGTCAGCATAGCCGTGGGCGTTCGCCGTCACGACGAGCCTGCAGGCGGTCGTGAGACATTTCCGGGCCGTGCCGCCGGAGGAGTACGAGCTCCAGGAATTGCTGTTGGTGCTGTTCAGGCTGAAGCGGTTGGCGTTCACCCGGGTGATCACATAGTAGCGATTGTTGACCTGCGTGGTCCCGTTGACGCCGGAGATGTACACGACGTCACCGGTGCTGAAGCCGTGGCTGTTCGCCGTGATGGTGGTGGTCGAGCCCCGCGCGATCGCCGATATCGACTTCGACGCGCCCGACTGCCAGGCGATGCTGGTGATGCTCTTGGTGCCGATCACCGCGCCTCGCGCGCCCGCCGCATAGCCTGCCGACGTTGACGCCGACCGAATAGGGCACGATCGCCGCCTTCGAGTAGTAGGGCGTCTGGACGTCCTGGATCACGTAGTCGATCAGGTCCTTGGCCGCCGTTTTCAGATCGGAAAGCGGCGTGCCGGACATCGAGCCGGTGATGTCGAGCACCAGCGCGAGCTCAAGGTTGGTGGACGCCCGGGCCACCTCGGCCTGGACGCCGACCTGCATGTCGCCCTGCAGCCAGAGATTGGAGATGTAGGGGGCCAGGGTGGCGACGGCGGTGCTTTCGATCTTGGTGCCGACCAGCCGGAAGGAGGAACTGCGCAGCGTCGCTTCGCTCATCCCGGCGAGCTGCGCCCGCAGCGCCGCCTCGCCGATCGTCTGGAGTTCGTTGTCGGTGTCGGCGGTCGAACGGGCGGCCAGCAGGGTCGCCGCGTCGAGCGCGTCCTGCAGGTGGCGCTTCTCGACACTGGCGCGGTTGATGTCGATCAGCGCGAACGACAGCACCGCCAGCGGCAGCGCCATGACCGCGAACCAGATGGCCACGGCGCCGCTCCGCGCGCGGGCGAAGCGCGAGAGAAAGCCGGCGGATCCGTTTCCAGATCCGGTCGAGCGTCGGCGGTCCATGAGTTCTTCACCCCGATTGAACCGGCATTCTCGCGCGTGAGGGTAAGAAAAGAGCCAACAGGCTTGGTGAATCCGCCCTTACCAAAGGAGGGTCACCTGGAGAGTTGCAGGGCGTCGATGTCCTGGCCGATGGCGCGGAACGCCACCTTCAGGTCGGCGCCGCTGTCGGGCAGGAAGACGTGGTCGGCGTCGGTGGCGCAGGTCTCCATGATGTTCTCGGCCGCGGCGTTGCCCGACAGGGCGAAGCCGACCGTGTAGATCACCACGCCCTGCGCCTTCATGGCGTCGCACAGGGCCTCGGCCTGGGCGAAGGCGCCGCCGTTGGGGGCGTTGCAGTTGATCTTGTCGGACGAGGACCCCGAGCCGGAGGTGGCGTCCTTGCTGATCACGCCCTTGCAGTAGGTGGTGTTGAACTCGCCGTCGGTCATCAGCACCACGACCTTGAGCAGGTCGTCGCCGCCGTAGGCCGCCGGGCGGTTGTCATCGCTGGGCCACAGGTAGCCGAAGCTGGGCGAGACCATGTACCAGCCCCAGGCCAGACCGATGTGGCCGGCCGTCGACCCGGAGGCCTGCAGCGTGTCGATCTTCGCCTTCAGCGCGGTCTCGTCGCTGGACAGCGGGGTGATGGACGCCGCCGGACAGGGATTTCCGCTGGCCGAATAGTTGCGGCCGACCAGGGCCGTCGACGGCGCGGCGTCGGTGTAGGCCTCTGTTCCGGTGCGCTCGCTGACGCAGGTGCTGATGGTGTTGGTCTTCGTGCCGCCGGCGGCGGTGGTGAAGGTGAACTTCTGGCAGCCGGGCGTGGTGCAGGTCCCGCTGGTCGGGGTCCCGCGAACGTTGGCGGCGTAGCTGGCGACGTTGACGCCCATGGAATAGGGAACCAGCGCCACTTTCGAATAGAACGGCGTCTGCTGGGACTGGATGATCATCCCGACCAGTTCCTTGGCCGCCGTCCGCAGGTCGGCGATCTTGCTCCCGCCCATCGAGCCGGTGATGTCCAGCGCCAGCGCGACCTCGATGTTCTTGGAGGCCCGGACGACCTCGGTCTCGGCGCTGATCTGCATGTCGCCGTCCAGCCACAGCCCGGCGATGACCGGGGTCATCTCGGCGGTGGCCGTGGCGACCACGGCGTTCTCGACCAGCCTGAAGCTCGACGACTTCAGCGTCGCCCGCGATCCGGTCAGATCGACGGCGAGGACGTCCGCGCCCACGGTCTGAAGGCCCTGGTCAGTCGTGGCGGGCGAGCGGGCCGCGGCCAGGGCGGCGGCGTCCAGCGCGTCCTGCAGATGCCCCTTGGCGGCGGACGCCCGGCTGACGTCCACCATGCCGAAGACGGCCACCGAGAGCGGCAGCGCCATCAGCGCGAACTGTATGGCGGCGGCGGCGCTGTTGTCTCGCCGGAACGAACGCGCGAACTCTGACATCCGTTGAAGGATGGATTGATCGGTTTTCATGGCCCCACCTGTCCGACTGGCGTTGACGGTCGGAAAGGCAGACTGCGGCCTGCACGGTAAACGGTACGGCCACAGGACAGGGTGAAAGTCCGGCAACCATGATGCAGGCGTATCGACGCGCGGCGCGGACCGTGGAACCCTGTGGCGGTCGGCCGGGCGTCGGCGGAGTCCGGAATGGAAGTTCTCGAAATCCTGCTGCGCGGCCTGGCCGCCGGCGTCACCCTGACCACCGGGATCGGCTTCCTGCGAACGGCGCGGCCGGGCGCGGCGCGCTGGTCGGGCGCCCTGTTCGCGCTGTCGGTGGCGGCGTTCGCCGTGCATTCCGGCGGCGCGGAAACCCGGTCCCTGGGTCCGGTGCTCGGGGTGGTCGCCTGGTCGCTGGCCATTGGCGGCACCGCCTACTTCTGGGCGTTCGGCGTGTCGCTGTTCGAGGATCGACGCCTGACCCCGTCCCTGTTCGCGCCCGCGGCGGTGATGTCGATGATCGGCGCCATCGGCGCCCTGGCGCCGTAGGCCGGGCGGGCGGCGTGTGGATCGTTCACAATCTGCTTGAGGTGCTGCTGGTGGCGCATGTGGCCCTGGTCATCTGGCGCGGATGGCGCGGCGACCTGGTCGAGGCCCGACGGTCCCTGCGGGGGCCGTTCATGCTGGTGGTGGCCTTCTACACCGTGGCGTTGTCCGGCTTCGAGGTGGCTCACGAGCTGGGCGTCAGGCCGGCGTGGGGCGGACAGCTGCAGGCCGCCTCCCTCGCCGTCCTGTCGCTGCTCGGCGCGGCGACCTTCCTGCAGGCTCGCCCTGTCCTGTTCGAAGGCCCGCCGCGCGGTCCGTCCGGCGCGCCTGACCTGGACGCCGTCCCCGTCCAGGACCGGCCGGCGCTGGCGAAGCTGGAGGCCCTGATGACCGGCGACGAGATCTGGCGCCGCGAGGGGCTCACCGTCGGACAGCTGGCCGCCGAGGTCGGGACGCCCGAGCACCGCCTGCGCCGGCTGATCAACGGCGCGCTGGGCTTCCGCAACTTCGCCGACTTCCTGAACGCCCGCCGCATCGAGGCCGCGCGGGCGGCGCTGGCCGATCCGGACAAGGCGCGACTGCCGGTGTCCTCGATCGCCTTCGACCTCGGCTACGCCTCGCTGGGTCCGTTCAACAGGGCCTTCAAGGACGCCACCGGGCTGACCCCCACCGCCTGGCGCGCGCGGGTCCAGGCCGGTTCGCCGGAACTGTAAATCTCTCGCCGATTCCGGAATCCGCCAGTTCCGTCCGGCCGGAGGAAGCGCGTCGTCGCCGCGTCTGGCCCGATGCGCCGACATCGACCGGAGGCTCCGCATGGACCAGTTCATCACAGTCGTCAGCGATATCGGCCGCCATTGGCTGACAGCCTTCGCCAACGACATCACCAAGTACATCATCGCCGCGCCGCTGACGTGGCTGGTGCTGTGCGTCCTGCTGGCGCCGCTGCTGGCGCATCGCAAGATCCGGCCCGAGCGGCCGCCGGTCCGGCAGCATGTGATAGAGCTGCTGTGCTCGATCCGATCGGTGGCGGTGTTCTCCACGGTCTCCCTGCTGACGCTGGGCCTGGAGCGCGCGGGCGTGATGTGGGGGCCGGAGATCCGCATGGGCGGCGGCCTGTCCTGGATCGCCGTCAGCTTCGTGCTGACCGTGGTGGCGCACGACGCCTACTTCTACTGGTCGCACCGGCTGATGCATCACCCGCGGCTGTTCCGGCATTTCCACCGCCGGCACCACAGGTCCAACAACCCCACGCCCTTCACCGCCTACAGCTTCGACATCGGCGAGGCGGCCGTGATGGCCAGTTTCACGGTGATCTGGCTGCTGCTGGTCCCCGTCGCCTGGCCGGCCTTCGCCCTGTTCATGCTGCACCAGATCGCCCGCAACGTGATCGGACATTCCGGCTACGAGCTGTTCCCCGCCCGGCGGGACGGCAGGCCGATGTTCGACTGGATGACGACGGTGACGCACCACGACCTGCACCACGCCCAGGCGGGCTGGAACTACGGCCTCTACTTCACCTGGTGGGACCGCTGGATGGGCACCGAGCACCCGCAGTACCACGCCCGGTTCGCGCAGACCGCGATGCGTCGGCGGACCGGACTGGTGGCCGCCGAATAGCAGAAGGGCGGGCCGCGTCGCCGCGGCCCGCCCTCCTTCCGTATCAGCCGGTTCAGCCTACCAGCCGCACTTCTCGCCCTTGTTCTGCTTGGTCAGCCAGACGTTCAGCGGCTTGAAGTACTCGGCCACCGCCGAGGCGTCGCCCTGGGACTGGCCGGTGAAGGCCTGCATCGCCTCGGGCCACGGACGCGAGGCGCCCATCTCCATCATGGCGTTGAACTTCGCGCCGACCTCCTTGTTTCCGTAGATCGAGCAGCGGTGCAGCGGGCCCTTCCAGCCGGCCTGCTTGCAGGCGGCCTGGTGGAACTGGAACTGGTACACATGGGCCAGGAAGTAGCGGGTGTAGGGCACGTTCCCCGGCACATGGTACTTGGCGCCCGGATCGAAGGCGTCGGCCGGACGGTCCCCCGGCGGCGTGATGCCCTGGTACTGGGTGCGCAGCTTCCACCAGCCGGCGTTGTAGGTCTCCGGCGTCAGGGTGCCGTCGAACACCTGCCAGCGCCAGCGGTCGACCAGCAGGCCGAACGGCATGAAGGCGATCTTGTCGAGCGCCATCTTCAGCAGGAAGGGCACGTCGCCGTCCGCGCCCGGCACGGTGTTGAGCAGCTGGATCTGGTTGAGGTAGGTCGGGGTCAGAGCCGACAGGCCGACGAAGTCGCCGATGGCCTCGTGGAAGCCGTCGTTCGCGCCGTTCTTGAAGATGTACGGCTGATCCTTGTAGGCCCGCTGGTAGTAGTTGTGACCCAGCTCGTGGTGGACGGTGTAGAAGTCCTCGCCGTTCACCTTGGTGCACATCTTGATGCGGATGTCGTCACGATCGTCCAGGTCCCAGGCCGAGGCGTGGCAGACGACCTCGCGGCCCTCGGGACGGACGATCTGCGAGCGGGTCCAGAAGGTCTCGGGCAGCGCCGCCAGGCCCATCGAGACGTAGAAGCCCTCGCCCGTCTTGACCATCTTCGTCGGGTCGTACTTCGCGTCGACCAGAAGCTGGTCGAGGCTGTAGGCCGAGGTGTCGCTCTTGGGGGCCACGATCGGGTAGATGTTGCCCCACTGCTGGGCCCACATGTTGCCCAGCAGGTCGGCGCGGATCGGGCCGGTGCGCGACTGAACGTCATCGCCGTACTGTTCGTTCAGCCGGGCCCGCACGTAGCAGTGCAGGTTCTTGTAGAAGGGCTCGATCTGCTTCCACAGCCGGTCGGTCTCGGCCGCGAAGGCGTCCGGGTCCATGTCGTAGCCGGACCGCCAAAGGGCGCCGGTGTCCTTGAAGCCCATGCCGATCGCGCCCTCGTTCTCGAGCGCGACGAGGCGGGCGTAGTCGGCCTTCATCACCGGCGAGATCGAGTGCCAGCCTTCCCAGACGGCCTGCATCTGCGCCGGGTCGCGGCTCGACGCCAGCACGTCCTCGGCATCGTTCAGCGTGATCGGCTTGCCCTGGTAGGTGAACTTGCCGGTCGAGTAGACGGAGTCCAGGCGAGAGGCGATGGTGGCCATCTCGTCGGCCGCGCCGGGGCGCTGCGGGGCGGGGGCGACCACGGCGCGCTTGAGGATGTCCAGCTTGCGGCGGGTCACCGCATCGACCGCCACGCCGTCGTACTTCGCCGCCTCGATGGCGGAGCGGGTGGCGAGGTCGGTGAACTCGGCCCCGGCCTTGGCTTCCAGCCACATGGTGTCTTCGGTGATGTAGGTCGCCCGCACCCAGGAGGCCTTGTTCACATACTGCGACAACGCGGCCATCTGGGCCTCGGTGCGGTCGACGAAGGCCTTGGCCTCCTCGGCCGTCGGCTTGGCCGCGGTCGCCGCGGGCGCGGGCTGCTTGGCCTGGGCGGCCGCGAACAGGCCCGCGCTCCCGGCGACAAGAGAGATCGCCGCGCCGGCCGCGAGAAGTTTCATCTTCAGCATCGGACTGTTTCCTCGAGGGGATTCTGATTGGCGGGCATGGGAAGCGCGCCGGTCGTGTCCCGTCAAGGTAACTCGCGACATCAATCCGAGTTCGGCGGAGTCTCGAAGACGGGCGGTTCGATCGGGGCCGGAGTTGGTTCAGGGACGCGACCGGTTCAGGCGTGGGGGCGTCGGCCGCGGGAAGCGGATCGGTCTTCGTCTCCGGCGCCGGCCGGCGGGCCGTCGGCTTGCGCTGCGGCGCCGGCTCGGCCCGCTCGGCGGCGGTCGGACGGCGCATCCTGCCGACACAGGCGGCCAGACCGTCGTTGCGCACCGTGCCGGCGGCCGCGCCGATGCGGCGCGAGCGGCTGGCCACGTACTTGCCCGGCTTCACGGCGCGGTATTTCAGCGGATTGGGCAGGATGGCCACCAGCCGCGCGGCCTGGGCGCGGGTGACCTTGTCGGCGCTGACCCCGAAGTAGCGACGCGAGGCGGCTTCCACGCCATAGGTCCCCGAGCCCATCTCGGCGACGTTGAGATAGACCTCCATGATCCGCCGCTTGCCCCACAGGGTCTCGATCAGGACCGTGAAATAGGCCTCCAGTCCCTTGCGGACGTAGGACCTGGCCGGCCACAGGAAGACGTTCTTGGCCGTCTGCTGGCTGATCGTCGAGCCGCCCTTCACCCGCCCGCCGCGCTGGTTGTTCTTCCAGGCCTTCTCCATGGCCTCGAAGTCGAAGCCGTTGTGCTCGCAGAAGCGGGCGTCCTCGGCGGCGATGGCGGCCTGGACCAGGGCCGGCGACATGCGGTCCAGCGAGCGCCAGCGGTAGTCCCAGCCCTTCCCCTCGACCACCCGCTGCACCATCAGAATGGTGAAGGGCGGCGGAACGAAGCGGTAGAACAGGGTCAGGCCGACCGGCGCCACGACCCCGATCAGGAAGGCCCACAGCGCCAGCCGGCGTAACAGTCGCCAGGCTCCGCCCGGACGGCGCGGCGCCTTGCGCGGCGGCAGGGGCTCGAAGCGCGGCCTGGTCGGAGGGATCGGCGGAGGCGGCGGCGGAGCAGGCTCGGCCGCCGGTTCGCGCGCCTCCTCAGCCCCGATGTCCTGCGGCGCGGCCACGGCCTCATGGTCGGGCTGGACGGCCTCGTCCTGCGGCGCGCCGGGCGCCTCGCCGTCCTTGTCCGGGTCTTCCGGGTTCACGCGCCGCTCCCCTTGCCTTGACGTGGCGGACGGATGGTAACCCCATGTCGCCCAATCCGCCGCGAAGCGAAAGAGCCATGAACGTCACAGAAGCCGTCGATCGCCGCGTCTCCGTCCGCGCCTTCAAGCCCGATCCGGTGCCCGGCGCCCTGGTCCGCGAGATCCTCGAGGCCGCCCATCGCGCCCCGTCCGGCGGCAACCTGCAGCCCTGGCGGGTCCACGCCCTGGCCGGCGAACCGCTGGAGGCGCTGAAGGCCAAGGTCGCTGCCAACCTCGGCGGCGAGACGCCCGAGTACGACGTCTATCCCGACAATCTGTGGGACCCGTTCCGCACCCGCCGATTCGAATGCGGCGAGGACCTCTACGCCACCCTCGGCATCCCGCGAGAGGACAAGCCCGCCCGGCTGCAGCAACTGTTCAAGAACACCCAGTTCTTCGGCGCCCGGTCGGCATCTTCTTCAGCCTCGACCGCAAGCTCGGCAAGCCGCAGTGGGCGGACGTGGGCATGTACATGCAGACGGTGATGCTGCTCGCCGTCGAGCGGGGCCTGGCCACCTGCGCCCAGGAGTTCTGGGCCCGTTACCCGAAGACCGTCGGCGACCACATCGCCCTGCCCGACGACCACATGCTGTTCTCCGGCATGGCCCTGGGCTGGGCCGACGACACCGCACCGATCAACAGCCTGCGGACCCGGCGCGATCCGTTCGATGTGTGGGCGACGATGAGCGGGTTCGACTGAATCTCTCCCTCCCCGTCTGGGGAGGGTGCTCCCGAAGGGAGCGGGTGGGGCAAAGGCGATCAGAGGTCGGCGCTGAACAGCGCGCAAGCGGTTCCCCACCCGTCCGGCCTGCGGCCGTCCACCCTCCCCAGACGGGGAGGAAGACTAGAGAACCCGCTCCACTACCCCCGCCGCGCCGTCCTCGTCCCCCCAGGCCACGCGCGATCCGTCGGCGGTGATGGCCAGGGCCGAGATGGCGGCGCCCTTCTCGGCCTTCAGCGTGTCCATCTTGCCGCTCTTGAGATCGGCGACCCAGACGCGGCCGTCGTCGAGGCCGGCCGCCAGCAGCGCCAGCTTCGGCGTCGCGGCCACCCGCACGACCAGGGCGGTCTGGTCAAAGCCGATCTCGGCGGCCTCCTTGCCCATCGGGCCGGTCGCGCCGGAGAAGGGCCACACCACCGCGCCGTTGGCGCCGGAGGTGGCCAGCATCACGCCGTTCGAGAGGAAGGCCATGCTCTTCACCTTGGCCGGGTAGCCGCCCATCCGCATGTTCTTGCCGTCGGCCACGGTCCAGCCGTGCAGGCTGTTCTCCTGCATGGCGCTCATCAGGAACTTGCCGTCGGGGCTGAAGGCGACCAGCGAATGGGCGCCGGCCCACTTCAGCAGGCTGGGCTTCTGTTCGGCGATTCGCGCGTACCAGAGCGCCGCCCCGCCATAGGTCGCCGTGGCGATTTGCCGGCCCTTGGGGTCGAAGGCGACGTCCGACACCGACTTGTCGTGCGTGAACACGCGGGTGAAGCCGGCGTCCTTGCTGTCGCGGACATGCAGATCGCGGCCGGCGGCGAAGGCGATGAGGCCCGATTGGCCGAGGCGGCGACGGCGTCGATCCAGCGGCCCTTCACCTCGGCGACCAGCGTGGCGGCGAACTCTTCACCCTCAAGGCGCGTCCAGACCACCCGACCGTCGTCGCCGCCGGTCAGGATTTCGTCGCCCGAGGGGTGGAGGCAAGCCGCCAGGACGGCGCCGCCGTGGGCCTCCACGGTGACGAATCCGCCTGCCGCAACGGCCCGCACCGTACCGTCCCCCAGAGCGAACATTGTTCGGCCTGAGCGGTCGAACAGCGCGGCGGTCACATAGGCGTCGAAATCGAAGGTCATGGTCCCGGCGTTTACCGCGTGGGAACAGGTTTTGCCCAGCGTGTAGGCGTTTTCGTGTTCGGCGAGAGTCGGGCTTTACAAGCGTTGCCATCCGCGCAATGGGTGGCCCGAATGATTAGCTGGCGCATCGGAAGCGCCGGCATACTGGGAGTGTCCGAATGGGTGCGAAACTCGGCGGCGGTGGCGGCAAGAAATACGATCTTGGCCAAAACAGCGAAATCAATGTGACGCCCTTCGTGGACGTCATGCTGGTGCTGCTCATCATCTTCATGGTTGCCGCGCCCCTGGCGACGGTGTCGATCGCCCTGGACCTGCCGCCGGCCCAACCGCCCAACCCGAACCAGCCGAAGCCGAAGGAGCCGACCTTCATCTCCATCCAGGAGTTGGGCGCGATCTTCATCGCCGAGAAGCAAACCAGCCTCGACAACCTGATCCCCGACATCCGCGACACGATGACCGCCAAGGGCGTCACCGGCGACCTGATGGAAGAGCGGGTCTTCGTCCGCGCCGACGCCAACGTGACGTACGAGCAGTTCATGGCCGTGCTGAACATCCTGCAGGCCAACGGCTTCTACAAGATCGGCCTGATCAACGAGGACATCGAGTAGTCCTATCCGATCAGCGCAAACGCGAAAGGGCCGGTGGAAACACCGGCCCTTTTTCTTTGTCATCCTCTCCGGAGCGAAGCGAGCGGGGAGGTGGCCCGGCGGAGCCGGGTCGGAGGGGCCGGCGCTGGATTGTCCGGATCGGGCGCTGTGCAAGGCACTTGATCACCCGGCGTCGGCGCTGCCCCACCACCATGCTCCGCATGGTCCCCCTCCCCGCGAGCGGGGAGGACGGTGTTAAGCCACGCACCCCTCGAAGCCCGCCTTCAGCGCGGCCTCGTCCAGGTCACGGCCGATGAACACCATACGGCTGTAGCGGTTGTCGGCGTCGGTCCACGGGCGCTGGTAGTCGCCTTCCAGGATCATGTGGACGGCCTGGAAGACCAGCCGGCGGTCGTCGCCCTTGATGTCCAGGATGCCCTTGGCGCGCAGGATATCGGGGCCCTTGTCCTGCAGCAGGGCGTTCAGCCAGTTGGTCACCTTGATGCCGTCGAGCGGCTTGTGCGAGGTCAGCGAGATTCCGCGGATGCCGGCCTCGGCGGCGTGATCGTGGGGCTCATGGGCGTGGTGATCGTGGCCGTGGTCATGATGGTGATGGTGGTCATGGTCGTGATGATCGTGCTCGCAGGCCTCGTCGTGGACGTGGCCCGGCTCGCCGTGGGCGGGGTTGAGGAACTCCGGCTCCAGCTCGACGATGCGGTCCAGGTCGAAGCCGCCGCGGCCGAGGATGGCGTCCAGCGGCACGGCCGAGCGCTGGGTGCGGTGGATCGGGGCCAGCGGGTTGATCCGGCGGATCGAGGCCTCGACGGCGGCCAGCTGCTGGGGCGTCACCAGATCGGTCTTGTTGAGCAGGATCTGGTCGGCGAAGGCGATCTGCTCGACCGCTTCGCGGCTGTCGGCCAGGCGCAGGGGCAGGTGCAGGGCGTCGACCACCGTGGTCACCGAATCGAGCCGGGTGCGAGCCCGCACGTCGTCGTCGACGAAGAAGGTCTGGGCCACCGGGCCGGGATCGGCCAGGCCCGTGGTTTCCACGATGATGGCGTCGAAGCCGCCCTTGCGCTTCATCAGCCCGGACACGACGCGGATCAGGTCGCCGCGCACCGTGCAGCAGACGCAGCCGTTGTTCATCTCGAACACTTCCTCGTCGGCGCCAACCACGAGGTCGTTGTCGATGCCGATCTCGCCGAACTCGTTGACGATCACGGCGTAGCGCTTGCCGTGGTCCTCGGTGAGGATGCGGTTGAGCAGGGTGGTCTTGCCGGCTCCGAGATAGCCGGTGAGGACGGTGACGGGGATGCGGGCGGGGGAAGCGGCCTGGGTCATGGCCGCCTAGATAGGGGCGGCGACCGGCGGGAGCAAACGCCGGTTCAGGTCTCGAGGACCACGACGATGACGCCCAGTGCGATCAGCACCCCGCCGAGGATGGCCGAATCGTAGCGCGCCAGCCGGTCCAGCCGCATCCGCGCCACGCCCGCCCAGGCCAGGCTGATCAGCCCGATCATGCCGGCCAGCGTCCCGGCCAGGAAGACGACACTGAGCATTGTCAGTTGCGCCCAGCCGTGCGCGGCGTCGGTCAGATAGAAGGAGAGCAGCACCTCGCCCGGCGACAGGGCCAGCAATCCGATCAGGCCCAGGGTCGCGGCGCGGTCGGTGGCCCGGGCCGGCGGCGGCGCATCGGCTCCAAAGCCTCCCGCCATCACCGTCGCCGTCCGCCGCTGCATCGCGCGCACCAGATAGAAGCCGCCAAAGCCGAACAGCACCGCCGCTGCGCCGTAGTGGAGCCAGCCCTGGGCGTGGCCGCCCATCATCTGGCCCGCGCCCCGCAACAGCAGGCCGATCAGGGTGGTGAAGAGGATATGTCCGGTGGCCGCCACGGCCGCTACGGCCAGCACGCGCCGCAGGCCCCAGCCCTGCGCACGACCGACCAGGACGAACGGCAGCCAGTGGGTCGGGAACAGCGCGTGCAGCAGCGCCGAGCCGAAACCGATGACGGCGAAGGACAGGAAGAGGGCGGATGTCACGATCGCCTTCTCGCATGTTACACTGTAACAGTCGAGGCCGATTTGCGGGTCCGCCTTTCATGACAGGGAAATCGCCCCGCCGACGTTGACTTACCAGCACTCGGCTGTATAAGTCCGGCCCCTCGCCCGCAGGTCCATCTTGCGGGCGCGTCCTATTTTGCGAACACATAGAATTTCAAGGCGATAACCGATGTACGCGGTGATCAAGACAGGCGGCAAGCAATACCGGGTCCAGGCGGGCGACGTGCTTGTTGTCGAAAAGCTGGCTGGTGAACCCGGCGCGGACGTCGCTTTCGGCGAAGTCCTGATGCTGGGCGATGGCGAGGCGATCACCGTGGGCGCTCCGCTCGTGGATGGCGCGACCGTCACGGCGACCCTGATCGAAACCCGCAAGGGTGAGAAGGTGAAGATCTTCAAGAAGATCCGCCGTCAGGGCTATCGCCGCACCCGTGGCCACCGCCAGACCGAGACGGTCCTGCGCGTGACCTCGGTCGCCGGCGCCGGCAAGACCGACAAGTGGGAAGGCACCGTTGACCTGACCACCAAGGCCGAGCTGAACGCCCGTTCGCGCAATCTGAAGTTCGTCGCCCCGGTCGCCGCCGACGCCGCTCCGGCCGCCAAGGCCGCGCCGGTGAAGAAGGCCGCCGCGCCGAAGGCCGAAGCCGCCGCTGACGCGCCGGCCAAGGCCGCGCCGAAGAAGGCTGCTGCTCCGAAGGCCGCCAAGGCCGACGGCGACGCCGCCCCCGCCCCGAAGGCAGCGCCCAAGAAGGCCGCCGCGAAGAAGGAAGCCGACGAAGCCTGAGGGCCTCGTCGCTTTGAGTAGGAGAGCACAATGGCTCACAAGAAATCTGGCGGTTCTTCCCGCAACGGTCGCGATTTGGCCGGTCGCCGTCTCGGCGTGAAGAAGTTCGGCGGCGAAAAGGTCGCGGCCGGCAACATCATCATCCGTCAGCGCGGCACCAAGTTCTGGCCGGGCGACAACGTCGGCATCGGCAAGGATCACACGCTGTTCGCCTTGGTGGCGGGCGCCGTGCGCTTCGTAACCAAGCGCAACAACCGCACCTACGCGACGGTCGTTCCGGCCGAGCTCCAGGCCGCCGAGTAGGCGAACCTGGACCTCCATCCGGATCGCCCGACACAGGCGATCCGGACATGAAATTCCCAAGCGGGGAGTCCGGACGCCGGGCTCCCCGTTTTGCTGTTTCAAGGTCTCCGCCCCCGTCCCGCCTCAAGCCGGGCCCAAAGGAAAAAGGCCGGGAGGAAACCATGTGTGTGATCGACATTTCGCCGACGATCGAGACCCGCCGCATGACCCTGCGCGCGCCGGGCATGGCTGACGCGCCCCGGCTGGCGCGCCTGATGAACGACTACGACATCGCCAGGATGACCAGCCGGGTGCCGCACCCCTATGGCCTCGCCGACGCCGAGGATTTCGTCGCCCACTGCCAGGGCGCCGATCCGCGCGCCGGACGCAACTTCCTGCTCGATCTCGAGGACGAGGGGGTGGTCGGGGGGCTGGGGTTCTTCACCCCGCCGGACGGGCGGCTGGAGGTCGGCTACTGGATCGGCCGTGACTGGCAGGGCCGGGGCCTGGCCACCGAGGCGCTGACCGGCGCCCTGGCCTGGGCCGGCCGCGACTGGCGCAGGCGTTACGTGGTCGCCGGCCATTTCGCCGACAACCCGGCGTCGGGCCAGGTGCTGATCAAGGCCGGCTTCCTCTACACCGGCGAGGTCAGGCCGCTGCCATCGCTTGCCCGCGGCGAGCCGGCGGACGCGCGGATGATGGTGTGGCTGGCTTAGCGCTAGTGCGCCGCCGCGATGGCCGCGTCGAGGGTGGCCAGGTCCATCTCGCCGGTCGGGGGCGTGCGGACCTTGACGCCGTTGACCATGAAGGTCGGCGTGCCGGTGACGCCCTCCTCGTTGGCGGCGCGGTTCACCCGCACGTCCATGGCCTCGAAGGCGGCGGTGTCGGCGAGGCAGGCCTCGACCTGCGGCTGGGTCAGGCCCGCCTTGGCGGCCTCCCGGACCAGGATGCGACGCATGCCGGCCACCGTGCCCCCGGCGTAGATTTCCTGCTGCGCGGCGAACACGCCCTCGATGACCTTGAAGTAGCCGGCCTTGCCGGCGCAGCGCGCGACGATGGCGCCGGCCACGGCGACCTGGGCCGGAGCGGTGATGTACTCGCGGTAGACGAACTGCACCTTGCCGGTGTCGACGTACCTGGCCTTGAAGGCGGGGAAGACGTCGTTGTGGAACCGCGCGCAGTGCGGGCAGGCCAGCGAGGCGTACTCCACGACCACGATCTTCGCCTGCGGATTTCCCAGGGTCATGTCGTCCGGCCACAGGGCCGGCCTTGCGCTCATCGACACGCTCGGCAGCAGGAGCAGGGCCATCAGCCCGATCAGCAGTCTCGACGCGACACGCATTCGAATTCCCGTTTTCGCCCCCCGGCGCCGACCGTTCTAGGACGGAAACCGGAGGGCTGGAAAGCCCCGGCGCCCTTCCCCGCGCGCGCGCCTTGCCTCATAAGGTCCCGATGAAATTTCTCGACCAGTGCAAGATCTACATCCGCTCCGGGAACGGGGGCGGCGGCGCCGTGTCCTTCCGGCGCGAGAAGTACATCGAGTACGGCGGCCCGGACGGCGGCGACGGCGGTCGCGGCGGCGACGTCTGGATCGAGGCCGTCGAGGGGCTGAACACCCTGATCGACTACCGCTACAGCCAGCATTTCAAGGCCGACACCGGCACCCACGGCATGGGCCGTAACCGCCACGGCGCCGCCGGCGCCGACGTCGTCCTGAAAGTCCCCGTCGGCACCCAGGTGCTGGAAGAGGACAAGGAGACCCTGATCGCCGACCTGGACCAGGCCGGCATGCGCGTGCTGCTGGCCAAGGGCGGCAACGGCGGCTGGGGCAACGACCGCTTCAAGGGCCCGGTCAACCAGGCGCCCAAGCACGCCAACCCCGGCCAGGAAGGCGAGGAGCGCTGGATCTGGCTGCGTCTGAAGCTGATCGCCGACGCCGGGCTCGTGGGTCTGCCCAACGCCGGCAAGTCGACCTTCCTGGCCGCCGTCAGCGCCGCCAAGCCGAAGATCGCCGACTATCCGTTCACCACCCTGGTGCCGAACCTGGGCATCGTCGACCTGTCGTCGGAGGAGCGGTTCGTGATCGCCGACATCCCCGGCCTGATCGAGGGCGCCTCCGAAGGCGCGGGTCTGGGGACCCGGTTCCTCGGCCACGTCGAGCGAGCCGGCGTGCTGATCCATCTGGTCGACGCCACCCAGGACGATGTGGTCGGCGCCTGGCGCACGGTCCGCAACGAACTGGAAGCCTACGGCGAGGGCCTGGCCGACCGGGCCGAGATCCTGGCGCTGAACAAGATCGACGCCCTCGACGCCGAGGAACGCGAGGCCAAGGCCGCCGCGCTGGAGGCCGCCTGCGGTCGCCGGCCGCGCCTGATCTCCGGCGTGACCGGCGAGGGCGTGCAGGACGCGCTGCGCGCCGCCTTCGTCGAGGTGCGTCGCCATCGCGAGGCGGAGGCGGCCTTGTCGCGGCCGCCGGTCGACGAGACCCCCGGCTGGTCGCCGGTCTAGCCGCGAACAGGGAAGAACAGAGATGATCCTTCAGGCGCTGCTCATCGCGATGCTGTTCGCCGAACCGGCCGCCGCGTCGGTCGCCGCCCCGACGCCGGCGCCCGCCGCGGCGCCCTCGACCGCGACGACTCCGGTCCCCGCTCCGGCCGAACCCGCGCCGATGACCACCGAACAGGCCATCGCCAGGATCGATGCGCTGATGACGCCGTGGAAGGGCAAGTCCGGCGAACGCCTGCGTGGGCGCCTGGGCCTGAGCGAAAGCACGCGGGATGCAACCGACGGTCAGGTGACCTTCTGGCTTCGCCGATCGGAGGCCACGGCCTGCGGCGTCGCGCCCGGCGGGGTGATCCGCTGCGGCGTGATCGGCGGCGCCGTCTGCCGACTGGCGGTCGCCTTCGACAAGACCGGCAAGGTGACCAACTGGAAGGCCTCGGGCATGGGCGAGGCCTGCGAACTGTTCTTCGACGACATCGGCGCGCCCGGATGAGCCTCGACGGGTCGGAAATCACCCGGGCCCGTCGTATCGTCGTCAAGGTCGGCTCCGCCCTCGTCGTCGACGCCCAGGCCGGCGTCCCGGACCGCGCCTGGCTGGCGGCCTTCGCCGCCGACGCCGCGCGGCTGCGGGCCCGTGGCCAGCAGGTGCTGGTGGTGTCCTCCGGCGCCGTGGCGCTCGGCCGCCGCCGCCTGGGCCTGTCGCGCCGCAAGCTGACCCTGCCCGAGAAACAGGCCGCCGCCGCCGCCGGCCAGTCGTTGCTGATGCGCGCCTGGGAAGAGGCGTTCGAGCCGCACGGACTCGCCGTCGCCCAGGTGCTGATGACCCGCGACGACACCGAGGTCCGCCGCCGCTGGCTGAACGGCCGCGCCACGGTCGACACCCTGCTGTCGCTGGGCGTGGTCCCGGTGGTCAACGAGAACGACACCGTGGTCACCGAGGAGATCCGCTACGGCGACAACGACCGGCTGGCCGCCCGCGTGGCGCAGATGATCGCCGCCGACGCCCTGGTGCTGCTCAGCGACATCGACGGCCTGTACACCGCCGACCCGCGCCGCGACCCGTCCGCCACGCGGCTGGACCGGATCAGCGAGATCACGCCGCAGATCGACGCCATGGCCGGCGGCGCCAACGCCGGAGCCGGGGTCGGCACCGGCGGCATGGCCACCAAGATCGCCGCCGCCCGCATCGCCCGCGCCGCCGGCTGCGCCACCATCATCACCCTGGGCAGCCGGCCGCAGCCGCTGAAGGCGATCGAGGACGGCGCGCCGGCCACGGTCATCGAGGCCTCGCTCAGCGCGGCGGCCGCCTACAAGGGCTGGATCGCCGGCTCCCTGTCGCCGCAGGGCGCCCTGGTCGTCGACGACGGCGCGGCCGGGGCGCTCAGCAAGGGCAAGAGCCTGCTTGCCGCCGGCGTTCGCGGGGTCGAGGGACGTTTCGGCAAAGGCGACGCGGTCGTGGTCCGGGCCGAGGACGGCCGCGAGCTGGGCCGGGGCCTGGTCCGCTACGACGCCGCCGACGCCGAGAAGATCCTCGGCCTGCGCAGCGACGCCATCGAGGCGGTGCTGGGCTTCACGGAAGGCCCGATGATCCACGCTGACGACCTGGCGATGGTCTGACGCCCAGAAACGGGCTAAGGCTCATCCTGAGCATATCCGGGGACGGACGGAAACGATGGACGACGCGGGCGCCGGTCTGCAGGCGATGATGGCGGCGACGGGCCGGGCGGCCCGCGAGGGCGCGCGCGCGCTGCGCCTCAGCACCGCCGACCAGCGCACCGCCGCCATCAAGGCCATGGCCGCCGCCATCCGCGCAGACGCTTCCGCCATCCTGGCCGCCAATCTCAAGGATCAGGCCCGCTCCCGCGAGGCCGGCCTCTCGGCGCCGATGATCGACCGCATGCTGCTCGACGCCGACCGGCTGGAGGGCGTCGCCCGGGCTGTGGAGACCGTCGCCGCCATTCCCGACCCCGTGGGCGCTGAGATCGCCCGCTGGACCCGGCCCAACGGGTTGGACATCGCCCGCGTCCGCACGCCGATCGGCGTCATCGCCATCATCTACGAGAGCCGGCCCAACGTCACCGCCGACGCCGCCGCCCTGTGCATCCGCTCGGGCAACGCCGCCATCCTGCGCGGCGGGTCCGAGTGCCTGCTGACCAACGCCGCGATCCACGCCAGCGTGGTCAAGGGTCTGGCCGCCGCCGGCCTGCCCGCCGCCTGCGTGCAGGTGGTCAAGACCGCCGACCGCGCCGCCGTCGGGGCCATCCTGTCGGGCCTGGACCGCAACATCGACCTGATCATCCCGCGCGGCGGCAAGAGCCTGGTCGCCCGGGTGCAGGCCGAGGCTCGCGCCCCGGTGCTGGGCCACCTGGAAGGCCTCAACCACGTCTTCGTCCATGAGGCCGCGGATATCGCCAAGGCTCGGGACATCGTTCTCAACGCCAAGATGCGACGGGTGTCGGTCTGCGGCGCCGCCGAGACCCTGCTGATCGACCGCGCGGCGGCGGAGCGGTTGCTGCCGCCCATCGCCGACGCCCTGATCCGCGCCGGCTGCGAGCTGCGCGGCGACGCCCCCTCGCGGGCCATCGAACCGTCGATGACCCCGGCGACGGTGGAGGACTGGACCACCGAATACCTGGCGCCGATCATCTCCGTGGCCGTGGTCGACGGGGTGGAGGGCGCGGCCGCCCACATCGCCGCCTTCGGCTCGGGCCACACCGACGCCATCGTCACGGAAGACCCCGCCGCCGCGGACCGCTTCATCGCCCTGGTCGATTCGGCCATCGTGCTGGTCAACGCCTCGACCCAGTTCGCCGACGGCGGCGAGTTCGGCTTCGGCGCCGAGATCGGCATCGCCACCGACAAGCTGCACGCCCGCGGCCCGGTCGGCGCCGAGCAGCTGACCACCTTCAAGTACGTCGTCCGGGGGTCCGGCCAGACGCGTCCCTAGACGCGGCGGCCGGGGCTGAGCGCTTGATCCTGTCCAGACACAAGCCCTTCGGCGGCCCGGTCCGCGCCACGCTCAAGGGCGGCGCGGCCGCGCTGCGTCCGGGTTTCCACCTGGAGCCGGGGATGCGGGTCGGCCTCTATGGCGGCTCGTTCAATCCCGCCCATGACGGCCACGCCCACGTCGCCGAGACGGCCCGCAAGCGCCTGGGCCTGGACCGGGTGATCTGGCTGGTCTCGCCGCAGAATCCGCTGAAGTCTTCGCGCGACACCGCGCCGCTGGCCGAGCGCATGGCCGGCGTGCGGCGCCGGGCCCGCGACCGGGGGATGGTCGTCTCGGACGTCGAGTCCCGGATGGGCTCGCAGTACACGATCGACACCGTCCGGGCCCTGAAGGCGCGATTTCCGGGTGTGAAGTTCGTCTGGATCATGGGCGCCGACAGCCTGGCCACCTTCCACCGCTGGCGGGGCTGGACCCAGATCATGCGCGAGCTGCCGGTGGCGGTGATCTCCCGTCCCTGGGCCAGTCTGAAAAGCCGCTTCTCGCCCACCGCCCGCCGTTTCGCCGCGGCCCGGCGTCCGGCCGCCGAGGCGGCGCTGCTGCCCGACCAGACCGCGCCGGCCTGGGTCTACCTGCACGGCCCGCTCAACTTCGCCTCCTCCACGGCCCTTCGCGAGGGCCGTCGGAAGGGCAAAAAGTGATTCGCTGACGGCGGCCGCCGGACGTGCTATGAGGTCTCGCTTGCGAGGCTAACAAGGAGCACTCCGCTGAACCGCGAGTTCGCGCCCGTGGCGCACGAAGCCCATACCGGGGCTTCAACCGACGAACCCCGACAGATGGGATCGCTCGAAGACCTGATCATGGCCCGGCTTGACGACGACAAGGCCGAGGACATCGTTCTCATCGATCTGAAGGGCAAAAGCCCGATGGCCGACTCGATGATTGTCGCGTCCGGCCGTTCGCACCGTCACGTCGGCGCGCTGGCCGACCACATCCTGCGGGCGCTGAAGGAAACCGGCCACGGCAAGGCGCGGGTCGAGGGCCTGCCGCACTGCGACTGGGTGCTGATCGACGCCGGCGACGTGATCGTCCACCTGTTCCGCCCCGAGGTCCGGACCTTCTACAACATCGAGAAGATCTGGTCGGTCGACTCCGCGCACATCACCCCGGCGGCGAACTGAGGCTTGCGGGCTGTGCGTCCTTCGCGACGCTCGCTTGAAGCTCGCTCCTCAGGATGACGGGCTCAGTGGAGCGCTACCACCTTCGTCACGGTGAGGAGCCGGCTCTCGGGCCGGCGTCGCGAACCACGCAAGGCCTCTGAGCGTGAAGATCACCCTCCTCACCGTTCATCGTCTCGGCCGGGCGCCGGAAGCCCTGCTGGCGAAGGACTATGCCGAGCGCGCCACGGCCAGTGGCCGGGCGCTCGGCCTTGGCCCCGTCGAGATCATCGAGGTCGAGGCGCGCAAGAGCGGCAAGGGCCCCGAGGCCGAGGTGATCCTGCCCCACCTCAAGGACGCCCATGTCGTCTGCTGCGACGAGCACGGGGCGGTCCGCACCTCCCGTGACTTCGCCGGACGCATCGGCCGGCTTCGCGACGACGGCGTGCGGCGGCTGGTCTTCGTGATCGGCGGCGCCGACGGGCTGGACCCGGCCGTGCTCGCCGCCGCCAACGAGAAGCTCGCTTTCGGCCCCCAGACCTGGCCCCATGCGCTGGCCAGAGCGATGCTGGCCGAGCAGGTCTACCGCGCCGTGACGATCCTGGGCGGGTCGCCTTACCACCGCGACTGAGCTACTGCTTTTCCCATGCGCCGCCGCCTGATCCTGTCCGCCGTTCTCGCCCTCGCGGGCGTCGCCGGGGGCAGCGTGGCGCAGGAGCCCGCCAGCGCGCCGTCGCAGGCCATGGTCGCCGTCCAGTCCGGCTCGATCGCCGGCCGCGCCGAGGCCCGCCGCCAGATCGAGGCCCTGCGCGGCGAGCTCAAGCGGCTGGCCTCGCGCCAGGCCCAGGACAGCCGCGACGTGGCCAGCGCCCGCATGCGGCTGCAGATGCTGAACGTCCGCGAGACCGCCCTGACCGCCGAGCTGGGCCGCGACCGCAACCGCCTGGCCCGCCTGCTGGGCGCTCTGCAGCTGTTCCGCCGCCAGCCGCCGCCGGCGCTGCTGGTGCGGCCCGAGGATGCGCGCGACGCGGTCCGCGCCGCCATCCTGATCCGCGCCATGACCCCGGCCCTGGAGGCGCGCGCCCGCGCCTATGCCGAGGAGGCGCGCGAGATCGCCGCCCTGCGCCGCCAGGCCGCCGCCGCCGACGCCGAACGCTTCACCGCCGAAAGCCTGGCCGCCCAGCATCGCGGCGATGTCGAGCGGCTGCTCACAGAGCAATCAGAGATCGAGAAGCGCTTCGCCGACGACGCCCTGCTGGCCGGCCGCGACGCCGGCAGCCCCGGCCAGCTGGTCGACAGCTTCCCGCGCCTGACCGGCGCCGACGGCGGCCCGGGCCCCCTGCGGCGTCCGGTCGACGGTCAGGCGGCGCGACGCTTTGGGACGGCTCTGCCCGGCGGCGGCAAGTCGGAGGGCGTGGCCTTCACCGCCCGCACCGGCGCGGTGGTGTCCAGCCCCGCGCAAGGCGTGGTTGAATTCGCTGGGCCGGTCACCGGCTGGGGCGTCATCTTGATCTTGCGGACGGCGGGCGCCTACCATCTGGTGCTTGGCGGCATGAGCGAGGTGTCGGTGACGCCCGGACAATCGGTCGCGGCCGGCACGCCTGTCGGCCGGGTCGCCGATGGCGGACGGTCGGGATCGGAGCTCTATCTTGAGCTTCGCCGCTCGGGAACGCCGGTCGATCCGGCGCCCTGGCTGCCCGGCGGAAGCCGTGTGGCGGCGGTGACGCCTTAATTTCGGCCCGGCCTCCGCGCGAGGTTGGCGTGGAACTTGTATCAGTCACGGCGCGTAACGCCGTTTAGGGAGCCCCGACGGGCGATGACGAAGAAGAACCTGCTGATCGGCGCTTGCGCCTTTGTCCTGGGCGCCGCGTCCATGGCCTATGTGAGCCAGAAGGCCGAGGCGACCGCCAAGTCCAACGGTCAGGCCTACCACATGCTCGAACTGTTCGGCGACGTGCTGGACAAGGTCGAGCGGCAGTACGTCGTGCCCGTGGACGAGAAGAAGCTGATCGAGGCCGCGATAGAAGGCATGGTCGCCTCGCTCGACCCCCACTCGGCCTATCTCGCGCCCGAGAGCTTCGAGGACATGCAGGAGTCGACCCGCGGCGAGTACGGCGGACTCGGCATCGAGATCACCAGCGAGGACGGGGTGGTCAAGATCATCGCCCCCATGGACGGCACGCCCGCCTCGCGCGCCGGCCTGCAGCCGGGCGACTACATCACCGGCGTCAACGGCGAGAGCGTCATCGGCCTGCCCAGCAACGAGGCGGTCAAGCTGATGCGCGGCAAGCCGGGCGAGAAGGTCACCCTGACCATCGCCCGCGAGAAGACCGACCCCTTCGATGTGACCCTCGTGCGCGAGGTCATCAAGCCGCGCTCGGTCACCGCCCGCATGGAAGGCGACTACGGCTACGTCCGTCTGTCGGGCTTCAACGAGAAGGCCACCGACGAGGTCATCGCCGCCATCGAGGGCCTGAAGAAGCAGAACCCGCGGATGAAGGGCCTGGTCTTCGACCTGCGCAACAATCCGGGCGGCCTGCTCGACCAGGCAGTCGGCGTGGCCGACATCTTCCTGGACGGCGGCGAAGTGGTCAGCCAGCGCGGTCGTCAGCCGGACGATATCGAACGTTATCACGCCCGCCCTGGCGACATGCTCAGCGGCCTGCCCGTGGTGGTGCTGGTCAACAGCGGCTCAGCCTCGGCGGCCGAGATCGTCGCCGGCGCCCTGCAGGATCGCAAGCGGGCCGAGGTCGTCGGCCTGACCAGCTTCGGCAAGGGCTCGGTGCAGCAGGTCATCCCGCTGAACGGCGGCGAGGACGGCGCCCTGAAGCTGACCACGGCGCGCTACTTCACGCCGTCGGGCAAGTCGATCCAGCGCACCGGCATCGAGCCGGACCTGGAAGTGGCCTCCAGCCGTGAGCAGGCCGAGCTGATCGCCACCCGCTCGATCCAGTACAGCGAGGCCATGCTGCGCAACGCCCTGGACGCCGAGGAGGGCAAGACCCGCCGCGGCGCCCACACCCCGGCAGAGGCGCCGCCGATGACCTTTGACGAGGAGGCCTGCAAGAAGGTCACCCTCGCCACCCTGACCATCACCTGCGACTTCCAGCTGCAGCGGGCCATCGACGTGCTGCGCAACGGCTCGGTGTCGTCGACGCCCAAGCTGCCCAAGCCGCAGCCGCGCGTCGCCGTGGTCGATGGCAAGGTGCAGCCGAAGACCGAGACGAAATAGCGCTTCATTAACCATACCGGGCGAGGCTGGGGCGGGTTAAACTCCCCCTGCTTCGCCATGTTCTCAAAAAAATCGCTCGCCCGTCCCGTTGTCGAGTCCGCGCCGAGTCCGCTCGCGCGCGCGCAGGCCCTTGCGCTCGGCGCGGCGCAGAATCCGTACATCTCGGCCGGCGGCGCGGGGCTGCTGTTCCTGACCACCCTGGCCGTGCTGATCATGATCACCGGAGATCCCAAGGCCGGCGCGCCGGTGGTGCGCATCTCCCTGGCCCAGGCCGCCGCCAGCGGCGTCGAGGTGCCGGGCTGGCGCGAGGCCCTGGCCCCGGAGACCGACGGCGAGGCGACGGTCAGCACGGGCTTCTACTCGCTCTCCGAAGACCCGATGTCCTTCGCCGCGACCGGCCCTATCCAGGGCTCGGCGGTGATCACCCTGCCCGGCGGCGGTGTGGCAGAGGGCGGCGGCGCGGCCAGCGCCCTGCCCATCGCCCCGCTGGCCGGCCTGACCGCGCCGGGGCCGGGCGGCGCGCCGCTGCCCGTCATCGGCCCGGGCGGCCAGACGCCGGCCAAGGCCTATGCCCGCCCGTTCACGCCGAACGGCAAGCCCCGTGTGGCGCTTGTTGTCGGGGGGCTGGGCCTCAACGCCGCCCTGACCCGCCGGGCCATCGAGACCCTACCCCCGGAAGTGACCCTGTCATTCGCTCCGTATGCGGAGGGACTACAGGGCTGGATCGACATGGCCCGGGCCAACGGCCATGAGGTGCTGCTCGAAGCGCCGATGGAGCCGACGGACTATCCGTCCAATGACCCCGGCCCGATGACCCTGCTGGCCGCCAGCCAGCCGGCCGAGACGATCCGCAAGCTGGAGTGGCTGCTGTCGCGCGCGACCGGCTACTTCGGCGTGACCAACTACCTCGGCTCCCGCTTCATGACCACGCCGGCGGCGATGAACGGCTTCACCGGCGCCCTGCGCCAGCGGGGCCTCGCCTTCATCGATGACGGCAGCGCCGGGCGGTCCGCCGGCGCGCTGCGCGCCTCGGCCGACCGGGTGGTCGACGACGACCTGTCCGCCGAAGCCATCAACCGCCAACTGACCCTGCTGGAGGCCGCCGCCCGGTCGAAAGGCCAGGCGCTGGGTTCGGGCTTCGCCTATCCGGTCACCGTCGATGAGGCTGCCCGCTGGGCCCAGGGTCTGTCGGACCGAGGCTTCCAGCTCGCGCCGGCCTCGGCGCTGGTCAAGTCGTGAACGATCCGCATCCGGAGCATAGGCCGAACGTCGGCGTGGTGCTGTTCAACGGCGAAGGACGGGTCTGGCTGGGCCGCCGCGCCCGCACGCCCGAGCCGTGGAACTGGCAGTTCCCGCAGGGCGGGGTCGACGACGGCGAGGATCTGCTGGACGCCGCCCTCCGCGAGCTCGAGGAAGAGACCGGCGCACGATCAGCCGAACTGCTGGGACGGACCGAGGGCTGGATCGTCTACGACTTCCCGCCGGAGGTGGCCGCCCGGGGCGGTCCCTGGCGCGGCCAGAAGCAGGTCTGGTTCGCCTTCCGCTTCACCGGCGAGGAAACGGAATTCCGGCTGGACGGCCATCATCAGGTGGAGTTCGAGGCCTGGCGCTGGGCGCGGCTCGACGAAGCCCCCGAACTGATCGTACCCTTCAAGCGGGCGGCCTATGAACAGGTCGCCACGGCCTTCAGGCGGTTCGCCGGGTCCTGAGGCGCGGGGGATCCGCGCCCTCGAACCGGCCCGGCTCTCACGGAGACGACAATGACCACGATCATCATGGTGCATGGCGTAGGCGGCACGGCCGATGCGTACTCCCGACTGGCCCCGGCCTTCCGCGACCTGGGCTGGAAGGTCGAGACGCCCACTCTACGCCCCGACAAGCGCACGGCCGAGAACCCGCCGGCCGACCTGCACAAGCTGCGGCTCAAGGACTACGTCGACGACATCGAGGCCCTGGCCCGCGAGGTCGAGGCCGCCGACGGTGTGGCGCCAGTGTTGTTCGGCCACTCCATGGGCGGGCTGATCGTGCAGAAGGTGGCCGAACGCGGCGCGGGACGGGCGGCGGTGCTGCTGACCCCGGCCTCGCCGGCTGACGTCCACAGCCCCGCGTCTCTTGCCCAGGCCTTCACCTTCGCCAACGTCCTGTTCAGCGGCAAGGTCGACGCCAAGGGCCACAAGATCTGGAAGACGGGCTTCTCCTGGGGCGTGCTCAACCGCGTTCCGGCCGCCAAGCACCAGGGCATCTTCGCCGGCACCGTCTACGACAGCGGCGGGGTCTATGCCGACCTCGCCTATCCGGACAAGGACCCGCACCGGATCGCCTTCATCGACGAGACCAGGATCAGCATCCCGATCCTGACCATCGGCGGCGGCAGGGACCGGGCGACCCCGATCGCGGGCGTCCGCAAGGTGGGCGAGAAGTACGCCCGCGTCGGCGGCGACTATCGCGAGTACGCCGACAACGCCCACTGGATCGTCGACGAACCCGGCACCGACCAGGTCATCGCCGACATCGCCGCCTGGCTGACCGGCAGGGGCGTCACGGCGACGAAGGCCGCTCCGGCCGCTGCAGCGGCGAAGCCGGCCGCCAAGGCCCCTGCGAAGGCCGCGGCGAAGCCGGCTCCGGCGGAGACGGTCGTGAAGAGCGCGCCCACCAAGACGAAGGCCGCGCCCGCTCCCAAGGTCACAGCGGCCAAGGCCCCCGTCGCCAGTGTCCCAGCGAAGGCGGCGCCGGCCAAGGCGGCGAAGTCGACGAAGGCCAAACCCGCAGCGGCTCCCGCCGAGACTCCCGCCGCCAAGAGCGCCCCGCCGAAGGCCGCCAAGCCGACGGCCAAGGCTCCGGCCAAGGTCGCAACAAAGGCCAAGGCCGCCCCGGCCAAACCGGCCGCCAAGGTCGCGCCCGCGATAGCCGCCAGGGCGCCCACTAAACCCGCTCCGGCAAAGCCCGCACCCGCCAAGGCGCCGGCCAAGGCCACGACCGCGCCCAAGCCTGCGGCGAAAGCGGCCGCGACGGCCAAAACACCTGTTCGCAAGCCCAAATCCAAGTAAGGTTCGGGGCGAACGGACAAGGCGGCGCCAGGCAGCGCCGCCGCCGTATCGAGCAAGGGGAATCATGCCAGCGCCTGTCGTCCTGGTGCACGGCGCCTTCTGTGGCGGCTGGGTCTTTGAACGCTTTCGCGAGCCGTTCGAGGCCGCCGGTCACGTCGTCCTGAGCCCCGATCTGCGCGGCCATGGTCCCGGCGGGTCGACCGCGGGCGTGGGGATGCGCGACTACGCGAGCGACGTCGCCGCCCTGTGCAAGGCCCTGCCCGAGCCCCCGATCCTGATCGGCCATTCCATGGGCGGTCTGGTCGCCCAGCTGGCCGCCGCCAACGCCCCGCTGCACTCGCTGATCCTGCTGGCCCCGTCGCCGCCCTGGGGCGTCAGCGGCAGCAGCATGGAGGAGGCCGTCAGCGCCATGAGCCTCTACGCGCTGGGGCCGTTCTGGCTGCAGGCGATTGACCCCGACTACGCGCTGGCCAAGCGGTTCAGCCTCGACCGCATGGCCCGGGAGGAACGGCGCGCCGTGTTCGCCCGCATGGTGCCCGAGAGCGGGCTGGCCCTGTGGCAGACGCTGAACTGGTGGCTGGACCCGTTCATGACCACCTCGGTTGGCCGCGTCGCCGCGCCGGCGCTGGTCGTGGCCGGCGGCAAGGACGTCATCCACCCCCCGGCGACGGCGCGACAGACCGCCCAGCGGCTTGGCGCCGGCTTCGAGACCCTGCCCCAGATGAGCCACTGGATTCCGGGCGAACCGGGCTGGGATGAAGCCGCCACCCTGTGCCTCGACTGGCTGGCCGGTCGCGACCAGGCGGCCGCCTGAGCGGTCCCGGCCGAGCCCTGACCCGACAAGTTTATCGGACGGGTTTGACGGCCTCTGTTACAGCACTGGGGTGGACGCCGCGTGGCCTCCGCGCGTGGAGACCGAGCCGATGACCCCTGCCGAGGCCGCGCTGACGCTCTCCGAAGGCCAGCTGGAGGCGCTGCGCAATCTCGAGCGCAAGCATGCCGGCGCGGACGTCGACTGGATCCGCATTTCCGATGCTGTGTCGCTGACCGAACTGGGCCTGGCGCTGCGTAACCGCGAGGGCTGGGTGATCACCCCGGCCGGCCTGCAGGCGCTGGACGCGCTCCAGCCGGGCGGCCCGCCCCGCGCCGACCCCGACGCGCCCGTGCCGATCCGCTAGCCGGGCGCTCCTGGCGGCGAGAACAGCTTCAGCCCCAGGATTCCGGCCACGATCAGGCACAGGCAGACCAGCCGCGCCGCCGTGGCCGGCTCCTTCAGCACCAGGATGCCGAACACAGCCGTGCCCACCGCCCCGATGCCGGTCCAGACCGCATAGGCGGTGCCCAGCGGCAGGGTCTTCAACGCCCAGCCCAGCATCGCCATGGACATGACCAGGCTGACGCCGGTGCCGACCGTCGGCCAAAGGCGGGTGAACCCTTCGGTGTATTTGAGACCCACCGCCCAGCCGACCTCGAACAGGCCGGCGACGAACAGGATGATCCAGGCCATGACCACAGGCTCCGTGGTGATGACAGGGTCGTCCCCGTCGGGTGGAAACGCCGGCCGGGTCGTCCCGGCCGGCTCCGGGACCTACTGGCCGCCGGTCTTGTAGAGGCTGTAGAGCAGCTCGGCCCGGTCGGCCTTGCTCGACAGCGGCGCGCCGTTGGGCTTGCGGACCGTCACCAGCACCACCGCCTCAAGCTCGGTCTCGCCGCGCATTTCCCACGACCGGGTGGTGCGGTCCATGTCGGTCAGGATCTGGTCGTTGCGGTACAGGTCCCAGCCCTTGCCCATCGCCCAGTTGTGCAGGTCGACGATCACCGGGGTGATGCCGTTGATCGGATGGTCGAGCGTCACGCTGCAGACCTGCGGATTGGTGCCGGGAGGGGCGATCGAGATCTGGTAGCCCTTGGCGTACGACTTGACCCACATGTCGCGCTTCATCTTGAAGCCGGCCGCCGTGGCCAGGGCCTTCATGTCGCCGCCGCGCACGCTTTGGGCGCAGACGCGGGTCAGCACGTCGAGGACGGCCAGCGAGGTGACGTCGGTGGGGACCGGCGGCGGAGCCGGCGGGGCCTCGACGACCGGCGGCGCCTCCACGGCGGGTACGGGAGCGGGTGCCGGAGCCGGAGCGGCGTCCGTGGCGGGGGCCGGGACCCATCCGGCCGGCGGAGTCTGGGTGTCCTGGGCGAAGGCGGCCGTGGCGAAGACCGCCGCGGCGGTCAGACCCAGAAGCGCGGGGCTACGCATGTTCATCACATCCCTAATGCTGTCGAGCGGCACTAAAGACCGCCCGGTGGTCCCTCGCAAGCCGTTCTTGACGCAGCTTTACGGCGGGATGAGGTCAGGTCGAGGCTTCGACCGCGTGTTCGGCCAGAATGGTCAGGCCTTGGGCATTCACGTCGGCGAAGCCGCCGTGGATCTGGAAGGCGCGGGTCTGCGAACCGTTCACGACCGTGACCACGCCTTCGCGCAGCGCGGTCATGAACGGCGCATGGCCGGCCAGCACGCCGAAGTCGCCTTCGGCGCCGGGGGCGTCGACACGGTCGACCTCCCCCGAGAACACCTCACGCTCCGGCGCGACCAGCGAAAAGTGGAGCTTGTCGGCCATCAGGCGGCTTCCATCGCCATCTTCTCGGCCTTGGCGACCGCTTCCTCGATGGTGCCGACCATGTAGAAGGCGCCTTCCGGCAGGTGGTCGTACTCACCTTCGCAGATCGCCTTGAACGAGCGGATGGTGTCCTTCAGCTCGACGAAGGCGCCGGGCGTGTTGGTGAACTGCTCGGCGACGTGGAACGGCTGGCTGAGGAAGCGCTGGATCTTGCGGGCGCGGGCCACGGTCAGCTTGTCCTCTTCCGACAGCTCGTCCATGCCCAGGATGGCGATGATGTCCTTCAGCTGCTTGTACTGCTGCAGGACTTCCTGGGTCTGGCGGGCGACGCGGTAGTGTTCTTCGCCGATGACCAGCGGGTCCATGATCCGGCTGGTGGAGTCGAGCGGGTCGACGGCCGGGAAGATGGCCTGGGCGGCGATGTCGCGGCTCAGCACGGTGGTGGCGTCAAGGTGGGCGAACGAGGCGGCGGGCGCCGGGTCGGTAAGGTCGTCGGCGGGAACGTAGATGGCCTGGACCGAGGTGATCGAACCCTTGTTGGTCGAGGTGATGCGCTCCTGCAGGTTGCCCATCTCGGTGGCCAGGGTGGGCTGATAGCCCACGGCCGACGGGATGCGGCCCAGCAGCGCCGACACTTCGGCGCCGGCTTGCGTGAAGCGGAAGATGTTGTCGACGAACAGCAGCACGTCCTTGCCTTCCACGTCGCGGAAGTACTCGGCCTGGGTCAGGCCGGTCAGGGCGACGCGGGCGCGGGCGCCGGGAGGCTCGTTCATCTGGCCGTAGACCAGGGCGCACTTGGAGCCGACGGTCGAGCCGTTGTTTTCCTTCGGGTCCACGTTGACGTTGGACTCGATCATCTCGTGGTACAGGTCGTTGCCTTCGCGGGTGCGCTCACCCACGCCGGCCAGCACCGAGTAGCCGCCGTAGGCCTTGGCGATGTTGTTGATCAGCTCCTGCATCGTCACGGTCTTGCCCACGCCGGCGCCGCCGAACAGGCCGATCTTGCCGCCCTTGGTGTAGGGGCACATCAGGTCGATGACCTTGATGCCCGTGACCAGCACTTCGGCCGAGGTCGACTGCTCCTCGAAGCTCGGGGCCTCGCGGTGGATGACGTTGTAGGTCGGGGTGTCGATCGGGCCGGCTTCGTCGATCGGCTCGCCGATGACGTTCATGATGCGGCCGAGCGTGGCCGGGCCGACCGGAACGCGGATGCCGGCGCCGGTGTCGGTCACCGGCTGGCCGCGGGTCAGGCCCTCGGTGGTGTCCATGGCGATGGTGCGGACGGTGTTCTCACCCAGGTGCTGGGCGACTTCCAGCACCAGGCGGAAGGGCTCGCCCGTACGCTGGTCGGTGTTGGTGGTCTCCAGCGCGTTGAGGATCGCCGGCAGGGCGCCTTCGAACTCGACGTCGACGACGGCGCCGATGACCTGCACGATCTTGCCGGTCGCGGCCAGCGCGGTCGGCTTCACCGCCTTGGGGGCGGCGGTCTTCGCAGCCGCTGCCTTCGGGGCGGCGGCCTTGGGCGCGGCGGCGGCCTTGGGGGCCTTGGCGGCGGCGGGCTTCTTCGGGGCGGTTGCCATGGGTCTGGTCTTCCGTGCGGTCTTTATGCGGTCAGAGGGCTTCGGCGCCGGAGATGATCTCGATCAGCTCCTTGGTGATCTGCGCCTGGCGGGTGCGGTTGTACTGGATGGTGAGGCCGCGGATCATGTCGCCGGCGTTGCGCGTGGCGTTGTCCATGGCCGTCATCTGGCTGGCGTAGAAGCCGGCCATGTTCTCAAGCAGGGCGGAAAGCACCTGAACCGTGATGTTGCGCGGCAGCAGGGTTTCCAGGATGGCTTCTTCCGAAGGCTCGTATTCGTAGGCCGCGCCCTTCAGGTCCGGCGCCAGGGCGGCGTCGGTGATCTGGGCGGGGATCAGCTGCTGGGCGGTCGGCGTCTGGCTGACCACCGACTTGAAGCGGCTGTAGAACAGGGTGACCACGTCCACCTCGCCCGCCTCGAAGCGCGCGATGATGTCCTCGGCGATGGGCTGGGCCACCGACAGGGTCAGGGTCCGCTCGGCCGACAGGTCGTAGGAGGCCACGATCTTGTCGCCGAACAGCCGACGCAGCGGCGGGACGGCCTTCTTGCCGACGGTGATGATCTTCACATCCTTGCCCTCGGAGACGAGCGCCTGGATGCGGTCCCGCGCGGCGCGGGTGATCGAGGTGGTGAAGCCGCCGGCCAGGCCGCGGTCAGCGGCGGCGACGACGATCAGGTGGCGCTTGTCGCTGCCGGTGCCGGCGAGCAGCCGGGCGCCCGTCGCCGGACACGCCGGCGGCGAGGTTGCTGATCACCGCGCTCATCCGCTCGGCGTAGGGCCGGGCGTTCTGGGCGGCGTCCTGGCTGCGCTTCAGCTTGGCGGCCGCGACCATTTGCATGGCCTTCGTGATCTTCTGCGTGGCTTTCACGCTCGAGATCCGATTGCGCATTTCCTTGAGGCTGGCCATCGAGGGCTACTCTCTCCCGCTCGGCCGGTGCTACGCGAACGTCGCGGTGAAGCCTTCGAGGGCGGCCTTCAGCTTGTCCTCGAGATCCTTCGACAGGGTCTTGGTCTCGCGGATGGCGTCCAGCAGGTCCTGGTGCTTGCTGTGCAGGCGGGCCAGGAACTCGCGCTCGAAGCGGCCGACGTCGGCCGTGGCGATGGCGTCGAGGTAGCCGCGGGTGCCGGCGTAGATCACGCAGACCTGCTCCTCGACCGACTGCGGCGCGTACTGGGGCTGCTTGAGCAGCTCGGTCAGGCGCTCGCCGCGGGCCAGCTGACGCTGGGTGGCGGCGTCGAGGTCCGAGCCGAACTTCGCGAAGGCGGCCATTTCACGGTATTGGGCCAGCTCGCCCTTGATCGGGCCGGCGACGGTCTTCATCGCCTTGATCTGGGCCGAGGAGCCCACGCGGCTGACCGAGATGCCGACGTTCACGGCCGGGCGGATGCCCTGGAAGAACAGGTCGGTCTCGAGGAAGATCTGGCCGTCGGTGATCGAGATCACGTTGGTCGGAATGTAGGCCGACACGTCGTTGGCCTGGGTTTCGATGATCGGCAGCGCCGTCAGCGAGCCCGAGCCGTTGTCCTCGTTCAGCTTGGCGGCGCGTTCCAGCAGGCGGCTGTGCAGGTAGAAGACGTCGCCCGGGTAGGCTTCACGGCCCGGCGGACGGCGCAGCAGCAGCGACATCTGGCGGTAGGCGACGGCCTGCTTGGAAAGGTCGTCATAGATGATGACGGCGTGCATGCCGTTGTCGCGGAACCACTCGCCCATGGCGCAGCCCGAGAACGGGGCCAGGAACTGCAGCGGGGCCGGCTCCGACGCCGTGGCGGCCACGACGATGGTGTATTCCAGAGCGCCCTGCTCCTCGAGCGTCTTGACGATCTGGGCGACGGTGGAGCGCTTCTGGCCGATGGCGACGTAGATGCAGTAGAGCTTCTGGCTCTCGTCGGTGCCGGCGTTGGCGGCCTTCTGGTTCAGGATGGTGTCGATCGCCACGGCGGTCTTGCCGGTCTGACGGTCGCCAATGATCAGCTCGCGCTGGCCGCGGCCGATCGGGATCAGGGTGTCGATGGCCTTCAGGCCGGTCTGCACGGGCTCGTGCACCGACTTCCGCGGGATGATGCCCGGGGCCTTGACGTCGACGCGGCGACGCTCGGCGGCGCCCTTGATCGGACCCTTGCCGTCGATCGGCTCGCCCAGCGGGTTCACGACACGGCCGAGCAGCGCCTTGCCGACCGGAACGTCCACGATCTCGCCGAGGCGGCGGACTTCGTCGCCTTCGCTGATCGCCTGGTCCTGGCCGAAGATAACGATGCCGACGTTGTCGCGCTCGAGGTTCAGGGCCATGCCCTTCACCCCGGCCTTCGGGAACTCGACCATTTCGCCCGCCTGGACGTTGTCGAGGCCGTAGACGCGGGCGATGCCGTCGCCGACGCTGAGGACGGAACCGACGTCGGAGACGTCAGCCTCTTCGCCGAAGCCGGCGATCTGCGACTTGAGGATGGCCGAAATTTCGGCTGCGCGGATGTCCATGGTCTCTACGCTCTCTTGAGGGCGAATTTCAGGGAGTCGAGCTTCGACTTCAGCGAAGCATCGAACAGGCGGGAACCGACGCGCACCTTGATGCCGCCGAGAATGGCGGGATCGACGCGGGTCGAGATTTCAGGGTCCTTGCCGAGCGCGGTGCGCAGGGCGGCGGCGACACCCTTGGCCTGGGCGGCGCTCAGCGGCTGGGCGGTGATGACCTCGGCCGAGACCACGCCGCGGGCGTTGGCCGACAGCTTGCGGAAGCTGTCGATGACATCGACCAGCGCATTGGCGCGGCGATTGGCCGACAGCAGGCCCAGGAACTTGCCGGTGATGGCGTGGAACTTCGCCTTCGCGGCGAGGCCGGCGAGGCCCGCGCCCTTGTTCTCCGCGGAGAAGGACGGGGAGTGCAGCAGGACGCGCAGGTCCTTGCTGTCAGCCACCATGGCCTTGAGCGCGACAAGGTCGCGCTCGACGGCCGCGGTCGCCTTGGCCTCCTCGGCCAGCTCGAAAAGGGCGCGCGCATAGCGCTGACCCACGTCCGTCACCCTGATGTCGTCAGCCACTTGAATCCAACCGTCCGGTGCGTCGCGCGCCGCGTCCCGGAAGTGCATTCCCGGCGCGGCGCTAAAGTCTTGAAAGTGCTTGGAAAAGCACATGTGCCAGCGGGCCGTATAAGTCCACCGGCCCTAAGCCGCGCGCCTGATAGCATGCGTTCTGTTGCATCGCAACGGCGGCACGCGACCAGAAAGCAGCCTTCCCCTACGTCTCCCGCACGCGGAACACGCCTGAAGCGCTCGCGGCGCGTCGGCCGTCGGCCAACACCGCCTCGCCGTGTACGAAGATCAGGCTCCGCGTCGCGCGGTCGACCCGGGCGGCGACCGTGGTCGTCGAGGCGTCGCCGCCCGCGCCGTAGTCGAGGGTGAAGGAGACGGGCGCCACCGGGCGGCCATCACCGCCGGCGGCGTCGGCCAGCGCCTTTTCGAGGGCGCCGGCCAGGGAGGAAGTGTCGGTCATGGCGCGCTCCTTAAGGCCATCCGCCCGGAAAAGAAAAGGGCGGCGGTTCGTTGACCGCCGCCCTTGCACATTTGGCGAGTTGCTCGAGGAAACACCGGGCAGGTACGCGCCCGGGATACTGAAAGGTCGTCTCTCCTAGGAGGCGACGGCGTTGCAGGTGGCCAGATCGTCGCCTTCGATGGCGCGCATGGCGTTGGAGAAGGCGGTCAGTTCGCCGACCTTCTTCACCAGGGCCTTGCAGCCGGCGACCGTGACGGCGCGGGTCGGCGCGGCCAGCGAGATGCAGGTGGAGCCTTCGCAGTTGTAGACGGCGCCGGCCACGACAACCTTGGTCTTGGCGGCGACGGGGGCCTTCAGGGTGGCGGTGGCGACGGCCTTGACGTCGGCCTGGGCCACACCGGCGAAGGACAGGGACAGGACGGCGGCAGCCGCCAGCATACGGAGTTTCATGGTGCGCTTTCCGGCGAGTTTCGGGGTGGAGTTTTCTGGTCTTGGATCGGGTACTCAACGCGCCGAGCTCATCCCGTAGTTCCGGCCGCCGGTATCCCCACCAGCGCCGCACGACGAACTTAGCAATGCTTAGATATCAGCGGTAACCCAGATCGCGCAAGCGTTATCTTCACAGTGTTCAGATTTTTCTGCGAACCGGTCTCAGCGCTTGAGGATGGCGTCCAGTCGCTCGCGGGCCGCGGAATGCACGTCACGGTCCGTCACCATGTCCATGGAGCGAAGGCCATTGCGGCGACCGCCGGTGTCGTCGGAGGGAAGCCAGAAGGCGTCGGTGGAATCCTTGCGGATCACCGACCAGGCCACCGCGGCGAGCAGCGTGCCGGTCCCGGCGGCGGCCATGACCGGCCAGATCCCGTGCACCCCCGCGAAGGTGATGTAGTCGAGGACCTCCCGCACATCCGCCTCGTTGGGTCGTCCCTCGGCCAGGCGGCCGACGAAGGCCAGGACGAGGTGCACGGCGCCGGAAACCGACAGCCCGATCGCCAGCGCGAACAGCCGCGGCTGGACATACAGGCCGACGAAGGCTCCCAGGATGGCTGCGGCGACGATCAGGACCATGCCAGACTCTTACGCGCGCTCGTGTGAACAACGGGTTCACTCGCGGGCGGCTCCTTACGTCGGGTCACGGTTGCCGCGCACGTAAGCAGGGGCATACTGGCGGCCAACCACAAGAAACATAAAGGAGGCGCGCCATGGATTTCGCCCTGCCCAAGGAGCTCGTCGATTATCTCGCCGAGCTCGACCAGTTCATCGAAGACAAGATCATGCCCCTGCAGCGGCAGGACGATAACGACCGGTTCTTCGACCACCGCCGCGAGCACGCCCGCACCGACTGGGACAACGACGGCCTGCCTCGCCACGAGTGGGAAGAGCTGCTGGCCAAGGCCCGCAAGCTGGCCGACGACGCCGGCCACTACCGCTTCGCCTGGCCCAAGGAAATGGGCGGCAAGGACGGAAGCCAGCTGTGGATGGCGGTCATCCGCGAGCACTTGGCGGCCAAGGGTCTTGGCCTGTTCAACGACCTGCAGAACGAGCACTCGATCGTCGGCAACAACCCGTTCGTGCTGATGTTCAAGGAATTCGCCACCCCCGAGCAGGTGGCCCGCGACGGCGACAAGCTGCTGCACGGGACCATGCGCGCGGCCTTCGGCCTGACCGAGCCCAACCACGGTTCGGACGCCACCTTCATGGAGACCACGGGCGTACCCGAGGTGAAGGACGGCAAGCCCGGCTGGCGCATCAAGGGCGAGAAGATGTGGACGACCGGCATGCACGTGGTCACCCACGTCATGGTCTTCGCCCGCACCAGCGGCAAGGACGGCGACGCGCTGGGCATCACCTGCTTCCTGGTCCCGCGCGAGCTGATCAAGATCGAGGAGTGGATGTGGACCTTCAACATGCCCACCGATCACCCGCGCATCTCGTTCGACTGCTGGATCCCCGAGGATAGCTACTGGGGCCAGATCGACCGCGGCCTGGGCCTTGGCCAGTCCTTCGTGCACCAGAACCGCATCCGCCAGGCGGCCAGTTCGCTGGGCGCGGCAGTCTACTGCATAGAAGAGAGTGTGAAGTACGCCCGCATGCGCAAGCCGTTCGGCAAGGCGCTGAGCGACAACCAGGCCATCCAGTTCCCGCTCGTCGAGCTGCACGCCCAGTGCGAGATGCTGCGCCTGCTGATCCGCCAGACCGCCTGGCAGATGGACACGATGGACCACAAGACCATCGAGCGCGAGATCTCCGACAAGGTGTCGATCTGCAACTACTGGGGCAACCGCCTCTGCTGCGAGGCCGCTGACCGCGCCATGCAGGTGCACGGCGGCATGGGCTATTCCCGGCACAAGGCCTTCGAGCACATCTATCGCCACCACCGCCGCTACCGCATCACCGAGGGATCGGAAGAGATCCAGCAGCGCAAGGTCGCGGCCTTCCTGTTCGGCTACCTCGGCCCGCGCCGCAAGGAGTTCCAGGCCCTGGAAACCGAGTGGGCCGAAGGCCGCGCCGCCGGCAAGAACGACCGCGTTCTGGGGATGTAGGACGTCTTCCCTCCCCCTTGTGGGGAGGGACAGACCTGCGAAGCAGGTCAGGGTGGGGCAGGTGGTGGCTCCGTTCAGCGCCGGTCGCTGCGGGCCATCATACCTTCCGGCCCTGCAGATGGCCGCCGAGCAGCGTGCAGAGCGGGCCGGTGACCGCCACCGCGATCGCATACCACGCCGGGCCGAGATCGGATGCGAGCGAGGCGACCACGCCCAGCCCGCCCAGCATCAGCCCGATGCCGGCCAGCACCAGCACATGCTTTCCCGGCGCCGACGGCGCGAGCCGGGCCGTGACCCAGCCACCCATGACCGTGAACAGGCCCCGATAGGCCAGGGCCAGCAGGTACTGCACCGGGTCTGTCATCGGCTCGCCGGACGGGAAAGACTCCGGTCGCGTGCATCACCATGTCCGCCCCGGTCGACAGCACGACGATGACGACCAGTCCGGCCAGGACGGCTCCGCTGCTGGCCAGCCATCGGCGGGGCGGGGCGGGCTTGGGGACGTGGGCGGTCATGGCCGTTCTCCATCACGGGGATGTCCCCAGGACGTCGCCGGAAGCCCCAATCCTACAAACGTTCGAGTTTTCCGCAAGTCCTGACCTCACTGGGAGGATGCGGGAGCGACCGGACACACATATATGTTCTGCGCGGCCCATCGAGGGCCGCCTCAAGGGGCCATCCATGAACGCGATCTCCCGCTTCCTCCGACTGGCGCCGGCGCTTGCCGTCGCCGCGCTGCTGTCCGCATGCGGCGTGAACACGATTCCGACCCAGGACGAGGCCGTGAAGGCCCAGTGGGCCGAAGTGCAGAACCAGTACCAGCGCCGCTCCGACCTGATCCCCAACCTGGTCAACACGGTGAAGGGCTACGCCGCCCAGGAGAAGGACGTGCTGACCGCCGTCACCGAGGCGCGGGCGTCCGCGACCCAGGTGCGGGTCGACGCCTCGACCATCACCGACCCGGCGCAGTTCGCGCAGTTCCAGCAATCGCAGGACAAGCTGAGCGGCGTGCTCGGCCGGCTGATGATGATCCAGGAGAACTACCCGGAGCTGAAGTCCAACCAGAACTTCATGGCCCTGCAGAGCCAGCTGGAAGGCACCGAGAACCGCATCGCCATCGCCCGCCGCGACTACAACCAGGCGGCCCAGACCTACAACACCACCCTGCGCACCTTCCCGCAGGTGATCTGGGCCAACACCCTGTACAGCAGCCAGAAGCCGGCCCAGCTGTTCCAGGCCGCGGCCTCGGCGCAGACCGCGCCGACCGTCAGCTTCGACGCCCCGCCGGCCCCGGCCGTCCCGGCGCCGACGACCGCTCCGGCGGCGAAGCAGTAGCGGCATGACCCTTCTCCGAGTGTCCCGGCGCGAGCCGGGACCCATGGCTTCGCGCGAGCGATCGTGGTGGGCCCCGGCCTTCGCCGGGGCGCTCGGAGCAGCGCTGCTCCTCACGATCGCCCTGCCGGCCCTGGCCGCCCCGACCTTCCCCAAGCTGTCGGGCCGGGTCGTGGACGAGGCCAACCTGCTGTCGCCGGCGACCGAAGCGGCGCTGACCCAGAAGCTCGAAGCGCTGGAAACCGCGACCGGCCGCCAACTGGTCGTGGCCACCCTGCCCTCGCTGCAGGGGCTTGAGATCGAGGAATACGGCTACCAGCTCGGCCGGGCCTGGAAGCTGGGCGACGAAAAGGCCGACGACGGCGTGGTGCTGATCGTCGCGCCCAACGAGCGCAAGGTGCGGATCGAGGTCGGCTATGGCCTGGAGCCGGTGCTGACCGACGCCCTGTCCAGCGTCATCATCCAGTCGGCCATCCTGCCGAAGTTCAAGGCGGGCGACATGGAAGGCGGCGTGGTCGCCGGGGCCGACGCGCTGATCCAGCAGCTCAGCCTGCCGGACGAGGTCGCCAGGGCCCAGGTGGCCCAGGCGGCCGCGCAGCCGCGCGCCGAGGGTCCGCCCAAGTGGATCCTGGTGCTGCTGGTGTTCGGCTTCGTCTCGATGCTGATCAGCATGAT
Organism: Caulobacteraceae bacterium; assembly: GCA_965283745.1. Lineage (GTDB taxonomy): Bacteria > Pseudomonadota > Alphaproteobacteria > Caulobacterales > Caulobacteraceae > Caulobacter. Next base: position 50,800 of record CBDIPM010000011.1, read on the forward strand.
GCGGGCCGGACGCCGCGGCCGCCGGGCGATGCGCGGCCGCGACGGCCGTCGCCGCCGGCGCGATGATGACGACGATAACCTGACCCCGCTGATCATCGGCGGCATCCTGGGCCATATGCTCGGGGGCGGCGGTGGCGGCGGTGGCGGCTGGTCCGGCGGCGGCGGAGGGTTCTCCGGCGGCGGCGGATCGTTCGGCGGCGGCGGCGCCTCGGGAGGCTGGTAGGATGCCCATGCGAATGACACAGGCCGACCAGCAGCGGATCGCCGACGCGGTCGCGGCGGCCGAGGCGACCACGGCCGGCGAGATCTACTGCGTGCTGGCCCCGGCGGTCTCGGACTATCGCGAGACGCCGCTGGCCTGGGCGGCCGGGGCGGCTCTGGTCCTGCCGGCCCTGGCCCTGCTGCTCGGCTTCGAGCCGCAGATGCTGGTCGGGATGTTCGGCGGCTGGACCACCGGCCACGCCCCGACCGGCCAGACCATCTTCACGGCCCTGGCCATCTATGTCGGCCTGCAGGCGGCGGTGTTCACGGTCGCGGCGCTGGTGGTCTCGATCCCGCCGATCCGGCGGGCCCTGACGCCGGCCTCGCTGAAGGCCGAGCGGGTGCACCGCGCGGCCATGCAGCAGTTCCTCGGCCACGGCCTGCACGCCACCCGCGAGCGGACCGGCATCCTGCTGTTCGCCTCGCTGGCCGAGCACCGGGCCGAGGTGATCGCCGACGAGGGCATCTACAGCGTCGCGCCCAATGCGGTGTGGGACGAGGTCGTCAGCCTGCTGATCGCCGGCCTCAAGCGCCGCGACATCCCCGGCGGCTTCGAGGCGGCGGTGAAGCGCTGCGGCGAGATCCTCGCCGAGCATGTGCCGCACCGCGCCGACAATCCCAACGAACTGCCCGACCGCCTGGTGATCCTGCCGACGCCGGGCAAAGACTGACCGCATGAAGGGCGGGGGCGGTCTGCGACGCATCGCTGCGACGCTGGCTGCGCTGGCCGTCCTGCTGGCGATGCCCACTACAGCCTTCGCAGCCCCGACGTTCCCGGCGCTGGAGGGGCGGCGTGTCGTCGACGAGGCGGGCGTGCTCTCGCCTGCCGTCGAGGCTTCGCTGACCGGCAAGCTCGAGAGCCTCCAGGCGGCCACGGGACGGCAACTGGTCATCGCCACCCTGCCGTCGCTGCAGGGCTACGAGATCGAGGACTACGGATACAGGCTGGGTCGCCACTGGGGCGTCGGTTCGAAAGCGCGGGACGACGGCGTGCTGTTGATCGTGGCGCCTCGTGAACGCAAGGTCCGCATCGAGGTCGGCTATGGCCTCGAAGGGACCCTCACCGACGCCCTCGCGCGCATCATCATCGACACCCGCATCCTGCCAAAGTTCAGGGATGGCGACCTGGAGGGCGGCGTGGTGGATGGGTCAGACGCCATCGCCCAGCAACTCAGCCTGCCGACGGACGAGGCCCGGGCCGTTTCTGTGGCCAGCCTATCGTCCGGCCCTGACGGAAGCGGAGACAGAAGCGCAGGTGGAGAAGTTATCTGGGTGGTGGCGGGCCTGTTTGCGGTGCTGTTTGTCGTCCACGATCTCATGATGGGGGGCGAGAAACGGATCTCGCGCAGCATCGTGCGTGCCGTACCCCGTCCTCCAAATCGCAAGGAGCGCCGGCGTCTGGAAGCGCTGGCCAGGAATCCGGCACAGTCCGACGACGAATGGGGTGGTCACGGTTCAGCAGGCGGCGCATTCAGTGGCGGATCAGGTTCCGGCGGCGGTGGCGGGTTCTCTGGCGGCGGTGGGTTTTCCGGTGGCGGCGGCTCGTTCGGCGGCGGCGGCGCGTCAGGAAGTTGGTGAAGACATGATCCCCTGGGTCCATCTCGATACGGCCACCGTACCCGGCGGGGGCGGCGAGCTGAAGCTGATGCAGCGCGGCGACGAGTTTTCGATCATGGCCGGCGGCATCGAGCTGATGAACAGCCGGCTGAGCGATTCGGAGCAGGCGCTCGCCCGCCTGGCCCGCGAGCGCATCGGCGACCGGCCCAAGCCACGCGTGCTGATCGGCGGGCTGGGCATGGGCTTCACCCTGCGCGCGGCGCTGGAGGCGTTTGGTCCAAAGGCGGAGATCGTCGTCGCCGAACTGGTCCCGGCGGTGCTGGCCTGGGCCAAGGGGCCGCTCGCCGGCCTCTACGGCGACAGCCTGACCGACCCGCGCACCACGGTCAGGCTCATCGACGTCGCCGATCTGATCGACAGCCCGCCGGGCAGCTGGGACGCCATCCTGCTGGACGTCGACAACGGCCCCAAGGGCCTGAGCCGCGCTGGCAACAACGGCCTCTACAACGGGCGCGGCCTGGGGGTGGCGAAGAAGTCATTGCGCCCGGGCGGCGTACTGGGCGTCTGGTCCTCGACGCCGGACCACGCCTTCACCGGCCGTCTGCAGCGCTCCGGCTTCGAGGTGAAGGAAACCATGGTCCGCGCCCACCGCGGCCGAGGCGCCCGCCACATCGTCTGGATGGCGGCGACGCCGGGATGACAGTGTCGGGCGACTGAGTCACAGTCCCCTCATGACCGGCTCCATCGACCCGACCCGCCCGCAGTTCGACGCCTTCAAGGCGCTGCCCCGCGACCAGCCCATCCATATGCTGAACCTCGTCCGCGTGCGGCCGCTGGCCGACTATCCGGAGGGTCACCCCAACCACGGCAAGGGGATGACGGGGCTTGAGGCTTACCGCGCCTACGGCCGCGACAGCGCCGAAGTGTTCAAGCGGGTCGGCGGCCGGCAGATCTGGGCCGGGCGGCCGGATGTCGTCCTGACCGGCCCGACCGACGAGCGCTGGGACATCGCCTTCATCGCCTTCTACCCCAGCGCCGGCGCCTTCCTGGAGATGGTCACCGACCCCAGCTACCGCGAGCACGTCAAGCACCGCCAGGCGGCGGTCGAGGACAGCCGGCTGATCCGGATGGATCCGGTGGAAGAGCCGGGCGAGGGGTTCGGGGAGTAACCTGCGTCATCCTCTCCCTCGTGGGAGAGGTGGCCCGGCGGAGCCGGGTCGGAGAGGGATGCACCGCCACCAACCCGCTGGCCGCCGAGCTTCCCTCTCAGTCACCGCTCCGCGGCGACAGCTCTCCCACGGGGAGAGCGTGAGGTCGGCTACTCCGCCGCCAGCCGCATCGGCGCGCTCTGCGCCCCGCGCACCAGCCGGCCCGGCAGCGCGCCGGTCGGCTCGCCGTCGCGGTAGGTGATCTGGCCGGCCACGACCGTGGCGACATAGCCGTCCGCCCGCTGCACCAGCCTGCGCCCGCCGGCCGGCAGGTCGTAGGCGACGCCCGGCGCGTGCAGGGTCAGGCCGTCGTAGTCGATGACGTTGAGGTCGGCCCGCAGGCCGGGCTCGATCAGGCCGCGATCCAGCAGCCCAACCGCCTCGGCGGTGTCGCGGGTCTGCATGCGGATCATCTGTTCCAGCGCCAGCTTGGGGCCGCGCGTGCGGTCGCGGGTCCAGTGGGTGATGTTGCTGGTCGGGAAGCTGCCGTCGCAGATCATGCCGACGTGGGCCCCGCCGTCGCTGAGGCCCGGCACCGTGTCGCGGTGGCTGAGCATGGCGAAGCTGGGGTCCAGCGAGCCGTTCGCGTAGTTCAGGAACGGGTGATAGAGCATGCCCCGCCCGCCGTTTGACAGCATGTGGTCCAGCGCCACCTCGTCGGGCCACAGGCCGCGCGCGGCGGCCAGTTCCTTGATGGTGTCGGCCGCCGTCGGCTCGTAGTCCGGCCGCTCGCTCATCAGGAACATGTTGTCCCAGGCCCGCAGCGCGCTGCCGGCGAACGGCCCCTTGGGATCAAGCTCCTCGCTGAGCAGACGGGCGCGCACCGCCGGGTCCTTCAGCTGCGCCACCCGCTCTGCCAGCGGCAGATGGGCGATGGCCTTGTAGGTCTCGTGCTGGCTGAACGGGTTGAGGGTCAGTTCCAGCCCGAACAGCACCCCGACCGGACGGCCGGCGACCTGGGCCTTCATCGGCAGGCCGTCGTCGTTGGCCTGTTCCAGCGCGGCCAGCAGGATCTTCCAGCTGTCGGGGCCCTTGGGGCTCTGGGCCAGGGAGAAGCTCAGCGGGCGGCCGCTCTTCTCGACCAGCCGCCGGAACATGGCGAACTCCTCGGCCGGCTGCTGGAAGTCGGACACGAACTGCAGCACGCCCTTGCCGGCCGCCTTCAGCGCCAGCGCGATGCCGGTCAGCTCATCCTCGCCGGCCGTCAGGGTCGGGGTCGGCTGGCCGTCGCTGGTGCGGTGGTTGAGGGTGCGCGAGGTCGAGAAGCCCAGGGCCCCCGCCTCGACCGCGCCTTTGGCGATGGCGGCCATGGCGGCGATGTCGGTTTCGGTCGCCGGCTCGCGATTGGCGCCGCGCTCGCCCATCACATAGACGCGCAGCGCGGCGTGCGGCAGCTGGGCGGCGATGTCGATATCGAACGACCGGCCCGACAGGCTGTCGAGGTATTCGGGGAAGCTCTCCCAGTTCCACGGCAGGCCCTGGGTCAGCACCGGGAAGGGGATGTCCTCCACACCCTCCATCAGCCGGATCAGCCGGTCGTGGTCCTGGGGCCGGCAGGGCGCGAAGCCGACGCCGCAGTTGCCCATCACCGCCGTGGTGACGCCGTGCCAGGACGAGGGCTGCATCCGCTCGTCCCAGGTCGCCTGGCCGTCGTAGTGGGTGTGGATGTCGACGAAACCGGGGGTGACGATGCGGCCCGTAGCGTCGATCTCCTGCGCGCCGGCTGGCAGGTTTGGGGCGACCGCGGCGATCAGACCGTCCTTGACCCCGACGTCGGCCGCGTATGGCGCGCCGCCCGAACCGTCGATGATGGTTCCGCCCCGGATCACCAGATCGAACGCGCGCTCGGCCATGCCAAAACTCCCTGATCGTATTTCTTATCGTTGATCAGGATCGTCCCGCCGGGTGACGCGCAGGTCAAGGCGTGCGGCGCCTATTTCGACTCCACCGCCACCAGACGCCGGCAGTCGGCGGGCGCGCAGCCGGGAGGACTGGCCATCGTCGCCTTGACGTACAGCACCCCGATCGGCTTGCCCCGCGCCTTTCCGTCCAGCGCGATGCGGAGCACCGGGTCGAGCAGGCGGTCGTTGGTCTCCATGGCGAAGGTGCGCGGCGTGTCGGCTCCGGCCAGGCCCGCGCACTTCACCACCATCCGGTCGCGCAGCAGGGCCACGCTGGCCACCGTGCAGTCCGTCCAGGCCCCGCCCTCGGGCGTATCCTGGGCGAGAGCGGGCGTGGAGAGGGCCGACGCGGCCGCAAGGGCGAGGAGCAGGGTGCGCATGAAGAGGTCCCGGGCGATGAGGCAACGGCAGCAAGCCAGTGCTCGGCTGGATTGGCAAGCGGCTCTCTGGAACCCCTCCTCCCAGGTTGACGCGCGCGTGATCTTTTTCTTTCCGCCACGTTCGCCTAGGGTGCGGCGCACCATTCGAACGAGTGTTTGAGAGACAAAAGGGAAAACGCCAGATGCGCGAAGCCGTCATCGTGTCCTACGCCCGCACCGGCCTCGCCAAGGCGGGCCGCGGCGGATTTAACGTCACCCCGCCGATGAGCATGGCGGCCCACGCCATCAAGCATGCGGTGGCCAAGTCGGGCGTCGATCCGGCCGACATCGAGGACTGCTACCTGGGCAACAACGCCCACGGCGCGGCCAACATCGGTCGCCTCGCCGCGCTGCTGGCCGGCATGCCGGTGACCACCGGCGGCGTGACCATCAACCGCTTCTGCTCCTCGGGCCTGCAGGCCATCGCCATGGCCGCCAACCACATCCGTGGCGACGGCGCCGACTGCGTCGTGGCCGGCGGCGTGGAGAGCATCTCCATCCCGGGCGGCGGCATGGGCGGTTCGGGCACGGTTGATCCCAAGCTGATGGAGATCGCCCCGGCCATCTTCATGGCCATGATCGACACCGCCGACATCGTCGCCAAGCGCTACGGCGTCAGCCGCGAGTACCAGGACGAGTACAGCCTCGAATCCCAGCGCCGCACGGCCGCGGCCCAGGCCTCGGGCAAGTTCGACGACGAGATCGTCCCGATGGCCACCAAGATGAAGCTGGTCAACAAGGACACCAAGGAAGAGACCCTGGTCGACTACGTGGTCGACAAGGACGAGTGCAACCGTCCCGAAACCACGCTCGAAGGCCTCGCCAAGCTCGCGCCGGTCAAGGGCGAAGGCAACTTCGTCACCGCCGGCAACGCCAGCCAGCTGTCGGACGGCGCCGCCGCCGTGGTGGTGATGGAAGCCAAGGAAGCCGAACGCCGCGGTCTCGAGCCGCTGGGCCGTTTCGTGTCCTGGGCCGCCGCCGGCTGCGAGCCTGACGAAATGGGCATCGGCCCGGTGTTCGCCGTGCCCCGCCTGCTCGCCCGCCAGGGCCTGAAGGTCGATGACATCGACCTGTGGGAACTGAACGAGGCCTTCGCCTCCCAGTGCCTCTACAGCCGCGACAAGCTGGGCATCGACCCGGCCAAGTACAACGTCAACGGCGGCTCGATCTCGATCGGCCACCCCTTCGGCATGACCGGCGCGCGCTGCACCGGCCACCTGCTGCAGGAAGGCCGTCGTCGCGGCGCCAAGTGGGGCGTGGTGACCATGTGCATCGGCGGCGGCCAAGGCGGCGCCGGCCTGTTCGAGATCTACTAGGAACAGACGGCTGATCCGGTCCTGGCGTTAACCCGCTCAGGCCGGATCAATCCCTGAACTGATCTTTGCGAGGCAGGATGGACCGGACGGTTCGTCCTGCCTTTGCTTTGCGGGAAACCCGGCGCTTGGGGGTTCGTTAACCGCTGCGGCGCAACCTCGGCGGGTCGCATCCAGGGGAGCGTCCTCCATGGCCGTCAAGGCCGTCTTCGCCATCGCCGCCATCGCGGCCGTCGCCATCGCGCTGCTGCTGCCCGTCCCGGGCGAGCATACGCAGGCGAAGGTGTCCCGGATCCAGACCGTCGCGGTGGGTCAGGGGTAGTTCATCCTCTCCCCGAGGGAGAGGTGGCCCGGCGGAGCCGGGTCGGAGAGGGACGCACTTCGGCCAGCCCCCCAGCCAGCGCGCCTCCCTCTCAGTCACGGCTCCGCCATGACAGCTCTCCCAAGGGGAGAGCGTGACAATGAGGCCTACTCCCCTTCGCGCGGCTCGGCGCTCAGCGGGAAGGCGCAGCCCTTGAAGACGGCGTCGCCCTCCCGGAGCTCGGCCGTGTAGTCGTACTTGAGGTCGCTCATGCCGTCGCTGCAGGGCGCCTTGCTCACCACCAGCACCACCGGGGTGGTCCCGGCCTGGGCGGTCCAGGTCCCCGTGGCCCCCGACGTCCCCAGCGCGGCGTTGGTGGCCACGACCTCGGGCGGCTCGGGCCGGGTGATGGTGATCGTGGTCCCCTTCACGTCGGCACGCCAGAAGGGTTCGTTGCCCCGGGCGGCGAAGTCGACGGCGTATTCACTGGCGGGCTCGACCGGCGCGGTCGCCTCGGGCGGCGCATCGGCCGGCGGCGGCGCGTCGGCCCCGCCGGGCGCCTCCTGCCCGCAGGCGGCGAGCATCAGGGCGGACAGGGCGGACGCGGTAAGAACGGCGGTGCGGCGCATGGCGCTTCTCCTCGAAAGGTCGCGGGCAGGTTAGACTCATTTGGCGATGAGTCGGAATCCTCCCCTGGGCTTCTATGAGTTCTTCGCCGGAGGGGGCATGGCCCGGCTCGGGCTGGGCGAGGGCTGGTCCTGTCTCTACGCCAACGACTTCGACCCGGTGAAGGCGGCCACCTACCGCGCCAACCATGCCGGCGCCGACGCTCACTTCCGGCAGGGCGATGTCTGGCAGGTCGCGCCGGCCGACCTGCCCGGCCGCGCGGACCTCGCCTGGGCCTCCAGCCCCTGCCAGGACTTCAGCCTGGCCGGGTCGCGGGCGGGGTTGACGGGCGGACGCTCGAGCGCCTTCTTCGGCTTCTGGCGGCTGGTCGAGGCGCTGAACGCCCGGGGCCGCGCGCCGCGGGCCATCGTCATCGAGAACGTCGTCGGCCTGCTGACCTCGCACGGCGGCAAGGACTTCGAAGCGCTGTGTGCGGCGCTGGCCGGTCAGGGCTACCGGTTCGGCGCGCTGGAGATCGACGCGGCCGCCTTCACACCGCAGAGTCGGCCCCGGGTCTTCGTCATCGCCACCCGGGATCAGGCTGGGGCGCGGGCCGGGCGCTGCGGCTTCCACAGCAAGGCGGTGATCCAGGCCCACGACCGCCTGCCCGCCGCGCTGAAGGCGTCCTGGGTCTGGTGGGACCTGCCCGCGCCGCCGGCCCGCAACACCGATCTGTCTTCCCTGCTCGAAAACGACGACTCCGTGGCCTGGAGGCCGGAGGCCGACACCGCCCGGCTGCTGGCCCAGATGACGCCGCTGCATCGCGCGCGGCTGGAGCAGCCCGGCCGCACGGTCGGCGCCGTCTATCGCCGCACCCGGGCCGGGACGCCACAGGCCGAGGTGCGCACCGATGGCCTCGCCGGTTGCCTGCGCACCGCCCGGGGCGGCTCTTCGCGGCAGACCATCGTGGTGGCGCAGGACGGCGTCGTCCGCTCCCGGCTGCTCACCCCGCGCGAGGGCGCCCGGCTGATGGGCCTGCCCGACAGCTACGCCCTGCCCGCCGGGTCGACGGCGGCCTTCCACGTCATCGGCGACGGCGTCGCCGCGCCGGTGGTGCGCTGGCTTTCGGCCCACCTTCTCGAGCCGCTGCTTAGAGATTCCTTGGCGCCGCTCGCAGCCGAATGAGCGCTGACAACGCCCGTGGGCGGTTCTAGGGTCGCGGCAACAGAACACGCTCCCCCCGGAGACTATCGATGACCACCTACGACGCCGCCCGCTTCAAACGCGCCGGTCGCGGCCGCATCTACGACAGCATCGTCGACACCCTGGGCGACACGCCGCTGGTGCGGCTGCCCAACCTGAGCGCCGAGCTGAAGCCGAAGGGCGAGGTGCTGGCCAAGCTGGAATTCTTCAACCCGATGGGTTCGGTCAAGGACCGCATCGGCGCCTCGATGATCGAGTGGCTGGAAGCCAACGGCCTGCTCAAGGCGGGCGGCTCCATCGTCGAGCCGACCAGCGGCAACACCGGCATCGCCCTGGCCTTCGTCGCCGCCGCCAAGGGCTATCCCATCGTGCTGGTCATGCCCGACAGCATGTCGATCGAGCGGCGCAAGATGCTGCTGATCCTCGGCGCGCGGCTGGAGCTGACCCCGGCCGAGAAGGGCATGCGCGGCGCCGTCGCCCGGGCGCAGGAGCTGCTGGAGGAAATCCCCGGTTCGGTGATGCCCCAGCAGTTCGAGAACGAGGCCAACCCGCTGATCCACCGGGTCTCGACGGCCGAGGAAATCTGGAACGACACCGCCGGGACGGTCGACGCCGTGGTCTCCGGCGTCGGCACCGGCGGCACCATCACCGGCGTCGGCCAGGTGCTGAAGGCCCGCAAGCCGTCGCTGCGCATGGTCGCCGTCGAGCCCGAGGCCTCGCCCGTTCTGTCCGGCGGCGCGCCGGGATCGCACAAGATCCAGGGCATCGGGGCCGGCTTCGTGCCGGGCATTCTGGACCGCGGCGTCATCGACGACATCGTCAAGGTCAGCAACGACGACGCCTTCGACATGGCCCGCAAGGTGGCCCGCACCGACGGCCTGCCGGTCGGCATCTCGTCGGGCGCCGCCCTGACCGCCGCCTTCGACCTCGCCAGCCGGCCCGAGTACGCGGGCAAGGTGATCGTCACCATCATCCCCAGCTTCGCCGAGCGGTACCTGAGCACGGCGCTGTTCGAGGGGCTGTAGGATCGGGGACATGCACTTCAGTGCGTGTCCCCCGCCGCTTCAAGCTGATGGGGACACGTACCGAAGACGGTACATGTCTCCGATCGGGGTAACCCCGTGACCGACGTCTTCACCCCCGAGAAGCGCTCCTCCGTCATGCGGCGGGTCAAGGGGCGCGACACCGGGCCGGAGAAGACCGTCCGCCGTCTGCTGACCGCGCTGGGCGTCCGCTACCGCCTGCATCGCAAGGACCTGCCCGGCAAGCCGGACATCGTCATGCCGGGGCGGCGGCTGGCGCTGTTCGTCCACGGCTGCTTCTGGCACGGCCACGACTGCCCGCGCGGCGCGCGCGTGCCCAAGCAGAACCGCGACTACTGGCTGGGGAAGGTGGGCCGCAACCGTGAGCGGGACGCCGCGTCGACGGCGGCGCTCGAGACGGCGGGTTGGCGGGTCGCAGTGGTCTGGGAATGTGAACTGAAGGACGAGGCGGGGCTGGGGGAGCGGCTCGCGCAGCTTCTCAACGATACCGTTTCCCCGGCGAAGGCCGGGGCCCACGCGGCCTCACCGCCCCTCGAAAGGGAGCCCGCTCGCCCGGAGTAGCCATGGATCCCGGCCTCCGCCGGGACACGGCAAGAGTTCAGGCCGCTTCCACTTCCCGCGCCGGCATCCCCGACAGCGCCGCTTCCAGCGCGGCATACAGCTGCGCAGGCTCAATCGGCTTGGCGACATGCCCGGTCATGCCGGCGGCGCGGCAGGCCTCCCAGTCGCGCTCGGTGGCCGAGGCGGTGATGGCGATGATCGGGACGGTCTGGTTGGGTCCGGGTTCGGCGCGCAACCGCCGGGTCGCCTCGCGGCCGTCCATGTCCGGCATGTAGACGTCCATCAGCACCACGTCGAAGGGCTCGCGGGCCAGCAGCTCCAGCCCCTCCTCGGCCGAGGCGGCGGTCACCGGCGTGATGCCGAGCGGAGCCAGCACCAGAGTCAGGGCCTGGCGGTTGACGGCGTGGTCGTCGACGACCAGCACCCGGGCTTCGACCGGCTCGGGCGGGGCCACGGGCGCGGCGGCCTGTGCGGCCGGCAGGGTCAGGTTCAGGGTGAAGGCCGCGCCCTCGCCGGGCGCGCTGGTCGCGGTCAGGTCGCCGCCCATCAGGCGGGCCAGCTCGCGGCTGATCGCCAGGCCCAGGCCCGAGCCGCCATGCTTGCGCGCGGCGCCGGCCTCGAGCTGCTCGAAGGGCATGAACAGGCGGTCGACCTTCTCGGGCGTCATGCCCGGGCCGGTGTCGGCCACGCACAGCGACACGGACCAGCCGCCGGGCGCCGGGGCGCAGTCGATCTTCACCGTCACCGATCCGCTGTCTGTGAACTTGATGGCGTTGGACAGCAGGTTGTTGAGCACCTGGTTCAGGCGCGTCGGATCGCCGACCACCCGGCCCGGCAGGGCGTGGGCGCCCTCGATGCGCATCCGCAGACCCTTCTCGCGCGCCTGCGGCCGCCACATCTTCAGGGCGTTGCTGACGGTCCCGCGCAGGTCGAAGGGGATGGCCTCCACCTCCATACGGCCGACCTCGATCTTGGACAGGTCCAGAAGGTCGTCCAGCAGCGCGCGCATCATCTGGCCGGCGTGACCGATCAGCCGGGCCGGGGCGCGCGCTGAGGCGCCGCCGTTGCGCTCCAGCTCGGCGGCGCCGGCCAGAATGGCGCTGATCGGGGTGCGCAGCTCGTGGCTGATGGCGGCGACATAGGCGCTCTTGGCTTCGACGGCGGCCTCGGCCTCGGCGCGGCGACGTTCCGCCTCGGCCTTGGCGCGGTCCTCGGCGCGGCGGGCTTCCTCGGTGGTGATCCAGGCGCCGATGATGTTGAGCATGATCAGGCCGGTGGCGATCATCATCGTCGTCAGCAGCGGGCTCGACACCCGGCCGACATCCATCAGCGGCATGGCCAGCAGGAACAGGCCATAGGGCACGGCCGAAGCGGCGAAGGCGATCCGCGAGCCGCGGCTCAGCGCGATGACATTGGTCATTGCCCCGGCGATCACCGAGACGCCCAGCGCCGGACCATAGAGGCCAGCATGGCTCCACATCACCATACCCAGGCCGCCGAACACCAGGGCGCTGGGCATGAACAGGACGATGGCGACGTTCGCGGCAGTCGCGGCGTTGTCCAGCGGCCTGGCCAGCAGGCGCGGCCCGATCCAGGTCTCGACCAGCTGCACCACCAGATAGACAGCGGCCCAGAGCCACATCGCCGGCCAGCCCATGGCGGCGTGCAGACCGCCGGCGATCAGGACGGACGTGATCATCCGCGATGGCAGGTGGCGCCGACGCGCCCGCACCGCCGCCCGCAGACCGAAACTGTCCTCCGCCTCGCTCATCGCCATCGCCGTTCCCGTTCTTTCGGTGACGATGCGGCAGGCGTTCCTAAGACTCAGTGAAAGAACGCCGGTACGGCCCATTTTGGGTTGTAGCCGGCGGCGGAGCACCCGCCCGGCGAAGGCCGGCCGGCCTCAAGGCGCCTCGACGACCACCTCGGTCTTCACCGAGTTGGCGATGAAACAGTCCTCGTGGGCGGCGTGGTGGAGGGCGTCCAGCGCCGCTGTGTCAGGCGCGGCGCCGTCGAACACGATCAGGGGACGGAGCGTGACCTTTGTCACGGCGATCCTGCCCTCGGGGGTCTTGCGCATGACACCCCGCGCCTCGTCGCGATAGCTGGCGACGACGAACCCGGCCTCGCGCGCCTTATGCAGGAAGGTCAGCATGTGGCAGTTACTCAGCGCCGCCACGAGCATCTCCTCGGGGTCCACGGCCGCCGGATCCGACCACGGAACCGGCACCACGCTGGGCGACGGCGAGCCGGGGATGGTCACCCCGCCGTCGAAGGCGACGGTGTGGGCGCGGCTGTAGCGGCCCTTGAGGAAGTCCTCGGGCTCGGCGGTGAGCGACCAGTCGATGGTGGCGACGTAGTGGGACATCAGGTCTCGCTCTTCGGGAAGCTGGCGGCCTCCAGCTTCGCCCCGTCGGGGTCGAGGATGAAGGCGCCGTAGTAGCCGGTCATGGCCGCTGAACGGGGACCGGGCGCCCGGCGTCGGCCCCGCCCTGGTCCAGCGCGGCGGCGTGAAAGGCGTCGACGGCTTCCTGGCTCGCGGCCCGCAGGCAGGCGTGATGTCCGGTGTCCGGATCGGCGCGGGTCATCCCCGGTCTGTGGTTGATCCACACCTCCGGATAGCGCTTGCCAAAGCCCACGGTCCCCGGACGCTCGACCAGCCGGCGGTAGCCCAGCGGCGCCAGCACGGCCTCGTAGAAGGCCGCACTGCGGGCCAGGTCGCTGACCGCGATGGAGAGGTGGTCGATCATGAAGCCCCGACTTTCGCCGGATTCTGCGCGATTTGGCCAGACTCGCCGGATTTGGTCAGAACTGGCGGACTTTTCGCCGGATTTCGCCGGATATCTCGTCGGATCTGGCGGCGAAACTCCGACCTACAGCGTCCTGGCGATCAGCACCTTCATGACCTCGTTGGCGCCGCCGTAGATCCGCTGAACGCGGCTGTCGCGGTACATCCGGGCGATCGGGTACTCGGCCATGTAGCCGAAGCCGCCAAAGAACTGCAGGCACCGGTCGATGATGCTGTTCTCCAGGTCGGTGACCCAGTACTTGGCCATCGAGGCCGTCGCCGCGTCCAGCTTGCCCTTCAGGTGCTGCTCGATGCAATGGTTGACGAAGACCCGGGCCACGGTCGCCTCGGTCTTGCATTCGGCGAGCACGAACTGGGTGTTCTGGAAGTCGAGGATCGACTTGCCGAACGCCTTGCGCTGCTTGACGTAGTCGATGGTCAGGGCCAGCGCCCGCTCGATGGTGGCGATGCCCTGGACGGCGATGTTCAGCCGCTCCTGCGGCAGCTGGCTCATCAGCTGGAAGAAGCCGTGGCCCTCGCCCTCGCCCAGAAGGTTGCTGGTCGGAACGCGGACGTCGTTGAAGAACAGCTCGGAAGTGTCGGCCGCCTCCATGCCCAGCTTGTCGAGGTTGCGGCCCCGCTCGAAGCCCGGCGCGTTGTCGGTCTCGACGACGAGCAGCGAGGTGCCCCGCGCGCCCTGGGTCGGGTCGGTCTTGCAGACCACCAGGATGAGGTTCGCGGTCTGGCCGTTGGTGATGAAGGTCTTGGAACCGTTGATGACGTACTCGTTGCCGTCCAGCCGGGCCGTGGTCTTGATGCCCTGCAGGTCGCTGCCCGCGCCCGGCTCGGTCATGGCGATCGCGCCGACGTACTCGCAGGTCGCCAGCTTGGGCAGCCAGCGGCGCTTCTGGTCCTCGGTGCCGTAGTGGAAGATGTACGGCGCGACGATGGAGTTGTGCAGCGACAGGCCGAACCCGTCGACGCCCTTGGCGCCCAGCTGCTCCATCAGCACGACTTCGTGGCGGTAGTCGCCGCCCATGCCGCCGTATTCCTCGGGGATCGACAGGCAGGCCAGGCCCGCCTCGGCGGCCTCGTTCCACATCACCCGCTCGACGATGCCGTCCTCGCGCCACTTGGCCACGCGGGCTTCCGGGGCGTGCTCGTCGAAGAACTTGCCGACCGCGTCCTCGAAGATGACGATGTCTTCTTCGGCCAGGGCCGGAAGACGCTCAACCTGAAGCGCGCTCATCGTCAGAAAGCCTCCGCGGGCAGGGCCATCATCGTGGCCGAGCCGGTCTTGAGTTTGGCGAGGTGGGCGCCGGTCTCCGGCAGCACACGCTCGAGGAAGTAGCGGCCGACGGCCACCTTGGACGCGTAGAAGGGATCGCTGTCGCCGCCGGCGATCTTCGCCAGCGAGACCTTGGCCATCAGCGCCCACATGTAGGCCAGGCCGGTGATCCCGAAGAGGTGCATGTAGTCGGTGGAGGCCGCGCCCGCGTTGTCGGGGTTGGCCAGGCCATTCTGCATCAGCCACATGGTGGCGTCCTGCAGCTGCGCCTTGGCGCTCGCCAGGCCGTCGAGGAACGGCTTCAGCTCGGGGTCGGCGCCATTGGCCTCCACGAAGGCGTCGATCTCGGCGAAGAAGCTCATCACCGCGCGCCCGCCGTTGGCGGCCAGCTTGCGGCCCACCAGGTCCAGCGCCTGGACACCGTTGGTGCCCTCGTAGATCAGGGCGATGCGGCAGTCGCGCAGGTACTGGCTGGCCGGAAAATGCTCGGTAAACCCGCTGCCGCCGTGGATCTGCATGGCGTCGACGCAGACCTTGAAGCCCTTGTCGGTCAGGTAGCCCTTCAGCACCGGGGTCAGCAGGCCCATGTAGTCGCCGGCCTTCTGGCGAACGGCTTCGTCCTCGTGGCCGTGGGCCAGATCGCCGTGCAGGGCGGTCCAGAACAGGAAGGCGCGGCCGCCCTCGATCAGGGCCCGGCTGTCCATCAGCATGCGGCGCACGTCGGGGTGGACGATGATCGGATCGGCGGGGCCGTCGGGGTTCTTCGGACCGGTCAGGGAGCGGCCCTGCAGGCGGTCCTTGGCGAAGTCGCGAGCGGCCTGGTAGGCGGCTTCGGCCTGGGCGATGCCCTGCAGGCCGACGCCGATGCGGGCCTCGTTCATCATGACGAACATGATGCGCAGGCCGCTATTCTCCTCGCCGATCAGGTAGCCCTCGGCCTCGTCGTACTGCATGACGCAGGTGGCGTTGCCGTGGATGCCCATCTTCTCCTCGAGGCCGACGCACTTGACGCCCTCGTTGCGGGCCCCGACCGAGCCGTCGGCCTTCGGGAAGAACTTGGGCACGATGAACAGGCTGATGCCCTTCACCCCGGCCGGCGCGCCCTCGATGCGGGCCAGCACCAGATGGACGATGTTGTCCGCCATGTCGTGCTCGCCGGCGCTGATCCAGATCTTCTGACCGGAGATGCGATAGGAGCCGTCGGCCTGGGGGACCGCCTTGGTGCGCAGCAGGCCCAGGTCCGTGCCGCAGTGCGGCTCGGTCAGGTTCATGGTGCCGGTCCATTCGCCAGACACCATCTTGGGCAGGTAGGTCTGTTTCTGCTCGTCCGTGCCGCCGGTGTGGATGGCCGAATAGGCCCCGTGCGCCAGGCCCGGGTACATCGAGAAGGCCATATTGGCGCTGCTCGACATCTCGCTGAACGACAGGTTCACGACGTGGGGCAGGCCCTGGCCGCCGTAGGCGGTGTCGGAGCCAAGGCCCGTCCAGCCGCCCGCGCAGAGCTGCTTGTAGGCTTCCTTGAACCCGGCCGGGGTGGTGACCGAATGGTCCGGATGCCAGGTGCAGCCCTGCTTGTCGCCGACGTTGTTCAGCGGCGCCAGCACCTCGCCCGTGAACTTCGCCGCCTCCTCGATGATCTGCTCGACGACGTCCATGGAGGCGTCGGCGAAGCCGGGAAGGTTCGAGTAGCGATCGATCTCCAGCACATCGCGCAGGAGAAACACGTGATCGCGGGACGGCGGCTGGTAGGCCATGGGCGCTCCGTTGAGATCGGGGTCTGGTTGGGGTCGGCGCGGCCTTACTTGGCGGCGACGGGTTCGTTGTGGCCGTCCACGCGCGCGCGCATCATCTGGTCGTAGTCGGCGGCCTTGGGCAGCAGGTCCGGGCGCTTGTCGGCCAGGTGCTTCTCGAGGCGGGCGCAGGCTTCGTGCAGTTCGGCGATGGCGCCGTCGATGTCTTCGCGCTGCTGCTCGAGGACGACGATCTTCTCCTTGAATTTCTTCAGGGAGTGGGCGTTCTGGGCCATCACCTCGTCTTCTTCGCCGTAAAGCTCGAAGATCTCGCGGATTTCCTGCAGCGACAGGCCGACCCGCTTGCCCCGCAGGATCAGGATCAGCCGCGCGCGGTCCTTGTAGGAGTAGACGCGGTTCATGCCGTCGCGGGCGGGGGTCAGCAGGCCCTTGTCTTCGTAGAAGCGCAGGGCGCGCGGCGTGGCTTTGAATTCGGTGCAGAGCTGACGGATCGTGAAGGTCCGCTCAGGGCGACGCAGTTCGGTCGGCATTCTTTCCTCCCTTGCCTTACGTTTTTCTCGTTGGGCACGAGGTATAATGCCCTTTACGTCAACGTCAAGCGTTGCGATGCCGTCATCGTCCCTCGCGCTTGACGCGGCGGGACGGATGCGGGAACTGCCGAGGGCTCGCCCCCCGAAGGACGCCCACCCTGCTGCTCTCGCCCGTCCAGATCGCCTTCATCCTGCTGATGCTCGTGACCGTCACGGGCGCGGTGATGCGCGGCGGCCCGATCGAGCGGCGCGGCGCTGCGCTGTTCTTCGCGGGCTGGACCGCCACGCTCGTCGCCCAGGTGGTGACCTTCGGCCTGACCGAGTCCCTGGCCCTGTTCGGGATCGATCTGGTGGTCCTGATCGGCCTGATCGCGCTCAGCTGGAAATCGCCCAGGCCCTGGCCGGTCTACGCCTGCGGCTTCCAGGTGATGACCCTGGCCATTCACGTCGCCGGCTGGGTGGACCAGGACCTGGACCTCGCCTTCCGCCAGAACTTCCTGGCGCTGATGGGCTTCGCCGCCACCCTGGTGCTGGCGATCGGCGCCTGGATCCGCCCCAGGGCCGCGTAGATCGAGGTATACATTCCTAACCAGGTGGACTATTTTCCTATCTCCACCTGAACAGGCCCCGCCATGTCGCGCCCGTCGCATTCGCAGATCTGGACCGCCATTGACCAGCTGGCGGCCCGGTTCGACATGACGACCTCCGCTCTGGCCAAGGTGGCGGGGCTGGACCCGACCAGCTTCAACCGCTCCAAACGCTTCTCCAACGACGCCGACGCCCGGCCGCGCTGGCCCTCCACCGAGAGCCTGTCGAAGGTGCTGGCGGCGACCGGAGTCAGCTTCGGCGAGTTCGCGGCCATGGCCGAGGGCGGCGGGACGGTCGGCGCCAAGGGGGTGCCGCTGATCGGCTTCGCCCAGGCCGGCGACGATGGCTATTTCGACGACGCCGGCTTCCCCGTCGGCCAGGGCTGGGACGAGATCGACTTTCCGGGCCTGGCCCGCGAGGGCGTCTATGCGCTGGAGATCAGCGGCGACTCCATGGCCCCGGTCTATCGCGAGGGCGACCGTATCGTGGTCGACCCGACCGGCGGAGAACCCCGCCGGGGCGACCGCGTGGTGGTCAAGACCACGGCGGGCGAGGTGCTGGCCAAGGAGGTGGCGCGCATCACCGGCAAGGCGGTCGAGCTCAAGTCGCTGAACCCGGACTACCCGGGCCGCACCCTGGAGCGGAAGGACGTCGCCTGGATCGCCCGCATCCTCTGGGCCAGCCAGTAGCGGACAGGCGAAAGGGCCGGTCCCCTTCGGAACCGGCCCCTCGCTGTTGATCGGGCGTGACGACCTAGTAGCCGTAGGCCGTCTGTTGGTAGCCGCCGTTCACCGGGCGGACGTAGCCGGCGTGGACATAGCCGATGCCGACGCCGTTGCGGCTGACGAGCACCCACTGGCCGCCGTTGGCGTAGGCCGCGGCCTGAAAGGTCTGCCCGCGCTGCAGGACGCCGACCTTCGAGGTCGAGGTCGAGGGGCCGGCCCGCAGGCTGACGTTGGTCACCGCGGTCATCCGCAGGTTGGTCCGCTCGTAGCGGGCCGGCTGGACGTAGGAGGCCAGGCGCTGGCCGCCGCGGTTGTAGACGCCCTGGCTGTTGGCGTCGTTCGTCTGCGACTTGCAGCCGATGTAGGAGCCGGCGGCGGCGCCCAGGCCCGCGCCGACGACCGTGCCGGCGGTGCGCTCGTTCTTGGCCACCTGGTTGCCGAGCAGGCCGCCCAGCAGGGCGCCGATCACCGCGCCGCTCTCCTGCTTGGAGCCGGGGGCGTCGCAGCGGAAGACACCGGCGTTCTGGGCGCTGGCCGTCATCGGGACGGCGGTGGCGGCCATGGCGGCGGCCACGGAGAGGGCCAGACCGACCTTGGCGATCTTGCTGTTGGCGTAAGTCATGGGTGTTCTCCTCGGAACGGTTTCGACGAGCCGATGCCCGTCGTTGAGAAGAACCCTAGCGGGCCGACCCTGAACACGATCAGGGCCGCCTCGTTATGTTCGGTTCAGGCTTGCAGCAGCTTTGCGGCGAGACCGTCCTCGATCAGCTGGATGGTCCGGTCGAGGCCGAAGATGGCCGCGAAGGAGCCGAAACGCGGACCCTGGCTCTGGCCCAGCAACACTTCGTAGAGGGCCTGGAACCAGCCGCGCAGCGGGTCGAACCCGCCGGCCTTGCCCGCTTCATAGACCTCGTTCTGGATCAGCTCGGCGTCCTGGCAGCCGGCCGGCAGAGCCCGGAATCGGGCCAGCAGGTCCTCCATCGCCGCCCGCTCCTGGTCGGTGGCCGCGCGGAAGGCCTTCGTCGGCGCGACGAAGTCCTCGTAGTAGTTCATCGCGAAGTCGGCCAGGCGGTCGAGCAGCGGCTGGGTCTGCGGCGTCGCGCCCGGGATGTAGCGGGTCAGGAAGCCCCACAGGACATCCTTGCTTGACGCGTTTCCGGCCGAGACCAGGTTGAGCATCAGCGAGAACGACACCGGCGAGCCCGCTTCCGGCGGCTGGCCCATGTGGACGTGCCAGGCAGGGTTGTTCAGGTCGACGGCGTTGCCGCCCTCGGCCTTCTTGCGGTTGAAGGCGTCCAGCTGCTGCAGGTACTCGTCCGTCGCCTTGGGGATGACGTCGAAATAGAGCTTCTTGGCCGACTTCGGCGACTGGAACATGTAGTAGGCCAGGCTCTCGGGCGCGCCGTAGCGCAGCCACTCCTCCATGGTCAGGCCGTTGCCCTTGGTCTTGGAGATCTTCTGGTTGTTCTCGTCCATGAAGAGCTCGTAGTTGAACCCTTCCGGCGGGACGCCGCCCAGCACCTTGCAGACCTGGTTTGACAGCCGGACGCTGTCGATCAGGTCCTTGCCGCTCATCTCGTAGTCGACGCCCAGCGCGGTCCAGCGCATCGCCCAGTCGGGGCGCCACTGCATCTTCACGCCGCCGCCGGTGACGTGGACCTCGGTCAGCTCGCCGTCCTCGTCGCGGAAGACGATCGTGCCCTGCTCGACGTTGCGCTCCAGCGTCGGAACCTGCAGCACCTTGCCGGTCCTCGGGCTGATCGGCAGGAATGGCGAGTAGGTGGCCCGGCGCTCCTCGCCCAGCGAGGGCAGCATGATCTTCTGGATGGCGTCGAAGCGGGCGAGCGCCGTCAGCAAGGTCTCGTCGAACCGGCCGCCGCGATAGCAGTCGGTCGAGGACACGAACTCGTAGTCGAAGCCGAAGCCGTCGAGGAAGGCGCGGAGACGCGCATTGTTGTGGTGGCCGAAGCTCTCGTGCTCGCCGTAGGGGTCGCGGACCACGGTCAGCGGCTTGTCGAGGTCTTCGCGCATGACCTCGCCGTTCGGCACGTTGGGCGGAATCTTGCGCAGGCCGTCCATGTCGTCGCTGAAGCTGATCAGGCGCGTGGGCAGGGCGTCGTCGGTCAGGGCGCGGAAGGCCATCCGCACCATGGTCGTGCGGGCCACCTCGCCGAAAGTCCCCATGTGCGGCAGGCCGGACGGGCCATAGCCGGTCTCCAGCACCACCGGCTTCTGCAGCGCTTCGAAGGTCCGGAAGGCCTCGTCGGCCTTGCCGGCGTGGATCAGCGTGGACGCGAGGTCGCGCTCGGCGTCGTCAAGACGAACGCGCAGGACACGGGCGAGCAGATTGCGAGCCTGCTCGAACGGCCAGGCCTTGGCGTCGCGGGCGGTGTGGGAGAGACCTTCGAACATGGGCTGGCGGTATAGGGACTGAGGCGCGGGGGTCAAGGAAAGGGCAGAGAGTCTCCGCTCTCCAATCCTTCTCCCCTCGCGGGAGAAGGGATGCTGTGATCTTCTCCGAGCGCGTCCATCCCGGCATTCTACGCCCGCGCCGCCGGGGGTGGATGAGATCGCGGCCTCTCTCGCCCAGCGCCGCCGGATGTCCCATGAAGGGGCCGAATGTCTCGTTTTGTCTCAAGACTATATGTCTAGAGAGTCTTCATTGCTGACGGCTTCCGGCGTCCCCTTTGGGAGGTTGGTCGCAGTCCCTCAAAAGCCGTCCGACGGTGTTGAGGGACAGGAAGTCGCGTCCCTGCCGGGCCGCGCTATCCAGTCCCGAACAGCATCCCGCCGCCGAACCAGATCTGCCAGCCGGCCACCTCGAGCCAGTGCAGCAGCACCGCCGGCCACAGCGACCCCGTCCGCCAGCGCAGCCAGCCGCAGGCCAGGCCCAGCACGGCTGTCGTAGCCAGGAAGTCGGGGCGCAGGAAGACCGGCGCGGCGGCCGGCATGAAGGTCACGGCCTCGAAGACATGCCAGAGCACGAACACCGCCGTCGACGGCAGGATGGCGCGCCACGGGCCGACGCCGTCATCCCGTCCCGGCGTGAGCAGGCCCCGGAACACCGCCTCCTCGCCCAGCGCCGGCACGAAGACGGCCAGCGCCAGCGCCATCGGCAGCACCGACCAGTCGCCCGGCGCCGGCCGCAGGAACCCGCCCGCCAGGCCGATCGCCAGCTCCACCATCAGCGCGCCCGCGCCCACGATCGCGGTCAGCATCCAGCCGCGCGACGTCGGCCAGGTCCGGAGCGAGGAAACCAGCCGCCGGAGCGGGGCAGTGAACAGCGTTTCGCGAACTTGCATCCCCGCCTGTTTCGTCCAAGCTCTCCCTGCCCTCAAGGGCCATCCTCGGGGAGGGGAAAGACAACCATGGAAATGCTTCCGGTTACGTCATTGCTCACGGGCGCCGCCGCGCTCTTTCTGGTGCTGCTCAGCTTTCCGGTCGCCAATCATCGCCGCGCCAACAGGCTGAGCGCGGGCGATGGCGGTGACGAGGCGTTCAACCGCAAGGTCCGCGCCCAGGGCAATTTCATCGAGTATGTGCCGCTGGCCATCATCGCGATCGGCCTGCTGGAAATGAACGGCTTCCCGCAGATCTGGGTCTGCGCCTTCGCGGCCATGCTGGCCGCCGCGCGGGTTCTGCACGCCATCGGCCTGATCTGGAACGTGATCATCGGCCGGATGCTGGGCGCCATCCTGACCTTCGCTACCCTGCTCCTCGCGGGCGGCGCGCTGGTCGTCCACTCGCTCGTCTAGCGCTCGACGACGTCCCGCTTCATCGGGGCGAGCTTGGCGAGGAATCGGTTCTGGGCGGCGAAGGGCACGCCTTCCCTGTCCATGGCGTGCTGCAGATGCTCGACCAGAATGTTCATGTCGCTGACCTGCAGCCCCATGTCCTTGTGCGTGCTCTTCATATCGCGGCCGGTGTAGCTGCAGCCGCCGTTCAGGATGTAGCAGAACTGCTCGATCAGGGTCCGCTGCAGCCGGACGCGGTCGTGGGCCTTGAAAATGTCGCTGCTGCGCGGGTCGCTGAAGCTCCGGTCGAGCATGCCGATGACGACGCGCTCGATGCCGGCCTTGCCGTTGAAGGCCGCGAGCATCGCGCTGCCGGTGAAGGGCGTCGCGCCGGCGTTGGCGTCCGACGGCGCATAGGCGTCGACCGCCTCCTCGCCCGGCATGGCCCAGGGATCCTGGGCGAAGGCCGGCGCGGCGGCGGCGAGAGCGACGATCAGGCCGAGGGTGGCGATCTTCATGGTCAGAACCCCGCTTGCAGGGAAAGGTAGACGCCGCGCTGGTCCTTGAAGGTGGCGATGTCGCCAAGGTCCACATAGGCGGCGGTGATGGACAGGTTCTTGTTCACGGCCCAGGCAGCGAAGACATCCAGCCAGTCGTCTTCCCGGGCGAAGGCCAGGTTGCCGGACTTGGTGCGGTACTCGGCGCCGAAGGCCAGCCGTTTGGACGCCAGCCAGGCGACCGACCCCTCGAACTCCGGCTGGTAGTCGTCGCCGTCGGGCCCGCCGAAGCCGAGCAGGCCGGTCTGGTTGGCCTTGGTCATCCGCACCGCGCCGCTGACCAGCAGGCTCTTGTCCAGCAGCAGCTTGGTCGCCGCGACGTAGTAGTCGACGCCGTCGTCATCCAGGCCGCCGACCGCCGCGATGATCGGGCCCTGGTCGTTCTTCTTGTACTGCGCGCCGACGGCGATCTGCGGCAGCCAGCGATCCTGATCGTAGACCGCGTCGCCGATCACCACGACCTTCACGCCGAAGACGTCCTGGTTGAAGGTGAAACCCTTGCCCAGACCCAGCGCGGCGCCGGCGTCCTGGGTATCGAAGCTCTGGCGGGCAAAGGACAGCTCGACCCTGTCGAAGGCCGCCGCCGCCACGCCCCAGGTCGTGAACTCGAAGTCCGGCAGACTGACCAGCGTCCCGTGGACATTGGCGCCGACGCCCTCGTCGTCACCGTAGCCGGTGGTCGTCGCCCAGGTGGAGAGACCGCCGCCGCCGGAGCCCTCGATCGTGCTCACGCCGCCGGTCAGCAGCAGCTTGGTTCCGTTGCGAAGCTCGTCCGCCGCCGCCGGCGCGGCAAGCGCCGCCGACAGCGCCAGGCCTGTCAGGAGTCCCCGCATGTCTCTACCCCGTCTCCTCGTGCGGCGTTCCGGCCGGCGAGGTGAGACTTTCCGGAGATTGGTTAACCGACTGCCGTCCCGAATATACCTGGGCTTGTCCGGCCGGACATTTGTGGCCCAATTTGGGGATTCACAGTCGCTTCATCGGCCATGGCTAGGGTGAGGCCATGCGTCTTCCTGCCCTGATCATGATGTTGATCGTCGCGCCCGCGACGGCGCTGGCCGGCGATCTGGTGATGACCGTGCGGGACGGCGCGGGAAAGCCGGTGTCGAACGCCGTGGTCATGGTGAAGCCCGCCAGCGGCGTCCCGGCGGGACCGATCCGGTTTCCCTGGGCCTATACGGTGGCCCAGCAGAACATCCAGTTCGACCCGTTCGTTCTGATCGTCCCGGTGAACGCCACGGTGGCCTTTCCCAACAAGGACAAGGTCCGGCACCACGTCTATTCCTTCTCGGCCGGCAACAAGTTCGAGCTGAAGCTGTTCGGCAAGGACGAGAGCCGCACCGTGGTCTTCAAGGCCGCGGGCGTCGCCGCCGTCGGCTGCAACATCCATGACCAGATGGTCGGCTTCATCCAGGTCGTCGATACGCCGTTCGCGGTGAAGACCGACGCCGCCGGCGTGGCCACGATCCGCGGCCTGCCTGCCGGAGCCGCTGCCGTCCGCGTCTGGCATCCCTACCTGCGCGCGCCGAAGAACGAGCTGGTCCGCAAGGCGACCTTCGCCGCGACCGGCGTCGTCCGTGACGGGGTGACCGTCGAGCTGCGCGCCCCCGCGCACGGCCCGCACTAGGGTCCCGCAGCATGTTCACCAGCCTGCGCGCCCGCCTGACCGTCCTCTACGCCGGCCTGTTCGGCCTGACGCTGCTGGTCACCGCCCTGGCCGTCTACGTCTCGGTGAGCGCAAACGCCCGCGGCCAGGTGGAGCGCGAACTGGTGTCCGGCGGGGCGGTGTTCGACCGGCTCTGGGCCCTGCGGGCGCGCCAGCTGACCGACGGCGCCACGGTGCTGTCCCGCGACTTCGGCTTCCGCGAGGCGGTGGCCACGGGCGACGCGCCCACCGTTGAATCGGCGCTCGACAATCTCCGGGGCAGGCTGGCCCTGGATCGCGCCATGCTGGTCGGCATGGACGGGACGGTCACCGGCGGCGAGGGACTGGGCGAGGCCGCCGCCTCCGACCTCTGGTACGCGCTCGACGGCGGCGCGACCTCGGGCGTTCTGACCATAGGCGGCGCCCCACACCAGGCCGTCGCCGCCCGATCCTGGCGCCGGAACTGACCGGCTGGGTGGTGTTCGCGGTCCGGCTGGACCAGGGCGAACTGTCGGCGCTGGAGAAGCTGTCCTCGATCCCGCTGACCGCCGACGTCCTGAGTCATGCCGACGCCGGCTGGAGCACCGCCGCCGGCCGGCCCGCTGACCCGAGAGTCTCCCGCTTCGTCGACACCGCCCTGAAGACGTCCTCGGGCGAGCCGCGCAAGCTGGACGGGCAGGAGGGCGAAGCCATCGCTCTGGCCAAACCGCTGGCGGCGCTGGGCAAGGAGCGCAGCGTGCTGGTGCTGCGCTACCCTCTGGCCCTGGCGCTCGCGCCCTACAACAGCCTCCTGCTCAGCCTGGTCGCCGTAGGCTTCGCCGGCCTGGCGCTGCTGGTCGTCGGAAGCTGGCTGCTGGCCCGTTCGCTCACCCGGCCCGTTCAGGCCCTCGACGAAGCCGCCCGCCGCCTTGAGCGCGGTGAGGACGCGCTGGTCGAGATCACGACCCGGGACGAGATCGGTCGCCTGGCCGGCAGCTTCAACGCCATGGCCGCCGGAATCCGCGACCGTGAGGGCCGGATCACCCACATGGCCCTGACCGATCAGGACACCAGCCTGCCCAACCATCGGGCGCTGGAACAGGCCCTGGCCGCCCGCGCGGCCAACGACCTCTGGGTGCTGGTCCTGGGCATCGAGCGCTTCGGCCAGGTCCGGGCGGCGGTCGGCTACAGCATCGCCGCCGGCATGGTCCGCGAGATCGGCCGCCGCGCCGAGGCCGCCGCGCCGGGCTGCGCCTGCGCCCGCCTGTCCAGCGAGCGGCTGGCGCTGTTGGTCACGGCCGCGGATCGGGCGGCGGCGGAGCGGGCCGCCCACAGTCTGCTGGAAACTCTCAGCGCGCCGGTCAGCATCGAAGGGGTGATCATCGACGTGGTCCTGACGGGCGGCCTGACGCCGGTGGCCGACGCCCATCCCATCGCGCCGGTCGAGCGCGCGAGCATCGCGCTGGACCAGGCGCGCGAAGCCTTGCTGCCATTGGCGGTCTTCAACGCCGACGCTTACGGCGACCCGGCCTCCAAGCTGACCATGATGAGCGAGATGCTGGCGGCGCTGGATGACGGCGCCATCAGCCTGCACTACCAGCCCAAGCACGATGTGCGGGCCGGCGCCATCACCGGCGTCGAGGCGCTGCTGCGCTGGCGCCGGCCCGAGGGCGGCTTCGTGCGACCCGACCTGTTCGTCGAACTGGCGGAAGAGACCGGCCACATTCGCGAGTTGACCCGCTGGACCATCGCCCGGGCGCTCGTCGATCAGGCCGCCATGCGGGCGGCGGGTTCGGACCTGCTGGTGTCGGTGAACCTGTCGGGACGGCTGGTCGCCGATCCCGTCTTCGCCGACGAGATCATCGCCATGATCAGCGAGGCCGGCGGTCGCCTCTGCCTGGAGATCACCGAGACGGCCGTCATCGGCAACCCGACCGCCGCGCTGGAGGTCATCGACCGTTTCCGCGCGGCCGGCATCGGCGTTTCGATCGACGACTACGGCTCGGGCCTGTCGTCGCTGGCCTATCTCAAGCAGATCCATGCCGACGAGCTGAAGATCGACAAGAGCTTCGTGCTGGGCCTGTCGGAAAACGCCCGCGACGCGCTGCTGGTGAAGTCGACCATCGACCTGGCCCACAGCCTGGGCCTGAAGATCGTCGCCGAGGGCGTGGAAACGGCCGAGGTCCTGGCCCTGCTGGCCGGCATGGGCTGCGACATGGCCCAGGGCTACTTCATCGCCCGGCCGATGCCGATGGCCGACCTGCTGGCCTTCCTGGCGCCGGTCGAGGCCGTCGCGGCGCCGAAGCGGACGCCCCGCCGCGCCTAGATCGGGGCCGACTCCGGGTCGACAATCGCTTCCTCCTCATCGCCGGGCCTCTGCAGCAGGGCGGTGACGCCGAGGTCGCCGGTGACATTGCCGATCGTGCGGAAGATGTCGGGGATCACCTCCACCGCGAGCAGGATCGGCAGCAGGTCGAGCGGAACGCCCAGCGCCAGGCAGATCGGCGCCATGCTGACGAAGAACGAGATCTGGCCGGGCAGCCCGACCGAACCCACGCTGATCGCGAAGGCCACGAACACGGCGGCGACCATCTGCGGGATACCCGGCTGGATGCCGAAGACGTGGGCCACGAACCAGGCGACAGCCAGGTTGGCGACCGGGCTGGTCAGCCGGAACACCGCCACCGCCAGCGGCAGCACCAGCCCGGTGATCCGCGGCGGGATTCTCAGGTCGTCGTTGGCGCGCTCGATCATCGCCGGCAGGCAGGCCAGGGACGACTGGGTCGAGAAGGCCAGCACCTGCACCGGGGCGACCGCGCGGGCGAAGGCCGGCAGGCTCACCCCGCCCCTGCGCAGCGCGATCAGCGCATAGGGCAAAAGGGCGATCCCGGCCGTGATGACCGAGACGACGACCACGTACTGCAGCAGGACCCCGGCCGCGCCGAGACCGGCCCGCAGGCCGACGCCCAGCGACAGCGCGAAAACCCCGACCGGCGCCGCCCACAACACCCAGCGGACGATGATGATCATCGTCTCGGCCACCGCTTCGAACAGGGTGATCAGCGGCAGCCGCAGCCGGTCCGGAAGACGGGTGGCCGCGAAGCCGACGAAGACCCCGAACACCACCAGCGGCAGGATGGCGTCCTCGGCGGCGGCCTTGATCGGGTTGGACGGCGCCAGGCTGGTGATCCAGGCGGCGAAGCCGGCGGACTCGGCGGCCACGGCCCCGCTGGCCCCGGCCCCTGCGCGCAGGGCCTGCGCCCCCTCGGCGCTGACCGGCCAAAGAGCCAGTAACCCCTGGGTCGCCAGGGTCGCGTAGACGGCGGCGATGACCAGAAGCACGGAGAACAGGCCGATGGCCCGGGCCGCCAGCCGGCCCGTCGCCGCCGCATCGGTGACCGAGGCGATGCCGGTCACCAGCAGCGAGAAGACCAGCGGCACCACGGTCATGCGCAAGGCATTGAGCCACAGCCCGCCGATCGCCTCGACCGGCTCCACGGCGCCGGCGAGCCCCGTGTCGCCCCAGGCGGCCAGCGCCGCGCCTCCGCCAAGGCCGAGGGCGAGCGCGACGAGCACGCGGACGCTGAGCGATCGGAACATGCGGGACCCCTGTTTGCGACGGTGATCCTAGGGGTGCATCGGCGTGGACGGCAATCGTCCGCCCGCCGACGGTCCTGTGGACGCCGTCGCGCGGCGCGGTAGGCTCGCGGGAGTGATTCCAGAGACCCCGCGATGACCGACGCCCCCCTGCTGCCCTGCCCGCCCCTCGACGCCGGCATCATTGTCGGCCGGACGGTCGATCTGGAGCGGCTGGACGTCGCGCTGCATGGACCCGGCCTCTGGGCGGCGATCGGATCGAAGGACGACCTGTGGACCTGGATCCCGTCCGGTCCGTTCGCCGACGAGGCCGCCTTCACCGCCTGGCTGACCGACCGGGGCCAGAAGCCGACCCAGACCCTCTATGCGGTCATCGACAAGACCGACCCGCGCGGCCCGACACCGGCGGCGCTCTACATGGTGCTCAACGTCAATCCGGAGATGGGCGTCACCGAGGTGGGGCTGACCCTGGGCGAGGCCGTCACCCGACGCGTCGGCGGCACCGAGGCCTTCCGCCTGCTGGCCGGCTGCGTCTTCTCGCGCGGCTACCGGCGGCTGGAGTGGCGCTGCAGCCCCGAGAACATCGCCTCGAGCCGGGCGGCGTCCCGGTTCGGCTTCACGCTGGAAGGCACGCTGCGCCAGACCTACTGGCTGAAGGGCGCGAACTGGGACACCGAGGTTCATGCGATCCTGGACCACGAATGGCCGACGATCGCCGCCCGGCTCGACGCCTGGCTGGCGGAGGAGAACTTTGACGCGGATGGCGCTCAGCGGACTCCGCTCTCGACGTTCTGATCCATGAACCGGGACTGCTAGAACCCCGCGAACCGCGCCGCCGCCTCGGCCCAGGTGTCCACCATCTCGTGCGCGCCGGCCTCGAGCAGCCGTGCGGCGCCGTGCGCATCGACGTGACCGCCGCCGGCGAAGCCCCAGACGGTCATGCCGGCGGCCAGCGCGGCGCGCACGCCGTTGACGCTGTCCTCGATGGCCAGGCACCGGGCCGGATCGGCGCCCAGCCGCTCGGCGGCGTGGAGGAAGATATCGGGGTGCGGCTTGGCCCGCTCGACCAGATCGGCGGAATAGACGTGAGGGTCGAAGGCGCCAAGAAGGCCGGTCAGCCGCAGCTTCTCGCGCAGGAAGTCGGCGCCCGAGGAACTGGCCACGGCCTTCGGCAGCGCCAGCGCCGCCACGGCCGCACCGCAGCCCGCCACCTCGACGAGGCGGTTCTGGCAGGCCTCCCAGCACTGATCATGTATGCGATCGGCCAGGCCTTCGGACAGGGGCCGGCCGAGGCGCTCGCGCGCGTCCAGGTCGATCAGCGCATGGGCCGCCGCCGCGCTTAGCCCGAGGAACCGGTGGCGGTACTCTTCCGGCTCGTAGACCAGCCCGGCCGCGCCCAGCAGTTCGACCTCGACCTCGATGGCGAGGATCTCGGAGTCCACCAGGACCCCGTCACAGTCAAAGATCACGGCGGCAGGACTTTGCATGTCCGCCGATAACAAAAGGGCCTCCCGCTGGGGAGGCCTTTTCAGTGTCACTTCTGGTTACGCGACGTATCGCGTGAGGACTCCGCCGGGCCTGACCTGGTTCTGGGGGGAGGAGGGGTCAGGCCCGGCGGAGCGTTGCGTCGCCGGTCACAGGGCGGCGGCGCTAACGACCTGGCTCGCGTTGATGGCGGCGAGAATGACGAACACCGGCAGGGCGGCGAGGGCCAGGCTGGCGATGTTGCTGAACTTGGAAACGGTCATCGGTTAGTCCCCTTGGATCGAGTTGGGCGCGGAGGAGCGCGTCCGGTGATGTCGATATAGGAGAAGCTCGCGATGAATACCCGTTAAGTCTGCGTCATGACCTATGTTTAAGGTTCAGGCGCGCACGATTACTTGGCTGTAATGTTGGGGGACATGTTCGCGAAGCGTACGTGTCCCCGCAAGGGAAAGACGGGGACACGTACCGGCTGCGCCGGAACATGTCCCCGAGGGAGCCCCCGCCCTACCCCTCGGTCGGCGTCACCAGGAAGTGTCCGCGCAGGGCGGCGATCGGCGCGGCGCGGCGATCCTGCCAGGCCTCGACATGGACGTTGGCGATCCGGCGGCCGACCTTCTTGATCTCGGCGCGGGCGAAGGTGGTCAGCGGACGGCCCGAGCGCAGGTACTCGATCGACACGTCGATCACCCGCGGCTGGCGCGCTTGGCCCTCGGTCAGCAGCAGCTGGGCCAGCGCCGTCATCTCCATGAAGGCGCCCAGCACCCCGCCGTGGATGGCCGGCAGGGTCGGATTGCCGACCAGATGCATGCCGAACGGCAGGACGGCGGTCATCTCGTCGCCGGCCAGCTCGATCTTCACGCCCAGGAACTGGGCGTAGGGGATGCGGGCCAGCAGCGCGTCGACCGGTTCGGACGGATCGCTCATTTGCGCGGCTTCCTGTCCTTGAGGTTGGCGCCGAAGCCGCGCCCGGCGCTGGAGTCCAGCATGAAGGCGGCCTGCGCCGCCGCCACCGGATCGTCGGGGTTGTCGTCGTAGGCCACGGCCCGCACGAAGGCGACCGAGCGGGTCACCTTGTAGCAGTGAGCCCTGGCGAAGAGGTCCTTCCCCGGCTCGGCCGGGCGCATGTAGTCGATGCGCAGGTCCAGGGTGGCGATGGTCTTGAACTCGGTCAGGCCCGTGTGCACCGCCTGGCCGCAGGCGTGGTCGAGCAGGGTCGTCACCACCCCGCCGGCGATGACGCCCGTTTCCGGATCGCCGATCAGCTTCGCGTCGTAGGGCACGCGCAGCGTCGCCCCTTCACGGTCGAGCGCCACGGTCTCCATCTTCAGGGCGATGGCGTGGGGACTGCCCTGGTTCATGGCTTGGACGAAGTTGCGCATGGCGTCGAGATGATCACTCATGCACCCGGTTTAGACGCGAGGCGTTCCCATATCCAGATGGTGAAACCCGAGAGCCTGCTTTGCCCGACCCCGGCCGGCCTCTACTGCCCCCCGGGAGACTTCTACATCGACCCCGTGCGCCCCGTGCCGCGGGCGGTGATCACCCATGGCCATGCCGACCACGCCCGGGCCGGTCACGGGCATGTCGCGGCCACGCCGCAGACGCTGGACATCATGGCCTGTCGCTATGGCGATGACTTCGCGACGGGCCGGGCGAGCCTGGCCCACGGCGAGACCCTGTCCCGCGACGGCGTCGAAATCAGCCTGGCCCCGGCCGGCCACGTGCTGGGCTCGGCCCAGGCGGTGATCCGCTGGAAGGGCTTCACCGCCGTCGTCTCGGGCGACTACAAGCGCCGCCGCGACCCGACCTGTGCGCTGTTCGAGCCCGTCCCCTGCGACCTGTTCGTCACCGAGGCGACCTTCGGCCTGCCGGTGTTCCGTCACCCCGACGCCGCCGACGAGGTCGCGCGCCTGCTCAAGTCGATCGCGCGTTTCCCCGAACGCACGCATCTGGTCGGCGCCTATGCCCTGGGCAAGGCCCAGCGGGTCATCGCCCTGCTGCGGGAAGCGGGATGGGACCGCACCATCCACGTCCACGGCGCCCTGACCAGCCTCAATGCACTCTACGATCGCCACGGCGTCGACCTGGGCCCCCTCGCCCACGCCGGCGAGGCGAGCGGCAAGCTGCCGGGCGAGATCGTGCTCTGCCCGCCCTCGGCGCTGGCCGACCGCTGGAGCCGCCGCTTCGCCGATCCGGTCAGCGCCTTCTGCTCGGGCTGGATGCGGGTGCGCGCCCGGGCCCGGCAGCGGGGCGTCGAGCTGCCGCTGGTCATCTCCGACCACGCCGACTGGGACGAACTCACCGACACGATCGCCGAGCTGTCCCCGGGCGAGGTCTGGATCACCCACGGCCGGGAAGAGGCCCTG
>CBDIPM010000012.1:0-65875 GCA_965283745.1 Caulobacteraceae bacterium
GCCCAGGTTGGGCCTCGAAACGGTATTTGTCGAAATAGTGAGACGCCTTCTGGCCAGACCGCAAGGTGAAGTCGCCCTCCAGCCGGGCGATGGCGTTGATGTCCCGCGCAAGTTCATCAGTCATCCCACCCTCCTGTCAGGCGTCCCGCCCGCCCCTAAATCGCGTCCCGCATCATCTGCAGCGCCACGGCCACGGCCGCGAGCTGCACATCCAGCCGCGTCTCCCCGTCGAACATTTCGTGGCGGTGGCGGATGCCGGCGGTGCTGCGCGCGGTGGCGATGTGGACCGTGCCGACCGGCTTCATTGGCGAGCCGCCGCCGGGGCCGGCGACGCCGGTGATGGCCACCGCGATGTGGGCGCGACTGTTGTTCAGCGCCCCCTCGGCCATCATGCGGGCCACTGGCTCGGACACCGCCCCGAAGTCGGCGATCATGTCGCCGGGGATGCCGAGCATCTCCTCCTTGGCGCGGTTGGTGTAGGTGACGAAACCGCGCTCGAAGACGTCCGACGCGCCCGGGATCGAGCAGATCGCCGCGGCGACCAGCCCCCCGGTGCAGCTCTCGGCCGTGGTCACCCGCAGATGCCGCTCGCGAACCTCGTCGATCAGCAGCCGGGCGAGGGTCTCGATCTCGAGCGGAAACATGGGGGGCTGAACTCCGGAGGTGCGGGAACGGGTGATCCTCTCCCACTTGGGAGAGGGGGACCATGCGTAGCATGGTGGAGCGGGAGGCGCAGGCGTCAACCGGCCATCATCGGCGGTGGGTTCATCCACGCAGAACTGACGATCAGCAGCAGCGCATCCCTCTCCACCACCCTGCGGGTGGTCCCCCTCTCCCAAGAGGGAGAGGAAGCGTGGGGCCGAAAGGTTCTGGCCAACCGGGCAGGCGACGGGACACCATCAGGCCGATCCTCCGACTTTCAAGCCCGATTCGAGCGCCATGACCGACATCCCCGCCGGCGACCGCGCCGCGACCGTCCGCACGCCGCCCCTGTTCGTGATCGCCGTCTTCGCCAGCGCGGCGCTGGTGTTCCTGGTCCAGCCGATGGTGGCCAAACTGGTGCTGCCGCTGCTCGGCGGATCGCCGGCGGTGTGGAACACCAGCATGGCCTTCTTCCAGTTCGCGCTGCTGGTTGGCTACGGCTACGCCCACTTTCTGCAGAAGCTGCCGACGGTGCGGCGGCAGATCATCGTCCATATCGCCGCCCTGGTCATCGCCGCCTTCGTGCTGCCGCTGCGCATCAGCGGCCTGATGGGCGAGCCGTCCTCAACCGCGCCGGCCCTGTGGCTGATCGGGGTGCTGACCCTGTCGATCGGCCTGCCGTTCGCCATCCTGTCGGCGACCGCGCCGCTGGTGCAGGCCTGGTACGCCCGCACCCACATGGGGGAGGGAAGCGGCGAGCCCTACGCCCTCTACGCGGCCAGCAACCTGGGCAGTCTGCTGGCCCTGCTGGCCTATCCGATCCTGATGGAGCCGCTGCTGACGCTGCAGGCCCAGCGCTTCACCTGGAGCGCCGGCTACGTCGGCTTCGTGCTGATCCTCGGCGCGCTGGCCCTGTTGGTCTGGCGCTCGACGCAGACGAGCCCGGGCGTCGCCGCGGCGCCCCCGCCAGCGGCTATAGCGGCGCCGAGCCTGCGCGAGCGGCTGATCTGGATCGCCCTGGCGGCGATCCCGTCCAGCCTGATGCTGGGCGTTACGACCCACCTGGCCACCGACGTCGCGTCGGCGCCCTTCATGTGGGTCGCGCCGCTGGCGCTGTACCTGGTCACCTTCATCATCGCCTTCCAGCCCAGGCCGATGATCCCGCCCCACTGGGCGCTGCTGCTGCAGGCCGCCGCCCTGCCGGCCACGGCGTTCCTGCTGCCGCAGCAGGGTAACGCGCTGGCGTTGCAGCTGGTCCTGCACCTGGGCTGCTTCTTCCTGTCGGCCCTGGTCTGCCACCAGGCGCTGGTCGCCCGGCGACCAGACCCGGCGCACCTGACGGTCTTCTACCTCTGCCTGTCGATCGGCGGCGTGGTCGGCGGGGCGTTCAACGCCTTCGTCGCGCCCCAGGCCTTCGACTGGGTGATGGAGTATCCGCTGGTCCTGGTGCTGGCCGGGCTGGCGCGGCCGTGGCGCTGGGGACGGCTGACCGTCTGGGAGACCGGCGTGCTGGTCGCCGGCGCCCTGGCGACCCTGGCGGCCATCCTGTTCGCGGGCAATATCCGCGAGATTCTGACCTTCGACCGGATGCTCACCCTCAAGACCATGCTGGCGGTCGGCATCGTATCGGCCTTCCTGCTGCGCGAGCGGGGGCTGGTCTTCACCGCCATGCTGGCCCTGCTGTCGATCGGCGCCCACGTCGTCAGCGACCCGGCGCAGGTGATCAGCACCCAGCGGTCGTTCTTCGGCGTGCTGCGTCAGACCACGGTGCAGGAACCGCGCCTTGGCGGAACCATCCGGTTGCTGGCCCACGGCACCACCCTGCACGGGGCGCAGGTCTCCGACGCCCGCTGGCGCTGCAAGCCCATGGTCTACTATGCCCAGGAGACGCCGATCGGGCAGGTCTTCACCATGACCCAGCTGGTCCGCCCGACCATGCGGGTCGGCGCCGTGGGTCTGGGCACAGGATCCGTCGCCAGCTACGTGCGGCCGGGCGACCACCTGACCTTCTTCGAGATCGACCCGCTGGTCATCGACATCGCCCACGCCAGCGGCGACTTCACCTATACGACCGAGTGCGCAAAGGGGCAGGTCGACTTCGTGGTCGGCGACGCCCGCCTGACCCTGCAGAAGCAGCCGGACGCAGCGTTCGACATCCTGCTGATCGACGCCTTCTCCTCCGACGCGATCCCCGCCCACCTGATGACCGTCGAAGCGGTGCAGGGCTATCTGGCCAAGCTCAAGCCGGACGGGGTGTTGATCCTGCACCTGTCGAACCGAAACCTTGAGCTCAAGTCGCCTGCCGCCGCCGTGGTCCTCGCGGCCGGCGGCTATCCGCTGCTGCAGGAGTACCGGCAGGGCGGCGCCTTCCCGCGCTACTGGGAATCCAGCGAGGACGTGATGATCGTGGGCAAGACCCGCGCGGCGCTGGCCCCCTACGAGGCCGAGGGCTTCTGGACCCAGGCCCCGACCAACGGCGTCAAACCCTGGACCGACGACTACACCAACCTGGTCGGGGCGCTGTGGCGGAACCTGACCAGCGGCTGGGAAGCCGGCTAGGCCCGCCTAAGCCGGCGTCTCGACCGTCGCCAAGGCCTGGGCCGCAAGGCCCTCGCCGCGGCCGGTGAAGCCCATGCCCTCGGTGGTGGTCGCCTTCACCGAGACGCGGTCCAGCGGCAGGTCCAGCA
The DNA here is from genome assembly GCA_965283745.1 of Caulobacteraceae bacterium. Lineage (GTDB taxonomy): Bacteria > Pseudomonadota > Alphaproteobacteria > Caulobacterales > Caulobacteraceae > Caulobacter. The sequence continues at coordinate 3,330 of CBDIPM010000012.1, forward strand.
TCTGCGCCAGCCGCTCGCGCATCGCCTGGCGGTGCGGCTTGATCTTCGGCCGCTCGCAGATCAGCGTCACGTCGACGTTGACCAGCCGTCCGCCCTTCGCCGCGACCAGCTCGGCGGCATGCTTGAGGAACAGGTCGCTGGCCGCGCCCTTCCACTTCGGGTCGGTCGGCGGGAAGTGGTCGCCGATGTCGCCCTCGCCGATGGCGCCCAGGATGGCGTCGGTCAGGGCGTGCAGGCCGGCGTCGGCGTCGGAATGGCCGATCAGGGTCTGGTCGTGGTCGATGCGCACGCCGCACAGCCAGACCGCCTCGCCCGGACCCCAGCGGTGGGCGTCGAAGCCCTGGCCGGTCCGCGTGATCCGGGCCGCGCCCGCCAGCCGTTCGGCCATCTCGAAGTCCTCGGGGAAGGTCAGTTTCATCAGCAGCGGATCGCCGGGCGCGATGGCCACCCGACCGCCGTCGGCCTCGACCACCTGGGCGTCGTCCGTCGGCTCTCCCAAGGGCCAGGCGGCGTAGGCGGCAAGCAAGCGGTCGCGGCGAAAGGCCTGGGGCGTCTGGGCGCGCCAGAGTCCGTCTCGCGAGGTGGTGGTCAGCCCGGCCTCGCCCTCGCGCTTCAGCGTGTCGGCGACGGGCAGGGCGGGGATGGCGCCGTCCGCGCCGTCCAGCGCCTTGAGCAGGGCGGCGACATGGGCGGCGGTCACGAAGGGGCGGGCGGCGTCGTGGACAAGGACCGGTTCGGCGGGCGGACCGTCCAGCGCGGCCAGGCCGTTACGGACGGAGTCGGCCCGGATCGCGCCGCCGCGCGTGGTGCGCCAGCCGGTCAGTCCGGCCAGAGCCGCGTCCGCCAGCGGCTCACCCTCCTCGGAGACCACGACGACGATCTGGCGGGCGCCGGCGGCCAGCAGTGCTTCCACCGACCAGCGCAGGACGGGCTTGCCCGCCAGCGCGCGCCATTGTTTAGCCAGCCCGGGCCCGGCGCGGGTTCCGCCGCCCGCGGCGACGATGACGACCGAAAAGCTCATCGGGTCTGTCTAGGGGGCCGCGCCGGGATGGGAAAGGGGGCGGTGGCGTGAGCCTTGCTGACGGGCCTTTACCGCATCGCACAATGTGCCTAAAAAGACAGCGATTGAGGTGATTACAGAATGAGCAGCAAGCTCACGGTCGGGGATATCGAGATACCGGGGCGCGTGTGGATCGCGCCGATGACGGGCATTTCCGACCTGCCTTTCCGCACCGCGGCCGCCCGGCTGGGCGCGCCGTACGCGGCGACCGAAATGGTCGCCTGCGCCGAGTTCGCGCGGGGTCGGCCGGACGTCCTGCGGCGCGCGGCCATGGGCGACGGCGACGGCCTGATGGTCGTTCAGCTGGTGGGCCGCGAGGCGCGCTGGATCGCGGAAGGCGCTCGCCTGGCCGCCGAGGCCGGGGCGGACATCATCGACCTGAACTTCGGTTGTCCGGCCCGCGAGGTGACCGGCGTGCAGTCCGGCTCGGCTCTGATGCGCGACCTAGACCTGGCCGAAAGCCTGGTCGCCGCCGCCGTCGCGGCCGTCGACGTGCCCGTGACCGTGAAGATGCGCCTGGGCTGGGATGACGCCAGCCGCAACGCGCCGCAGTTCGCCCGTCGCGCCGAGGCCGTGGGCGCCAAGGCTCTGACGGTCCACGGCCGCACCCGCTGCCAGTTCTACAAGGGCGCAGCCGACTGGGCCGCCGTGCGCGCGGTCAAGGACGCGGTGTCCGTTCCGGTCATCGTCAATGGCGACATCATCGACGGGGCCACGGCCGCCGCCGCGCTAGCACAATCGGGCGCCGACGGCGTCATGGTCGGGCGCGGTATTGTCGGCCGCCCCTGGATCGCCCGGGCGATCGAGGCGGAACTGGACGGGCGACCGCACGAAGCCGAGCCCGCCATCGTCGCGCGCCTTGCCATCGCCATCGACCATTTCCGCGACAGTCTGGCCTTCTATGGCGAGCGCCTGGGCCTTCGCATGTTCCGCAAGCATCTGGCCGCCTACATCGAGGCCGCGCCCTGGCCCGACGATGCGCAGGTCCGTCGTCAGGCGCGGGCCCGGCTCTGCAGCCTGGACGACCCGTCCGCCGTCGAGGCCGGGCTGACCGCGCTGTGGACCCGACCGCCCGAAAGGATCGCCGCATGAACGGCCGCCTGTATCCCAACAGCGGGGCGCGGGCCGCCGACCTCAAGTCGGCCGCCTTTGACCAGAGCCCGGAGCCAGCGCTCCTGATCGACGGCGACGGCGCCCTGTCGGCCGCCAACGAGGCCGCCGAGGCGCTGTTCGGCCAGGGTCTGGGCCTGCTGTCGCGCGGTCGCGTCACCGGCGCCCTGCCGCCGAACTCGCCGCTCGTCGCCCTGATCGCCCGCGCGCTCGATGAGGGTGTCCGCGTTCGCGAGCACGCCGTCGAGATCGCGCTGTTCGGACACCCTGCCTTCGAGGCGGATTGCGCCGCCACGCCGCTGGAGGAGAGGCGGTGCTACTGACGCTGCATGTGCGCGGCGGCGGCCTGGGCGCCGAGCGCGGGGCCGACCCGGCCGGGCTGCGGTCCGTCGTCGGACTGGGCCGCATGCTGGCCCATGAGATCAAGAACCCGCTGGCCGGCATCCGCGGCGCCGCACAGCTGCTGAAGACCGGCGCGGCGGCCGAGGACCAGCCGCTGGCCCAGCTGATCGTCGACGAGACCGAGCGGATCCGCCGGCTTGTCGACCGCATGGAGGCCTTCAGCGACGACGCCCCGCCCGAGCGGGAGGCGGTCAATATCCACAAGGTGCTGGACCGCGTCCGTGCGCTGGTCGCCAACGGCGTCGCCGACGGCCTGCAGCTGAAGGAACGCTACGACCCCTCGCTGCCGCCGACCTGGGGCAACGAGGACCAGCTGATCCAGATCTTCCTGAACCTGGTGAAGAACGCCGCCGAAGCCGCCCACGCCCGCGGCGATGGCCGCGGCGCCATCACCGTCTCCACCGCCTGGCGCCCCGGCGTCCGTGTGCGCGGCGGCGACGGCCGCGTGCTCAAGGGCGCGCCGCTGGAGGTGAAGATCCAGGACAATGGACCGGGCGTGCCGGTTCACATGCGCGACCACCTGTTCCAGCCGTTCGTCACCTCCAAGGCGTCGGGCGCCGGCCTGGGTCTTGCCCTCTGCGCCAAGCTCGTCGCCGGGCATGGCGGACTGATCGACTTCGAATCCGAGCCGGGCCGGACCGTGTTCCGCGTCCTCCTGCCCGTAGCCAGTATCGAGAGCGCCGAATGAACGCCGCCGCCAACGCGTCGAAGAAGATCCTGATCGCCGACGACGACAGCTCGATCCGGCTGGTGCTCAGCCAGGCCTTCACCCGCCTGGGCTATCAGGTCCGGGCCACGGGCAACGCCTCGACCCTGCTGAAATGGGCCGAGGACGGCGAGGGCGACCTGATCCTCACCGACGTGATGATGCCCGACGAGAACGTCTTCAACGTCCTGCCGCGCATCCGCAAGGAGCGGCCCAAGCTGCCGATCATCGTGATGAGCGCGCAGAACACCCTGCTCACGGCGGTCAACGCCGCCGACGCCGGGGCGTTCGAGTACATCTCCAAGCCCTTTGACCTTGACGACATCACCGCCGCCGCCCGCCGGGCGTTGTCTCGACCGGCCGACAGCGAGGCGGCCAAGGCCCAGGCCCGGGCCATGAAGGATGAACGCCTGCCGCTGATCGGCCGCTCGGCGGCGATGCAGGAGGTCTATCGCACCGTGGCCCGCCTGGTCGGCGCCGACCTGACGGTGCTGATCCTCGGCGAGAGCGGCACCGGCAAGGAGCTGGTCGCCCGGGCGCTGCATGACCTCGGCCGTCGCCGCGACGGGCGGTTCGTGGTCATCAACCTGGCCGCGGTGCCCCGCGAACGGGTCGAGACCGAGCTGTTCGGTCGCGGCGGCGATGACCTGGGCAAGCTGGTCGAGGCCGACGGCGGCACGCTGTTCCTCGACGAGATCGGCGACATGCCGCTGGATGCCCAGAGCCGTCTGCTGCGAGTCATCGACGGCGCCGAGCCGGCGATCAATCCCAAGACCAGCCGTCCGCCCAACGTGCGGATCATCGCCGCCACCAACCGCGACCTGCGCGGGCTGATCCAGCAGGGCCTGTTCCGCGAGGACCTGTTCTTCCGCCTCAACGTCGCCCCGGTGCGGCTGCCGCCGCTGCGCGACCGGGTCGAGGACATTCCCGACCTTGCGCGTTCCTTCCTGCTGCGGGCGGCCCGCGAGGGGCTGCCGTCCAAGACCATCGACCAGTCCGCCTTGGACCGGATGAAGACCCACGACTGGCCGGGCAATGTGCGGGAGCTGGAAAATCTTGTCCGCCGCGTCTGCGCCCTCTACGGCGAGGAGCTGATCACCGCGCGGATCGTCGAGCGCGAGCTTCAGGATCATGCGCCGGTGGTCGGCGAATCGGTCCCCTGACCCTGTCCCAGCTGGTCGAACGCCACCTGGCGGCCCACTTCGCCGACCAGCCGGACGGCGTGCCCGCCGCCGGGCTCTATGACCGGGTCCTGGAGGAGGTCGAGCGGCCGCTGATCCAGCTGACGCTGTCGGCCACGCGCGGGAACCAGGTGCGGGCCGCCGAAATTCTCGGCCTCAACCGCAATACCTTGCGCAAGAAGATCCAGGACCTGGGCGTGGAAATGGTGCGCGGCAAGCGCTGACACTGTTCAGCCACATCCCTGTTGCAGTCAGGACGCAGTTCGACCTAGGCTGCCTCAATGGTTTCACCCGCGTCACAGGACGACAGTATCGTCGACGCGCCGCTGCCGACCTGGCGGCGGGTGGTGGAGTCGCGCTACCTGCTCGGCGGCGGCTACGTCCTCGCGGTGCTCCTGACCATCACCGGCGCGCTGCTCGCCTCGCGCCCGCCGGAAGTCGGCCCGATCGGCGGCGACGTCCAGGTGATGCTGGCCCTGCTGGGCTTCAATCTGGTCCTGATCCTTGTTCTCGCCAGTCTGGTGGCGATGCGGGTGCTGCGGCTTCTGCGCAGCCGGCATGCCGACGCGGGCGCGCGGCTGCAGCTGCGCTTCATGGCCATCTTTGGCCTGGCCACCGTCGCCCCGGCCATCGTCGTGGCCCTGTTCTTCGGCGGGGTGGTGATCTCTGGCGTCGACTACTGGTTCAGCCAGAAGGTGCGGACCATCGTCGAGAACTCCGCCGGCGTGGCGCGGACCTACGTCAAGGAGCGGACCAACGACCTCGGCGAGAACGTCACCACCGTCGGCCAGGAGCTCAACCAGGCCCGTGATGCCCTCGATTCCTCGCCCGTGGCCTACAGCCAGTACCTGGGCCAGCTCTCGGCGGGGGCCTTCACCGCCGCCTACGTCATCGACCGCGAAGGCCGGATCATGGCCCGCAGCGAGGGCCGCGGCGCGCCGGCCTTCCTGGCGCCGCCGGCCACCAGCTTCGATTCCGCCGACGAGGGCGTGACCTCGGCCGAGACCTTTCCGTCGACCGATCTGCTGCGCGGGCTCCATCGGCTGAGCGCCTATGAGGACGCCTACCTCTACGTGGTGACGCCGGCCAGTCCGGGCATCCTGGGTCAGCTTCGCGACGCCGAGGCGCAGCTGATCACCTACCGCGAGGCTGACGACAACAAGCGGCTGCTGCAGGCGGCCTTCGCCTTGACCTATGTCGAGACCGTGCTGCTGCTTCTGGTCGGCGCGGCCTGGCTGGCCATCCCGGTCGGAAATTCGATCGCTGCTCCAGTGGCGCGCCTGATCCAGGCCGCCGGACGGATCTCGCAGGGCGACCTCGGCGCTCGCGTCGACACGGGCCGTCAGCCTGAAGAGATGGCCATGTTGTCGAGAGCATTCAACAGCATGACGAATGATCTTCAGGTCCAGCAGGTGGCGCTGAAGACCGCCAGCCTGGACGCCGAAACCCGTCGGACCTTTATCGAGACGGTGTTGTCGGGCGTCAGCGCCGGCGTCATCGGCCTGGACGGCTCGGGCGCGGTGTCGGCCAGCAATCGCCAGGCCGCGGTGCTGCTTGGCGTCGATCCCGACGCCATGACCGGCAAGCCGCTGCAGGACCTGGCGCCCGAGCTGGTCGCCGTCGCCGGCCGCGCGGTCGAGATCAGCGCCGAGGTCGAGGAAGAGGTCGATGTCGTCCGCGGCCCCGAAACCCGCCGGCTGCGCGTGCGGGCCAGCGGCGCGGCCGCCGACGGCGTGGTGCTGACCTTCGACGACATCACCCGCCTGATTACCGCCCAGCGCAACGCTGCCTGGAAGGATGTCGCCCGGCGCATCGCCCACGAGATCAAGAACCCGCTGACCCCGATTCAGCTCTCCGCCGAGCGGATCCGGCGCAAGTACCGCAAGGAGATCACCAGCGACCTGGAGACCTTCGACCGCTGCACCGACACCATCATCCGCCAGGTCGGCGACATCGGCCGGATGGTCGACGAGTTCTCCGCCTTCGCCCGCATGCCGACGCCGCGCTTCGCCGAGACCGACCCGGCCGAGATGCTGCGACAGGCGGTGTTCGCCCAGCGGGTGGCCAGTCCGGAGATCGTCGTGGATATGGATGAGCCTCCGCACGATCTGGTGCTGAGCTGCGACGAGCGCATGGTCGGCCAGGCGCTGGCCAATATTCTCAAGAACGCCGCCGAGGCCGTCTCCGGACGGGATCTGGCGGCCGGCGAAGGGCGCATCCATGCGGCCCTGCGCCGCGATGGCGAGACGTTGTCCTTTGTCGTCGAGGACAACGGGGTGGGCCTTCCGTCGCGCGATCGCGACCGGCTCACCGAACCCTATGTGACGACCCGCGAAAAGGGCACCGGCCTTGGCCTCGCGATCGTCAAGCGGATCTGCGAGGACCACGGCGGCGAACTGGCGTTGGGGGACGCCCAGTCACTGTCCGGAGCCCGGGTCACACTGCATTTTCCAACCGCGCGTAAGACGGCCGCGCCCGAAATGAAGGAGGCGGCGCATGGCGGCTGACGTTCTGGTCGTCGATGACGAAGCGGACATCCGCGAACTGGTTTCCGGCATCCTCTCGGATGAAGGCTACGCGGTGCGAACCGCCGCCGACTCCGAACAGGCCCTGGCGGCGATCCGCGCGCGCAAGCCGACGCTCATCGTGCTCGATATCTGGATGCATGGCGGGGGCATGGACGGCCTCGAGCTGCTGGATCTGGTCAAGACCCTCGACGCCGACCTGCCGATCATCATGATCAGCGGCCACGGCAACATCGAGACCGCGGTCAACGCCATCAAGCGCGGCGCCTACGAGTTCCTGGAAAAGCCGTTCAAGTCCGACCGGCTGCTGATGGTTGTCGAGCGGGCGATCGAGCAGGCCAGTCTCAAGCGCGAGAACCGCCGGCTGCGGACCCAGACCCTGACGCCCGACGGGCTGATCGGCCGGTCGGCGGCGGCCCAGCAGCTGCGCCAGCTGGTCGCCAAGGTCGCGCCGGCCAACAGCCGCGTGCTGATCGCCGGCCCCGCCGGGTCGGGCAAGGAGCTGGTCGCGCGCCTGATCCACGGCTCCAGCCCGCGGGCCAAGGGTGAGTTCGTCGCCATCAGCGCCGCCGGCATGGCGCCCGAGCGCATGGACCTGGAACTGTTCGGCGCCGAAGGGGAGGGCGGCCGGCCCAGCCGCATCGGCGTGTTCGAGCGCGCTCACGGTGGCACCCTCTACCTCGACGAGGTGGCGGACATGCCGCGCGAGACCCAGAGTCGCATCCTGCGGGTGCTGGTCGAGCAGCGCTTCCGGCGCGTCGATGGTGATAACGACGTCCAGGTCGACGTGCGGGTGATCTCGTCCAGCAGCCGTGACCTGCGCGAGGAGATCGCGGCGGGTCGGTTCCGCGAGGACCTGTTCCACCGCCTCAACGTCGTGCCGATCCGGGTGCCGGGCCTGGCCGAGCGCCGGGACGACCTGCCCGAACTGATCAGCTACTTCATCGACCGCATCGCCGAGGCCACCGGACTGCCGCGCCGGCGACTGGCCGAGGACGCCCTGGCGACGCTGCAGGTCCATGAGTGGCCCGGCAACGTCCGGCAGCTGCGCAACAACGTCGAGCGGATGATGATCCTCGCCTCCGGCGATCCGAACGAGCCGATCACGGCGGCCATGCTGCCGTCCGAGGCCCCGCCGAACTCGCAGGGCAGCGCCATCGGCACCGAGCGGATCATCGCCCTCCCGCTGCGCGAGGCCCGGGAGCTGTTCGAGCGCGAGTACCTCAACGCCCAGATCCTGCGCTTTGGCGGAAACATCTCCCGGACCGCCGCCTTCATCGGTATGGAGCGGTCGGCGCTGCACCGGAAGCTGAAGTCCCTCGGCCTGACGGGTACGCGTATCATCGAGGACGTGGAGGACTGATGTCGCGCTGGGCTTACGTCAACGGTCGCTTTGTCCGGCACGGCGACGCGGCGGTTCACATCGAGGACCGCGGCTACCAGCTGGCGGACGGCGTCTACGAGGTCTGGGCGGTGATGGACGGCAAGCTCGTCGACAGCCTGGGCCACTTTGAGCGCCTGGAGCGCAGTCTGAACGAGCTGCGCATCGCCCAGCCGATGGGGCGCAAGGCGCTGGAGCTGGTCTTGCGCGAGGCTGTCCGCCGCAACCGGGTCCGCTACGGGCTGGTCTATCTGCAGGTCACCCGCGGCGTCGCCCGCCGCGACCATGCCTTCCCCGATCCCCAGCCGCTGCCGGCCATGGTGGTCACGGCCAAGTCGCTTGACCGCCAGGCCGCGGAGGCGCGAGCGGCCAAGGGGGTGGGGGTCATCACCCTGCCGGAGAACCGCTGGGGCCGATGCGACATCAAGACGGTGGGCCTGCTGCCCAACGCGCTCGCCAAGCAGGCGGCCAAGGAACAGGGCTGCGCCGAGGCCTGGTTCATCGACCGCGACGGGCTGGTCACCGAGGGCGCCTCGTCCAACGCCTGGATCGTCGACGCCGACGGCGTGCTGCGCACCCGCGACACCACCGCCAACATCCTGCGCGGCGTGACCCGCAAGAGCGTCATCGCGCTTCTGGGCGAGCAGAACATCCGCTTCGAGGAGCGGGCCTTCACGCCGCAGGAAGCCAAAGAGGCCCGTGAGGCGTTCATCACGGGAGCCGGCGCGCTGGTGCTGCCGGTAGTGGCGCTCGACGGCCACAAGATCGGGGACGGCGTTCCCGGCCCTGTGGCGACACGGTTGCGGGCGCTCTACATAGAAGCCGCCCAAGCTTCGGTCATCTGACGGTCGGCGGCCCGTTCGCGGTTGCGGACGGCGCCGATAACCGCCAAGCATTACGGGCTTGCGTGTGTGGAGGGCCTTCTGCCCTCCGGCCAAGAACAAGAAGGGAAATCCCCATGACCGACAAGAAACAGAACCTGCAGGACACGTTCCTCAACAGCGTGCGGAAATCCAAGACCCCCCTGACCATCTTCCTCGTGAACGGTGTGAAGCTGCAGGGCGTCGTGAGCTGGTTCGACAACTTCTGTGTCCTTCTGCGCCGCGACGGCCAGTCCCAGCTCGTGTACAAGCACGCCATCTCGACAATCATGCCCGCCCAGCCGGTCCAGCTGTACGAGCCCGGCCCAGAACAAGACGATTGACCCAACTCATTGACCACGGCGTCCCGATCCAGAAGGCGCTGGTCCTACACCCCGTAAGGCCTGCACAGGCCCTCGCGCGCAATCCGCAGGCCCGGCTTGAGGAGGCGGTGGGACTTGCCCTGGCGCTCGACCTCGAAGTGGTCGAGGCTCGGATCGTCCCACTGCGTGAACGCTGGCCAGCCACCCTGTTCGGCAAGGGCAAGGTCGAGGAGCTGCGCCTGCTCTGCGAGGTCGAGGCGATCGACGTCGTGGTCGTCGACGACGCCCTCTCGCCGGTCCAGCAGCGCAATCTGGAGAAGGCCTGGGACGTCAAGGTCGTCGACCGCAGCGGCGTGATCCTCGAGATATTCGGCCGCCGCGCGCGCACCAAGGAAGGCGTGCTGCAGGTCGAGCTGGCCCGGCTGGAGTACGAGAAATCCCGGCTGGTCCGCACCTGGACCCACCTGGAGCGTCAGCGCGGCGGCACCGGCAACACCGGCGGCCCCGGCGAGACCCAGATCGAGCTCGACCGCCGCCAGATCGCCGACCGCATCATCCTGATGAAGCGGCAGCTGAAGGAGGTGCGGCGCACCCGCACCCTGCACCGCTCGGCGCGAAAGAAGGCGCCGTATCCGACCATCGCGCTGGTCGGCTACACCAATGCCGGCAAGTCGACGCTGTTCAACCGCCTGACCGAGGCCGACGTGGTGGCTGAGGACATGCTGTTCGCCACCCTCGATCCCACCCTGCGGACCGTGAAGCTGCCCGGCGGACGTCCGGCCATCCTGTCCGACACCGTCGGCTTCATCTCCGACCTGCCGCACGAACTGGTCGAGGCCTTCCGCGCCACCCTGGAGGAGGTGCAGGAGGCCGACGTGGTCCTGCACGTCCGCGACATCGCCAATGTCGACACCGACGCCCAGAAACGGGACGTCGAGACGGTGCTCAAGGAGCTGGGCGTCACCCTCGACGAAGGCCGCCGCATCATCGAGGTCTGGAACAAGGCCGACCTGCTCGAGGAGGATGACCGCATCGACGCCGAGGGCGCCGCGCGCCGCGCCGACGCGGCGATGGTGTCGGCGGTCACTGGCGAGGGCTGCGAGGCGCTGCTGCAGCGGCTGGCGGTGCTGGTCGATGTCACGCCCGAGATCGACGTGGTCCTGAGCCAGTCGGACGGCGAGGCCCTGGCCTGGCTGTACCGGCACGGCCGCGTCGTCGGCCGCCACGACGGCGAGACGGACCTGCACCTTCGCGTCCGGCTCGACGGCCAGGCGCTGGGCCGGTTCGAGCGCTTGTTCCCGACGGCGCAGGTCGCCGAGGCCGAGGCGTGAAACGCGCGGTCGTTGCGGCTATCCTCGCCGTCATGACCGCCTGCGCCCCGCCGAGCGAAGCCTTCGCCGCCGACACGATCAGCTTCAGCGACCTGCTGGCTCGCCCGCGGGCGGCCGCCGACGCCAAGATCGCCTACGGCCCCGGCCCTCAGCAGTTCGGCGAGTTGTGGCTGCCGGCGGGGCAGGGGCCCTTCCCGGTCGTGGTGCTGATCCATGGCGGCTGCTGGCAGGCCGATCTGCCCGGCACGGAGCTGATGGACTATCTGGCGGTCGACCTGCGCGATCGCGGCTATGCGGTCTGGAACCTCGAGTATCGGCGCATCGGTCATCCCGGCGGCGCCTGGCCCGGGACGTTCGCCGATGTCGCGGCCGGTCTGGACCACTTACGGGCCATCGCCGCCCCTCGCGCGCTGGACCTGTCCCGCGTCGTGCTGGTGGGTCACTCGGCGGGCGGCCACCTGGCCGCCTGGGCCGCCGCGCGTTCCGGGCTGCCGAAACACAGTCCGCTGTGGACCGCCGATCTGCTGCCGGTGAGCGGCGTCGTCAGTCTGGCCGGGATCAATGACCTGGAAGCGTTCCGGGCGACCGGTCCGGACCGCTGTGGCGGCCCGCAGACCATTGACGATCTGGTCTCGGCGGTCACCCGCGTCGGGCAGGACGTCTATGCCGACACCTCGCCGGCCCGACTGCCCGCGCCGCCGGCGCCGGTCGTGGTCGTCTCCGGCGAACTGGACCCCATCGTCCCGCCGGACTTCGGCCCACCGTTCGCGGCGCGGTGGTCGGCGAGAGAGCTGACGATCAGGGGCGCCGGCCACTTCGAGCTGATCGACCCGACGAGCCAAGCGTGGCGGGATGAGATCGTTCCGATGATCGAAGGGATGGCCAGGTAGCCCCGTCCGGGGACATGTACCTCTTCGGTACGTGTCCCCCGCAGCTTGAAGCGGCTGGGGACACGCACTGAAGTGCATGTCCCCGACCAGCTATCCCGCCAGCGCGCCCCACATCGCCATGGCCAGGCTGAAGGCGCGCATGTCGCCGGTGGTCGTGCCCGCCATCCGGTTCATGGCGTAGCCGAAGGTGGTGTGGGCATCCATGTCGATGATGATCAGCGACCCGCCGTAGCCGCCCCAGTAGATGGTGTTGGGGTTGGGCAGCGGAACCATGCCGCCGGCCAGGCCAAAGCCCATGCCGTAGCGGACCGGAATCCCCAGCACGAGGTCCTTGCCCTCGATCTGCAGCTCCAGCGCCTTTCGGCAACCGGCTTCGGACAGGAAGCGCCTGCCCTTGGCCACGCCGCCGTTGGCGAGGATGGCCTGGACCTGCGCCACCGACCGGGCGTTGCCGGTGCCGCCGGCCGCCGGGATCTCGGCGCCGCGCCAGGCCCGGGTGCGGGTGTCCGACACATTGATCGGCGGGTTGTTGATCCGGAATTTGTCCGCGCCCTCGCCGATCGAGGCGTCGTTCGCGGGCGGGGGAATCAACTCGGCCACACGATGGTCCTCCGACGCCGGCAGCCCGATGTGGAAGTCGGCGCCCAGCGGCTCGGCGATCTCTTCGCGAAACACCGTGCCCAGCGACTTGCCGGTGATGCGGCGGATCACCTCGCCGACCAGGAATCCCTGGCTCATGGCGTGATAGCCGGGGGCGCTGCCGGGCTCCCAGAACGGCGCCTGGGCCGCCAGCAGGGCCGTGGCCTTGTCCCAGTCGTAGAGCATGTCGCCGGTCGCCGGCAGGTCCCAACCGGAGACGCCGGCCGAGTGGCTCATCAGCTGGCTGACCTTGATGTCCTGTTTGCCGTTGGCGGCGAACTCCGGCCAGTACTTCGCCACCGGCGCATCGAAGTCGAGCTCGCCGCGATCGGCGACCAGCAGCGCGGTCAGGGCGGTCATGGTCTTGGTCGTCGAGTAGACGTTGACGATGGTGTCTTCGACCCAGGGCCTGGTCCGCTCGGCATCGGCGAAGCCGCCCCACAGATCGACGATCGTCTCCCCCTCGAGCGTGGCGCAGAACGAGGCGCCTAGATCGGCCCCGCTGGACAGATTGTTCTCGAAGACCGAGCGAACCTCGGCGTAGCGATCGTGCGTGAATCCCTGAACCGAACCGTCGGCCATTTCCGCCTCCCCCTTGTTTTGCCACAGCCTAACAGGAGGGGAACGCCAAGGTCACCGGTTACCCAGCGGAACGCTCCGCCGCTTTCGCCGCGTCCCACAGGGCGTCCATTTCCGCCAGATCGGACTGGTCGGGCGTCTTGCCGCGCTCGGCCAGAGCATCCTCGATGAAGCCGAAGCGGCGCACGAACTTGGCGTTGGTGGCGCGCAGCGCGTCCTCCGGTTCGATGTCCAGTTCGCGGGCGAGGTTGGCGAGGACGAACAGCACGTCGCCCAGCTCGCCGCGCATCTTGTCGCGATCCCCGGCCTCGATCTCGACCTTCAGCTCGGCGACTTCCTCGTCGAGCTTGTCGAGGACTTCCCTGACGCTGGGCCAGACGAAGCCGACGCGCGCGGCGCGCTTGTTGAGCTTCACCGCCCGGGTCAGGGCGGGCAGGCCGACGGGAACGTCGTCCAGGATGCCGGTGCGGGCCTTCTGGTCGCGTTCCTGCTGCTTGATGACCTCCCAGGCGACGACCTGTTCGCCGCTGGTGCGGTAGCGTTCGTCGCCGAACACATGCGGATGGCGGCGGATCATCTTGTCGTTGATGGCGTCCGCCACGTCGGCGAGATCGAAAGCGCCCTGTTCCTCCGCCATGCGGGCATGGAAGACCACCTGCAGCAGCAGGTCGCCCAGCTCCTCCTTCAGGTCCTTCAGGTCGCCCCGCTCGATGGCGTCTGCGACCTCGTAGGCCTCCTCCACCGTGTAGGGCGCGATCGTCGCGAAGGTCTGCTCCAGGTCCCAGGCGCAGCCGGCGACAGGGTCGCGCAGCCTGGCCATGATCTCGACCAGTCGGAAGAGCGGGTGGGCGTCAGGGGATGACGGGATTGACGACATTGGGATTGGTCCCTGCCACGTCCTCGGGAGTCGGGGGCGGGAAAGCGCCGTCCTTGTCGCCGAGCTGGCGCAGAATCTCGGCGTGTTTCGCCTCGGTCAGGGGATAGCCGATCATGCAGGCCGCCGCGAGCAGTCCGACAATGCCGGGCGCCAGCGCGTACAGGAGCTCGAGGCCCTTCATCGACAGCGCGGTGCTGTTGGCGGCGTTGGCCGCGTCAAAGCCCAGGCCGTCGAGCAGGAACAGGCTGCAGACCGCCAGCGCCGACCCGACCTTCACGGTGCCGGTCAGGATCGCATAGAGCAGGCCGGTGCGGTCCTTGCCGGAGGCCAGTCGCTCCTCGTCTCCGTAGTCGGCCAGCATCGAGCGCAGCAGCAGCGCGCCGGCGGAGTAGGGGATGCCGGCGGCGATCAGGAAGGGCACCGCCAGCCAGAAGTTTCCGGCCGGCAGCGTGACCACCAGGAACTGGACCAGGGCGTAGGTGACGCAGGCGGCGATCAGGGCCTTCGCCTTGCCGACCCGCTTGGCCAGGATCGTCCAGATGAAGCCCCCGAGGACGGCGGCGAGGAAGTAGAACAGCAGGAGGGTGGAGGCCTCCAGGAAGGTGAACGACTTCACCCGCGTGAAGAAGAAGAAGAACAGGGTGCCGGCGATGCCGGGCGCGAGACCCGTCAGCAGGTCGGCCGCAAGGATGCGGACCACGGTCGGCCGGCCGATCAGCCGGAAATAGTCCTTCAGCGAGGCCTTCTCCGGATTGGCGTCCTCGACCACCGGCGGCTCGGGCACGCGCCAGAGCGCCAGCGCCGCCATCAGCGGCAGCAGGACCACAATGAACCAGCCCTGGCCGCCGATGATCTCGGTCTCGCTATCGCCCAGGCCGATGCGGCTGAGCAGCAGCGGCAGGGTCAGGATCATGATCATCCCGACCACGTTGCCGGTCTGCCAGAAGGCGTAGATGCGGGACCGCTCGTGATAGTCGGTGGTCAGCTTCGAGGCCCAGGAAGTATGGGCCAGGGTGGCGATCGACAGGCCGAAATAGACCACGATCAGCCAGAACCACAGATAGCCAGCCCCGACGCCCGGCTTGGCCATGAACAGCATGTAGATGGCCAGCATCAGGAACGGAATGCTGATCGCCAGCCAGCCCTTGAACCGGCCGAAGCTCCAGCGGGTGCGGTCCAGGATGGTGCCGAACACCGGATCGAAGCCGATGTCGATCAGCCGCACCAGCACGAAGGCCAGGCTGACCGCCGACAGGTTCACGCCCAGCGTCTCGGAATAGTAGTGGGGAAGGGTGATCACCAGCGGCAGACCGAAGGCCGCCAACGGAAGACACGGTGCGGCGAAGGCCGCGAGGGTCAGGAAAGATCGTCGGCCGCCGGCCATGTCGCCTCACGCTAATCGGTCGGCGAATTGTTATCGCCGTTCACTGGTCAAAAGACCGCGTGAACGGCGATGGGGCAAGCCAGAAGTTCTGCTACTTCGCGGCCAGCGAGTTCGCCCGGGCCACCTTGCGGGCGAAGCGGTCGAAGCTGGTTTCCGCGTCGCTCCAGGTGCCGGCGGCGAAGGTGTTGCGGAAGTCGCTCTCGTACCAGCGGTAGCGGACCGGGACGGAGCCCTGGGCGGTGACCAGCGTGCCCGACAGGGTCGCGCCGCCGATGCCCCGGCTTTCATAGGAAAGCCCCGGCGTGCGGGTCATCTGGCGCATCGTCGGCCGGTTGGGCGTGGCGTCCTCGATGACCAGGTTGAGCACGGCGCCGTCGGCGGCCAGCCCGCCGGTGCGGGCCAGCTCGCGCTCGAGCGATTCGCGCAGCTCGGCCTTCAGGAAGTCGAGGTCGCGGGCATCGACCTTGTCGGTCTTGCCGGCCAGTTCGGGGCCGATGTCGATGTTGATCGTCGAGATGGCGGCGGGGGCGGCCTGGGCCGAAACGGCCAGGGCGGCGGCGATCGCCGTGGTGGTCAGGAAGGCGGGCAGGCGCATGCGCTTGGCTCCAGTGTCGTCGTCAGTCCCTCATCCCCAGAATGGGCCGTGTCGGCGCCGGCCGCAAGGGACGGCGACGTCCCGCTCAGGTCTTCTTGAACTGGCTCACTGCCTGGACGCAGGCGCGGTTGAGCGCCGAAGCGCCGGCCAGGGCGCGCATCTGGAACAGGGTCGGGTCGGCGACATACTGGTAGGTGTTGTGCGCATAGGCGAAGGTTGGGCCGCTGTCGCCGGGCGCGGCCATGCCGCTGTTCACCCGCGAGTTCCACCAGGCGACCTCGTCGCGGTTGGAGTAGCTGGAGCTCTCCACCAGCTGGCCGGCCTGACCCAGCCGGACCCGCTTCTGCAGGGCGCCGCGGCCGCCGTCGCCGGCGATCTTGTTGCGGGCATGATAGACGTTCAGGCCGCTGAACAGCTCGACCATGTAGAGGCCCGGATCGACGCTGACGCTGGCGCCGCCGGAGTAGATGCTGTTTCCGGACCGCGTCAGGTGGGCCACGTCGATGACCAGGGTCGGAATCAGGATCACCGCGTCCAGCTCCAGGCCGATCATGTGAAGCGACTTCACCGAGGCCTGGTCGAACGGCGACTTGTCGGTCAGCGGGTTGTCGACGGCGGTCAGGTAGAGCCCCTGGCCTGTGGGCGGGACCATGACGACCCGGCGCGCGTCGGCGACGGGCTGCTTGCGGAACGGGATCGCCGAACTCTTCAGCGCCTGGAAGCCCTGGGTCGCGTGCATCTGTTCGGTCGTCAGCAGCGGACGATCGATGCCGGCCTGGGCGAGCTGGGCGACGAGGTCGGCCTGGGCCTTGGCGGCGATGGTCTGCATCAGCTCGACCGTCATGCCGGTCAGCTGCACCGCCGAGCTGACCTGGACATTGTTGCCCGAGGCCATGGCGCCCAGGCCACTCTGGAACACCAGCCCGAAGTTGTAGCCCATCACCCCGACGTTCCGCGACGGACCGAGCGCGGAGAAGCTGCGGTAGTTCAGGTCCTTGTAGCCCAGGGCGCCGACGTCGGCGTAGCTCTGGGCGGCGGCGGGGCTCGCCGTCGCCAGACTGGCGCCGGTCAGGCCGGTGGCGGCCGCGCCGCCGAGGAAGTCGCGTCGTTTCATGACCATGTCCCTCCAGAACAGGTTCAAGCGCCCTTGAACCCCGGGATCAGAATGGAGCGCCGGCTTCCCGACGCTCACCCCCAGAAAGTGGGGTTCCGCTAGGACAGGCTGGAGGCGCCGCCCGTGGGCCTCTAGGTTGGGCAAAAAGGGCAGGGAGACGAAGACATGAGCGATCTGGTGCTGCGCGAGGATGTCGGCGGGGCGGCGATCCTGACCCTGAACCGGCCCGACAAGCTGAACTCCCTCAACGTGCCGGTGTTCGAGGCGCTGGAGGCCCATGTGAAGGCCATCGAGGCGGCGCCGGGCAGCGTCTTGGTCGTGGTCCTGCGCGGGGCAGGGCGGTGCTTCTCGGCCGGGCACGACCTGGGCGACATCGCCACCGGCGAGAAGCTGCCACGCGCGAACTACCAGTCCCATGTCATTGAAAGGCTGGCCGATCTTCCGCTGCCGGTGATCAGCGCCGTGCATGGCCACTGCTACACCGGCGCGCTGGAGCTGGCCCTGGCCGGGGACATCATCCTGGCGTCGGAGACCGCGAAGTTCGCCGACACCCACGCCCGCTGGGCCCTGACCCCGGTCTGGGGGCTGTCGCAGCGCCTGCCGCGCCGGGTCGGGACCTACAAGGCGCGCGAGATGATGTTCACCTGCCGCACCTATTCGGGCCGCGAGGCCGAGGCGATGGGGCTGGCCAACAGCTGCGTGGCGGACGACCAGTTCGAGGCCGCCATCCACGCCCTGGTCGCCGAGATCGCCGCCAACTCGCCGTTCAGCCATGCCGCCAACAAGCGGCTGCTGACCCACACCGACGGCCTGCCGATCGGCGCGGGTCTGGCGCACGAGATCTACAAGGGCGAAGGCGTGGGCCCCGACATGCGCGACCGCATCGCCGCCTTCGCCGCCCGCAGCAAGAAGGGGTAGGGGGCTCTAAGCCCCCCTGAGCAGCACCTCGGCGATCTGGATGGCGTTCAGCGCGGCGCCCTTGCGCAGGTTGTCGCCGCTGACGAAGAGCGCCAGCCCGTGTTCCACGGTCGGGTCGGCGCGGACGCGGCCGACAAAGACCGGGTCCTGGCCGGCGGCGGCCAACGGGTTGGGGGCTTCGGTCAGGACCACGCCGGGCGCGTCTGCCAGCAGGGCCAGCGCCTGTTCGCGGGAGATCGGCCGCTCGAACTCGACATTCATCGACAGCGAGTGGCCGGTGAACACCGGCACCCGCACGCAGGTGCCGCTGACCGGCAGGTCCGGGATGCCGAGGATCTTGCGGGTCTCGTCGCGCAGCTTGACCTCTTCCTCGGTGTAGCCGTCTTCGCCGAGCACGTAGTTCAGCGAATTGACGTTGAAGGCCATGGTCGACGACCATTTGGCGGCGGGCGGGAAGGGGACGGCGTCGCCGTGGCGGGCGAGGGCGGCCGCGTTGCTCCCGGCCGCCGCGACCTCGGCCTCCAGGATGCGGATGCCCTCGACCCCGGCGCCGGAGACGGCCTGGTAGGTGCTGGCGATCAGGCGCTTGAGGCCGGCGGCCTCATGCAGCGGGCGCAGGGCCGGCATGGCGACCATGGTGGTGCAGTTGGGGTTGGCGACGATGCCCTTGGGGATCACGCGCAGGGCCTGCGGATTGACCTCCGACACCACCAGCGGGACGTCGGGATCGTTTCGCCAGGCCGAGGAGTTGTCGATCACGATGGCGCCGGCCGCCGCGACCTTCGGCGCGAGGGCCTTCGAGGTCGAGCCGCCCGCGGAGAAGAACACCACGTCCAGGCCGCCGTAGTCTGCGGTCGCGGCGTCCTCGACGACGATCTCGCCGCCGTTCCACGGCAGGGTCGATCCGGCTGAGCGGGCCGAGGCGAACAGGCGCAGCGACGCGACCGGAAAGCCGCGCTCGGCCAGCAGTTCGAGCATCATCGAGCCGACGAGGCCGGTGGCGCCGACGACGCCGACGCGGGGATGGGCGGGAAGGGAGGGTGGATTGGTCATGGCGGGCGTCTCCTTTGGAAGGCGTGACGCGCGGGGACCTGGCTGTCTCTGTCTGGAGGGCCCCGCGCTGGATGGCGGGGCGGCGGTCCGGTCGCGGCGCTAGGCGCGCGTCCCCGAAAACGCCCCGCGGGTGCGGGTCGGTTTGCGGGTAATCGGCTTGGTGGGCGCGAAGGACATCACGGGCGCTTTAGCGGGAAGCCGCGGCGGCCGCAATTGTGCTTTTCGTGCAGACGGTCAGCCGCCTGGCTGCCAGCCCGTCAGCCAGCGCAGGGCCAGCAGCGCCAGCCCGACGACGAAGATCGGGCCGAAGACCTTGAAGGTGTGGCGGGTCAGGCGCTCCGGCATCAGGGTGTCGGACACCGGCGCGCCGTCGGCATGGCGCGCGACCACGGCGGTCAGCGGGCACTTCAGGCCGAACCCGATGAAGACGACGCTCTCGATGAGGACGAGAACCAACGCCGGCGGCAGCCAGGGGCCGTTGGCGCCGGTGACGCCGGCGAACAGCACGACGAGGGCGCTGGCCGCCATCACGATGTAGATGACGGTGTGCAGCAGGCGGATCAGGAACAGGCGTCGCGCGCTGGTCATGGCTCAGTCCATATTGCGCCTAAGTAATATTATCAGAAATGTGTGATCGCTAAAGGGCGGAATGGCCGCACGCCTCCAGTCTCGCCCCTGAAAATCCAACTCGAAATCAAGCTTCCATAAACCCGCGAGGCCCGAAATGGGTTTTCAGTTCTTGGATCGGGAGTAAGCGGATGTCGACGGGATGCGAGGGTTGCCGCGACGGCGCCGGGTTCGAGCTGCCGTTCTCCATGGCCTTCCAGCCCATCGTCGATGTCGCCCGTCAGGCGATCTTCGCGCACGAAGCCCTGGTGCGCGGTCCCGGCGGCGAAGGCGCCTACACGATCCTGAGCCAGGTGGCCGACGGCAACCGCTACGCCTTCGACCAGCAGTGCCGGGTCAAGGCCATCGAGCTGGCGACCGCGCTGGACCTTGCCCGGGACGGCGCGCGACTGTCGATCAACTTCATGCCCAACGCGGTCTACGAACCGCGGGCCTGCATTCGCCTGACCCTGGCGACGGCCATGCGCACGGGCTTTCCGCTCGACAGGATCATCTTCGAGTTCACCGAGGACGAGAAGCTCGACACCAATCACCTGCTGAACATCCTGCGCACCTATCGCTCGATGGGGTTCAAGACGGCGATCGACGACTTCGGGGCCGGCTACGCGGGCCTTGGCCTCCTGACGCAGTTCCAGCCCGACATCGTCAAGCTGGACATGGAGCTTGTGCGCGGCATCGACGCGGACACCGTCAAGCAGCGGATCGTCAAGTCCATGCTCGATCTGCTGGCCGATCTGGAAATCCAGACGATCTGCGAAGGTGTGGAAACCGAGGGTGAACTGCGCACGCTGGCGGATCTGGGCGCCACCCTCATCCAGGGCTACGTGCTGGCTCGGCCGGCGTTCGAAAGCCTGGTTGGCCTCGACGCGCTCTATCCGCCTCCGGTTCGCGACGTCGCCTGATATCGCGTGTCTGGAAAGTGGGTGAGACATTCTCTCTAACACACGTGTTTTGCTGAATTATCGGCTCACCGCCACGGCGTAGTACTCACGGTCGAACAGGCGGTAGTACAGCCAGGCCGGGACCTTGTCGTAGCCGGGCTGCACGTCGGCGATGATCTTCACCTGGGTGGTGTGGGCGTCGAGGACGGCGCGCTTGCTGGCCGCCTGGCTCGGAATGCGGATGGCGAGGTCGGGCGCCGGCAGACCGTTGGCCGGATCCTTCGGGTATCGCGTGCGGAACGCGTCGACCAGCTTCAGCGCCAGCTTGACCATGCTGGTCGGCAGCGTCGCCTGATACAGCCGCTTGACCGGAAAGCCCGGCTGGGCCGCGCCGTCGTCGACCACCGCGCGCACCCAGCGGCCGGTCTGGGCGTGGTCGGGGTGGCCGTAGAAGCCAACACGTTCGTCAAAGCTTATGACAACACTGGGCTTTTCCTCATCGACGACCTTTCGGATCGCCGCCTTGGCCGCCGTGGCGTCGACACCGGTCAGGCCGCCGTCCGGATAGTCCAGCACCACCACGCGGCTCGCGCTCAGCGCCTTGCCGGCGGCCTGCGCCTCCGGCGGGCGGAGCCTGGCCAACTGCTCGGCGGTGTAGCCGAGGCCCTTCGCCGCCTCGCCGCGCGTCATGTAGACGAGCACGAGCCGGGCCCCCTCCTCCTTCGCCAGCCGCGCCAGCGTGCCAGCCGAGGTGATTTCGTCGTCGGGATGAGCCCAGACGGCCAGAACGGTCTTCGGCGCGCCGGGAACCAGCAGGCTGTCCGCCACCGGGACCTCGCCGTCATTCACACGGCTGTTGGCGAACACGAACAGCACCACCGCCAGCCCCGCCAGCAGCAGAGCGATCGCCAGTCCGACCCGCAGCATCCGTTTCACATCCCGATCTCCACCGTCAGGCCATCATAGGCGGGCTCGACGCCAGGGGGGATAGATGTCCTCAAGGCATCGAAATCCATGTCGATATGCATGTTCGTCAGGATCGCCCGGCGCGGCGCCACGCGCGCGATCCAGGCCAGGGTCCGCTCCAGATGGGCGTGGGTCGGATGGGGCGTGTAGCGCAGGGCGTCGACAATCCAGGTGTCGACGCCGCGCAGGGCCTCGAAGGCCGCGTCGTCCAGGCCGTTGACGTCCGGCGAGTAGGCGACGCCGCCGAACCGGAAGCCGGCGCAGCGCATCGACCCGTGCTCCATGTCGAAGCTGTTCACCGGAATGATCCCCGACGGCCCGTCGATGGCCCAGTCGACGCCGTGGGCCGGCAGGTCTCGCGCCTCCAGGATGGCCGGATAGCCGCCGTGGCTCTGGAAGACGTAGTCGAACTTGCGGGTCAGGCTGGAACGCGTGGCGGCGTCCATCCAGGCCGGGATCTTCGCCCGCTGGCGGATGAAGAAGGCGCGGACGTCATCGATGCCATGGGTCTGGTCGGCGTGGTCGTGGCTGAACAGCACCCCGTCCAGCCGCCGGATGTTGGCCGCCACCGCCTGTTCGCGGAAGTCGGGCGAGGTGTCGACCAGCACCGTCGTCTCCGGGCCCTCTCCGTCCTCCGCCCTGCGACGGACCAGCAGGGAGCAGCGCAGCCGCCGGTTCTTCGGCTCGGCCGGATCGCAGACGCCCCAGTCGCCGTCGGCGCGGGGCACGCCCCCCGAGGAGCCGCAGCCCAGGATGGTGACCGCCAGCGTGCCGCTCATGACCGGGGAATCTTGTCGAACAGCGCGAAGAAGGCGTCCTCGGTGCGCTGCTCGGCCTCTTCCAGGCTCCAGCCGCGGATTTCGGCCAGCTTGGCCAGGATGTGCGGCAGAAAGGCCGGCTCGTTGCGCCGCCCGCGCATGGGCACGGGGGCCAGGTAGGGGCAGTCGGTCTCGACGATGATCCGGTCGCCCGGCATCTCGGCGATGATGTCTCGCACGTCCTGGGCCGCCTTGAAGGTGGCGATGCCGCTGACCGAGAACCAGGCGCCCAGCGCCGCCGCTCGCCGGGCCAGCTCCGGCCCGCTGGTGTAGCAGTGCATGATCAGTTTGAAGGCCCCCGCCGCGTGCTCCTCCTCGAGGATGGCGCCCATCACCGCGTCGGCCTCGCGGGTGTGGACCACCAGCGGCAGGCCGGTCTCGCGGGCGGCGATGCAATGCTGGCGGAACACCGCCGCCTGCACGTCGCGCGGGCTGAGGTCGTAATGGAAGTCCAGGCCGCACTCGCCGATGCCGACCACCTTGGGCCGCTGCGCCAGCGCAATGAGGTCACTGGCCTTGAGGTCCGGATTTTCCTTGGCTTCGTGCGGGTGCGTGCCGACCGTCGCCCAGATGTCGGGGTGGTCCATCGCCACCCTGTGGGTGACGTCGAAGGTCGAGACCTTGTCGCTGATATTGACCATCAGCGCGACGCCGGCGGCGCGGGCGCGGTCGATGACGGCGTCCATGTCCTCGGCGAACTGCGGCGCGTGCAGGTTGACGTGGCTGTCTATGAGCATGGGGTCAGGCCGCCCGCGCGGCGGCGCGCAGCTCGCGCATCGCCGTCCAGAAGGCGTCGGCGCGGTCGAGGTTGAGGCCCTCGGTCTGGTCGGGCAGCGCGCTCAGCCGCTCCCAGGCCTGGACCCAGCGGTCGAGCCCGATACCGCCGCCGTGGGTCGCCTGGCCCACGGCCATGGTGCGGATCTGGTCCATGATCCGCTCGATCAGCAGGTTGAACCGCCCCTGCCCTTCCGGACCCCGGAAGCTGTCGGCCAGCGCCAGCAGGGCGCCGTCGTCCAGCCGGGGCAGGGTCCGCAGGATCTCGTGCGCCTCGTCGTCGGCCTTCAACGCGTCGGCCGCCGCCAGCCGCAGCGCGAGCCCCGGCGCGCCGCCGGCCATGCGGGCCAGCCGATGCGCCTGCTCGGGCGACAGCGAGGTGCGGGTCTCCAGGAAGCCGGCGGTGATCTCTTCGCCCGGGGCGGTGAAGGCCAGCCGCCGGCAGCGCGAACGGATGGTCGGCAGCAGCCGGCCCGGCGCGTGGCTGACCAGCAGCAGCACCCCGCGCGGCGGCGGCTCCTCCAGCGTCTTGAGGATGGCGTTGGCGGCGTTGACGTTCAGATCGTCGGCGGCGTCGACGATCGCCACCCGGTACGGCGCGGTGGCCGGCGTCTGCGAGAAGAAGGCCCCCAGCTGCCGGGCCTCATCGACCGGGATGACCTTCCGAGGCTTGCCGTCCTCGGTGTGCCGCTCCAGCACCAGCAGGTCGGGATGCGAGCGGGCCGAGACCTGGCGCACGACCGGGTCGGTCATCCGCGCGCCGAGCAGGCCGTTGTTGGGATCCGGCGCCGCCCAGCAGCCGGCGCGCGGCGCGGAAGGCGAAGGTGGCCTTGCCCACGCCCTCGGGCCCCGTCAGCAGCCAGGCGTGGTGCAGCCGGCCGCGGTCCAGCGCGTCGAGAAAGGCCTGCTCCTGCTCGGCCGCGCCTTCGAGCGCAAAGGCGTTCCGGGGATGGGGCGGGGCGGCGACGTCGGCCATGTCAGCGGTCCAGCCGGGGCTGCACGGCGGCGAGGATGGCGGCCTCGACCGCGTCCAGTGACGCCGTGGCGTCGATGAGCACGCAACGCTCCGGCTCGCTGCGGGCGATATCCAGATAGGCGGCGCGCAGGCGCTCGTGGAAGGCGGCGCCCTTGGCCTCGAACCGCTCCTCGCCGCCATTGCGCGACAGGGCGCGACGCAGGCCCTCGGCGACCGGCAGGTCGAAGATCAGCGTCAGGTCGGGGCGCACATCCCCGACCACGGCCGCCTCCAGCTGGGCGATGACGGCCGGGTCGACCGCCCCGCCGGCGCCCTGATAGGCCCGGGTCGAGTCGGCGAAACGGTCGCACAGCACCACCGCCCCACGCGCCAGGGCCGGAGCGATCACCCGCTCGATATGGTCCCGCCGCGCGGCGTTCATCAGCAGCGCCTCGGTCAGCGGCGACCAGCGGTCGGTGTCGCCGTTGAGCAGCAGCTCGCGGATCGATTCGGCCCCCGGCGAGCCGCCCGGCTCACGCGTGAGGACGACGTCCCGCGCGCCGGCGCGCAGCCGCTCGGCCAGGCGGCGGATCTGGGTGGACTTGCCCGCCCCCTCCCCGCCTTCGAAGGTGATGAAAATGCCTCTGGTCACGCCCCGTCCTCGCGCGGAACGGCGATGATGTCCAGAACGCGAAGGCGCTATCTCGGGGCGGGGTCAGCCCGGGCCGATGTAGCGCACGCGGACCCGCGCCACGCCGCGCTGGTAGATGCCCAGCTTCTTGGCCGCGCCCTTCGACAGGTCGATGATCCGGCCGGGGACGAACGGCCCCCGGTCGTTGACCCGGACCTTCAGCTTCTTGCCGGTGTCCAGGTCGGTGACCTCGACGATCGACGGCAGCGGCAGCGTCTTGTGGGCGGCGGTGATCAGATCCATGTCGAACACCTCGCCGTTGGCGGTGTTGCGGTTGTGGAACTGCTCGCCGTACCAGCTGGCGACGCCCTTCTCGTCATAGTCGGGATCATGGCGCGGCGTGTACCAGACCCCCTTCACCTGATAGGGCCGCATGGTCCCCGGAACCCGCGCGCCGGGCTTGGCGGCCACCGCGTTGGGCCGCTTGTCGGTGGCGTAGCGCGGCGTGGCGCAGGCCGTGACGGCGGCGCAGGCCAACAGGACGGTCAACGATTTCACACAGGCGTCAGGACGCATCCGCGCTCGGCCTCTCTGGTGATCGACGCCGGCAGTATCGCGCGAAGGGTTTTCGACGTGGTTAAGGGCCGATAGCGAGGTTCCCTCCCCCGCCGCGTCACGCTAGAAGCGCCGCCTGATGGAAGTGTGGCCGAGTGGTTTAAGGCACTGGTCTTGAAAACCAGCGACGGTGCGAGCCGTCCGTGGGTTCGAATCCCACCGCTTCCGCCAAAAGCCGACAGCGGCGGCCCGGCGCTCTGTCAGTCGCCGCGCGCCCGCCGCGCGGCCAGAACCCCGCCGCGCTCCAGCTCGTCGACGAACTTGAAGACGTTGGCCAGGTTCCGGTCGAGGACCCGCATCATGCGCGGACTGGACAAGGCCGCGGCCGGCACGATGATGCCGTCATCGCGACGCTCGCACAGTCCGTCGTTGATCAGCTTCTGCACATGCCGACGGGTCGTTTCGTAGGGCAGGTTCACCTGGTGACACAGGGCGTGAACGCTGATCCCGCGGCGCAGGGTGTCGGGCACCACGTCCGGGGTCGCGGCGTAGGCCTGGGCCTCCTGCGAGCCGGCGCGCAAATGCCGGGTGTTTGCGGCGATGATGCCCAGGAAGATCAGCCCGCGAACCGTGTCGGAGTCGATGATCCGCGACAGGAGATCCGCCGTGTCGAGAACGAACTGGATCGTGGCGCGCTGCGCCAGCCGGGCGCTGGCCTCGCCGGACGCAAGTTCGTCTCTGGAAGGGTCGCGAATTGTTTCTGACATCGGGCCAAGCTATTCTGGCGAAAGACTTTCCGCCAATGCGACCAAGGGCGGCGCCCCCTTTTCCAATCACCGTCACCCACAATGGGGTAGTCGCATTGACGCCTCCGGCGCGCGCGCCAAATAAGTCCGATGCTTCAAAATCCAGCGCTCCGAGGTGACTCGCGTCAGCCCATCCTGACGGCCAGCGGGCTTGGAGAACTCGACATCCTGATCGTCGACGACAACGCCCAGATGCGGTCCATCGTCGGCAGCGTGCTGTCGGCGGTTGGATGCCGACGCCTGCACTACGCGCCGGACGGACGGCACGGCGTCGACACCCTGCGGCGGCGGTCGATGGACGTCGTCTATGTCGACTACGAGATGCCGGTGATGAACGGCCTGAAGTTCCTCGAGGCCGTGCGCGGCCTGGAGGACCCTGTCTGCTTCACGCCGATCATCATGCTGACCGGCCATAGCGACCTGAAGCGCCTGACGGCCGCCCGCGACCTGGGGGTCAATGAGTTCCTCAGCAAGCCGGTCACGGCTTCGTCCATCCTGAAGCGGCTCGAAGCGGTGATCCTGCGTCCCCGCCCCTTCGTCCGCCTGGACGGCTATTTCGGCCCGGACCGCCGGCGCGGCGCACGGGCCGGGTTTCGCGGCCCGTGGCGACGGGCGAGCGACGCCCACGACGTGCTCGAGCTCTAGACGGCACAATCTGCTTTGCTTTCGCAGGGTCAGCAGGCCCATCCTGACGACCGGTCATGCGTCGCCCAGAACGACGCAGGCGGGTTGGAAGCAGTCGGAGCATCAGGATGACGAACGCGGATTTGGCCACCGGCAGGACGCCGCGCAAAGGGTCGGTCGACGCCGTCGTGGTCGGGGCGGGATTCGCCGGCCTCTACATGGTCCAGCGTCTGCGCGAGGCCGGGTTTTCGGTGCAGGGGTTCGAGGCCGGCAAGGACGTCGGCGGCACCTGGTACTGGAACCGCTATCCGGGCGCGCGCTGCGACATTCCCAGCCTGCTCTATTCCTACACCTGGTCCGACGAGGTCCGGCTCGGCTGGCGCTGGAGCGAGAAGTACGCGACCCAGCCCGAGATCCTGTCCTATGCCGAGCACGTCGCCGACCGCTATGACCTGCGCCGCGACTTCGCGTTCGAGACGAAGGTGACCGCCGCGGTGTTCGACGAGGCCAGCCGCCGCTGGACCGTCCGCACCGACGCCGGCGACGTGATCGACGCCCGCTTCTGCATCATGGCCACCGGCTGCCTGTCGGTGCCGCGCGGCGCGGACCTGCCCGGCGCCGACGGCTTCCAGGGCGAGAGCTACGTCACCGGCCTGTGGCCCCACGAGGGCGTCGATTTCAAAGGCAAGCGCGTCGCCGTCATCGGCACCGGGTCGTCCGCCATCCAGTCCCTGCCCCACATCGCGGCCGAGGCGGCGCAGGTGACGGTCTTCCAGCGGACGCCAAACTTCAGCCTGCCGGCGGTCAATACGCCGCTGGCCGACGAGGAGGTCGCCGCCTTCCACGAGGCCTTCCCCGAGTTCATCCGGATGGTGAAGGCCGGCGAGCCGGGCATCCCCATGCCGCCGGCCGACTGGGTCCCCAGCGACGCGGAACTGGCCCAGCTGCTCGAGGGCCTGTGGAGCGGCTGGGGCCTGATCGCCTGCGCCCAGATTCCCAACCTGGTGAAGGACGAGCGCATCAACGAGGCGGCCTGCGACTATGTGCGCGGCAAGATCCGCGAGATCGTCAAGGACCCGGCCCTGGCCGAGAAGCTGATCCCGCGCGACTTCCCCCTGGCCGCCAAGCGGGCCTGCGTCGACACCGACTATTTCGAGACCTTCAACCGCGACAACGTCAGCCTGGTCGACCTGCACGAGACGCCGATCGAGGCGATCACGCCGACCGGGGTGAAGACCGCCGGCGGTGAGTATCCGGTCGACATCATCGTCTACGCCATCGGCTTTGACGCCATGACCGGCGCCCTGTCGCGGATCGATATCCGCGGCCGGGGCGGCAAGGCGCTGAACGCGGTCTGGGCCGAGGGGCCGCGCACCTATCTGGGCCTGATGGTGGCGGGCTTCCCCAACCTGTTCACGGTCACCGGTCCGGGCAGTCCCTCGGTGCTGTCCAATATGCTGATGTCGATCGAGTTCCACGTCGACTGGATCGCCGACGCTATCGGCCATGTGCAGGCGAAACAGGCGTCGCTGATCGAGGCCACGACGCAGGCGCAGGACGCCTGGGTCGAGCATGTCAACGAGGAGGCCGACAAGACCCTCTATCCGCGCGCCGCCAGCTGGTACATCGGGGCCAACGTCCCCGGAAAGCCGCGCGTCTTCATGCCCTACGTCGGCGAAGGCTACAAAGTCCGCATCGATGACGTGGCGGCGAAGGGCTACGAGGGCTTCGAGGTCGCCTGACGAACCTCGACGCCGCGCAGGAAACATGTGACACATTTGATGTCAGATGTTTAAGCGGGGCGTCCGGATGTCAGATCTTCTTCACACGCCGTCCGGCGTGCCCTTCCTGCGAACCGACGACGCGGCCTTTCTGGGCTTGCCTGATTATCCCTTCGCGCCGCGCTACATTGAGGTCGAAGGGCTGAGGCTGCACTACGTCGACGAGGGGCCCCGTGACGGCCCGACAGTGCTGTTGATGCACGGCATGCCGACCTGGAGCTTCCTGAACCGGCATATCATCACGGCGCTTGTCGAGGCCGGCTATCGCTGTATCGCCGCCGACCACATCGGCTTTGGCCGCTCAGACAAGGTGACGGACGACGGCTGGTATTCGATCGCGCGCCATGTCGCCGCGCACCGCCAACTGGTGGAGACCCTCGACCTGCGCGGGGCGACACTGTTCTGCCAGGACTGGGGCGGCCCCATCGGCCTGGCCCAGGCGGCGCGGTTGCCCGGGCGCTTCTCGCGCCTCGTCATCATGAACACCTGGCTGCACCACGACGCCTACACCTACACGGACGCTCTGCGGCGCTGGAATGCCGGGTGGCAGGCGGGCGGCGTGTTTGGAGACAACGTGCCCGACCTGCTCTCGATCGGGACCTTCATGATGATTCCGCTGGGCATGATGCCGGCGCGGGAGCTTTACGGCATCGTCCAGGGGGAGCGGCGCCGCAGTTGACGCCCGACCAGGAGGCGGTCCGGCGCGGCTATGACGCGCCGTTCGCGGGTCTCGGTCATGCGGGACACGCCGGACCGCGACGCTTCCCGCTCAGCCTGCCCTTCTATAATCCCGAAGGCGGCGCTGCTGCGGATCAGGCGCGGGACTTCGAACGCCTGCTCGGGTGGACGGGGCCGGTGCATTTCATCTGGGGTGGCGGAGACGACGTCTTCACCGAAGCCTGGGGCCGGCAGTGGGCGGCCAACTACCCGCAGGCGACGTTCGACCTGCTGCCCGACGCCGGGCACTTCCCGCAGGAGACCCACGGGGCGGAAATCGCGCGGTTGTTTCTGGAACGGGTGGCGGCGGAGGGGTAGCCCCGAACCGCCGCCTTACACGCCGACGGGCCTATTGCCCGTTGGTGTCCGCAGGCGGGGTCGTGGCGGCGCGGTCCTTCGCCTCCTGCTTGGCGGCGGCCTTCTGGGCGGCCTTGATCGCCTTCTGGCGGTCGCGTTCCTGGCGTTCGAAATTGTAGTTCGGGGCGCGGGCCATGGTCTCTCCTGGATTAACGGGCCTTGCGGGCGGCGTAGCGCGCATCGCGCTTGGCCTTCTGCTCGACCTTGGTGAGTTGCTTGCGCTCCTTGCGCTCGCCACGCTTGGCCTCAAGGGCCTCGGCTTCGAGCGCGGCGGCGGCCTCGAGGGCGGCGGCTTCGCTGTCGGCGACCGCCTGCTTGGCGGCGGCGCGGGCCTCTGCCCGATCAGCGCGGACCTGGGCCAGTTCGGCTTCCCGGCGCGCGGCGCGGTCTTCAAACTGGGGGTCGGTGACGGTGGGCTTGGGCTTCAGTTTGGCGACAAGCGCCTGGCGGGCCTCCGCCGCCGTCTTCAGCCTTTCGGCGAAGCCGGTCTTCTGGAATTCGTTCATGCAGACTTTCGTAAGAGCAACGGCCGGCCCGGGAGTCCCGGACCGGCCGCCACGATAGTGCTAGACCGCTTGCAGCTGGCCGGCGGACATCTTGCCGCTGCGCTGATCGCGTTCCAGTTCGAACGAGACCTTCTGGCCTTCGTCGAGCGAGCGCATGCCAGCGCGTTCAACGGCCGAGATGTGCACGAACACATCGGCGCCGCCGTCGTCAGGTTGGATGAAGCCGAAGCCCTTGGTTCCGTTGAACCACTTAACAGTGCCGGTAGCCATTGAGATCACCTTTCCGGTGTCGAAAGTGCGGGCGTCCAACGTGGACACTCGATCAAATTGTCGGAAAGGATCACGTCAGACTCGGGAGCTCGATCCGAAGAGCAAGCAAGGAGAGCAACCGAACCAAGTCGATATTTGATGCCCCCTTGTCGCACGGATCGCAGACGGAGGCGAGCGAAAATACGCCGGACGGGCGAAAATACGCCGCTCCCGCTGCCGCACAAGGCCCGGGCGACGTCGCCGCGGGCCTTTCCGGCGACGAAATCAGCGGGCGCGCCCTACCCTTCCCGCTTGCTGTAGTCGGGCTCGCGCTTCTCCAGAAACGCCCGCACGCCCTCGGCGAAGTCGCCGTCGCTGCTGGCCAGGATCTGGTTGCGGTCCTCCATGGCGATGGTCGCCTCCAGCCCGCCGGCGTCGATCGCGTGGTTCAGCGCCTCCTTGGTCAGGCGCAGGCCCAGCGGCGTGGCGTGCAGCATGTCCTTCACGAAGCCGGCGGCCTCGGCCTCGATGGCCTCCGGCTCGACGACGCGGCTGACCAGGCCCAGCTGGTAAGCCCGGTCAGCGTCGATGAAGCGGCCGGTCAGCATGTATTCGGCGGCCACCGAGCTGCCGACCATGCGGGGCAGGAAGTAGCTGACCCCGATGTCGTTGGCAGACAGGCCGATGCGGATGAAGGCGGCGTTCATGCGGGTGCGCGGCGTGGCAATCCGCACGTCGCTGGCCAGCGCCAGGGCGAAGCCGCCGCCACTGGCCGCGCCGTCCACGCAGGCGACGATCGGCTGCGGACAGCGGCGCATGGCGATGACGATCTCGCTGATGCTGCGCTGGGCGTCCAGGCCGGCGCCGATGCTGCGCTGGCTGTTGCCGTCGCTGCGCTCCTTCAGGTCGAGGCCGGCGCTGAACGCCCTGCCCGCACCGCTCAGCACCACGACGCGCACGTCGCGGCGCCAGTAGAGGCCGACGAAGAAGTCGCGCAGCTCGGCGACCAGCCTGCGGTTCAGCGCATTGAGGCTGTCGGGCCGGTTCATCGTCGCCCAGATGACGTCGCCCTCGTGGCGGATTTCCAGGTGCTCATAGGGCTGGCTGGCTTGAAGAACGCTCATCGGGTCTGACCTCCGTCGACGGGAACAATGGCGCCGTGCACGAAGCTGGCCCGGTCGCTCATCAGGAAGGCCGCGACCGTGCCGATCTCCTCAGGGGAACCGTAGCGCTTCATCGGCACCTCGCGATTGATCCAGCGCTGCCAGTTGTCCGCGCGCGGCCCGTCCATCCGCTCCTGCCAGGTCCCGCCCGGGAAGATGATGTTGCCGGGCGCGATGGCGTTGACCCGTACGTTGCTGGGGCCGGTGATCTTCGCCAGCTCCTTGGCCATGTGGTTCATCGCCGCCTTGGCGGTGCCGTAGGTCATCGGGGTGCCGAGCGCGCCCAGGCCCGCGATCGAACTGATGAACAGGATCGAGCCCGAGCGGCGCGGCTCCATGCGGCGGTACGCCCCGCGCGCCAGCCGCCAGGCCGATCCGAGGTTCTGCGAGAAGCCGGCGTCCCAGGTCTCGTCGTCGACCTCGGCCCCCGGTGGGCACGGATGCAGGCCGACATTGGCGACCGCGCCGTGGATGGGGCCCAGGGCCTCCTCGGTCCCGGCTAGGGCCTTCTCGATGGTGGCGGTGTCGCGCAGGTCGCCGGCCATCGCCCACAGGTTCTCCGCGCCATAGCGGGCGGCCAGGTGCTGGCGGGTCTCCTCCAGCGCCTCGGCGCCCCGGGCGGTGATGGCCACCTTCGCCCCCTCGGCCAGACAGGCCTCGACGATGCCGAGGCCAATGCCCCGGCTGGCGCCGGCCACGAAGATGGTCTTGCCCTTGAGTTCGAGGTCCATGCCGGCGTTTCCCTGTGCGTCCTGTCGTTGGCCGCCATCTGGCGCCCGCGACCCAGCGTCAGGCAAGGGCGGGCTATCAGCCGCCGTCGGCGTCCACCACGATGGCCACCGTCTTGCCGCGCGAGTGCGGCTCCCAGCCGGCGTCGATGGCCGAGGCGATGGCCCGGGCCACCAGCTCCGGCTTGATCTGCGCGGGCTTCAGCATCGGCAGGCCGTAGGCGGGCTGGCGGCCGGCCGGGAACTCGACCACGGCTTCGCGCTGCCCTTCGGCGTGGCGCACGGCGATGGCCATGCCCTGCCACCCCTTGGTGTCGCTGGACCACTGCGGCTGGCGCTGAAGCCGCCAGATGTAGGGCTCTCCGCCGACCTCGATCTCGAATTCAGGAGCTTGCTTCTTCGCCATAGGGGGGAGTTAGCCCGGCAAGCGTCGACATGCCACCCCGGCGCCGGCCGCGGCGTCGGTCCGGATCACGCCAGCGTCAGGATCATCGGCCCGTTGCGGGTGGCCACCAGCGTATGCTCGTACTGCACCGTCGGCTGGCGGCCTTCCGGGCGCAGCGTCCAGCCGTCGTCCAGCTCCTCGACCCAGTCGCCGCCCAGCGACAGGAAGGGTTCGATGGTGAAGACCAGGCCCTCGGGGATGGTGCGGCGGTCGCGCGGGTCGTACCAGGTCGGGATCTCGCCCGGTTCGTCATGCAGCGAAAGGCCGACGCCGTGGCTGGCGAGGTTGCGGACGAGGCTGTAGCCGTTCCTGTCGGCGAAGGTCTCGATAGCGCGGCCGATCTCGTTCAGCCGGCCGCCCGGCTTCACCGACCGGATCCCCGCCCACATGGCGCGTCGGCCGTCGCGGCACAGGCGGTCGATGCGCTTGCTCACCGGCGGCACGGCGAAGCTGGCGCCGGTGTCGCCGAAATAGCCGTCCAGCTCGGCCGAGACATCGATGTTGACCAGATCGCCGGGCCTGATGACCGTCTCGCCGGGAATGCCGTGGGCGCAGTCGGGGCCGACCGAAATGCAGGTCGCGCCGGGGAAATTGTAGGTCAGCTCCGGGGCCGAGCGGGCTCCTTCCCGCTCCAGCATGGCGCGGCCGAGGTCGTCGAGTTCCCGCGTCGTCATCCCGGGCTCCAGCGCCTTGCCCATCGCTTCGAGCGTGCGGGCCACGAGCCTGCCGACGGTGCGCAGCCTGTCGAGCTGATCTTCGTTCTCAATGGTCATGGTCGCCTCCCTAGCGTCATCCGGCCGCCGGTTCCACGGCGGGCATGGAGTTGGCGAGGGCGCGCCGGTAGGCCTCACGGCCCATGGTGCGGTCGAGATAGGCGGTTTCGGCCTCCTCGAGCGTGAACACCCCCTGCCGGCGTCCGAACTCCAGGGCGTAGGTGATCGAGATGTCGGCCGCGGTGAAGGCCTCGCCGGCGATCCAGGTCGACCGCTCCAGCTGCCGCTGCACGAGCGCCCGTCGCTTGCCGGCCCAGAACAGCGCCTGGCGGGCGCCCCAGTTGTCCTGCTCCGCCTCCGGCGCCAGGAACCGGCTGACCACGGGGACCATCAGCAGGGTCGCGATCCCGGCTTCCCCCAGATGCAGGAACTGCTGGTAGGTCGGAAAGGCGGGATCCATCGAGTCCGGGGCCAGCGGCGTGGGGCCATGGCGGGCCATCAGGTACTCCATGATGGCGATGGACTCGACCATGGTGACCTCGCCGTCCTGAAGCGCCGGAATGTAGTAGGCCGGATTGACCGCCAGCAGCCCGGCGTCCGGCGCCTCGGCCAGCATGTCCACCTGCCGCACCCGGTAGGGCAGACCCATTTCCTCCAGCAACCAGACGACCCGCAGGGATCGGGAGGTCTGCCCGCCGAACACGGTGATCATGGCGCAGGCTCCTTCGTCGGCGCGACTGACTGTCTGTCATCATGGCCTGAGGGAACGAGGGTTGGAAGAACGCTTGGCTAACCCGGCGTGAGGGCGTTCAACGTGAGTCCGACAGACCGGCGAGCCGCGCCGGCGACGGGAGGCCCCAGGTGAATTTCGACTTCTCAGACGACCAGAAGCAGCTGCGCGACCAGGCGCGGCGTTTCCTCGCGGACCGTTGTCCGCCGGCCGCGGTGCGCGCCGTGCTCGAGGGCGAGCAATCCTACGACGCCGGGCTCTGGAAGGGCCTGGCCGAGATGGGCTTCCTGGGCGCCGCCATTCCCGAAGCCTACGGCGGCGTCGGCCTGGGCCACCTGGAGCTCTGCGTGATCGCCGAGGAACTGGGCCGCGCGCTGGCGCCGGTGCCGATGGTCTCCTCCATCTACCAGGCCGCCGAGGCGCTGATGCTGGCGGGCTCCGAGGAGCAGAAGCAGGCCTGGCTGCCGAAGCTGGCCTCCGGCGAGGCCATCGGCACGATGGCGCTGGCCGAAGGCATGGGCCGGGCGACTGAAAAGTCGATCAAGGCGACCGTCTCCGGCGGCAAGCTGAGCGGCGTGAAGTCGCCGGTGGCCGACGGCGACATCGCCGATCTCGTGATCGTCGCGGCCCGCGAGGGCGGCAGGGTCTCGCTGTACCTCGTCGACCTGAATGGCGCCGGCGTGACCCGCGAGACGCTCGACAGCATCGACCCGACCCGCGGCCAGGCCGCCCTGACCTTCAAGGACGCGCCGGCCCAGCTGCTGGGCGTGGCCGGCGACGGCTGGCGGCTGGCGTCGGAGGTGCTGGACCACGCCGCCGTGCTGGTCGCCTTCGAACAGGTCGGCGGCAGCGACCGGGCTCTCGAGATGGGCCGCGACTATGCGCTCGACCGCATGGCGTTCGGCCGTCCGATCGGCTCGTTCCAGGCGGTGAAGCATCTGCTGGCCGACATGTATGTGTCGGCGACCCTGGCCCGCTCTAACGCCTACTACGGCGCCTGGGCGCTCTCGACCGGCTCGGCGGAGCTGCCGGTGGCGGCGGCGACGGCGCGGGTCTCGGCCACCCAGTCCTTCCAGCACTGCGCCAAGAACAACATCCAGGTGCACGGCGGCATGGGTTTCACCTGGGCCTTCGACTGCCACCTCTTCTATCGCCGCAGCAACGGCCTGGCCCTGGCGCTGGGCTCGCAATCGACCTGGGAAGACCTGCTGATCGACCGCCTGCGCCAGCGCAACGACGCCCCGGCCGCGGCCTGATTTCGGAGCAAGATCATGAACTTCGACGATACACCTGAAGAAGCCGCCTTCCGCGCCGTCGCCCGCGACTGGATCCAGGCCAACGCCCCCAAGGAACTCGAGGCCGAGCTGAAGGGCGGCGGGTTCGGCAACAACGGCCTCAAGAGCGTCGACCCGATCCAGGTCGCCAAGGCCTGGCAGAAGAAGAAGGCTGAAGCCGGCTGGGCCTGCCTGCACTGGCCGAAGGAATACGGCGGCCGCGGCGCCACCCCGATCGAGCGTGTGATCTGGGGCCAGGAAGAGGGCGTCTACGGCGCGCTCAGCGGCCTGTTCATCATCGGCCACGGCATGTGCGGCCCGACGGTCATGGCCTGGGCCGACGAGGCGACCAAGCAGCGGCTGCTGCCGCCGCTGGCGTCCGGCGAACACATCTGGTGCCAGCTGTTCAGCGAACCGGCCGGCGGCTCGGACCTGGCCGGCCTGCGCACGGCCGCGATCCCAGCCGCGGACGGCTCCGGCGACTGGATCATCAACGGCCAGAAGATCTGGACCAGCGGCGCCCAGCACAGCGACTACGGCATCGTCATCACGCGCACCGACCCGAACGTGGCCAAGCACAAGGGCCTGACCATGTTCTGGATCGACATGAAGTCGCCGGGCATCGACGTGCGCCCGATCAAGCAGGCCAACGGCCAGTCGGGCTTCAACGAGGTCTACTTCACCGACGTCCGTATCCCCGACAGCCAGCGCCTCGGCGCCGTCGGCGACGGCTGGAAGGTGTCGCTGACCACCCTGATGAACGAGCGCCTGTCGATCGGCTCGGGCATGCCCACCGGCTTCCCGGAGCTGTTCGACTTCTGCATGAACCTGCAGACCGAGGACGGCCTGGCCATCGAGGACAGGTCCGTCCGCTCGCGGCTGGCGCAGTACGCCGTCAAGGCCAGCGGCCTGAAGTACACCGGCATGCGGGCCATCTCCGCCCTCTCCAAGGGTGAGACGCCCGGACCGGAAAACTCGATCGGCAAGCTGGTCGCCGGCGCCACCATGCAGGAGCTGGCGATGTTCGCGCTGGACCTGCAGGGCCAGGGCGGCGTGGTCTCCGATCCGGACATCGCCGCGGCCGGCGCCCGCTTCCAGCAGATGCTGCTGCGCAGCCCCGCCACCCGCGTCGAAGGCGGCACCGACGAGATCCTGCGCAACATCATCGCCGAACGGGTGCTGGGCCTGCCGGGCGACATCCGCGTCGACAAGGACGTGGCGTTCAAGGACATCCCGACGTCCGGGCGGGGGTAGTCCCTCAGGGACAGACACCGGCAGGTGTCTGTCCCGACTGCTTCTCCATCGCCTGTTTCAGCACGTCCGCGCCCTCAGCCATCATGCCTTCGACCATCGGGGCGATGTCGTGCGGCAGGACGTCCGCCGTCCAGGCGAACCGGCAGCGGCCGTCGCCCGCTTCGAACACCTCGTTGCTGGCGCTGTGGTGATCGAACCGTTCGGTCCTGACGCTGTAGGCGAAGCGGCGGCGGTCGTGGTCGATGTCGACCAACACTTCGCGGGCGACCATGCCATTGGCGAAGGTGACGATCCGGGCGCCCTCCTCCAGTTGGGTGTCGACGACGAAGCCGGGCACGAGCCGCGTGTGCAGCCCTCCGACGTCGGCGATGGCGTCCCACACGGCGTCGGCCGGGGCGTCTATGAGTTGTTCGATGCGGATCGAGGCCATGGGCGTCTCCTTCTTATGGAGCGCGATCTAGCCGCCTCACGTCCCGGCCGGCTGGCGGAATCCGGACCGGATCATCCCGCGCCCCGATCCCGGAAAAGGCAGCAGCCGCAAGGCTTTGTCGGCCCGCCGACGCAGAATGATGAGAGTCATTCTCACGCAACCATCGACCGCCTTTGCGTCTTTTCCCGCCAGCACAGCCCGTGCGGAGGGAGATCACATCATGGCCGAGACACCGCAAACCCAGGACGCCATCGCCCTGCTGAAAGCAGACCATCGCAAGGTCGAGGACCTGTTCGCGAGTTTCGAGACGGCGAAAGGCGCCGATCGCAAGCAGACGCTGGTGCAGCAGATCTGCACCGAATTGACCGTCCACACGATCCTCGAGGAGGAGATCTTCTATCCGGCCTGCAAGGGCGCGATCGAGGAGGACCTGCTCTCCGAAGCCTATGTCGAGCACGACGGCGCCAAGGTTCTGATCGCCGAGCTGCTGGGCAGCACCCCGGACGAAGAGTTCTACGACGCCAAGGTCAAGGTGCTCAGCGAACAGATCGAGCACCACGTCGAGGAGGAGGAAAAGCGCTCCGAGGGCATGTTCTCCCAGGCGCGCAAGGCCGGCCTGGACATGGACGCGCTGGCCGACCGCATGCGGGCCCGCAAGGAAGCCCTGACCGCGCAGTTCAAGGCCGAGGGGCTGCCCGCGCCGGAAACCCGCACCTTCACCGGTCATGAGATGGTCGAGGGTGACGTGGTCGA
Organism: Caulobacteraceae bacterium; assembly: GCA_965283745.1. Taxonomy (GTDB): domain Bacteria; phylum Pseudomonadota; class Alphaproteobacteria; order Caulobacterales; family Caulobacteraceae; genus Caulobacter. The sequence continues at coordinate 40,995 of CBDIPM010000012.1, forward strand.
GGACGACAGCGCCGACCGCCCGGCCGGCGAAGAACCGCGCGCCCGCGCCTGACCCGAGGGCCGCGGTCATGTCCGACGACAAGCAAGGCGCCGGGCGCGAGGCCAACCAGGCCCTGCCGCCCGGCCGCCGCGACGGCCAGAGCTCTGACGCGAAGATCACGCAGATCGGCAAGTCGGCCCGTACCCGCCCGGGTCCCGACGGGGTTCACCCCGACGAGATCGGCGACACCTTCAAGAAGAAGCGCTGACTCCACCCTCCCTCCCCCCTGTGGGGAGGGACAGACCCGCGCAGCGGGTCAGGGTGGGGCAAGGGGTGGCGGCGTCCAGTGGGGACATGCACTGAAGGGCGTGTCCCCATCGGGTTGGGCGCCCTGCGTCCTTCGCGACGCGCCCTGCGGGCGTTCCTCAGGATGACGAAGGTTGGTGGGCTCTACTGAATTCGTCAGGGTGAGGAGCGCGAAGCGCGTCGCGAACCCCGCACGGCTTCGCCGCCTCAACGGGGTTTGCCCGAACAGGTTGGGGAGGTGGTGCGGAGCGCTCCGGTCTTGCCCGGATGTCTGTTTGTGGAAGGTGCAAGAGTGGGAAGACCGTAGACGCTCCGCGAGGTCCGTTATCCGGGAGCCGCCGGTGGGCAGCGCTCTTAGCACTTAGCCGGCAAAGCCTCCGACGGGCGGGCAAGGCAGCGGCCTCGTCCCGGACCGCGTGAGTAACCCCCTCACGCCTGCCCCGCTCGAACTCCATCCCGACGCCGCAAGGTCGCTGGCCATGCGCCCTCCCCGTGCGACGGGACGAGGGAATGATACGGGCGGTCGGAGCGGAGGGGATAGAATCCCATCTATCCCCCCATTTTCTCCTCTCCCTCTTGGGAGAGGGGGACCACCCGAAGGGGGGTGGAGCGGGAGGCGCCTGTGCGTGAGATCCTTGCGCGGACAGCGATGAAGGCCGGACGCAGCGGTCCGTCACCGACCGGCGGCGCATCCCTCACCACCCTGCTCCGCAGGGTCCCCCTCTCCCAAAAGGGAGAGGATGGAGGCGCGCGCGCGCCCTCCCCTCGCCCTCATCTCCGCGCTATGACACCGGGTGTACTATGGAGGTCTGCATGCACCGGGACACGACACGGCGGAGCGCGATTCTGGGGATCGGCGCGGCGGCGCTGGCCTCCCCGACCCTGGCGAATCCCGGCGCTCCGCCCCCGTCGTGGCCACCACCCACGGACGGGTGCGCGGCGCCCGGCAGGACGGTCTGTTGGTCTTCAAGGGCGTCCGCTACGGCGCCGACACCGGTCCGCGACGCTTCCAGCCGCCAACGCCGCCGTCGCCGTGGACCGACATCCGGGACGCCCTCGCCTTCGGCGCCGGCTCGCCGCAGCGCGGCCAGGGCGCCGGCGGCCCAACCAGCGAGGACTGCCTGTTCCTCAATCTCTGGACGCCCGGCGCCGACGCGGGGCGACGACCGGTGATGGTCTACATCCATGGCGGCGCCTACAGCGCCGGGTCCGGCTCCAGCCCGCTGTACGACGGGGCGCGGCTGGCCGCGCGGGGCGACGTGGTGGTCGTGACGCTGAACCATCGCCTCGGCGCGCTCGGCTACCTCTCGCTTGGCCGCTTCGGCGAGCCCCGCTTCGCCGACAGCGGCAATGTCGGGCAGCTGGACCTGGTGCTGGCCCTCCAGTGGGTGAGGGACAACATCGCCGCCTTCGGGGGCGACCCCGGCAAGATCATGGTCTTCGGTCAGTCCGGCGGTGGGGCCAAGATCGCCACCCTGATGGCCATGCCGGCGGCGCGGGGCCTGTTCCACCGCGCCGCGACGATGAGCGGTCAGCAGGTCACCGCCTCGGGGCCTCTGAACGCCGAGCGGCGGGCCCGGGCCTTCCTCGCGGCGCTGAAGGCCTCGCCTGACCAGCTGGCCGACCTGCCGGTGGAGGCGCTGGTCGAGGCCATGGGCGAGCGCGACCCGATCCTGCCGACCGGATCGCTCTACTTCGGCCCGGTGCTCGACGACCGGTCGCTGGCCCGCCATCCGTTCTGGCCGGACGCGCCGCCTCAGTCGGCGGACATTCCGATGATCATCGGCAACACCCGCGACGAGACCCGCGCCTTTCTGGGTGGCGACGAACGCAACCACCGCCTGACCTGGGACGAGCTGCCCGCGCGGCTGGGCCCGGAGCTGCGCGTCGACATCAGTCCCGAGACGGTGGTCGCCGAGTACCGCGCCCTCTATCCCGCCTGGACGCCCAGCCAGGTGTTCTTCGCGGCCAGCACCGCCTCGCGATCCTGGCGCGCCGCCGTCATCGAGGCCGAGGCCCGGGCGCGTCAGGGCAGCGGCGCCTTCGTCTACCAGCTGGACTGGCAGGCCCCGAACGGCGCGGGCGCCGCACACGCTGGATATCCCGCTGGTATTCGGGACGCTGGAGGCGGCGGGCTCGATCACCGGGACGGCGCCCGACGCCCGGGCGGTGTCGGACGCGATGCAGGACGCCTTCATCGCCTTCGCCCGCCACGGACGGCCCGACCACGCCGGACTGCCGGCTTGGGAGGCCTACGACCTGCCCGGGCGCCGGACGATGATCTTCGACACCGCGCCGCGCATGGCCGATGACCCGCGCGGCAAGGAGCGCGAGCTGTTCGCCCGCGTCCCCTACATCCAGCCGGGGACGTAGGACGGATCGCCGACGCTCTCTCTTCCGTCATGGCCCGACTTGTTCGGGCCACCCATGCGTGGTGAGAGCGGGCCCTTCGCACGGTCGCGCCGCGTTCCACGTCCGAAGGCCGTGTTCATGGGTGGTCCGAACAAGTCGGACCATGACGACACAGTATTGCGGGCGAACGCCGCTTCTACGTCCCTCGCGCCTTGGCGCCGGCGTCCAGCAGGCCCGGGCGCCGGGGCGACATGTCGTCCAGGTTCCAGTCGGCCTCGACGAACGGCCGGGCCGTCGGCTTGTGGTCGGGATAGCCGTGCAGGTCGTTCTCGGAGTTGATGATGTTCCCGCGGCCCTCGGCGACGTCGGAGATCAGCTGCACGTCGAGCGCGTCGCGGTCCCAGGGACGGGCGCCGGCCTCGGCCAACACCCACTGCTGCACGGCGCTGGCCGGGCGCGCTTCCAGCCCGGCGGGCCAGAACGGGGCCTTCTTCACCTGGATGATCCTGGCCGGGCTGGTTGTGTAGCGGCCGAACATCGGCAGCGCCGCGCCCCAGCGGTCCACGGCGATGTTGTCGCGGCCGTAGTACTCAAGGTCGCCGTAGCCGCCGATCATCAGGAAGGGCAGGCCCTCGGGCGTGTCCTGGCCGGCGCGCAGCACATTGCCGACCGCCACCATCTTGCCGACCTGCCAGGGGCTGGAGCCCCACTCCTCGGCCATGAGGTTGTAGTGGATGGCCCGCTGGCCCGGGTTGAAGATCAGGTTGTTGACGATCACCCCCCAGACGCCGCCCTTGAACATCGGGTTCCGCTCGACGTTGTGGGCGTAGAGGTTGCCCCAGATCAGCACGCCGGTGACGTTGTCGTGGATCAGGCTGCCCTTGGAATGCTCCAGCTTGCCGTGGGTCGACCAGCGCAGGCTTTCGGCGATGATGTTCTGCGAGAAGGTGATGTTGCGCGAGGTGCCGGCGCGCCACTCTTCCGGCGTTGAGCCGACGAAGCGGGGACCGGAGGCCGACAGGTTCTCGTCGGTGCCCCAGGTCAGGGTGCAGTGATCGACGATGATGTTGTAGCTGATCCCCTGGGTGGAGATGCTGTCGAAGTCCTTGCCGGACTTCTTGGGAAAACCCGCCTCGCCCGGCCGCACCCGGATGTGGCGCACGATCACGTCGTGGGTTGCGATGTCGATGCCGCCCTTGATGAAGGTCACGCCGGGCGACGGCGCCGTCTGTCCGGCGATGGTCAGGAACGGCTCGCGGATGGTGAGGGTCTTGCCGCCCAGGTCGATCACGCCGCCCACCTCGAAGACGATGATGCGCGGGCCCTTGGTCTCGACCGCCTCGCGGAAGGACCCTGGCCCCTCGGCGGCGAGCGTCGTGACACGGATGATTTTTCCACCGCGCCCGCCCGGCGTCGCGGCGGCCCAGCCCTGGGCGCCGGGGAAGGCCAGCTGAGCCGGTGCGACGGCGGGCGATTCGGCCTTGCCCAGCGGCCACGCCGCGAAGGCCGAACCGGCGGCGAAAAGGCTGAGGGCAAGGCCCGCGAAGGCTGATCTGGCCAAGTGTTTCACTCCCGGACTGATGTTCGATCGCGGTTCATTCGCCGCGCGCCGTTGAAAATGACACCGGTTTCCTCTAGACACAATCAAGACCCTGAAACTGGGGCCAATGAGCTGGGGAGGACAAGGGGCGTGACCGCGAAAGCGAAGCCTTCGACCGATCGCGACGCGACCGTCGCCGCGCGCGCCGACGTCGCGCGCCGCTTCGTGGAGGCGCGACTGGCCGCCCGCGCCCTGCCCGGCTATCCGGGCGAGGTTCCCCTGACCCTGGCGGATGGATACGCCATCCAGGAACTGGCCATCGGCCTGTATCCCGACGCCATCGTCGGCTGGAAGGTCGGCCGCATTCCCCTGCCCCTGCAGGCGCAGCTGGGCGACGAACGTCTGGCGGGGCCGACGTTCCGGCGGTTCCTGCAGACCCCGGCGGCCGGCGAGACGGTGACCCTGGGCGCCATCCCCGGCGGCTTCGCCGCCGTCGAGGCCGAGTTCATCTACCGCATCGGAAAGGACGCACCCGAGGGCAAGACCGACTGGACGCCCGCCGAGGCGCTGGACATCGTCTCCGCCCTGCATGTCGGCGTGGAGTTCGCTGGCAGCCCGCTGAAGACCATCAACGATCTGGGCTCCACCGTGGTGGCCTCCGACTTCGGCAACAACGCCGCCCTCGTCGTGGGGCCGGAGATCGCCGGCTGGCGCGAGCGGGCCGACGAGACCCTGCCCTGCGAGACCTGGATCGACGGCGCCCTGGTCGGGGTCGGCACTGCGGCCTCGGTGCCCGGCGGCCCCGCCCCGGCCCTGGCCTTCCTGCTCGGCCACTGCGCGGCCCGCGGCCGTCCGCTGAAGGCCGGCATGTACGTCACCACCGGGGCGGCGACCGGCATCCATGAGATTTCCGCGGGCCAGTCCGCCCGCATCAGTTTCGGCGAGCACGGCGAGATCTTCTGCACAGCGGAAGACGCAAGACCGGCCGTCCGGTAGGGAGCGACCCATGACCACCGACACCCAGGTTCCGCCCGGAGTCCGTGTTGGCAACACCCGCTGGGTGGTTGTCAGCCTGCTGTTCTTCGCGATGGTGATCAACTACGTCGACCGCCAGACGATCGGCATCCTCAAGCCGACCCTGTCGAAGGAATTCGGCTGGAACGAGAGCGACTACGCCAATCTGGTGTTCTGGTTCCAGGCCTCCTACGCGGTCTCCTATCTGGTCTTCGGGCGGGTCATGGACCGGCTCGGCGCCCGCTGGGGCTTCGGCATGGCCTTCTTCATCTGGCAGGTGGCCCACATCGCCCACGCCGGGGCCCGCAGCCTGAACGGCTTCATCTTCGCCCGCGTCGCTTTGGGCGTCGGCGAGGGCGGCGGCTTCCCGGGCGGCATCAAGGCCGTGACCGAGTGGTTCCCCAAGAAGGAGCGCGCCCTGGCCACCGGCATCTTCAACGCCGGCACCAACATTGGCGCCATCGTCACGCCGCTGGTCATCCCGGCCATCACCATCGCCTGGGGCTGGGAGATGGCCTTCATCATCACCGGCGTGGCCGGGCTGATCTGGCTGCCCATCTGGCTGATCGTCTATCGCCGGCCGCGGGAGCACAAGAAGGTCAGCGCGGCCGAGCTGGCCTGGATCGAACAGGACCCGGCCGACCCGGTCGAGAAGGTCGCCTGGACGAAACTGCTGACCAAGCGCGAGACCTGGGCCTACGCGCTGGGCAAGTTCCTGATCGATCCGATCTGGTGGATGTTCCTGTTCTGGCTGCCCGACTTCCTGGGCAAGCGCTACGGCCTTGATCTGAAGACCTTCGGCCCGCCGCTGGTCGCCATCTACCTGATGTCGGACGTCGGCAGCGTCGGCGGCGGCTGGCTGTCCTCGACGATGATGAAGCGCGGCTTCACGCTGAACCGGGCCCGCAAGACCGCCATGCTGATCTGCGCCCTGTGCGCCGTGCCCGTGGGCTTCGCGGCCCTGGCCGACAACCTCTGGGTCGCGGTCGGCATCATCGGCCTGGCGACCGCCGCCCACCAGGGCTTCAGCGCCAACCTCTACACCCTGCCCGGCGACGTCTTCCCGCGCTCGGCGGTGGGGTCGGTGATCGGCATCGGCGGCATGGTCGGCGCCATCGGCGGCATGGCCATGGCCAAGTACGCCGGCTGGGTGCTGGACACCATCGGCACCTACACGCCGATCTTCGTCATCGCCGCCAGCGCCTATCTGCTGGCCCTGGGCGTCGTGCATCTGCTGACCCCGAAGATGGAGCCGGTGAAGCTGTAGGCGGCGCCGGCGCGCGCGGGGCCGGCTAGCCCGCCCGCGCGTCCATGATGCGATCGAACAGCGACCGTCGCGCCAGGGCGTCTTCCAGGCGATCGAACAACGCCGCCGCGTCGCCCGCCTCGGCATCGAGGTCGCGGCTCGCGGCGGCGAACGCGGCCCACAGCGGGGCCAGCCGTTCGACCAGTTCACGTCCTTTCGGCGTCAGGGCCAGCGGCTTGCGGCGGGCGTCCTTCGGATCGGCCTGGGAGGCCAGGATCCCCGCCGTCTCCAGCGAACGCCGGGTCTGGCTGACCGAGACGTGGGTGATGCGCAGCACCGCCGCCAGCTCGCCGACCGTCATCGGTCCGCGCAGCGCGATCTGGTTCAGCACGCCGAACCAACGCTGCTCGAAGTCGATGCCGAGCGCGGCGTAGACCCGGGCGGTGTCGCCGTCGAGCGCCTCCGACAGCCGCCGCAGCCGCGCCGCGATCGCCTCGCCGCCGACCCTGCGGGTGTAGTCCGTGTCCGCCACCATACCTTGCCCCATTACCGCGCTTGACATATATGTAGGCGCCTACACATCTCCACGCAACCTGGCATGCCGCCGGGATCGCCATGGACATCCGCATGCCCGACTTCCCCCGGACCGATCGCCGCCGCGTACTGGCCGCCGGTCTCGCCATCGCGGCCCTGCCCGGCCTCGCGCGCGCCGACACTCTCGACGCCTTCGTTGGCGAGCACATGAAAGCCGCGAGGATCCCCGGCCTGGCCGTCGGTCTCGCCCGCGACGGCGTGGTCCGGCTCGCGCGGGGCTATGGTCTGGCCGACATCGCCACCGGACGGGCGGTGACGGCAGACACCCGCTTCCACATCGCCTCCCTGACCAAGACGGTGACCGCCACGGCGGTGATGCAGCTGGCCGAGGACGGGCGGCTCGCGCTCGATGCGCCGGTAGGGCCGCATCTCGACTTCCCCTTGGCCAACCCGCGCCATCCCGAAGCGCCGATCACCGTTCGCCAACTGTTGACCCACACCTCGAGCCTGTCCGACGCCCGCTACTACGAGATCGACTTCCGCACCCATGGCCACGACGCGACCCAGGGCCTGGGCGACTTCCTGAAGGCGTACCTGGCGCCCGGCGGCGCGGCCTATGCCGCCGACGGTTGTTTCTCCGCCAAGGCGCCCGGCGAGGCCTGGGACTACAGCAATGTCGGCTACGCCCTGCTCGGCTATCTGGCGGGGCGCGTCGGCGGCGAGGACATGCGCGACCTGACCCGTCGCCACCTGTTCGCGCCACTCGGCCTGAAGCGGACCACCTGGACGATAGCCGAGACGCCGGCAGCGCAGAGCGCCACGCCCTACGACACCGTCGAGGGCGTCCAGACACCGGTTGCGCCGGTCGGCTTCCCGGACTGGCCGGTGGGTATGATGCGGTCGTCGATCACCGACTTCACCCGCTTCGCCGCCGCCGCCGCCAACGGAGGGACCTCGCGCGGGGTCCGCATTCTCAGGCCCGAGACCATGACCGCGATGCTCGACATGCAGACCCCGGTCGGCCTGCCCGACTGGCTGACCGGACAGGGACTGGGCTGGATGGAGTCCAGCCTGGAAGGCGCACGGCGTCCCAACCACTGGGGCGGCGATCCCGGCGTGTTCACGGCCGTCTATCTCGACCCGGCGAGCCGGACGGCCGCTGTGGTATTCACCAACACGACCGTCTCGCCCGAAGCCCGCGCGGCGGTGAAGGCCGTTGTCGCCCCGCTTCTTGAGACGGCGTGACGGCAGGCGCCTCACACGGCCCGGCAGGATGGCTGGTCCGCCGAGGGCAGAATTCCTGCACGGGCGTCAATGACATCTGGCGTCGCCATCCGCCGCGGTCGCGGCCTATAGACGGCGATCCCATCGCTACCGGAGCCGCCCCATGTCCGACCGTCCCCTGCATCCCGAGACCCTGGCCCTGCACGCGGGCTGGCGGGCCGACCCGGCGACCGGATCGGTGGCGCCGCCGATCTACCAGACCACCTCCTACCAGTTCCGCGACACCGAGCACGCCGCCAACCTGTTCGCGCTGAAGGAGCTGGGCAACATCTACACCCGGCTGGGCAACCCCACGACCGACATCCTCGAGCAGCGCCTGGCCGCGCTCGAGGGCGGGGCCGCGGCGCTGGCGGTGTCGTCCGGCCAGGCCGCCTCGGCCTTCGCCATCCAGAACCTGGCCCAGGCCGGCGACAACATCGTCAGCTCGACCGACCTCTATGGCGGCACCTGGAACCTGTTCGCCAACACCCTGAAGGGCTTCGGCATCGAGGTGCGGTTCGTTGATCCGACCGACCCGCAGGCCTTCGCCCGGGCCACCGACGAGCGCACCCGCGCCTACTACGCCGAGACCCTGCCCAACCCGAAGCTGGCGGTGTTCCCGATCGCCGAGGTGGCGGCCATCGGCCGGCCGCTGGGCATCCCGCTGATCGTCGACAACACCGCCGCCCCGCTGCTGGCCCGGCCGTTCGACCACGGCGCGGCGATCGTGGTCTATTCGACGACCAAGTACATCGGCGGCCACGGCACCTCGATCGGCGGGGCCCTCATCGAGGGCGGGACCTTCGACTGGGGCGCGGTCCCCGAGCGCCAGCCGCTCTTCAACACCCCCGATCCCAGTTATCACGGCGCGGTCTGGGCCGAGGCGGCCAAGCCGCTGGGCCCGATCGCCTTCATCCTGCGCGCGCGCACCATCCTGCTGCGCGACCTCGGCTCGGCGCTGTCGCCGTTCAACGCCTTCCAGATCCTGCAGGGCGTCGAGACCCTGCCGCTGCGGATCGCGCGCCATTCCCAGAACGCCCAGGCGGTGGTCGACTTCCTGAAGGGCCGCGCCGGCGTCACCCAGGTGATCCACCCCTCGCAGCAGACCGGCGTCCAGCGCGAGCGGGCCGACCGCTACCTGAAGGGCGGCTACGGTGGGCTGGTCGGGTTCGAACTGGCCGGCGGCCGCGAGGCCGGCCGCCGCTTCATCGATGCGCTGAAGCTGCTCTACCACGTGGCCAACATCGGCGACGCGCGCAGCCTGGCCATCCACCCGGCCAGCACCACCCACTCCCAGCTGTCGGCCGAAGACCAGGCCGCGACCGGGGTGACGGAAGGCTATGTGCGGCTGTCGGTCGGGCTGGAGCACATCGACGACATCCTCGCCGACCTGGCCCAGGCGCTGGACGCGGCGGGGTAGGACGAGCGGGCGGCGCACACTCTTCATCGGCCAGCAACAGGTCGAATATCGATAAAGAGTGTGTGTCCCTGTTTCCGTCCCAATCCTGTCCGCAGGCCAACAATAGCGATGGTTCACTTCAAGGGGCGTCGACCGGACTCAAGACTCCACCCGAACCCCGTCATGAAAGACGGCAACGATGCTCCGCGTGTTGGCGATGTCCACCAGCGGGTTTTCCCGCAGAAGTATGAGATCAGCGACCATTCCTGGACCGATCCGCCCCCTGTCACGCGCCCCCAGGAAACGCGCCGGACCAACCGTCGCGCTCGCCAAAGCTGCACGCGGACTCAATCCCGCCTCGACAAGGAGCCCAAGTTCGTCATGGAGACTGACGCCCGGTCGCACATAGGGCGTGCCGGCATCCGAACCCGCCAACAGGATCGCACCCCTGCTCGACAGCACCCGCGTCATCCAGCGCGCATGGCGCAGCGACAGCGCTCGCGCCGAAAGCCACTCCTGCGTGGCGCGCGCGCGGGTTGCCCGCCGCTCTGATTGCCAGTAACGCCGGACCGCCTCCGGGAAACGACCAATATCGAAGGGTTCGTCGCGATCGGGAGATGCCAGCGACGTGGATACCTCGCGAGCGACGAGCGTCGGGGTCTGAGCGATCCGGAGACGAACGATCTGTCGAAACACCGCCTCGCACTGGCTGGGGTTGGCAGCATCACACAAGCCGCCCGTTTCGATGGCGAGATGTTCCATGCCGTCCATTCGCAAAGCCGGTCCTCGCGGCCCCAGCACGGCCGGCACATGACCGACCACTCTCAAACCGTACTTCCTCGCCTCGTCCAGGACTGCGGAAAGCACGTCAGGGGAAGCATGCTGTAGACTTTCAGGAAGTCGACGCCACGCCTGTGCAGCGTGCGCACCGCACGGCGGGCGGCCTGCCTGTTCGCGAGTGCAAGCGACAGCGACGGGTCAACCGGCTCGGGGCCGTCGAGAAAGGGACCTGCCACCCACAGATGAGGTCCCGCCATTTCACAGTTTTGAAGCTGACGGCGCACCTCAAGTGCAAGTTCGAGATATCCCCCCATGTCGCGCACACCGGTTACACCGTTGACGAGAAAGTCGTGGAAGAACGGGGCCGGCACCGTCGGGTCCCACAGCGCATGCACATGCATGTCGGTCAGGCCAGGAATAAGGTAGCCGTTCCGCCCGTCAAACCGCTGGATACGGGCGGGCAGCGCGGCCATGCGCGAGGCAGGGATTTCTCTCGAGATCTTGCCGTCTTCGAGCAGGAGCGCCCGATCAGGTCGGACAGCGCCGGTTTCGACGTCAATGATGTTCACCGGGCCAATCGCCAGGGCGGTGGACCTGTCACAGGCCCACGCGACGTTGGACGCGATGACGACCGCGATGAACGCGCCGACCCAAAGCGCAAGATGTCTGATCATGCCGACACCGGTTGAGCGCTGAAACAAACTCGGGCGCGCCAGGCCGCCGCTTCGTTTGCCATCATGCTCGCATCACTCGTGAGATCACCGCCGCAGACCAAAGCCCTCGGCCGGAAAAGGACGCAGAAAATCCTCAAGTCATCCCGTCGGGTCACAGAGAATGCCTCGATGCGAGTACACCTCGCCAATGCTGCTCAGTTCCACGCCCGCGGCCTCGGCGCGTCGGCGAACGGCGTCGCGGCGATCGGCCAGGGCGGGGCCGTTGAAGATCACGACAAAACGGCCTCCGGTCGAGACCATCAGAAGGTCCCGCCCTTCTAGTCCAAGCACTTCCGCCAATGCAGCGGGACCCCGCACGGTCGTCCCGCTCAGAATATCGCGTTGCATCATCGTGGCGGGCTCGGAAACCGCGCAGGTGCTTCCGTTGCTGACGGTGACAGGAAAAGCATCAGGATCGAAAGCACCCGCCGCCACCGCCGGATCGTTTTGAAGGATCGCCCTCGCCCCAGGAAGCGTGCCCGCGCGAAGGAGAAAGACGCCGCCGCCATCAGCCGTAGGCCCGGCGAAGACGAGGATCCGCTCCGCGAACAGGCGGCGAATGTTCGCCTGGTGCCCGGCCCCCAGTTCGCTGCTCTGCTGCGGCGTGAACGCGATCGAGCGGGACGGCCGCAGGAACACAAACACATGATCGGGAGCCGCCAGATGCTGCCTGTCGCTGGCGCACGCTGAAACGAGGAACAGAGCCATCGCCATGAGGCCGGCGCGCGCCGCAGCCCTCCCTTCGCCCGCTTCCAACCTCACCACTGCCCCTCACTTGAACGATCAATCAAGTCGCGTCTACGCCTTCTTGATCGATCAATCAAGTCGGGGCCTGAGCGGCTCCGCGCTTCAGGAATTCCGTGCCATCTATCCTGGATCCGGGCTTCAGGAGCGCCCCGTAGGCACATCCCGGCCACCGGCGCGCGCTCCCGAACCTGAGGCAAAGTGAACGCTGATTGCGCGCCCTGGACTCGAAGCCTTCCGCGCCTTCCACTCCTTCCAGCCTTGGGAATCGGCGCGGAACTCTCTTGGCCGGGACGGTCGACCGCCCGATCAGAGGACCACAGAAAGGCACTTGACCGCCCCACAAGCCCGTGTTGATTGATCGCTCAATCAAGTCGCGTTCGTCGTTAACAGCGCTCGAAAAGGTCATCGGAGCGGCAATGGATCCGGTTTGGCCCCGGGTCAAACTCGCGCCCACACAGAATTCAACAGGCGAAGCGGCGCGGCGACCGGCGTCGTTCAAATCAAGGGGGTACAATCATGGACGTAAACTGGCTCGCAGTTGCTGTTGCCGCTCTCAGCTCGTTCCTGTTGGGCGGCATCTGGTACGCGGCGCTATTCGCGAAGGCACACCAGACGGCGGCGGGCCTGAGCGATGAGCAGGTGCGCGGCGGCAACAAGGCGCTGATCTTCGGCGGTTCGTTCGTGTTGGCGCTGATCGCTTCGACGATGTTCGCGATTTTTCTCGGCACGAAGGCCGATCTCGCGACTGGGGCAATGTACGGCTTCTCGGCGGGACTGTGCTGGGTCGCCACCAGCTTTGGCATCAACTACCTGTTCGAGCACAAGAATTTGCCGCTGTTCTTGATCAACGGCGGCTATCACACGCTGCAGTTCACCTTGATCGGGACAATCCTGGGCGCGTGGCGATAGAACGGGTCTTGGCGCCGGGTCTCCGTCCGGCACATGGCGAAGGTTTCGCCGGCCGTCCGCCGCCGCCCGTGGCTGAGCCAGGAAGCTCCACCAGCTTCTGATAAGCATTAAGTATCCCCGCTTCGCGCTGTCACTGTGTCCGCAGATTTCCGGTACAAGGCACCCTTCAAGTCATCATGATTAGGGGGCGATCAGAAGTCCGTGCAGCAAGGCCGACGCTTCTGGACAATACTGGATATCCTTTCCGGACTTCATACTGGGACCGCTGCGCCTCTCGACGACAAGGCTTTCCTGCGGCACTAGCCAGAAGGTCCACTCCCGCGTCATCCGGGCGGTCACGGTGGCGCAGTTGAACTGGTCAGGATCAGTCAAAAAGGCCGCCGCAATCCAGTCGAACGGGTAGAAGCCAGGCAGACCCACCTCCTCGTCCCAGAATGCCAGCCATGCCTGCGCTGACTGCGCGACCCATGCGCTTGCGGCGCCTTTTCGGGCCAGACCGTCGAGGTCGGCGCCCGTGATGAGCGTTTCCCGCGCGGCGTCGTAGGAGATCAGGGTGACGGGAAGCGGCAGAGCGAGAACCGCCCTGACCGCATCAGGATCGACCGAGACATTCAGGTCGCGAAAGATCGGGCCATGCCCGAACATCGCCCCTGAGCCCTTGCCTTCAGAAGGGTGAAAGACATGGCCGGGACGATGGCCCATGACGGCGACAATGCGTCTGACATTGCGGTGCAGGTCCGGTCGCCCCTCCAGCGCCGCGGCCACATTGGTCAACGGGCCGAGCGCCAGAATGGTCAGCGGTCCCGACTCCAGTGCAGCCTGAAGGGCGTTGACGCCGGGCGGCTCGGGCCCGCCGGGCGCAGCGGGCGCACCATGGCCGAGGGACACGGGCGGAGCCGGCATTCCGTCGAGCGCCAACTGCGCCACAAGGGCCGCCGTCCGATCCGCCACGACGTCGCCGGGCGCGTTTCCGAAGCTGGTCGAGATTCCGATGATGTCCGCACCGCGTTCCACCAGCCACAGGATCGCCAGACAGTCATCCGGATCGGTACGGCTCGTGGCGCCGCAGGCGGCATCGGTGTCAATCCAGATGCGCCCCGTTGACTCGACAGCCGGGCCACCGGGCATCAGGTTCAACGGGTCCAAAGGCGATCGACCGGTTTGCCATTGGCCCCATTGCGCCGCGCCGGCAATTGCGACAGAGGCCAGCAACAGGGCAAGAAAGGCGTGCCGCGGTTTGATCACTGGGTCTCCCTGGCGGCCCTGGTGATCAGAACAATGCGTTGGTCAAATCCCTGTTCCCCTTTGCCGGACGTTACCAGAGTGCTGTCATGAAGCGGGGACACAGAAGCGGGGACACACACCCGTTGTCGTGAAGCAACAAATCGAATTTCGATAAAGAGTGTGTGTCCCCGTTTCTGTTCAAGGCCAGACCCATGACCCTGCTTTCCACCCCCAAGCCGAGGTCCCGGCCGATCGAGCTTCGGGTCAAGGAGATCGGCCAGCTCTTCCATTCGCTGGATCCGCTGCCGTTTCGCGAACGGGACCTGGACGCCGCCGTTGAGGAATATGTGGTGGGATGGGCGCGAGAGCTTCCGGGCGATCGCGCGATCAACATCATCGTCCACCTGCCCAGGGAACAAGCGGAGCATGAGGACGCGGGCCACATCGGCGATGCGATGCGCAACTACTTCGCCTATCGCGCCGAGGTCGTCGGCTGGGATCTCAAGGAACTCTTCCGCGTCGGACGGGTCTCGCTGTTGATCGGTCTTGGAGTCCTGGCCACCTGCGTGGTGGCGGCCAGGCTCGTCGGAAGCGCGCTCGGCCCCGGATATCTCGGCGGGTTCTTCAACGAAGGCCTGATCATCCTCGGCTGGGTGGCCAACTGGCGGCCCGTCCAGATCTTCCTCTATGACTGGTGGCCGCTGGCGCGCCGCCGCCGTCTTTTCCGCCGCCTGGCGACGGCCGGCATCGACCTGAGAAGCTACTGAAAATCCCGGTGCGCGCCCTTCGGGCGGCGCGAACCCCTTTCGCTGTTCGTCGGAGCGTTCCGCGGTGACGGGGCGTCCTTGACGCAGCGACGGCGCGCGCCCTTGGGCGCTCCGGACCCGGGCCCGCAGCGCAAGTTTAGCCGAACGCGCCCATGTTCCGCCGCGACCAGCAGGTGTCCCCGGTCAACCGCGCTCATGAAGCGGAAAAGTACGCGTCCCCGTTAGAGACCTCGCCTTCTGGTCGAGACACGCGAGGAACATGCTAGGATTGGTTTGACGGAGGACAGATGCTCGGCTGGATTTTCGGCGTTCTCACGGCCTACGTGGGCTACCTGGTCGCCCGCGCCCTGATCACCGGGCGGGTCCCGGCGGCGCGGACCCTCACGAATTTGCATTACGCCGAGCGGGATGGTTCGCCGATTCTCTACTGGTTCTTCACCCTGTTGCATGTCGCGATCCTGATCATGGTGGGAAGCGCGCTGGCGCACGCCCTGAACCCCGCCATGCCGAGCCTCGTCGACCTGATCTAGCGAATAACCCGCGCGCCCTTGCCCTTCATCACGGCCTCGACCTCGGCGGCGCGGACCATGGAGGTGTCGCCGGGGGTGGTCATGGCCAGGGCGCCGTGGGCGGCGCCGTATTCGACGGCGGCCTGGGGGCCCTTGCCCTCCATGAAGCCGTAGGCGAGACCCGAGGCGAAGCCGTCGCCGCCGCCGACCCGGTCGTAGATCTCCAGGTCGTTGCGCTCCATCGACTGATAGAACTGGCCGCCGGCGTACAGGATGGCCGACCAGTCGTTGATGCTGGCGGTCTTGGCGTTGCGCAGGGTCGTTGCGGCGACCTTGAAGTTCGGGAACTGGCTGACCGCAGTCTCGATCATCTTCTTGAAGTTGGTCGGGTCGATCTCGCTGATGTGCTCGTCCAGGCCCTCGACCTCGAAACCGAGGCAGGCGGTGAAGTCCTCCTCGTTGCCGATCATCACGTCGACATACTTCGCGATCTCGCGGTTGATCTTCTGGGCGCCGGGCTTGCCGCCCTGGCTCTTCCAGAGGGAGGCGCGGTAGTTGAGGTCATAGCTGACGATCGTGCCGTACTTGCGGGCGACCTCGACCGCCTCGATCACCGCCTCGGCGGTGTTGCTGGCCAGGGCCGCGAAGATGCCGCCGGTGTGGAACCAGCGCACGCCTTCCTCGCCGAACAGCTTCTCCCAGTTCACCTCGCCGGGGCGGATCTGCGAGGCGGCGCTGTGGCCGCGGTCGCTGCAGCCCAGGGCCGGGCGGACGCCGAAGCCCTTCTCGGTGAAGTTCAGGCCCACGCGGGTGTTGCGGCCCAGGCCGTCGAACTCGCGCCAGACGACGTGGCTCATGTCCACCCCGCCCTGCATGATCAGGTCCTCGCAGAGCCAGCCCAGGTCGTTGACCGGCAGGGCGGTGACCACGGTCGAGCGCTTGCCCCAGCATTTGCGCATGGCCCGGGCGACATTGTACTCGCCGCCTCCCTCCCAGACGTTGAACTGGCGGGCGTTGCGCACCCGGCCAAAGCCCGGATCGAAGCGCAGCATCACCTCGCCGAACGAGGCGCAGTCCCAGCGTGTCTCGCTGGCGGGGCGGATGGTCAGAACGTTGTCGGTCGTCACGTCAGGTCTCTTCGGATGCTCGAGATGAGGTCCACGGTCTTGCGCACCCGGTCCTCGATCCCTTTCCAGTCGCCCGCCTTGAGCAGGTCGTTCGTGATCAGTTTGCTGCCCATGCCGGCCGCGACGATGCCGGCGCCGAACCATTCGCGCAGGCTCTTCTCGTCCGGATCGGCGCCGCCGGTGGGCATGATGCGGGTCCAGGGCATCGGCCCCAGCACGTTCTTGACGAAGGTGGGGCCGCCGACGCTCTCGCCGGGGAAGACCTTGACGATCTCGCAGCCCAGCTCCTGGGCGTACGAGATCTCCGAGGCCGAGCCGCAGCCCGGGCTGTAGGGGATCATGCGGCGATTGCAGACCTTGGCCACATCGGCGTTGAGGATCGGCCCGACGACGAACCTGGCGCCGTTGGCGATGTAGATGCCGGCGGTCGGCGCGTCGACGACGCTGCCCACGCCCATGATGACGCTCGGGTCGGCCTTGGCGAAGTGGCGGGCGACATCGAGGAAGACGTGGCTGGCGAAGTCGCCGCGGTTGGTGAACTCGATGCATTTGGCGCCGCCGTTGGCGCAGGCCTGGATGACGTTGACGCAGGTCTCGACGTCGGGGTGGTAGAAGACGGGGATGACCCCCTGCCCCATCATCGCGGTCAGGACGGTCATGCGGTCGTGGGCCATCGGGGTATCTCCTGGAGCCGGTCCGGCATTCGACCGGGGTCCCCTTACCTTAAGCGAGTGCGGGCGGCAGGCCACGGCGCAGGAGCCCGGGCCGCCATCACACTGTGGTCAATTCCGGTCTCGCCGCGCGAGGCAAAAAAAATGGGGGCCGAGCAAGCCCGGCCCCCAGTCCGCGCAAGGAGGATAACCTAGAAGGTGTACTTGAGGCCGAAGTAGAAGGACGTTCCGGTGTGGTGGTAGACCGAGGTCGACTGCCGGTCCTCGTTGCCCACCCATTGCTGGTTGAACTCGTCGGTCAGGTTCAGCGCCTCGAAGGTGACGGCGAACTGGTCGTTGACCTTGAACGAACTGGCGAAGTCGATGTTCAGCGTGTCCTTCTTGCCCTCGAGCGCGTTGTTGTTCCGACCGGGGACGTTCTGCAGGTAGCCCTCGCGGTAGGACGCCGAGATGCGGGCGCTGAGCCGGTCGTCCTCGTAGTAGAGGGTGGCGTTGTAGGCCTTGGGCGACAGGTTCACGAGGTCGTCGGTGACCACCAGGGTGCACAGCGCGTTGCTGCAGTAGTCGATCTCGGACTTCACCTGGGTGTAGTTGGCCTGGATGCCGAACCGGTCGAACGGCGCGGGCAGGAACGAGAACGGCTGCTGGTAGCTGATCTCGAAGCCGGTCAGCGGGCCGCCCTCGGTGTTCACCGCGCTGGTCAGCTGGAACACCTGGGTCGGGGTGCAGGCCCCGATGCAGTAGGCCGGCGCGAAGGCGCTGGGGTTCAGCAGGGTCAGCTGCTGGTACTGCAGGTCCTGGCGGATGATCTGGATGTAGGTGTCGATGTCCTTCTTGAAGAAGGCGACCGACAGCAGCGATTCCGGCGCGAAGTACCATTCGAAGCTGAGGTCGTAGGTCTTGGCCTGGAACGGCTCCAGCTTCACGTTGCCGATGGTGGCGGTGAAGTTCGGACCGCTGGCCGCCAGCGAGGTGGTCGGCACCAGGTAGTTGGTGCCGGCCAGGCCGTTGCCGATCTGCGGACGCGCCATCACCTCGGCCGCGCCGAAGCGGATGATGAAGTTGTCGGTGGCGTTCACCGACAGGTTCAACGACGGCAGGAAGTTGTCGTAGTCGTTGGTGCCGTGAACCTTGGTGCCGCCGCCGGTCGAGCTGTAGCCCTCGGCGTAGAGGTTGGTGTTCACCTGCCGGAAGCCGAGGTTGCCGCGGTAGTCGAGGCCGAACAGCGTCGAGTTGAAGTCCAGCTGCAGGTAGTAGGCGCGGTCCTCTTCACGGATGAAGCGGTTGGAACCGCGGGCGTTTCCGTTGGTGATGCTGGTCAGGCGGAAGTCGCCGCCCGGCACGCCGGTGTCGCAGTTGCAGTAGATGTCGAACAGGTCGGCGATGGCGTTGAGGTTCGGGATCACCCACGAGGTGTCGTTGCCGCCCGGCTGGCCGAGGTTCTTGCCGTAGCCCGAGAGCAGGGTCGAGATGTCGGCCACGGTGACGCCCACGGGCAGCGCCGGCACGACGGTTTCATCCGCGCGACGGGACTCGAGGAGTTCGACTTGTAGGTCTTGTAGTTGTAGCCGAACTTCAGATTGAAGGTGTCGTTCAGGCGCCAGTCGAAGTCGAACTGCAGGGACTCGAAGACGTTCTCCACGCCGCCCGGACGGATCCGGATTTCCGAGCGCGGCACGCTGGAGCCGACCTGCCGCCAGGACCAGTTGGCCGGGTTGGTGACGTCAAAGCCGTAGTCGATCCGCGGCGTGTTGCCGTTGCTGCTGAAGTCATAGGCGTAGCCGTCGGTGTCCTGGCGATCCAGCGTCACCGTCGTCTGGATCGGGTTGTCGAACTGCGACACCGCGCGGCCGACGAAGGCCTTCATGCTGAAATCGGGCGTGAACTCGTGCTCGATCGTGAAGGTGTGCTGGGTGAACTCCGTCGTCATCTCGTCGTAGCGCTGCTCGCTGCGCACATCGACGTCGTTGAAGACGCCCGAGATCAGCATGCCGTTGCTCTCGCTGGCGCTGACGATGTCGATCTGGGGCTTGCCGCCCGCCGAGGCGTTGCGGCTCAGGGACAGGGACTCCAGGAAGTTTGGTCCGTTTGGCGTCGAGCTTGGAGAACAGCAGGTCGTAGCTGAAGGTGGTCGACTCCCAGGGGCGATACTGGATCGCGCCGGTGAAGCCGGTCCGCTTCTGGTCGTGGATCAGCTGGCCGAACCGCGGCAGGCGCGGGTGGAACAGGTTGGCCGCGTTGCCGGCGCCGCCCGGCAGGGCCGCCGGGTTCTGGAAGCCGCCGTTGTCGCTGGCCCGCTCCCAGCGCACCGCGCTGAAGCCTTCTTCGAGCAGGTTGCGCTCGCTGTAGGCCAGCGATCCCAGGATGCCGAGCTTGCCATCGAGGAAGGTGTTGCTGAGCAGGACCGCGAAGCGGGGATCCCACTCCTCGGAGAGGTCGTTGTAGCCGTACTGGATCGAGCCGCCGATCTTGGGACCCTTGAAGTCGAACGGCCGGGTCGTCCGCAGGTCGACGGTGGCGCCGAGCGAGCCTTCCTCGATCTCGGCCGACTGGGTCTTGCGGACCGTGACGCTGTTGAACAGCTCCGAGGCGAAGACGTTGAAGTCGAAGCCGCGACCGCGGTTGGCGCCGCCCGAGCTGTCGGTGCCGCCGGCGGTCGCCTGGGCTTCCATGCCGTTGATGCGGGTGCGGGTGAAGTCGGGGCCAAGGCCGCGGACCGTCATGGTCCGGCCCTCGCCGGCGTCGCGGTCGATCGAGACGCCCGGAATGCGCTGGATGGCTTCCACCAGGTTGGCGTCCGGGAAGTCGGCGATGTCCTCGGCCTTGATCGAGTTGACGATCGCCGTCTCTTCGCGCTTGGCGGACAGCGCGCTGGCCAGGCTTCCCCGGAAGCCGGTGACCACGATCTCCTCGACCTCGGTGGCGTCCGTATCCTGCGCCTGGGCGGCTCCGGCCGCGAACAGGCCGGCGGCGATGACCGCCATCGACGCGCCGAAGCGCAGACGGGTACGACGCGAAAGATGAACCTTCGTCACGACTATAACCTCCCCTTTGGCGCGCCCGGCGATCTGTATCGCCGCCGGATTGATTGTCGCCAGTCAGGCCTTGCCGCGCACCTCGGTCAAGAAACCTGTGACACCGGTGTCATTGCTGAGTGAATCGCGTTTGACACCGGTATCATCGATATGGATACCGTAACTCCACCGTCGCTGACAAGACATGTTCTGCCACCGAAGGGTCACTTTCCCGCCTCAGGCGAACAAACAGACCCGGGACTGGCGCGTTCGAGGAGAATTCCTTGCCCTACAAGGCTTTGTTGATCGCCACCGCTCTCCTGTCCGGCGCCGCCGCACCCGGCCCCGCCGGTCCGCCGCTGGCATTTCCGGGCGCGGAAGGCTTTGGGCGCCACGCAACCGGCGGTCGCGGCGGCGCGGTTCTGCGGGTCACGACCCTGGCTGATTCCGGCCCCGGCAGCCTGCGCGAGGCGATCGAGACCAAAGGGGCCCGGACCATCATCTTCGACGTCGGCGGCACGATCACCCTGGCCTCCCCGCTGAAGATCTCGCGCCCGAACATCACCCTCGCCGGCCAGACGGCGCCGGGCGACGGGATCACCCTGCGCGGTCAGCCCCTGATCATCGCCGCCGACGACGTCATCGTGCGCTACATCCGCGTGCGCCTGGGCGACGAGACCGGGGTGCAGGACGACGCCGTCAATGTCACCCGCGGCCGTCGCATCATCCTGGACCACGTCTCGGCCAGCTGGTCGGTGGACGAGACGCTGTCGGCCGGCAGCCGCTACAGCCCGCCAGAGAGCGGCGTCTACGACCTGACGGTCCAGTGGTCGCTGATCGCCCAGTCGCTGTCGGAGTTGATCCACGACAAGGGCAAGCACGGCTACGGCAGCCTGATCCGCGGCGGCCATGGCGCGCGGTTCAGCTGGCTGAACAACCTGTGGGCCGACCACCAGGCGCGGATGCCGCGCCCGGGCAACTATAACGGTCCCGACGTCGATCCGCTGGGCGGGTTCTTCGAGTTCCGGGGCAACGTCTTCGCCAACTGGGGCGGCTCCCGCGCCGGCTACAACGCCGATACCGACGCCCTGGCGTCCTACGACTTCATCGGCAACTTGTACCAGGCCGGGCCGGACAGCACCGGCGGCCTCGCCTTCTGCGAGGAGAACGCCGGGTCGCGGGCCTTCTTTGCGGACAACGCCATGAACGGGGTCGTTCCGGCCGATCCCTGGACCCTCGTCGGCTGCACCCCGCCGCCGGGCTATCGGGCCAGCGCGCCGCTGGCGGACTCAGGTGCGAGGACGCCCTCCCCGGTCCTTGCTTTCGAGCGCGTGCTCGCGAAGGCGGGCGCGTCGAAGGTGCGGGACAGCGTCGATGAGCGGATCATCGCCGGCGTGCGCAGCCGCACCGGCCGGCTGATCAACAGCCAGCGCGATGTCGGCGGCTGGCCGGTGCTGAAGGGCGGCCCCGCCTGGGTGGATGGCGACGGCGACGGGATGCCGGATGATTGGGAACGCACGCGGGGCTTCGATCCAAGGGACGCGTCGGATGGCGCGAAGGACCGCGACGGCGATGGGTTCACGAACCTGGAGGACTGGCTGAACTCGCTTGTCTAAACCCTCTCCCTCTTGGGAGAGGTGGCCTCGCGGAGCGAGGTCGGAGAGGGATTCGCGGCGCTCGAACGTTAACCCACAGGGCTTCCCTCTCAGTCACCGCTCCGCGGCGACAGCTCTCCCAAAGGGAGAGCGAGATGCGTCACCGCGCCAGCCAGCCGCCATCCACCGGCAGCGTCACGCCGTGCACGTAGTCGCTGGCCCCGGACGCCAGAAACACCGCCGCGCCGCCGATGTCCGACGGCTGGCCCCAGCGGCCGGCGGGGATGCGCTCGAGGATCGAGCGGTTGCGCGTCTCGTCGGCCCGCAGCGCCTCGGTGTTGTTGGTGTCGAAGTAGCCGGGCGCGATGGCGTTGACGTTGATCCCCTTCGCCGCCCACTCGTTGGCGAGGATCTTGGTCAGACCGGCCAGGCCGCTCTTGGAGGCGGTATAGCTGGGCACCCGGATGCCGCCCTGGAAGCTGAGCAGGCTGGCGATGTTGATCACCTTGCCGCCCCCATTGGCCAGCATGTGCCGCGCCGCCGCCTGGGTCAGGAAGAACACCGTCTTGAGGTTGGTGTTCATCACCGCGTCCCAGTCGTCTTCCGAGAAGTCGATGGAGTCCTGCCGCCGGATGATGCCGGCGTTGTTGACCAGGATGTCGAGCCCGCCGAGCCCGGCGACGGTCTCGTCGACCACGCGCTGCACCGGCTTGGTCGAGCCGAAGTCGGCGGAGATGGAGAGAAACCGGCGCCCAGCGCCTCGACGGCCCGCTGCGTCTCCAACGGCGCCGAGCGGCCGGCGGCCGCGATGTCAGCCCCCGCGGCGGCCAGCGCCACGGCGATGCCCTGGCCGATGCCGGTGTTGGCCCCGGTGACCAGGGCGACCTTGCCGGTGAGATCGAAGGGGTTGGTCATCAACTCTATCCGTGTTCCCGGCGAAGGCCGGGATCCAGATCCAGCCTGCGCGCGCAGTGGGTTTCGTCTGGACCCCCGCCTTCGCCGGGGAGACGGGGCAGCTATTTCAGCTGGCAGATGTCGAGGACGTTCATGTCGGTGTAGTCGAGATTCTCGCCGCCCATGGCCCAGATGAAGGCGTAGTTGGCGGTGCCCGAGCCCATGTGGATCGACCACGGCGGGCTGATCACGGCTTCCTCGTTGGCGACCACGATGTGGCGGGCCGCGTCGGGCTCGCCCATGAAGTGGAACACCCGCTCGTCGGGCTTGAGGCCGAAGTAGAAGTAAATCTCCGACCGCCGGTCATGCAGGTGCGGCGGCATGGTGTTCCAGACGCTGCCGGTCTTGAGGATGGTCAGGCCCAGCAGCAGCTGCGCCGAGGCGCAGACGCCCGGGATGACGTACTGGTAGATGGTCCGCTCGTTGGAGGTCTCCAGCGAGCCGCGTTCCAGCGGCGTGGCGTCGGCGATCGAGATCTTCTGCACCTTGAACGCGACGTGGGCCGGGGTCGAGGCGAGGTAGAAGCGGGGCGGGTTGGCGGGGTCGACGCTCTCGAACACCACGTCCTTGGCGCCAATCGGCACATAGAGGCCGTCCTTGGGGCCGATGTCGTAGGCGACGCCGTCGACGGTGACCTTGCCGGGGCCGTCGGCGACGTTGATCAGGCCCAGCTCGCGGCGCTCCAGGAACGGATGGCCGGCGGCCGAGGCCGGCTCGGTCTGGTCGGGCAGCTTGACGGGCTTCGTCACCGGGGCCGCGCCGCCGATCACGAACCGCTCGTTGTGGCTGTAGTTCAGGCTGATCCCGTCGGCCGGGAACATGTCGGTGACCAGGTAGCGGTCGCGCAACTGGTCGTTGTCGACCAGCTCCATCATGTCGGGATGGGTGGCGTGATAGGTCTTGTCGAACATGGCGTCGCTCCGGATCGTCAGAGTTTGTAGGCCCGTTTGGGCAGGTTGTAGGCCAGATCGACGGCGACCTCGCGGGCGTCGTCGATGGAAAGTCGGTGCTCGGCCACGAGGCGGGCCAGGAAGGCGCAGTCGACGCGGCGGGCCACGTCATGGCGGGCCGGGATCGACAGGAAGGCGCGGGTGTCGTCGTTGAAGCCGACGGTGTTGTAGAAGCCGGCCGTCTCGGTGGTCTGTTCGCGGAAGCGGCGCATGCCCTCCGGGCTGTCGTGGAACCACCAGGCGGGGCCCAGCTTCAGGCACGGATAGTGGCCGGCCAGCGGGGCCAGTTCTCGACTGTAGGCCGTCTCGTCCAGCGTGAAGACGATCACCGACAGGCGCGGGTCATCGCCGAACCGGTTCAGCAGCGGCTTGAGCGCCCGGACGTAGTCGGTCGGCGTCGGGATATCGGCGCCCTTGTCGCGGCCGAAGCCCTCGAACAGCAGGCGGTTGTGATTGCGGAAGCTGCCCGGGTGGATCTGCATGACCAGCCCGTCGTCCAGGCTCATCCTGGCCATCTTGGTCAGCATCTGGGCCCGGAACAGCTCGGCCTCGGCCGCCGTGGCGCCGCCGCTGACCACCCGCCGGAACAGGGCCTCGGCGTCCACGGGCGAGAGGTCGGCGGTCGCCGCCGTCGGGTGGCCGTGATCGGTCGAGGTCGCGCCCAGCACCATGAAGTCGGCGCGGCGCATCCGATGGGCTTCGAGGTAGCCGGCCCAGCTGAACACGTCCTGGCCGGTCAGCCCGGCGAAGGCCTCCATCGCCGGGCCGAAGCGCTCGTCCTCGACGTCGATGACCGCATCCGGCCGATAGGCGGTTACCACCCTGCCCTTCCAGCCGCTGGCGCGGATGGCGTTGTGGTGGTCGAGGGGCTCATGCGGGCCTTCGGTCGTGGCCAGCAGCTCGATGTTGAACCGCTCGAACAGCGCCCGAGGCCGGAATGCGTCGGTGGCCAGGGCCTCGCCGATGCGGTCGAAGTAGTCGTCGGCCGTGTCCGGCGCGAGCCGCTCGGTGAAGCCGAACACCTGGCTGAAGACATGGTCCATCCACATCGACGACGGCGTGCCGCGGAACAGGTGGAGGTTCGCCGCCAGCAGCCGCCAGGCCTCGCGCGGGTCGACGTCGGACGGCTCGCCATGCGCCGGAACGCCCAGCGCCTCCAGCGAGACGCCCTGGCTGTAGAGCATGCGGTAAAGATAGTGGTCGGGCTGCAGCAGCAACTCGGCGGCGTTGGAGAACGGCGCGTTGGTCGCGAACCATTCAGGGTCGGTATGGCCGTGCGGGCTGAGG
>CBDIPM010000013.1:0-51003 GCA_965283745.1 Caulobacteraceae bacterium
CGTCGGCGGCGCGGTGAAGGGCAACCGCATCGATCTGTTCACCGGCCACAGCCGGGCCTCCATGGGCCCGATGATGAAGCTGAACCTCAAGACGGTGACCGTGTCGCGGGTCGGGACCTTCGAGGGTTGCCCCAAGCCCGTCGTCCAGGTGGCGATGCGCTGAGGTGATCATCGTCACCGGCGACATCCTGGCCAGACCCGACACCTTCGAACAGCTTCGCGACCTCTGCGTCGAACATTCCCGCCGATCCCGCGGAGAGTCGGGCTGCGTCAGCCACAACTCGTACGTCGACAACGAAAACCCCCTGCGCATCTTCTTCTTCGAGCGCTGGGCGGATCGGGCCTCGCTGGAGGCGCACTTCGCCGCGCCCGAGGCGAACACCTTCATGCGCCAGGTGCGCGCGCTGTCCGCCGGCGGCTCGAAAGGGCCGCAGATTATCGACATTCCCTAGGCTCAGATCCCGCCGCCGACGTTCGGCGCGGTCGGCGCCCGGGCGACGTGGATGCCGCACTCGGTCTTGTCCTGGCCCGCCCAGCGGCCGGCGCGGACGTCCTGGCCCTCCTCGACCGGATTGGTGCACGGCCAGCAGCCGATCGACGGGAAGCCCTGGGCGACCAGCGGATGGGTCGGCAGGTCGTGCTCGGCGACATAGGCGTCGAGGTCTTCCTTCGTCCAGTTGGCCAGCGGATTGAACTTCAGCTGATGCTCGGCCTGTTCGACCACCGACAGGCGCAGGCGGTCGCCGCCGTGGAAGCGCTTGCGGCCGGTCAGCCAGGCGTCGAAGCCGCCCAGCGCCTTGTCCAGCGGGATCACCTTGCGGATGTTGCAGCAGGCGTCGGTGTCGGTCTTCCACAGGTCGGACTTTGGGTCATGGACCGCGATGTCGGCGAAGGTCGGGCGCAGGTCGCGCACGTCGGTCAGGCCCAGACGGGCGGCCAGCTGCTTGCGGTAGTCCAGGGTCTGGCCAAACAGCATGCCGGTGTCGAGGAACAGCACGGGGATGTCCTTGCTGACCTGGCTGGCCAGATGCAGCAGCACCGCCGACTCCGCCCCGAATGAAGACACCAGGGCGAGCCTGTCGCCGAACTCGGCGTACGCGGCCTCGATCACGGTTCGCGGATGGGCGTTGCGCAGTTCGGCGTCGAGCCGGGCGGCGCGGGTGTCCTGGGTGCGGTCAAGCTGGTCGAAGGCCATGTTAAGCGCGCTCCTCGAAGACTGGCGCCCGCGCGTCGGCCCCGCGCTGGTAGACGTGCCGGAACCGCCCGGCCGCGTGCGCCCACTCCGCCGGCGTAGAGCCGTCGGCGGGGGCGAAACTGTCAAATCCGCAGCGGACCATGAAGCCGGCCTGCTCGCGCAGGACGTCTCCGACCGCCCTCACCTCTCCGGTGAAGCCCAGCCGTTGACGCAGCAGGCGGGCAGAGGTGTAGGCGCGGCCGTCGCGGTACTTGGGGAACACCAGCGCGACCAAGGCCAGGCGCGGAAGGTCGTAGGCCAGGGTCTCGACCTCCTCGTCCGACTGGATCCGAACCCCGACCTTGCGGCCGGCGGAAATCAGCGCGTCGCCCTCGGCCTGGAAGCGGGCCAGCGACAGGATCACGGGTCCCTCGGGCGTGACGTCCTCGTCGGCGACGTCGGTGAAGACGTCCTCGGCCACCTCGTAGCGGCCGTCGATCAGCCTAATGAGCGTCGGCATAGACAGCCTCCTTGAAGGGGGCCATGCCCGCGCGGCGGACAGTGTCGAGGAAGCGCTCCTCGCCCTGGCGGATGGAGAGGTAGGTGTCGACCAGCGCCTCGATGGCGTCGGGCACCTTCTCGGCGGACATGCCCGGGCCGAGGATCTGGGCCAGCGAGGCGTCTTCCTGGCCCGAGCCGCCGAGGCTGAGCTGGTAGAATTCCTCGCCCTTCTTGTCGACGCCCAGGATGCCGATGTTGCCGACATGGTGGTGGCCGCAGGCGTTGATGCAGCCGCTGATCTTGATCTTCAGCTCGCCGATCAGTTCGGCGCGGTCGGCGTCTTCGAAGCGCTGGGCGATCGACTGGGCGATCGGGATGGCGCGGGCGTTGGCCAGGGCGCAGTAGTCCAGACCCGGGCAGGCGATGATGTCGCTGATCAGGCCGATGTTCGGCGTCGCCAGGCCGGCAGCCTGCAGCGCCGCGAACACGGTCGGCAGGTCGTCCAGCTTCACATGCGGCAGAACCAGGTTCTGCTCATGGGTGACGCGGACGTCGTCCAGGCTGTAGCGCTCGGCCAGGTCGGCGACGACGTCCATCTGGTCGGCCGAGGCGTCGCCCGGCGTGGCGTGATGGGCCTTCAGCGAGATCTCGACGATGGCGTAACCGGCCTTCTTGTGCGGCTTGACGTTGTTGCGCGCGAACCGGGCGAAGGCGGGGTCGGCGGCCTTTGCGGCGTCGAACGTCGCGGAAGTCGCGGGAAGGGCCTCGAAGTTCAGGGGCGTGAAGGCCCCGCGGATACGGGCCAGCTCGGTGTCGGGCGCATCGGCCAGGGCGGAGTCGAGCTTTGACCACTCCTCCTCGACCTGACGAGCGAACTCGTCCCGGCCCAGGGCGGCGACCAGGATCTTGATCCGCGCCTTGTAGATGTTGTCCCGGCGGCCATGGCGATTGTAGACGCGCAGGATCGCTTCCAGATAGCTCAGCAGCCGGCCGACGGGCAGGTGCTCGCGGATGGTCGGGCCGATGTAGGGCGTGCGCCCCTGGCCGCCGCCCACGATGACCTCGAAGCCCAGTTCCCCCTCGCGATTCCGGCGCAGGACCAGGCCGATGTCGTGGACCCGGGCCGCCGTGCGGTCCTTCGCCGCCGCCGTGACCGCGATCTTGAACTTGCGCGGCAGGAACGAAAATTCCGGGTGCAGCGTCGACCACTGACGGATCAGCTCCGACCAGACGCGCGGATCGTCGATCTCCTCGGCCGTCGCCCCGGCGAAGGGGTCGGCGGTGGTGTTGCGGATGCAGTTGCCGCTGGTCTGGATGGCGTGCAGATCGACCTCGGCCAGCTGGTCCAGAATGTCCGGCGCCTGGCCGAGCTTGATCCAGTTGAACTGGATGTTCTGGCGCGTTGTGAAGTGGCCGTAGCCCTTGTCATAGGTGCGGGCGATGTGGGCCAGCCGGCGCATCTGGCGGCTGTCCAGCGAGCCGTAGGGCACGGCGACCCGCAGCATGTAGGCGTGCAGCTGCAGGTACAGGCCGTTCATCAACCGCAGGGGCTTGAACTGGTCCTCGGTGATCGAGCCGGCCAGCCGGCGGCCGACCTGCTCGCGGAACTCGTTGGCGCGGTCGGCCAGGAATTCCTTGTCGATGGCGTCGTAGCGATACATGCGCGGGCTACTTCCTGCGGATCAGGTCGACACGGCCGGTCGAGCGCGCCGCGCCGGTGGCGGCGAGGATGGCCTCGACGCCGGCGCCGCCCTCGGCCTGCTTGCCGTGCGTGGGTTCATTGGTGGGGCCGAGCGCCCGCAGGCGCTCGCGATAGCTGACCGGGGCCCAGCCGCCGGGCGCCTCGACGATGTCGATCAGGTAGGGCTCGACGATCACCCTCGACTGGGCGAGCGCCGCCTGAACGGCCTCGGGACCGGCGGCGTCGTCATCGGCGAAGAACTGGGCGTCGGCGAAGCGCTCGATCCACTGACCGGACTTCCAGAACACGACCTCGCCGTCGATCAGGCGGTTGGCGGTGAGCGCTTTCACGAAACACCGCCTTCCCGGCGAAGGCCGGGATCCAGAAGACGCACGCCAAACTCCGGGACTGTGGTTGAGCCCCGGCCTTCGCCGGGAAGAACGGATGAAGCGGACGCCAGCGCCATCGCCTCGCCGACGATCAGCAGCGCCGGGCCGCTCAGACCCTCGGCCGTCGCGGCGAGCGCGGCGAGCGTCGTGGGATGGCGTTGCTCGTCGGCGCGGCTGGCGTTGACGACGATCAGCGCCGGCGTCGCGCCATCGCGGCCGGCGGCCATCAGGCGCGCGCCGATCAGGCCGGCGGTGGTCAGACCCATGTAGATCACGACGGTCTGGTTGGCCTTCGACAGGGCGGTCCAGTCGAGGTCAGGATCACCGTGGGCGGCGTGGCCGGTGACGAAGGTCACGGCCTGGGCCATGCCGCGATGGGTCAGCGGCGCGCCGGCGCTGGCCGAGGCGGCCAGGGCCGCGGTCACGCCGGGCACGACCTCGCAGGTCACGCCGGCGGCGCGGCATTCTTCCAGTTCTTCTCCGCCACGACCGAAGATGAAGGGATCGCCGCCCTTCAGGCGCACCACAGTCAGCCCCTGCAGGGCGCAGGCGACCAGCAGGCGGTTGATGTCGTCCTGCGGCAGGGTGTGGCGGCTCTTGCGCTTGGCGACGTCGATCAGGCGGGCCGAGGCCGGGCCAGCGACAGAATCTCTTCGGAGACCAGGCCGTCATGGACGATGACGTCCGCGGCCCCGATCAGCCGCGCGGCCTTGAGGGTCAACAGGTCCGGATCGCCGGGACCCGCGCCGACCAGCCAGACGCGACCGGCGACAGCCGCCTTGCCCGCCCCGTCGAGGGCGACCAGGCGCTTGGGTTGTGAAGGGGTCGGCCGGGCCATCTAACTTTCAGTTTCTCTACAAACACAATGGGGATTAAATCCCGGGAATCGGAGCGGGGTGAACCATCGGCCCACCCCGCTTCCTGTCCGTTGACGAAAAGGGCCGATACGCCATCGGACCATTGCAAACTGGGTTCGGCGGACCCAGATCGCAATCCAAGACTTCTGCCGGGGGCCTCAGTTATTCTCATGGAACGGTCGATCGAGCGCCGCAGGCTGCCGCCGCTGAACGCCCTGAGGGCGTTCGAGGCCGCCGCGCGCCACCTCAACTTCAGCCGGGCCGCTGACGAACTGTCGGTGACGCCCGGCGCCGTCAGCCAGCAGATCCAGAACCTGGAGGACTATGTCGGGGCGGCGCTGTTCAAGCGCACGCCCAAGGGCCTGCTGCTCACCGACGCCGCTCAGACCGCCCTGCCCGCGCTGCGCGAGGCCTTCGACCGGCTGGCCGAGGCCGCCAGCCTGCTGACCGCCGCCGTCGATGGCCGCCGCCTGACCCTCACCGCCGCCCCCTCCTTCGCCGCCAAGTGGCTGGTGCCCCGCCTCGGCCGTTTCGAGGAAGCCCAGCCCCAGGTCGACGTCTGGCTCAGCGCCGGCATGGAGGTGGTCGACTTCGCCAGCGGCGAGATCGACCTGGCCATCCGCTACGGCGGCGGGCGCTATCCCGGTCTGGAGGTCACCCGCCTGCTCAGCGAGACGGTGATCCCGGTCATCAGCCCGGCCCTGCTCGCCCAGAACCCGATCAACGAGCCGGCCGACCTGGCCAACCACATCCTGCTGCACGACGGCTCGCCCGACGCCGACGATTCCTGCCCCGACTGGGCCATGTGGCTGGCGGCGCGCGGCGTGAAGACCGTCGACGGCGCGCGGGGCCCCCGCTTCAATCAGTCGAGCCTGGTGATCGAGGCCGCCGCCAACGGTCGGGGCGTCGCCCTGGCCAAACGGACCCTGGCGCAGGCGGACCTCGACGCCGGACGCCTGGTGACGCCGTTTCAGATCGCCACCGCCGTGGACTTCGCCTATTACGTCGTCCATCCCAAGACCAAGGGACGGCTGCCGCAGGTAAAGGCGTTCGTCTCCTGGCTCACCGAGGAGGCTGCGGCCCATGAGGCCGCCCTCCAGACCATGGACAACGGTTCCGGTATCTGACGTGGCCAAAGATGTTTTGAACGCGACCGCTGATGAGCGCGTCGCCCCCGCCGACTGCACCACCATGGCCGAGGTCCGCCAGGGCGTCGACGCCCTGGACCGCCTGCTGGTTACCATCATCGCCGAGCGTCAGGGCTACATGGACGCCGCCGCCCGCATCAAGGCCGACCGCAGCGTCGTGCATGACCGCGCGCGCATCGAGGATGTGGTGACCAAGGTGCGCGCCGCCGCCCGCGAGGCCGGCCTGTCGGAAGCGATCGCCGAGCCGGTCTGGCGCACGATGATCGACCGCTGCATCGCCTATGAGTTCAGCGTCTGGGACAGGACGCGCGAAGACTAGGTCGGCCTACCCCTTCAGCGACCGCAGCGCCTGTTCGTGGCGGTAGGCGGCGATGTCGAACAGGGCGGCGTCGAGCGCGGCGTGGACGTCGGGCAGCAGGCCAGGCCCCTCGGCCTCGGCGCGGGCGCAGGCCTCGCCCAGCGCATGGGCCCCGACGCCGCGCGCCGCGCCCTTCACCGTGTGCAGCGCGTCGCGCCAGCCTTCGGAGGCCGAATCGAGCATCGGCGACCACATCTGGGCCTGCTGCTCGAACAGCGCCAGAACCTCGTCGATGACGCCGGTGTCGCCCGCCGCGAAGCCTTCCAGATAGGGAAAATCGACGGCTCCGGTGATGTCTCGTCTCGCCATGTTTATCGCCCTTGCGTCCCCGGCCTTTTCGCGTATGTTCCGCGCCCTCGCCGCCAGTCACCGCAAGGGGCTGGAGCCGCGACGGGTGCATAGCTCAGTTGGTAGAGCAGCTGACTCTTAATCAGCGGGTCGTAGGTTCGAATCCTACTGCACCCACCATTCCTAACCCACCGTCTCTGTTGAAATTGACCAGAGGCGGTGGGGTTGGGCGCTCTCATACACCCTACGTATTACCTCACGGGTTGCGCCGCCCCTGGAGTGCCGACCGCCCCGGCAGCCGGGTGAGGAAGGCCGCGCTGGTCGCGCCTTCCCCACGCGCCGACGACGTCAGCGCGGCAACTTGCTCGCGCCCATCAGGTAGGCATCGACCGCCTGGGCGCACTGACGGCCCTCGCGGATCGCCCAGACAACCAGAGACTGGCCGCGACGCATGTCGCCGCAGGCGAAGATGTTCTCCGACGTCGTCTTGTAGTCGGTCACCGGCGCCTTGACCGCGCCGCGGGCGTCGAGCTCGACCCCGGCCTGCTCGGTGAAGCTGTTGTGGCGGGGCGAGACGAAGCCCATGGCCAGCAGCACCATGTCGGCCTTGATCTGGAATTCGCTGCCGGCGACTTCCTGCAGGACCTGGCGGCCGTTCTCGCCGGCGACCCATTCCATACGCACGCACTCGAGCGCCTCGACCTTGCCGTTCGAGCCGATGGCGCGCCGGGTGGCGACGGCGAAGTCCCGCTCGCAGCCCTCTTCGTGGCTCGAGGAGGTGCGCAGCTTCATCGGCCAGTCCGGCCAGGTCATCAGCTTGTTCTCGTGCGCGGGCGGCTGCGGCATGATTTCCAGCTGGGTGACCGACAGGGCGCCATGACGGTTGGACGTACCGATGCAGTCCGAGCCGGTGTCCCCGCCCCCGATGACCACGACATGCTTGCCCTTGGCCGACAGCGTGCCGTTCGGCGCGGCCTTCGCCTCGTCGTCGCCGGCGTTGCGCTTGTTCTGCTGAACCAGGAAATCCATGGCGAAGTGGATGCCGTCCAGCTCCCGCCCCGGGACCTCCAGATCGCGCGGCAACTCGGCGCCCCGGCCATGACCAGCACGTCGTAGTCGTCGAGGATGCGCTGCACCGAGACGTTGACGCCGATCTCCATGTTGGTCCGGAAGATCACGCCCTCGGCCTCCATCTGGGCGACGCGGCGGTCGATCAGATGCTTCTCCATCTTGAAGTCCGGGATGCCGTAGCGGAGCAGGCCGCCGATGCGGTCGCTCTTTTCGAACACGGTCGCCGCGTGGCCGACCCGCGCCAGCTGCTGGGCGCAGGCCAGGCCCGCCGGGCCGGAGCCGACGACCGCGACGCGCTTGCCGGTGCCGCGGGGCGATGGACGGGGCGTGATCCAGCCCTCTTCCCAGCCCTTGTCGACGATGGCGCATTCGATCGTCTTGATGGTCACCGGGCTGTCGATGATGTTCAGCGTGCAGGAGGCCTCGCAGGGCGCGGGGCAGATGCGGCCGGTGAACTCCGGGAAGTTGTTGGTCGACTGCAGGTTCTCAAGCGCCGCCTGCCACTGCTCGCGGTAGACGAGGTTGTTGAAGTCCGGGATCTGGTTGTTGACCGGACAGCCGTTGTGACAGAACGGAATCCCGCAATCCATGCAGCGCGCGGCCTGCTGGTTGAGGGCCGGCGCCCAGGGATGGACGAATTCCTTCCAGTTGCGCAGGCGCTCCTGCGGCTTGTCATAGCCGCGCTCCTGGCGGTCGATTTCAAGAAAGCCGGTGGGCTTGCCCATGGTGATACTCCGACCTTGATGCGTTATTCAGCGGCGACGGCCGCGGCCGCCCGTCGCTCGTTGGCCATGTCCGTCAGCGCCCGGCGGTAGTCCTTGGGCATGACCTTCCAGAAGCGGGTGACCGCCACGTCCCAGGTGTCCAGGATCTCGCGGGCGCGGGCGCTGCCGGTGTAGAGCAGGTGCCGCTCGACCAGGATGCGCAGGCGCTCGGCGTCGAAGGTCAGCATGTCGCCCATGCCGTTGTCCTCGACCGAGCGGGCGCGCTGGCTGGGCCGGCCCGCCTCGTCCGCGTCGATCGTGGGTTCGACGGTTTCGAGCTCGACCATCGCGGCGTTGCACAGCGACGGGAAGCGGCCTTCCGGATCGTAGACGTAGGCCACGCCGCCGGACATGCCGGCCGCGAAGTTGCGCCCGGTCTCGCCCAGCACGGCGATGACGCCGCCGGTCATGTACTCGCAGCCGTGGTCGCCCGTGCCCTCGACCACCGCCACGGCGCCCGAGTTGCGCACCGCGAAGCGCTCGCCGGCCACGCCCTGGAAGTAGGCCTCGCCGGCGATGGCCCCGTAGAGGACCGTGTTGCCGACGATGATGTTGGTCACAGGATCGCGGGTCGACTCCCTGGGCTGGCGGACGACCACACGGCCGCCCGACAGGCCCTTGCCGACGTAGTCATTGCCGTCGCCAATCAGCTCCAGCGTGACGCCCCGGGCCGCGAAGGCGCCGAAGCTCTGGCCCGCCGCGCCGTGGAAGGTCAGGGAGATCGTATCTTCGGGCAGGCCCGCGTGGCCGTAGCGGCGCGCCACCTCCGACGACAGCATGGTGCCGACGGTGCGGTTGATGTTGCGGATCGGATACTCCCCGCGCATCGGCTTGCCGGTCGCCAGCGCCTCGGCGGCGTCAGCGATCAGGGTGTTGTCGAGGGCCTTCTCCAGTCCGTGATCCTGGGTCCGGGACTGGCTCAGACTGTCGCCGTGGTCGTTGACCGCGTGCAGGATCTTCGACAGGTCGACGCCCTCGGCCTTCCAGTGGTCGATGGCCTCGCGCATTTCCAGTCGGTCGACGCGGCCGACCATCTCGGCGACGGTCCGGAAGCCCAGCTGGGCCATGATCTCGCGCAGTTCCTCGGCGACGAAGAAGAAGTAGTTGATCACATGCTCGGGCTTGCCGTTGAAGCGGGCCCGCAGCACCGGATCCTGGGTCGCCACGCCCACCGGGCAGGTGTTCAGGTGGCACTTGCGCATCATGATGCAGCCGGCCGAGATCAAGGGCGCGGTGGCGAAGCCGAACTCGTCGGCGCCCAGCAGGGCGGCGACGGCGACGTCGCGTCCGGTGCGCAGCCCGCCGTCCGCCTGCACGGCGACGCGCGAGCGCAGGCCGTTGAGCAGCAGGGTCTGCTGGGTCTCGGCCAGGCCGATTTCCCAGGGCGAGCCGGCGTGGATAAGCGAGGTCAGCGGCGAGGCGCCGGTGCCGCCCTCGAAGCCGGAGATGGTGATGTGGTCGGCGCGCGCCTTGGCGACGCCGGCGGCCACGGTGCCCACGCCCACTTCCGACACCAGCTTCACGGAGATGCGGGCCTTCGAGTTGGCGTTCTTCAGGTCGTGGATCAGCTGGGCCAGATCCTCGATCGAATAGATGTCGTGGTGGGGCGGCGGGCTGATCAGGCCCACGCCCGGCGTCGAGTGGCGGACACGGGCGATGTTCTTGTCCACCTTGTGGCCGGGCAGCTGGCCGCCCTCGCCCGGCTTGGCGCCCTGGGCCATCTTGATCTGGATGTCGTCGGCGTTGACCAGGTATTCGGCGGTGACGCCGAAGCGGCCCGAGGCCACCTGCTTGATCGCCGAGCGCATGGAATCGCCGTTGGGCAGCGGCTTGAAGCGATCGGCTTCCTCGCCGCCCTCCCCGGTGTTCGACTTCCCGCCGATGCGGTTCATCGCCACCGCCAGGGTGGTGTGGGCCTCGCGGCTGATCGAGCCGAAGCTCATGGCGCCGGTGGCGAACCGCTTGACGATCTCGCCGGCCGGTTCGACCTCGTCGAGGCTGAGCGGCGTCGCGGCGGTGCGGAACTGCATCAGGCCGCGGATCGTCAGCAGGCGCTGGGCCTGTTCATTGATCCCGGCGGCGAAGGCCTTGTACTCGTCGGGCAGGTTGCCGCGCACGGCGTGCTGCAGGCGAGCCACCGTCTCCGGCGTCCAGGCATGCTCCTCGCCGCGCAGGCGGAAGGCGAAGGTGCCGCCGACGTCGAGCATCGAGGCGTAGATCGGGTTGTCGCCGAAGGCGTCGCGGTGGCGGCGAACGGCCTCCTGCGCGATGCCGTCCAGGCCGATGCCCTCGATCGTCGTCGCCGTACCGGTGAAGTACTTCTCGATCACCGCCGAGTTCAGGCCGACGGCGTCGAAGATCTGCGCGCCGCAGTAGGACTGGTAGGTCGAGATGCCCATCTTCGACATCACCTTCAGCAGGCCCTTGCCGACCGCCTTGATGAAGTTCTTGCGCACGTCATAGGCGCTGATCGCATAGCCGTTCTGGACCCGCAGATGCTCCAGGGTCTCGAACGCCAGGTAGGGATTGACCGCCTCGGCGCCGTAACCGGCCAGGACGCAGAAGTGGTGCACCTCGCGGGCTTCGCCGGTCTCGATGACCAGGCCGGTCTGCATGCGCAGGCCCTGGCGGATCAGATGATGGTGCACCGCCGCCGTGGCCAGCGCCGCCGGGATGGCGATGCGGTCCGGCGAGGTCGCCCGGTCCGACAGGATCAGGATGTTCATGTCGGCCAGGACGTTGTCGGTGGCCTCGCGGCACACCCGGTCCAGCGCCTTCTCGAGGCCGTCGGCCCCCTCTTCGGCCGGCCAGGTGACGTCGATCGTGGCAGTGCGGAAGGCGCCGTCCAGCAGCTCGCTGATGGCGCGGATCTTGGCCATGTCCTCGTTGGTGAGGATGGGCTGGGAGACCTCCAGGCGCTTGTGCGTCCCGGCCTGGCGTCCGAGCAGGTTCGGCCTGGGCCCGATCATCGACACCAGAACTCATCACCAGCTCCTCGCGGATCGGGTCGATCGGCGGGTTGGTGACCTGGGCGAAGTTCTGCTTGAAGTACTCGTAGAGCAGCTTGGTGCGGCGGGAGAGCACCGCGATCGGCACGTCCGCGCCCATGGAGCCGATGGGGTCATCGGCTGTCAGGGCCATCGGCTCGAGGAAGAACTGCAGGTCTTCCTGGGTGTAGCCGAACGCCTGCTGGCGATCGAGCAAGTGCTGGGGATCAGACCCTTCAAGCGCGTCGGCCGGCGGAGCCTCGGGCAGGTCCTCAAGCTTGAACTGGGTGCGGGCCAGCCATTCGGCGTAGGGCTCGGCGTCGGCGAGGGAGGCCTTGATCTCCTCGTCCTCGATGATCCGGCCTTCCTCCATGTCGATCAGCAGCATCTTGCCCGGCTGCAGGCGCCACTTGCGGACCACGCGCTCCTCGGGAACCGTC
The DNA here is from genome assembly GCA_965283745.1 of Caulobacteraceae bacterium. Taxonomy (GTDB): domain Bacteria; phylum Pseudomonadota; class Alphaproteobacteria; order Caulobacterales; family Caulobacteraceae; genus Caulobacter. The sequence goes on from CBDIPM010000013.1 coordinate 11,659, forward strand.
AGCACGCCCACTTCCGAGGCCATGATCACATGGTCCTGGTCGGTGATGACGAAGCGGGCCGGGCGCAGGCCGTTGCGATCGAGGGTGGCCCCGATCTGGCGGCCGTCGGTGAAGGCCACGGCGGCGGGACCGTCCCAGGGCTCCATCAGGGCGGCATGGTACTCGTAGAAGGCCTTCCGCTTGGGATCCATCAGCGGATTGCCGGCCCAGGCTTCGGGGATCAGCATCATCACCGCGTGGGCCAGCGGGTAGCCGCCGGCGACCAGCAGTTCGAGCGCGTTGTCGAGGCAGGCGGTGTCCGACTGGCCATGCGGGATCAGCGGCCACATCTTGTTGAGGTCGGGACCGAGCAGGTCCAACTCCAGCGTACGCCGACGGGCGTTCATCCAGTTGACGTTGCCCCGCACGGTGTTGATCTCGCCGTTGTGGGCGATGAACCGGTAGGGGTGGGCCAGCTTCCAGGACGGGAAGGTGTTGGTCGAGAACCGCTGGTGGACCAGCGCCAGCGCGGACTCGGTCAGCGGGTTCTTCAGGTCCATGTAGAAGGAGCCGACCTGGTCGGCGAGCAGCAGGCCCTTGTAGACCACCGTGCGGGTCGAGAAGGACGGCAGGTACAGCTGCGTCAGGCCCGGCAGGTTCTTCTTCACCGCCAGCTCGGCCAGCGGGTTCTGCAGCTGCTTGCGGATGGTCAGCAGCTTGCGCTCGAAGGCGTCCTGGTCGCGGGTCCCCTCACCCCGGCCGACGATGGCCTGGCGGATCACGGGCATCTCGGCCAGCACGGCGGCCCCCAGGCCAGTGATGTCGATGGGCACGTCGCGCCAGGCGATGAAGGTCTGCCCCTCGACCTTCAGGAAGTGCTCGAACTGGGCGACGACGACGTCGCGCGCCTCCTCGTCACGCGGCAGGAAGCACATGGCCACGGCGTAGTCGCCCGGCGCCGGCAGGGTGACGCCGGCCTTGCCGGCCCAGTCGCGCAGCAGGGCGTCCGGCATCTGAATCAGAATCCCGGCGCCGTCGCCGACCAGCGGATCGGCGCCCACGGCGCCCGGTGGTCCAGATTGATCAGGATCTCCAGACCGCAGGCGACCACCTCATGCGATTTGCGGCCCTTGATATTGGCGACAAACCCGACGCCGCAGGCGTCATGCTCGTTACGAGGGTCATAGAGACCGCGGGATTGTGGAGCGCCCATAGGGGATCCTCAGGATAGAGACACAGGTCTTCCTGACGGCCATCGCATGGAAAGCCGAAGCAGGTTCGAGGCGGCATTAGCGGTAAGGGGAGCGGTCGCGCAAAAGGTAATTTCTTTCGGCTTCCGGCGAAGGCTCGCGAGGACGTGGCAAGAATTTGCGCAGATCGGGCCGTCGACGGAGAAGGCTTGACGGATAATGCTGCACTGCGGCATCCGCAGGCGGCGGGCCGGGCCAAACAGGGGCAGACTGTTCGGACGCCACCGGGACGCCGCGCCCATGGGTCGCAGCAAGGGCGGGCCTGAAAGAAAAATGCGCCGGCCATGCCAAAGCAGTGGCCGGACGCAGGGGCAACGGCTCCACTGTGGAGACTCTTGCAGCCCGGGCGAACAGACCCTGGACCAGGACGGAGGGACGGCCCGATGGATATGCGACAAAGCGCCGAGGATGAGGCCTTCCGCGAGACGGTGCGGGCCTACTTCCGCGAGACCTATCCGCAGGACATCATCGCCAAGCTGGCCAACGGGCAGACCCTCAAGAAGCAGGACATGGTCGCGTCCGAGCAGGCGCTGAGCGCCCGGGGCTGGTTGGCGCCGGGATGGCCTGCCGAGTACGGCGGGCCGGGCTGGACCATCACCCAGCGCTTCATCTTCGACGAGGAACTGGAACGGGCCGGCGCGCCGAACGTGTCGCCCATGGGCCTGCTGTACGTGGCGCCGGTGATCTACACCTTCGGCACGCCCGAGCAGAAGCAGCGCTGGCTCGGCGACATCCTGTCGGCCCGCACCTTCTGGGCCCAGGGCTATTCGGAGCCGGAGGCCGGGTCGGACCTGGCCAGCCTGCGCACCCGGGCCGTCCTTGCCGGCGACCACTACGTCGTCGACGGCGAGAAGATCTGGACCAGCGACGCCCACTACGCCGACTGGATCTTCTGCCTGGTCCGCACCGAGGACGCCCCGCGCAAGCAGGACGGCATCACCTTCCTCTGCATCGACATGACGACGCCGGGCGTCGAGGTCGTGCCGATCATCACCATCGACGGCGGCCACCATCTGAACCGCGTCGTCTTCGACAATGTCCGCGTGCCGGTCGACAACCGCATCGGCGACGAGGGCAAGGGCTGGACCTACGCCCGCCACCTGCTCAGCTACGAGCGCACGTCCTACGCCCATGTGGCCGCCAAGCGTCGGCAGATCGAGGACATCAAGCGCCTGCTGGCCGATGTTCCGTGGGCGGAGGGCGACGCCGGGCAGCAGAACGACTTCCGACGTCGGCTGGCCGCCGTGGAAGTCCAGCTCGATGCGCTGGAGATGACCGTCCTGCGGGCTTTGGCGCCGCTGGCCGCCGGCCAGGCGCCGGGCGACGAGGCCTCGATCATCAAGATCGCGGCGACGGAGACGGCCCAGGCCATTACCGAACTGTTCGTCGAACTTGCCGGCCTCTACGCCCTGCCCAAGTTCCCGGACCGCAGCGGGCCGGACTGGCGCTCGAACCTGGCGGAAATTCCCGCCTTCGCCGCGCCGACCACCGCCGCCTACTTCCTGGCCCGGGCCCAGACGATCTATGGCGGGGCGACGGAGATCCAGAAGAACATCATCGCCCGCCAGCTGGGGCTCTAGAGCCGATCGCCGTTCACCCCAACACTCTCGTCATGGCCCGACTTGTTCGGGCCAGCCATGCCTGGTGGATGCGACTTTAGCCACCGATGGTCTGCGCTGCGTTGTGACACGCCGTGATCATGGGTGGCCCGAACAAGTCGGGCCATGACGCCAGAGCTTCAAATGACCCCGGTGCGAAAGTCAGCATTCGCGAAACTGAACGTCGCCCCCCTCTAGCGCGGCGGCATGCGGATGGCGCCGTCGAGGCGGACGGTCTCGCCGTTGAAGTAGCCGTTGCGCAGCATTGTCACCGCCAGGTCCGCGTACTCATGCGGGTGGCCCAGGCGCCGCGGGAACGGCACCGAGGCCGACAGGCTGTCGAAGATGGCCGGCGCGCGGGTCTTCACGCCCAGCATCGGCGGGGTGGCCATGATGCCCGGCAGGATGGTGTTGATGCGGATGCCCTCGTTGGCCAGGTCGCGGGCGATGACCAGGGTCATGCCCTTGATCGCCGCCTTGGCCGCGGCGTAGGCCACCTGCCCCACCTGCCCGTCCTCGGCCGCGACCGATCCGGTGTTGACGATGGCGCCGCGGCCGCCGTCCTCGTCCGGCTCCAGGGTCGCCATGCCCGCCGCGCTCTTCACGATGCAGCGGAAGGTGCCGACGGTGTTGAGGCCCAGCACCCACTCGAAGTCGGCGGCGTTGAACTGCTTGATCTCGCCGGTCTGCTTGTCGCGGGCGATGGTCTTGCCGCCCCGGCCGCCGCCGGCGCAGTTGACCAGGATGCGCTCCTGACCATGCGCGGCGCGGGCCTTGGCGAAGCCGGCGTCGACCAACTCCTCGCTCATTACGTTGACCTCGCAGAACAGGGCGCCGAGTTCCTCGGCCTTCTTCGTCCCGGTCTCGGCGTTCTGGTCAAAGATGGCGACCTTCACGCCCAGGTCCCGCAGGGCCTTGACCGTGGCGGCCCCAAGGCCGGAGGCGCCGCCGGTGACCACGGCGGAGACGGTGCTGTCGAGTTTCATGGCGCGTTTCCTGAAGTCGTTTTTGGTTGCGACCATCACAGCCCCGGCGCCGCAGGGGCAGGCAAGGCGTAACCTGCTCGTGCCCTCGGACAGCGCCCTGGAGGCCGGAGAACGCGGTGGCGCGGGGGCGGCTTTCGGCTCATACCCGAGGCCACAGGCGCCGCATCAGCCAGCTCAGGATCCGACCATGACCTTCAAGGCTCTCCTCGCCACCCGGGTGGATCGCACGGTCACGGTCGAGATGGTCGACCTCTCCGAAGACCAGCTGATGGACGGCAACGTCCGCATCGACGTCGACTACTCCACCGTGAACTACAAGGACGGGCTGGCGCTGGCCGGACGGCCGGGCGTGATCCAGACCTATCCGCTCGTGCCCGGCATCGACCTGGCCGGAACGGTCACCCAGTCGTCCCACCCGGCCTATGCAGCGGGTGATCGCGTGGTGCTCAACGGCTGGGGCCTGAGCCAGACCCACCACGGCGGCTACGCGCAGAAGGCGGGGGTCAACGGCGACTGGCTGGTCAAGTTGCCCGACGGGATCAGCACCCGCGACGCCATGGCCATCGGCACGGCCGGCTACACCGCCATGCTGAGCGTGCTGGCGCTGGAGCATGCCGGCCTCACCCCCGACAGCGGCGCGGTGCTGGTGACGGGGGCCAACGGCGGCGTCGGCTCAGTCGCCATCATGATCCTGTCGAAGCTCGGCTATCGGGTCATCGCCTCCACCGGTCGACCGGAGGAAGCCGCCTATCTCACCGCCCTGGGCGCGGCTGATATCATCGACCGCAAGACGCTGTCCGAGCCCGGCCCGCCCATCGCCGCGCCGCGCTGGGCCGGGGCCGTCGACTCTCGGCAGCCACACCCTGGCCAACGTGCTGGCCCAGACCGACTATCGCGGCGCGGTCGCCGCCTGCGGCCTGGCCCAGGGCGTCGATCTGCCCGGCTCGGTCTTCCCGTTCATCCTGCGCAACGTGACCCTGGCCGGCATCAACTCTGTCAATGCGCCCTACGCCGTCCGCGTCCGGGCGTGGGAGCGGCTGGCGACGGACGTCGACCTGGTGAAGCTGGCGACAACGGTCACCGAGATCGGTCTGGCCGATGTTCCGCAAGCCGGCCGCGACATCCTTGAGGGCAGGATCCGCGGCCGCACCGTCGTCAACGTCAACGCCTGACCGCTGGTCAGGCCGGCCGGGTGATCCCCACCTCGGCCAGCACCTCGTCGGTGTCCTGGCCGATGCGCGGCGGGTCGCGCTGGATGCCGGCCGGGGTCTTCGAGAAGCGCAGGCCGGGCTTCATCGCGCGGTAGGTTGCTTCGCCCCCCAGCGTCCGCTCCTCGAACAGGGTGCGGCTGAGCTGCTCATCGTCGAAGATCTCCGTCGGCGTGTTGGCCCGCATGACCGGGATCGAGTGCTCGGCGCCCAGCGCCATCCATTCGGCCGTGGTCCGGCTGGCCGCCGCCTCGCCCATCATGGCGTAGTATTCGGCGACCTTCTCCTTGCCGCTGGGCCTGGAGGTGAAGCGCTCAAGCTCGTAGGCGCCGGGCAGCCCGCCCAGCTCCATGAACTTCGCCGACTGGATCTGGTTGGCCGGCATCACCGTCAGGTAGCCGTCCTTGGTCCGGAACGGTTTGCGATGCGGCGTGATGGCGGTGGTGAAGCCGAAGCCGCCCGTCGGCGGCACGAAGGTCTGGCCGTACAGATGCTCGGCCATCACGAAGCCGGTGAAGGTCTCCAGCATCGGCACGGCGACGAACTGGCCCTCGCCGGTGTGCTCCTTGTGGCGCAGGGCCGCCAGGGTGGCGATCACCGCGAACAGGCCGCAGGTCTTGTCGGCCAGCAGCGACGGCAGCGGCCTAAGCTCCGTGTCCGGATCAACCAGCTGACCCAGGCCGCAGGCCCCGCTGGCCGACTGGATCAAGTCATCGAAGGCCTGCAGTCCGGCGTAGGGTCCGTCGTCGTCGTAGCCCATGGCCTCGACGTAGACGATGTCCGGCTTGATGGACTTCACGGCCTCGTAGGAGAAGCCCAGCCGCGCCACGGCTGAGGGCCGCATGTTGTGGATGAAGACGTCGCCCGTCTCGACCAGCTTCGCCAGCGCCGCCCGGCCCTCGTCGGTCTTCAGATCGAGGCTGACCGAGCGCTTGTTGCGATTGAAGGCGACATAGCCGGGGCCCATCTCCTTCGACGGTCCCTTGCCGGAATTGCGCTGGCGATCGCCGGACGGCTCCTCGACCTTGATCACGTCGGCGCCCAGATCGCCCAGCGTCTGGGTCGCGTAGGGGCCCAGCACGAACTGGCTGAGGTCGATGATGCGCACCCCGGCCAGCGGGCCGGTGCGGTGCGGATCAGGCCGGGTCTGGTCAGTCATCGTCAGGCTCCGGTCAGCAGCACGACCTTGATGCAGTCGCCGTGATGCTGGGCGGCGATCGCTTCGTTGATCTGGTCAAAGGGGAAGGTCTTGATCATGCGGTCGAAGGGCAGTTCACCCCGGCGATAGTGTTCGATCAGCTCCGGCAGGAAGACGTCCGGGTCGCTGTCGCCCTCGATGATGCCCTTCACCGTGTGGCCGAAGGTCATAGCGGTGTTGATATCGCCCGGCATCGGCGTGCCCGGCGGCGAGATGCCGACAATGCCGAACGTGCCCTTCGGTCCCAGGGTGTTCATCACCGCCGCCTGCACCGCCGGGACGCCGGTGGTGTCGAAGGCGTAGTCGACGCCGCCGGGCAGGATGGCCCGCACCGCCGCCGCCAGGTCCGGCGCCGCGGCCGGATCGATGACGTGGGTGGCGCCGAACTCGGTCGCCAGGGCGCGTCGCGCCGCGTGCGGCTCGACCAGGATGATGGTCTCGCAGCCCTGGATCTTTGCCCCCATCACCGCGCTCAGGCCCACGGGCCCGCCGCCGGTGATCAGCAGGGTCGAACCCGCCTCGCAGGCCAGCGACCGCATGACTCCGCCGGCGCCGGTCTGGATGCCGCAGCCCAGCGGGCCGAACAGCTCGAGCGGGAGGTCGTCGGGCACCTTCACCACATTGCGCTCGTAGGTCAGGGCGTGGGTGGCGAAGGACGACTGGCCGAAGAAGTTGCTGCCGACGGCGACCTCCTCGCAGCGCAGGGCCTTGCTGCCGTCCGGCCGCATGCCGGCGTAGTTGAGCAGCGGCATGGTCTCGCAGTAGGCGGCGTCGCCCTTGCCGCAGCGACGGCAGGTTCCGCAGGACCGGAAGGTCATCGCCACCCGGTCGCCCGGAACGACCTTGGTGACCTTCGCCCCGACCTTCTCGACGATGCCCGAGCCCTCGTGGCCCAGCACGGCCGGCGGAGGAATCGCCCCGGTCTGCTGGAAGACGATGTCGGTGTGGCAGACGCCGACGCCGACGACGCGGACGAGGATCTCATCCTCGCGCGGCTCGTCGAGTTCGACCATCCGGATCTCGAAGGGTTTGCCGGGACCCGTGGCGAGGGCGGCCTTGATCTGCATGGCGTCCAGCGCCTCCCTGTAGCGTAGCCGGTCTTGTCGCCGGACTGTCCCTGTCGAGTGAACCGGGCGCGGGCATGCCGTCAAGCGCTTCGGCCGCCTGCCGTTACGGCCTACCGCAGGGGAAGGACGCTACGGGCCGCGACGGGGGCTCGACCGCTCCGCCGGGCTGGTCGAAAAGGGATCATGGCGTCCCGGCTCGACCTCGCAAACCTCGTCGTCTTCGCCCGACGCCCGACCATCGGCGTCGGCAAGCGGCGGCTGGCGGCAGCGATCGGCGACGTCGAGGCCCTGCGCTTCCAGCGCGGCGCGATCGACGGCCTGCTGCGGCGACTGGTTGGTGACCCGCGCTGGCATACCCACGTCGCCGTGTCGCCCGACCGGCCGACTGACTGGCTGCGCGGACGAGCGGCTGCCACCCCGCAGGGCGGCGGCGATCTGGGACTCAAGCTGGTGCGGGTATCGCGGCGCTTTCCCGTCGGCCGGCTGGTGATCATCGGCAGCGACACGCCCACCGTCACCCGGGCCGACATCGCGGCGGCCTTCGACGCGCTGCGCAGCCATGACGCGGTGCTCGGCCCGGCCCGCGACGGCGGCTATTGGCTGATCGGCCTGAGGCGGGCGGCGCGCGGCCCCCTGCCCTTTGATGACATCCGCTGGTCGAGCCCCGACACCCTGGCCGATACGCTGGCGCGGCTGCAGGGCCTGCGGGTCGCCACCCTGCGCACGCTGGAAGACATCGACGACGAGGCCAGCCTCAAACGCTTCCGCGCCCGGGCTCAGCGTCCGTAGAGCCGCGCGATCCGCTCGGCGGGAACGCCGAGATAGAAGAGCGTCAGGCACAGAAGGTTGCGGGCGCTGCGCCTCAGCCAGCCGTCCTGCCGCCAGCGTCGCGCCGAGGTGACGGCGCGGGCGTCCAGCACGGTCAGGCGCCGCCGGCCGAGGCGGCGAACCAGGTCGACATCCTCCATCAGCGGCAGGGGCCGGTATCCGCCGATCCGGTCGTACAGCGCGCGATGGATCAGCAGCCCCTGGTCGCCATAGGGCAGCGCCAGAGCGGCCACCCGAAGCGCCACCCAGCGCTCCAGCCGTCGCGCCTGCGGAGAGGCGTCGTCCAGGCGGAAGCGGAAGCAGGCCGCCTGCTCTGCCGCGCTCGGCCCGGAGACGTAGCCTTCAACGACAGTCCGCCATCCGGGCGCGAGCACGGTGTCGGCATGCTGGAACAGCAGCCAGTCCGTCGTCGCGGCCGCGGCGCCCGCCGCCAGCTGGCCGCCACGACCGGGCGCGGCCTCGATCACCCGCGCGCCGAGCTTCCGGGCCAGCGCCGCTGTCCCGTCCCGCGAACCGCCATCGACGACGATGATCTCGTCCGCCGGATCCAGCGCCGCCAGCGTCGCCGCAAGTCCATCGGCCGCGTTCAGGGTCGGTATAACGACCGACAGCGGCGGCCGCTCTGTCGCCATCGTCAGCTGCAGCTCGCGCCGCCGAGCACGCAGAAGCGGGCGCAGTGCGGATGGTTGAGCGGCACGGCCCCGAGCGCCTCGGACAGGGTCGCGCCCAGCTCGAACTGCGGATCGTAGGGGGTCAGGGTGCAGGCCACGACCGCCGGTCGCGCCGCGCCCTTGCGCTTCACCACCATCCGGCTGGAGGCGCACATCACCGAGTCCGGCGCGATGTTCAGGATGCCCCAGCAGGCCTCGGTGATCTCCGGCGCATCGCGGGTCGCGTCCATCTCCGGGAACAGCACGAGGCGCGAGGGATCGTTGACGTCCAGCGGAACGCCCAGCTCCGCGAACAGCGCCGCATAGCCCGCGCGGGCCGCGTCCTCGCTCTCGTCGCCCAGCCGACGCCCCGCGATGGCGATGGAAAAGCCGTTCTCGCCCAGCCAGGCCAGGCCCGCCAGCGCCGGCGCCCAGGTGTCGGCCCCCCGCTCGGCCTCGTGGACCGCCTGCGTGTAGTGATCGAGACTGACGCGCAGGATCAGCGCCTCGCCGTAGCGGTCCTTGAGGTCGATCAGCGGGCGTTCAAAACGCCGCATCGGCCGCATGGCGTTGGTCAGCACCAGGGTCCGGCGGCCGGTGGCGAGCGAGGCCTCCAGCATCGGGATGATGGCGGCGTTCATGAACGGCTCGCCGCCGGTGAAGCCGATCTCTTCGGTCGTCAGTCCCAGCGCGGCGATCTCGTCGAGATAGGCCGTCACCTCGGCCAGGCTCAGGTAGGACAGCGCGTCGTTACGCGGCGAACTCTCGATGTAGCAGGTCAGACAGGCGATGTTGCAGAGCGTCCCGGTGTTGAACCACAGGGTGTCCAGCCCGCGCAGGCCTACCACCGCGCGCGGCGAACCGTCGAGCGTGACCCGTGGATCCTGGAACTTGCGCGGGTCCAGGCGCGGCGCCGTCGGCGTCACGAAGGGAGACAGGGGGACGTCCGCCGCCTCGGCGTATCCGACAGTCCCGACACGCTGGTCCAACCCGCTCTCCCCCGTCCGCGTTTCACCGCAACGTCGCACGGAGACGCTGCTGAGGCCAAGCGCTTGACCTGGCGCGAACGCGACGCATGTCCAGCGCCATAGCCAGGCTTGACCGGGCAAGGCTATGGTCCCGTGGTCCGTGGGACGGGGGAAGACGCAGACCATGAAACGCTACCTGCCATTGCTCGCGCTGGTCGCGGCGGTGATCGCCGTATTCGCCAGCGGGGCCGGCCGCTATCTGAGCCTTGAGTCCCTGCAGCGGAACGAAGCCCTGCTGCGCGGCTTCGTCACCGACAACCTGGCGCTCAGCCTGCTGGTCTTCATCCTCGTCTACGCGGCCGCCACGGCGGTCAGCATTCCCGGCGCGGTCTTCCTGACCCTGGCCGGCGGCTTCCTGTTCGGGACCTGGATCGGCGGGTCGGCGACGGTGGTCGGGGCGACCATCGGCGCGGTGCTGGTGTTCCTGATCGTGCGGACCTCGCTGGGCGCCAGCCTGCGCGAGAGGGCCGAGAAGTCGGGCGGAAACCTCAAGGCGGTGATGGACGGCGTCCGCGACGGCGCGTTCGGCTATATCCTGACGCTGCGCCTGATCCCGCTGGCCCCGTTCTGGCTGGTCAATGTCGCCTCGGCGCTCGCCCACGCGCCGCTGCGCGCCTACGCCCTGGCCACCCTGATCGGCATCATCCCGGCGACCTTCATCTACAGCAGCGTCGGCGCCGGCATCGGCCAGGTTCTGGCCCGCGGCGAGGAGCCGAATCTGGGCATCATCTTCGAGCCCTACGTTTTCGGTCCGCTGATCGCGCTGGGCCTGCTGTCGCTGGGCACCACCCTCTTCCAGCGCTTCCGGGCCAAGAAGGAGAAGGTCTCGTGAAGCAGGAGCGAATCCGCGCCGACCTGGCCATCATCGGGGCCGGCTCCGGCGGCCTGTCGGTCGCGGCCGGCGCGGCGCAGCTGGGCCTCAAGGTCGTCCTGTTCGAAAAGGGCGAGATGGGCGGCGACTGCCTGAACTATGGCTGCGTCCCGTCCAAGACCCTGATCGCCTCGGCCGAAGCCGCCTACAAGGCCGCCCACAGCCAGGCGCTGGGCGTCACGGCCTCCGGCGTGACCGTCGACTTCGCCGCCGTCATGGCCCGCGTGCATCACGTCATCGCCGAGATCGCCCCGATCGACAGCCAGGAGCGGTTCGAGGGGCTCGGCGTCCAGGTCGTGCGCGAGACCGCCCGCTTCCGCGACCGCCGGACCGTCGAGAGCGACAGCGTCCGGGTCACCGCCCGCAAGGTGGTCATCGCCAGCGGCTCGCGCGCCGCCGTGCCGCCGATCCCGGGGCTGGACGCCTCGCCCTACCTGACCAACGAACGCATCTTCGAGCTGACGAAGCTGCCCGAGCACCTGATCGTGCTGGGCGGCGGGCCCATCGGCGTCGAGTTGGGCCAGGCCTTCCGGCGCCTGGGCTCGCAGGTCACCATCATCGAGGCGGCGGCCATCCTGGGCCGCGAGGAGCCCGAGGCGGCGGCGGTGGTCGTCGATCAGCTGACCGCCGACGGCGTCACCCTGCTGCCCGGCCACAAGGCGGTGCGGGTCGAGGCCGGACCGGTCGTCGTGGTCGACGGCCCTGACGGCGAGAAGCGCATCTCCGGCTCCCACCTGCTGGTCGCCGTCGGCCGCACCCCGTCCACTGAGGCGCTGAATCTGGAGGCGGCCGGCGTCGCCTTCGACAAGGCGGGCGTGAAGACCGACAGGTCCCTGCGCACCAGCAACCCGCGCGTCTTCGCCATCGGCGATGTCGCCGGTCGCGGCCAGTTCACCCACCTCGCCGGGGCCCATGCCGGCCTCTTCGTCCGCAAGGCTCTGTTCGCCGCGCCGATCAACGCCGACGCCCTGGTCGTGCCGCGCGTGACCTACTGCAGCCCCGAGCTGGCCTCCGCCGGGCTGACAGAGGGCCAGGCCCGGGCCGAGCACGGCGAGGACATCAAAGTGCTGGTCCAGCCCTTCGCCGACAACGACCGCGCCCAGGCCGAGGGCGACATCCGGGGCTTTGGCAAGCTGATCACCAGCAAGGGCGGCAAGATCCTGGGCGTGACCCTGGTCGGCGCCCACGCGGGCGACCACCTGCCGCTCTGGGTGCTGACCATGACGGCAGGACTGAAGCTCAGCACCCTGACCGGCATGATCGCGCCCTACCCGACGCGCGGGGAGATCAACAAGCGGCTGGCGGGCCAGTGGTACACCGGGGCGCTGTTCTCCCCGGCCACCCGCCGGCTGGTCTCGGTGCTCAAGCGCATCGGCTAGGCGTCAAACAGGCTGGTGGAGTCGCCCCGGTCGGGCGCATGCTGGCCGCAAGAACGATGGGGGAAACACATGTCGAAGCTTCGTGACGGCTGGGTGAAGACGGTCTGGGTGCTGGCGCTGCTGCTGCCGGTCTGGTTCCTGGTCGCCGCCCTGGGCACCAAGTTCGGGCTGCTGGACTGGCGCATCGGCTTCGGGCTGATGGTGTTCAAGCTCGGCGGACTGCTCCTCATGGGCGTGCTGGTGCTGGCCATCGTCGGCCTTCTGATGGCGCTGCTGGTCAAGCCGCGCAAAGGCTGGAGCCGCGCCCTGGTCGCCGTGATCATCCCGGCGCTGGCGCTGGGCTTCGCGGCCAGCGTGATGAGCAAGGCCAAGGACATCCCGCCGATCCACGACATCGCCACCGACATCCAGGACCCGCCGGGGTTCTCGAAGGCTGTCGTCGACGCCCGCGCGGCCATCGGGGGCAACCCGATCGCGCCGATGGACGTCCCCGTCCCGGCCCTCAAGGGCAAGACGGTCGGCGAGCTGGGCAAGGCCGCCAATCCGGGCCTCGCGCCGCTGACGCTGTCTCAGTCCGCGCCCGACGCGACCAAGCTGGTCGCCGAGGTCGCCAAGGCCGAAGGGCTGACGGTCACCAGCACCGGTGACGGTGTGGTCGAGGCCGTGGCCGAGACCTTCTGGTTCGGCTTCAAGGACGACGTCGTCTTCCGCATCCGCCCGGCCGCGACCGGATCCGGCTCGGTGGTCGACATCCGCTCGACCTCGCGCGTCGGCATGAGCGACCTGGGCGCCAACGGCAAGCGCATCGGCGCCCTGTCGGCGGCGATCAAGGCGAAGGCGGGCTGATCCTGGCCGCCGCCGACGCGATCCCTCCCCTGGGCCTGGCCGGGACCTACCAGCGGGAGGTCCCCGTCAGCGTCGCCCGGGTCTGGGAGAACGTCTTCGACTGGGAGCATCTGCCGGCCCTGCATGAGGGTCAGTTCCACAGCATCTCCCTGCTCGACAGCGGCGACTGGGGCTGGCGCGCCCGGGTCGTGAACCAGCCGGCGGACAGCCGCCCGCAGGTCATCGAGGTGCGGGCGGACAAGGCGGCCGGGTCCTACGTGTCCGCCACCGTCGAAGGCCCTGGCGCCGGCTCGGAGGTTCGGACCCGCCTGACGCCGCTGGCGCCCGACCGCACCGGGATCGACGTCGCGTTCCATGTTCCGGAGTCCGATCCCGCCCGGCTAGCGATCATCGGCGGGCGTTACCGCGCCATCTACGAACGTCTGTGGGACGAGGACGAGGCGATGATGGTCGAGCGCGAGCGGGCCTGGGCCGCGCGCCGCGCCAGTCGCGCCACGCCGGTGGAAACCGTCCTGCTTGGACCGCCCGAAGCCGTCCGGGCCTCCCTGCCCCGTCTCGTCGAGGTCGGCGGCGAACGGTTCAAGATCGTCGACATCGACGGCGAGCTGGTGGTGCATGCCGCGACCTGCCCGCACTGGCTGGGGCCCCTCGACGCCGCCGAGGTGGTCGACGGCTGCGTCCGCTGCCCGTGGCACGGCTATGTCTTCGACGCGCGCACGGGTGAAAGCCGCGACGGGCGGGGCCTGACCCTGGCGACGCCGCCCCGCCTCGTCCTGATCGACGGTCAGCTGGCGCTGGTTCCGGCCTGATCGCGGCGGAACGGGCCGAGCAGCAGGCCCGTGAAGCTCAGCGCCCGGGGCGAGCGCTGCCCCTCGACGCCCAGCACCATCGTCTCATGGCCGTCGCGCGGCTGGGCGCGATAGCTGCCCAGCAGCCGATCCCAGACCGAGACCAGGAAGCCGTAGTTGCTATCGGTCTCGTCGCGATGGATCGAGTGGTGGACCCGGTGCATGTCCGGCGTGACCAGCAGCAACCGCAGCGGCCGGTCGACGGCCGCCGGCAGTTTGATCTGGGCGTGGCTGAACATAGCCGCGGCGTTCAGCAGGATCTCGAAGACCAGCACGGCGGCCGGCGGCGCGCCCAGGGCCACGACCACGGCCATCTTCCACAGCATCGACAGCACCATCTCCGCCGGGTGGAAGCGGCCCGCCGTGGTCACGTCGACGTCGAGGTCGATGTGATGCAGCCGATGCAGCCGCCAGAGCCACGGCACGGCGTGGGACAGCCGGTGCTGACCGTAGACGGCCAGGTCGAGAACGATGATCGACGCCCCGATCGCCAGCCAGGCCGGCGCGGCCAGCTGGTTGAACAGGCCCCAGCCGCCTTCGGCCGCCCACAGGGCCGAGCCCACCGCGGCGACCGGAAACACGATCCGCAGCACCAGGGTGTTCAGAACCGATAGCCCGAGGTTGATCGACCAGCGCCGCCGCCGCGTCTGGCTTCGGACGCGCCGGGGGGCCAGCCCCTCCCAGACCGCCATAACCGCGAAGACGCCGACGAAGGCCGCCAGCCTCAGGACCGGCTCGGTCATCGGACCGTCACGCCGTCTCGTCCTTGAAGGTCAGGCCCGCGCGGTCCGCCAGCCGCTTGACCAGCCGGTCGCCCAGGGCCGCCCCCGGGACCCAGACGCCGCCGGCGACGTCCGGCGCTTCCTGCACCAGGCAGATGGCCGTCTCCGCGATGATCTTGGACGTCGAGCCGTAGCCCGGGTCCTTGTCGCCGTAGACGGAGCCGCGCACCTGCCTGCCGTCGGCGTCGATGCCCACGAACAGCAGGTCGTAGAAGCCGGCCTCGCGCTCGGCCTTGCTGGGCCCCTCGCCCGGCTTGGGCGCGCCCGCGCCGCCCAGATCGGTAAACTCGGTCGGCGCGCCCGGCGTCACCACCGACATTTCGTCGTAGGCGAAGTCGGCCCCGTAGGCGTGACCCTGCAGCAGGTTGGAGCGATGGACGTTCTTGGTGTTGATCGTCGCCATCATGAACGGCCCGACCTCCTGGCCGAGATCCTCGTCGACGTAGGGCTTGTCGCCACGCGGTTGCTCGGGGCCGGTGAAGCCGGGCGTCAGGGCGAACGGATTGAACATGATCCCGACCAGGGCCGGGTTCTTCTGGATCGCCGCCATGGTCGCCGCGCCGCTGGCCGCCGTGCCGCCCGACAGGCCGCCGCGCATCGACCGCACCCTGCCCTTGATGCGCGGGACGGAATGGCCGAGCCGCGCCCGGGCCAGGCGCTGGGTGTAGAAGACGCCCAGCTCGAAGGGGATGGAGTCGAAGCCGCAGGAGAACAGGATCCGCGCGCCCGACGCCTTGGCCGCCGCGTCGTGGGCGACGATCATCTCGGCCATCCAGGTCGGCTCGCCCGACAGGTCGAGATAGTCGGTCCCGGCGGCGGCGCAGGCGGCCACCAGGTCCGAGCCGTAGAGCTGGTAGGGCCCGACCGTGGTCAGGATCGCCTTGCCGCGCGCGACCATGGCCCGCAGCGAGGCCGGGTCGGCGGCGTCGGCGACGATCAGCGGCGTGTTGGCCGGCGCGCCGATCTCGTCCCGCACCTGGGCCAGTTTGTCGGCGCTGCGGCCGGCCATGGCCCATTTGACCTCGCCGTCCACGCCGTAGCGGGCAGCGAGATGCTCTGCCACCAGCCGGCCGGTGAAGCCGGTGGCCCCGTAGACGATGATGTCGAACTCGGCGTTGGGGTTCATGTGTCGGCTCCCTGTCAGAAGCCGGCACACTTATCCCGTTTGCGCCGCCGATCCAGTCCCGCCGGGATCAGAACTCCAGGCAGATCTTCCCGAAGTGCTTCTGCGACATCTGGTGGGCGAAGGCCGCCGCGATGCCTTCCAGCGGGAAGGTCGAGTCGATGATCGGTTCGAACGGATTGGCGTCGATGGCCGCGATCATGTCTTCCTGGTCCTGGCGCGAGCCGACCGTCAGACCCTGGATGCAGACGTTCTTGGACATGGCCAGCGCCGTCGGCACGTCGCCGGCGATCCCGGCCAGCACGCCGATCAGCGAGATGTGGCCGCCGATCGTGCAGGCGACGATCGACTGGGGCATGGTGCCCGAGCCGCCGATCTCGACCACCGCGTCGACGCCCCGGCCGCCGGTGGCCGCCATCGCGGCCGCGCCCCACTCGGGCGTTTCCTTGTAGTTGATCAGGTGATCGGCCCCGAGCGCCTTCAGCTTGGCCAGCTTCTCGGGCGAGGACGAGGTCGAGATCACCGTGGCGCCGGCCGCCTTGGCCAGCTGCAGCGCGAAGATCGACACCCCGCCGGTGCCCTGGGTCAGGACGATCGAGCCCGGCTTGATCTTCGCCTCGACGAACAGCGCCCGCCAGGCGGTGAGGGCCGCGCAGGGCAGCGTCGCCGCCTGCTTCAGGCTCCAGCCTTTGGGAATGCGCGTGAAGGCCGTCGCCGGCATGGCCACATACTCGGCCGCGAAGCCGTCGGCGTTGTCGCCGGGTACGCCGATCAGGCGCGGAAGGGTGGGCTTGCCGGCGTCCCAGTTGGGGAAGAACAACGACAGCACCTCATCGCCGACCTTGAAGCGGGTCACGCCCTCGCCGACCGCCTCGACCACACCGGCGCCGTCCGACATCGGGATGCGGCCATCGGGGCAGCGGATCATGCCGGCCACGACGGCGAAGTCATGGAAGTTCAGCGAGCTGGCGCGGACGCGGACCAAGACCTCGCCGGCCTTGGGCGAGGGCTTCTCGCGCTCCTCGATGACGATCTTGTCCAGCCCGCCGGGGGCCTTCAGGGCGGCGACCTTCATGACGCGTATCTTCCTGTTCTGATGTCTATTCCGCCGCCATGACGGCCGGCGTGTACTGGGGTCCGCGGATCAGCTTGCCGGGCATCTCGCCGGTCGCCTCGCCGTTCTCGTAGGTGACGACGCCGCTGACGATGGTGGCGACATAGCCGGTCGCCCGCTGGATCATCCGGCGACCGTCGGCCGGCAGGTCGAAGACCATCTCCGGCGCCTGGATGGCCAGTCGCTCGAAATCGATGACGTTGACGTCGGCCTTCATGCCGGGCGCCAGCACGCCGCGGTCGTTCAGGCCATACAGCCGGGCGGTGTCGCGCGTCTGCATCGACACCACCTTCTCCAGCGGCAGGGTCGGGCCGCGCTTCCGGTCGCGCACCCAGTGGGTCAGCATGTAGGTCGGGAAGCTGGCGTCGCAGATGACCCCGCAGTGCGCGCCGCCGTCGGACAAACTCAGCACCGTGTTCGGGTCGTGCATCATCGCGTGGATGTGGTCGAAGTTGAACTCGGTGTAGTTCAGCAGCGGCAGGTAGATGTAGCCACGGCCATCGTTCTCCATGAGCATGTCGTAGACGACCGCGTCCGGGCTCTGGCCGCTCGCCTGCGCCAGCGCCTTGATGGAGTCCTCGGCGCGCGGTTCGTAGTCGAGGTTTCCGTCCGGCTGTTGCAGCCGGAACATGCGGTCGAAGCCCTGGGTCATGATGGCGACCAGCGGACCCATCTTCTTGCTGGGATCGGCGAGGATGGCGGCGCGGACGGCCGGGTCCTTCAGCTTTTCAAGGCGTTCCTCGAACGGCAGGGCGGCGATGTCGCGATAGGTCTGGCGACCGACGAACGGGTGGATGGTGCTCTGCCAGCCCAGCACCAGGCCGGTCGGGCGGCAGGCGATCTGGGCGGCGATGCTGGCGCCCTGGGCTCGCGCCTCGCGGGTCAGGTCCAGCAGCTTGATCCAGTTGCCGGGCTGCAAGGGCGACTGCAGCAGGCTGTAGGTCACCGTCACGCCGGTATCCATCGACATGGCGCGCATCCACGCGAACTCGGCGTCGGCCGGGTTCATGTCGGACGACATCTCGAACACGCCGGGACCGACCTGCGCCATGGCCTTGCCGATGGCCAGCAGCTCGTCCGCCGCCGCCGTGGTGCCCGGCATCACCGTGCCGTCCTTGGTCGTGTGGACCACGGTGCGCGAGGTGGAGAAGCCCAGCGCCCCGGCGCGCATGCCCTCGGCGACGATGGCCGACATGGCGGCGATGTCCTCGGGCGTGGCGTCCTCGTTGCGCGCGCCCCGGTCGCCCATGACGTAGGCGCGGACGGCGCTGTGCGGCACGTGGGTCGCCACGTCCAGCACGCGCGGCTTGGAATCGAGGCTGTCGAGGTACTCGGGGAAGGTCTCCCAGTCCCAGCTGATGCCCTCGGCCAGGGCCGAGCCGGGAATGTCCTCCACCCCCTCCATCAGCTCGATCAGCCAGTCGTGTCGGTCGCGCTTCACCGGCGCGAAGCCGACGCCGCAGTTGCCCATCACCGCCGTGGTCACGCCGTGCCAGCTGGACGGCGACAGGTACGGATCCCAGGTGACCTGGCCGTCGTAGTGGGTGTGGATGTCGACCCAGCCGGGCGTGACGATCAGGCCGGCGGCGTCGATCTCGCGCCGCGCCTGTCCGCTGACCTTTCCGACCGCGGTGATGAC
The DNA here is from genome assembly GCA_965283745.1 of Caulobacteraceae bacterium. Lineage (GTDB taxonomy): Bacteria > Pseudomonadota > Alphaproteobacteria > Caulobacterales > Caulobacteraceae > Caulobacter. Next base: position 30,053 of record CBDIPM010000013.1, read on the forward strand.
GCCGTCGTCGATGGCGATGTCGCCGACGACGGCCGGCGCGCCGGTCCCGTCGACGATGCGGCCGTTGCGGATCACCAGATCATGCATGGTCAGCTCCCTGCCCTCGTCCCGGCCCCTGTTCCGGGATCCTGGATGACGTGCGCGGAAGGATCATGGCCGCTTCCGGGGTAACTCGAAAGTATGACCCGGCGTAAGGCGGCGACGCTTTTTCCTTGGCGCCGCCGCCGATCCGGACGCTAGGCCGCGAAGCGCTTCAGCCGATGGGCGATGATCTCGTCCGCCTCGGACATGATCCGGTCGATCAGTTCCTTGACGGTCGGGATGTCGTGGATCAGGCCCGCGACCTGACCGCAGGACCAGCCGCCGGCGTCCATCTGGCCGTCGACCATCACCTTGGGATAGACGCCCGCCACCTCGGCGGCGATGTCGGCGAAGGAGACCTTGTCGCCCTTCTCCTTCTCGGTCTGGAGCAGACGCTCGACGGCGACGTTGGTCAGCACGCGCTCGGTGTTGCGCAGCGGGCGCATGATCAGACGAGTGTCGAGCTCGGTGGCGGCGACCAGCGCGTCCTTGACGTTCTGGTGGACCGGCGCGTCCTTCGTGGCGATGAAGCGGGTGCCCATGTTGATGCCCTCCGCGCCCATGGCCAGCGCGGCGACCAGCTGCGAGCCGGTGCCGCAGCCGCCGGAGGCGACGAACGGGATCTTCAGCTCCTCGGCGGCGCGGGGCAGCAGCACCCAGTTGCCGACGTCGTCCTCGCCCGGGTGGCCGCCGCACTCGAAGCCGTCGACGCTGACCGCGTCACAGCCGATGGACTCGGCCTTCAGCGAGTGGCGGACCGAGGTGCATTTGTGGATCACCTTGATGCCGGCTTCCTTGAGCGCCGGCAGCCACTTGGCGGGGTTGTTGCCGGCGGTCTCGACCGCCTTCACGCCGCTGTCGACGATGGCCTGCACGAAGCCCGGGTAGTCCGGCGGCGTCACCGCCGGCAGGAAGGTCAGGTTCACGCCGAACGGCTTGTCCGTCATCTCGCGGCAGCGCTTGATCTCGGCCGCCAGCTTCTCCGGCGTGCCCTGGGTCAGGCCGGTGATGATGCCCAGGCCCCCGGCGTTGGACACGGCCGCGGCCATCTCCGCGAAGCCGACATAGTGCATGCCGCCCTGGATGATCGGGTGCTCGATCTCGAACATTTCGGTGATGCGGGTTTTCACTGGAGGCCTCCATTGCCGGTTCTTGTGCTTTGTCCCCTTGTTGGAGTTCCGCGCCGCGCCTGACAAGCGCAGAAGCTCTGACAGCGCCATCAAGCCGTTGGCGCCGGTGAGGTCAAAGTGACATAATGGCTGCCAATACAAGGCGGCGACGGGCCGCGTCCCCGGGAGGCGGGCATGACGGGACTCTACAGGATCTTCGGCTCGGAGATGTCGCCCTACTCGGTCAAGGTGCGGTCCTACGCCCGCTACAAGGGCATCCCCCACGAATGGATTCCCCGGACCATGGCCAGCGAGGAGGCCTACCGGAAGTACGCCCGCCTGCCGATCGTGCCGACCGTGGCGACGCCGCAGGACGAGGGGCTGCAGGACTCCACGCCGATCATGGAGACCCTGGACGCCCGCTTCCCGGAGCCGTCGATCCATCCGACCGATCCCGCCCTCGCCTTCCTGTCGACCCTGATCGAGGAGTTCGGCGACGAGTGGGGCAACAAGCTGATGTTCCACCACCGCTGGTTCGCGCAGGTCGACCAGCTGGCCAGCGCCCAGACCCTGGCGCGGCTGGCCCAGCCGTACGGCGACGAGGCCGAGGTGGCGCAGTGGGCGGCGATGATCCTGCAGCGCATGAGCACGCGCGGCCATTTCGTCGGCTCCAGCCCGGCAAACGCCCCGCTGATCACCGGCTACTACTTCGAGCTCCTCGACCTGCTGGAGGCGCACCTCCAGGACCGGAAATACCTCTTCGGGGGCCGGCCCGCCTTCGCCGACTTCGGGCTGGGCGGCCAGATGTACGAATGCTCGGTCGACCCGACCTGCGGCGCCGGCATGCGCGCGCGGGGACCGGCGGTGCTCGACTGGTGCCACCGGATGATGGAGCCGCGCGAGGACGGCCCCTTCGAGACCTGGCAGTCGCTGGCCCCGACCCTGAAGCCGCTTCTGGCCTACGTCGGCCGCTACTTCCTGCCGTGGACCGCCGCCAACGCCCGCGCGCTGGAGGCCGGCGAGCCTGAGTTCACCGTCGACCTGCCGGGCGGCGCCTACGCCCAGCCGCCGCAGAAGTATCACGCCCGGTCGCTCGGCGTGCTGCGCGCCCGCTATGCCGCCGTGGCGGACGACGCCGCTCTGAAGGCGATCCTCGACGAGGCGGGGTGCACGCCCTGGCTGACCTGACCCCCGCCCCCTCACCCGCCCGGTCCGGTCGCGGCAAGGCCGGACCCGACACCGTCGACGGCCGCACCGAGCGGGCCGCCCGCACCCGAGAGCGGATCATCGCCGCCATCCTGGACCTGGTCCGGGCCGGCAACCTCAACCCCACCGCCGAGGAGGTGGCGCAGTACGCCGCCGTCGGCCACCGCACCGTGTTCCGGCACTTCCAGGACATGGAGACCCTCTACGACGAGATGAACGCCCGCGTCCGGGTCCACGTCGAGGCCGGCCTGAGCGCCTCGCCGGTTCAGACGGCGCTGGCGGACCGCATCGAGGCGCTCGTCGCCGAGCGGGCCGCGACCTTCGAGCTGATCACCATGTACTATCTGTCCGGGGACATCCGGATGCACAGCTCGCCGACCCTCAGGCGCCACCGGGCCCAGTTCGCCCGCCTGCTGCGCACCCAGCTTCTGGCCCACCTGCCGGAGGTGGAGCCGGCCGTCGAAGCCGCCGACCTTCTGACGTCGGTCGACGGCTGGCTGCGGTTGCGGCGGACCCAGAAGCTGAGCGTCGAGCGCGCCCGCCGCGTCACCGTCGAAGCCCTGACCGCCCTCGTCCCGCCCGCCTGAGCGCCACATCTCGCGCGCTTGCCAAGATCACCCGCCCATGTAATGACATTGGCACTGTCATTACATGGGCGGGCGAACATGGATACCTTCTGGGTCTGGGCGATCGCCCTGGCGGTCTACGGTCTGTTCCTGGGCTGGTACATGAACTGGCGCGGAGCCCTGCGCCCGGCCGAGGTGGACGCCTTCATGGCGAAGATCGGCGCCACCGACGCCGGAGACAACGGCCGCAACGAACTGGAGACCCTGCGCCGGTTCCTGGCCGCAGACGACGGGCGCGAGTTCTTCATGCTCAATGTCGTGCGGATGGCCTCGCACGATGTCCCCGACCCCGTCACCGGCCAACTGCGGTCGCCGCGCGAGGTCATGGCCGGCTATACGAAGATGTTCATGCCCGCCCTGCTCGCCCGCGGCGGCCACCCGGCGATGGCGGCGCGCAAGATCGGCGGCTTCTTCGACACCTGGGGGATGGACGACAGCCCGGAATGGTCGTTCATCGGCTACATGCGCTATCGCAGCCGTCGGGACCTCGCCGTCCTGGTCTGCGATCCACGCTTCAGCGGCGCGCACGACTACAAGTACGCGGCCATGCCGCAGACCTTCAACTTCCCGACCCGGCCGATGATCCTGACGCTGGCGAGCCCGAAGGCCTGGGTCCCTCTGGCGCTGGCGCTGGCCGCCGCCCTGGCCCAGGTCGCGCTCTTGCTGGCGCGGGGAGGCTGACGCGATGGACGCCCGCGCCCTGCTGCCGCCGAGCACCAACGACGCCTACCGAGGCTCCGCCCTGTCGGTCTGGTTCCTGCTGCTGGCGGCGGTGCTGACTCTTGCGCCCGGCCTCATCCACTACGCCCTGCCCGACGGCGGCGCGGGGGTGATCGCCGGCATCGACCTGGGCGTCGCCGGCCCGACGATCATCGCCATCTTCGCCTGGTACGGCGCGCTGCAAATTCCGTTCGGCCTGCTTCAGCTGATCGTCGCCCTGCGCTATCGCAGCCTCGTGCCGTTGCTCCTGCTGCTGCTCATCCTGCAACAGGCCTTGGGCGCCTGGACCGCCTGGTTCTGGAAAGGCGCCCACAGCGGCCATCACCCGCCCGAACACTACGCCAGCGTCGCCTTCGTCCTGCTGGGCCTGCTCTTCCTTGGCCTGTCGCTGCGGACGGGTCCCCGGCCGACGGCTTGACGATCGCGATATCGGCATTCATTGTGCCAATATAATCGGCCAGGCCGCGGACGCCGCACGATCCGCCCGCCGGGGGAGAGACGTGATGCTGAAGAAGATCCTTGTCGGACTTCTGGTCCTGATCCTGGTCGGCGGCTCGGTCGCCTTCCTGAACCGCAAGTCGATCGTGTTGTTCGCCGCGACCCGCGCCGGCCGAATGGAGGTCGCCCCCACCCGGCCGGTGACCTGGCAGCAGGGCCCGCAGGCCCCGGCGACGGGCGAGCGGCCGCCCAACATCATTTTCATCCTGGCCGACGACCTCGGCTACAATGACATCTCGACCTTCGGCGGCGGCGTGGCCGGCGGCCGGGTCAAGACGCCCAACATCGACCGGCTGGCCGGACGGGGCGCGGTGTTCAACCAGGCCTACTCCGGCACCGCCACCTGCGCGCCCTCGCGGGCCATGCTGATGACCGGCCGCTACCCGACCCGCACGGGCTTCGAGTTCACCCCCACGCCCAACGGCATGGGCCGCATGGTGACGATGTTCGCCGACGAGAAGGGATCCGAGCTGCCGCCGACCGTGCTGCTCAAGGACCGCGATTCCTCGGCCCCGGACTTCAACGAGCAGGGCCTGCCCGGCTCGGAAGTCACCCTGGCCGAGATGCTCAAGGGTCGCGGCTATCACACCGTCCACATCGGCAAGTGGCACCTCGGATCGGGCAAGGAGTTCGGCGCCAACGCCCAGGGCTTCGACGAGAGCCTGCTGATGGCCAACGGCCTCTATCTGCCGGCCGGCGACCCCCGCGGCGTGGAGGCCCGACTCGACTTCGACCCCATCGACAAGTTCCTCTGGGCCCGCATGCAGTTCGCGGCCCAGTACAACGAAGGCGCGCCGTTCGAGCCGGGCGGCTACCTGACCGACTGGTGGACCGACGAGTCGATGAAGGTCATCGAGGCCAACCGCAACCGGCCCTTCTTCCTCTACCTGGCCCACTGGGGCGTTCACTCGCCGCTGCAGGCCACCAAGGAGGACTTCGAGGCGGTCGGCGACATCCAGCCCCATCGCCTGCGGGTCTACGCGGCCATGGTGCGGGCGCTGGACCGCAGCGTCGGCCGGATCATGGACAAGCTCGAGGCCGAGGGCCTGGCCGACAACACCATCATCGTCTTCTCCAGCGACAACGGCGGCGCCGGCTACATCGGGCTGCCGGAGATCAACCGTCCCTATCGCGGCTGGAAGATGACCCTGTTCGAGGGCGGCATCCGCGTGCCGATGTTCGTCAGCTGGCCGGCCAGGATCGCGCCAGGCCAGCAGTTCGCCTCTCCCGCCGCCCATATCGACCTGATGCCGACCCTGGCCGCGGCCGCCGGCGCGCCGCTGCCCGCGGGCGTGGCCATCGACGGCGTCGACCTGTTGCCGGTGGCCACCGGCAAGACGCCGGCCCTCGCCGAACGGCCGATCTTCTGGCAGAGCGGCTACTATCGCGCCGTCCGCCTCGGCGACTGGAAGCTGCAGGTCAGCGAGCGTCCGAAGAAGGTCTGGCTCTACAATCTGGCGACCGATCCGACCAAGAAGACCAACCTCGCCGCCGCGCTGCCCGACCGGGTCGCCAGCCTGAAGGCCTTGCTCGACAAGCATCAGGCCGACGCGCGCAAGCCGCTGTATCCCTACACGATCGAGGCGGCGACGGCGGTGGACAAGACCCGGGCCGACACCTTCCGCAAGGGCGACGAGTACATCTACTGGCCCAACTAGGCTCCGCCCATTTGCCATGATTTGACATTTTGTCATTTTTGACATTATGTCATTTCATGTCGAAGCCGCCTGCCCCGGACCGCCGCACCCGCACCCGTGACGACCTGCTGGTCGCCGCCCAGACGCTGCTGGCGACGCGAAGCGCCGGATCGCTGGGGATCCGTGAGATCGCCACCGAGGCGGGCGTCGTCCACGGCACCTTCTACAACTACTACCCGGACGTCGACGGCCTGATCGAGGATCTGGCGGCGCTGGTGTTCGCCTCCCACGCGGCGCTGGTCCTGGATCTGCGTGAGGGCGAACAGGACCCGGCGGTGCTGTTCGCGCGCGTCACCCGCCGCAGCCTGCGGCTGGTCGCGGGCGGGCCGACCTATGGACGACTGCTGTTCGACGCCGGCCTGCCGGTCGACCGGTTCATCGGCGGCCTGCGGATGGCCATGGCCGGCGACATCGCGACCGGCGCGGTGGCGGGCGTGTTCAGGGTCGATGACGTCGAGATCGCGATCAGCCTGACCGCCGGCGCCATCCTGGGGGCGTCACTGGACCTGCACCGCGGCGCCCTGCCCCTTGCGGCTATCGACGCCGTGACCGCCCGGCTTCTGGAGTCATTGGGCGTCGCCGGCGACCGCGCCGCCGCGCTGGTCGCCGAGCCGCTGGCCGATGTTCCGCCGCCCGCGCCGCCGCTCCGCTGGGCCCACATTCCCACGCCGCTCCGCGAGGCCCTGCATGCCGCTTGAGCTGATCCATTTCCGCCGGGACGATCCCGGCTATGAGAGCGCCCGTCGAGCCTGCGCTTTCAACGCCCGACTGCCGGACCGCTTTCCGGACATCATCGTCCAGGCGCGGACGCAGGCCGAGGTGGCCGCCGCCGTCAGGCTGGCCCGCGCGGAGGGCTGGAAGATCGGCGTCCGCTCCGGCGGCCACAGCTGGGCGGTCAGTCACCTGCGCGACGGCGGCATGCTGCTGGACGTCTCCCGCCTGAACGCCGTCGAGATCGACGCCGCCGGCCTGTCCGCCAAGGCGGGTCCCGGCTGCAAGGGGCACGAACTCAACGACGAACTGGCCCGGCATCGGCTGCTGTTTCCGGTCGGCCACTGCCAGGGCGTGGCGCTCGGCGGCTACCTGCTGCAGGGTGGCTTCGGTTGGAACAGCCGCGTGCTCGGCAACGCCTGCGAGAACGTCACCGCCATCGACTATGTCGACGCCGAGGGCCGTATCCGCCACGCCAGCGCCGCCGAGAACAGCGACATGTACTGGGCCGCGCGCGGCGCGGGACCGGGCTTCTTCGGCGTCATCACCCGCTATCACCTGAAGCTGACCCGGCGACCGAAGGTGATCGGCGCCAAGGCCGCCTTCTATCCCGTCAGCGCGCTCGAGGCCCTGGCCCGCTGGGCGCACGCGGTCGGGCCGACCGTGCCACGCTCGATCGAGTTGATGATGCTGATGTCGCGGGACACCCCGCTCGTGAAGGGGCCGGGGATCACCGTGGTGGCCCCGGTCTTCGCCGACAGCCTGCACCAGGCCTGGCGGGACCTTTCCTTCATGAAGACCCTGCCCGCCGGCGCCGCGCTGAAGATGCCTTTCCTGCCGACCTCGGTGGCCGCCATGACCCGGCAGGTGATGGAGCACTACCCGACCGGCTACAACTACGCGGTCGACAACATGTGGACCGGCGCGCCGGTCGACGACCTGCTGCCCGGGCTGCGGCGCATCGCCGAGACCCTGCCGGCCGCGCCGTCGCACATGCTGTGGATGAACTGGGCCCCGCCGACGCACCGACCCGACATGGCCTACTCTCTCGACGACCAGACCTACATCGCCCTCTACGGCGTCTGGAACCAGGAGGCGGACGCGCCGGCCGCCTCCCGCTGGGCGATCGAGAACATGACGGCGATGGCGCCCCTGTCGACCGGCGTGCAGCTGGCCGACGAGAACCTGGGCGCCCGGCCGGCGAAGTTCGTCGCCGACGCCAACCTCGCCCGGCTCGACGCGCTGCGGGCCGAGCACGACCCCGAGGGACGCTTCCATCCCTGGATGGGCCGGCCATGAGGCCCGGCTGGACGGCCGAGGACCTCGCCACCCTGCCCTGGGCCCGGTTCTGGAACCCGGTGCTCGCGCCGCTGCCCGAGCGCACCCTCCGGGCGCTGGAGCGCGGCGCCCGACCTCTGCCGTCGCTGCCCGGCCTGGAGGCCTCGCGCGCGACGCTGCTGGATCCGGCGGCGGACTCGGCCAGCGGCTACGGCTTCGACGACAAGGGCCGGATGCATGTCGCCATCGACACCGACATGCCCGGCGTCACACCGGCGATGGTCGACTGGTGGTTCGGCTGGCATGGCGACCGCGCCGCCAAGTACCGGCTCTGGCATCCGGAGGCCCACGTCAGCGCCGCCTGGCTCAGGTCGCCGCCGGCCGGCAGCCGGGGCCGGACCCGCTACATCGGCCAGACCTCGATCGTCGACGAGTACATCGGCAGCCGTCGTCTGAACGGTTCGATCCGGTTCATGCCGCCGACGCAGCTTGGCTTCACCGACCCGTCGCTGAATGACGACCAGGCCGCCACCGTCGTCTGCGCCCGGACCGGGCCGGCCGACGCACCGGTCGATGTGGGCTGGCTGGCGCATGCCGTGCTGCGGACCCCGGGCGGCAGCGTGATGCGGTCACGGTTCTGGTTCGGCGGCGACGGCGTCGCCGGCCGGGGCGGCCTGCGCGGGGCGCTGGCGGCGACGATGGTCGGCCGCATCCTGCGGCTGACCGAAAGCGACGCCCGGGCGCTGCTGATCCACTGCGCCGAGGAGATGCAGCACCTGGCGGGATTCCTGCCCGCCCTCTACGCGGACTTCCGGAACGATCCGGTGGACGGGTCCTCAGCCGCCTGACGGCGCCCCGGCCGACCAGCGCGACATCAGCGCGCCGAGGAAGGCCGGACGGGCGGGGTCCGCCGTCGGCGTCGTCCAGAGCTCGCCGGACGCCGCCCGCTCGAACGCCGCATCGAAGGTGCGCTGCATTGACGGGGTGTCGAAGCTCATCATGCTGCCCTGCCCCGGATCGGCCTGGATCGAGGCGATGCTGAGCGGCAGGCGGTGGGCGGCGCAGAAGTTCGTCGTCATGCTGATCGCCTGCCGATAGGTAAAGCGCAGCATGGTGTCGAAAGCCCGGATCAGGATGGCCGGCACATTGTTGGGCGTGGTGCGCGGCGCCTGCTCCAGCACGGTGTTGACGATCACGTAGATGCGGCTGCGCTGCAGCCGATGGCGCAGGCTCTTCCAGCGCAGCATGGCCTCGGGCATCACGAACAGCGGCGTCGCGACACCGCCATCGACATGCATCTCCTCGTATACTTGGCCGTCATGCTCCACGGTGAACCGCTTCGGCGGGAATAAGCCCGGCAGGCTGGCCGAGGCGACCAGCACGTCGCGGAACAGGGTCAGCGCCGCCGGCCCGCCGACGGCGGCGATTTCGCCCATGTTCCAGATCACGGTCCGCTGGCTGTCCAGGTCGGTGGTGGCCACTAGCAGGCGGCGCCCCTGGGCGTGGCGCGCGGCGACCGCCTCGAGCATGTCCTCCTTCAGGAACGGCGAAACCAGGCGCTCGAGCTGTTCGGTCTTGAACACGCCGCCCAGGTTCCCTGACAGTCCGCCGATGCTGAGCAGCTTCGCCGCGTAGCCGCCGGTGTAGGCATCGCGCAGCTTGTCGTCCCACTCCGGGCCGAGGAAGGCGAACGGCGCGATCAGCGCCCCGGTGCTGACCCCGGTGACGATGGCGAAGTCGGGCCGCTGGCCGGCGGCGGTGAGGCCGACCAGGACACCGGCCCCGAAGGCCCCGCCCGCCGCGCCGCCCGAGATGGCCAGGATGTTGAAGTCCTCGCGCTGCACCAGGACCTTGGGCAGCGACAGGCTGTCAGCGGCGGCCTTGAGCGACTCTTCCGCCTCCTCGACCGTCAGGCGAACGCCTTCAAAGCCGGGGATCTGCGCCTCGCCGGTCGGCGCCGGCAGCCGCACGAACCCGTTGGATCGCGAACTGGAGTTTCTGTCATCAGCCATGGGGAGAGCCTACCGACGAAAGATGTCAGAGAATGCGGCAGGCGTCCTCGAACGTCAGCCTCGGATTGCGCGGGAACAGGTTTTCGTCCGTGCCGTAGCCGATGTTGCACACGAAGTTCACCTCCCAGCCCGTTCCGGCGAAGAACGCCTCGTTGACCCCGGCGGCGTTGAAGCCCGACATCGGCCCGCAGTCGAGGCCGAGCGAGCGCGCCGCCAGCATCAGATACGCGGCCTGCAGCGATCCGTTCCGGAAGGCGGTCTCCTTCGCGAGCGCAGGATTGGCGGCGAACCAGGCCTTCGCTTCCGGCTTGTGGGGAAAGACCTGCGGAATCTTCTCGCCGAAGTTCAGGTCGTAGGCGATCAGCACATTGACCGGCGCGGCCAGGGTCTTCTCACGATTGCCCGAGGACATGTGCGGGGCCAGCCGCTGCTTGGCCTCCTCGCTGACCAGGAAGACGAACCGGCCCGGCTGGGCGTTCGACGCCGTCGGGCCGAGCGCCGCCATCTCGTACAGCTCGCGGATCAGGGCGGGCGGCACAGCGTCGGGCGACCAGCCGTTGTGCGTCCGCGCCTCCCGGAACAGCTGGTCCAGCGCGGCGTCGGGCAGACGGTCGGTCATCGGGGATACTCCACAGGGAAGACTTGGCGCCGACGCAGCGTATGCCATTGTCCGGGGTCCAGCGACACAGGGGTTCAAGCAGGGCATGGCCGCGGCCGACGACACCATCATGCTGCCGGCCCGGCCCGAGCCGATCCCGGTCGAGGTCTCGCGGACGGCCGTGATCGTCATCGACATGCAGAACGCCTACGCCTCGCCGGGCGGCTACCTGGACCTGGCCGGGTTCGACATCTCCGGCGCGGCGCGGGTCATCCAGAACACGAAGGCCGTGCTGGAGGTCGCCCGGGCGGCCGGCATGCCGGTGATCTACTTCCAGAACGGCTGGGACGCCGACTATGTCGAGGCCGGCGGGCCCGGATCGCCCAACTTCCACAAGTCCAATGCCCTCAGGACCATGCGCGAGCGGCCGGAGCTGCAGGGCACGCTGCTGGCGCGCGGGACCTGGGACTACGACCTGGTCGAGGACCTGAAGCCCCAGCCCGGCGACATCGTGCTGCACAAGACCCGCTACAGCGGCTTCTTCAACAGCCAGCTCGACAGCACCCTGCGCTCGCGGAACATCCGCAACATCGTCGTGGTCGGCATCGCGACCAATGTCTGTGTGGAATCAACGCTCAGGGACGGTTTCTTCCTGGAGTACTTCGGCATCGTGCTCGAGGACGCCACCCACCAGGCCGGACCCGCGTTCGTGCAGCAGGCGGCGATCTACAACATCGAGAAATTCTTCGGCTGGGTGTCCAGCGTCGCCGACTTCAAGGGCGCGTTCGGGCAGACGCCGCCGAAATCCTGAGAGGACTCAACCATGCCCAAGACCGTCATCACCCCGCCCGGGACCCAGACGCCCATCGCCCCCTTCTCGCCCGGCACGCTGGCCGACGGGGTCGTCTACGTCTCCGGCACGCTCGCCTTCGACAAGGACAACAACGTCGCCTGCGTCGGCGACGCCGAGGGCCAGACCCGCATCGTGCTGGAGACCATCAAGTCGGTCATCGAGACCGCCGGCGGCACGATGGACGACGTGACCATGAACCACATCTTCCTCAAGGACTGGGCCGACTACGCGGCCCTGAACAAGGTCTATGCCGAGTACTTCCCGGGCGACAAGCCGGCGCGGTTCTGCATTGTCTGCGGCCTGGTGCGGCCCGACTTTCTTGTGGAGATCGCCTCGATCGCCCACATCGGCAAGCGCAGCTGAGCCCGCTGCTCCCCCTGCTGCTCAAGGGCGTCGTCTCCGCGATCCTGATCGTGGCGGCGTCGGAGGTGGCGCGCCGCAATCCCGGCGGTGGGGCGTTGATCGCCTCACTGCCACTGGTCTCGGTGCTGGGCATGGTCTGGCTGTGGACCGCGCGGCCGGACGCCGAGAACATGGCGCACCACGCCCAGGCGACCTTCTGGTACGTGCTGCCCTCGCTGCCCATGTTCCTGCTGATCCCGGCGCTGCTGCGGCGCGGCGTGCCCTTCTGGCCGGCGCTGGGCCTGGGCTGCCTCCTGACCATCGGCCTGTACCTCGCCATGACGACCCTCGGGCCGCGCTTCGGGCTGAAGCTGTGAGCACCGGGATCGTCGACGGCCTCCACTACGAGGTCCACGGCGCGGGCGACGAGATCGTCGTCCTGTCCGCCGGCCTAGGCGGCTCGGGCGCTGTCTTCGCCCCGCAGATGGACGCCCTGACGGCCCGCTTCCGGGTCGTGCTCTACGACCAACGCGGCACGGGCCGCAGCGACCGCGCCCTGCCCTCGCCCTACGCGGTGAGCCACATGGCGGACGACATCGCCAGGGTGATCGAGGCGGTCGGCGGCCCCGCCCACGTCGTCGGCCACGCGGCCGGCGGCCTCGCCGCGTTGCAGCTGGCGCTCGACCGGCCCGAGCTGGTCCGTAGCCTGACCGTCATCAATGGCTGGAGTCGCCCGGACCCGCACATCGCGCGCTGCTTCCGCACGCGGATCAGCCTGTTGAACGACAGCGGGCCGGAGGCTTACGTCCACGCCCAGCCGCTGTTCCTCTATCCGGCCAACTGGATCAGCGAGAACGCCGCGCGGCTGGAGGCGGAGGAGGTCCACCACCTCGCCGGCTTTCAGGGCCGGGAGAACCTGCTGGCCCGGATCAACGCCCTGCTGGACTTCAACATCGACGACCGCCTGCCGGAGATCAGCGCGCCGGTGCTGGTCGGCGCCTCGGCGGACGACATGCTTGTGCCGTCGCTCTGCTCGGAGCGGCTTGCGCAACGGCTGGCGAACGCCACACTCGACATCGCGCCCTGGGGCGGCCATTTGTTCACCGCGACAGCCCCGGACGCCTTCAACACCACGCTGCTCGCCTTCCTCGGCGGCGGCGCCTGACGGGGATCAGTTCCATGGAAGTCGGCGTCTTCATTCCGATCGGCAACAACGGCTGGCTGATCAGCGAAACCGCGCCGCAGTACATGCCGAGCTTCGCGCTGAACAAGGCCGTCACCCAGGCGGCGGACCGCTATGGCCTCGACTTCGCGCTGTCGATGATCAAGCTGCGCGGGTTCGGCGGCAAGACGCAGTTCTGGGAGCACAACCTCGAGAGCTTTACCCTGATGGCGGGCCTGGCCGCCGTCACCGACCGCATCAAGATCTTCGCCACCGCCGCCACCCTGACCCTGCCGCCGGCCATCGTAGCGCGCATGGCCTCGACCATCGACTCCATCGCCCCTGGGCGGTTCGGCATCAACCTGGTCACCGGCTGGGCCGAGGCCGAGTACAGCCAGATGGGCCTGTGGCCGGGCGACAGCCACTACACAAAGCGATACGACTATCTGGCTGAATATGCTCAGGTTCTGCGCGATCTGTTCGACACCGGCGTATCGAACTTCAAGGGCGACTACTTCCAGATGACCGACTGCCGGGTCAGCCCGCAGGCGAAGAACACCAAGATCATCTGCGCCGGCTCCTCGACCGAAGGTCTGGCCTTCACCGCCCAGTACGCCGACTACAGCTTCGCGCTCGGCAAGGGGACCAACACCCCGACCGCCTTCGCCGACGTCAACGAACGGCTGCGGGCGGCGAAGGAAAAGACCGGCCGCGACGTCAGCGCCTACATCCTGTTCATGGTCATCGCCGACGAGACCGACGAGGCCGCCATGGCCAGGTGGGAGCTCTACCGCGACGGCGTCGACAAGGAGGCGGTGTCCTGGCTCGTCGGCCAGGCGGCCGGCAATACGTCCGAGGACACCAACACAAAGCAGCTGGCGGCCGAGAAGGCGGCGGTGAACCTGAACATGGGCACGCTGGTCGGGTCCTACGAAAGCATCGCTCGCATGCTGGATGAGGTGGCGACGGTGCCGGACACGGCCGGGGTGCTGCTGACGTTTGATGACTTCGTTCAGGGGGTGGAAGACTTCGGCACGAAGATCCAGCCGCTGATGGCGTGCCGGAAGGATGTGCTGGTGACGGGCTGATGGTGTCATTCGAAACGGAGTGGAACCAGCGGTACGGCGAGTACCGCCCGGTCGGCTTCGCGCTCAGGATCGGCGGCGCAAGGCACTGGGTGCGATTCCACGCCCTGCCAGAGTCGAAACGCTACGCAGAGACAGAGGCCGAACGGGCCGTTGTGCTCGCCCGAATGAATACCCTGGCGATGGCGGTTCTCGGCAATGCGTCATGCTGGATCGTGCAAGCTACCTATCGCGACCCAGAAGCCGAGACGGACAAGGTTGAGCATCTCTGGCCGCCCGCTGTAACGCTGCACCTCCCCGTCGCCTTTCAGTTTGAGGGCAGTGATGACGAAGCCTGTGGCGAAGGTCTGTGGATCGTTCATGCTTTAGAATGCCGTTGGGCAACAGGACGGTTTGACCAGACTCTGGAAGCCATCGCCGACGACACAGCGGCCAAGACACTTTGGATGTCTCGGAGCACCGGCGCGGTGTTCGCGCCCTATGACGGCGGGGCTGATCTGTTTCTCCCGACGGCGGCCGAGGTTGATCGCTTGAAGGTCAGCCACTCGGACTGGCTGTCGACATACCCTCCGGGTCTCTGACGACTCCGCATTCCATCCCGCAGGCGCACCACCCCTGATGTCTTGACGGCCAGTGTTGCTCCGGCGGACGGCTTGCTCAAGGACCGGCTTCGCCGGCCGCGGAGCGGCGGCCCTGGAAGGGCCGTCCTTGACCAAGACGACCGACGGAGCTCTCATTCCATCAAGGCCTTCAGGCATGGCATCACCCTGATCTTGAAAAACTGTCATCTATGGTTTACACTTGCAGATGATACAGGTTCGTCAATCCGAGACGTTCAGGAGTTGGCTGGCTGATCTGCGAGACCGGCGAGCGGTCGCCCGGATCGCCGCGCGGATCGATCGGCTCAAGCTCGGCAATCCTGGGGACGTGAAGTCTGTAGGTGACGGCGTGAGCGAACTTCGGATCGACTACGGCCCCGGCTACCGCCTGTATTTCAAACAGGTCGGCCAGGAGATCGTCCTGCTGCTCTGCGGCGGGGACAAGTCTACCCAGGACAGAGATATCGAGCGCGCCAAGGCTCTGGCGACCGACTTGTAGGGATCGACCATGTCAACGCAGATCAGCGATTTCGACTCCGCCCAGGTGCTTGATACGCCCGAGGCCATCGAGGAGTACCTCATCGACGCCTTCGAATCCGAAGACGCCGCCGTGATCACCCATGCGCTGGGCGTCGTTGCTCGGGCCCGTGGCATGTCGCAGCTGGCGGACGAGACCGGCCTGTCGCGGCAGGCCCTCTACAAGGCGCTGAACAGTGAAGGCAATCCCGAGTTCGCGACCATCATGAAGGTGGCCAATGCGCTGGGATTCAGGCTTAGCCCGACGCGCGTCGCGGCGTCGGCGTAGGCCCTATTTCTTCAACCCGATCGCCCGCAGCCGCTCGTCCAGGAACGCCCCCGCCGTCACCGGCTCGAACTTCGCCCCCTCCCCCACGCAACTCTCCAGCACCGCCAGCGACGTCGCCAGCGTCGGGTGCATGAAGAACGGCATCGAATAGCGGCTCACATTCGGGCCCGTCGGGTTGACCACGCGGTGGGTCGTCGCCGGGATCACGCCGTTGGTCATGCGGGCCAGCATGTCGCCGGAATCGACGATCAGGTTGGTCGGCTCGGTGACCACCGGAAGCCAGGTTCCGTCGCGGTCGAGCAGCTCCAGCCCCGCCCCCTTGGCGGCGACCATGATGGTCAGGAAGTTGATGTCCTCGTGGGCCGCCGAGCGGACGGCGTTGGGGTTGGCGTCCGGGGCCAACGGCGGATAGTGCAGCACCCGGAGCAGCGAGGTGCCCCAGCGCACCTTGTCGTCGAACCAGTCGTCGGCCAGGCCCAGCTTCGGCGCCAGCGCCCGCAGGAGCACGACGCCCGTCTCGTTCAGCGCCCCGAACAGCTGGCTGAAGGCCGCCTGTACGCCCGGCGCCTCGGCCGGCCAGACGTTGGGCCCGAACGGCTCGTCGGCGGGGGCGTCCGGCGACGGGTCATGGCCGACCTGCCAGAATTCCTTGAGGTCCGGATGGCCGCTGTCCTTGGCGTGCTCGACCCCGAACGGCGTGTAGCCGCGCATGCCCTTCGCGTACTGGCGCTTGGTCGCCTCCGGCAGCGCGAACAGCGCCTCGGCCTCGCCATAGGCGCGCTGCAGCAGCTCCAGCGGCACGCCATGGTCCTTGAGGACGAAGAAGCCGTAGTCCTGCAGGCCGCGCATCATCGCGTCGGAAAAGGCGGCGCGCTGGCCGGCGTCGCCGTGCGTGAAGGCCTTGAGGCTGAGTTCGGGAACGGAGCGGGTCATGGGGGGAGAAATAGACCTATCGGCAGCAGAGCGCGAGTTCCTCTCCCTGTTGGGAGAGGGGGACCATGCGGAGCATGGTGGAGCGGGAGACGCCGCCGTTTGACGTCAAGGCGCGGCGCCCAGTTTCATCCAGCGCTTGCCAAGCCCTTCGACGCCGGCGCTTCCCTCTCCACCACCCTTCGGGTGGTCCCCCTCCCCCACAAGGGGGGAGGAACTAGAGAACCGCTTCCACCTCCGCCCGCCACGGCAGCGCGGTCTGCGCCCCGGCCTTGGTCGCGGTCAGCGCCCCGGCCGCGCAGGCGAACCGCAGGGCGTCGGCGGGCGCCATCCCCTCCAGCATCGCCATGACCAGGGCTCCGACGAACGTGTCCCCTGCCCCGGTCGTGTCGACCACATCCACCTCCGGCGGCTCGGCGGTCGCCACGCGCACGCCGTCGCGGAGCAGGCCGGCGCCGCGCGAACCCCAGGTGACGGCGACCAGTCCCGGCAGGCCGTGCAGGCGGCGACCGTAGTCTCCCGCCTCCCCGTCGTTGACCACCAGCAGGTCGGCGCGCCGCAGCACCGCGTCGTCGATGGCGAGATTGGCCGGCGCCAGGTTCACGCAGACGAAGCCGGTCGCCCGGGCCACCGCGGCGGCGACCGTCTCCAGCGGGATTTCCAGCTGGCAGATCAGCGCGCCGTCGATGACGTCGGGCAGCATGTCCGGCGTGAAGGCGGCGTTGGCGCCCGAGGCGACCATGATCTGGTTCTCGCCCTCGGCGTCCACGGCGATCAGCGCCGCCCCGGTCGGGGCCGTGGCGTCGACGGCGACGCCGGTGAGGTCGACACCGTCCCCCCGAAGCAGCGCCAGCGCCTGGTCGGCCATGGCGTCGGCGCCGACCCGGCCGATCAGCCGCACCTCCGCCCCCAGCCGCCGGGCGGCCAGCGCCTGGTTGGCGCCCTTGCCGCCGGGATGGACGGCCAGGGTGGCGCCGGTGACGGTCTCGCCGGGCTCCGGCAGGGTCGCGCCCGTGGCGACGAAATCGAGGTTGATGGAGCCGACGACGGTGATGCGGGTCATCGGGCCAGCCGTTCGTAGAAGAGGTCGAAGACCGCGTCGTGGTCGACCTGCGTCACCCAGCGGATCGGCGCCACCGAGGCGGCGGCGGCGTCGAGGCGGAACTCCACCGCCGTATGGCCGGCGGTCAGGGCCGAGGTCGTCTCGACCCGCAGGTCGACCGGGACGGCGGTGAACAGCTGCGGCGCCAGCAGGTACGCGACGGTGCTGGGATCGTGCATCGGCGGGCTGTCGCCGCCGACCAGCCGCCGCTCGATGTCGCTGGAAAAGCCGATCAGGGTCGCCACCGAGCGGGCCGCCACCGTGTCGATGGCGGCGATCCGCGCCAGCCGCTGCGGCGTCGCCCGCAGCTGGTGGGTAGCGTCCAGGCCCAGGACCACGCAGCTGACCCCCGAGCGGAAGACCACGTCGGCCGCGTGCGGGTCGGCGTAGATGTTGTACTCGGCCGAGGCGGTGATGTTGCCGCCCTCGCGCCGCGCGCCGCCCATGACCACCACCGTGCCCAGCCGTTCAGCCAGCGCCGGCTCCAGCCGCAGGGCCAGCGCCAGGTTGGTCATCGGGCCGGTGACGGCCATGGCGACCGAGCCCGCCGGGCGGCTCATCACGAGGTCGACGATGGCGCTCGCGGCATGGCCCGGCGCGACCGGCGCCGCCGGCTCGAACACCGCCAGCGTTCCGAGGCCCGACTCCCCGTGGAAGTGGGCGGCGGCGATCGGCTCGCGCACCAGCGGCACGGCGGCGCCGGCGTAGACGGGCACGTCCTCGCGCCCGGCCAGCTGGCGGACCAGCCGCGCGTTGCGGGCGGTCAGGGTCGCGTCGACGTTGCCGGCCGCCGTGGTGACGGCGAGGATCTCCAGATCCTCCGGCGAGGCGAAGGCGAGGAACAGCGCGACGGCGTCGTCGACGCCCGGGTCGCAGTCGATGATGATGGCCTGGCGTGTCACGCCGCCATTGTCGGCGCTGAATCGGCGGCGGGGCAAGGGCGCGGCGCCGGGGGTTGCCGAACGCCGGGTAAACTCGTCAATATGATTGACAACAAGGGCGGCGAGACGACCGTCCCAGGAAACGAACCGGAGACCGCCATGGCCCAGGACGTCACCCGCCCGATCAGCTTCGCCGGCGCGCACCATGTCGCCTTTCGCTGCCGGGACGCCGAACAGACCCGCTGGTTCTACGAGGACGCCATGGGCCTGCCGCTGGCCGCCGCCCTGGTCATCGACGCCATTCCGGGCAGCGGCGAGGACACCGCCTACATGCACCTGTTCTTCGGCCTGCCGGACGGCAACTACATCGCCTTCTTCGACGAGCCGACCAAGGCCGACCCGGACTGGTTTGCGATGAAGCACGGCTTCGACATGCACTACGCGTTCGAGGCCCGGTCCGAAGAGGACATGCTGGCCATGCAGGCCCGGCTGAAGGCGGCGGGGGTGCCCTGCTTCGGGCCGATCGACCACGGCTTCGTCAAGTCGGTCTACATGTACGATCCCAACGGCATCCAGGTGGAGATCACCATCCGCACGCCGGGCCATGACGCCATCATGGCCGAGGAAGCCGCCCACGCCCGCGACGCCATCGCCGACTGGTGCGGCCGCACGCGGGACACCAAGATCGCCCGCTTCGGCGAGGACGCCCTCGACCGCCGCGGAGCCGCCTGACCGTGGCCGGCAAGTACGAACGCATTCCCTACCTGGTGGTCTTCGACGAGACAGCCGCCTTCAAGGACACCTACGCCGGTCAGATGGGCAAGGTGACGCTGGAGGCGCATCACCTGAAGCCCGAGACTCCGTCAGACACGGTGGTGGTGATGATGCATCCCATCGGCGGGGGCGCCTATCTGCCCATGCCGGCCCTGCTGGCGCGGATGGGGGTGCATGTCATCTACGGAAACAGCCGCTTCCGCGGCAACGACAGCGCCCTGACCATGGAGAAGGTGGCGCTCGACCTCGGCGCCGTGGTCCGCGATGCGAAGGAACGGCTCGGCTATGACAAGGTGGTGCTCGGCGGCTGGAGCGGCGGCGGGGCGCTGTCGCTGTTCTACCAGGCCCAGGCGACCCACCCGACCATCACCCACACCCCGGCCGGCGACCCGCTGGACCTGACCGCGGCGGGCCTGATCCCGGCGGATGGTGTGATGCTGCTGGCCTCGCACCTGTCGCGCAACCTGACCATGACCGAGTGGCTGGACCCCTCGATCACCGACGAGGCCCGCCCCTTCGACCGTGACGTCGCGTGGAACCTCTACGACCCGGCCAACCCCAACCGGGCGCCCTACACGGCCGACTACCAGGCCGAATTCCGTGAGCGGCAGATCGCCCGCAACCGGCGGATCAGCGCCTGGTGCTTCGAGCAGCTCGAGGCCCTGCGCAAAGCGGGGAAGCCCAACCACGAGCGTTGCTTCACCGTGCAGGGCACCATGGCCGCGCCGCTGTGGCTGGACCCGACCATCGACGCCAACGGCCGCAAGCCGAACTGGTGCTTCCTGGGCGAGCCGGAGGTGGTCAACGACGGCCCTGTCGGCCTTGGCCGCTTCACCACCCTGCGCAGCTGGCTGTCACAGTGGTCCTATGACCACTCCAACGCCGATGGTCTGAAGTGCGCGGCGCAGCTGACGGTCCCGCTGCTGGCCATCGAGAACGGCGCCGACGACGCCTGCACGCCCAGCCATGCCGCGCGGCTGATGGCGGCGGCGAAGGACGCGCCGGTCACCCACCACCTGATCGAGGGCGCCAACCACTACTATTTCGGCCAGCCGGAGCTGGGCCAGCGCGCCGCGGGGCATGTGGCGGCCTGGCTGGAGCAGTTCCGCTAGCGATCCGCCGGCCAGTCCGTCACCGGCTCGCCCCAGTCGGCCGCGAAGGCCTTGATCAGGTTGTCGACGTTGCGGCCGCCGATCCGGCGTCGCAGCTCGGCGGCCAGGGCCGTCATGGCGTCGTCGGCGTCGCGGCCCATCTCCCGCCCCTTGGGGCTGACCGCCACGATCTTCGCCCGACGGTCGTTCAGGTCGCCGCGCAGCTCGAGCATGTCCAGGTCGATCATCTGGTTGATGGTCGTGTGAACCGCCTGGCGGCTGATGCCGAGATTGCGGGCGATGTCCGAGGGCTTGCGGACGCCGAGCACGACCTGGGTCATGACCATCGACTGCGGCCGGGTCACCTGATTCCAGCCGCGCGACTGCAGATAGCTCTGCAGCCCGTCATCGAACCAGAAGAAGGCCTGCATCAGCGGGACAAGAAGGATCTCGGGGGCGTTCATGGTCCTCGTCGCGGGGCGCGGTCCCGCGGCACAGTAGGCGTCGTCGCCCCTGCGTCAACGCCGGGACGATTATCAGTTTGATTGACTAAACCCGCCGCGCTCATAGGCTGAGCGGACAGAAACGGCCGGACACACGGTCGACACGTCATCAGGAAGGTTGCCCATGCCCCGCCTACGCCAGGTTCCCCGCGCCGAAGTCGATCAGGGCACAGGCCTTCGCATGTACAACCTGCTGTTCGGGGACCGCGACCCGGTCGCCGAGCCCGGCACCGCCACCGGCACGCCCGGCGACTGGTGGACCGTCTTCGCCCTGTCGCCGGACATCCT
>CBDIPM010000014.1:0-50544 GCA_965283745.1 Caulobacteraceae bacterium
CGGCCAGCAGTTGCGGGCCGGAACGGGGCGCAGCTCAGCGTGGTGGCCGTGGCCATCGACGGTGGCGACCTTCTGGCCGACCTTCAGATGGGTGACCTCCGAGCCGACCTCGACGATCTCGCCGGACGCCTGGTAGCCGACGATGTGCGGGACGGTGACCAGCGGCCCGCGCCAGCGGTTCAGCGTGTCGCCGCCCTCGATGCTGACCGCCAGCACCCGGATGATGACGCCCTTGGGATGGCAGACGGGATCGGGAACGTCCTCGTATTTCAGGACGTCGGGGGTTCCGTTCTCGTAGTAGACGGCGGCTTTCATGGATGTCTCCGAAGCGTCGATGCGTTGCGTGGTTCGCGACGCCGGCCCGAGAGCCGGCTCCTCACCATGACGAAGTTTGTTGCGACCAAACCACGCTCGTCATCCTGAGGAGCGAGCCTCAAGCGAGCGTCGCGAAGGACGCAGTGCGGCTATGCCGTCAGCCCCACACCGGCGGCTTGCGGCCGGCCCAGGGCAGTTCCTTTTCCAGCTGGCCGGCGAGGCGGTAGAGCGTCGCCTCGTCGCCGAAGCGGCCGGTGAACATCATGCCCATCGGCAGGCCCGCCTCGCTCTGCCAGAGCGGCAGGGACAGCGACGGCTGGCCGGTGAAGTTGAACGGCGGGGTGGTGCCGTAGGTGCTGGCCTGGTTGCGATCGAAGTCCTTGAGGTCGCCGACCAGCGGGTCCAGCTCGTCGATGCGCGGCGAGGTGCGGCTCATCGTCGGGGTCAGGTAGACGTCGAAGTTCTGGAAGCGCTCGAGGATCTGGATGTTGAACAGCCGCAGCTGCTGCCAGCCCCACAGCGCCTGCTGGCCGGAAATCCGGCGGCCGGCGTCGTAAGCGCGCTGCGCCAGCGGGCCGAGCTCGCCGGCTTGAGGCTCGCGGCCGAGCGCCTCGACCCAGCGCTGCATCGAGGCGGCGAAGTTGCTGGCCGAGACCAGACCCTGGGCGCGGTACATCTGCCGGTAGTCGATGCCCAGGCCCATCTCGAAGACCTCGTGGCCGAGCGCCTTCAGGGTGTCGGCGGTCCGGTGGGTGGCGGCGATCATCTCGTCGCTCATCGGCCGGCCGCTCGGCGTCTCGACCGACCAGGCGATCTTCAGCTTGCCCGGACTGCGCGACACCTCTTCGAGGAAGGGCCGCGCCTTCGTCGGGTGGGTGAAGGGATCGCCCGGCTGCGGACCGTCGGTGGCGTCCAGCATGGCGGCGCTGTCGCGCACCGTGCGGCTGACGACGTGGTGGACCGAGAAGCCCATGGCCCCGTCGGTGACCTCGCAGATCGGGGTGCGGTCGCGGGTGACCTTCATGCCGACCAGGCCGCAGTTGGCGGCGGGGATGCGGATCGAGCCCAGGCCGTCGCTGGCGTGGGCCAGCGGGACCATGCCCGAGGCCGTGGCGCTGGCCGCGCCGCCGGAGGAGCCGCCGGAGATGTGCTCGGGGTTCCAGGGATTGCCGCAGGGGCCCAGCCGCTCGGACTGGGTCACCCCCGGGATGCCGAACTCGGGCGTGTTGGTCTTGCCGACCAGCACCACGCCGGCGGCGCGGTAACGGGCGATCAGCTCGCTGTCCTCGGCGTCCGACGCCACCTGGGCGTAGTTGGAGCCTGAGCTGCGCGGCCAGCCGGTGACCTTGGCGCCAAGGTCCTTGATCAGGAACGGCACGCCCCTGAACGGCCCGTCCGGCAGGTCGCCGGCGGCGGTCTTGCGGGCCTCGTCATAAGCCTTGTGGACGACAGCGTTGAGCGTCGGATTGTGGCGCTCGATGCGTTCGATGGCCGCCGCGACCAGCTCGGCGGGGGTCACCTCGCCCTTGTCGACCAGCTCGGCGAGGCCCAGCCCGTCGTACTCCGCGTAGTTCGCGAACCCCATCCGCCATCCTCCCGTATCGTTATCGCGCGGCGAGGAAGGCGAGCTTCTCCACCGGCGGCAGGTCGTGCGCCTGCGTACCGAGAGTTTGAAACGCCTGTTCGGCCGCGTCGAGGGCGAAGTCGATGTCGGCGTCATTCATCGCCGCGCAGAGGAACATGTTGTGCCACGGGTGAACGTAGACGCCGCGCGCCAGCATGGCGCTGGACCAGCAGAAGCCCTTGCGCAGGTCCGGGTCGTCGTCGAACAGGAACAGCGGCATGGTCGCCGGGCCCGTCTGGCGGAAGCCGAAGCCGGCCACGGACGCCCGCTCGGCCAGCCCGGCCCGCAGGCGTTCGCCCAAGCCCTGGATACGCTCCAGATAGTCGGTCTCGCGCACCAGGCGCAGCGTCTCCAGCGCCGCCGCCATCGCCGCGCCGGCGTACCAGAAGGACCCCGTGACATAGATCGAGGCGGCGCCGGCCCGGGCGCTGTCGCTGCCCAGCAGGGCCGAGATGGGATGGCCGTTGGCGATGCACTTGCCCCAGGTCGACAGGTCCGGCCGCACGCCGATGGCTTCCCAGCTGCAGTCGCGGACCACGCGCAGGCCGGCGCGGACGTCGTCGACCACCAGCATGGCCCCGCGCGCGTCGGCCAGCTCACGCGCCCGCCGGGCGTAGGCGGGATCGGGCGCGGCCTGGTCGACGAAGGCGTCGTGGCGGAACGGGGCGGCGAAGATGGCGGCCAGGTCGTCGCCCGCCCTGGCCACGGCGGCCTCCAGGCTGGCGATGTCGTTGTAGGTGCAGAAGATCTGGTTGGCCTTGTCCTCGGCCGTCGTGCCGCCGGGCCTGGGCGTGCACCAGGGCGCCGCGCCGTGATAGGCGCCCCTGGCCAGGACGATGGTCTTGCGGCCGGTCTGGGCGCGCGAGGCCATCATCGCCATCGTGGTGGCGTCCGTGCCGTTCTTGCAGAACATCGCCCAGTCGGCGTGGCTGACCATCGCCGTCATGGCCTCGGCCAGTTCGACCATCAGGGCCGAGGGTCCAGTCAGGGCGTCGCCCTGCCCCAGACGCCGGACGTAGGCGGCGTCGATCTCGGGGTGGGCGTAGCCGAACAGGCTGGGCCCGTAGGCGCACATGAAGTCGAGGTAGCGGCGGCCGTCGACGTCGGTGATCCAGGCGCCGTCGCCGCTGGCGAAGAATTGCGGATAGTCGTCGGGCAGCAGGGCGACCGACTGGTGGCCGTACATGCCGCCCGGGATCACCGCCTCGGCGCGGCGGCGCAGATCGCGGTCAACGCTGTTGGAGCCGGCCATGGAATCCTCCCGCGCGGACGTTGAGCGCCGCCGTGGATCGCGACGATATCAACGCCTCGCGGGAGGGCAACGGCTGACGGCCGGTGGATCAGGTCCCGCCGCCGTTCCAGATGTCGTCGCTGATGCCGAGGAACACCGAGATGTTCATCTCGAGGTTCTTACGGGTGATGCCGTCGTCGAAGATGACGTAGCGGTTCACGTCGAGGGAGTTCTCGCCGCCGTTGCGAACGCCCACCGCCATGCGGTCGATTTCCTTCACGCGACGATCGACTTCGGCGTTGTTGTCGAGGGTGAAGCCGGCGCTGAGGTTCAGGCCCTTGCAGCGCTTGGGCGTGCCCGAGCAGACCGTGCCATAGGCCAGGAACTTCATGCCCTCGGCGGTCTTGCCGTAGACATAGAGCGAGCCGGATTCATCGGTGCCGGAGTCGGTGACGGTCACGCCGACGTTGGCGAACGCCTGCTTCACGTCGTCAATCGCCCAGTCATTGAGGAGATTGCCCTGGGCGGCGGCCGGGGTCGCGGCGGCCGCCATCATGAACGCGCCGGCGACGGCGAGAGATTTCATCATCATTTTCACCATGTGTTCCTAGAGTTCGCCCCAGATATCTTCCGCGATGCCGGTGAAGACCTGGAGGTTGAGGCGGAGATTGTCGCGGTGGATGCCGTAGTCGAAGATCAGGTAGCGGGAGACCAGCATGCCCTTCGACCCGTCGTTCGAGATCGACACGGCGGCGAACTGCGGCGCCCATTCCTTGACGGCCGCGTCGACCTCGGCGTCGCTGTCCATCGTGAAGCTGCTTTGCAGGAACGCGCCCTTGCAACGCTTGGCGCCGTCCGCCCCCTCGCAGACCCGACCCGAGATGGTGAACTTGAGCCCCGAGGCCGTTGTCGCGGCGATATAGGGATCCTTGGTATTGTCCTCCCGCGACACCGTCGCGCCGGCGGCGATGACCGCCTGCCGCATGTCGACGATACCCCAGTCGGGAAGGTAGGATTGCGCCTGGGCTGCCCCGGCGAAAGAAACCGCGATCGCCAATGCGCCGGCGGTCGCCAAGGACTTGAACATTACTGAGACCCCCCAAGAAAAATGTCCGACCCGGCGCCAGCTTACACCCGGACCGTCGTTACGCCAGCAGATCGGAACCGTCAGGATGGCGCCTGAGCCAGGTCGCCGCATAACCGCAAAGGGGGGTAATCTTCAGTCCCCGGCTGCGGGCGTCGGCGACGACGCCCTCCATCAGACGACCGGCGGTTCCAGCCCCGCGCAACGCCGGCGGCGAGAAGACGTAGTCGATGATCAGCCGTCCGTTCTCGAGCCGATAGTCGGCATAGGCGGTCTGGTCCGCCTCGATCAGTTCGTAACGCCCGGCGGCGGTGTTGTCGGTGATGTCAGCCATGGCCCATTATAGACGCCTCGCGCCGCCGGGCGATCCCGGATATCGTCGCGAACGTGTCAGTTCCCGGAGCCTCGACCATGCGCATTCTCGTCGGCGTCTGCCTTGCCGCGTTCACCCTTGCAGCCTGCGACAGGTCCGCGGAAACGTCGGCGAAGGCCGGGGACAAGCCGGTCACGGCGGCGGAAGCGGCGGCCGCGGCCCCTGTGCCGCCGGGGATCAAGGCCGCGCCCACCGTGGCCGGCGGCCTGTGGGAACTGACCAGCCGGACCCCCGGCATGGAAGGCAAGGTCCGCACCTGCTACGACCCCGAGGTGCAGGGCCAGAGCGCCGTGGTGGCCCAGGGGATGGATCGCCGCAACTGCTCGCGCAGCGACTGGCGCAAGACCGCGGACGGCCACGCCTTCGACATCGCCTGCGAGCGCGGCGGACGCCTGTTCGTCAGTTCGGGCACGCTGACCGGCGACCTGTCCACGACCTATGTCATGAAGGCGGACTCGGTGATGAGCCTGGACGGCGTCACCCGCGGCGCCAAGCAGGACGTGTCGGCCCGCAACCTGGGCGCCTGTCCCTCGGGCGTGAAGCCCGGGGACGTGCTGGTCCTGGTTGACGGACGCTGGCAGCCGCCGTCGGCCGGCTAGACCAGTTCGACCGCCATGGCGGTGGCTTCGCCGCCGCCGATGCACAGGCTGGCGAGGCCCTTCGTGCCGCCGCGCGCCTTGAGCGCCGCCAGCAGGGTGGTCAGCACCCGGGCGCCGGACGCCCCGATCGGGTGGCCCAGCGCCGTGGCGCCGCCGTTGACGTTCAGCTTGTCGCGCGGGATGCCCAGCTCCCGCTGGGCGATCATGGCGACCACGGCGAAGGCCTCGTTGACCTCGAACAGGTCGACGTCCTCGACGCTCCAGCCGGCCTTGGCCAGCGCCTTGCGCATGGCCGGCACGGGGGCGGTGGTGAATTGTCCGGGCTCATGGGCGTGGGCGGCGTGGGCGACCACGCGCGCCAGGATCGGCAGGCCCAGCTCGCGGGCCACGCTCTCGCGGGTCATCACCAGGGCGGCGGCGCCGTCGCTGATCGAGGAGGCATTGGCGGCGGTGATCGTCCCGTCCTTGGCGAAGGCGGGCTTCAGCGTCGGAATCTTCGCCGGATCGGCCTTGCCCGGCTGCTCGTCGACCGAGACGATCTCCTCGCCCTTGCGGGTCTTCACCGTCACCGGCGTGATCTCGCCGGCGAAGGCCCCGCTGTCGATGGCGGCGCGGGCGCGGGTCAGGCTCTCGATGGCGTAGGCGTCCTGGTCCTCGCGGGTGAACTGGTAGGCGCGGGCCGAGTCCTCGGCGAACGAGCCCATCAGGCGGCCGGGCTCGTAGGCGTCCTCCAGCCCGTCCAGGTACATGCTGTCGCTGATCGTGTCGTGGCCGATGCGGGCGCCGCCGCGGTGCTTGGTCATCAGGTAGGGAGCATTGGTCATGCTCTCCATGCCGCCCGCCACGATGATGTCGGCGCTGCCGGCGGCCAGGGCGTCATGGGCCATGATGGCGGCCTGCATGCCGCTGCCGCACATCTTGTTGACCGTCGTGGCCTCCACCGACAGCGGCAGGCCGGCGGCCAGCGCCGCCTGGCGGGCGGGAGCCTGGCCAAGGCCGGCGGGCAGCACGCAGCCCATGAAGATCTGCTCGACCTTGTCGCCGGCGACCCCGGCCCGCTCCAGCGCGGCGCGCACGGCGGCGGCGCCGAGGTCCGTGGCCTTCACACCGGAAAGCGCGCCCTGGAACCCCCCCATCGGGGTGCGCGCGTAGGAAACAATGACGACGGGATCGGCTGCGGCCATCGGAAAAACTCCGGCTTTCGGAAAATCGCGGGGACAGTTGGACCCGGATTCCCGCGAAGACAATCAGGAAAAGACGGAGGCGGCGTCGCCGACGGCGGGCCGCCTCCAGGTCACAACAGGACAGTAAGTTGCGAAAAGCAACTTAATGAAGTCGATCCAGAAAAACAACCCTCTTGCTTTCCCTTTAGGGAAACCACATTCTCCCGCCATGGGCAGAACAGCGAACTATTCCCAGCAGACCTGCGGCATCGCCGCGACGCTGGAGATCGTCGGCGATCCCTGGACGATCCTGATCCTGCGGGACGCCTTTCGCGGCGTGCGCCGCTTCGAGCAGTGGCAGGAGCGGCTGGGCGTGGCGCGCAACGTGCTGGCCGCGCGGCTGAAGACGCTTGTCGCCCACGGGGTGATGGAGACCCGCCCCTATTCGACCCGCCCGCCCCGCAACGAGTATGTGCTGACCGCCAAGGGCCAGGACCTGCGCGGGGTGCTGCTGACCCTGGCCGACTGGGGCAACCGCCACGTCTACGCCGGCGCGGGACCGGTGCAGTTCATCCATGATCACTGCGGCAAGCCGTTCACGCCGAAGATCGTCTGCCAGGAGTGCGGCGAAGGCCTGATCCCCGGCGACCTGCGCCATGTGCATCTGAACGAAGAGGCGCCGACGGTCGGCGAGGCGCTGGCGGAAAAGTCCTGAGCCGCCGATAGTCGCCGGCGTCCAGCCGGAGACTTCGCCGTGACCTTCAAAGCCCTCACCGCCGCCGCGCTGCTGTCGCTCGCGCCCGCCGCCGCGTTCGCCGCCTGTCCGCCGCAGGACGCCGCGCCGGTCGCCGGGACCCTGCGCGAGATGTACGCCGCCCTCTCCGCCGACGACGCGGCTGGCTTCCAGGGCGTCGTCACGTCGGATTTCTATAGCTACGACGCCGGCAAGCGGTTCGACGGCATGGCGCTGTTCGAGCTGGTGAAGAAGGCTCACGCCGACGGCACGACGCTGGTCTGGACCGTGCAGGAGCCGGCGACGACCGTGGCCTGCGACCTGGCCTGGATCACCTATGTGAACAGGGGCTCGGCCACGACCGCCAAGGACGGGACCAGGCCCATCACCTGGCTGGAGTTGGCGGTGCTCGAGCATGACGGGACCCGCTGGCGGATCCGGTTCTTCCATTCCACGAGAGCCGCGCCGGCGCAGTGAGAGTCGGTCGGCGCGCGGGAGTCGCCGCGCCGCTCAGGTCGCGTTAGGGTCATCAGGGGCAAGCGGGAGTCCGGCCATGAGCGTGCTGTCTTCGTCCGGCGTCGTCACCTTCGTGCTGACGCGCGACCGGGAGGCGTCGAAGGCCTTCTACACCGACACGCTGGGGCTGAGGTTCGTCGCCGACGATCCCTTCGCCACCGTGCTCGAGATGAACGGCGCGATCCTGCGGATCGTCCACATCGACGGCTACGAGGCGGGGCCGCATCCGATCCTCGGCTGGGAGGTCGCCGACATCACCGCGACGATCACCGGTCTCGTCTCCAGAGGCGTGACGATGACCATCTACGAGGGCTTCGGACAGGATGCGCTGGGGGTCTGGACCGCGCCGGACGGCAAGGCGAAGGTCGCCTGGTTCAACGACCCGGACGGTAACGTCCTCAGTCTCGCCCAGCACTGACGCGGGTCGGCGGAGTCACCCTTGGCCGAGTTTGAAGATGTCTTCCTGGCGGTCTGGCTGACCGGCATGCTGCTGACCTGGCCGCCGTGGATCTGGTTCAGCATCAACAGTCGGCGCACCCGTGGGGAACCGCTCGTTCCGCGCCCGCCGACCGCCGCCGCCTTCTGCGAGCTTCGTGCAAGCGGTCGCGCCCATGGGACCCTGCTGGGCCGGGCGTCGAACTGTCTCATGGTGGCGATCGCCGGCGACGAGCTCTGGATCACCCCGACGTTCCCCTTCAACCTGGTCGCGCCTTACGGGCTCATGGGGCTGGAGTACCGGGTCCCCAAAAAGACGGTGACGGTCGTGGAGGCGAGCGACTCGCTGTTCGGCCCCACGGTGGTGATCGACATCCCGCGGCCGAACGCAACGTCCCGCAGGGTCGAACTGAGGCTGAAGGATCGGAAGGCCTTCCTGGCGGCGCTGAACGGCACGGCAACCGGCCCGTAGCCCCAGCGGGAGCTGGGTGACTTGACGCGCTGACATGCGTCAGCTATTTCTGACATATGAAAGACGAAAGCCCGCCCTCCGGAGACCGGCTGCTCGCCATGCTGGCGGCGCTGGCCAGCCCGCACCGGCTCCGCATCATCGCGGCGCTGCAGGCCGGCGGGCGCAACTACATCAGCCAGCTGGCCCGCGAGCTCGGCATCAGCCGTCCGCTGCTGCACCTGCATCTTCAGAAGCTGGAGGAGGCCGGCCTTGTGGTCAGCCAGCTGGAGCTGTCCGCCGACGGCAAGGCGCTCAACTACTTCGAGATCTCCGACTTCGCGCTTTCCCTGACCCCCGCCGCCATCGCGCAGGCGGCGCGGTCCCTCACGACCAAATCAGAGACGTAAAGGCCAACCCCATGTCCGCAGCCCTCTATCTGACGACGCTCTGCCTGCCGCTCGGGACCATTCTGCTGGTCTTCGGCATGCGCTACTTCGCCCTGATCCAGCAGGCCAAAGCCCGGCTCGCCAGCGACGAGGCCTATCGCCAGATCGCCGAGAAGGCCGTGGCCGACCACGGCGCGGCGGCCGCGGCCCTGGCCGCCATCGAGACCCGGCTGGCGGCGATCGAGAAGATCCTCAAGGACGTCGGCTAACCCGCCGCCCCCAACACCCCCTCACATCACCGCAAGGAAATCCCGGCATGACCCAGGTCTCGCTGCTGCGCCTCTATGCCCTCAGGGCCGCCTACCTCCTGATGGCCGTCGGACTGGGCCTGACCGTCTGGCCGGGCATTCTGAACCCCGACAGGGACTGGTCGCTGATGGGCGGCGTCGTTCAGTGCGTGCTGGCGGCCGTCTCGCTGCTGGCCCTGCTGGGACTGCGCTATCCAGTGCGGATGCTGCCGCTGCTGATGTTCGAGCTGATCTGGAAGGGCCTGTGGCTGGCCCTGGTCGGCCTGCCCGCCTGGCGGGCCGGAGGCATGAGCGCCGGCACGACGGAGACCCTGGTCGCCTGCCTGATGGGCGTGATCTTCCCGCTGGTCATTCCCTGGCGCCATGTGTGGGAGACCTTTGTCGCGGCGCCCGGCGACCGTTGGCGCTGAGCCGCCCGCGCTTCATTTATGGTTAAAGCAACCTTGCCATGATGGCCGCTGGGTAATCCGGGGCCATCGCGTTGCGCAGTCTGATCGCCGCCGTCGAGCGTATCGAACCCCTGTCGGTTTCAGGCAGGGTGGCGGCCGTGAACGGGCTGCTGATCGAGGCGCGGGGCGGCCTGTCCCACCTGCCCATCGGCGCGCGGGCCGAGATCGAACGTCGCGGCGCCCCGGCCCTGCCGGCCGAGGTCGTCGGCTTCCGCGACACCCGCGCCCTGCTCATGCCCTTCGGTCCCGTCGAAGGCGTCGCGCCCGGGGCCGAGATCCGCATCCAGCCCGACGGCGGTCTGGTCCGGCCCACCAAGGCCTGGCTCGGCCGCATCGTCGACGCCTTCGGCCAGCCCATCGACGGCAAGGGTCCCCTGCCCCAGGGCCAGGCGTCCTATCCGCTGCGCGCCGCGCCGCCGCCGGCCCACGCCCGCGGCCGGGTCGGGGAGCGGCTGGACCTGGGCGTCAAGGCGATGAACGTCTTCACCACCACCTGCCGCGGCCAGCGCCTGGGCATCTTCGCCGGCTCGGGCGTGGGCAAGTCGGTGCTGCTGTCGATGCTGGCCCGCCAGGCCGACTGCGACGCCGTCGTCGTCGGGCTGATCGGCGAACGCGGCCGTGAGGTGCGCGAGTTCATCGAGGAAACCCTCGGCGAGGAAGGCCTCCGGCGCGCCGTCGTCATCGTCGCCACCTCCGACGAGCCGGCGCTCAAGCGTCGCCAGGCCGCCTACATGACGCTGGCCGTGGCCGAGGCGCTGCGCGACCAGGACCTGGAAGTCCTCTGCCTGATGGACAGCGTGACCCGCTTCGCCATGGCCCAGCGCGAGATCGGCCTGGCCGCCGGCGAGCCGCCTACCACCAAGGGCTACACCCCCACCGTCTTCACCGAGCTGCCCAAGCTGCTGGAGCGCGCTGGCCCCGGCCCCGTGCGGCCAGACGGCACCACGGCGGGGCCGATCACCGGCCTGTTCACCGTGCTGGTCGACGGAGACGACCACAACGAGCCGATCGCCGACGCCGTGCGCGGCATCCTCGATGGCCACATTGTGATGGAAAGAAGCATCGCCGAGCGCGGACGCTTCCCTGCCATTAACGTCCTCAAGTCCATAAGTCGCACCATGCCCGGCTGTCAGCTGCCCCATGAGCGCGAGATCGTGAAGTCCGCAAGGCAGGCCTTGTCGGCCTACAGCAACATGGAAGAGCTGATCCGCATCGGCGCCTATCGCGCCGGGTCGGACCCGCAGATCGACCGCGCCATCCTGCTCAACCCCGCGCTGGAAGGCTTCCTGTCTCAGGACAAGGACGAGACCGCCACGCTGGACGACTGCTTCAACCGCCTCGACGGCATTCTGACGGGTAGCGTTCAGTGAAGGCGATGAAGTCCCTGATCCGCATCTCCACCCACGAGGTCGAGATGCTGCAGAAGCGCCTGGCGGAGATCGTCGACCGGCGCACCACCGCCGAACTGCGCCTGGTCGTCCTCGAGGCCGAGGGCGAGGCCGAGTTGCTGCGCGCCCGCCAGGACGCCGAGGCCGGCTGGTACCTGGCCGGCTTCCGCGAAGGACTCAAGCAGCGCAAGGCCGCCGTCCAGGCCGACATCGACGCCATCGGCCGCGAGGAAGCCGGCGCCCGCGACGCGCTGTCGGAGGCCTTCGAGGCCCTGAAGAAGTACGAACACGTCAACGACGCTCACGCCACCGCCGCCCGCAAGGAACAGGACCGCCGCGACACCGCCGCGCTGGACGAGCTCGGCCTGCGCCGGATGTCGGGGCGGTGAAGACGAAGAACACCCCTTCTCCCCTCGCGGGAGAAGGAGTTTCCCGCCGCGCCGCGCTCGCTTCCGGGCTCAGCCTCGCCCTCGCCGGCTGCTCGCGCCGGCCCGCCGCCGCCCAGCCGGTCGACGCTCCCCCGCTCAAGTCCCTCGCCCCCTTCCCGGTCGGCGTCGCGGTGCAGGCCGCGCAGCTGGGCGACCCCGCCTGGACGTCGCTCGCCGCCAGCCACTTCACCCAGCTCACCGCCGAGTGGGAGATGAAGATGGAGTACGTGGTCCAGGCCGACGGGTCGTTCCGCTTCGACCGCGCCGACGCCATCGCCGCCTTCGCCCGCGACCGGGGCATGCGGCTCTTCGGCCATACGCTGGTCTGGTACGCCAACGAGCCGGAAGCCTTCGCGCGCCTCGATGAGAGCCGCCAGAGCTTCGCCGGGGCCCTGGCCAACTACGTCACCGCCATGGTCGGCCGCTATCGCGGGCTGGCCTCGGGCTGGGACGTGATCAACGAGCCGATCAAGGACGACGGCTCCGGGCCGCGCGACAGCCTGTGGAGCCGCAAGCTCGGCCAGGTCGGCCACTTCAGGGTCGCTTTCGAGGCGGCCCGCGCCGCCGACCCGCAGGCGGTGCTGTTCACCAACGACTACCACCTGGAGAGCAAGCCGGCGAAGCTGGCCAGCTACATGCGACTGATCGAGCAACTGCTCGCCGAGGGCGTGCCGCTGGGCGGCATCGGCTGCCAGACCCACCTGGACGCCGACCTGCCGGCCGGGGCGATCACCCGCACCCTGAAGGCCCTGGCGGGCTTTGGCCTGCCGATCCACCTGTCGGAGCTGGATATCTCCGTCGTCGGCGGCGGGCTGCTGGCCGACCGGGCCGGCGCCGAGCGGCGGCAGGCGGCGCTGTACGGCGAGGCGATGGAGGTTTTCGCGGCCCTGCCGCAGCGCCAGCAGTTCGCCTTCACCGTCTGGGGCCTGCGCGACGGCGACAGCTGGCTCACCCGCGAGAACAGCCGCGACGCGCCGCTGCTGTTCGACAACGCCGGGCGGCCGAAGCCCGCCTACGGCGCGGTGGTCAGTGCGCTCAGGCGCTAGCTACCTTTCCACCGTCATGGCCCGACCTGTTCGGGCCACCCATGAACACGGACGGTCGATCATTCGCGCCGAACTCGGCCGGCTCACCACGCATGGGTGGCCCGGACGAGCCGGGCCATGACGGCAACGATTGAGATAGGTGGTGACCCTACTGCCCGTCCGACGGCGGAGTCGGCCGCTTCAGCACATGGTCGGCGTCGCTGGCCTGGCGCAGGGCGCGCAGGTCGTCGGCGATGCGGAATACGGCGACGTAGAGCTCGCAGAACGACCGCCACAGAAGCGCCAGCGCGACACAGACCAGCAGGCCGGCCACCGTCACCGGCAGGGCCAGCAGCTTGCCAATCAGGTTGTCGTCGTTGAGCGCGACGCCCACCGCCGCGCCGATGGCGCCGAACGCGCCGAGCAGAATCACGCCCAGCCCCGCCCAGTAGATGAGGTGGACCACGGGGCCGGTCATCAGCCGATCAAAGGTCAGCAGATCCCAGAGGATGCCGCCGGCCGCCTTTTTCGTCCTGGATCTGGGCGCCATCGTTACTCTTTCCCCGGACGGCGCGGACGCCGCCTCTGTCGTCGCATGTCTATCGGCGCGGAGGGGCGCGGGCAACAACGACAAGCGGACCAATGGCGGGCGGGTTCCCCGGCGACAGGCTTGCGGAGGCCCCGCGCGCGCCGTTAGCTGTCGCAAACACGACAGGGAAACGCCCGCCATGAGCGCCGAAGACCGCATCTCCGTGACCATCGAGAACGGCGTCGCCGACGTCCGGATGATCCGCACCGACAAGATGAACGCCCTGGACGACGCCATGTTCTCGGCGCTGATCGCGACCGGCGAGCGTCTGAAAACCGAGCCCGGCGTCCGCGCCGTGGTGCTGTCGGGCGAGGGCCGCGCCTTCTGCGCCGGGCTCGACATGGGCAACTTCGGCAAGATGGCCTCCGGCGAGCGCAAGGGCGGCGCCGAGACCCTGGTCACCGCCGACCGCACGGCGGGCGGCAGCAACCGCGCCCAGCACGCAGTCATGGTCTGGCGCGAGATTCCGGTGCCAGTCATCGCCGCGGTCCACGGCGTGGCCTTCGGCGGCGGCTTCCAGCTCTGCCTGGGCGCCGACATCCGCTACGTCACGGCCGACACCCGGATGTCGGTCATGGAGATCAAGTGGGGCCTGGTGCCCGACATGGCCGGGCTGGTGCTGATGCGCCAGCTCGCCCGCGACGACGTCGTGCGCGAGCTGACCTACAGCGGCCGGCAGTTCACCGGCGAGGAAGCGCTGTCGCTGGGCTTCGCCACGCGGGTCTGCGCCGATCCGCGCGCCGACGCCCTGGCCCTGGCCGCCGAGATCGCGGCCCGCAATCCGCACGCCATCCGCGCCGACAAGCGGCTGCTGGACCTGGCCGCCGCCGGCGCCGATCAGAAGACTGTGCTGCTCGCCGAGTCGGTCGAGCAGACGGCGCTGATCGGCTCGCCCAACCAGATCGAGGCGGTAGTGTCGAACATGCAGAAGCGCGCGGCGGTGTTTGTGGACTGACCCTGACGGGGACATGCACTTCAGTGCGTGTCCCCATCGGCTTCAAGCGGCGGGGGACACGTACTGAAGTACATGTCCCCGGTTACGCTACTTCGTAATCAGCTTCCCCACCGCTCCGCCGATGACGCCGCCGACGGCGGAGCTGGCCGTGCCAAGCGCCAGGAGCATCGTCTCGACGTCGCCCATGGCCCAGGACATGGCGATGCCGATCAGCGCGCAGAGACCGCCGGCGACAGCGCCGCCGAGCAGGCTGTCGCTCCAGCCCCCCTGGCCGCCCGCGCGTAGAGAAGGCCCGCGACCAGCGAAATGAGAATGCCGCCGATGGCGAACAGGTTCGCCACGGCCGGGATGAAATGTCCGGCGAAAACCATCGCCACCTGCAGCGCCGTCCCGATGACGGTCGCGACGATCAAAGCCCTCATATTCATTTGGTCGTCCCCCCTGTGACCGTGGCCGAGGCGGTCGCGGCTTTCTGACGTTCGAAGACGGCGGCCCAGTCGATGGGGCCGGTCTCGAAGCGCTTCTTCAGTTCGTTGAGCGAGTAGGCGTTCCCCCACTCGAAGTGGCGGTAGAGAAAGTCGAAACCCTCGCCGGCGGCGTAGCCGACGCTGGTCAGGCTGACCCGGCTGCGGCCGGCGCCCAGATCCTCGATCTCCAGCGTGGTGACGATGTCGCCGAACAGCTCGCGATGCTTCAGCGCCTTTGGCGCCTGGACATTGCGGAACGACAGCAGGCGCTGCGGAACGTAGGCGACGATGCGGTTTCTGATGTTGTCCGGGCCGCCGATCTTCGCGGCGGGATCGTAGCTGGCCTCGATGTCGCCGCCGATGCGCAGGTCCACCGCTGACACCGGGGCCACCCAGGCGCGGTAGCCCTCGGCGGTGGTGAAGGCGTCCCAGACCTGGGCCGGCGAGGCCGTCACCACGATCGACAGCTGCTGCACGCGATCGCCGTCGGCCTCGACAAAGGAGCTGTTGGTCACGTCCCGGTACTGGCGCCAGTCGGGGAACTTCGCCGGCTCGGCGGCCTGGGCGACGGACAGGGACAGGGTGGCGGCCCCGGCCAGGGTGGCGATGAAGCGCTTCATGTGCCGGTCTCCTGTTGCTGCTCCACGGCCGGGCGGTCGGCGGCGGCCTCAAGCAGCGTGATGTAGGACCGCAGCCCGGCCACCGAGGCGTCGAAGGCGTCCAGCGTGCGGTGGGTGCGCGACTGCATGACCCCGCCCTCCATGGTGGTCAGGACGAAAACGGCCAGCGCCCGGGTGTCCGCGCCCGGCGGCAGGCGGTGTTTCGCCTGGTCCAGGCAGCCCTTCACATGTTTCACCCAGCCGTCGAAGTTGACCGACAGCAGTTCGCGCACCGGCGGGTCGGGCTCATGCAGTTCCAGCGCGATCGAGCCGATCGGGCAGCCGTACAGGCAGTCGGTCGTCCGCAGCATCTCGCGATAGGCGCCCAGCAGCGCGAACACCCGCTCTATGGGGTCGTCCACGCCCTCCCAAGCCGGGGCCAGCAGCATCGGATAGATGCCGTCGCGGTACATCTCCAGCACCGCCAGCAGCACGTCCTGCTTGGTCGGGTAGAAGTGATACAGGCTGCCGGAATTGGCCCCGGCTTCCCTCAGGATGTCGGCGACCGAGGTCGACAGATAGCCCTTCTCCGAGAAGAGCTTCAGCGCGGCGAACAGGATGCGTTCGCGAGTTGGTTCCACGGGGCGGGGCCTCTCTTGATCAGTCAATCAAGAGACTGGCAGAACTTGAGTGCGCGATCAAGTGCGTCTCCTTCCTCTCCCTTGTGGGAGAGGGGGACCATGCGGAGCATGGTGGAGCGGGAGCCGCAGGCGTTGGACGAGCTATCCACCGGCGATTCCCGCTGAACGACGGCGCATCCCTCTCCACCAGCCTCCGGCTGGTCCCCCTCTCCCAAGAGGGAGAGGAAGGAGGCTAAACCTGTCCGACCGTCCTCAACCGCGCCTTGGGGTGGACCTCGTTCTGGCTCATCACCACGGTCTGGCCGCGGAAGCGCTCGATGATCTGGCGGACGTAGGGGCGGGCCAGCGGGCTGGTCAGCAGGACCGGGCTGTCGCCGGCCAGGGCGGCGCGTTCGAAGGCCTCGCGCACGCCGCGGATGAACTCCTGCAGCTTGCTGGGCGCCATGGCCAGCTGCTTTTCCTCGCCATTGCCGACCAGCGCCTCGGAGAAGGCGATTTCCCAGTCCGGCGACAGGGTGACGATCGGCAGGGCGCCGTCGTCGCCGCGGTTGGCCCAGCAGAGCTGGCGACCCAGCTTGGCGCGGACGGATTCGACCAGCGAGGTGATCGAGGTGGTGTGTGGCGCCGCCTCGGCGACGCCCTCGAGGATGGCCTGCAGGTCGCGGATCGAGACGCGTTCGCGCAGCAGGGCCTGCAGTACGCGCTGGAAGGTGGTGCCGGTCACGATGGACGGGATGACGTCGTCGGCCAGCTTCTTCTGGTCGACCACCAGGTCCTTGAGCAGTTTCTGCACCTCGGCGAAGGACAGCAGGTCGGCCATGTTGTCCTTGAGGATCTCGGTCAGGTGCGTGGTCAGCACCGTGGCCGGGTCGACGATGGTGTAGCCGCGGAAGGTCGCCTCTTCCTTGAGGTTGTCGTCGATCCAGGTGGCCGGCAGGCCGAAGGCGGGCTCGCGCACATGGTCGCCGGGCAGCTCGACCTGGCCGCCGCGCGGGTCCATGGCCATCAGCGAGCCGATACGGACCTCGCCGGCGCCGCACTCCATCTCCTTGATGCGGATGGCGTAGCCCTGGGTGGCCAGGCGCATGTTGTCGAGGATGCGCACCGGCGGCATGACGAAGCCGTAGTCGGCCGCCAGGGTCTTGCGCAGCGCGCGGATCTGGTCGGTCAGCTTGCGGCCATCCAGGTCGTTGATGAGGGCCAACAGGCCGTAGCCCAGCTCGATCTTGATGTCGTCGATGGCCAGGGAGGCGCTGATCGGCTCCTCTTCCTGCTCGACCGGCGCGGCGCTGAGATCGATGGCGGGCGCCAGCTCGGGCGTCGGATGCGACCTGTGCCAGGCCAGCATGCCGGCCCCGACAGCCACCGCCAGGAACGGGATGACCGGCATGCCCGGGATGAAGGCCAGCACGCCGGAGGTGGCCGAGACCATGCCGAGGCTGAGCGGGTTCATGGCCAGCTGGGCGACCAGGGCCTTGTCGGCCGCACCCTCGACGCCGGCCTTGGAGACCAGCAGGCCGGCGGCGATCGAGATGATCAGCGCCGGGATCTGGCTGACCAGGCCGTCGCCGACGGTCATCAGGGTATAGGTCGAGGCGGCGTCGCCGGCCGGCATGTCGTGCTGCAGGATGCCGATCAGCATCCCGCCGATGATGTTGATGCCGACGATCACCAGGCCGGCGATGGCGTCGCCTTTCACGAACTTGCTGGCGCCGTCCATGGCCCCGAAGAAGGTCGATTCCTGCTCCAGCTCCTTGCGGCGCAGCTTGGCCTGGTCCTGGTCGATCAGGCCCGAGGACAGGTCGAGTCGATGGCCATCTGCTTGCCGGGCATGGCATCGAGGCTGAAGCGGGCCGCCACTTCGGCGATCCGGCCCGAGCCCTTGGTGACGACCACGAAGTTCACCAGCACCAGGATGGCGAAGATGATCAGGCCGATGATGAAGCTGCCGCCCATCATCAGGTCGCCGAACGCCTTGATCACCTGGCCGGCGCCGTGGGCGCCCTCGTGGCCATGGCTGAGGATCAGGCGGGTCGAGGCGAGGTTCAGACCCAGCCGGTAGAGGGTCGTGACCAGCAGCACCGTCGGGAAGGCGGTGAATTCGAGCGGCTTCTTGATCAGCAGCGCCGTCATCAGGATCAGGATCGAGCTGCCGATCGAGATCGTCAGCAGCAGATCCAGCATGAACGGCGGGATCGGCAGGATCAGCAGGACGACGATGCCGACGATGCCCAGCGCCAGGCCGACCTCGCCACGCGCCAGCCAGCCCCAGACTTCCCTGGGACTGGGGCGGTTGGAAACGCCGGCTATGCTGGTGTCAGCCATGGATTACTCGGACGCGAGGGTTCAGGCGGCGTTGCCGATGCCGGCCTGCGGGGCCGGCACGGCGACGCCGGCCTCGGAGTATTCCTTCAGCTTGTTGCGCAGGGTGCGGATCGAGATGCCCAGGATGGTGGCGGCATGCGTCCGGTTGCCGATGCAGTGGCTGAGCGTGTCGAGGATCAGCTGCTGCTCGACCTGGGCCACGGTCTGGCCGACGAAGGAGCGGCTGGCGGCCTCGGCGGCCATCGAGGCGTTGCGGGCCACCGCGGCGTCGGGTGCCGGCGACATCGGCGCGCCGTCCGGCAGGCGGATGGCGAACTCCTCGATCTCCGGTCCCGAGGACAGCAGCACCGCCCGGTGCATCGCGTTCTCGAGCTCGCGCACGTTACCGGGCCAGCGGTGGGCGACCAGCCGGCGGCGGGCCTCGCCCGACAGCGGGCGGTCGGGCATGCCGTTGGCGGCGGCGTACTTCTTCACGAAGTGCTCGGACAGGGCGATGATGTCCCCCGGCCGCTCGCGCAGGGACGGCAGGCGCAGGTTCACGACGTTCAGGCGGTAGAGCAGGTCCTCGCGGAACACGCCGTCCTTCACCGCCTGGGCCAGGTCGCGGTTGGAGGTGGCGATGACCCGGATGTCGACCTTCACCGGCTTGCCGCCGCCGACGCGGTCGATCTCGCGCTCCTGCAGCGCGCGCAGCAGCTTGGCCTGCAGGCGGGCGTCCATCTCGCTGATTTCATCCAGCAGCAGGGTGCCGCCGGTGGCTTCCTCGAACTTGCCGATGCGGCGAGCCACGGCGCCGGTGAAGGCGCCCTTCTCGTGGCCGAACAGCTCGCTCTCGAGCAGGTTTTCGGGGATGGCCGCGCAGTTGACGCTGATGAACGGCTTGTTGGCGCGGCGCGACTTGGTGTGGACGTAGCGAGCCATCACCTCCTTGCCGACGCCGCTTTCGCCGGTGATCAGGATCGAGGCGTCGGACGGCGCGATCTGGTCGGCCAGCTTGATGACCACCTCCATGATCGGGTCGCGGGCGATCATCGGGCGGTTGTCGTCGCCGATCGCCGCCAGCACCGCGGCGATCAGGTCCGCTTCCGGCGGCAGGGGGATGAACTCCTTGGCCCCGGCGCGGATGGCGTCCCCGGCCCGCTTGGGATCGGCGGCGACGCCGCAGGCCACCACCGGCACGCGGATGCGCTCGGCCTCGTTGGTGGCGATCAGCCCGGCGATGTCGAGGTCGTAGTCGACCATCAAGAGGTCGGCGCCCTGCCCGGCGCGCAGCGCCTGGGTGGCGGCCTCGACCGTCTCCACGTGCGACACCTTGGCGCCGGCCTGCATCGCCATCTTCACGGCGAGGGACAGCTGTCCGTTCAAACGTCCGACGACCAGAAGCCGCATCGGTAATCTCCTTGCTACACGCCGGCCGTTCAGGCCGTCGTGTCGCCGTCCTTGATGATTTCGGTCATGGTCACGCCCAGGCGGTCATCGACGACGACGACCTCGCCCCGGGCGACCAGGCGGTTGTTCACATAGATGTCGATGGCCTCGCCGACCTTGCGGTCCAGCTCCAGCACGCTGCCCTGGCCCAGGTGCAGCAGCTGCGCGACCGACAGGCTGGCCCGGCCGAGCACGGCGGAGATGTGCACGGGAACGTCGAACACCGGCGCCAGGTCGGCGGCGGTCTTGTCGCCCATCGTGACCATCATTTCAGTGGCCAGGCCCTCGTCCGGGGCGAACTCGTCGAGCGTGAGATTGGTCTCGTCAGACATCGTCGGTCTCGCTGGCGGAAAGGAGAGGTTCGGCGTGCAGGCCCTCGGCGGCGAGCGCCGCGTCGAGGGCGGCCGCGACGCGGATGGCGGCGTCCTGCGGATCGAAGGCGGCCTTGCCGTCCCCCCAGTCCAGGACAAAGGCGGCGGGCAGCATGCCGGGCTCGGCGCGGGCCAGGATCTGGCCCTCGAAGCCGACCGCCTCGGCGGTGTGGTTGAGGACCAGCTGGACCCGTTCCTGCAGGTCCGGCGCGATGCGGACGATCAGCCGGGGCTGGGCTTCCAGCTCGCGGGCCAGGGCTTCCAGGGCGGCGGCCAGCGGCGCCTCGGGGAACCGGTCCAGCGCGGCGTCGGCGATGCGGCGGGCGGCGGCAAGCGCAAGGTTGGCGGAGTCGACGCGGTGCCCGTGGGCGACGCCCTGCAACGCGCCGAGCGCGGCGCGCGTGGCGCGGGCGATGTCGGCCAGGGCGTCGGCGGCCCTCGCCTCGGCTTCGGCGACGGCCGATCGCTCGCCCTCGGCGTAGCCGGCGACGCGGGCGGCCTCGACCTCCTCGGCCGTATAATGCTTGCGGCGGACGGGCGGCTGATAGGCGATCGATCCGTTGTCGTCGAAGACGGTGTCGAACGCGAACGGGCGGGGGGCGGAGGTGGTCATCAGTAGATCAACTCATCGTCGCCGCCGGACCCGGCCAGCATGATCTCGCCCTTGGCCGCCAGGTCCTTGGCGGCCTGGACCATGGCCATCTGGGCCTGGTCGACATCGCGCAGGCGCACCGGGCCCATGCTTTCCATGTCCTCGCGCATGATCTTGCTGGCGCGCTCGGACATGTTGGAGAAGAACATCTCGCGCAGGGCGTCGGACGACCCCTTGAGCGCCAGGGCCAGCTGGTCCTTCTCGACCGCGCGCAGCAGCGTCTGGACGCCGCCGGGATCGAGCTTGCCCAGGTCCTCGAAGACGAACATCAGCGCCCGGATCCGCTCGGCGCTTTCGCGATTGCGCTCCTCCAGCGCGGCGATGAAGCGGGCCTCGGTCTGGCGGTCGAAGTTGTTGAAGATCTCGGCCATCATCTCGTGGCTGTCGCGCTTGGACGTGCGCGCCAGGTTGGACATGAACTCGGTGCGCAGGGTCTGCTCGATCTTGTCGAGGATCTCGCGCTGGACCGGCTCCATGCGCAGCATCCGCTGCACGCATTCCAGCGCGAAGTCCTCTGGCAGGGCCGCCAGCACGCGCGAGGCGTGGTCGCCCTTGATCTTGCTGAGCACCACCGCGACCGTCTGCGGGTATTCGTTCTTCAGATAGTTGGCGAGCACCGCCTCGTTCACGTTGCCCAGCTTGTCCCACATGGTGCGACCCGCCGGACCGCGGATCTCCTCCATCAGGGCGTCGACCTTCTCGGGCGGCAGGAAGCTGTGCAGCAACCGCTGGGTCTGCTCGAAGCTGCCCATGATCGCGCCGCTGGCCGACATGCCGGAGACGAACTCGACGAGCAGCTCCTCGACGGCCGAGGAGGCGACGCTGCCCAGCGACGCCATGGCCTGGGAGACCTCCTTGATCTCCTCCTCGTCGAGCGCTTCCCAGATCGCGGTATGGTCCTCGCCGAGCGCCAGCAGGACCACGGCGGCCTTTTCCGGACCGCTCAGCTTGCTGGGATCAACGATGGCTTTGTTCTTCCGGCTCATGTCGTTTCGTGCAGCCAGGTGCGGAGGATCGAGACGGACTCGTCGGGGTGCTTGTCGACGAAGTCGGCCACGCGCTTGACCGAGGAGGCCCGGACCTGGCCCTCGATCCGGGCGATGTCGATGCGCTGGTCAAGGTCGGGGCCCGGCAGCGCCAGGGCTTCGCCGGTGTTGGGATCGATCGGGATCTGGTACTGGGCGCCCTCGGGCGTGGTGACCAGCCGGGTCGCCTGCGCGCCGCCGGCCCCGGCCAGCGCCGGCAGGCCGCCGCGACCGCCGCCGCCCGTCACCAGGCTCTTGAGCAGCGGGCGCACCCCGAAGATCATGATCAGGACGGCGACGATGCCGAGCACCGCCAGTTCGACGGCGCGCATGATGTCGTTCTTGTCGAAGCTGGCCAGCAGGCCGGTCTCGCCGCCCGTGGTGTCGACCGCTTCCCGCGCGAAGCGGACGTTGGTGACCTTCACCATGTCGCCGCGCGTGGTGTCGTAGCCGACGGCTGCCTTCACCAGTTCATCCAGTCGCGCCAGTTCCTCTGCCGAGCGGGGCGTATAGGCGCCGGGCTTTCCGTCGGCGCCGGGGGCGGTGACGCCGTCAACGGCCACGGCGACGGAGATCTTCTTGATCGCGCCCGGCTCGCGCACCTCGGTGCGGGTCTTGTTGCTGATCTCGTAGTTGGTCGTCGACTCGTCGCGGCCGCTGGTCGAGCCAACGCCGCCCGCAGCGCCCGCGCCGGTCGCGCCGGGAATGTTGCCGGCCGCGGAGACGCCGGCGGCGGCGTTCGCATCCGCTTCCTGGGCGCTCTCCTCGCCGGTCTGCTCGGAGCGGATGACCTGGCCGTCGGGGTCGTAGGTGGTTTCCTGCTCGGTCACGCGGGCCATGTCGATGTCGGCGCTGACCTCGACGCGGGACCGGCCGGCGCCGACGACGCCCTCGACCAGCTCCTTGATCCGCGCGGCCAGCTTGCGCTCGACCTCGCTCTTGCGGTCGTCAGCCAGCTTACTGGTCATCGACGAACCGCCGACCGACAGCGTCTTGCCATGCTGGTCGATGATCGAGACCTGCTCGGCCTTCAGGCCCGGGACGGCGCCGGCGACGAGGTTCTGGACGGCCTGAACCTGGTCGTCGGTCGGCTTGCGGCCCCCGATGCCGATGGTCACCGAGCCGGAGGGAGGCTCGGCCTCTTCCTCGAACAGCTGGCGGCGCGGCAGGTTCAGGTGCACCCGGGCGAAAGTGACGCCGTCGAGTGAGCGAATGGTGCGAGCCAGCTCCCCTTCCAGCGCGCGCTGGCGGTTCAGCTGCTGGACAAAATCGGTCTGGCCGAGCGTGGCGCCCTGGTCGAAGATTTCGTAGCCGACCGATCCGGAGGTCACCAGGCCCTTGCCGGAGACCATAAGCCGGGTGGAGGCGACCTTGTCGCGCGGCACCATGATGGTCGTGCCGTCACCCTTCAGCTCGTAGTCGATGCCCGCCTGGTCCAGCGCCTGGACGACGGTGGAGGCTTCCTTCATGTCGAGGTTCGAATAGAGCAGCGCCTTGGGCTGGGCGCCGAGCGTGGCCCCCAGCCAGATCAGCCCGGCGATCAACGCCGCCCCGATGCCGAGCATGGCGGCGAGCCGGGCGACCCCGAAGGCGCGAACGCCGTTCATGAACCTTTCCACTCGGGACCGCCCCTACCCAACAAAAGGCGCGACGGGCCAACGAAGCCCGCGCTGCTAGGCAGGAATTACCGGGTGCAGGGTAAACGCCCTCTTAAGGGACGCCGCCGTGACGCGGATCTGAACGGCAACGGCCGCGTCCCGTCTCCGGAACGCGGCCGCGCAGTGTGCTGAGCCTCTGGGGGGGCGAGCGGCTCAGCGATATTGTTGCAGTCGGGTCGTCCGCAGGCCGGCAAGGCCATGACGGTCAATCGACTTCTGCCAGGTCAGGAACTCCTCGTTGGTGAGACGATAGCGATCACACGCCTCGTCCAGCGTCAGGAGTCCTCCCCGCACGGCCGCCACCACCTCTGCCTTGCGCCGGATCACCCAA
The DNA here is from genome assembly GCA_965283745.1 of Caulobacteraceae bacterium. GTDB lineage: Bacteria > Pseudomonadota > Alphaproteobacteria > Caulobacterales > Caulobacteraceae > Caulobacter. Next base: position 23,550 of record CBDIPM010000014.1, read on the forward strand.
CGCTCGGTATTGGCCGGCGGCAGATCGCCCAGCGTCAGCGGCGCGCCGGTCGGACCGATCACGTACTTCTCGCCTCTGCTGTTTACGCGCTGCTGCTGAAGCATCCTTCTACGCCTCTCTCACCAAGACTGTTCGGGAGGAAGATGCGCCACCTGAAATAACATGCGGTAAAGCGCGATGGTTTAAGTAGCTTAACCACCATCGACCGCAAGTTAATGTCAGTGTTTCATTGTGATACATCTGAATTAAAGCCCCCTAAACATCAAGACTAGCGCTTGATATTCAGAAGCTCTTCCAACATCTGATCTGCGGTGGTGATGATTTTCGAGGACGCTGAATAAGCCCGTTGCGTGGTGATCAGGCCGGTAAACTCGCTCGACAGGTCGACTGTGGAAGCTTCGAGCGTGGACGGCGCGATGTAACCGGCCCCGCCGCTGCCGGCGGTCTTGAAGTTGTAGGTCCCGCTGTCCTTGCTCACCCGGTAGGCATTTCCGTTGGTCGGGATCAGGCCGTCGGCGTTGGGGAAGGTGGCGATGGCCACCTGGGCGATCTGGCGCGAGATGCCGTTGTCGAAGATCGCGGTAACGAAGCCCTGATCGTCGATCTCGATGTCGGTCAGGTTGCCGAAGGCGGTGCCGTTGGTGCTGACCGACTGCAGGATGCTTTCGCTGTCGAAGCTGGTGATGCCGCCGGCGACGCCGCCCAGCTCGAGGCGGATGTCCTGGTCGCCGATGCCCAGGCCCGTGGCCCACTTGACCGCGCCGGCGCCCGGAGCGGCGTCGGACGAGGCCCCGAAGCTGATCACCGGATCGTTCCAGTCGGCGAACAGCGGGGAAAGCGGCGGGGTGAAGGTGGCGCCGGTGTCGAGGCGGCCGTCCTCGGTAAAGGCCACCATGCCGACGGCCAGCTGGCCGTTGGCGAGGCCCGCGCCCAGCTCGACGTCGCTGGCCGGCACGGCGCGCACTTCGGCGTACCACTGGTTGGGCGTGGCGCTGCGCAGGAAGTCGATCTGGACCGTGCGCTTGCCGCCCTTGGAGTCGGAGACGGGGACCTGGACCCAGAAGTCCGGCTTCACGCCGACCCCCGCGTCGGGATCGTACATGGCCATCGAGTTGGTGGCCGGGTCATAGGTGCCGCCGGTGACTTCGGCCGACAGCTCCTGGCTGGCGTCGAGGTTGGCGTTGACCGTGACGCGCGTGGTCTGCTCGGCCGCGCCGCCGACCGACGACACGTTGATCGACTGCAGGCGGGTGATGTCCGACGGGTCGGTGGTGATCACGCCATCGGCGTCGGTCAGCCAGCCCTGGAGATACAGACCGGCGTCGTTGCGCAGGTAGCCCTGGCTGTCGAGCTGGAACGAACCGGCGCGGGTGAAGGCCCGGGCGTCGGCGGCGGTCAGGTCTTCCGCCTTCTCGGTGACGACGAAAAAGCCGTTGCCGGAGATCGACAGGTCGGTGTTGCGGCTGGACTGGGTCGGCAGGCCCTGGGTGGTGATGAACCGGCGGGTTGTGGCGGTGACGCCGCCCGCGGCATAGGACGAGCCGGAGTTGCGGCCACTGACCAGCGTCTGGAAGTTGGCCTGCGAGCGTTTGTAGCCGACCGTGTTGACGTTCGCGATGTTGTCCGAGATCGCGGCCAGGGACTGCGAGTTCGAGATCAGACCGGTGACGCCGGCCAGCATGGCGCTGTTGATGCTCATGGAGGGTTATCCTTCCTGCACTGGGTTCTGGTGGCCTAGACGGTCTGCTTGACGCTCGAGATCGCGCTGAGCGGGATCTTGAGTTTGCCAATGCTGACGACCGTCTCGCCGTTGAGGGTTTCAACCGCCGACGCGACGCCGGTGGTGTAGATGCTGGAGTTGATGGTCTCGCCGCCGGAGCCGGTGGCGGTGATCTTCAGGCTGTAGGTCCCGCCGTCGGGAAGCTGGGTGCCCTGGGTGGTCTTGCCGTCCCACTCGAAGGCGCCCTCGCCGGCCGCCACGTTGGCGTCGGTGCGCGAGAACACCGTCTGGCCGGCCGAGTTGACGACCTCGTACTTCACGTTCGTAGCGGCGCGGTCGAGGTCGTAGGTCCAGGTCGACTGGCCGTCCTGCAGCGTGGCGTCATCCGTGGCGGCGGTGACGGTCTTGCCGATCAGGTTGACCGAGCCGGCCAGGCCGCCGTCGTTCATCCCGACCAGCATGGCCAGCAGGTCGTTGGTCAGCAGCTGCTGCTCGACCCCGGTCATCTGCACGATCTGGGCGGTGAACTCGTTGGAATCGAGCGGCGACAGCGGGTCCTGGTTCTTCAGCTGCGTGGTCAGCAGCGCCAGGAAGGTCTCCTCGCTGTCGGCCAGGCTGCTGCGGGAGTTGTTAATCTTGTCGAGAACGGAGTTGCCGGCGCTGACAGCGTCAACCATGGGAGCCTCAAATGCGGATGTCGACGCCGCCGGACGGCGTGCGTGACCAGGGGGAGCGGGCGGCCAGGGCGTCGGCCTGTTCAAGGCCGGACTGGGCGGTCTGGAAGGCGCGGCTGGACCAGGCGGAGAGCGGCTCGCGCGCCTCGCGGCCGCCCGAGCCGCCCGGGTTGTTCATGTCGAAGGACAGGCCGCCGTCGGCCAGGTCGAACCCGGCCTTCTCAAGCGCCTGACGAAGTTCGCCGGCCCGGCCGCGCAGATCGGCGGCGGTCTGGCTGGAGTCGAACGACAGCGACGCGCTCAGGCGGCCATCGGCGTTGATCTCGATGCTGACGTCGACCTTGCCCAGGCCCAGCGGATCGAGCTGGACGTCGAAGCGGGTGGTCTGACCCTCCAGCTTCCGGACGATGTCGGCGGCCAGCCGGGCCACGGTCTCGGGCGAGCCGCGGGTCTGCGGCGCCTCGACCGGAACCTCGGCGGAGGCCTGCAGGGTCGGGGCGGCGGGCGCGGCGTCCAGGGTGGCCGGCTCGATCTCGGGGCCGGCGTCGGCCAGGGCGGCCGCGACGGGCGGAAGCTCGGGGCGGGCGACCGGCGCGGGCGCGGCGGCGTCGACGGCCGGCCGGGCGTCGGCCCTCGCCGTCGGCTTCAGGTCCGGCGCGGCGGCGTCGAGGACCGGGATCGTCGCCTCGGCGCGGACGGCGTCGGCGCGGGCGGCGCGGCGACCGGACGCGGGAACGGGCGCGGCGGGCGTCTCGACGACAGCGGCCTCGACCGGAACCGGCGCCTCGGGAGACAGGGCCGCGTCGACCGCGACCTCGACAGGCGTGTCGATGGCGACCTCGGCCGGGACCTCGTCGGGCGCGGCGGCGGCGACCGCGTCGCGGACGGCGGCCTCGGCCTCGGGCTTGCGCGAGCCGTCGAGGACGCGGCCGATCAGGCTGGCGACGGCCTCTCCGGCGGTCCGGGGCGCGGCGGCGACCGGGGAAGGAGTCGCGGCGACTGTCTGAACCGGGGCTTCCGGAGCCTGCGGCGGCGGCGCGGCGGCGGCGGTGACAGCGGCGGTGGCGGTGGCGGTTGTGGCGGTGGTGGCGGTTGTGGCGGTGGTGGCGGCGCCGCTATCGCCCGACGCCTGGGCGACTGATGTCGGCGGGGCCGGAGCCGCGACGCGCGGCGCGGCGGCGACGGGCGCGTCGGCCTCGGCCTGGCGGTGGGCGGGGGTCGCCGGGATGGACGTCGGCGTATCGTTCGACGGCGCAGACGCGATCGTCCCGACGGGCGGCGAAGCCGGCGCCTCTGTCGCGACGGGCGCAGCCGGAGCGGCCTGGGCGGCGGAGTCAGCGGGCGCCGCGGGAGTAGACGGCGGCGACGCGGCGACGGCCTGGCTTTCGCCGCCGGGCGCGGCGACGGGCGCCGATACGGTCTGCGCAGGCGTCGGCGCGGGCGGCGCCATCCCGGCGAGGGTGAGCAAGCCGGCGGCTTCAGACGTCTCGATCGCCTCGCCATCCGGGTCCGCGGCGGAAACTTCGACAAGCTCGTCGTCGCCGGGGGCGGCCGACGCGGCATCAGGCGTTCCGACCGCCATCAGGCCGACGCCCGGGCCGAACGGTCCGGCCGCGGAGGTCGCCGTAGCGCCCCGGGCGTCGGACGGCGCCGGAGCGGCCGCGGTCACCGTCGCCATCAGGGCCTCGAAAGCGCCGCCCAGGCCCTGACCTTCCGGCGCGACAGCGCCGTCGGCGCCGGACTTGGCGCCGAGGCCCGGCAGGGCGGCGAGGACGATGGACGCGAACGCGGTCATGGCAGGCTGAAACGCCCCTGAGCGGTGACTGTACGGTCGGCGCCTGCTGCGCCCGGACTATTCGACAGTCAGGTAGCAACGGCCGGGCCAACTGCCGGAAACACCAATAAGTCACTGTTTTAACTGACTTTCATGCCGGACCAGGCTGCGCCTCCCCGGCCTCGTCGGTGCGCTTTTTGCCGGGCCGTCGCGGGTCGATGGGGCGCGAAGTGCCGCCCGGCGGCGTCTGGCGCCGTCCTTGCGCTGTGGATCAGCGGGTCACCAGACCCGTGGAATCGAAGTCTATGATTATCAATGGCTTAGCATCGACCAGCAGGCCCGCGCCTGAAGCGGCCCGGCAAAATACGCCGGTACGCGCGTCAGGCTTTGCCGGGCTGACCGCGAGGATCTCATGAGCCTTGCCGCGATCCTGTCGTCCGCCAACAGCGGCCTGATGGCCGCCCAGACCGGTCTGAGGACGGTCTCGGACAACATCGCCAACATCAACACCCCCGGGTACGTGCGCAAGGTCGTCGACCAGGCGCCGCTGGTGTCCGGCGGGCTGGGCGCGGGCGTCAGCGTCACGCAGATCCGCCGCGCCGCCGACCAGTTCCTGCAACGCGCCTCGCTGACCGCCACCGCCTCGGCGTCCGAGGCCGGCGTCATCGCCACGGCCATGGACCGGGCCCAGGCGCTGTTCGGCAACCCGGGCGAAAGCAGCTCGTTCTTCACGCGCCTGGACGAGATCTATTCCGCCTTTACGGCCGCCTCGTCCGACGCCGCCTCGTCCATCCGTCGCGACCAGGCCATCGACGGCGTCACCGACTTCCTGAGCGAAGCCTCGCGCATTTCCACCTCGCTGCAGGCGATGGCCGTCGAGGCCGACACCCGGATCGGCGCCGTCATCGAGCGGACCAACCAGCTGCTCAAGCAGATCGACGACCTCAATGGCGACATCAGCCGGGCGATGATCCAGGGCGGCGACGCGACCGGCCCGGAGAACATCCAGAGCCAGCTGATCAACGAGCTGTCCGGCCTGATGGACGTCAGCGTCACGCCGCGGACCAATGGCGGCTTCATGATCCGGGCCTCGGACGGCAACGCCCTGGCCGGCGGCGGCGGCGCGGCGGAGCTGAAGTATGTCCGCACGGACGGCGCCTCGGGCGAGATCACCGTCTCCCTGCCCGGGGCCAACGGCGAGCCGTCGCTGCGCGCGCGGATTACCACCGGCGAAATCCGCGGCCTGCTCGATCTGCGCGACACCGAGCTGCCGGCGCTGGGCGACCAGCTGTCGGAGTTCGTCACCCGCGCCGTCGACGAGCTGAACCGCGCCCACAACGCCGCTTCGGCCGTGCCTGCCCCGACCAGCCTGACCGGTCGCGACACCGGCATGGACCTGTCGACCGCCATCGGCGGCTTCAGCGGCCGCACAAGCGTGGTCATCGTCAACCCGGCCGGCGTCGTCTCGCGGCAGGTGGACATCGACTTCGACGCTGGCACCATGAGCATCGACGGCGGCGTCACCACCACCGGCTTCACCCCGGCCAGCTTCATGGCCACCCTCAACGGCCAGCTGGCGGGGCAAGGCTCGGCCAGCTTCGCCAATGGCGCCCTGACCCTGTCGGCGACCGGGACCAACGGCGTGGCCGTCGTCGATCCCGCGACCACGCCGTCAGACCGCGCCGGCAAGGGCTTCTCGCACTTCTTCGGCCTGAACGACCTGGTGAGCTCGACCGGCTATCCCTACTACGAGACCGGCCTGACCACGACGGACCCGCACGGGTTCACCGCCGGCGACACCCTCACCCTGCGGCTGGCCGGCAAGGACGGCGCGCGGATCCGGGATGTCACCGTCGCCGTGCCGGCCGGCGGCACGATGCAGGACCTGCTCAACGCCCTGAACGCCAACGCCGGCGGCGTGGGTCTCTACGGCCAGTTCACGCTCGACGCGGACGGCGCCCTGAGCTTCGGCGGAACCGCGGGCCAGACCGTTTCCGTCGTCAACGACGACACCTCGCGAGGGGTCGGCGGGCCGTCGGTCTCGGAGCTGTTCGGCGTCGGCCATGCGCAGCGGGCCTCGCGGGTCACCAGCTTCGAGGTGCGCAGCGACATCGCCGCCTCGCCGACGAAGCTGGCCCTGGCGACCTTCGACCCGGCCCAGGCGGCGCTCGGTCGGCCGGCCCTGGCCATCGGCGACGGTCGCGGCGCCCAGCGGCTGGCGGCGGCCGGCGAGGCGATCACAAGGTTCGACGCGGTCGGCGGTTCGGCGGCGGGCAGCATGTCCGTCACGCGCTATGCCGCCGAGTTCGCCGGCTCCATCGGCCGCAAGGCCGAGAACGCCACCTCCCGCCAGGAGATCGCCCAGGCCGTCGCCGCCGAGGCCGACACCCGCAGGAGCTCCGCCGAGGGGGTCAACCTCGACCAGGAACTGATCAGCATGACGACCTACCAGCAGGCGTTCAGCGCCTCGGCCCGGCTCGTCCAGGCCGGCAAGGACCTGTACGACGTCCTCCTCCAGATGGTGGGCTAGAACCATGAACCGCGTCGCCACCGCCAACAGCTACAGCACCGTTCTCAACCACCTGATGCAGGCCCAGGTCCGGCAGCAGGGCGCCAACGCCCAGGTGTCGAGCCAGAAGAACGCCTCCGACCTCAAGGGCTACGCCCGCCAGGCCGAAACCCTGCTGGCTACGCGGTCGATCCAGTCCAAGGTCGAGGGCTATCTGGCCCAGGGCGACATGCTGACCTCCAGGCTGGAGGCCCAGGACCTGGCCCTGACCCAGGTCGCCGACTCCGTCCAGAGCGCCCGCCAGGCCATTTCCGAGGCCATCGCCACCGGCCGCGGCGAGGCGCTGATGGGCGAGGTGTCCGCCTGGTTCTCCGCCGCAACGGATTCGATGAACGCCAAGTTCGGCGGTCGCTACCTGTTCTCCGGCGGCCAGGTCGACACGCCGGCCACCAGCGCCAGCCAGATCACCGACCTGACCGCGGCGCCGGCCATCGCCGACCTGTTCCAGAACGACGGCCTGACGCCGGTGAACCAGCTGGACGAGTCGACCGCCATCGAGACCGGCTTCCTGGCCGCCGACGTCGGAACCAGCACGTTCGACGCCTTCCGCCAGATGCAGGCTTACGTGGAGGCCAACGGCGACTTCACCGGCAAGCTGACGGCCGCGCAGGAGACCTTCCTGCAGGGCATGCTCGACGACTTCGATTCCGCCCGCTCGACCGTCACCGACTACGCGGCCCGCAACGGCCTGATCCAGAACCGCGTCGACAAGACCCTGGCCGCCCAGGAAGACCGCAAGGCCATGCTGGAAGGCATGGTCGGCGCGATCACCGACGCCGACATGCCGCTGGCCATCACCCGCCTGGAACAGGCCCAGGTGGCGGTGCAGGCGTCGGCGCAGGTGTTCAACATGCTCAAGCAGAGCTCGCTGCTGGACATGCTGCGGTAGCGGGCGGCTGTCGGGGACAAGCCCTGAAGCGCACGCGCCGCCAATGATCACCCCGCCGCCCTTGCCGGCTGAACCTCGCGGGGGCTCTTGCCGGTCCAGCGCTTGAAGGCGCGGGAGAAGGCGGCGGGTTCGGAGAAGCCGACGAGGTAGGCGGTTTCGTTGACCGAGACGCGGGCGCCGGTGAGGTAGCGCAGCGCCATGCGGTGGCGCAGGGCGTCGAGCACCTGTTCGTAGGTGGCGTCCTCGGCCTTGAGCTTGCGGAACAGGGTCTGGCGGCTGAAACCCAGGGCGCGGGCGACAGCGTCGGCGCCAACCTCGCCAGTGTGCAGCAGCGGCAGCAGCACCGCCTCGACCCGGCCGCGGAGGGTCTTCTGGTCTTCGAGGTCCTGCAGCAGGCCGTCGGCCAGCCGGGTCAGGACGCCGAACACGTAGCGCGGCTGAAGCGCCACCGGCCAGGTGGTGATGCGCGGGTCGAGCCGCATGGCGTTCCAGCTGCTGGAGAAGGTCACCGGGCACTGGAAGATCCGGTCGTACTCGGCGCTCCAGGCCGGCGCCGGGTGGGTGACGTGCACCTCCAGCACATGTGGCTCGGGCAGGAAGCGACGCGGGCCGCAGACCAGGCGGGCGAACGCCCCCTCGGTCAGTTCGGGGAAGGCGTTGGGGTCGGCGCGGGTGTCGACCATCCACAGCTGGCCGTCGCGCGCGGCCAGCTCGAAGCGCGGCCCGTCGCTGAGCCCCTCGGTCTCGAGCGTCAGCCGGCCGAAGCGCTGCATCTGGGCGAAGGCGTCGCCCATGGTCGCGGAGGCGTTCATGATCAGCCCGACGATCGACATCTCCGAGAGGTCGACGGCCTCGCCGAAATGCAGCGACAGCGCCGGGTCGCCGCAGAGGTCCTGGGCCGCGCGCATCAGGGCCACATAGGTCTCGAACGGAAGGCGGCTGTCGGGATCATTTAGGTCGGTCGGCCGCAGGCCGGCCCGGGCCATCAGCGCCGCGCGATCGGCGCCGCGCTCAACGGAAAATGTGATCAGACCAGAGGCGAGCCCGGCTGACGTGGTCAGGTTCGACATCGGCACGCCCCCTGATGTTACGAACGATCATGCGCGCGGTACGCACGGTCATGGCTCCCGCCCCGCATATCGACAAGAACGGGTCCATGACACCCCGGATTCACGTCTCGCCCGTCCTGGTCGCCATAGCCGCCGCACTGCTGCCCCAGGTCGCGCTGGCGGGCAACCTGGAGGCCGCGCCCGGCGATCCGGCGTGGATGCATCTGGGGGCGAACGCGCTGCTCTGGGCGCACATCGCCGGAGGCGCGATCGGGATGGTCACCGGCGTGGTGGCCCTTGCCTCGCGAAAGGGGCAGAGGGTCCATCGCGCGGCGGGGTCGGTGTTCTTTCTCGCAATGTTCATGGCCTACGCCATCGGCGCGGGCGTGGCGCCGTTCCTCGACACCGGGCAGCGGCCCAACTTCGTCGCGGGAGTCATGGCGCTGTACCTGCTGGTCAGCGGCGCCATGGCGGCGCGGCGGCGGGACGTGAAGGCCGGCGCGCCCGAGGTCATCGGCCTGATCATCGCCCTCTCTATCACCGCCGCCGGCGTGATCTTCATGCGGATGGGCGCGGCCAGCCCCAGCGGCACGGTGGACGGCTCGCCACCTCAGGCCTTCTTCCTCTTTACGATCGCCGGGGCCTTCGCGGCGGCAGGCGAACTGCATGTGCTGCTGCGCAAGACGCTGTCCAACACCGCGCGGATCGCGCGGCACCTGTGGCGGATGTGCTTTTCGCTGTTCATCGCCTCGGGGTCGTTCTTCCTCGGGCAGCAGCAGGTGTTCCCCGAGGCCCTGCGGGACTCGGTTCTGCTGTACGCCGTCGCCCTGTCGCCGCTGCCGGTCATGCTGTTCTGGCTGGGCAAGGTCCGCTTCGACGACTGGCGGCGACGGCGGGTGAAGACGCCCTGACCGTCCTGCTCATCCGCCCGGGCGCCTGCGGCAAGGGCGGCTGAAAGGGCCGGAGGGCGGCTGCAGTCGCAATTTCCGGCCCGACGCTCTATATCGCGCCCCATGAGCGCCCTGCCCTCCACCCTGGACATCGCCGACGACGTCGTGCGCCAAGCCGTCGGCCTGCCGACCGGCTCGCGGGTGGTCGCGGCCATGTCGGGCGGGGTCGACTCGACGGTGACCGCCGCTCTGCTGGCCAAGGCCGGCTATGACGTCGTCGGCGTGACGCTGCAGCTCTACGACCACGGGGCGGCGATCCAGAAGAAGGGCGCCTGCTGCGCGGGCCAGGACATCCTCGACGCCCGCCAGGCGGCGGAGGCCATCGGCATCCCGCACTACGTCCTCGACTACGAAAGCCGCTTCAAGCAGCAGGTCATCGAGGAGTTCGCCGACGCCTATCTGCGCGGCGAGACGCCGATCCCCTGCGTGCGCTGCAACCAGACCGTCAAGTTCCGCGACCTGCTGGACGTCGCCCGCGACCTGGGCGCCGTGGCCATGGCCACCGGCCACTATGTGCGCCGCGAGGCTGCCCTGACGGGCCCGCAGCTGCACCGCGCCGCCGACGCGGGCCGCGACCAGAGCTACTTCCTGTTCGCGACCACGCGCGAGCAGCTCGACTACCTGCGCTTTCCGCTCGGCGGCCTGCCCAAGCCGGCGGTGCGCGGCGTGGCGTCCGACATCGGCCTGTCGGTGGCCGACAAGCCCGACAGCCAGGACATCTGCTTCGTGCCCGAGGGCAAGTACCACACGGTCATCGACCGGCTGCGTCCCCAGGGCGCCGTGGCCGGCGACATCGTGCACATGGACGGCCGGGTGCTGGGCCGTCACGAGGGCGTCACCCGCTACACCATCGGCCAGCGCAAGGGTCTCAACGTCGGCGGCGGCACGGGCGAGCCGCTGTTCGTGACGCGGATCGACGCCGACCGGCGCCACGTCGTGGTCGGCCCGCGCGAGGCGCTGCTGACCCGCGCCCTGACGCTGAAGGAAGACAACTGGCTGGGCGATGAGGCCACGATCGCCGAGGCCGCCCTCTCCGGCCGCGCCGTGCTGGCCCGCGTGCGCTCGACCCGCGAGCCGGTCGCCGGCCGGCTGACCCTGATCGACGGGGTGGTCGGCGTAGCCCTGGACACGCTGGAAGAAGGCGTCGCCCCCGGCCAGGCCTGCGTGCTCTACGCGCCGGAGGACCCGACCCGCGTGCTCGGCGGCGGCTTCATCGCCAGCGCGGTGCGGGCCGTCTGAGCCTTTTCGCCGTTAAGAGTCGGACAAACGGTCGCAGGCGGCATTCCTTACCGGTTCGCGAAGTTTTTTCGAGACCCGCGTTCTCCGGATCTTCGCCACGCCCTGGAGGCGGAGGGCCCGGGATCCCTGCTGCATCAACGCCTGAACGGGTTTGCGAATCCCACGGGATTCACTGGGGATTCGGCGATCACGAAAGAGTCATCCGCTCCGCGACTCGACGCCGCGAGATGGCGGGTTGCCGCCGATTCGCAAATCGGCTTAACGATTCTTTCCAACGGGCGGTTCACCATTAACCAGTCTTAAAGCAGCTTAATTCCAATGTCGGAATTGAGCTCCGGAGGCGGATTCCGCCTCGTCTGAATTGTTACCGCGGGAGGGCCGCGGGGAGGGGATCAATGCGCGTACTGTTGATAGAAGATGACAGCGCCACGGCTCAGACCATCGAGCTCATGCTTAAGTCGGAGGGGTTCAACGTCTATACGACGGACCTCGGCGAGGAGGGCGTGGATCTGGGGAAGATCTATGACTACGACCTCATCCTGCTGGACCTGAACCTGCCGGACATGAGCGGCATGGACGTGCTGCGCACGCTGCGCAACGGCAAGATCAACACGCCGATCATGATCCTGTCGGGCTCGTCGGAGATCGACACCAAGGTCAAGACCCTGGGCGGCGGCGCCGACGACTACATGACCAAGCCGTTCCACAAGGACGAGATGGTCGCCCGTATCCACGCCGTGGTGCGCCGTTCGAAGGGCCACGCCCAGGCGGTGATCCAGACCGGCGAGATCGGCGTCAACCTCGACGCCAAGACGGTCGAGGTGAACAACATGCGGGTCCACCTGACCGGCAAGGAGTACCAGATGCTGGAGCTGCTTTCGCTCCGCAAGGGTACGACCCTGACCAAGGAAATGTTCCTCAACCACCTCTACGGCGGCATGGACGAGCCCGAGCTGAAGATCATCGACGTCTTCATCTGCAAGCTGCGCAAGAAGCTGGCGACCGCGTCGGGCGGCAACCACTACATCGAGACCGTCTGGGGCCGCGGCTATGTGCTGCGCGATCCGCAGGAAGCCGTCAGCGCCGCCTGACGACAGGCCGGAGCCCTCCTCCGGACAGAACAAAACCCCCGCCGGTCCAGCCGGCGGGGGTTTTTCTTTGGCCTCGCCGCCGTCAGCGAGCCGGGCGCACCGAGGATATCCGGCGGCCGAAGCCGGTCCGCTCCAGGTTCCGCACATCGCGGTCCAGGGTCATGCACTGGCCCCGGAAGTCGGGCTCGCTGCAGGCCTGCCAGCGGCCGCGCACCCGCGCCGAGCGGGCCCGGTCGGCCATCTCCCAGCGTCCAAGGCTCGGCGCGGCGCGGTCGATGGTCTCGCAGCGACCGCCGAAGTCCGGCTGGGTGCAGAGGGTGATCGAACCGCGCGCCCCGCCGCCGCCCTGGCCCGTGCAGGACAGGCGGCCGTCGATGTTGGCGATGTCGCGACGGTCGCAGGGACGGATGTCCAGCGTGGCGCGGACATAGCGGCCGCGGCTGTCACGGCAGGACGCGTTCAGGGTCCAGCCGGTCATGTAGGCGTCCCGGCAGCTGTTGCGGTAACTGCCGGTCGGCAGCTGGCCGCCGCCGCCGATGCCGCCGGTGCAGCTGAGCCGGCCGTTGAGGTTGGCGATGTCGCGGTTGCCGCAGGTGCGCGTGTCCAGCGCGGTGCGGTTCCAGCGCCCGCTGCTGTCGCGGCAGGAGGCGTTGAGGGTCCATCCGGTCATGTAGGCGCCGTTGCAGCTGTCGCGATAGCTGCCGCGCGGGACCGCCTGGCCATCGCCGCCGCCGCCGCCGCCGCCGCCCGAGCAGGCCAGCCGGCCATTGTCGTTGATGATCTGGCCACGACAGGTGTCGTAGCGAAGGGTGGAGGCCGCCGTTCCGCCGCCGCGCTGGGTGCAGCGCGCCGACAGGATCTTGGCGCCGCCCTGGGCGTAGGCGCGGGCTTCGCCGCAGGTGGCGCGCCATTGGCCGGGCGGTAGCGGCAGGGCCTGGGCCCAGGCCGCGGCCGCGCCCAGGGCGAGCGTGGCTCCGACGGCGGCGATCGCCGTCCAGATCAACTTTTTCATGGTCGTGTTTCCCGTTAGCGCATCCAGCAGCACCATCGCGCATTGTCGCCGCCTGACAAAGAACCTTGATCGCCGATTCCGGTTCCCGTTGCTCCGGGACCAACAGCATGCATCCTCCCCGAAACCCTGGGGGACGCGACATGACTCGGCAGATTGCGCTCGGCGCGGCGCTGCTCGGCGCACTTCTCCTGGCCTGGCTTGGGACGCGCACGCCCGCGCCGGCAGGCCTGGACGCGCAGGCGACGGCCTTTTCCGCCGCCCGGGCCCTGGTCGACATCGGCGAAATCTCCAGGGCGCCGCACCCGGTCGGCTCGGCCGACCATGCGCGGGTGCGGGACTATGTGCTGGCGCGCATGACGTCGCTGGGCCTGTCGCCGTCGATCCAGGCCGCCCAGGCCGTCGAGACCCGGGCCTTCGACGGCGACAGCTTCGTCATCGGCGGCCAGGTCGAGAACCTGGTCGGCGTCCTTCCCGGTCGGGATCGCGCCCTCCCCGCCCTGGCCCTGATGGCGCACTACGACAGCGTCCCGGCCTCTCCGGGCGCGGCCGACGACGCCACCGGCGTCGCCGCCCTGCTGGAGACGGTCCGCGCCATCAAGGCCGGCGGCGGCGCCGAGCGCGACATCGTCGTGCTGATCACCGACGGCGAGGAGGCCGGACTGCTCGGCGCCCGCGCCTTCTTCGCAGAACATCCGCTGCGCAAGCGGATCGGGCTGATGATCAACCTCGAGGCCCGCGGCAACGGCGGCCGGGCCAACATGTTCCAGACCGGGCCGGCCAACGGGGGAATCGTCTCGGCGTTCGCGGCGACCGCCAGCGCCCCGATCAGCAACTCCCTGGCCGTGTTCCTCTACGAGAACATGCCCAACGACACCGACTTCTCGGTATCGAAGGAAGCGGGCCTGTCGGGCCTGAACTTCGCCTTCATCGGCCGACAGTTCGACTACCATTCGCCGACGGCGACCGTCGCCAACCTCGACCAGGGCTCGGTGCAGCATATCGGCGACCAGACGCTGGCGGCGGCCCGACGGTTCGCGGCGGCCGGCGGCCTGCCCGGCAAGGCGGCTGACGCGGTCTACAGCCAGACCTTCGGCGATCACATCCTGGCCTACCCGGCCTGGGGCGGCTGGCTGCTCTGGCTGGCGACGGCGGTGACGGTCGCCGTCGCCCTTCGCCGCGTCCGGACGAACGGTGAGGTCTGGCCCTGGCGAGGGATGGCCCGCGGCGCCGGCGCGGCCGTGCTGCTGCTGACCGGCGCGGCGCTGGCGCTGCAGACGGCTCGGCGGGTCACGGGCGTGGGCTTCGGCTTCCTTGAGCAGCGGCCGCTGCTGGCGCAGTGGGCGCTGTGGGAAACGACGCTGGCGGTCATCGCCGTGGGCATGCTGCTGCTGGTCCCGGCCATGCTGGGGCGGGGCGAGCGGCGCTGGCCGCCGGTCGTCTCGGCGCTGGTCGGCGGACTGTTGTGCCAGCTGTTCGGCGGCTGGGATCTGGTGGGGGCCGTTCTGGCGGTGGTGACGGCGGGGCTCGCGGGCGCCGTCTTGGGCAAGCCGGTGAAGATCGAGCAGGCCTGGGCGGGCGTGCTGGTTGTGGGCGTCATCCTGTCGCTGGCGCTGCAGGCGCTGCAGCCGACCGTGGCGATCATCATCGCCTGGCCGCTGGCGCTGGCCGCCCTCGCAGCGCTGGCCACGAACCTTGGCCGGGAGGCGCGGGTCGGGCGGGTCGCCGTGCTGGCCCTGCTCGCCGCCGTCAGCGGCGGCTGGCTGGCCGTCTATTTCCACGGCGTGGCGCAGGGTCTGGACCTGCCCGCCATCCTCGGCCTGTTCGTCTTCCTGGGCGCGCTGGCCGTCTGGCCGCTGGCGGCGCGGGACGGCCACAGGGCGCTTTGGCCGGCTCTGGCGCTTCTGGCGATCGGCGTCCTGCTGGTCGGGGTGGTGCGCTTCCGCGAGCCCTGGACCGAGCGCCACCCGATGGTCACCAGCGTCCTGCACGTCAGCGACACCGCCGCCGGCAAGGCCTGGCGCGTCGCCACGACGCCGGTGCTGGATCCCTGGTCGCGCTCGGTCCTGACGGCCGACGGCGGGACAGTCGCCAAACGGGACTTCCGGCCCTTCGCCCGCCGCGACGTCTGGGCCGCCCCGGCGCGGGGAGCGGTTCCGCCGCCCCCGTTGACGGTTTCACGCGCGCCGGACGGGTCGATTGTGGTCGAGGGCGACGCCAGGGGACGCCTGGTGATGATCGACGTCGAGAGCGGGCCGGTGGCGTCCGTCGTGGTGAACGGCAGGACCGTAGCGCTGAAGGGCCCGGGCGGGCCGGTCAGCGCCTCGCAGCCTGGCAAGGTCTGGACCCGCCTGCGCTGGCAGGGGGATCCGGGACCGATCCGGCTCGTCGTCCCGGCGTCCGGCCCGGCGGAGGTCCGCTACGCGATCGTGTCGGAAGGCTGGCCGGCCGGGACGCGAGCCCTGCCGCCCCGCCCGGGAACCGCGATGCCCTTCGACGTCTCGGACTCGACGGTGGTGACCGGGGCCGCCCGCCTGCCCTGAAAACCAACTGACCGACACGCCCCCTCTTGACGCGGCTCTATATTTCCTTATTTCTCGAAATATCGATTAATAGGAGATCGCCATGAAGCGCCTGCACCTTCATATCGCCGTCGACGACCTGGATCGCTCGATCGGCTTCTACTCCACCCTGTTCGGCGCCGAGCCGGCCGTTGTGAAGGACGACTACGCCAAGTGGATGCTGGAGGATCCGAAGGTGAACCTCGCCATTTCCCGGCGCGGACGCGCCGCCGGCATCGACCATGTGGGCATCCAGACCGACACCGCGGGCGAGCTTTCCGACCTGGCCGTCCGCCTGAAGAGCGCCGGCGAAACGACCTTCGACCAGGAGGCCACCACCTGCTGCTACGCGAAGTCGGACAAGAGCTGGGTCGTCGACCCCTCCGGCGTGCGCTGGGAGACCTTCCACACCACCGGCGAAGCCACGACCTACGGCGAATCCGAGCCCGAGGCCCTGCTGGCCGCCGCCGGCCCGGCCGCGCCGGCGCCCAGGCCGCCTGCTGCGGCTGACGGCGTGGCGACGGCGTCATGAAATTCCTCTATTCTCGAATGATGGAACAGACCGACGCCGTCGCCGCCCTGTCCGCCCTGGCGCACGCCGGGCGGCTCGAGGTCTTTCGCCTGCTGGTCAAGGCGGGGCCGGCCGGCATGGCCGCCGGCAAGATCGCCGAGGCGACCGGCACCCTGCCCAACACCCTGTCGGCCAGCCTCAACCTCCTGACCCAGGCCGGTCTGATCCACTCGCGACGCGACGGCCGCTCGATCATCTACTCGGCCGATTTCGAGGCCATGAGCGGGCTGCTGACCTTCCTGATGGAGGACTGCTGCTCGGGCGAGCCGGCCATCTGCGGCCCTGTCGCCGACCTGGCCCGCGCGGGCGGCTGCGCGGCCGAGGGCTGCGCGTGACCCCGCCGGTCCGGCCCGCCCGCCGCGGGAACATCTGACATGTCGGTCTTCGAACGGTTCCTGACGCTCTGGGTGGCGCTGTGCATCCTCGTGGGCATCGGTCTGGGCCAGCTGTTCCCGACCGTCTTCCAGACGATCGGCTCCATGGAGGTGGCCAGCGTCAACCTGCCGGTGGCGGGCCTGATCTGGCTGATGATCATCCCCATGCTGATGAAGATCGACTTCGCCGCCATGGCTCAGGTCGGGCGCCACTGGCGCGGCATCGGCATCACCCTGTTCGTCAACTGGGCGGTCAAGCCGTTCTCCATGGCCCTGCTCGGCTGGCTGTTCATCGGCCTGCTGTTCCGGCCGTGGCTGCCGGCCGGCCAGATCGACAGCTACATCGCCGGGCTGATCCTGCTGGGAGCCGCGCCCTGCACGGCCATGGTCTTCGTCTGGAGCAACCTGACCAAGGGCGAGCCGCACTTCACGCTCAGCCAGGTGGCGCTGAACGACGCGGTGATGATCTTCGCCTTCGCGCCGATCGTCGCCCTGCTGCTCGGGCTGTCGGCGATCGTCGTGCCCTGGGAGACCCTGCTGCTGTCGGTGGCGCTCTATATCGTCGTGCCGGTGGTCATCGCCCAGGTCCTGCGCAGGGTTCTGCTGGCGAAGGGCCAAGGGGCGTTCCAGGCGGGGATGGCCTGGCTCGGCCCGGCTTCGATGATCGCCCTGCTGGCCACCCTGGTCCTGTTGTTCGGCTTCCAGGGCGGGCAGATCGTGGCCCAGCCGCTGATCATCGCCCTGCTGGCCGTGCCGATCCTGATCCAGGTCTACTTCAACGCCGGCCTCGCCTACCTGCTGAACCGAGCCACCGGTGAAGACCACAGCGTCGCCGGCCCCTCGGCCCTGATCGGCGCCAGCAACTTCTTTGAGCTGGCCGTGGCCGCCGCCATCAGCCTGTTCGGCTTCAAATCCGGCGCGGCGCTCGCCACCGTGGTCGGCGTGCTGGTCGAGGTCCCCGTCATGCTGACCGTCGTCGCCATCGTGAATCGCTCGAAGGGCTGGTACGAACGCCGCCTCGCCCCCCGGAACGAGGCCTGACCCCATGACCGTGACCATCTTCCACAACCCCGCCTGCGGCACCTCGCGCAACACCCTGGCGGCGATCCGGCAGACCGGCGTCGAGCCCGTCGTTGTCGAGTATCTGAAGGCCGGCTGGACGAAGCCGCAGCTTCAGGACCTGCTGGACAAGCTGGCCCTGCGGCCCCGCGACATTCTGCGGACCAAGGGCGCCCTGGCCGCCGAGCTCGGCCTGACCGATCCGTCGGCGAGCGATGACGCCATCCTCGACGCCATGGTGGCCCACCCCGTTCTGGTCGAGCGTCCCATCGTGCAGAGCCCCCGCGGGACGGTGCTGGCGCGGCCGTCCGAGCGGGTATTCGAGATCCTCGACAATGTCCCCGCCGCCTTCGTCAAGGAGGATGGCGAGCGAGTCCTGCCCGGGAATGCGCCCGACGCGTGAGCCGGCGTGACAAATGCGCCAAACCACCGAATATTGCTTGCGCCTGATGTGACGGTTCCGGCATGAACCGGCCCGACAGTTGCTGGGGGGCTACCCAGCCGTGTCATTCTGACGCTTGCGGCATCGTCAACGATGGGGGACCGATGCAGGAGTTTGATCCGAGGCGTCCGACGCTTCGCTTCGCACCCAAGATCCTTGTGGCCGTCGCCGGCTTCCTCGCCCTCGGTCTGGGCTGGAAACTGACGGCTGGTCCGGAGATCGCCGCGAGCCAGACGCTCGACCCCGCCGCCATGGCCGCGCTGCAGCACGCCGCCTTCGCCGAAGCCGAGGCCCAGCCCGGGTTCGGCCGCGGGCACAATGTCGAGGTCGAGGTTCTTCCCGGTGAAACCCTGGCCGCCGCCGTCGCGCGCAGCGGCGTCGGCGACGCCGAGGCCCGTCACGTGGTCGGCGTCCTCAGCCAGGCCATGGACACCGTCAACATCAAGGCCGGGATGGACTTTGTCGCGTCGGTCGCCCGTCCGCTGGACCGCCGCGGCCCGGCCCGGCTGATCGGCCTGTCCATGCGCACCGACGCGGTCAAGACGATCACCGTCTCCCGCACCTTCGACGGCGCGTTGCGCCTGCGCGAACTGGAAGAGAAGGTCCGCGCCGAGACCACCGTGGCCTGCGGCAAGATGGACGGGTCGTTCCACGAGAGCGCGGCCGCCATCGGCGCCAACTCGGCCATCGTCGCCGAGGCCTCCAAGCTGTTCGCCCACAAGATCGACTTCTCGCGCGACATCAAGGCGGGCGATCCGTTCTGCCTGGTGTTCGACCGCAAGATCAGCGAGAGCGGCCGCACGGTCGAGGCCAGCGGCCTCCAGTACGCCGAGATCAAGGGCCAGCGCTTCTACGGCTTCACCAACGTGCAGGGGAAGAAGACCTTCCTCGACAGCGTCGGCAAGACCATCAAGAGCATGCTGCTGCGCACGCCGGTCGACGGCGCCCGCATCACCTCGCGCTTCGGCATCCGCCGCCACCCGATCCTGGGCTACACCAAGATGCACCAGGGCATCGACTTCGGCGCCGGCATGGGCACGCCCGTCCTGGCCGCCGGCGACGGCGTGGTGATCGAGGCCCGCCGCTGGGGCGGCTACGGCAACTGGATCCGCATCCGTCACGCCGACGGCTGGGAAACCGGCTACGCCCACCTGTCGCGCTACGCCAAGGGCCTCAAGCCCGGCCAGCGGGTCAGCCAGGGCCAGGTCATCGGCTACGTCGGCTCGACCGGCGCCTCGACCGGCCCGCACCTGCACTACGAAATCTGGCGCCGCGGCGTCCGCGTGAACCCGATCGGCGCCAAGATCGCCGTCGGCATATCGCAGGATCCGCGCGACGTGGCCGCCTTCAAGGCGTCCAAGGCCCGGCTCGACACCCTGCTGGCCCCGCGCCGCGCCGCTGTCGGCGCCCCCGCCGTCGCCGTGGCGGCTGAAACCGCCAAGCCGGAAGCCGGCAAGAAGCTCGCCAAGGCCGACTTCAAGGGCGGCGCCCCGGCGCTGCGTCCGCGGGCGGGGTAGGCTTCACGGCGCGTTGCGTGCTTCGACACGCGCCTGCGGCGCTGCTCAGCATGACTGTGGTGGATAGCCTTCTAGCCTAGTCATCCTGAGCAGCCGCGAAGCGGCGTGTCGAAGGACGCACGGCGACCGCCCCGGCCATGGGGTGACGCGACGCCCCCGGGGCGCTAGAGAGACCGCCCGCCCGCCACAGCTTCCGGACCCTCTCCCTTGCGACTTCCCCAGGCCCGTCTCGACCAGGTGCTCGACCGCTTCCGCGAGATCGAGGCGCGCATGGGCGCGGCCACGGACGGAACCGAGATCGTGCGGCTGTCCAAGGAGCACGCCGAGCTCAAGCCCGTCGCCGAGGCGGTGCAGGCCATTCAGAAGGTTCTGGCCGAGAAGCCCGAACTGGAGGCCATGGCCGCCGACCCGGACCCCGACATCTCCGAGCTGGCCCGTGACGAGCTGGAACGGCTGGAAGACCGCCTGCCCGAGATGGAGCGACAGGTCGCCCTGCTCCTCGCCCCGCGCGACAAGGACGAGAACGCGTCCGCCATCCTCGAAGTGCGCGCCGGCACCGGCGGCGACGAGGCGGCGCTGTTCGCCGGCGACCTGTTCCGCATGTACCAGCGCTACGCCGCCACCCAGGGCTGGCGCGTCGAGGTCGACAGCGTCTCGGAAGGCGAGATGGGCGGCTACAAGGAAATCATCGCCTCGATCACCGGCGACGGGGTGTTCGGCCGGCTGAAGTTCGAGAGCGGCGTGCACCGCGTGCAACGCGTGCCGGAGACCGAGGCCCAAGGCCGCATCCACACCTCCGCCGCCACGGTCGCCGTCCTGCCCGAGGCCGAGGACGTCGATATCGTCATCAACGACGCCGACCTGCGCATCGACACCTACCGCTCCAGCGGCGCCGGCGGCCAGCACGTCAACAAGACCGACTCCGCCGTCCGCATCACCCACCTGCCCACCGGCGTGGTGGTCACGAGCTCGGAGAAGAGCCAGCACGAGAACCGCCGCAAGGCGATGGCCAACCTGAAGGCCCGGCTCTACGACATGCAGCGCCAGGCCCTGGACAATGCCCGCTCCGACGCCCGCAAGAGCCAGGTCGGCAGCGGCGACCGCTCAGAGCGCATCCGCACCTACAACTATCCGCAGGGCCGGGTGACCGACCATCGCATCAACCTGACCCTCTACAACCTGGCCAAGGTCATGGAAGGCGAGGCGCTGGACGACGTGATCAAGCCGCTGATCGCCGAGGACCAGGCCGCCCGGCTGGCGGCGCTGGAAGACGAGTTCAACTAGGGACGCTTCCCCGCCAGGGCGGCGAAGGCGGCGTGGATGACCGCGTCGGGCGTCAGCTCGGGGGTCAGGAAGCGCTGGAACAGCAGCCCTTCGATCAGGCTGTTGATCACCCGCACCAGGATATCGGCCGGCATCGGCAGTTCGTCCTCGCGCCAGTTGGCGCGGAACCAGGCGGCGCCGGCGTCATAGCCGGGGATCATCGCGTCGCGGAACCGCTGCCGCACATCCTCATGGGTCAGAGCATAGGCGCGGAAGGTCAGCGCCCCGACCGCCGAGTCCGACGTTCGGGCACGGCGGCGATCACCGCCTCGGCGACCGACTCCATCATCTCGGCGAAGCTGCAGCCGGGCCGGTACACGGGCCGGAGCTGCGCCCACTGGCGCTCGGCCAGGGCTATGAACAGCTCGTCGCGGTTGCGGAAGTTGCCGTAGATGGCGCCGGTGGTCATGCCGGCGTGCTCGGCTATGGCCTGCAGCGTCGTGCGCTCGAAGCCGTCGCGCCGGGTCAGTTCCAGGGCGGCGTCCAGCAGCCGCGCGCGCGTGCGAAGGCGCTTGTCCCCCTTGGGGCGGCGTCGCGGCGAGTCCGCTGCTGAGTTGCTGGCCATGTCCCGACTCTAGGACGCTTTCATTTTATAGGAAGATTATTTTATAGTGCCACTACACCAAGGGCGGGGCATGGACGCGATCACCGAAGCCACAAACTCATTCGTTCAGCAGGGCCTGATCGCCGGCGCCGCCACGCTGGTCTGGCGTGACCGCGTCGTGCACGCGGCCGGCGTCGGCCTGCTCGATCTCGAGGCCGGGCTGCCGGTCGAGCGCGACACAATCTTCCGCATCGCCTCGATGACCAAGCCGATCACCGCGACCGCGGCGCTGATGCTGTACGACGAGGGCCTGTTCGCGCTGGACGACCCGATCACCCGCTGGGCGCCGGAGTTCACGGACATGCGCGTGCTGCGGTCGCCAGAGGGGGCGCTGGACGACACCGTGGCGGCGTTGCGCCCAATCAGAATGCTCGACCTGCTGACCCACCGGGCCGGCTTCACCTATGGCGGCTTCCACGCCGGACCCATAGGCCCCGCCTACGCGGACGCGCTGGGCATGGACATCGACAGCCCCCTGTCGCCGGACGACTGGATCGCCGCCCTGGCGAGCCTGCCGCTGATCGACCAGCCGGGCGGGCTTCCACTACGGGGCGTCCAGCGAGCTGCTCGGCCTGTTGATCGCGCGCATCGCCGGGCAGAGCCTTGGCGACCTGCTGGCGGAGCGCATCTTCCGACCGCTGGGCATGAAGGACACCGGCTTCATCGTCCCGCCGCAGAAGCACGGCCGGCGGGCGAAGATGTACGGCTTCGACGCAGAGGGCAGGCTGGAGCATCGGCCGGTCCATCCGCCGGAGGGCTCCGCCTTCCTGGCTGAACGTCCGGCGTCGCTGACCTTCGAGTCGGGCGGCGCGGGCCTGTGGTCGACGGTCGAGGACTATCTGAGGTTCGCCCGCATCTTCGTCGGCGACGGGGCCGTCGACGGCGTGCGCCTGCTGAAGGTCGAGACGATCCGGCGCATGATGACCAACCACCTCACGCCCGAGCAGATCGACGGGGCGGCGATGATGGGTCTGCCGGTGTTCTCCGGCCAGGGGTTCGGCCTCGGCGTCGCGGTGGTGCTCGACCCGGAGCGGGCCGACGTCCAGCGGGGCAAGGGCGGCGTCGGCACGGTGGCCTGGCCCGGCGCCTACGGCGGCTGGTGGCAGGCCGATCCGACCGACGGCTCGGTGATGATCTTCCTGGCCCAGAACGCGCTGGACTTCGACAAGGCGGCCATGGGGATCGGCCTGGGCGTCTACGGCGCCATCACGACTTTCCACGCCCTCGCTTCGGAGTTAAGGGTCGCGGGCGGTTCGGCCGCCTTGCGCGCGCCCGATCGCGAGACCCGCGTCCAGAGACCGTCGGCCTGGCGCCGCGCATGCCCGGCGCCGACCCGGAGCGTCTCGCGCAGATGCAACGGCTGGCCCACCGTGTCGGCCATGGCCGCGCCGCGCTGGCCCATCGGCCGCTCCGGTCCCGTGGTGGAGTCGATGGCTGTCTGGTGCTCGATCTCGGCGTTCAGTTCTGCGCCGACCAGCAGGATGATGACCGACACCCAGACCCACAGCATGAAACCGACGACCGCGCCCAGCGAGCCATAGGTGACGTCGAAATGGGCGACGTTGGCGACGTACCAGGAAAAGCCCAGCGAACCGCCCAGCCAGCCCGCGGACGCCAGCACCGCGCCCCAGGTCACCCACCGCCATCTGGCCCGGGCTCGGCTCGGCCCGTACCGATAGACGAGGCTGAACACCGCCACCGTGACCGCCCCCACCAGGCACCAACGCAGCGCGAACCACCAGCTGTCAGCCCGCGCCAGACCCAGCCAGGCCAGCACCACAGGGGCGGCGACCAGCACGCCGGCGACCAGCGCCAGGAACACGAGCGCCGCGAAGGTCGAGCCATAGGTGAATGCGGTCCGGCGCAACAACGGTCGGGTCTCGACCTCGTCGTAGGCGACGTTCAGGCCCTCGAACAGCGCCCTCATGCCGGCGGTGGCCGACCAGACCGAGACCAGCAGGCTGAGCAGAAAGGCGGCCGAAAGCTTGCCGGGATGCTGGCCGGCCAGCCGCAGCATCTGGTCGCCGACGATCTGGATCACCGGCCCGGGGAAGACGCCCGACAGGCCCTGCAGCTGTTCCTGCACCGCCCCCACGTCCCACAGCAGGCCATACAGCGACACGAAGGCGCCGATGGCCGGGAAGATGGCCAGCAGGACATAGAAGGTCACCCCGCCGGCCGCGCTCGGCAGCTTGTCGTGGGAAATCTCCTTGAGGGTGCGCCACAGGATGTCGCGCCAGCCGATCAGCGGGATGTCATGCGGAAAGCCCGCCGCCCTGCCCCGTCCGGGCTCGGCCTGGTCGAAGGCCTCCGGCGACATGACGCGGTCCTCGCTCATGCCCGGAGGCGGCGCGCGCCGGCCCGGCCAAAGGATCACAGTCGCCGCCAGCCCGATCCATGGCAGCAGCCCCCAAGGGCGTGTCCGCCCCCAGCGCCACGCCGCCCTCATCGTCTCGCCCACGCGTCGGTCCATCGCCCAAGGGAATGCCGGGAGGACCTTCCCCGTTCCCCCGGGGGTTGCCGCGATGCCGCCTCTGAGGCAGTGACGGACCATGACCGCCACCGTCTCCGCCCTCTATCGCCATCCCGTGAAAGGCTTCACGCCCGAACGGCTCGCCGCCGCAGATCTGGCCGTCGGCGAGGGCTTTCCCTGTGACCGGCTCTACGCCGTAGAGGTCGGACCCAGCGGTTTTGACGCCGCCAACCCGGCCTGGGTGTCAAAGATGCAGTTCGCCGTGCTGGCGCGGATCGCCGAGGTCGCCAAGGCCCGCACCGCCTATGACGAGGCCACGGGGGTGTTCAGCGCCAGGGCCGAAGGCGTGCCGGACCTCGCCGCGCCGCTGGGCGATGACGCGGGTCGCGCTGCGCTGGCCGACTGGCTGACGCGGCTGCTCGGCGACGAGGTCGACGCGCCACTGAAGGTGATCGCCGCGCCCGGGACCTGGCGGTTCATGGACCACCCGCTGGGCCATGTTTCGATCATCAACCTGGCCAGCGTGCGCGACCTGGAGCAGCGGATCGGCAAACCGCTCGACCCGCTGCGCTTCCGCGGCAACCTCTATGTCGAGGGCTGGGAGCCCTGGGTCGAGAACCAGTGGACCGGCCGGACGCTGAAGATCGGCGGCGCGACGACCACGGTGTTCAAGCCGATCGTCCGCTGCGCCGCGACGCACGTCGACCCGGTCACCGCCGAGCGCGATATCGACGTGGTGAAGGCCCTTTTCGACGCCTATGGCCACACCCTGTGCGGCCTCTATGTGCAGACCACCGCCGCCGGCCGCGTGGCCGAGGGCGACGTGCTGGAGCTTGATCAATGACCACGCTGGTGAAGACCTGGAAGGCTGGCCGCGAACGGCTGGAGACCGGCGGCATCGACCAGCCGGTGATCGACTCGCGCCTGATGCTGGAGGCGGCGGCCGGAGTCACGCGGGTGGACATCATCACCGACCCGCACCGTCTGCTGACCGGCGAGCAGATGACCACCTTCGACGGCTACATCGAGCGCCGCCTGCGCCGCGAGCCGGTCAGCCACATCCTGGGCCGCAAGGGCTTCTGGAAGATCATGCTCAACGTCACGCCGCACGTGCTGACGCCGCGGCCGGACACCGAGGTGATCGTCGACGAGGCCCTGAAGGCCTTCCCGGAAATGATGAGCTTCAACGTGCTCGACCTGGGCGTCGGCTCCGGCGCGATCCTGCTGGCCATCCTGGCGGAACGGCCCGCCGCCAAGGGTCTGGGCGTCGACATCTCCGAAGAGGCGCTCGCCGTGGCGCGCGAGAACGCCGCCAACCTGGACCTCGACAACCGGGTGGCGTTGCTGCGCGGCGACTGGACCGCGGGCCTGGGCGACGCGAGCTTCGACCTGGTCGTCTCCAACCCGCCCTATATCGCCACCGACGAGATTGAGACCCTCGATCCGGAAGTGAAGGACCACGAGCCGCGCGTGGCGCTGGACGGCGGACCGGACGGGCTGGATCCCTACCGGGTGTTGGCGTCCGAGATCCTGCGGGTTCTCAAGCCCGGCGGCATGTTCGCGGTGGAGATCGGGCACACCCAGGCGGCCGACGTCGAGGCCCTGTTCCGCGCGGCCGGCGCCGCCCAGGTTCGCACGATCAAGGATCTGGCCCTGCGGGACCGGGTTGTCGCAGGCGCGAAAAACCCCTTGGAAACATAGGGCTGAGGGGTTACATCTCGACTCGTTCCCTCCCAGATCGCCGAAGATCGAAAGTCTCGACGACGGACGCGCGGGGCCTTTTCGGGCCGGTTCGCAGCGCTGGAGAGCCGGGCGGGAACCTTAGGAACAGCGTCTTTCTAGAACAACGAACCGGGCCAATGCGCCCGAACAGGTCTCCAGAACCAGCCGGCAAGGTCCGCAACAGGACCAGCCGCAGTGCAGGTCAAAGGTAAAAATGAGAGATTTCAAGGGTATGAAGCGTCAGCGCGGCCGCAATCGCGGCGGCGGCGGCGGCAACAAGCCCCAACAGCAGAACGCCAACCGGGCGTTCGACTCCAACGGTCCCGAGGGCGTCAAGGTCCGCGGCGCCGCCCAGGGCGTCTTCGAAAAGTACCAGCAGCTCGCCCGCGACGCCTCGTCGGCCGGCGACCGCGTACTGGCCGAGAACTACCTGCAGCACGCCGAGCACTATTTCCGCACCCTGCGGGCCATGCAGCCGCATCGCCCAGTGTCCGACATTGTCGGCCGCGAGCAGTTCGCGTCGGGCTTCGACATTGACTTCGAGGCCGAGCCCGAGGACGCCCCCGAGCAGCCCGAGACGCCGGAAGCGGCCGAAGGCGGCGACAACAACGATGGCCAGCGTGACGGCCAACGTCAGGAAGGCCGCCGCGACCGCTTCGAGAATCGCCGCGACCGCGACGACCGCCCCCGCGAGGACCGTGCGCGCGACGACCGCCCCCGGGACGAACGTCCGCGTGACGAGCGTCCCCGTGATGAACGGCCGCGTGACGACCGTCCCCGGGACGAGCGCCCGCGCGAGGAGCGGCCTGAAGGCGGTCGCCGCGACCGCTGGCGTGAGCGCGACGAGCGCCGCGAGCGCCAGGAACGCGCCGCCGCCGAGGCGCCGCGTGACCCGCTGGCCGTGATCGAGCCGCAGGCCGCCCCCCTGACCGCCGAGGCGCCTGTCGACGAGTTGCCGCGCCTGCGCGGCCAGGACGGCGCCGTCAGCGAGCTTCCGGCCTTCCTCGGTCGCCCGGCCCAGGCCGAGCCGCGCGAGGAGGCGCCGGCCGCCGAGGCCAAGAAGCCCCGTCGCCGCCGCGCGCCGCGCACCTTCGAGGGTGGCGAGGGCGCTCCGGCCGAGACCGAGGACGCGTAAGAGGTCTCCGACTACAGGTCGAAGTCGAACATGACGATCGCCACCCCGTCCTCGCCGAACGACATAGAGTTGGCGAGCCGGGAGGTTGTCGACCTCCGTGGCCAGCCACGACGCCTGGCATCCCTGCGACCGACCGAGCGCGAACAGCGCTTGCATCATGCGCTGGGCGATGCCTTGGCGCCGCCAGTCCGGCGAGACCCCGACCTCGTCGATAAAGAGCTCGTCAGGCTTGTCGGGGTGTTTGTGGATG
>CBDIPM010000015.1:0-49831 GCA_965283745.1 Caulobacteraceae bacterium
CGACAACCTCAACTACGCCATCAGCCAGCTCTGCATGACCAACCTGCGGACCGTGGTCGGCTCGATGGAGCTGGACGAGGTGCTCAGCCAGCGCGACCAGATCAACACCCGCCTGCTGACCACCATCGACCACGCCACCAACCCCTGGGGCGTCAAGGCGACGCGGATCGAGATCAAGGATCTGACGCCTCCGCCCGACATCACCAACGCCATGGCCCGCCAGATGAAGGCCGAGCGTGAACGCCGCGCAGTCATCACCGAGGCCGACGGCGAGAAGCAGGCGGCCATCGCCAAGGCCGAAGGCTCCAAGCAGGCCGCCATCCTGCAGGCCGAAGGCCGTCGGGAAGCGGCCTTCCGCGACGCCGAGGCGCGCGAGCGGGAAGCCGAGGCCGAGGCCAAGGCGACGGCCTTCGTGTCGGAAGCCATCGCGCGCGGCGACGTCAACGCCATCAACTACTTCATCGCCCAGAAATACGTCGAAGCCTTCGCGCTGCTGGCGTCCTCGCCCAACCAGAAGACGGTCATCGTACCGGCCGACTTCGCGGGCATCGCCGGCTCGATCGCCGGCATCGGCGAGCTGGTGAAGACGCTGGGCGACGGCCACGACGGTCCCCGCACCGGCGGCGGGGGCGGCGCCGTTCCCCGCACCAAGGGCTAGGGCGAACAGGACAGGAGGCAGGCCATGACCTGGCTTATCGATCTCTACGGCACCCACCCGTTCTGGATCTGGCTGGCCATCGGGGCGGTGTTCCTGGCCGGCGAGGTGTCGACCGGCAGCGGATGGCTGCTGTGGCCGGCGGCCAGCTCGGCCTTCATGGCCCTGCTGGTGCTGGTGCTCCCCGACAGCCTCGCGGTCCACCTGGCGGTCTGGGCGGCGCTGACCATCGCCACCACCGTGAGCGCCCGCCGGTTCTTCCCGCGGACCGTCTCCGGCGGCGGCGGACCGGACATCAACGACAACATCGCCCGGCTGGTCGGCCACCAGGGCGCGGTGGTCGAGGCGTTCCGCAACGGCGAGGGCCGGGTGTTCGTCGACGGCAAGGAATGGGCGGCCGTCTCCGAGAACGACGCCGCACCGCGCCTGGACGACAAGGTGATGGTGGTGGCGGCCGAGGGCGCGGTGCTGAAGGTCCGACCGGCCTAGCGGTTGTCGTCCAGCCAGGCCCGCAGCGCCGTCAGGAACGGCAGGGCCTGGGCGAACTCCTGGTCGGTGAAGGCCTCGCGCAGCGACTCCAGGTGCGGCCGCATGCGCTTGAGCGCCTCGCCATAGGCGGCCGCCCCGGCGGGGGTCAGGCTGACGAGCTTGCGACGACCATCCTCCGTATCCGGACGAATGCTGACCCAGCCGGCCGCTTCGGCGCGCTGCAAGGTGTGGGTCATCGCGCTCTTGCCCACCTGGAAGGCGGAAGCCAGCTGCGCCGGGCTCTGCTCCCCGCCGCGCCGCATGAAGTGGCTGAGCAGGGCGAACTGCGCCGCGGGCAGGCCGCCGGTCTTCTCCAGCCTGGCGTTCGACAGCTGGCTGATGATGCCGATCTCGGTCATCACCCTGACGTCCGCGCGGTCACGGGCGAGGCGGGGATTGTCGGGCTGCATGCTCAGGCCTTCAGGATCTGGGCGTTGAGGCCGCGGCGCGGCGCGGGCGGAATCTTCGCCTTGGGATAGCCGATCCGCGCCAGCATCTGGATGCGGCCGCCGTCTGGCGCGAGTTCCTTATGCAGGGCGTCGAACACCGGCTTCTGGGTGGCGTACTCCTGCAGGCCCTGGCTCCAGGGGTGCATGGCCAGACCGTGGGACGCGGCCACGAGGCACAGGCGGGCGTAGGATTCGCCGGCCAGGATCTGGTCCGACCGCCGGCTTTGCGGCGTGGTGATCCAGACAAAGCCCCGCGCGGTGTCGGCGCCGGTCTTCAGGAACTTCAGCGACTCGTTGAACGCGGTCGTCCCCGGCGTAGCCATCTTCGCCTTGGTCAGGATGCCGACGGCGTTCATCGCCGACATCACCGGCTGGTCGAGCGAGATGCCCCAGGGATGGGCGGCGACGTCCTTCGCCCCGATGAAGGTGCGCTCGACGCTCTCCTGGTGCGCGGCCGGGGTGTGGGCCTCGATGCGCGCCCCCTCGTAGACCAGCGCCTTGAGACGTTCGACGCGAGCGGGATCGATCGTTCCCTGGACATCGGGCGAAGCGAGCAGGTCGGCGAACGCCCCCGCATCGACGGGCCTGTCGTCATAGGCGTTCCGGTTGGTCCGGCGCTCAAGCACCTGGGGGAAGAGCGGGTCCGCCGGCGCCTGAACCTGGCCGATCAGCTTCAGCCGGGCGATGGGTCGATCGTCGAGGAGCGGATGGGCCTCGCCGTCCGGAAAGAGCGTCTGTTCGGCGGACTGCCCGAACTGGCGCAGCGCCATCTGGAAGTAGGCGAGCACGCCGCCGAAGCCGATGACGATCTGCCGGTTGAACGGATCGGTGACCGGCAGGAGGCGGGTGCGGTCCACGAGGAAGGTCACCTCCCCCGGCGTCCGCAGATCGGCCATCCACGGCTGCATGTTGTGCGGGTTCGGGCCAGGATCGCGAAGGACAGCGCCTTGCGGCGGATGTCCGTCTCGCCCTCGCCCGGATTGTCCCAAGCCGCGCGCGGATCGGCGCCGGGGGGCGCGCACGAAGCGGTCGAGGCGCCGGCGGCGAGCACCACGCCGCCCCCGACGAGGCGGATGAAGTCACGACGGTCCATGGCGCGGCCTTTCGTTCAGTCTTGAACCATAATGGTAGTTCAATATTGAACGAGTCAAGTCTCTTCGGAAATCAGAGTTCGCCGAGCTCTTTCAACATGCCCTTGCGGGCCAGCTCGTCAGCCACTTCGTTGAGCTCGTGGCCGGCGTGTCCCTTGACCCAGCGCCAGTCGACCTGATGGCGCGACCGGGCCGCGTCCAGCCGCTTCCACAGGTCCTCGTTCTTGACCGGGCTCTTGTCCGCCGTCTTCCAGCCCCGGGCCTTCCAGCCGTGGATCCAGGTGGTGACGCCGTTCTTCACATACTGGCTGTCGGTGTGCAGCTCGACCTTGCAGGGCTTGGTCAGGGTCTCCAGCGCCTGGATCGCCGCCATCAGCTCCATGCGGTTGTTGGTGGTGGCCAGATCGCCGCCGCAGATCTCCTTGCGGTGCTTGCCGGCGATCATCACCGCCCCCCAGCCGCCGGGCCCCGGATTCCCGCGGCAGGCGCCGTCGGTGTAGATCAGCACGGCCGGCGTCATGCGTCGGCCAGCAGGGCCAGACCCGCGCGGTGGACGGCCAGCTTGCGCTCGTACTCCAGCGGATCCTTGGGCCGCACCAGCGCGCCCGCCGGGGTCGAGCCCCAGTCGTTCAGCCGGGTGAGGAAGAACCGCATCGCAGCGCCATGCGCCAGGATCGGCAGGGCCGCGCGCTCGGCGGGCGAAAGGGGCCGGTGCGTCTCGTAGCCGCCGATCATCGCCCGGCCGGCCGTCAGGTTGAACGAGCCGTCGGACTCGAAGCACCAGGCGTTCAGGGCGATGGCCAGGTCGTAGGCGTAGGCGTCATCGCAGGCGAAGTAGAAGTCGATGGCCGCCGCGAACTGTCCGTCCCGGAAGAAGACGTTGTCGGGGAAGAAGTCGGCGTGGATGGTCCCGGACGGCAGGTCGCGGGGCCAGGCCGCCGCCAGGTGGTCCAGGTCGGCCGCCACCGTCGCGGCCAGGCCCGGCTTGAGGTCTTCCGCCGCCTGGCCGAGGCCCGCGAACAGCGGCGCCCAGGCCGCCTGGCCCAGATCGTTCACCCGCCGGGCCGGATAGCCGGCGCCCGCCAGATGCAGCCGCGCCAGCCCCTGGCCGGCCTGGCGACAGTGGGCGACGGTCGGACGGCGGACCGACAGGCCGGTCAGGAACTCAACCATGGCCGCCGGCTTGTCCCGGACGGACTTGAGCACGCGTCCCTGACGGTCGGCGACCGGCCGGGCGCTGGGGAAGCCATGGTCGGCCAGCCAGGTCAGCAGATTGAGGAAGTAGGGCAGCTCGTCGGCCTTCACCCGCCGCTCGTAGAGGGTCAGGATGAAGCGGCCACCTTCCGTCTCCAGCAGGAAGTTGGAGTTCTCCACCCCCTCGGCGATGCCCTTGAACGCCACCGCCGCCCCCACGTCGTAGTCGGCCAGCAGCGCGTCGAGCTCTTCATCGGTGATGTCGGTGTAGACGGCCATGGACGGGGGATGAGCGACAGCGCGCTGGCGGTCAAGACTCCGCGGGTGTATATACAGGCGTAATAACAAGGATGCCTGCCATGTTCGCGCTCAAACTGACCAGGATCGGCAACTCGGTTGGGGTGGTGCTTCCGAAAGAAGCTCTCGCCAAGCTGGGCGTGGACAAGGGCGACGTCGTCTATCTCACCGATGCGCCCGAAGCCTCGATGACCCTGTCCGCCTACGATCCCCGGATCGCGCGTCAGCTCGAGCTCGCCGAGGAGGTCATGGACGAGTACCGTGACACGTTCCGGGCGCTCGCAAAGTAGACCGGCATGGCCGAGCCGGAATGGATCGAGATTGAAACGGTAAAGGCGGCGCATGACCGCAGCATCGCCCTTCACGGCGGCCTTCCGGGTCTGCGCGACGAAGGTTTGCTCCAGTCCGCGCTGGAGCGGCCCAGGAACCGCTACTTCTACGAGGGCGTGGAGGATGTCGTCGATCTCGCCGCGACCTACTGCGTCGCGGTGGCCTCCAACCACCCTTTCGCCGACGGTAACAAGCGCGCGGCCTTCCTGTGCCTGCTTCTGTTCCTGCGGTTGAACGGGCGGCGACTTGTTGCGGATCGGGTTGACGCCACCAAGACCGTTCTCGCCGTCGCGGCCGGCGAGATGGGTATCGAACCGCTCGCCGAATGGGTTCGCGCCAACAGCACCGAAAGCTAGCTCGTCAGCACCCGCGGCAGCTTGAAGGTCACCGTCTCGCGGGTCGGGGCCACGTCCTGGATGGTGATCTCGTAGCGGGTAGCCAGCTTGTCGATCAGGCCCTGGACCAGCACCTCGGGGGCCGAGGCGCCGGCCGTGACGCCCAGCGTGCGCACACCCTCCAGCCAGTCCCAGTCGAGGCCCGAGGCGTCGTCGAGCAGATGGCCCTTCGCCGCGCCGCCGCGCAGACCGACCTCGACCAGCCGCACCGAGTTCGAGGAATTGCGCGAACCGACCACCAGCAACAGGTCACAGGCGTCGGCCAGCTGCTTGACCGCTTCCTGGCGATTGGTGGTGGCGTAGCAGATGTCTTCCTTGTGCGGCGCGGCGATGCCCGGAAAGCGACGCTGCAGCACCGCGACGATATCGGCCGTGTCGTCGACCGACAGGGTGGTCTGGGTGACGAAGGCGACGTTCATCGGATCGATCGGCTCGAAGACCTCGGCGTCGGCGGCGGTCTCGATCAGGCGCACCACGCCGTCGGGCAGCTGGCCCATGGTGCCGACGACCTCGGGATGGCCCTCATGGCCGATCAGGACGATTTCGCGACCGGCCTTGAAGTGGCGCTGGGCCTCGACATGCACCTTGGAGACCAGCGGACAGGTGGCGTCCAGGTACAGCATCTGCCGGTGCCGGGCCTCGGCGGGCACCGACTTGGGGACGCCGTGGGCGGAGAACACCATCGGCCGGTCATCCGGCGCCTCGGACAGCTCTTCGACAAACACCGCGCCCAGCGCCTTCAGCCGGTCGACGACATGCTTGTTGTGAACGATCTCGTGGCGGACATAGACCGGCGCGCCGTACTTCTCGATCGCCCGCTCGACGATCTGGATGGCCCGGTCGACGCCCGCGCAGAAGCCGCGCGGACTGGCCAGAAGGACCTTCAGGGGCGGCTTGATCGGCGTGGCGTCATCCATACCGTCTAGTTAGGCGTTGCGCGGCGGTCCCGCCAGACCGCTTTCGCCGCGACAGGCTCGCCCTGCGCGTGAACGCGCGTTGCGAGGCCATGCATATGCCTTTATCACGCTACATCTGCTTTTCAGCCGGCACGCCCGCGCCGGTTTCCCTGTTTTTCCGGACGTCCCATGCGCCGTGCCCTGACCCTCGTGCTTACCGGCCTGATCGCCGCCAGCGCTTTCGCAACGCCTGCTCTGGCCCAGCGCCGCGGCGGCGACGACGACGCGCGCCGCCAGGAAGAGGAAGCGGCCAAGAAGCGCAAGCGTGACCAGGAGTGGAACCAGCCCTCCGCCCCGCTGCCGCAGCTGCGCAACGCCGGGCCCTGTCCGTATGTGAAGGTGCTGTACGACGCCAGCCGCTACACCGAGTTCAAGGATGGCCGCGAGGCCGCCGGCAACGTGGTCTGGACCGGCGAGATCCAGAGCCTGTCGGCGGGCTGCGCCTACAAGGATGACGAGCCGATCAAGGTGCAGGTCGAGATGCTGATGGCGCTCGGCAAGGGCCCGATGGCGACCGGCAACGGCAAGACCTATCGCTACTGGGTCGCGGTCACCACCCGCAACCAGTCGGTGCTCGCCAAGGAGTACTTCGACCTTCCGGTGACCTTCGAGTCGGGCTCCGACCGCGCCATGGTGCGTGAAACGATCGCCGGGATCGTGATCCCGCGCGCCTCGATTGAAACCAGCGGCGCCAATTTCGAAGTCCTCATCGGCTTCGACGTCACCCCGCAGATGGCCGCGTTCAACCGCGACGGCAAACGCTTCCGCGTGACCGCCGGCGCGCCGCAGGCCGCCGCCGGAGCGCCCGCGCCGCAATGACCGACCTGAGACGGTCCCTGAGCGAAGCGGTCGCGGCCGTCTTCGTCGCCCAGGGACTCCCCGAAGAACTTGGCCGGGTGACCGCATCGGATCGCCCGGACCTTGCTGATTTCCAATGCAACGGAGCGCTCGCCGCCGCCAAGGTGGCGCGCAAGCCGCCGCGCGAGATCGCCGCCGCGGTGGTCGACGCCCTGTCCGGCCGGCCCGAGCTGCAGTCGGTGGAGATCGCGGGCCTCGGCTTCATCAACATGCGGGTCAGCGCCGACACCCTGTCGGCCCGGGCCCGCGAGATCGCCGCCGACGCCCGCGCGGGCGCGATGGAAGTCGCCGAGCCGCGGCGGGTGATCGTCGACTACGGCGGCCCGAACGTGGCCAAGCCGATGCACGTGGGACACCTGCGGGCCTCGATCATCGGCAAGTCCGTGAAGCGTATCTACCGCTTCCGGGGCGACCAGGTGCTGGGCGACGCCCACTTCGGCGACTGGGGCTTCCAGATGGGCCTGCTCATCATGGCGGCCTCCGACCAGGACCCGTTCATCGCCACCCTGATGGAGCGGCTGACCGGCGCGGCCGGCGTCAGCGCCGAGGACGAGCGCAAGGTCATGGACGCCCTGGCCGAGCGCATCAGCCTGGACGACCTGGACCGGATGTATCCGGAGGCCGCCGGCCGGGCCAAGACCGACATCGAGTATCGCGACCGCGCCCGCAAGGCGACGGCCGAGCTGCAGGGCGGCCGCCTCGGCTACCGCCTGCTGTGGAAGCATTTCGTCAACGTCAGCAAGGTGGCGCTGGAGCGAGAGTTCCACGCCCTGGGCGTCGACTTCGACCTGTGGAAGGGCGAGAGCGACGTCGACCCGCTGATCGAGCCGATGGTCCGCGAGCTGGACGCCAAGGGCCTGCTGGCCGACGACCAGGGCGCGCGGGTGATCCACCTGGCGCGGCCCGGCGAGACCAAGAAGAAGAAGGCCCCGGACGGGACCGTCTACGAGGCGCCGAGCCCCGACCCCCTGCTGGTGGTCTCCTCGGAAGGCTCGGCCATGTACGGGACGACCGACCTCGCCACGATCCTGGACCGTCGCAAGTCGTTCGATCCGGGCCTGATCCTCTATTGCGTGGACCAGCGCCAGGCCGACCATTTCGAGCAGGTGTTCCGCGCCAGCTACCTGGCCGGCTACGCCGCCGAGGGCGAGCTGGAGCACATCGGCTTCGGCACCATGAACGGGCCGGACGGCAAGCCGTTCAAGACCCGTGAAGGCGGCGTCCTGAAGCTGCACGACCTGATCGAGATGACCCGCGCCAAGGCCCGCGAGCGGCTGAAGGAAGCGGGCCTTGGCGGCGAGTTGTCGCCCGCCGACTTCGAGGACACCGCCAACAAGGTGGCCGTGGCGGCGCTGAAGTTCGCCGACCTCGGCAACTACCGGGGCACCAGCTACGTCTTCGACCTCGACCGATTCTCCAGCTTCGAGGGCAAGACCGGGCCGTACCTGCTGTACCAGGCGGTGCGGATCAAATCCCTGCTGCGCCGCGCCGCCGAGGAACGGCTCGAGGGCGGCCGCATCCAGGTCGTCGATCCGGCCGAGCGCGAGCTGGCCCTGCTGCTCGACGCCTTCGACACGGCCGTGACCAAGGCCTACGACAAGAAGGCCCCCAACTTCATCGCCGAGCACGCCTTCAAGCTGGCCCAGGCCTTCTCGCGCTTCTACGCCGCCTGCCCGATCTTCCGGGAAGTCGACGGCAAGGTCGCCGCCTCGCGCCTGGCCCTGGCCGCCGCGACGCTGAAGCAGCTGGAACTGGCGCTGGATCTGCTGGGCATCGAAGCGCCGGAGCGGATGTAGGCTCGGCGTTGCGTGCTTCGCGACGCGCTGCGCGCTCCTCAGCATGACGAAGTTTGGTGGGTTCTGCTGAACTCGTCATCCTGAGGAGCGAGCCTCAAGCGAGCGTCGCGAAGGACGCAACGCCGTTGCTCCCGATCCCCCACCAC
The DNA here is from genome assembly GCA_965283745.1 of Caulobacteraceae bacterium. GTDB lineage: Bacteria > Pseudomonadota > Alphaproteobacteria > Caulobacterales > Caulobacteraceae > Caulobacter. The sequence continues at coordinate 8,696 of CBDIPM010000015.1, forward strand.
AGCAAGATGCCGCCTCTTCTCTCAGGGGGCGCACCAACGTGTTCAGGTCCAGGACTCTCGCGGCCGTGCTGGCCGCTTCCGTCGCGCTGTCGCCGATGGCCGCGGCCGCCGCGCCGTTCGGCAAGGCGAGGTCGGCTCCTGCTGCAGCCGCCGTCACCGAAGGCCTCGAGCGCCACGACGGCCTGCTGACCGTCTTCGTCGACCGCAAGGCGGGCAAGGTCCTGCTCAGGCTGCCCGCCGCCGACGCCGAGGGACTGCACGGGCGCTATCTGTATCAGACCTATCTGCGCGCCGGTCTGGGCTCCAACCCCGTGGGTCTCGACCGATCGGCGCCCGGCGACACCCAGGTGGTCGCCTTCCGGCGGGTCGGCGGCAAGGTGGTCGTCCAGTTCGAAAACCACGGCTTCATCGCCGCGCGGGGCTCACCCGCAGAGAAGAAGGCCGTCCGCAAGTCGTTCGCCGTCTCCAACGTCTGGGCCGGCGAGGTCGTCCAGCAGGAGGCCGACGGCGCGGTCACCGTCGACATCTCCGGCTTTCTGACCCGCGACACGCAGGGCGTCGCGCGCCGGCTGCGCGAGACCGGCCAGGGCGACTTCCGGCTGGCCGCCGACCTCAGCTTTCCGGACACCGGCGCGGGCGCCGTCCTTGGCTTCCCGATGAACATCGAACTCGAGGCGACGCAGACCTTCGTCAGCGACAATCCGGGACCGGAGGTGCGCGGCATCCTGCCGGACCCGCGCAACGTGACCCTGACGCTGCACCACTCGTTCATCGCCCTGCCCGAACCGGGCTTCGAGCCGCAACTCTCCGATCCGCGCGTGGGCGTGATCGATCACCCCGTGATCGACTACGCCGCGCCGCTGTCCGAGCCGATCGCCCTGCGGCTCGCCCACCGCTTCCGGCTCGAGAAGACCGATCCGACGGCCGCGCGCTCGACGGTGAAGAAGCCGATCGTCTTCTATGTCGACAACAGCGCGCCCGAGCCGGTGCGCTCGGCCCTGATCGAGGGCGGGCGCTGGTGGAACGAGGCCTTCGAGGCGGCCGGCTTCATCGACGCCTTCCGCGTCGAGGTGCTGCCCGAGGGCGTCAGCCCGCTGGACGCCCGCTACAGCGTCGTCAACTGGGTCCATCGCGAGACGCGCGGCTGGTCCTATGGCCATTCGGTCGTCGATCCGCGCACCGGCGAGATCATCAAGGGCGACGTGCTGCTCGGCTCCGATCGCATCCGCCAGGACCGCCTGATCTTCGAAGGCCTGGTCGGCGCGGACAAGACCGGCACGGGCGGACCGGGTGACCCCCTGGAGGCCTCGCTGGCCCGCATCCGCCAGCTTTCGACCCACGAGATCGGCCATTCCATCGGCCTGCAGCACAACTTCGCCGCCAGCACCTATGACCGTGGCTCGGTGATGGACTACCCGGGTCCGAAGATCGGACTGAAGGACGGGCAGATTGACCTCTCCGATGCCTACGCGACCGGCGCCGGCGCCTGGGACAGGTTCGCGATCACCTGGCTCTACACACCGGTGGCGCCGGGGCGGAAGGCCGCGGGCAGCTCGACGCCATCGTCGACAAGGCCGCCGCTGACGGACTGGCCTTCGTCTCCGACGAGGATGCGCGCGACGTGGACACCGCCCAGCCGCGCGGGGCGGTGTGGGACAACGGGGCCGACCCCGTCGCCGAGCTGACGCACCTGATGGCCGTGCGGCGCACCGCGCTCTCGCGCTTCGGTCTGGCCAGCCTGCCGGCCGGGACGCCGACCTCGGACCTGCGCCGGCGGCTGGTTCCGATCTACCTGTTCCATCGCTATCAGATCGACGCGACCGCCAAGCTGATCGGTGGCGTCGACTTCGCCTATCCGGCCCGCGGCGACGGCCGCGAAGCGTCCAGGCCGGTCCCGGCCGACCGCCAGCGCCAGGCGATCGACGCGCTGCTGTCCGCCGTCGCCCCCGCCGAACTGGACCTGGGCGACGGCCTGCTGGACCTGCTGACCGCCGGCGACGCCACGACGCCGGTGAAGTGGTCGCTGATCGAGACCTTCGGCGACGGGCCGGTCTTCTCCCTGTCGCAGGGCGCGGACGTCGTCGCCTCGATGGTGTTCCGCGACCTGTTCGCCCCGGCCCGCCTGAACCGGATGATCGAAGCCGACCGTCGGGACCCGGCGATGCCCGGCGTGGACGAGCTGCTGGCCAGGGCCTTCGCCGCCGCATCGAAGCCCGCGACAGGTCGACAGGCGGAGCTGGCCCGCGTCGTCCGCTGGCGGCTGGTCGCGACCCTGGCCGCGACCCAGGCCGACAGCGCGCTGTCACCGACGGCGGCGTCCCTGGTCCGCACCGCCCTGGTGGACTACGGCAAGCGACTGGCGGCCAGCCCGGGCGCCGATCCGGCGGACCGGGCGCAGGCTCGCGATCTCGCCGCCATCCTCACCGATCCCGATCCGGCGCGGCTGGCGGCCCTGGCCGACAAGGGCAAGGCCGGTCCGCGCACGCCACCGGGCCCGCCAATCGGCGGCGAGACAGACTGGTTCGGAGACCTGGACCTCTAGGTCCGGCCGCGGCGCCGGGTGGAAAGCCGTCGGTTGACTCGCCGCCCCGGCTCCAGCACACACGCACCTGTCTCGCGGGAGACGTCGGGGCTCGCCCCCGAGGCCGAAGGCGCAACCGCCCCGGAAACGCTCAGGCAAACGGACCGCGCGACTTAGGAACGCTGGAAAGCGCCGCATCCGCGGTGCGCCGAAGGAGCAAGGACGGCTTTGGTCGTCTGAAATCTCTCAGGCTCCAAGACAGCGGGGGCGAATTGCCAGGTCATCAGGCCCGGCGAGCCGCATCGACCCCGCCGGAGCCCCGCGTGTCTCAAGACGACCTGAAAAAGACCCCGCTCTTTGACGCGCATGTCGCCGCCGGCGCGCGCATGGTCCCGTTCGCCGGCTATTCGATGCCGGTGCAGTACCGCGACGGCGTGCTCAAGGAGCACCTGTGGACGCGCGAGAGCGCCGGCCTGTTCGACGTCTCGCACATGGGCCAGGCCCGGCTGCGCGGCGTCTCGCCCCTGTCGGCGTTCGAGGAGATCACCCCCGGCGACTTCATCGGCCTGCCCCCGGCAAGCAGCGCTACAGCCTGCTGCTGAACAAGAAGGGCGGCATCATCGACGACCTGATGGCCTCGCGACCGGACGGCGACGGCCTGTTCGTCATCGTCAACGGGGCCTGCAAGGACAACGACTTCCGCGTCATCGACGACGAGCTGGCCCCGCAGGTCAGCATCGAACGCCTGGAGGACCGCGCGCTGCTGGCGCTGCAGGGCCCCAAGGCCGTCGAGGTGCTCAAGGCCCACATTCCCGAGGCCGCAGGCAAGGTGTTCATGGACAGCTGGGCGACCACCGGCTTTGGCGTCGACCTGCTGATCTCCCGCTCCGGCTACACCGGCGAGGACGGCTACGAGATCTCCGTCCCCGGCCACGCCGCCGAGCATGTCTGGAACACGCTTCTGGCTGATGAGCGGGTCCGCCCCATCGGCCTCGGCGCCCGCGACAGCCTGCGCCTGGAGGCCGGCCTGCCGCTCTACGGCCACGACGTCGACGAGACGGTCAGCCCGGTCGAGGCGGCCCTGACCTTCGCCGTCTCCAAGAAGCGCCGCGACGCCCAGGACTTCCCCGGCGCCGCGCGGATCACGAAGGAACTGGCCGAGGGGCCGAGCCGCGTGCGCGTGGGCCTGAAGATCCTCGAAGGCCCGCCGGCCCGCGAAGGCGCGGAGATCGCCGACGCCTCGGGCGCAGTGGTCGGCGTCGTCACCAGCGGCGGCTTCGCGCCGTCGCTCGGCCACCCCATCGCCATGGGCTTCGTCCCGCCCGCCCTCGCGGCGGTCGGCACGACGCTGAACGTCATTGTCCGGGGCAAGTCCGGCGCGGCCCAGGTCGTCGCCATGCCCTTCGTCCCCAACCGCTACGTCCGCAAGGTCTAGGAGCCAGCCATGCGTTTCACCAAGGATCACGAGTGGGTCGCCCTCGACGGCGACGTCGCCACCGTCGGCATCACCGCCTACGCCGCCGAGCAGCTGGGCGACGTGGTGTTCGTGGAAGTCCCCGATATCGGCAAGACGGTCGCCCAGGGCGACGGCCTGGCCGTCGTCGAAAGCGTCAAGGCGGCCTCCGACGTCTACGCCCCGATCTCCGGCGAGGTGGTCGAGGCCAACGCCGAGCTCGGCGACGCGCCCGAGACCGTCAACGCCGCCCCGGAAGCGGCCGGCTGGTTCGCGAAGATCAAGGTCAGCGACCCCTCGCAGGTCGAGGCCCTGATGGATCGCGCGGCGTACGAAGAATACCTCGGCACACTGTAGTCCGTGTCCCCGGCGAAGGCCGGGGTCCATGCCGCAGCCACAGTCTGGATCCCGGCCTTCGCCGGGAAATCGGTGATATTGATGCGCTACCTCCCCCTGACCCCCGATGATCGCGCCCAGATGCTCGGCGTCATCGGCGTGGACTCCATCGACGCCCTGTTCGTCGACGTGCCCGCCTCCGCCCACCGCGAAGGCTTCGTCGAGCTGCCGCATGTGGCCGGCGAGCTGGAGGTCGAGCGGGAGCTGGCGGGCCTCGCCGCCCGCAACACCGCCGCCGGTTCGGTCCCCTTCTTCTGCGGCGCGGGCGCCTACAGGCATCACGTCCCGGCCACCGTCGATCACCTGATCCAGCGGTCGGAGTTCCTGACCAGCTACACGCCCTACCAGCCCGAGATCGCCCAGGGCACGCTGCAGGTGCTGTTCGAGTTCCAGACCCAGGTCGCCGCCCTGACGGGGATGGAGGTGGCCAACGCCTCGCTCTATGACGGCTCCACCGCCTGCGCCGAGGCGGTGATGATGACCAAGCGGGTCACGAAGCGGAACCGGGCGGTGCTGTCGGGCGGCGTCCATCCGCACTACGTCGCCACCACCGAGACCCTGGCCCGGGCCGAGGGGATGGACGTCGTCCACCTGCCCGCCGCCGTCGACGCCGAGGACGCGGTCATCGCCGCCATCGACGCCGGCACCGCCTGCGTCGTCGTCCAGACGCCCAACGTGTTCGGAACTGCCACGGACGTGACGAAGATCGCCGAGGCGGCCCACGCGGCCGGGGCGCTGCTGATCGTGGTCACCACCGAGGCGGTGTCCTTCGGCCTGCTGAAGTCCCCCGGCGAGATGGGCGCCGACATCGCCGTGGCCGAGGGCCAGTCGATCGGCAACGCGCTGAACTACGGCGGCCCCTACGTCGGCCTCTTCGCCTGCCGCGAAAAGCTGGTGCGCCAGGCGCCGGGCCGGCTGTGCGGCGAGACCGTCGACGCCGATGGCCGGCGCGGCTTCGTCCTGACCCTGTCCACCCGCGAGCAGCACATCCGCCGCGACAAGGCGACGAGCAACATCTGCACCAACAGCGGCCTCTGCGCCCTGGCCTTCTCGATCCACATGAGCCTGCTGGGCGAGGTCGGCCTGCGCCGGCTGGCCGCCCTGAACCACCAGCAGGCTCGAGAGCTGAAGGCGGCGCTGGAGGGCGTGCCGGGCGTCGAGATTCTCACCCCGCGCTTCTTCAACGAGTTCGCCGTGAAGCTCAGCAAACCGGCCGCGCAGGTGGTCGAGGACCTGGCCTTCAAGGGCGTGCTGGGCGGGGTGCCGTTCAGCCGACTGGCCCCCGGCGCCGGCATGGACGACGTCCTGCTGGTCGCCGCCACCGAGACCGTGACCGGCGAAGACATCGCCGCCTTCCAGGCCGCCCTGACGGAGGTGATGGCATGAGCACGACGATGAACACCGTGGGCCGCCCGACGGCGCCGGTCGCCACCGCCGGCGACATCCCCCCGACCCTGACCGGGGCCCGCGGGCTGCTGCAGGACGAGGCGCTGATCTTCGAGCTGGGCGGCTGGGACAAGACCGGCGTCGACCTGCCCGAGGCGGCCGACGCCGACGAGGGTCTGTCGGGCCTGATGCGCGATACGGCAATCGGCCTGCCGGGCCTGTCCGAACCCGAGGCCGTGCGCCACTACGTGCGCCTGTCGCAGAAGAACCACGCCATCGACCTGGCCCTCTATCCGCTGGGCAGCTGCACGATGAAGCACAACCCGCGCCTCAACGAGAAGATGGCGCGGCTGGCGGGCTTTTCAGACATCCACCCGCTGCAGCCGGTCTCGACCGTGCAGGGCGCGCTGGCGCTGATCGACCGGCTGGCGCACTGGCTGAAGACCCTGACCGGCATGCCGGCCGTGGCCATGACGCCCAAGGCCGGCGCCCACGGCGAGCTGTGCGGCCTGCTGGCCATCAAGGCGGCGCACGAGGCGGCCGGACAGGGCCATCGCAAAACCGTCCTGGTGCCCACCAGCGCCCACGGCACCAACCCGGCCACGGCGGCCTTCGTCGGCTACAGCGTCGTCGAGATCGCCCAGACCGACGACGGCCGCGTCGACCTCGCGGATCTGGCGTCGAAGCTGAACGACCAGGTCGCGGCCATCATGGTCACCAACCCCAACACCTGCGGCCTGTTCGAGCGGGACATCGTCGAGATCGCCCGCCTGACCCATGACGTCGGCGCCTACTTCTACTGCGACGGGGCCAACTTCAACGCCATCGTCGGCCGGGTGCGGCCCGGTGATCTCGGCGTCGACGCCATGCACATCAACCTGCACAAGACCTTCTCCACCCCGCACGGCGGCGGCGGACCGGGCGCGGGGCCCGTGGTGCTGAGCGCGGCCCTGGCGCCGTTCGCCCCGGCCCCCTGGGTCGTCCACCACGCGGGCGGCTTCCAGCTGGTCGAGGAGGCCGCTGACGAGGCCGCGTCCGCTTTCGGCCGGATGAGCGCCTTCCACGGCCAGATGGGCATGTTCGTGCGCGCCTACGCCTACATGCGCAGCCACGGCGCCGACGGCCTGCGCCAGGTGGCCGAGGACGCCGTCCTGAACGCCAACTACGTCAAGGCCAGCCTGTCGGGCGTGATGAGCCCGGCCTTCCCGGACGGCCCCTGCATGCACGAGGCGCTGTTCGACGACAGCTGGCTGGAGGGCACCGGGGTGACCACGCTCGACTTCGCCAAGGCGATGATCGACGAGGGCTTCCACCCGATGACCATGTACTTCCCGCTGGTCGTCCACGGCGCGATGCTGATCGAGCCGACCGAGACCGAGAGCAAGCAGGAGCTGGACCGCTTCGTCCACGCCCTGCGGCTGCTGGCCGGGGCGGCGAAGGCCGGCGAGGTCGACCGCTTCAAGGGCGCGCCGTTCCACGCCCCCCTGCGGCGCCTCGACGAGACCCAGGCGGCGCGGAAACCGAAGCTGCGGTGGCGCGCGGAGTAAGGCCTCAGCACCACCGTCATCCTCGGGCTTGTCCCGAGGAGATGGTTCGTTCAGCTTCCGCGTGAGAGTGTGATCACACTCTCACCTGCGAACCGACGCAGGGGTCCTCGCCACGAGGGCGAGGATGACGGAGTTTCGGGGCGAGCACGGTCACGGTTGCCGCCGTATTGACCCCGTTTTTTCACACCGCGGTCACAACCTGAGACATTTCAGCCACTGCGACATGCAGAACCCGTCGAGGTCTCGTTAAGTCTTCGTCACAGAGGAACCCGCGCCCTTTACGCGGCGCTTGAGCCTGCACATATCGGGTACACAGCGACGCGGTCCCCAGAACGCCGAGCTTCTCCGCCCCGTGTTTTGGTCACCATGTCCCTCGTCCTGACGATGCCCCGCGCCTTCACGTCCGCCGACGACGCCGCCCGAGCCCTCGTGGCCCGCGTGGCGCGCTGGGCGTTGATCGCGCTCGGTGTGGCCGTCATCGCGCTGGGCGTGCTGATCGCGCCGCTGCCCGGCCCCGGCGGCATCCCGGTCATCGTCGTGGGTCTGATGATCCTGCTGCGCAACAGCTTCTGGGCCAAGCGGCAGTTCGTCCGCTTCCAGCGCGCCCACCCCAGGACGGTGTTCCCGATCCGCCGGCTGCTGCGGCGCGAGCCCGAGGTCTTCCCGGTGTTCTGGCAGGGCATCCTGCGCACCGAGCGGGTGCTGCTGGCCAAGGAGCGCCGCTTCGCCAAGCGCCTGCGCCGCCGCTTCCGCAAGGCGCGGCGGTAACGCCCGTCAGGTCCCGCCCGCGGTGACGATGTCCCGCGCCAGGATGGCGAAGACATAGAGCGCCACGTCGCGCAGGGCGCCCTGAGGCAGTCCCAGGGTCTGGCCCAGCTTGATGATCGCGTCGGCGCCGCCGTCGTCCTTCGGCCCGTTGGCGAGCGTCTGGGCGACCGACGCGCGGGCCTTGGCCTTGGCGGCCGGATCCAGGCCGGCCCAGGCCGCGGCCAGCGCGGCGGGTTTGACCCCGTGCTCGGCCTGCAGCGTCTCGATCACCCCCCGCTCGATGATCACCGTGCCCAGCAGCATGCCGGCCGTCTCGCTGTTCTGCACCGTAACGCCGCAGCGATCGGGCCACAGGTCGATGTCCGTCGGGCTGATCTGAAGGTCCTGCAGCGCCGCCGCTCCCCGGGCGCGATAGTCGGCGAGGAGCGCGACCTGCTTGCTCGGGGCGAGGTTGGTCCACAGGCAGCCGGCGTCCAGCGCGGCGGCCGGCGTGGCGGCCAGGGCGCAGAGCGACAGGACGAACGCCGCGGCGGCGATGGACAGTCTGGACATCTGCGGAACTCCCCGATCAGGCGGCGAACGTAGCGTCCGGCGGCGGAGACCGCCACGGCTCCCGATCGCGTCCGGCCACGAAAAAACCCCGCCGGTCACCCGACGGGGTTTGATCTGTTGTCGTGGCCGGTCGCCTACTGCAGGCGGGCGGCCAGTCCCTTGATCGCGGAGTCGACCGTCGGGTCGGCCTGGCCGGAGGTCACGCGCGAAGCGAGGATGGCCTCGGCGGCCCGGGCCGACAGCTCGGCGGCGGCGGCCTTCACCTCGGCGGCGGCCTGGGCCTCGGCCGAGGCGATCTTGCGCTCGGCCAGGGCGGCGCGGCGGGCGATCTGCTCGTCGAGCTTGGCCTTGGCCTCGATCGCCAGGCGGGCGGCATCGGCCTCGGCGGCCTTCAGCATCTCGGAGGCCTGACGTTCGGCGTCCTCGCGCTGGATGCGGATGTCGGCCAGCATGGCCTCGGCTTCGGCCCGCAGCTTGGCGGCCTCGTCGAGGTTGGCCTGGATGGCCGCGCCCTTGGCGTCCAGCATGCCGGCGATCATCGCCCGCGCCTTCCACCAGACGATGCCGAAGAAGATGAGCAGGCCGACGCCCGCCCAGAACTCCGGATTGGCCAGGCTCCAGAACTCGGCGTGGAAGAAAGCGGGCATCAGGCGGCTCCTCCGGCGGCTTTCAGCTCGGCGGCCGTGACCGCCTTGCCGGTGAGCTTCTCGACGATCGCCCGGGTGATGTCGTCGGCGACGGCGCCGACGCTGCCCATGGCGCTGTCGCGCATGGCCGCGATGCGGGCTTCCGCCTCGGCGACCTTGCCGGCGGTTTCCTCGTCCGCCGCGGCCGACCGTTTGGCGGCCTCGGCCGAAGCCTTGGCGCGAGCCTCGGCGGCGAGACGTTGCGACTGGGCGCGAGCGTCAGCCACTTCAGCGGCGGCGGCGCGCGCCTGGACTTCCGATTCCGCCTGGACCTGCCGGGCCGCTTCCAGCGCGCCGGCGATCGTCGACGCGCGGTCGTCGATCACCTTGCGCAGGCGCGGCGCGAAGACGCGCGCGATGAGCACGTACAGGATCGCGAACAGCAGCAGCAGGTAGGCGATCTGCCCGCCCCAGTGCTGGAACTCGAACTGCGGAATGCCGCCGCCCGAGTCGTGCTCGGCCGTCGTTGATGCGTGCGTGGCGTCCGCGCCGTGCGGAGCGGCCGGCTCGTGTGGATCAGCCATGACCTGTTCGTCCCGTGGAAGGTTCGGCGACGCCGGACTGACGTCGCCGCTCATCCGGTCCTGTGGACCTAGGCCGAGAAGATCAGGAAGCCGAGCACGAAGGCCAGGATGCCCAGGGCTTCGGCGAGCGCGGCGCCCACGAACAGGTTGCCGATTTGCGAGGCGGCGGCCGACGGGTTGCGCAGGGCGCCCGACAGGAAGTTGCCGAAGATGGTGCCCACGCCGATGCCGGCGCCGATCATGCCGAGGGTGGCGAGGCCTGCACCGATGTACTTGGCGGCTTCAGCGTCCATGATTCTCTTGTCCTAGTTGGTTCAGAAGTTGGGGTGGAGGTTGGATTGGCCCGGGTTTTAGTGGGCGTGATCCAGATTGACCACATCATTGAGATAGATGCAGGCCAGGATGGCGAAGACGAAGGCCTGAAGGAAGGCCACCAGGAACTCCAGCGCGGTCAGCGCGATGACCATGCCCATGGAGGCGAGGCCGATCGGGGCGCTGAGCAGCACGCCGAGGCTGCCGCTGACGGCCACCGCCACGAAGCCGGCGAACACCTTCAGGGCGACGTGGCCGCCCATCATGTTGCCGAACAGACGAAGGGCGAGGGTCAGCGGACGCAGGAAGAAGGAAATCAGCTCGATGAAGCCGACGACGGGGCGCATCACCAGCGGCGCGCCCGTCGGCCAGAAGAGCTTGAGGAACCCGAAGCCGTTCTTGACCACGCCCACGACCATGACCAGGCCGAAGGTCAGCAGCGCGAAGGTGACGGTGATCGCCAGCTGCGAGGTGACCGTGAAGGTCAGCATCATGCCGAGCAGGTTCATGCCGAGGATCAGCAGGAAGAGCGTGAACACGAACGGGAAGTACTTGCGGCCCTCGTGACCTATCATCGACTCGGTGAGTCCGTCGATCAGGCCGAAGACGCCCTCGCCGACGGTCTGGAGCCGGTTGGGAACAACCTGCGCCTTCGAGGTGACAAGCGTGAGGAAGCCGACGATCGCGACGAACACGATGGTCATGGCGAGGTGGGAGTTCGTGAACGCCAGATCGACCGCGCCGATATACGGCAGCGTCACGTCCGGGAGCTCGACGAGCTTCACGATCTGGAACTGGTGTAACGGATCGGCCATCGGGCCTTTCGCTCCTTAGTCTTCCCGGGCTTCAGAAGCCGCCGCCTGACGCGCCGCCTCTTCCGCCTTCGCCAACGCCATCAGCCGGTTGGCCGTACGGCGCGCCATGTATATCGACAGCGCGAAGCCCAGAAGGACCCCGCCGATCACACCCCAGGGCCCGGTCCCGGCGAACCGGTCCACGAGCGCTCCGGCTCCGATCCCGAGCAGCACGCCGCCCAGCAGTTCCGCGAGAATGCGGTAGGCCTGGCTGGTCGCCGACGCCTCGCTGGAATGCGAGACAGGGCGAACCGTGCGGGCTTCCAGCGCCTTGGCCCGTTCGTCAAGGCTGCGTAGCGCCTGTTCGCGCGGGTCGGCGGCCTTGGGCATGGGGTGCGGTCAGTCCGGAGCGGGTCGAAAGATGCCTTTCGGCCCCTGTTGATCGCGGCGGAACCTATAGATCGCGCTGCGGTGCGTCAAGGTTAGGTGGGGACATTATAAACTGTTGATTTGCATGGCATTTTCGACCCTCGCGTGGAGGTGGCGAATCCCCGCCCCCCTGCTGCGCCGGGTTCCCTTCGGTCACGCTGTCGAGGTGCAGCCAGGCTTGGCCACGCAGTCTCCGAGCGGCGTGGCCGGGGCATGGACTTCGGGGCGTGTCTCGATCGGCTTCGGCCGCGCCGGGCGGATTGAAAGCGCCGCCCACAGCAAAGGGGCCGGTGTTTCCACCGGCCCCTCGCTCAGGTCTGTCGTGTCAGATCAGGATCAGAAGTTGATCGAGATCGTCGAACGGCGGTTCAGGGGTTCCTTGACGCCGTCGCCCGTGGCGACCGCGAGTTCGGCTTCACCCTTCCAGTCCACCGACAGGGCGCCGGCGTTGACGCCTTGACCCACCAGGGCGTCGGCGACGGCCTTCGCACGACGTTCCGACAGGCGGACGTTGTACGCGGGCGAGCCGGAGCTGTCGGTGTGGCCGATGACGACGATGCGGCTGGCGCCGCCCGCGTTGGCGTACTGGGCCGCTTCCGAAACCACCGTCTGGGCTTCCGGCGTCAGGACGTACTGATCGAACGGGAAGTAGACGATGAATTCACGCGCTTCGTACTGCACCGGCGGCGGAGGCGGCGGGGGCGGCGGAGGCGGCGGGGGAGGCGGCGGCGGGGGCGGAGGCGGCGGGGGAGGCGGCGGGGCCGCTTCCTGACCGAACGCGTAGCGCACGCCGACCGTCACCGACTGGTCGTTGTAGCTGCCGTTGAGCGGGCCCCAGGTGCCGGTGTTGTTGAAGTCGAAGTCACCGGTCTGGAAGTAGCGGTAGGTCAGGTCCACCTGCATGCGGTCGGACGCCTTGGCCGTCACGCCGGCGATCGCCTGCCAGGCCCAGGTCGAGTCATCGTCGTCGACCAGGATGAACGGGTTGGCGTTCCCGTCAGCCTGCGCACGGGCGATACCCGCGCCCAGACCCAGGTACGGGTGCAGATCGCCTTCGGGGAAGAAGTCGACGATCACGTTGCCCATGAGCGAGAAGACTTCGAACGAACCGGCCGGGCCGGAGGCGCCGCCGGGGACGTCGCCGGGGCGGTAGCCGCCCTCGAGTTCGACGCGCCAGCTGTCCGACAGCCGGTAGCCGAGGCGGGCGAAGCCGACCCAGTCATCGTCCGGGTCGATGGTGACATCGCCCAGCATGGTTTCGAAGGTGCTGTCGTCGGACCAGTGGTAGCCGAGGTCCAGGGCCCCGTACCAGTCTTGCGCCGAGGCGCCCGACGCGACGAGCGATGCGGCGATCGCCGCTCCCGCCAGAAGCTTGAATTTCATGATAGTGAGCCCTCTCCTGCCCGTGCGGCCATAAGCCGCTGAACGTCTGTTATATCAACCAAGTTGCCCGCGCAAAGTGACAGTGAAGCCACACAGCCGTCAATTCTCTCCCAGCCAACGATGAACGGGGAATTTATCAGTCCAGGGTTGTGCGGTAGCGCGCCATGGCGAGGGCGACCACCACCAGCACGAAGACGCCCAGCGCCGCGAGGCTGGGCCAGAGCTCGGCCACGCCGAGCCCCTTCAGCAGGGCGCCGCGCACCACGCGCAGGAAATGGGTCACCGGAATCAGCGAGCCGAGCGCCTGGGCCCAGTCGGGCATCCCCCGGAACGGGAACATGAAGCCCGACAGCAGGATCGACGGCAGCATGTAGAAGAACGACATCTGCATCGCCTGCAGCTGGTTGCGGGCGGCGGTCGACAGCAGGAAGCCGAGCGCCAGGCTGCCCATGATGAACAGCATGATGCCCAGGGTCAGCGCGCCCCAGCCGCCCTGCATCGGCACGCCGAACAGCAGCCTGGCCAGGCCGAGGATGAAGACCGTCTGGATCAGGCCGACCAGGACGTAGGGCGCCAGCTTGCCGACCATGACCTCGAGCGGTCGCACCGGCGTGGCCAGCAGACTCTCCATGGTGCCGCGCTCGTACTCGCGGGTGACGCCGAGCGAGGTCATCATCACCAGGGTCATCGACAGGATCACGCCCAGGAGCCCGGGCACGATGTTGTAGGCGGTGATGGCCTCGGGGTTGTAGCGGCGGTGGACCACGACCTCGAACGGCGGCGGGGCCCCGGCGCGGCCGGCCAGCGGACCGGTCAGGTCATGGCGCAGCGCCTCCCGCGGCAGGGCCGAAAGGGCGGCGACGGCGTTACCGGTGGCGCTGGGATCGGCGGCGTCGGCCTCGACCAGGATCTGGGCCTTGTCACCCCGGACCACCCGACGGGTGAAGTCGGCCGGAATGGTGATCGCGAACTGCACCCGGCCCAGGGCGAGGGCCTCGTCGAGTTCGGCCGGCGTGCGGGCGACCTCGGTGATGTCGAAATAGCCGCTGTTGCGGATCGCGCCCAGCGTCGAGCGGGCGAAGGCGCCGTTGTCCTGCACCATCACCGCGGTGGGCAGGTGGCGCGGATCGCCGTTGATGGCGTAGCCGAACAGCAGCAGTTGCACGACCGGCATGGCCAGGATCAGGGCGTAGGTCAGACGGTCGCGGGTGAGCTGGATGAACTCCTTCACCAGCACCGCGGCGACCCGGCCCAGCGAGAACCCGCTCATTCGAAGTTGTCCTTCGACTGGTTCATCAGATGAATGAAGACATCCTCGAGGGTGGCCTCGACCTCGGTCCAGCGCAGCGCCCCTCCGCGCCAGGGCGCGATGGCGGCCTCGAGCGCGGCGCGGTCCGTGCCGCTGACATGGAGGGCGGAGCCGAACGGCGCGGCCATCGCCACGCCGGGACGCGCGGCCAGTTCCCGGGCCAGCCGGTCGGCGCCCGGCCCTTCGGCGCGGAAGGTCACCAGGCCGGAACCGCGGATCACCTCCTCCCCCGTCCCGCGGGCCATCATCCGGCCGTAGGCGATGTAGGCGATGTCGTGACAGCGTTCGGCCTCGTCCATGTAGTGGGTCGAGACCAGGACGGTCAGGCCCTCGGCCGACAGGGCGTGGATCTCGTCCCAGAACTCGCGGCGGGCCTTGGGATCGACGCCGGCCGTCGGCTCGTCGAGCAGTAGCAGCCGGGGCTCGTGCATCACGGCGGCGGCCAGGGCGAGCCGCTGCTTCCAGCCGCCCGACAGGCGGCCGGCCAGCTGCCGGCGGCGGTTCTCCAGCCCCAGCCGCTCGAGCGCCCGGGTCACGCGTCGCCGGCGGTCGGGAAGGCTGTAGACCCTGGCGACGAAGGCCAGGTTCTCCTCGATCGACAGGTCCTCATAGAGCGAGAACTTCTGGGTCATGTAGCCGGTCTGGCGCTTGATCCGCTCGGCCTCGCGCCGGAAGTCCAGGCCCAGCACCTCGCCCTCTCCCGCGTCGGGGGTCAGCAGGCCGCAGAGCATGCGCAGGGTCGTGGTCTTGCCCGAGCCGTTGGGGCCCAGAAAGCCGGTGATCCTGCCGGTCTGCACCTGGATCGACAGGTCCTGGACGACGTGCTTGTCGCCGAAGCGCTTGTCGAGCCCGGAGACATCGACGGCGAGGGTCACTTGCGCGTCTCCGCCGGTGTGACGTCGACCGGCTGGCCCGGGTTGAGGCCGCGCGGATCGGCCGGCCGCGCCTCGACCAGGAAGACCATGCGCTCGCGGCTGTCGCGGCTGTAGATGACCGGCGGGGTGAACTCCGGGCGCGGGCTGATGTAGTCGATCCTCGCCGTCAGGTCCGGCGGGCAACCGTCGCAGGTGAAGCTCACCGTCTGGCCGACCCGGTAGGCGGACAGCGCCCGCTCCGGCACGAAGAAGCGCAGCCGCACCCGGTCGTCGGGAACCAGCGACAGGATCGGCTGGTTGGCGGCGGCCCATTCGCCGTCCTGGAAATAGACCTCCTCCACCCGCGCCGCGGCGGGCGCGACCGGGCCGGTGCGGTCCAGCAGGCTCTGGATCTCGGCCAGCGCCTCCCGGGCCTGCTTCACCACCGCCTCGGCGGCGAGGACGGCGTCGGCGCGGGCGCCAAGGGTCCCGGCCTGCCGCTGGCGGTCGATGGCGCGAACATTGGCGGCGGCGGTGTCGCGCGCGGCGCGGGCCGCGTCGAGGCGGGCGGGCGCATAGATGCCCTTGCGGACCAGCGGCGCGATGCGGCCGTACTCCGCGTCGGCCTGGTCGTAGGCCGCCCGGGCCGCGGCGCGCTGGGCGTCGAACACGGCCAGCTCCTGCGGCCGCTGGCCCTTGCGGGCGTCCTCGAGCCGGGCCTGGGCTTCGGCCAGCACGGCGGCCGCGCGGTCCCGCTGGGCGACCAGCGGCCCGGCGTCGAGCGCGAACAACGGCTGACCCGGGACGACCCGTTGGCCGCGCCGGACACTGACCCGCGACACCGCCCCGGACGTCGACGCCGACATGTAGAGCGCCTCACCCTCGACATAGCCCGACAGCGCCCGGCCGCTCTCGTCTTTCGGGCCCCAGGCCCACCAGGCGGCGCCCGGCGACGACCAGCCCCGTTACCATCGCGGCGACACGGATCTTGCGGTTCATGAGCGACCTCCCTCGGTCAGGAGTCCGAACAGGGCGGCCTCCACATGCTGCCCGGCCAGGGCCGCCAGATCGATCGGCTCGGCGCCGACCGGTTCGAGGACCTCGCGCCAGAGCACCCCCATCAGCATCGGCCCGGCGAGGGACAGCGCGTGATAGCGGGGGTCGCCCGGCCGCACCTCGCCCCGCGCCTGGGCTGCCGTGATGACTCCGGTCAGGACGCCGAGCGCGCGACTGACCACCTGGTCGTGCCAGACCCTGGCGAGGTCGGGGAAGTTTCGGGACTCGGCGATGACCATCTTGGCCACGGCCGGCACGCGGCTGGTGGTCAGCACCTGCGCGACCCGGGCGGCCAGGATCGGCGCCAGCTGTCGCAGTGTCAGGTCCGGGTTGGCCGCCGCCTGCCCTACCGCGTCGAGATCGGGCAGCACCGCGTCCCGCACCACGGCCTCGAACAGGTCCTGCTTGGTCTCGAAGTAGAGATAGAGCGCGCCCTTGCTGACCCCGGCGCGGGCGGCGATGTCGTCCAGGCGCGCGGCGGCGAAGCCCTTCTCGGCGAACACCTCAAGGGCGGCGGCGACGATCTCGGCCGGCCGGGCGTCCTTGCGACGTCGCCATTTGGGTTGGCCGGGGGTCATGGTCGGGCTCATTGATAACTGACTGGTCAGTTATTTACGCCGCGCGAGGACGCCGGTCAACGATCGGCGATCTTATGCTTTTTTCACGGGACGGTCGGGCCACGAGGCCGGGGACATGCACCGCGCAGCGAGTGCGTGTCCCCAGCAGCTTCCAGCGGATGGGACACGCACTGAAGTGCATGTCCCCGGTCGTCGCTACCGGGCGGCATCCCGCAGCTTGCGCCGACCGCCCAGGGCGTCGGGGCGGTTGAGCTCCTTGCGGTACTCGTCGCGGCGCTCGTGGATCGAGGCGATGACCAGTCCCATGGGGATGCCGATCTCGACCAGGGCCGCCTCGGACAGCTGCAGCGAGGCCTCGATGGTCTCCGGCACCGCGTCGGTGGCGCCCAGCTCGTAGAGTCGCTTGGCGTGGCGGGCGTCCCTCGCCCGGGCGACGATGGTCAGGTCCGGCCGCATTTCGCGGGCGGTCGCGACCACCGCCTCGGCCCCCTCGGGACTGTCCATGGTCACGATCAGGGCCCGGGCGTTGTCCAGGCCGCACCGCCGCAGGAATTCCGGCCGCGAGGCGTCGCCGAAGAAGATCGACTGGCCGCCGCGCCGGCCGCCCTCGACCAGCCGCGGATCCCGTTCGGCGCCGACCCACGGAATGTCGTGCCGGGTCAGCATGTCGCCAACCAGCCGGCCGACCCGGCCATAGCCGACGACCAGGACCGAGGGCGTCTCCTCGCCCATGGTCGCCGGATCAACCGGGGTGTTGGCCTGCGGATTGGCCGCCGGGCGACCGCCCAGCCGCGCGCCCAGGATGGCCAGGAACGGGATGCAGAACATGGTCAGGGTCGAGGCCACCAGGATGGTCTGCCCCACCGCCCGCGGGACGATGCCGGCGCCCATGGCGCTGTCGAGGATGACGAAGGCGAACTCGCCGCCCGCGGCCAGCAGCAGCGCCGCTTCGACCGCCTTGCGCGGCTTGAGCCCGAACGCCAGCCCGAGCCCGAACACCACCGAGCCGGTCAGCAGCAGCAGGCCCGCCGCCATACCGAGGATGGTGACCGGATTGGCGGCCAGCAGCGACAGGTCCAGGCCGATGCCGATCGAGACGAAGAACAGGCCCAGCAGCAGGCCCTTGAACGGCTCGATGGTGACCTCGACCTCGTGGCGGTACTCGGTCTCGGCCAGCAGCAGCCCGGCGACGAAGGCCCCCAGCGCCATGGACAGGCCCGTCAGGGCGGCGATCAGCCCGGCCCCGATGACGATCAGCAGCGAGGCGGCCATGAACAGCTCCTCGCTCTTGGCCTTGGCCACCGACCGCATCATCGGCCGCAGGAACAGCCGCCCGGCGACGACCAGCGCAAGCAGCCCGATCAGGGCCGGGGCGAAGGTCAGCAGCAGGCGCGGCGAGAAGCCGTCCGCCTCCCGGCTGGCGATCACCGTCAGGGTGATCAGGATCGGCGCCACCGCCAGATCCTGGAACAGCAGCACCGCGAAGGTCGCCCGTCCGGCCTGGCTGTGCTGGCGTTTGCTCTCGGCCAGCAGGGGCATGACGATGGCGGTCGAGGACAGGGCCAGGGCCGCGCCGATGGCCGCCGCGGCCGGCAGCGGCAGGCCGAACGCCATCGCCACGCCCGCGATGGCCGCCGTGGAGAGCGCCACCTGCAGCCCGCCCATGCCGAACACCAGCCGCCGCATCAGGCGCAGCCGCTCCCAGCTCAGCTCCAGCCCGATCATGAACAGCAGGAAGACCACCCCGAACTCGGCCAGCTGGGCCATGTCCTCCGGGTTTCCGACGGTGACGACCGCAAGCCAGGGTATGGTGTCGGCCAGGGCGCCCAGGCCGTAGGGGCCGAGCAGCACGCCCGCGCCGAGGAAGCCAAGGATGGGGCTGATCTTCCACCGGCGGAACAGGGGTACGACCACCCCCGCCGTCGCCAGGAAGAGGACCACATCCTTGTATTCGCCCGGTTGGACCTCGCCCGCCATGCCGTCTCCCGTTTGATGATGCGGCAGTATGGCCCGCACCGCCCCGCTTGCGTAACCCCGGCGGGCGGAATATGGCCGCCGGCCATGGGCCTTCGCCGCGAAAATCATCGCCGGACCCGTCACGGGATGATTTCCGTGACGCTGGCGATCCTGTCGCTGCTGACCCAGCTGATGATCCCGGCGGCGTCCCTGGCCCACGAGGCCGCTCCGGTCGAACACCGCGCGACGGTGGTCTGCACGGCGGAAGGCGCGGTCACGCTGTCGGTTCCCGACGACGCCGGAGAGCATGACGGTTTCGGCGGCTTCAAGTGCCACGACTGCGTCATGGCCTCGGTGGCGACGGTTCAGGCCTCCGCCGCGACAACCGATCTGGCCGTCTACGCCGTCGACCTCGAGATCGCGCGCCCCGGCCGGGACCGTCCGGCGGCCCGCGGCCATGCGCCGCCCCGTCCCCCCTCGACCGCGCCGCCGGTCCTGCTGAACGCCTGAGCCCTTCACCGGACGCGCCGGACCGCGTCGCGCATCCTGGCTCGGCGACGGCCGGTCGGGGTTCGCCGGCCCGGCGGTCGCGTTCCGGGCCATCACCCCCTATCTGTCTCTCCAAGGAGTTCCAGACCCCATGAACCGTCGCATTCTCACACTGGCGCTCGGCGCGACCCTGCTGACCGGCGTCGCCCAGGCGCACAGCTTCGCCGCCGACGCGCTGACGATCGGCCATCCCTGGTCCCGCCCCGCCGCCCAGGGCGGCAACGGCGCGGGCTTCCTGTCGGTGACCAGCAGGAGCAAGGCGGCCGACCGCCTTGTCAGTGTTTCGTCCCCGGTCGCCACGCGCGTGGAGATCCACGAATCCATGATCATGGACGGCAAGGCCATGATGCATCCCCGGCCGGGCGGCCTGCCGGTTCCGGCCGGCGGCAAGGCGGAGATGAAGCCCGGCGGCTGGCACCTGATGTTCATCGGCCTCAAGCGCCCGCTGGCCATCGGCGACCGCTTCCCGGCCACCCTGACCTTCGAGAAGGCCGGCAAGGTCCAGGTCGAGTTCGTCGTCCAGACCGGCGCCGGCGCGGCCCCCGCGTCGATGCCTGAGCACAAGCACTAGAGCGCGTCAGGCGGAAGTGTACGCGGTTCCGCCGCCCGGACGCGCTCCAGGTGTTTGAGTCTGGAGCATGCTGATCCGGATCAGATGATTTCATCTGACCCGGGCATGCTCCAGGCTGACGTTGCGTCCGCGTTGACTCGACATGCCTGAACGCCGCTAACCTGTCGCGACGGCCCGTCAGAGGCCGCGTGACAGGGAGCGAGTGCATGTCCGGCTGGAATTTCGCCGACGTCTGGGAAGAGATCGCCGCGGCGACGCCGGATCGGCCCGCGCAGATCCAGGGCGACCGCGTCCTCAGCTGGCGCGACTTCGACCGCCGGGCCAGCGCCCTGGCCGCGCATTTCCTGAAGGCGGGCCTGGGCCAGAACGCCAAGGTCGCCGCCGACCTCTACAACGCGCCCGAATACCTCGAGACCTACTACGCCGCCTTCAAGGCGGGGATGGCGCCGGTCAACACCAACTACCGGTACGAGGCCGAAGAGCTCTTCTATCTCTTCGACAACGCCGACGCCGAGGCCATCGTCTTCCACGCCGGCTTCGCGCCCAAGCTGGACGAGATCCGCGCCCGCCTGCCGAAGGTGAAGACCTGGATCGCCGTCGAGGACCAGGGCGCGCCGATCCCCGACTGGGCGACCCCGTACGAGAGCATCGTGGGCAAGGGCGCCGACCGCGTGATCGCGCCCTGGGGTCGCTCGGGCGATGACCTGCTGCTGCTCTACACCGGCGGCACCACCGGCATGCCCAAGGGCGTGATGTGGCGGCAGGACGACCTGTTCCAGGTGCTCGGGGCAGGCGGCAACGCCCTGCTGCTGATCCCGCCGTTCGAGACCCCGGCCGAGGCCGGCGTTCGGGCGAAGACCGGCCTGGCCGGCGACATGCCGCTGCCGCCGCCCTCGTCGTTGGTCGTGGCCTGCCCGCTGATGCACGGCACCGCCCAGTTCAGCAGCTTCGGCGTGCTCAACACCGGCGGCTGCATCATCTCCCTGCCCTCGCGACGCTTCGATTCCTGCGAGCTGTGGGACGAGGTCCATCGCCTGCGCGCCAACAGCATCTCGATCGTCGGCCTGGCCTTCGCCCAGCCGATGCTGGAGGCCCTGGAGGCCAACCCCGGGCGCTGGGACCTCAGCTGCGTCACCCGCATCGGGTCGTCAGGCACGGTCTGGAGCCATGAGAACAAGCAGGCCCTGCTGACCCACCTGCCGCCGGGCGCGATGCTGATGGACAGCCTGGGCTCGTCCGAGGCGGTCGGCCTGGGCGGCTCGACCTCCGTGGCCGGGGCCGAGGCCGGCACGGCCCAGTTCCTGGTCGGCCCCAACTCTGCGGTGTTCACCGAGGACGGCCGCCGGGTCGAGGCGGGCAGCGGCGAGCGCGGCCTGGTCGCCGTCGGCGGCTTCATCCCGTCGGGCTACTACAAGGACCCCGAAAAAAGCGCCAAGACCTTCCGCATCTTCGAGGACCGCCGCTGGTCGGTGCCCGGCGACTTCGCCGAGGTCAACGAAGACGGCACCATCAAGCTGCTGGGCCGCGGCTCGCAGGTGGTCAACACCGGCGGCGAAAAGGTCTTCCCCGAGGAGGTCGAGGAGGCGCTGAAGACCCACCCCGACGTCCGCGACGCGGTGGTGGTCGGCATCCCCGACGCCCGCTTCGGCGAGAAGGTCTGCGCCGTGGTCGACATGGGCGAGGCCGAACCGCTGTCGCTGGCCGAGCTGGCCGCCCACGTGAAGGGCAAGCTGGCCGACTACAAGACGCCCCGCGCCCTGGTGCTTGCGCCCGTCGTCCGGGCCGCCAACGGCAAGGTCGACTACAAGGCCATCCGCGCCCAGGCGCTGGAGGCCCTGGGGGTGAAGGCCTGAGCCCTTCACCATGACAATTTTGTAAGGCGCGCAATTCCGGTCGGCGGTGCATGGTCCGCGCCATCTCAAAAGCCTCCGGAATCCCGTCTTATGAAACGCATTCTGCTTTCGGCCGCCGCGGCGCTGGCGCTCACCGCCGCCGCCGGCGCCTTCGCGCTGGCCAATGCCGCCGACACCGCGCCCGCGACAGCTTCGGCGTCCGCCGCCGACCCGACCGCGGCGGCCCGCATGGGCCCCTGGGGATTCGACACCGACGGCATGGATCGCAAGATCGCGCCCGGTGAGAACTTCGTCCGCTATTCGACGGGGACCTACCTCGACAACATGGTCATCCCGGCCGACCGCGTCAGCTGGGGTTCCTTCAACGTCCTGGCCGAACTGTCCAACAACCGCACCCAGGCGATCATCGACCGCGCCTCGGCCACGCCGAACGCCGCGGGCGAGGCCCAGCAGATCGGCGGCCTCTTCAACAGCTTCATGGACGAGGCCCGCCTCGACGCCCTGGGCGCCAAGCCGCTGGCCGCCGACTTCGCCCGCATCCGGGCGGCGACCACCCGCGAGGCCCAGGCCGGCCTGATGGGCCGCACCCAGGGCGCGTTCGGCGCCAGCTTCTTCGGCTCCTACATCTGGCAGGACGCCAAGGCGCCGACGCAGTACGCCGCCTACGTCTCGCAGGGGGGCCTGGGCCTGCCCGACCGCGACTACTATCTCGACGCCAAGTTCGCCGAGAAGAAGACGGCCTATCGCGCCCATGTCGCGAAGGTCCTGACCCTGGCCGGCTGGCCGGACGCCGCGAAGGCCGCCGACGCCATCGTGGCGCTGGAGACCCGCATCGCCGAGGCCAGCTGGACCAAGGTCGAGCAGCGGGACGCCGACAAGACCTACAACCCGCGCACCCTGGCCGAGCTCGAGGCCATGGCGCCGGGCTTCCCGTGGAAGGCCTGGGCCAAGGGGGCCAACCTCGAGGGCGGCAAGCTGATCGTCGGCGAGCCGTCGGCCTTCACCAAGATCGCCGCCATCTACGGCCAGACGCCGGTGCCGGTGATCCAGGCCTGGCAGGCGTTCCACACCGCCGACCAGGCCTCGCCCTACCTGTCGAAGGCCTTCTCGGACGCCAACTTCGAGTTCTACGGCAAAACCCTGTCGGGCCAGCCGGAGCAGCGGGCGCGCACCAAGCGCGGCTCGTCGCTGGTCGGCGCCAACCTGGGCGAGGCGGTCGGCAAGCTCTACGTCGCCGCCTACTTCCCCGCCGAGTCCAAGGCCAAGATGGAGAAGCTGGTCAGCGACCTGCTGGTCGCCATGAAGGGCCGCATCGACAAGCTCGACTGGATGAGCCCCGAGACCAAGACCCGCGCCCAGAAGAAGCTGTCCACCTTCACCGTGAAGATCGGCTATCCGGACAAGTGGCGCGACTACTCGTCCCTGACCATCAAGGCCGACGACCTGTACGGCAACATGGAGCGGATCAACGCCTTCAACTGGGCCTATGAGACCGGCAAGCTGGGCAAGCCGGTCGACCGCGACGAGTGGGGCATGTTCCCGCAGACGGTGAACGCCTACTACAACCCGACCCTGAACGAGATCGTCTTCCCGGCCGCCATCCTGCAGCCGCCGTTCTTCGATCCGGACGCCGACGCGGCCATCAACTACGGCGGCATCGGCGCGGTCATCGGCCACGAGATCAGCCACGGCTTCGACGACCAGGGCGCCAAGTACGACGCCGACGGCTCGCTGCGCGACTGGTGGCAGACGGCCGACACCGAGCAGTTTCAGGCCCGCACGGGGCAGCTGGGCGCCATGTACTCGGCCTACGAGCCGCTGCCGGGCGTCAAGATCAACGGCGACCTGACCATGGGCGAGAACATCGGTGATCTGGGCGGCATCCTGATCGCGCTGGACGCCTATCATCTCTCGCTCGAGGGCAAGCCCGCCCCGGTGATCGACGGCTTTACCGGCGACCAGCGGTTCTTCCTCAGCTTCGCCCAGATCTGGCGGGCCAAGTATCGCGACGACGCCATCAAGCAGCAGGTGGTCTCCGACCCGCACTCGCCGGCCTACTTCCGCGCCTACGGCACGGTGCGCAACGTCGACGCCTGGTACGACGCCTTCAACGTCAAGGAAGGCGACC
Source organism: Caulobacteraceae bacterium (assembly GCA_965283745.1). Lineage (GTDB taxonomy): Bacteria > Pseudomonadota > Alphaproteobacteria > Caulobacterales > Caulobacteraceae > Caulobacter. The sequence goes on from CBDIPM010000015.1 coordinate 32,301, forward strand.
CGATGTACGTCAAGCCGTCGGACCGCGTCCGCATCTGGTAGCGACCCGGCACAGTCGTGCGCTGAATCATCCCTCCCCGCCCCGGGGAGGGATTTTTCTTGCGCGATCAAAGGCATGACAAAAATTTAAAGTTCGGCCGCCCGCCCGTTTGTGCATTGTCCGGCCATCGAAATCCCTGGGGACTTTCCGACCATGAAGAAGCTGCTGATGAGCGCCGCCGCGGCGGCCGTGCTCGCCCTCGGCGCCGCGCCCGCGACGGCCGACGACCACGCCTGCCTGGACGCCTTCTGCTTCAACGAGGCGCTGTTCACCGTCGCCGACAACACCGTCGGCGGCGGCGCGGCGGTGTCGCTGGAGAGCCCGCGCTACGGCGACTGGGGCTTTGACCTGACCGGCATGGACCGCAGCATCAGCCCCGGCGACGACTTCTACAGCTGGGCCAACGGCGCCTGGTTCAAGCGCACCGAGATTCCGTCCGACCGCACGCGCTTCGGCAACTTCGACGCCCTGTCGGTGCTGTCGGAAGCCCGCACCCGGGCGATCATCGAGGACGCGGCCGCCGGCAAGGTCGACAGCCCCGACGCGGCGCGCATCGGCGCCGCCTGGACCGCCTTCATGGACGAGGCCCGCATCGAGGCGCTGGGCGCGGCGCCGATCGCGCCCGAGCTCGACGCCCTCCGCAAGGCGAAGTCGCGGGACGACATCACGGCCCTGATGGGCCGGCCGGACGCCAACTACACCGCCCTGCTCGGCGTCTTCATCAACGACGACGCCAAGGCGCCCGACCGCTACGCCGTCTATGCCGCGACCGGCGGCCTTGGCCTGCAGCGGGACTACTCTGGAGCCCAAGTTCGCGGACAAGAAGGCCGCCTACGAGGTCTATATCGCCAGGATGCTGACCCTGATCGGCTGGGCGAAGCCGGCGGAAAGCGCCAGGGCCATCGTGGCGTTCGAGACCCGTGTCGCCGAGGCGAGCTGGACCCGACCGAGCGCCGCCAGCGGGAGAAGACCTACAACCCGATGAGCCTGGCCGAGCTTCAGGCCTTCACCCCGGGCTACGACTGGAACCGCTACCTCGACAGCGCCGGCCTCAAGGGCGTCGATCGCATCGTGGTCACCACCAACACCGCCTTCCCGAAGATGGCGGCGATCTATGGCGAGACGGATCTGGACACCCTGAAGGCCTGGCAGGCCTTCCACGTCGCCGACGGCGCCGCGCCGCTGCTGTCGAAAGCCTTCGCCGACGCCAGCTTCGACTTCAACAACCGCACCCTGGGCGGCCAGCCCGAGCAGCGGCCCCGCTGGAAGCGCGGCGTCGACGCCGTCAGCGGCATGGTCGGCCAGCCGATCGGCCGGGTCTATGTGGCCCGCTACTTCCCGGCGGCGTCCAAGGCCAAGATGGAAGACCTGGTCGCCAACATCCGGGCGGCCATGAAGGCCCGTATCGAGCGCCTCGACTGGATGAGCCCGGCCACCAAGGTCCAGGCCCTCGACAAGCTGGCCAAGTTCGGCGTGAAGATCGGCTATCCCGACAAGTGGCGCGACTACAGCGGCCTGGAGCTGAAGGCCGACGACGCCTACGGCAACGCCCGGCGCTCGGCGGCCTTCGAGTGGACCTATCGCGTCAGCCGCCTCGGAGGGCCGGTTGACAATTCCGAGTGGGGCATGACGCCCCAGACGGTGAACGCCTACTACAGCCCCATCAAGAACGAGATCGTCTTCCCGGCCGCCATCCTGCAGGCGCCGTTCTTCCATCCTGACGCCGATCCGGCGATCAACTACGGCGGCATCGGCGGCGTCATCGGTCACGAGATCAGCCACGGCTTCGACGACCAGGGCCGCAAGGGCGACGGCGACGGCGTGCTGCGCGACTGGTGGACGGCCGAGGACGCGGCCAAGTTCAGCGCCCAGGCCGAGCGGCTCGGAGCCCAGTACTCGAGCTACGAACCCATCCCCGGCTACAAGGTGCAGGGCGGGCTGACCATGGGCGAGAACATCGGCGACATGGGCGGCCTGTCGCTGGCCTATGACGCCTACATCATCTCGCTGGACGGCAAGCCGGCTCCGGTTCTGGACGGCGTCACCGGCCAGCAGCGCGTCTTCCTCGGCTGGGCCCAGGTCTGGCGCGGCAAGTACCGCGACGAGGCGATGCAGCAGATGGTCACCTCCAACCCCCACTCGCCGCCCTACTTCCGGGTCAACGGCACGATCCGCAACCTCGACCCCTGGTACGACGCCTTCGGGGTCAAGGCCGGCGACAAGCTGTGGATCGCGCCGGAAGAGCGCGTGCGCATCTGGTAGGCGCACCGGTCATCCGGACATGAAGGAAGGGGCGGTCCGCGAGGGCCGCCTCTTCTGCTATCCCAACCGCTCCAGCACGAAGTCCGCCCTCGCCTCGACGGTCGTCTTCGGCAGGTCGACCAGCCGGTAGCCGAGCCGCTCATAGATCGCCCGCAGCGGGCCGTACTCGGCCAGCGCCTCGTCCAGCCCGTGGCGACGCTGCGCGTCCATGGCGAATATCTCCGGCCAGGGCGGGGCGACGAACACCGTGCTGTTGTAGCGGCAGCGCGCCACCGCGCCCGCGACCGTCGCCGGGACAGGCAGGCCCAGCCGCTCCAGCCCGGCCAGCTGGTCGATCGGGCTTCGGTCGAAGAACACCGGACCCGGCTCCCGCGCCACGCTGATCAGATCCCGCACGCACCGCGACACGGCCAGCTCGGCGAACCGCGCCGGCTGCGTCCACGGCAGGGCGTCGCCGCCGGTCCAGTCCTGCTCGCGCACGATCTGCCGTCCGGCCTCGGGCGCGACGGTGAAGCCGCGCCGCTCGAGCTCGGCCAGCAGCGTCGACTTGCCGCCGCCGGAGCATCCGGTGAGGACCACGAAGCGGTCGGTGTCGGTCTCGGCTGGCGTGGGGTCGTGGGGGTCAGCGGTCATGTGTCGGCTTGGTAGTGTGTGGAGGCTGGAGGGGTCGCCGTGCGTCCTTCGCGACGCGATCCCGAGAGATCGCTCCTCAGGATGACGACGTCTGCGGAACGCCACCCACCTTCGTCATGGTGAGGAGCCGGCTCTTGGGCCGGCGTCGCGAACCACGCAATGAGACTTGGGCAGCTATTTTGACGGTAGAGTCAATTTCAGGCGATCGTCCCGGAAAGGACTAAGCCCGCCGCGGGGGATATTCGCGGCGGGCTTAGCTTTTTCCTCGATCACTCGATCCAAGCGGGCGTTTCCTCCCCGAAACGCCGTGAGACCAGAACTCTCTGGGGTTCTTGTGTCTCGCGCACCGTCAAAAGACGGCATATCCGTGTCGCTGTCAAGCAACCCGGGCGGCCTTGCGCGCAAGAAATTACGGCGAAAGGGCGTAAAACGGGTTATTTCTTGGACCCGCCCGTCAAAAGAACCCGCTCCGGTCGAGTACTTTTGACTCTGGCGTCAAATTTACGCCGTAACGCGGTTCGCCAGCGACTCGGCGGCCTCGGAAACCGGCTCGAACAGATGCTCGGGGCGAGTCGCGGCCACGGGGCCGACGCCGGCGGCCGCCAGCGCCGCCTGGGCGGCCAACAGGTCCCCCTCGCGCAGCAACAGGCCGTTGGCCCGCGGCCGGGCGCCGGCCTCGACCAGTCCCGCCAACGCCGCGCGGGCTCCCGCGTCCTGCTCGGCCGGCCAGACCAGCATGACGCTGCCCCGCGCCCGCGCCCGGGCCTCGACCACGCTCAGCAGCTGGCGCACCACGGCCATGCGGCCCGCGTCCCAGTCAGCGGTCAGCGAGGCGGCCAGCCGCGCCTGGCTCTTCAGGATCACGCCGTCGCTCAGGATCTTCAGGTGGTTGGCGGCCAGGGTGGCGCCGGTGGTGGTGATGTCGACGATGATCTCCGCCGCGCCGGAGGCCGGGGCCCCCTCGGTGGCGCCGCCGGACTCGACGATGCGGTAGTCGGCCACCCCGTTCTTCGCGAAGAAGGCGCGGGTCTGGGCGATGTACTTGGTCGCCACCCGCAGGCGGCGGCCGGTGCGGACCAGGTGCAGGTGCGCCACCTCCTCCAGGTCGGCCATGCTGTCGACGTCCAGCCAGCCGCGCGGCACGGCGACGATCAGGTCGGCGCGGCCGAAGCCCAGAGACCGCAGTAGGGCGACGCGGTTGTCGAGGTCGGCGATCTGCTCGCGCAGCAGGTCCTCGCCGGTGACGCCCAGGTGGACCTCGCCGCTGTCCAGCGCCGAGGCGATGTCGGAGGCTGACAGCAGCCGCACCTCGACCGACGGCAGGGCGGCGATGCGGGCGGTGTAGCCGCGCCCGCCGGACGGCGCCGACAGCGGCAGGCCGGCGTCGGCCAGCCAGGCGTCGACCTGTTCCTTCAGCCGTCCCTTCGAGGGGACGGCCAGAATAAGGGGACCGCTCATTCCATGCCTCCCGCGAAGGCTCGCGCCGGGCGGACCATGCAGCCCACCGCGCCGAGCGTCGTGGCCGCGCCGAGCCGGGCCGGCAGGCCGTCGTAGCGGCCGCCGGCGGCGACCGGGCGCTCAGCCCCCAGCGCCGCGCTGCGCACCTCGAACAGGGCGCCGTCATAGTAGCCGAAGGCCCGGCCGAAGGCGGCGGCGAAGGTCAGTCGGTCGGTGGGAACGCCGCGTTCGGCCAGACCCGTCAGCCGACGCGTCCAGCCCTCCGTGGCCGCATCAAGCGACGCCGTGGACGGACCGGCCAGCCGCCGGACCTCCGCCAGCGCCGACTCCGGTGATCCCGAAACCGCCAGGAAGCCCCGCACGGCGGCGGCCTCGGCCGGCGACAGGCTGGGCGTGCGCGAGGCTTCGGCGCGATCGGCCAGACGGCGGACGATTTCCTCCGGCGGCCGTGTCCCGACGGGTTCGATACTGGCGATGGCCCACAGCTGGCGCAGCGCCTCGGGCCCCTGCCCCTCAGGCACGCCCTCCAGCGGATTAACGATTCGCTCGCCCGTCTCGCCGGCGTCGGCGCGGTCCAGCTCGGCGGCCAGCAGGCGCGGCCGAGTGAACAGCCGCTTGAGCCGCGCGGCCAGCGCCGGCGCCAGGGCCAGGCTGTCGACGAAGGCCCCGAACAGCGCGATGTCGCCGAAGGTCAGGGTCAGGTCGTCGCGACCGCCCGCCGCCGCCGAGCCCCAGGCCAGGGCCGCGACCTCGGCGTCCGACACGGCCGGGTCGCCGTTGCCGAACAGCTCGACGCCGATCTGCAGGAACTCCTCGGCGCGCTGCGATCCGGTCGGGGCGGCGCGGAAGGCCTTGCCCTCGTAGGCGTAGCGACCCTCGGCGGCGCCGCCGTCGATGTGGGCCCGTGCGACCGGGATAGTGAAGTCAGGCCGCAGGGCCAGCTCCTCGCCACCCTCGGCCTGGACCACGAACAGGCGCGGGCGCATGGCCTCGCCCGACAGCTCCAGCAGCAGGGCCAGCGGCAGCAGCACGGCCACATCGACCGCCGTCGCGCCGGCGTCGGCGAAGGGCGCGCGGATGGCGGCCAGCGCGGCCAGGGGAACGGCGGGCTCCAGCCTCATTGCGCGGCCTCGACGATCTTGCGGACGGTGGCGACCAGGTCGGCGCGGGCGACGGTCTGCTGGCCCGGCCGCTCGGCCTTCCAGGCGGCGTTGTCGGTGACGCCCTTCGACAGGTCGCGGCCGAGGTCGAGGTCCTTGACCGTGGCCGTGCCGGCGGCGAACTCGTCCTCGCCGATGATCACGGCGGCGGGCGCCAGGCGGCGGTCGGCGTACTTCATCTGCGGCCGCATGCCGGAGGTTCCCAGATAGACCTCGGCGGCGATGCCGGCGCTCCGCAGCTCGCCCGCCACGGCGAAGTAGTCGGCCATCCGGGCCTGGTCGAAGGCGATGATCACCACCGGGCCTCGCCCCTCGCCCGCCGCCTCGCGTCCGGCCGCCTTCAGCGCCGCCGCCAGCCGCGAGACGCCGAAGGAGAAGCCCGTCGCCGGGGTCCGCTCGCCGGTGAACCGCGCCACCAGGTCGTCGTAGCGCCCACCGCCGCCGATCGAGCCGAAGCGGACCGGATGGCCCTTCTCGTCGTTGATCTCCAGCAGAAGCTCAGCCTCGAACACGGCGCCGGTGTAGTGGCCCCGAACGATTGAGGGATCGAACACAGCCTGCTCGTCGCTGATCCCCAGGCCCTTCAGAGCCGTATCGATCTTGGCCAACTCTTCGAGACCTTCTTGCCCGCCGGTGGCGCGCGTCGTGTCCGAAAGCCAGTCCAGGAACCCGGAACGCGAGACTGCGGGTGCCTGAAGATATCCCAGGACGTCGTCGATCGCGGCCGTCGAGAGACCAGCTCCCTTCGTGAACGCACCGGACTCATCGAGGCGGCCTTCTCCGAGGAGAAGGGTCACGCCCTCAATGCCCAGCCGATCCAGCTTGTCCATCGCCCGCAGGACAGCGAGCTTCTGCCCGGCATCGGTCACGCCCGTGCCATCGAGAACGCCGTCCAGCAGCTTGCGATTGTTGATCTTCATCACTGCTGTTCCACGGGCCAACCCCGCCGCCTCGAGCCCGGCCGCCGCCATGGCGATGATCTCGGCGTCGGCTTCCGGACGGGCCGAGCCGACGGTGTCGGCGTCGCACTGGATGAACTCGCGGAAGCGGCCCGGTCCCGGCTTCTCGTTGCGCCAGACCGGCCCGAAGGCGTAGCGGCGGAACGGCTTGGCCAGGGTCTCCCAGTTCTGCGCCGCGAACCGGGCCAGCGGCGCGGTCAGGTCATAGCGCAGCGCCATCCACTGCTCGTCATCGTCCTGCAGCGCGAAGACGCCCTCGTTGGGTCGGTCGCTGTCGGGCAGGAACTTGCCCAGGGCGTCGGCGTACTCGAAGGCGCCGGTGTCGAGCGGCTCGAAGCCCCACAGCTCATAGACCTTGGACACCGCCTCCACGATCCGCCGCTCGGCGCGCAGGGTGGCGGCGCGCTTGTCGGCGAAACCGCGCGGGGCTCTCGCTTCAGGTCGGAAGGTCTCTTCGGTCATCAGGCGGCTCTACATCAGGACTTTGCGGGTCGGATGGAGCCGTTCTGGCCCCATCCGCGTCGGGCGGGGCCGGAGGGTGTGCGTCTGGCCCTCAGGCCGCGCGAACCCGATCCGTCCCGCAAGGGATGGCGTGGCAGGCGTGATGGTGGTGCGCGGAACGGGTCATCGGGGAGGCGCTATAACGGAGAACTTGGCGCTTTCCTAGCCTCCCTCCCCCTCGTGGGGAGGGTGGATCCTCCGAAGCCGCAGGCGAAGGAGGAGACGGGTGGGGAAACGGCTGAGCGCCGGTCAGCGCCGACCTTTGATCACCTTTGCCCCACCCGCTCCCTTCGGGAGCACCCTCCCCATACGGGGAGGGAGGGCGCTACCGCAGCCGCCCGATCAGCGCCGCCGTCGACGGATCGTGCGCCCCCGCCTCGCCGCCCTCCAGCTCGGCCAGCACCTTGCTCGCCAGCGTCTTGCCCAGCTCCACGCCCCACTGGTCGAAGCTGTCGACGCCCCAGAGGGCGCCCTCGACGAAGACCTTGTGCTCGTAGAGCGCCAGCAGGGCGCCCAGGGCGTGCGGGGTCAGACGGTCGAGCAGGATGAAGCTCGACGGCCGGTCGCCGGGGAAGTGGCGGTGCGGCTCGGCTTCGTTGGCGCTGCCGGTCATCAGCGCCTCGGCTTGCGCGATGGCGTTGGCCAGCAGGATGGCGTGCTGGCGGGGCGGACCCTCGTCGGCGCGGGCCACGGCGACGAAGTCGACCGGGATCACATCCGTGCCCTGGTGCAGCATCTGGAAGAAGGCGTGCTGGTCGTTGGTGCCGGCGTTGCCGAACACGGCGGTCGATGTGGCGTGGCTGACCGGCGCGCCGGCCTCGGTCACCCGCTTGCCGTTCGACTCCATCTCCAACTGCTGCAGATAGGCGGCCAGCAGGCCCAGCCGCTCCGCATAGGGCTCAACCACGCGGACGGGACGGCCAAGGCCGTTGCGGTTGAAGACATGGGCGAGCGCCAGCAACACCGGGGCGTTGCGCTCCAGCGGCGTTGAACGGAACTGCTCGTCCATCGCCGCCGCCCCGGCCAGGAAGTCGGCGAAGGCGTCCCAGCCGAGGCCAATGGCCACCGACAGCCCCACCGCCGACCAGATCGAGTAGCGCCCGCCGACCCAGTCCTCGAAGCCGAACACGCGGCTCGCCGGAATGCCGAAGGCGGCGCAGGCCTCCAGGTTGGTCGAACAGGCGGCGAAGTGGCCGTCGGCCGCCGCGCCCAGCGCGTGCCGCAGCCAGGCCTTGGCGGCGGCGGCGTTGGCCATGGTCTCCTGGGTGGTGAAGGTCTTCGAGGCCACCACGACCAGCGTGGTCTCCGGGTCCAGCCGCGCCATGGCGGCGGCGATGTCGGCGGGATCGACGTTGCCGACGAAGGCGACGTCCACCGCCGGGACCAGGGGCTTGAGCGCCCGCCAGACCATGCGCGGGCCCAGGTCGCTGCCGCCGATGCCGATGTGCAGGACGGTGGTGAAGGCCTTGCCCGTGGCGCCCCGCAGGCGGCCGTCACGCACATCGGCGACGAAGGCGGCCATGGCCTTGCGTACCGCCTCGACCCCGGCCGAGACCGGCTTGCCGACCGCCTGCCAGTCGGCGCCGTCCGGAGCCCGCAACGCCATGTGCAGCACGGCGCGGTTCTCGGTGACGTTGATGGCCTCGCCCGCGAACTGCCGGTCGCGGCGCGCCTCGACCCCCGCCGCCCGGGCCAGCTCCAGCGCGGCGGTCAGGCCGGCGGCGCTCCACGGCTGCTTGCTGAGGTCGAGCGTGAGGCCCGCCGCCTCGACCGACAGGCGCGCCAGCCGGTCCGGCTCGGCCGCGAACAGGTCGACGATCCGGGTCTTTGAATCAGTGCGGGCGGCCGTCTCGAGGGCGGTCCAGGCGGCGGCGAGGTCGGTCATGCGCACTCCGGCGGTAAAGGCCCGTTTACCATGCGCCGCGTAACTGGGGAGACCCCTGCAACCACGAGGCGCGGCCCATGTCCTGCGACGCCATCGCCGTCACCGCAACCCTCTGGCTGGCCTTCGCCGCGCCGGGCGACGGCGCGACCCTGCGCCCCGCCACGAGCATCAGCGCCCCGGCCTCGCCCCTGATGGCCGAGCCGCTGTTCTCAGACATCGTCACCCGGGCCGGCGCGCTGAAGACCCGCGTCGAGGCCTGGAAAGGCCAAACCGGCGACCTGGCCGGCTTTCCCGCCTTCAAGACCGAGCTGACGGCGCTGGCCGAGCTCGACATGAAGGCCCATCACCTGCTGGCCGAGCGCGGCACGGACGGCGACCTGAAATGCATCCTGCGCGGCATCGCCCAGGACCTGCCCGTGCGCCTCGGCCAGGTCGAGGCCGCCGCCGACCCGCAGGCCCGCGACGCCGCCCTGCGCGAGATGGTCTGGCTGCTGCGCGACAATGTGGAAGTGATCACCACGCCGGCGACGGTCACAAGCGGGACATAGGCGCCCAGTTCGCCGCCGCCTTGTCGAGCGCCTGCGCCACCATGCCTTCGGTCAACAGCTGCGGCAGGATGACGGGCGCGGAGCCGCCCGCGCCGTACACCAGATAGAGCGGCACCCCGGCCCGGCCATGCTCGGCCAGGGCCGCGGCGATCACCGCGTCCCGGCTGGTCCAGTCGGCCTTCAGATAGACGGCGTTGGTGCGGGTCAGGGCGTCGGCCACCGTCTTCGTCGACAGCGAGGTGCGTTCGTTGACCTGGCAGGTCACGCACCAGGCGGCGGTGAAGTTAACCAGCACCGGTCGCCCCTCGGCGCGCAGCGCGGCGACCCGCTCGGGCGACCAGGGCTCGTAGGGAACCTCGGCGGCTTCCCCCGCCGCCTGCGCGGTGCTTTGCGGGGCTGGCGTTTCCACGGCCAGAAGGCCGGTCAGGGCGACGACGCCAATGGCCAGCACGGCGGCGAGACCGCGCACGACCGGCGCCGGCGGCCGACGTTGGGCGAGGCCCCAGAGCCAGGCGGCGAAGGCGGCCAGCACCCCGGCGGCCAGCGCCAGCGCCAGGCCGGCGGGACCCGTCTGCTGGGCCAGCACCCAGACCAGCCAGGCGACGGCGCCGTACATCGGGAAGGCCAGGACGTGGCGCAGGGTCTCCATCCACGGGCCGGGCCTTGGCATGTGGCGCAGCAAAGGCGGGGCGAAGGAGAGCAGAACGAACGGCGCGGCCAGGCCCAGCCCCAGCGCCGCGAACACCGGCAGCGACAGCCAGGCGTCCTGGGTCAGGGCGTAGCCCATGGCCGAGGCCATGAAGGGCGCGGTGCAGGGCGCGGCCACGACCACGGCCAGCACCCCGGTCAGGAAGCTGCCGGTCAGGCCGCCGCGCGAGGCGGTTCCGGCGCCCCCTGCAGCGAGGTTCCGGCCTCGAACACCCCCGACAGGTTCAGGGCCACCAGCAGCATGACCAGAGCCAGCGCCGCGACCATGGCCGGCGACTGCAGCTGGAAGCCCCAGCCGATGGCCTGGCCGGCCGCCTTCAGCGCGATCAGGGCGCCGGCCAGGGCCAGGAAGGTCGTCAGAACGCCGAGCAGATAGGCGGTCCCCTGCCGCCGGGCGGTGCGCGGGTCGTGGGCGTGGGCGGCCAGGGCGGCGGCCTTCATCGACAGCACCGGGAAGACGCAGGGCATCAGGTTGAGAATCACCCCGCCCAGGAAGGCGAAGGCGAGGGCCAGCGGCAGGCCGATGGCGCCGCCGACCGAGGCCGTCGGGCCGTGATCGTCGATCGGCGCCGGCGGCAGGGTCCCGCCGCCCAGCGCGCCGGCGGGGATCGCGCCCGCCGAGGCCGACACCTCGAAGGCGCGGTCGCCCAGCGACAGCACCCCGGCGATGGCGGCGGGCGTCTCGCCGGCGCTGACCGCGATCCCGGCCGGCAGGCTGAGGGTCAGGCCCTCGGCGCCGCGCTCGATGGGCTGGGGCTTGGCGTGGTCGAGCACGGTGGCGTCGAACGGAAAGAAGTAGGCCCGCGACAGGTCCGCGCCCTTCAGCGGCCCGCCGGTGATCGCCAGCCGGAGGGTCTGACCCTCGACGGCGTAGATGGCATTGAGGCCCGAGGGTTTGGGCGCGGCGGCCAGGGTCGCCGCGACCTTGTCGCCCCAGGCGGGATCGCCGCCGGGCGCGCCGGCGACGACCGGCACGGTCAGGGTCAGGCTGGCGTATTCCGGCACACAGGTCAGTTCGCAGACCAGGAAGGTGACGTCCGCCTTTAGCGTCGCCGTCGATCCGACCGTCGCCGTGACGGGGACCTGGACCGGGACGGGCAGCAGCACCTCGCCGGTGTAGCCGTAGTTGAGCAGCGGCCCGATCGGCATCCGCGCGGGGGTCGGCCAGACGATCTCGCCCGCCTGCCAGCCGGCGGGCAGCGTCCATTTGATCGTGGTCGGCTCGCCCGAGTCGCCGGGATTACGCCAGTAGGTATGCCAGCCCTTGTCGATCTTCTGGCGCAGCGCGACGTAGACCGTCCCGCCGGGCACGGCGCCCCGCTCCTGGGCGACCAGCTCGGCCTCCAGGTGGCCGGTGTCCACGGGCGCGGCGGCGGCGAGGGTCGGGCCCAGCAGCGCGAGGACAACGGCGAGGGCGGCGAGAAGGCGGCTCATGAACCGTCTATATGGCGCGGGCCATGGACCCTGCCACAGCAATCGGTCCGCACCCCCTCGACTTCCCCAAGGGCCGCGCCATGATCCTTGGGAAAACAGGGAGACGCGCATGTCCGTCAATCGCCAGTGGATCCTCCGCAAACGTCCGGTCGGCGAGATCTCGCCCGGGGACCTGGAGTTCGTCGAGACGCCGATCCGCGCGCTGGAGGACGGCGAGGTCCTGGTCCGCAACATCTATCTGTCGCTGGACCCGACCAACCGCATCTGGATGAGCGACCAGGATCAATACCTGCCGCCGGTCGGGCTGAACGAGGTCATGCGCGGCGGCACGCTCGGCGTCGTCGAGGCCAGCCGGTCGGAGCGCTATCCGGAGGGAACCGTCGTCAACGCCGGCCTGTCTGGCTGGCAGAGCCACACCATCGCCCATGAGGCGACGCTCAGCCCCGTGCCGCTGCTGCCGGGCGTGCCCCTGACCGCCTTCATGAGCGTGCTGGGCGCCACCGGGCCTGACCGCCTGGTACGGCCTGAACGACTTCGGCAAGCCGCAGCCGGGCGAGACGGTCGTCGTCTCGGCCGCCGCCGGCGCCGTGGGCTCGATCGCCGGGCAGCTGGCGAAGATGCGCGGCGCGCGGGTCATCGGCATCGCCGGCGGTCCGCAGAAGTGCGCCTGGCTGACCGAGGAACTCGGGTTCGACGGCGCCATCGACTACAAGAACGAGGACGTCGGCGCGGCGCTGGACCGGCTCTGCCCGAACGGCATCGACGTCAACTTCGAGAATGTCGGCGGGGCGATCATGGACGCGGTGATCAGCCGGATGAACAACTTCGGCCGGGTGCCCCTGTGCGGCATGATCAGCGGCTACAACAGCGAAGGCGTCGCCGCCGGTCCGACCGACTTCGGCCGCATCCTGATGCACCGGCTGACCATCCGCGGCTTCATCGTGATCGACTTCATCCCGCGCGCCATGGAGGCCATCGCCGAACTGGCGCCGGCGGTGATGAGCGGCCAGATCAAATGGAAGGCGCATGTGGTCGACGGACTGGAAAACGCCGCCGAAGCCGTGAAACTGCTGTTCACCGGCGCGCATGACGGCAAGCTGCTGGTTCGCATCTCACCGGAGCCCTGAGTCTTGCCCGCAAGTTTTGACGAGATCCAGGTCGGCATGGTGGTCAACCTCGGCGCGGCCGTGGTCGACCCGGCGGCGCTGGAGGCCTTCGCCCGCGCCTTCGCGCCGGGCTGGGACACCGATGGCGGCGCGCCCGACGCCATGCTGTTCGCCATCTGGTCGCGGCTGGACGAACAGGCCAGCGCCGACTGGCCAATGACCAAGCGGCTGGGCGTCGACGCGCTGCGCTGGGCGCGCAACCCGCCGCCCGGCGAACTGCTGCGCGGGCGGATGACCATCATGGGCAAGGACCCGGTCGGCGACGACAAGGGCATCGTCATCGCCCAGCATGACCTGCTCGACGAGGCCGGCCGACTGGTCTTCTCCTGCCTGACGCGGAGCGTCTTCGCGCGGTAGCGCGGCTTTGCAAGACGGCGCCGCCTCCAGCGGATCCTCTCCCCTTGGGAGAGGGGGACCACCCGGAGGGTGGTGGAGCGGGTCGCGGCCAGGAGCCTTCGAAGAGGGAACACGAACGGCTGTGCAAGCCGGCCGGCGCCCTGCACCGCACCCTCTCCACCATGCTTCGCATGGTCCCCCTCCCCCATGGGGGAGGACCGCCGGTGGAACGGCCGACCCTTTCGACCGTCGATGCAACCGCAACGAAAAAGGCCCCGGCGTTTCCACCGGGGCCTTTGATCGTTCAGCTCGCTTCAGCCTTAGCCGTTGGCGGCCTTCAGCTGACGCAGCATCGCCTGCTCGGTGGCGATGGCGATCAGACGGTCCCAGCCGACCAGCGAGGTCAGGTGGTTGTAGATCTTTTCCAGGGCGCCGCTGTCGCGCAGCTCGACCAGCTTTTCGGCCGGCAGGGCGTTCAGCTTCTCTTCCGACACGGCGAAGTACTCGGCCATCTTCACCGGGGTGAAGGTGCCGTCGGCGTTGGGCTGCTGGTAGATCGCCTCGCGGGTGTGGAACAGGTCGAGGTCCTTCAGAACCGTCACGAACGCCTCGGTGCGACGGCGCTCGGTCTCGAAATCCTCGCAGAACTTGATGGCGTTGGCGGTGTACTCCGACGGCTCGCCTTCCGGCGTGAACAGCGGCTGGCTGCCGGCCTTGCTCTTGTCGCAGAAGATCTCGGCGTTGCGCTCGATGCAGACCACCAGGCGGCTCTGGCTTTCATCGGCCGCCAGCACGAAGGGGAAGCGGCGGGTGTAGGCCGGGACGTAGGAGCCGACCGTGTAGGTGCCGTCCTTCACGAACATGTTCTCGCCGCCGTTGATGCCCATCACCGCCAGCGGCATGTAGGCCGTGCCGCCGAAGATGATCGGATAGCTGACCGCGGCGAAGCCGAACTCGGCGACGGTCAGCGGCACGACATGCCCCGTCTCGGCGAATGCGAACGGACGCTCCAGCTGCTGAACGGCCAGGCCGCCGTGGGCGTCGCGGCTGAGCGGCTCGGGCGTCGTGTAGAACTGGAGCTGACCGGTGACGGCGGCGGAAGGAGCTTGTTCGGTGGCCATTCTAGTCTCTTGTGGAGGCGCGCGGGCGACGTCCGGCCGCGCAGGAAGGTCGAGCCGGCGCTTCTAGCCGATCCGGTGGAACGCGGCAATGCGAGCACCCGTCTTGCGCTCCCTGTAGGTAAGCGGGTTCAATCGGGGCAAGAAAATCAACCATAACCGCGGGACGACGCCGATGCCCATCGCCTACCCAGAGATCCTGTCGCTGACCAGCGAACCCCAGCCCTTCGCCTGGACCGAGAAGGAAACCATGCTCTACGCCCTGGGCATCGGCCTCGGGAACGATCCGATGAACGAGCAGGAACTGCCGTTCGTCTACGAGAGCGGGCTGAAGGCGGTGCCGACCATGGCCACCACGGTCGCCTGGGGCGCCGGTCCAGCATGGGTAAGATGGGCATCAACTTCCTGCTGGTCGTGCACGGCGAGCAGAAGGTCGAGTTCCACAAGACCTTCCCGACCGAGGCGTCCATCCTGGCGGAAGGACGGATCATCGGCGCCTACGACAAGGGCGACAAGGGCGCGGTCATCTACAATGAGACGGTGCTGAAGGACGCGAAGACCGGCGAGAAGATCGCCACCCTGACCGGCTCGACCTTCGCGCGCGGCGACGGCAATTTCGGAGGGCCGTCCGACGGCGCGCCGGAAGCCCACGAGGTTCCGACCCGCAGCCCCGACATGACCGTGGATATCCCGACCAAGCCCGACCAGGCGTTGATCTATCGTCTGAGCGGCGACCGCAATCCGCTGCACTCCGACCCGCGCATCGCGAAGGCGGCGGGCTTCCCCCGCCCCATCCTGCATGGCCTGTGCACCTACGGGATCACCTGCCGCGCGGTGCTGCAGGCCTACGCCGACTTCGATCCCTCGCGGATCAAGAGTCACCAGGTGCGGTTCTCCAGTCCGGTCTTCCCCGGCGAGACGATCAGCGTCGATATGTGGAAGGACGGCGACGTCGTCTCCTTCGAGGCCCGCGTGAAGGACCGCGGCGTCACGGTGGTGAAGAACGGCAAGACGGTGCTGGGATAGGGCTCGGCCGGGGACATGCACTTCAGTGCGTGTCCCCATCGGCTTCAAGCGGCAGGGGACACGGACTGAAGTCCATGTCCCCGCTTCTAGAACCGGTAGCTGAAGCCGGCCCGGACGCCGCGACCGGGCTGGGGGGCGATGTCCTTCAGGAACGAGGCGTGCTCGCGGATTTCCGCGTCGCCCAGATTGCGACCCTCGACGAACAGCTTGACGCCCTGCAGGGCCGGCGGCGTCCAGGTCGCGCCGGCGTTCAGCAAGGTGTAGGCGTCCGTCGGCAGTTCGAAGTCGGACACCCGGTCCTGGCCGGCGACGCGGCGCAGTTCGACCCAGCCGCCCAGGTCGACGCCCTGCCAGACCAGCTTGCCGCTGACAGCCCAGGGCGGAATGCGCGATGGCGGGCCCAGGTCGCTCTCGGCCCGGACGTAATCGGCCCCCAGATCGAGAGACAGGCTGCGCTCGCCCTCGCGCCAGAGACGCCAGCTGGCCTCGGCCTCGAAGCCGTGGAACCGGGCGTTGGTCTGGACATAGGCGAAGACGTCGAGGCCGTCCTCGACCGCGCCGGTCGGCGTCAGGTCGATGAAGCCGTCGTAGTCGACGACGAACAGGTGGAGGTCCGCCTCCAGCCGGTCGTCGCCATAGTGGAACGTCGCCTCCAGCGAGGTGGCGATTTCGACGTCCAGGTCGGGATCGCCGATCTCGAAGCCGCGGGTGGCCACGTGGGGGCCCTCGGCGAACAGCTCCGCCTCGGTCGGCGCGCGGGACGTCCGCGCCAGGCTGAGGCCCAGGAACCAGCCCTCGGCCGGCCGGGCGAAGACGCCGACCGAGCCCGATGCGCTGGAGAAATCCCGATCCCCGGCGAGGCTCTTCAGTTCGCGCCGGTCGAGGCGCAGACCGCCCTCGAAGCCCCAGCTGTCCCGGTCCACCCGCTGCAGGGTGAACACCCCGACCTCGGAGATCTCGGTGCGCGGCACATAGGCCTCGGCGCCGACGGCGTCGAAGTCGCGGCGCAGCGCCTGCACGCCGAAGGCCCCGTTCCAGCCGTCACGCTCGGCCTGGACCAGCTCGAGCCGGCCCTCCCAGCCGTCCGAGAAGAAGCGGGTGCCGACGTCGGCGCCTTCGAATTCCGTGTGGGTGTAGTCGGCCCAGCCGCCGCTGAAGCGGACGGTGTCGAACGGGCCCAGCGCGCCGCGCCATTCGCCGCCCAAGTCGACCCGCGTCTGCTCCAGACCGATGGTGACGGCCTCGTCGGGCGCGGGGACGGGCGGCGGAACCGGCGGCCTGTGCGTGACCGGGCACGCCGTAGGTCGTCTCGGTGCGCTTCACCGCGACGCCGAGATAGCCATCCGACCCGACCCAGCTGACGCCCGCGCCCCAGGCGTCGAGGTCCACGGCGCTGTTCTCGAGTCGCTTCGGGAAGGGCGTCTGCGCGGTCTCGCCCTCCTCGGCCAGCAGGCGGCGCGATTCGGGATAGGCGGGAATCTCATAGTCGTCGCTCTGGCGGTGGATGCCGTCGACGGTGAACACCAGCGGGCCCGCGCCAAAGGTCAGCGCGCCGCCGATCGAGCGGCTGTCATCCACCGAGCCGGCCGAGCCGTTCAGGCGTCCGGACACAGCCGCGTCCGGCGCGCGCCGGGCGATGCGGTCGTCGATGATGTTGACCACCCCGCCGATGGCCGAGCCGCCGTAGAGCAGCGCCGCCGGGCCGCGCAGGACCTCGATCCGCTGCGCCTCGCCCGGGTCGGACGCCACCTGGTGGTCCGGCGAGAGGGCGCTGGCGTCGACCAGGCCGACCCCGTTGTTGAGCACCAGCACGCGCGGGCCGGCCAGGCCCCGCACCACCGGCCGGCTGGCCCCGGGGCCGAACGAACTGGAGCGCAGCCCGGGCACGCCCGCCAGCATGTCGCCCAGCCCGGCGGGCGGGGCGACGTCCAGCTGGTCGCGGCCGATCACCTCGATGCTGGTCGTGGCCGAGTCCAGCGACACCGCGAACGGCGCGGCGGTCACCACCAGCTGATCCACGTCGGTGGGCGGCGCCTCCTCGGCCAGGGCTGGTGCGGCGATCAGGGCCGGGCCGCAGGCGGCGGCGAGCAGTAGGCGACGAAGGGACATGCTGTGGTTCCGGCGGCGGACAAGGTCGAAGTGTTATGAAATAACATATCATCTCGTCAAGCCTTGAACGACGGCGGCGGGCTTGACGGCGGCCGCCGCCCCGGGGCCTTGTCAGACCTGCCCCGCTTGCATGGAAAACAGGCAGATGAAGCGTCGTCTCGCGCCCGCCCTCGTCCTGATCGCCGCGAT
>CBDIPM010000016.1:0-43978 GCA_965283745.1 Caulobacteraceae bacterium
TCCAGCCATCTGTACCAGGGGACGTTGGCCAGCTCTCCGGTTCCGCCGACAAGGATGTGGCCGGCGAGATCATCGACGCCGTCGGGGACGCCGTGGCGCTCGGCGTAGGCGGGGCTGCAATAAAGCGCCCAGTTCAGGTCCATCAGCTTGCGAACGACGATCCCCGCCTCCCATTGGGTCGTTGACGTCGCCCTGACCGCGATGTCGGCCTCGCCGGCGACGAGATCCAGGAACTTGTCGGCGATGATCACCTCGACCTCGATGTCCGGGTAGAGCTGATTGAACTGCACCAGCGCCGGCGTGACGGCGACCTTGGCCATGGTCTCCGAACAGGTGACGCGCAGGGCGCCGGTCAGGCCGCGCTGCAGCGCCGCCGCCTGGTCCTCGAAGCTCCGGGCCGCCGCCTCGACCGCCTCGGCGGCGGCGACGAGGTTGCGACCGGCCTCGGTCAGGACCCGTCCGCCCTGCACCCGGTCGAACAGCCGCTGGCCCAGCGCGTCCTCCAGCGCCTGCAGCCGCCGCGCGCTGGTCGTCTGGTTGACCCCGAGCTGGCGCCCCGCCGCCAGGGTGCTGCCGCTGCGGGCCACGGCCAGGAAGTGTCGAAGGTCATTCCAGTCGTACATGGCCCTACTCTGCAATATTGCAGATCGAGTATGCAAGAACGCCGATTGATGAACCCGGGAACGCGGACTAGAGGGACCGTCCCGCAACGTCCGCGTCAATACTAACATGACAAGGATGTAATGAAGCAAGGACACAATAAGAGTGAAGCTCTACAACGACCCCGCCTCCACTGTGTGTCGCGGCATCCTGCTGTTCGCCGCCGAACATGGCATCGAACTGGACCTCGAATACATCAACCTGTTCGCTGAACAGCAGAAGGATCCGGCCTTCGCCGCCATCAATCCGAACCTGACTGTGCCGGCGCTGGTCGACGGCGACCTCTGCCTGACGGAGTCCTCGGCGATCCTGAAGTATCTGGCCGACACGGTCGGCTCGGCCGCCTATCCGTCCAACCTTCGCGAGCGGGCGCGGATCAACGCGGCGATGGACTGGTTCAACACCGGCTTCCTGCGCGACTACGGCTACAAGGTCGTCTACAGCCGCATGCTGCCGAAGTACGCGATGAGCGATCCGGCCGCCCAGGCGGAGCTGGTCGCGCGCGGCGCCGAGGCCGCCGGCCAGCGCCTGACCGTGCTCAACGACCGGATGATCGGCGACAACACCTTTGTCTGCGGACCGACGATCAGCCTCGCCGACTACTTCGGCCTGCCGATCGTCACGCTCGGCGAGGTCGTCGATTTCGACCTGTCGCCCTGGCCCAACGTCGAGCGCTGGGTCGCGGCGATGAAGTCACGCCCCGCCTGGGGCCCGGTCGACGTCGCCTTCCAGGGCATGAAGGCGGCCCTGGCCGCGCAACGACAGCAGCCGGCCGCCGCCTGACGGCTGGACCAGCAGGGACACCGACCATGTCAATCAACCCATCCGCGCCCAGGGGATCGTTCGATCTCTTCGGCCCCGTCCACAAGGGACTGAGGATGGCGCACGCCAACCTCATGATCCGGCTGGGCGCTGTGGAGCTGGAAGACGAACGGGCCGTGTCCGGACTTCTCGAACACCTGCGCGAGCACCTGCGGCTCTGCCAGGAGTACCAGGGCTACGAAGAGAAGGTCATCCACGCGGCGCTTGCTCCCTATGCGCCGGGCGCGGTCAAGGACCTCGACGAAGCCCACCGGTCGCACCGCGCCATCCTCGAGGAGATCGAGGACCTGGCGCGGGCGCTGGAGACGGCGCCGTCCGCCGGTCGTCGGCGGGCGGCGCGCGCCCTCTACCTCGCCTTTTCCCGCTTCGTGGCCGCCAACCTGGCGCACATGGCCGAGGACGAGGAAGAGACCCTGCCGTTGCTGCAGGCGGTGTTCGACGACGAGGCGCTGCTGGAGCTGAAGGCGAAGATCGTCTGGAACATGACGCCGTTCCTGGGCGCCGCGATGCTGCGGATGATGGCGCCCGCCGTCCGCCACGGCGAACGGCTGACCATGCTCAGGAGCATTCGCGACAGCGCCGCGCCGGCGGTGTTCGACCAGCTGATGGACCAGGTCGTGCGCCCCAGCCTGGCGCAGCGCGAGTGGCGGCGGCTGACCGACGAGCTGGCGGCGGCCTGACGACCGTCGCCCTCGCTCCGGCGGGCCGTGGCTAGAACACCATGCCCTGGGCCACAGCCTTGAGCCGCTCCACCGCCGCCAGCTTGTCGTCGATGAAGTCCAGGTCGATCCACCAGTCCTCGACCTCGCGCATCACCTGCCCGACCAGCGGGCCCTTGGGCACGCCGGCGGCGATGACCTCCTCGCCGGTCAGCGGGAAGGTCGGGGCGGTCCAGGACTCGGCCAGCGGGATCAGGGCCCGCCATTGCGGCGCGGCGGCGTTGCGGTCCGACGCCGCCCAGGCCAGCTTGACCCGGTCGACGAAGGCGCGGGCCCCGATGGCGTAGACGCCCCGGCGGGTCTCGCGCGGGCTCATCCAGGACACGATGCGCGGCGTGGCGCCGGCGGCGGCGACCAGCCGGTCCTTGAGGGCGTTGGACAGGCGCAGGCGCTCGGCGACGTCCTGGGCGACCTTGGGATCGTCGGGGATCATGGCGGCCAACCGCAGCTCGGGATCGTTCTCGAACAGCTGCGAGGACTCGATCTCGACCAGCTTCTCGAAGCGGGTCAGGGCCTTCACCTGCGGCAGTACGGCGCCGAGCACGCCGGTGGCGGCCATCAGGCGCAGCGCCGAGCGGGGATCATCGGCCGCCAGCAGCTTGAGCAGCTCCTTCTGCGTCCGCTCGGCCGCGCGGCCCGACAGCATGCCCTTCAACGCCTTGCAGGCCGCGAGGGCGGCGGCGTCCGGCTCGCCCCGGCCGTACCAGGCCTGGAAGCGGAAGAAGCGCAGGATCCGCAGGTAGTCCTCGCGGATGCGGGTCATCGCGTCGCCGACGAAGACGATGCGCCCGGCCAGCGCGTCGGCGACGCCCTCCCCCGTCGGATCGAAGATGCGGCCGTCGCCGTCGGCGTAGAGGGCGTTGAGCCGGAAGTCGCGGCGGACGGCGTCCTCGGCCCAGTCCTGGGTGAAGGCGACCACGGCGCGACGACCGTCGGTCGAGACGTCCTTGCGCAGCGTGGTGACCTCATAGGTCCGCCCGCCGGAAACGGCGGTGAGCGTCCCGTGGTCGACGCCGGTCGGCAGGACCTTGATCCCGGCCGCTTCCAGCGCCTCGGTCACCTGGTCGGGGGTCAGGGTGGTGGCGATATCGACATCGTCGATGGGCTGCTTGAGCAGGGTGTTGCGAACGCAGCCGCCGACGAATTGCGCGCAGCCCGCGAACCCGCGCGCCTCCAGCGCCTCGATGACGGCGCGGGTCGCCGGCAGGGTCATCCAGGGCTGTACGCCAATGGTGTCGGGTAATGTCACTGAGGTGGTCATGGCCAAGGGCTTACGACGACGCGGCGGCGCTGAAAAGTGACCACCGCGTCACGTTCAGGTCAGGCCAGCGCCGCGCCGTACAGCCGGTCGTAGAGCGCCCGCAGCATCCCCGCCGTCGCGCCCCAGATCAGCTGGTTCTCCCAGGTCATCGCATAGAAGTGCCGGCGTTGGCCGTCAGGCATGTCGTAGTGACGCCGCTCGTAGTTGGACGGGTCCATCAGGAAACCGAACGGCGTCTCGAACACATCGGCCACCTCGTCCGGATTGGGGACGAACGACAGGTCCGGCGGCACGAAGCCGACCACCGGCGTGACCAGGAAGCCTGTCCCGGTGCGGTAGGGCGTCGACAGCCCGGCCAGGGAGACGTGCGAGGGCGACAGGCCCACCTCTTCCTCCGCCTCGCGCAGGGCCGCCTGCCAGGGCGTCTCGCCCGGGTCCATGCGGCCGCCGGGAAAGGCCACCTGGCCGGTATGGCTGCGCATGGTGTCGGAGCGCCGGGTCAGCAGGACCGACAGCCCCTCCTTGCGCTCGATCAGGCCGACCAGAACGGCGGCCGGCCGCACCGCGATCGGCTCGCCGAGGTTCATCGTCGGATTGAGATCGAAGTCCGACCGGGGCTCGTGGGAGAGCGACAGCGCGTCGAACGGATCCAGGTGCTGGCCGATCCAGTCGCGCAGCTCGTCGGCCGGGGCGTTGGGATTCACGCGACCGGCCCCACGGCGAACCAGGCGCCGTTCGAGGTCACGCCCATGACGCCGTCGTGTTCATCGGCCATCTCGACCAGCTCGTAGAACACCGGCCGGGCGATCAGCGCCTCCAGCCCGCGCCGGACGTGGACATAGGGGCGCGGCTCGCCGGTGACTGGATCCATCTCGACGCGGATCGGATTGTCCGGCCCGGCCTCGACCTCGTCGCCGACGTTGGTCAGGAAGCGCAAGGCCTCGCCGTCGCGGTCGACCCGCACGGCGATGAAGGGCGCGTCCTCGACGACGATCTTCATCTTCTCGACCGGCGTGACCAGGTGGTAGCCGTCCGGGTCCAGCCGCAGCACGGTCGAGAACAGCCGCACCAGCGCCTCGCGCCCGATCGGCGTGCCCTCGTGGAACCAGACGCCGTCCTTGCGGATGCGGATGTCGATCTCGCCGCAATGGGCCGGATGCCACAGATGCACCGGCGGCAGCCCGCGCCCGGGCGCCTGTTTGGCGGCGGCGAGGACGGTTTCGAGGCCTGAAGAGGGTTTGGATTCTGTGGTCACGGGCTCAATGTAGTCCTTGAGCCGGACGGTGAAAGCCTCTTCCCCTGCGCAACCTCAACATCCGTCATGGCCCGACCTGTTCGGGCCACCCATGCGTGGTGAGGAGGCCGAGTTGAATTGAACGATCAGCTTCGCCCTTCCTTCGGGCGCGGTGTTCCTGGGTGGCCCGAACAAGTCGGGCCATGACGGTTCACCTAGGAAGCCCTGACCAGCCCTGCCAGCCCGTCCGCGCCACCCTCGCTCAGCGCCTTGAGCAGCACCCGGCGCTGGTCCACGGGCCCGGGCATCACCACGCCCTTCGCCGGCGCGGCCGAAAAGCCGACCCGCTCGAAGTAGGGCGCGTCGCCGACCAGCAGCACGGCGGGCCAGCCGGCCTTCGCCGCGGCCTCGCAGGCCCGCTCGACCAGAGTTTGGCCAATGCGGTGTTTGCGCAGCTGCGCCTCGACGGCGATCGGCCCCAGGA
The DNA here is from genome assembly GCA_965283745.1 of Caulobacteraceae bacterium. Taxonomy (GTDB): domain Bacteria; phylum Pseudomonadota; class Alphaproteobacteria; order Caulobacterales; family Caulobacteraceae; genus Caulobacter. Next base: position 5,181 of record CBDIPM010000016.1, read on the forward strand.
AGACCACCGGCGCGCCGCCGATGGCCACCGGCCACATCCGTACGGAGCCAACCAGTCGTTCGCCCTCCCAGGCGGTGAAGGACAGGTCGGGCAGCAGGCTGTTGTTCTCGCGCAGGCGGTCGGCGGCCTTGGCGTGGCGGCCGGGGCCGAAGGCGCGGTCGATCAGGGCGTCGATCAGGGGAGCGTCGTGCGGCCGCTCGGGCCGGTAGGCGATGTCGGTCATGTCGGAGGCTTCACGGAAGGAACAGGAGAACGAACCCCGCGCCTTCGAGAGGCGGGGGCGGTCAGACGTCCGCGCGGGTCGCGCGGCGGATCGTTCGTCGGAGGCTGCGCATCGCGCCCTCGTTCCACCGTGACAGAGGCGGCGCACATACGCATCGCCGCCCTGCCCGTCAACGACGGTTGCGAGACGCGGCTTCCGGGCGCAAAGGGTTTTGACCCATGTCCGAGCCCGCCGAATCCGACACGTCCATGCGCGCCCTGCTCCGGCAGGGCGATTTCGTTCGCTTCTGGCTGTCGCGCTGGACCGCCGTGCTGGGCGTGCAGATCCAGTCGGTGGCGCTAGGCTGGCACGTCTACAGCCTCGCCCGCGAGACCATGGACGTGCCCCGCGCCGCCTTCATGGTCAGCCTGATCGGGCTGGTGTCGTTCGTGCCGGTGCTGCTGCTGGCACTTCCGGCCGGCGAGACCGCCGACCGCTATGACCGCCGGACGATCCTGAAGTTCACCTACGCCGGCGAGATCGCGATCGCCGCCCTGCTGATGATCGCGACCCTGACCGGAAACGACTCGATCCCGTTGCTGCTCGGCGCCGCCTTCCTGTTCGGCGTCTGTCGCGCCTTCTTCGCCCCGGCCAACACGGCGATGGGACCGATGCTGGTGCCGCGCGCGCTGCTGCCCGGGCCATCGCCTGGAACAGCCTGGCCTGGCAGACCGCTTCCATCGCCGGACCGGCGCTGGGTGGGGTGCTGGTCGCCTGGTCGACGGGGATGTCCTACGCGGCGGCCCTCTTCTTCTACGTCGTCGCCGGTCTGACCATCCTGCTGATCCGCTCGAACACGAAGCCGGAGGTGCAGCCCGGATCGCGCTGGGCGCTGATGAAGGAAGGGCTGGTCTACGTCTGGACCAACAAGATCGTCTTCGGCGCCATCTCGCTGGATCTGGCCGCCGTCATCCTGGCCGGCGCCACGGCCATGCTGCCGGTCTACGCCCGCGACGTGCTGCATGTGGGGCCGGAGGGTTTCGGCATCCTGCGCGCCGGTCCCGCCATCGGCGCCGCGGCCATGGCCTTCTACCTGGCCGCCGTGCCGATCCGCAGCAAGGCCGGGGTGATCATGTTCACCTCGGTGGCCATCTTCTGCGTCGGCACGGTGGTGTTCGGCGCCTCGAAGGTGATGTGGCTGTCGGTGACGGCGCTGGTCATCCTGGGCGCCGCCGACATGATCAGCGTCTACATCCGCCAGACCCTGATCCAGCTGGTGACGCCCGACCACATGCGCGGCCGGGTGGCGACGGTGTCGTCGCTGTTCATCGGCGCCTCCAACGAACTCGGCGAGTTCCGGGGCGGGGTGGTGGCGCGGTTCATCGGTCCGGTGGCGGCCGTGGTCTGGGGCGGCGTCGGGGCGCTGGTCGTCACCGGGGTGTGGGCCAAACCTTCCCCGACCTTCGCAAGGCCGACAGGCTTGCGTGACGCTGCGTCGGCAGCCTAGATCGCGCGAAACGCGCAAGATTAGTCCAAGGGAGACCCGGCATGGGCGTGCTTGAAGGCAAGGTTGTTCTGGTCACCGGCGCCGCCGGCGGCATCGGCAAGGAGTGCGCCCTGCTGGCGGCGCGCGAGGGCGCCAAGGTGGTCGTCAACGATCTGGGCGGCAGCGTCGGCGGCGGGGACGAGGGCGACGCCGGCCCGGCCCAGCAGACCGCCAACGAGATCAACGCCGCCGGCGGTCATGCCGTGGCCAACTCCGAGAGCGTCACCTCCATGGCCTCGGTGCAGGGCATGATCCAGCAGGCGATGGACACCTTCGGCGGCCTGCACGCCATTATCAATCCGGCCGGCATCCTGCGCGACGGCATGTTCCACAAGATGTCCGATGAGGACTGGGACAAGGTCATCGAGGTCCACCTGCGCGGCGCCTACAACGTCTCCCGCGCCTCGGTGGAGCACTTCCGCAACCAGCAGGAAGGCTCCTACGTCCACTTCACCTCGACCAGCGGCCTGATCGGCAACATCGGCCAGGCCAACTACGCCGCCGCCAAGCTGGGCGTTATGGGCCTGTCGCGCATCCTGGCGATGGAGGGGGCGATCAAGAACGTCCGCTCCAACATCATCGCCCCGTTCGCCTGGACCCGCATGATCGCCACCATCCCGGTCAAGGACGAGGCCTCGGCCCTGCGGGTCGACCGCATGAAGAACGCCATGCGCGCCGATCAGGTCGCCCAGCTGGCCGTCGCCCTCGCCTCGCCCGAGGCCAAGGACGTCAGCGGCCAGATCTTCGCGGTGCGCGGCAACGAGGTGATCCTGTTCGACCAGCCCCGGCCGGTCCGCAACATGGCCAACCTCGAGGGCTGGACTCCCCGCTCGCTGCTCGACGTGGCCCTGCCGGCCATGAAGAACAGCTTCTTCGACGCGGGAGCCTCGGCGTCCGTGTTCCCCTACGACCCGATCTGACCACCCCGTGCCCCCGGCGAAGGCCGGGTCCACGCTTCTTCACCAGAGGCCGACGCGATCCTGATGGGTCCCGGCCTTCGCCGGGATACTCGGAGAGAAAAATGCGCCGCGTCGCCATCGTCAGCCCGATCCGCACCGCGGTCGGCAAGTTCCAGGGCGGGCTTTCGAGCATGACCGCCGGCGACCTCGGCGCGGTGATCCTGCGCGCCCTGGTCGAACGCACGAAGCTTGATCCGGAGCGGGTCGACGATGTGATCTTCGCCCAGGGCTACGGCAACGGCGAGGCGCCCTGCATCGCGCGCTGGTCGCTGCTGGCCGCCGACTTCCCGATCAGCGTGCCCGGCTACCAGCTGGATCGTCGCTGCGGCTCGGGCCTGCAGGCGATCATCGACGCGGCGATGATGATCCAGACCGGCGCGGCCGACGTGGTCATCGCCGGCGGCGTCGAGAGCATGAGCAACACCGAGTACTACAGCCTCGAGATGCGCAACGGCGCCCGCGCGGGGCCTGTCACCATGCACGACCGCCTCGCCCGCGGCCGGGTGATGAGCCAGCCGATCAGCCGCTTCGGCGTGATCAGCGGCATGATCGAGACCGCCGACAACCTGGCCCGCGACTACAACATCACCCGCGAGCAGTCGGACGAGTACGCCGTCATGAGCCACCAGCGGGCCACCAAGGCCTGGGCCGAGGGCAAGTTCGACGACGAGCTGGTCAAGGTCGCCGTGCCGCAGAAGAAGGGCGACCCGGTCATCTTCGAGAAGGACGAAGGCTTCCGCCCCGACGCCACGATGGAGAGCCTGGGCAAGCTGCGCGCCATCGAGAAGGACGGCGTGGTCACCGCCGGCAACGCCAGCCAGCAGAACGACGCCGCCGCCGCCTGCCTGGTCGTTGCCGAGGACAAGCTGGACGAGCTGGGCCTGGAGCCGATGGGCTGGTTCCACAGCTGGGCCGCCGCCGGCTGCGACCCCTCGCGCATGGGCATCGGCCCGGTGCCGGCCGTCGAGCGGCTGTTCAAGCGCAACGGCCTCGGCTGGAACGACATCGACCTGGTCGAGCTGAACGAGGCCTTCGCGCCGCAGGTGCTGGCCGTGCTCAAGGGCTGGGGCTGGGACGACCGCGACAGGCTGAACGTCAACGGGTCGGGCATCAGCCTCGGTCACCCCATCGGCGCCACCGGCGGCCGCATCCTGGCCAACCTGCTGCGCGAACTGCATCGCCGCGACGGCAAGTACGGCCTGGAGACCATGTGCATCGGCGGCGGCCAGGGCATCGCGGCGGTGTTCGAGCGGGCGTGATTGCGTCCTTCGCGACGCTCGCGAAGAGCTCGCTCCTCAGGATGACGAACTCAGTGGAACGCAATCCACGTTCGTCATGCTGAGGAGCGCGAAGCACGCACAGCCTAACCCCACCGCTCTCGCCACTCGTCCCGCGTCACCTCCCAGTAGATCGACGTCCGCGTCGTGCCGTCCGGCCGCACCGCCTCGCGCGTGCCCATGCGCACGAAGCCGGCCGCGTCGATCAGCTTCGCCGAGCGCACGTTGTCCAGCGCGGCGGTCAGGCACATCATCCGCACGCCGAGCGTGTCGAAGATCCAGCCGAAGGTGTGAAGGGCGCCCGCGCCGCCCTGCCCGCCGCTCTGGCGGCTGCGGGCCAGGGCGCCGGCCAGCTCGGCCGCCGAGCGGTCCGGCCAGACGCTGACGCAGCTGTAGCCGACGAGGGTCCCGGTCTCGTCGCGGGTCAGGATCAGCAGCCGTCGGCCGTCCTGGCGCAGCGCCTCGCTCTCGGCGATCCAGCGGCCGACGCTCTCATGCGTGAACGGCCGGGGCAGGTCGTAGATGGCGTCCGAGACTTCGGGATCGAGCAGGAAGGCCAGCAGGTCGGCGGTGTCCGTCGGGCCGGCCAGCGACCGGCCGGGACCTAGCGTCGCCAGGTCCGCCGCCAGCACCGCCGCGCGGATCGCCTCCGCCTCCTGGGGCGAGACCTCCAGCACGGTGTCTGGCGGCGCGCTCACCGGCCGAGCTCCGCCAGCGCCTCGCCGTCCAGCCGCCAGATGGCGTGGTCCTGCGGCGCGGCCCCCAGCCGGCTGTAGAAAGCCTCGCCGCCGGTGTTGCCCCTCATGACCGCCCACTCGATCCGCGGCAGGTCCTCGGCGGCGCAGCGGCGCGCCAGGCTGGTCATCAGCGCCCGGCCGGCGCCGGTCCCCCGCGCGCCGTCGGTCACGAACAGGTCCTCGAGATAGATCCCCTTGCGGCCGGTCCAGCTGGAGAAGGTGTAGAACCAGGTGGCGAAGCCGAGCAGCAGCCCGTCCTGCTCGGCCATTTCGCAGACCGCGTAGGGCGCCGGCCCGAAGAAGGCGTGGCGGATCTCTTCGAGCGAGGCCTTCGCCTCCTCGATATGCTCGTGATGCTCGGCGAGGTCGCGGACGAACTGGTGGATCGCCGCCGCATCCTCCGGCCGGGCCGGGCGGACGGTCACGCTCATCCGATCTTCACTCCCGGCGGCGGGACGCTGTCGGCCGGCACGAAGAAATCCGGCATCAGGGGCTTGGTCGGATCGACCCGGTACTTGTCGAAGTCGCGCTCGCCCTCGGCGTAGAGGAAGCTGTCGTCGATCAGGAAGTTGCCGCTGAACTCCGACGCCTTCTTCAGGAAGATGGCGTGGGCGGCGTCGGCCATGATGTCGACGGTGCGGCAGTGCTTCATGCCCTCGTCGCCGGCCAGCGCGAACTGGATGGCCGCCGTGGCGATGCCGGTGCGCGGCCACAGGCCGTTGAAGGCGATGCCGTCGTCGCGGAACTCGTCGGCCATGCCCATCATGAACATGCTCATGTTGTACTTGGCGACCGTGTAGGCGACGTGCCGCCCGAACCAGTGCGGGCTCATGTCCAGCGGCGGCGACAGGGCCAGCACATGCGGATTGGCCGCCCGCTTCAGGTGCGGGATGCAGGCCTTGGTGGTCAGGAAGGTGCCGCGCGCGTTGATCTGGTGCATCAGGTCGTAGCGCTTCATGTCCGTCGCCTCGGTCGGCGTCAGGCTGATGGCGGAGGCGTTGTTGACGCAGATGTCGATGCCGCCGAAGGCCGCCACGGTCCGTTCGACAGCGTCGTAGACCGAGGTCTCGTCCCGCACGTCGACGATCAGCGGCAGGGCCTTGCCGCCGGCCTTCTCGATTTCCTCGGCGGCCGAATAGATCGTGCCCGGCAGCTTGGGATGGGCCTCGGCGGTCTTGGCGGCGATGGCGACATTGGCTCCGTCCCGCGCCGCGCGCAGGCCGATGGCCAGGCCGATGCCGCGGCTGGCGCCGGTGATGAAGAGGGTCTTGCCCTTGAGCGACATTGGGTGGGCTCCGTGTTTGGGCGTCAGCCTATACCGGCGCCTTTCGTCTTGGGAGCGGGGATCGATGGGAACCGGCAGGTGCGCGGGACGTACTGCTCAAGTTGGAGAAGGATCACAGCATGACCGGGCTTCGTGAACGCCTGACGCCCGGAGCAGCCGTCGCGGCCGTTCTGCTCCTTGCCGCCTGTTCGGGGCAGGAGGCGGCGACACCCGCCCCGACGCCTGACGCCGCCCCTCCGGCCGAAGCTCCGGCTTCAGGCGGAGACCGCTCGGCGATCCCGCTGTCCGCCCTCTCGGCCGCTGACATGGAAGCCCAGCCGCTGGCCGGCGAACTGGCCTGCAGCTTCTCCACCGACGCGGCCTCGCCGCTGCTGGTCGCCAGGGGCGACGTCGCCTCGGACGACGCCGCACAGGGTCTGGTCAAGGTGACGGGCTCGCTCGAGCGCGTGACGGCGCCCGGCGGCTTCGACGGCATGCTGAGGGGCGCTGTGTTCACCGGCGCCGGCAAGACCATCCGCATCACGCAGACAGGCCCGGCCGCCGGCGGCGGCGAGTCACCGCCCAGCCCCGCTACGCTCACCTACGAGGCCGACGGCGCAAGGCAGACCTTTGCCGGCCGCTGGGAATGCGGCCCGTAGTCCGTCGCCAAGGTCAGTCGATCAGCGGGAGCCGACCGTCTCCTCCGAGATCGCCCACAGCCGGTCTGCGTCCGCCGGGTCGAGCGCATAGGGCATGACGCCGACGAAGGGCATGGCCTTGTCGAACGGCGCGGCCTGGGCGCAGTTCTCCAGGTAGAGGCCGCCGACGCCTTCCAGTTCGGGGCCGACCGCCGCCCAGACGCTGGTCGAGGCGCCCTGCTCGGTGGTCTTGAAGCCGTCGCGAATCTTGCCGGTGGCCTCGTCGATCCAGCCCAGGGCGACCATTTCCTCGTGGGGCAGGTGGCGCTGCAGCGGGGTCATGATGCCGCCCGGCATGACGGCGTTGGCGGTGACGCCCTGGTCCTTGAACCGCTGGTGGAAGCCGACCGCGAACAGGGCGTTGGCGGTCTTGGCCTGGCCGTAGCTTTCCCACTTGTCGTACGCGCGGGTGCGGTAGTGCGGGTCTTCCCAGTTGATGCCCGACCGGCGGTGGCCGATCGACGACAGGCTGACCAGCCGCGAGGCCTTGCCCGCCTGCTGCGCGCCGGCCGCCAGCGCCGGCGCCAGCAGCGTGCCGAGCAGGAAGTGGCCGAAGTGGTTGGTGCCGATCTGCATCTCGAAGCCGTCTTTGGTCCGGTCCAGCGGACAGGCCATGACGGCGGCGTTGTTGATCAGGATATGCAGCGGCTTGCCGGCCCACCGGTCGGCGAAGGCGCGGATCGAGGCCAGGTCCGACAGGTCCAGCATCTCGAAGCGGGTCCTGCCCGGCGCGGTCTTGTTGATGTCGGCGATGGCTTCGCGAGCCAGGTCCGGCTTGCGGGCGGCGATGACGACGTCGGCTCCGGCCTCGGCCAGCGCCCGGGCGGTCTCGATGCCGATGCCGGTGGCGGCGCCAGTGACGATAGCGGTCTTTCCGGAGAGGTCATGGCCGGCGACCACCTCGCGGGCGGGCGTGAAGGCCCCGAAGGCCGATGTGATGCGGTCGTTCATGGTGGGGCTCCCCTGGCGGCCTCTTGCCGGGCCGACCTGTTGTGGCGCGGATCGCCCGCGCCGGAATGTGTCCCCGGCATCCTGCACCAGCTAACGCCGTTCGGCCTAGAGGCGATGCGGCGCCCGGGGACATGTACCGCCTTCGGCGCCTGTCGCCAGCAGCTGAAGCGGCAGGGGACACGCACTGAAGTGCATGTCCCCCTCGCCCCTACCCCACCTTGCTGAAGTCCGCCGGCCGGCGCTGGGCGAAGGCGGCGAAAGCTTCGGCGGCTTCGGGCGTCTTAAGGCGGGCGGCGAAGTGCGCGCCCTCCTCGTCCATGCGGGCGGCCAGTTGTTCGGCGTCGCGCATCAGAGCCTTGGTCACCGTCAGGGCGCCGAGCGGGCGTTTGGCCAGGGCCTGGGCGATGTGCAGCGCGCGGCCGTCGACCTCGTCCTCGGGCAGGGCTTCGTTGGCGATGCCCCAGGCCTGCGCCTTCACCCCGTCCACCGCCTCGCCGAGCGCGAACATGGCGTAGGCGCGGGCATGGCCGATGCGGCTGGGCAGCGTCAGGCTGGAGGCCGCCTCGGGCACCAGCGCCAGGTTCACGAACGGCACCGTCAGCTTCGCGGTGTCGGCGATGTAGACCAGGTCACAGTGCAGCAGCATGGTCGTGCCGACGCCGACGGCGAGGCCGCGCACGGCCGCGACCAGCGGCTTCTTGGCGTGGGCCAGGGCCTTGAGGAAACGGCCGACGTTGCGCTCGCCGCGCGCGCCGGTGTCCTGCGAGGCGTTCTGGGCGGCGAAGTCGGAGAGGTCGTTGCCGGAGGTGAAGCTGTCGCCGCGGGAGTTGAACAGGATCACCCGCACGGCCGGGTCCTTCTCGGCGGCGACCAGGCTGTCAGCCAGCACGCCGTACATCGCGTCGGTGATGGCGTTTTTCTTGTCCGGTCGGTTGAAGGTCAGGGTCATGACGCCGTCCTGGACGGCGACGAGGATGTGGTCGGTCATGGGATCATCTCCGGGGAAAGCGGGTCTGCAGGCTGGAAAGCCAGCGGGCGATGGTGGCGACCTCGGCTTCGGTGAAGCCCTCGGTCAGGGTGGTGTTGAGTTCCTTCAGGCCGTCCATGGCGGCGGCGCGCGCCGCGCGGCCTGCGTCGGTGAGGAACAGGCGGTGCGAACGGCCGTCGTCGGCGTCCGGGCGGCGCTCGACCAGGCCTGAGCGGGCCATGCGGTCGACGAGGCCCGTCATGGCCGAGGGCGCGACATCGAGCGCCTCGGCCGCCTCGCCGATCAGGGCGCCGCCGTCCTTGCCGAGGAAGAACAACAGTCCCGATTGCGCCTGTGTCAGGCCGCCCATCCCCGCCAGCTCGCCGTCGATCCAGCGCTGCACACGGCGAGCGCCGGCGGACAGCAGGAAGAACAGGCGGCGGGACGGCGGGGTCGCGGGCATGGGCGGAGAATATACTTCATGTGCGAAATATCAAGTTCGCATGTGAAATACTATGCCCTCTCCTTGCGGGAGAGGATGATCAGGCCGCCCGGTACCAGACCACGCCGTGCTCGTCGGCCTCGGCCACGGCCGTGCCGCGTTCGATCAGGCAGTTGATGTGGGCCAGGCCCTCGCCGGTGGCCATGCCGAGCAGCTCCGGGCCGATCTGGCGGGCGAACAGGGCGCCGAACACGTCGATGGCCCGCTTGGGCTCGGTCGACAGCAGCTTCTGCAGCCGGCCCAGCGACCGCTCGTGGCCGTTGATCAGGTGGTCGAGCCGCGCGTGCAGGCCGTGGAACGGGTCGTTGTGCGCCGGCAGCACCAGCACCTCGTCCGGCACAGCGGCCTTCACCTTGGCGCAGCTGCTCATCCAGTCCTGGAGCGGATCGGCGTCCGGCTCGGTCGGGAAGACCGAGACGTTGGACGAGATGCGCGGCAGAACCTGGTCGCCGCTGATCAGCAGCTTCAGCTCGGGGCAGTAGAGACAGGCGTGGTCGGGCGAATGGCCGTTGCCGGTCACCACGCGCCAGACATGGCCGCCGATGTCGAACTCCTCGCCATCATTGAGTCGGCGATAGCTGTCAGGCAGCTGGTAGATGGCCTTTCCGAAGCCGCCGAAGCGGGTGCGGTAGTTCTCGATCGAGTCCTCGTCCCAGCCGGCGGCCTTGTAGAAGTCGATGCCGTCCTGCGGCGCCTCGCGGCCGGTGTCTGCCACCAGCATCCGGCACTGCAGGTATTCCAGGCGGGTCATCCACAGCCGGCACTGGAACTTGCGGGTCATCCAGCCGGCCAGGCCGATGTGGTCGGGATGCAGGTGGGTGACGATCACCCGGGTGATCGGCTTGCCCTCCAGCCCGTCCTTGAAGGCCGTGCGCCACGCCTGGGCGGTTTCGCGGGTCTGCAGGCCGGTGTCGACCACGGCCCACCCCTCGCCGTCGGCGATGGCCCAGACATTGATGAACTGCAGCGGTCCGCCCAGCGGCATCCGCAGCCATTTCACGCCCGGCGCGACCTCACGCACGTCTCCGGTTCCGACCTCGGGGCCGGTTTCGAAGGGGTAATCCAGTTTCGGACGCCGAACCTCGGTCGCCGATTCTTCCATGCCGTCCCGCAACTTGCTGCTCTCCCGATGAATGTCCCTATCATCCGCCGTTCAGCGCGGGGCCGCAATTAGGCCGCTGCACAAGGGCATCTTGACCCTCGAAAAAAGCGCGCGTTTAAGTCGCCGCGAGGAACATACCCAGGAGTTACAGACCATGCGGTTCATCGGGATCGGCCTAGCGGCGGCCCTGTCGCTGGCATTCATGGCGCCCGCCGCCGTGATGTCTGCCCCCAAAAAGCCGGCCGCGGCGGCCCCCGCCGACGGCCTTGATCCCAAGGCCCTGGCGGCCGGCATGGCGGCGGTTCCCGCCCTGCTGACCCAGAGCGGCGTCGGCTGCACCCTGGATCAGGCCCGCCTGATCGGTCAGGACAAGAAGTCCGGCCAGGGCTACTACGAGTTCTCGTGCTCGACCGGCGTCGGCGGCGTGCTGGTGTCGAACAAGGAGGGCACGACCCCGTCCTATTTCAACTGCCTGGAATCCAACAAGCCGCAGGCTGACGGCAAGCCCAGCTCGCTGTTCTGCAAGCTGCCGGGCAACGCCGATCCCAAGGCCCAGCTGGCGCCGTTCGTCGCCAAGACGCCGATCACCTGCCCCATCGCCAACGCCCGCGCGATCGGCTCCAGCCCGACCGCCACCTATTTCGAACTGGGCTGCGCCGACGGCTCGGGCTTCATCCTGGTGACCTCCGCGCCCATGTCGCTGGACAAGGACGTCAAGATGAATACCTGCCTGGCCTATGAGGCCGGCGGCAACATCGCCTGCGAGCTGTCCACCCGCGCCGCCCAGCTGGCCGTGGTCGACACGCTGATGGCGTCGTCGGGCAAGTCCTGCGCGATCACCGACAAGCGCTACATCCTGACCACCATCAACTACTCGACCTACTTCGAGGTCGCCTGCCAGGACGGCAAGGGCTACGTCGTCGAGCGCAACGCCGCCGGCGCCCTGGCCCGCGCCATCGACTGCGCCAACGCTCCGGCGGGCGCCGAGTGCACCCTGACCGACGCGCGCGAAGCCAAGACCGAGCAGGCCGGCCTCTACAGCCGCCTCGCCGCCAAGGCCGGCTTCCAGTGCACCGTCGCCAAGTACGCGATGTTCCCGTCCAAGGCCCGCGAGGAAGTGGTCGAGCTGCAGTGCTCGAACCGTCCCGACGGCGGCGTGGCCGTGTTCGACGCCGACGGCAACGGCAAGATCAGCAACTGCGTGCTGTCGCTGCTGGACGGCCGCAAGTGCTCGTTCTCGGACGCCGCCGCCGCCTACCCGGCGGTGACCGCCGACCTTAAGGCGATGGGCAAGTCGACCTGCACCGTCTCCGAGGCCCGCCCGATCGGCCGCACCTCCACCGGCGACGGCTACCTGGAAGTCGGCTGCTCCGACGGCCTGCCCGGCTGGGTGCTGGTCTACGCCGGCGGCTCGAACAAGCCCAAGGAAGTGCTGTCCTGCAAGCAGGCCGCCGGCGTCGGCGGCGGCTGCAAGATCGCCAACAACGTGCGCAGCTGATCCGTCAGCAGCGCTGAACTGAAGAGCCCCGCCGGAGCGATCCGGCGGGGCTTTTTCGTGGGCGGGGACATGCACTTCAGTGCGTGTCCCCATCAGCTTCAGCAGGCTGCCGGGGACACGTACCGAAGACGGTACATGTCCCCGCGACTACAGCGCGGCCTCGATGAACCGCGGTCCCGTCTGGTTCATCGCCCGTTCGAAGGCCTCATCGAACGCTTCCGGCGTCGAGACCCGCTCGGCGGGCAGGCCCAGGCCCCCGGCCAGGCTGACCCAGTCGATTCGCGGGTTGCCCAGGTCCAGCAGCTTGCTGGCCGCCGGGCCGGGGTTGCCGGCGCCGGTGCGGCCCATCTCGATGTTCAGGATCCGGTAGGCGTGGTTGGCGAACACCACCGTCGTCACGTCCAGCTGCTCGCGGGCGATCGTCCACAGCCCCTGCACCGTGTACATGGCCGCACCGTCGCCATTGAGGCTCAGGACCTTGCGATCCGGGCAGGCGACGGCCGCGCCGATGGCCACCGGGATGCCCTGGCCGATGGCGCCGCCGGTCAGCATCAGCCAGTCGTGGGCCCGCGCCGTCTTCGTGGACTGGAACACCGGCAGGCCGGCGGTCACCGCGTCGTCGCTGACGATGGCGTTCTCCGGCATGTGCCGGGCGATGGAGGCGCCGATGCTGTAGGGGTTGAACGCTCCGCCCGGCATCCCGGGCAGCTCCAGCCCCTCGACCGGCGACGCCTCGGGCGCGCCCAGGGCGTCGGCCAGGGCCTGCAGCGCGGCTGGGCCGTCGGCGTCGCGGCCACACAGGCTGGCCACGGCGCAGCCCTCGGGGACCAGCAGGCTGGGCCGGTCCGGATAGGCGAAGAAGGCGGCGGGCTCGACCGTCTCGACAAGCACCATCAGGTCGACGCCCTCCAGGTCGGCCAGGGCCATCTCGCCGAAGTACATCATCTTGTCGGGCGCGAACCGACCGGCGCCGCGCGAGAGCCGGGCGACGAAGGTGTCGGTCAGCACCCGCACCCCGGCCGCGGCGAGGCGGCCCGCCTGGCGCACACCGGCGTCCAGGCAGGTCGAGCCACCCATCAGGATCACAGGCTTCTTCGCGGCCTTGATGCGGGCGGCGGTCGCCTCGACCACACCGGCCTGCGCCTTCACCCGGACGGGCTTTTCGAGCACCGGCCCCTTCACCGTGGTCTCCGACCAGGCGCTGTCGGCCGGCAGGATCAGGCTGGCGCAGCCGCCCGGCGCGCCGAAGCTGGCGCGGACGGCCTCGGCGGCCATCGGCCCCACCGAATCGGGCGTGTCGGCCGACTTGACCCACAGCGAGTTGGGCGCGGCCCAGCCGGCGATGTCGCTGTTCAGCGGGGCGTCGTACTGGCGGTGGTAGGTGGCGTGGTCGCCGATGACGTTGACCACCGGCGTCGCCGCGCGGCGGGCGTTGTGCAGGTTGGCCCCGCCGTTGGCGTAGCCGGCGCCCAGGTGCAGCAGGGTGCAGGCCGGCGTGCCCGTCATGCGGCCCCAGCCGTCGGCCGCGCCGGTCGCCACGCCTTCGAACAGGCACAGCACCGAGCGCATGCGCGGCTCGCGGTCCAGGGCCGAGACGAACTGCATCTCGCTGGTGCCGGGGTTGGCGAAACAGGCGGTGACGCCGTTGTCGGCCAGCGTGGTGATCAGGGCGTCGGCGCCGTTCATGGTCATCTCCTGCGGGGTGGCTACCCATCCAACATTTCGCGCGTCGCGCCAACGCCGTTGTCAGCCCGGCGCGGGGGCGAGGATCTTTCCGGGGTTGAGGACGCCCCCGGATCGAGGGCGTGCTTGAGGCGGGCCATCAGCGCGATCTCCTCCGGCGACCGCGACAGGTGCAGCCAGTCCCGCTTGGCCAGGCCGATGCCATGCTCGGCCGAGATCGAGCCGCCCACGGCCGGCAGCGGGCCGTAGACCATCTCCTCGAGGTCATGGCGCTCGGCCAGTCCGGCGCCGGGCGGAATACGGACCAGGATGTGCAGGTTGCCGTCGCCCAGGTGGCCGAACACCCAAGGCGCTTCAAGGTCCGGCCAGCGCCCCGCATAGGCGGCGCGGACCTGGTCGACATAGGCCTCCATCGCCGCGATCGGCAGGCTGACGTCGAAGGCGATGATCGGCCCGTCGCGGCTGGTCTGGCCGACGTCGTCGCGCAGGGCCCACATGGCCTCCCGTTCCGCCAGCGACCGGGCGATGGCCGCGTCCTCCACCTCGCCGTCCTCGAGCGCCTCGGACAGGGCCGCCTCGAACCGCGCGGCGTCGGCCTGGGCGTCGCCGCCGAGACTTTCGACCAGCACGTAGAACCGGTGGCGCCGAACAGCGGCGACCGGCCGCGGGCGGGCGGCGTGGTGACGAGGTCGTGGAAGTCGGCCCACATGACCTCGAAGGCGGACATGGCGCCGCCGAGCCGCCGCTCCAGCCGCCGCAGCAGCCGGACGACACCGTCGAAGGACGCGACGCCGATGAAGGCGGTGTCCTGGCTCACGGGCGCCGGCCGCAGCCGCAGGACCGCGCGGGTGACCACGCCCAGGGTGCCCTCCGAGCCGATGAACAGCTGCCGGATGTCGTAGCCGGTGTTGTTCTTCATCAGCGACCGCATGGCGGAGATCACCGTGCCGTCGGCCAGCACCGCCTCGAGGCCCAGCACCATGTCGCGCATCATCCCGTAGCGCAGGACCCGGTTGCCGCCGGCGTTGGTCGCGATATTGCCGCCGATGGTCGCCGATCCCCGCGCGCCCAGGTCCAGCGGCAGGAACAGGCCCGCCGCCTCGGCCGCCTCGCAGGCGGTCTGCAGGATACATCCCGCCTGGACGGTCATCGTCCCGGCCGTGGCGTCGATGGACTCGATGGCCGCCATGCGCTCCAGCGACAGGGCCAGGGCTCCGTCGGCGAGGCAGCCGTCGACCAGGCCGGTGCGGCCGCCCCAGGGGACCACCGCCGCCCCGGCCGCGCCGGCCAGCTTGAGGATGGTCGACACCTCCAGGGTCGAGACCGGCCGCAGGATGGCCAGCGGCTCGCCCAGACGTGTCCAGGGCCCGCGCGGATAGGCGGCTGCCTCGTCACCGGCCAGGACGCCGCCCGGCGCCAGCGCGGCCCGAAGGTCCTCGATCAACTGGTCCATGCCGTCCTCCCGGTGATCCTTGGCGGCAGACTATCCTCGGGCGGCGGCCAACGGATTGATCCAGGCCAATCGCGGACCCCGTTCCGCGTCGGGACTTCCTTCGCGGCGGCAAAGCGGGCAAGTCAGGCTGGGGAACATCGGGGGAAACGACCATGACACGGCTCGACACGGCCGCCCGCCTGGCCTTGATCGGCTCGATCATCGCGGGCGTCAGCTACATCGCCAGCTGGAATATGGAGCTGTCACAGGCCGCCAGCCTGACCTGGAAGGGCCTGGGCGTGGGGCTGCTGGCGGTCTATGCCGCGCTGCGGGCGAAGGACCTGAACGGCTGGCTGCTGGCGGCGGTGATGGCGCTGGGAACGGCGGGCGACGTGCTGCTGGGCATCCAGTTCATCGTCGGCGCCGTCGCCTTTCTGATCGGCCATGCGGTGGCCATCGTCCTCTACCTGCGCAACCGGCGTCAGACGATTCAGCGCAGCCAGCTGGCGCTCGCGGTGCTGCTCGTCCCGGCCACGGTGTTCATCGCCTTCATGCTGCCCGCCGACCGGGCCGGCGCGCCGGGGGTGGCCTTCTATACGCTGGGCCTGTCGCTGATGGCCGCGACCGCCTGGACCAGCCGCTTCCCGCGCTTCACCGTCGGCATCGGCGCGCTGCTGTTCCTGGTCAGCGACCTGGTGATCTTCGCCAAGATGGGCTTCCTGCCGGACACCTTCCTCACCGGCCTGGCGGTCTGGGTCCCCTACTACGGCGGCCAGCTGCTGATCTGCGTCGGCGCCGTGGGCGCGATCGCGCACTGGCGGGAGACAGCGAGCAAGGAACGGGTGACGGGGTAATCCTCTCCCATTTGGGAGAGGGGGACCATGCGAAGCATGGTGGAGCGGGAAGCGCTCCGGGATAGTGACTGTTCGAGATAGTGGATGAAGCCGAACACAGCGCCCTGACCGCTTTCGGCGGCATGTCCCTCTCCACCACCCTCCGGGTGGTCCCCCTCTCCCAATAGGGAGAGGATCAGAACGTGAGGACGTCAGAATCCGGCGCTGCCGCGAACAGCCGCGCCACCTCGCCCGGCCGGCGGTCCCGCGCCAGGGCCTGGTTGATGTAGCCCTTGTCGGTCAGCTCGCCGCTGGCCGCGTCGGGGGCGCCGTCGAGGATCAACGCGCGGGCGACCTTGCCGCCGCCGCCCTTGGCCGCCGCGTTCATGCGCTCCAGCCCTGCCCGCACCGCATCGCGCACGGCCTCGGGCGAGCCCAGCTTCGCCGCGCCGGCCGGGTCGAGGAACAGCATCAGGCCGACGCCCTCCTGGCCCTCGCCGCAGACCACCGCGTCGCTGACCGCCCCGCCGATGGCCGAGACGGCCGCCACGCGCAGGGCGCCGGCGGCGACGAAGGTGCCGCTGGCCAGCTTGAAGTTCTCGACCAGCCGGCCGTCGAACATCAGCCCCGCTTCCGGATCGGCCGGGTCGATGGCGCGCGCCGCGTCGCCCAGGCGGTAGAAGCCCTCCTCGTCGAAGGCCGCCGCCGACAGCTCCGGCTCGCCCAGGTAGCCGGGCGAGACCTGCGGACCCTTGACCCGGATCTCGAATTTCTCGCCGGCCGGGACCAGCTTCACCGCCGTGCCGGGCACCGGCAGGCCGATCATGCCGCCGCGGCCGTTCAGCCAGTGGATGTTGCAGGCCGTCGGGCCGGTCTTGGTCGAGCCGTAGCCGGTGGCGAAGGTGATGCGCTCGCCGGTCAGGCGGATGGCCACGGCCTGCACCCGGTCGATGATGCTCTGGGCGATCGAGGCGCCGCCGTACTGCAGCACCCGCACCCGCGAGAAGAAGGTGCGGGCCAGGTCGT
Organism: Caulobacteraceae bacterium; assembly: GCA_965283745.1. Taxonomy (GTDB): domain Bacteria; phylum Pseudomonadota; class Alphaproteobacteria; order Caulobacterales; family Caulobacteraceae; genus Caulobacter. The sequence goes on from CBDIPM010000016.1 coordinate 21,858, forward strand.
CGTCCTTCTCCAGCTCGGAGACGAACAGACCCCAGCCGGCCGGGACCATGTTGTGATAGGTCGGCGCCACCTCGCGCAGGTTGCGGACCGTCTCGGCCATCTTCGCGGGCGTCGGCTGACCGGCGTCGATGTAGAGGGTCCCGCCCCGCTGCAGCACCATGTGCAGGATGGCGTTGGCGCCCAGGCTGTGGCTCCAAGGCGCGGCGTTGACCACCACCGGCGGGTCGGGATCGTCGAAACAGGCGGCGATCTGGGCGGCGTTGATGGCGATGTTGCGATGCAGGCCGATCACCGCCTTGGGCCGCCCCGTCGAGCCGGAGGTCAGCAGCAGCTTGGCGATGTCGTCGGGCTTGGCGACGGAGGGCGTCGGCGCTGACGTCAGCAGGTCGGCGAACCGCACGTCGCCCCCGCGCGCATTGGCGCTCGCCACCACCGGCAGGCCCTTGATGAACTCCGCCTCCAGCGCCCCGGCGAAGGCCGTGGCGTCGTCGGTATAGACCGCGTCGGGCTTCAGCACCCCGCAGGCGTAGGCCAGCCGCGACAGGTCGGCGCCCGCCAGCCCGTACTGTGGCGAGACCGGCGCCACGGCGGCGCCCAGGCTCATGATCGCGTAGGAGATCAGCGCATGATCGACGCCGTTGCGCGCGAGGATCAGCAGGCAGTCGCCGCGCTTGAGCCCCAGGCCCTTCAGCCCGCCGGCCAAGGCCGCCACCTGCTCCGCCGCCTGGGCGTAGGTCACCGTGCGCCAGCCCTCGCCCGCCCGCTCGGCCAGCCAGACGCGGTCCGGCGTCTCGACGCTCCAGCGGTCCAGCGCGTCCAGCGTCGTCAGAAACGTCGTCGCGAACGGCGTCGGGTTGGCCAACACCAGCGAGCCGTCGTCGCGGCGCTCGATATCCAGCCGGCGCGGCGCATAGCGGGCGTCGCGGAAGGGGGCGGTGGCGAGGTCTGGGGATCCGTCCATGGGCGCGGTTATCGGGCGCCGTTGAACGGGGTTCAACCCAGCCGGCGCAACGCATGCTCCAGATACAGCCGCTCGGCCGGCGCGGGGCCCAGCGCCAGCGCCGCGTCACAAGCCGCCCGCGCTTCCTCGAACTGCCCCGCCATCGCGCATAGACCGGCGCGGGCCGCCTGCCAGGGCAGCCAGGCCTCCAGGTCGCGATCGGTGCGGATCGCCTCCAGCGCGGCGAGCCCCGCCTCCGGGCCTTGCGCCATGCCCACGGCGACCGCGCGGTTCACCGCCGTCACCGGGCCAGGCCGCAGCACGACGAGCGCATCGTACAGCGCCGCGATGGTCGCCCAGGGCGTGGCCCCGCTCTCGCGTCGCGAGAGATGGGCGCCGTGGATAGCGGCCATGATCCGATACGGGCCGGTACTTTTTTCGCTCGCTGCGCGATCCAGCAGCGTCGCGCCCTGCGCGATCAGCCGGTCGTCCCATTGCGTGACGTCCTGTTCGTCGAGCGGAACCATCGCGCCGCCATCATCCAGCCGGGCCGGGCGGCGCGCCTCGGCGAAGCGGACGAGGGCGGCCAGGGCCAGCACCTCGGGATCGTCCGGGACCAGTTCGACCAGCAAACCCGAGAGCCGCAGCACCTCGACCCCGAACCCGGCGGCGTCGCCGGCCAGGGCGGCGTCCTCGTAGGCCTGGGCATAGGCGATCTCCAGCGTCGCCAGCACCGCGCCCAGCCGTTCGGCCCAGGCGGCGCGGGCCGGAACCTCGAACGGCACCCCGGCGGCGGCGATCTTGCGCTTGGCGCGGGTGATCCGTTGCAGCATGGCCGGCTCGCCGACCAGGAAGGCGCGGGCCAGCCGCCCGGTCGACAGGCCGCAGACCACCTTCAGCGTCAGGGCCGCACGGGCCTCGGCGCCAGCGCCGGGTGGCAGCAGACGAAGATCAGCCGCAGGCGCTCATCGGGAATGGGCTCATCGGCCAGCATGGCCAGCGCCTCCGGGGTCGGCTCGGGCGGCGGCGGGTCGTGCAACGCCCCGGCGCGGGTGCGGGCCCTTCGCACCGCGTCCAGCCCCCGTCGCAACGCCGCTCGCCACAGCCAGGCCGCCGCATCCCGCGGCGGATCGGCGGGCCAGACGGCCAGCGCCGTCAGCGCCGCCTCGGAGAAGGCGTCTTCGGCCAGGTCCAGGTCACGGAACCGCGCCGCCAAGGCGGCGACGACCCGGCTGCGGGCGTCGGCAATGACCCGGCCGAGGTCCAAGGTCAGTAGATCATCACCGGCCGCACCTCGACCTTGCCACCGGGCACGACGGGCATCCGTTTCGCCCAGGCCAGGGCCGCGTCGAGGTCGGGCACATCGATCAGGTAGTAGCCGCCCAGCTGCTCCTTCGTCTCGGCGAAGGGACCGTCGTGCAGGCTCTGGGCGCCGCTGGCGTCGGTGACCACGGTGGTCGCCGTCTCCACGCCCTGCAGGCCGTCGCCGCTGACCAGCTGACCCGCCTCGCGGAGTTCGGCCGACAGGGCCATGTGCTTGCCGACGATCTCGGAAAGGAAGGCCTCGCTGGCGCTCGCGTAGTGCTCTTCCGGCTCATAGATCAGAAGCATGTACTGCATGGCGGTCTCCCGGTTCTCCACGGCGCCCCTCGCGCCGTCCTGAGGGAGAGACGCGCGGGCCGGGCGGGATTCGACAGGGCGCGAGAAATAAAGTCTAGGCTGCGCGAGCACTGTCGGGGTGAGTGAACGACCAGATGAATATTGCCATGGTTGCGAGCCAAGGCTGGGCTTGGCTGATGAAGAAGCCCTTCCATGCAGGCCTCTGCGGCGTAGCCGCCGGCTGCTCGGCATATGCCGTGACGCACATTGCAAGTGCTTCTCAATGGATCCGGGACCAAGGAGGCCTTGCCGGTTGGGTCCAAGCTGTCGGCACAATCGTCGCCGTACTGTGGGGCTTCGAGACGGCTAGGCGGCAACGAATCCAACAAGCCCAAGATCTCCATAGCGCCCAGTGTCGAGAGGCTAGAGCGAGTATCTCGTTGGTACATAAATCGTTGGAACTTTTGGCCGATCGCTTGAACGTCGCTGCCCATCCCGGCAAGGCTGTCCTCTCGCTCCGCGAGTTTCGCACCACCGAGATGATCGAAGCACTTCGGGAAATCGACCTGAGCCGCTTGCCCGCCGACATCCTCGTTGCCTTTGCCGAGGTCAGAAGCGGCACCCATGCCATCAACGCGCGAATTTCAGAAGTCTATAAGAGTGAAGACGAAGGCAAAAGACCCAAGTCCGATAGGGAACTTCGCCTTGTTAGCGCCGCGTCCACGTTTGACGAAACGTACGAGAGCTATCGGCAACTATTGCAGATTTCTGTGAAATACGCCGTTGATCTCAGTGAGTTCGAAATTCCGAAACAACTACGAGAATTCCTAGACAGCGCTAAAGCGGGGAAATTCCGGCGTGAATCTCGTCGGCGTACACCCTCAACTATCGCCATTTAACCCGCCAGCGTCTCCGCGAAGCGCACCGGCTCCCCCGCCCCGTGCAGGACGATCTCGTCGTCGCGCATGACGACCTTGCCGCGCACGATGGTCGCCACCGGCCAGGCCTTGGCTTCGAAGCCGTCGAAGGGGGTCCAGCCGACCCGGCTGGCGGTGTCGGCGTGGCGGATGGTGCGGCGGGCCTTGAGGTCGACAATGGTGAAGTCGCCGTCGTAACCGACCGCCATCCGGCCCTTGTCGGCCAGGCCGAACACGCGGTTCACGCCATGGCTGGTCAGGTCGACGAACCGCTCCAGCGTCATCCGGCCCTCGGCGACATGGGTCAGCATGACCGGCACCAGGGTCTGCACCCCCGGCATGCCGGACGGCGAGGCCGGGTAGGGCCGGGCCTTCTCCTCGGCGGTGTGCGGCGCGTGGTCGGAGCCCAGCACGTCGGCGACGCCCAGGGCCACGCCGCGCCACAGGCCGGCGCGATGGTAAGCGTCGCGGATCGGCGGGTTCATCTGGGCGTAGCCCTTCAGCCGCTTGTAGGCTTCCGGGCCTTCGAGCGTGAGGTGTTGCGGCGTCACCTCGACGCTGGCCACGTCCTTGTGACGGCTGAGGAACTCGATCTCCTCGGCGGTGGTGACATGCAGGACGTGGATGCGCTTGCCGAGCCGCTGGGCGATGCCGACCAGCCGGCGGGTCGACATGATCGCGCTCTCGGCGTCGCGGACCTCCGGGTGGCTGGTCCAGTCGCCGGTGCGGGCCAGCGGCCGGCGCCCTTCGAGCCGGTACTCGTCCTCGGAGTGGAAGGTGCCGCGCCGGTTGATGCTGCTCAGCACCGCCTCGACGCCGGCGTCGTCCTTGATCAGCAGGGTGCCGGTCGAGGCGCCCATGAACACCTTGATCCCGCAACAGCCGGGCAACCGCTCCAGTTCGCCCAGGAACCGGGCGTTCTCGTGCGTGCCGCCGACGTAGAAGGCGTGGTCGCAGCTCATCCGCCCCTTGGCCCGCCGCAGCTTGTCGGCCAGGGCTTCCGGGTCAGTCGTGGTTGGCTCGGTGTTGGGCATCTCGAACACGGCGACGACGCCGCCCAGAACCGCGCCGTTCGCGCCGGTCTCGAGGTCTTCTTTCCACTCCAGACCCGGCTCGCGGAAGTGGACCTGGCTGTCGATGACGCCGGGCAGCACCGTCAGGCCCGTGGCGTCGAACACCTCGCCGGCCGAGGCCTGGGACAGGTCGCCGATGGCGACGATCTTGCCGTCGCGCACGCCCACGTCGGTGAAGCCCCGCCCGGCATGGTTCACCACCTCGCCGCCGCGAATGATCAGGTCGTAGGTCTGGGTCATGGGACGGCTCCGCTGGGATTGAGCCGTTCTAGCGCCGCGCGTCGAGAGCCGCATCCTCAATAGTCATGGTGAGCAGCGCCGAAGGCGCGTGTCGAACCACGCAGTGAGGCTGTGCGTCATTCGACACGCCGCTTCGCGGCTGCTCAGGATGACTAGGTTTTCTGGTCTTCAGGTTCGGAGCCATCGGGATCGTCCCCGGAAGACTTCTGCCTCCACCCCCATCCCCGGCTCTTCTTTTGCCGAGGAGGAAGAGAGAGAACCCGTCTCCGCCAGCAACTCCGTCGCCGCCGCCACCACGGTGTTGATCGGCAGGTCCATCATGTGGCCGATGGTCTGGTTGAGGCCGGGGTCGACCTCCTTGAACTGCTCGAACGCGCGCGGTCCGCGCACGGCGCGGCAGTGCTGTCCCCAGGGCGCGTAGAGCCGGTCGTCGGACGGGCCGAACAGGCCCAGCGTCGGCGTCCCGGCGGCGGCGGCCAGATGCATCAGACCGGAGTTGTTGCCGATGAACAGCCGGGCGTGCTTGAGGCAGGCGTGCGCGGTCAACAGGTCGACCTGGCCGGTCAGGTCGATGATCCGGTCGCGCGGCATCGACCGGGCCAGCGGCTCGACGTAGCGGACGTCATCGGGACCGCCCAGGATCATCAACCGGCCGCCGGCCAGCGGACCGTCCGGCGACAGCAGTTCGTGGGCGACCCGGGCGAAGCGCTCGATCGGCCAAGTCTTGCCCAGCCAGTTGGCGGCCGGTCCCATGGCCAAGACCGGGCCGCCGTCGCCGACCAGTTCCTCGGCGCGGGCCTCGATCTCGTCGCTGGTAAACAGGTAGGGGGCCGGCGCCTCGTGCTCGGGAAGCGTCAGCAGGCGGGCCGCCTCGATCACCTTGTGGACCGGTTCGCCCTGGCTCTTCTTGTGAACCGCCCGGCGCTCGCGGCGCAGGAAGCCCGACAGGCCCGAGCCGCGCATGTCGATCACCAGGCTCCACCGGGTGTGGCGCACCTGGTTCCAAAGCCGCAGCCAGTGGCCCGAGCCCTTCTGCTTCTCCATCACGATCAGGGCGTCGAGGCCCGGAACCTCCGCGAACAGCGGGGCGGCGGCAGGGCCGACGGCGATGGTGAACCGGGCGCCGGGCGCCTCGTCGACAAGCTTCTTCACCAGCCCGGACGCCAGGACGGCGTCGCCGATGCGGGTGGGGCCGACGAAGAGAATCGGGAACGGGCGGCTCGTCATCCGCCGGACTATAGACCGCGCCGGGCGTTCCGGCTCCCTCCGTGCGCAGAGGTCGCAGCCGGGCATGGCCGAGGCCCTCTTCGCTCCCTATATCGGGAGGGTGACCAGCCCCCTCCGATACGCCCGCCTGCCCAGCCGCGCCCTGATCTCGGTGACCGGCCCCGACTGGCGCTCGTTCCTGCAGGGCCTGCTGACCCAGGACGTCGAGACCCTTGCGGAGGCCGAACTACGCTTCGCCGCCCTGCTGACGCCGCAGGGCCGGCTCATGTTCGACCTGTTCGTGCTGGGCAAGGCCGACGGCGCGGTGCTGGACGTCGCCGCCGCTCGTCGTGAGGCCATCATTCTGCGGCTATCGATGTACCGGCTGCGGGCGAAGGTGGAGATCGCGGCGGATGAGCGGGCGGTGTCGGTCCTCTGGAATGGCGCCGGCCCGGGCTTTGCCATTGACCCCCGCCTCCCGACCCTCGGCGGGCGCGGCTACGGCGCGGCCCCTCCGGCGGACGCCGCTGAAGCCGATGAAGCCGCTTACGACGCCCACCGGCTGTCGCTTGGCGTGCCCGGTCCGGCCGACTGGGGCGAGGAGAAGACCTATCCGATCGAGGCCAACTTCGACCTGCTGAACGGGATCGACTTCAAGAAAGGCTGTTTCGTCGGCCAGGAAACCACCAGCCGCATGAAGCGGCGCGGCCAGATCAAGACCCGCATGCTGCCGATCACCTTCGACGGTCCCCCGCCCGCGCCCGGCGCCGAGGTGCTGGCCGGCGAGCTGCGCGCCGGCGAGGTGCTGTCGGGCGTCGAGGGTCGGGCCATGGCGGCCATGCGGCTGGACCGCATCGACGGCGCGGCGCTGACGGTGGATGGCCGGCCGGTGACGGTCGAGCGGCCGGAGTGGCTTGAGGCCTGACCAGGGACCGAGCCCTAGCGGCAACTGATGATCTCGGTCCCGACGCTGTCAAAGTGACTGAGCACGACCTGCAGGACCGGCTTCGTCCAACCCTTGAACATCGCCAGTCCCGGCAGCGCAGGGCAGACGCGTGAACGTTCGGCCTCGCCGTCCGGGCTCAACACGGCGGCGCGGTACCGTATGCCCTTGCGGTGACCGCTCCACACGAGGAGGCCGGTGTTCCCGGCTTCGGACTGGAAGGTGATCAACAGCTCCCCAGGGCCGGGGTCACGCCGCTCCGCCGCCTCACCGGCCGCGACAAGCGTCAGCGGCATGGACTTGCCGCCCGCATCCGGCAATCGGACGATGATCGTCTCGCCGGGAAACAACAGGATCGCGTCACGCTCGATCCATGGCAGCACCTGTCCGACCCGGACGACCCGCGTCTTTCCACCGCCGAGCGACAGCGTCACATCGCCCACCATCCGGCAGACCCCTGCCGACCCGCAGGGATCGGCGGCCTGCGCTGCGGGCTCCTGCGCGGTGGCCGGGACCGGCATCGCCAGGATCGCCAGCGCCAAGAGAACCTTCCACATGTCCGCCCTCCATCGAACTCCCCACGGCAGATTATACAACCCGGCGTGGAGAGATAGCCCGGGAGCCGCCCAGGTGCTGTCCGGTGATGGACGAACGACCTGGGAGACCTGATGGATCAGGCGCCGCCGGCGAAGATTTCCGGCAGCGCGGCCTGAAGCGTCGAATAGTGCGACAGGCCCGGGAAGGTCCGCAGCGTCGGTGCGCCGGGGAGAGCCCCGGCCAGCGCCTGCGCCATGGCCGGGGGCGTCCAGCTGTCCGCCTCGCCCTGCCAGAGGGTGACGGGATGGGTCAGGCCTGACAGCCGCTCCGGCGGCCAGGCGACATAGCCGAGCACCTCCCGCCGATATCCCTTCGCGCCGTGCGCCAAACTGTTGCGGAGGATGCGCGTGATCGTCGCCTGAAAAGCGGGGTCGCGGGCGAGGTCGGCGTCCGCGCCCGCCGCGCCGGCGAAGATCTGGCCAAACAGCAGGCCGGGCGCGACACGGGCCAGTCCGCCCTGCAACCCGGTCAGCAGACCAAACAGGCCCGGACTTCGCGCCGCGAGACCGAACACCGCCCCGCCCGCCATGTCCGGCAGGAACTCGCCCAGCCCGAGCGGAGCCGCCGGCGACACCAGATCCAGCCGCACCTCGCGATCGGCCAGCCGCAGCGCCACCTCGAGGGCCACGAACGCGCCGAGCGAGAACCCGACCAGCCGGATGGGTCCGGCCGGGTATCGCGCGGCCACCGCCGCCGTCAGATGATCGAGGTACGGTCCGAGCGGCAGGTCCGGTCTGTCCACCGCCCGGTCGGGCGCGAAAAGCCCCGCGGGTAGCCCCTCCGCCGGGACCAGCGTCAGCTCGTCCGGCGAGCCGGGCTGGCCGTGGAAATAGACATACTGATCCGCCGTCATCCGCCCCTCGCGAGTTGTCGCCCGCGCGGACTCTAGCCGCAACCGGACGCGAATTACGACCGGGCGATCAGGCGGCGCTCCCTTTGACGTGCGGCGATCTCGTCGCCTTCCCGACCAGCGGCAGGGTGCGCACCGCCGCGCGCCCCGTCCGCCAGCGCGGGCGGACGGCTCCCGTGCAGGAGCCGGACCGCCAGATAGCCGGCGGCGACACCGTCGATGGACGGCCGGCGGCGGTCGAGCGGCCGGGGTGGCTTGAGGCCTGATCGCGAACGCGACCTGTCGTCAGTCGAGGGTCGCCACAAAGGCCCGCACGGATGCGATGAACCAGTCGCGCTGGTCCTGGTGAACAGAGTGCCCGCCGGCCGGCGCCGTCAGGTGACGCGAACCGGCGTATCTCGCGGCGAGGTCAGCCTGGGCGGTGGTCCAGAGCGCGGCGAATGATCCGGCCGCGCCCCGCGACGGACGCGACAGGACCAGCACCCGCAAGTCGCTCCGACGGGGCTGCGCGGCGACCTGCGCGATCGTAGCCTCCAGCGCCGCGACCTCGGCCCGCGCGCCCTTGGGGAGGAAACGGGCCATGGCCGGCGTCACGACACAGCGCGACAACCCCGCCGCCTGACAGCGGGCGGTAAAGTCGGCCGGGCGCGACTCTTCCAGGATCAGCCCGACGACCTCGCCCGGATGTCGGGCCGCCGAGTACTCGGCATAGAGGCCGCCGAGGGAATGCCCCGCCAGCACATACGGGCCGTTCACGCCCGAGGCCCTGAGGAGGGCGAACAGTTCGCGATCGACATCCTGAGCGTCGCGCGGCCCGGCCGCCGGGTCGCTGCCGCCATACCCGGCGCGATCATAGGCGATGACTGTGGCGGTCCTGGCCAGCTCGGTTGCGACGCCGTCGAACGACGCCATGCCGTCTCCTAGGCCGGAGATCAGCACAATCGTCGGCGCTCCCTGTCCAAGGACGCGGTAGGCGACAGCGCGGCCCTCGATCCGCGCGATGCGCTGGTCGCCGGGCGCGGCCTCGGACGGCGCGTCACCGCGGTCCCGGCCAGCAGCAACGTCGCCGCCGCGACAACCCTATGTCGCCGGCCGAACCGCCACGGCTTGCCGGAAGCAAGGGCGGGCGGGCGACTTCTGTGGAGCAGCCGAACGGCGAGGTAGCCGGCGGCGACCACGTCGAACGCCATGCAGAACATCGGCCAGAACTCCGGAACGCCGGGATTGTCCACGACCCGCGAATGCACGGCGTCGAGCAGGCCGTGTCCAAAGAGCGCGGCGACGACCAGCCACAGGTTCCATTTGAAGCCGGCGACCGCGACGGTCACGAACCCGGCCATGATGCAGACTTCGAGGATGAGCGCGTCCGGCGGCCCGCCCATCACCGCGAACAGGACATAGTACCCGGCGATCACCATCAGCATGGCCGGATAGAAGGCCCGGTCCCGGTCGAAGCCGACGACGGTGGCGAAGGCGCCGACGACAAGCGCGAGCAGGACGCCCGAAAGATAGTCCATGGCGGGTCTCCAGGGAGAGGTTGGCGTTGGGCGCTATTGCAGCAGGGCCCCGGCGGAGCCGGCCAGCAGCACCAGAAAGCCACCCACCTCACCCGCGATCAGGGCATAGATGTAGAGGCTGATGACGCCGCCGTGGACGTGGCCCTGGCCGAGGCGATGGGGGCGACGCAACTGGTTGTCGGTGTCGCGCAGAACGCCGTGCAGGGCGTAGGTTCCGACGGCGGATGCGAAGAAGGCGACCGGCAAGGCGACTGCGACGAGGTTCACCATCGGCGGCCAGGCGCTGAGGCGGGCGAACTCGGCCAGCACCAGGCAGGCGAAGGCGTACATCAGCGCGGCACGGTGGCAGATGTCGACGTAAGCGGGCGCCACCCCGTCGGGATCGGTGATCATGGCGCGATACTTCCACGCCCCCGTGGCCAGACCGGTCAGGAAGAAGGCGCCACAGGAGATCTGGGCCAGTTGGACGGCGCTGGTCATCGGAACTCTTCAGGTCATGGGTAGGGGCGCCGGGAGCCGCAGCTCCCGGGCCTCGGACGCGCGGGGTAGTCTAGTCGGCGCAGTTGGCGTCCGGCGTGCAGACGCAGGCGTCGCCGCAGCGGCATTCCGGTCCGCATTGGCAGGACTGGCCGCCGCTGCAGGGGGTCGCGATGGCGTCCGCCGAGCCGGCCTGGGCGTCGAGTTGGGTGTGTTGAGACATCAGACTTTCCTTCCTTTGCTAAGGTGTCTGACGTTTAGGCCGCCGGATTCAGCGCCGCTTGAACGCAGCAGCTATTCCAGCTTGAGGTTCGCCGGCGCGATGCCGAACATCCGCCGGAACGTGCGGCTGAAGTGGGCGGAGTCGGCGAATCCGGCCCCGTGGGCCGCCTCTGTGAGCGACAGGCCGTCCGACATCAGCGACACCGCCCGGGTCAGCCGTGTCCAGAGCAGGTAGGTCTTGAAGGACAGACCCGTCTCCGACACGAAAAGATGGCTCAACCGGCTGGGAGAGAGCCGCGCGATCTCCGCCGCCGATCCAAGCGTGAGACGCTCATCCTGACTCCGCGAGACCCAGCCGATCACCCGCTCGATACGGGCGTCCACGGCGGTATGGCGCAGGTCCCCGGCCAGACGGTCCACCATCGCCCGGCCGATGGCGGTCAGCGTGTCGCGGTCAGGGGAGCCCGGGGAGCGCAGCGCCGACAACCAATCCGACAGGCCCTCGAGGACCGCGCCGGACACGGCCCGCAGCCCCCCGTCCTCAACGATCGCGCCGATGATGCCGCGACCGGCCCGGCTCTCCGGTTCGACGAACAGGATGGCGTAGTCGCCCTCGGCCTCGAACCGGTGCGGAACGTCGGGCGCCACCGCCACGCAGGGCCCCTCTGCCTCACTGTCCGCGGTCCAGAGCTGGAACCGGCCGCCGAGGCTGAACACGATCTGCACCGCGTGATGGGCATGGAATCCGGTGCGGGGCGGTTCAAAGGCGCCCGCGGGCCTGGTCGACAGCAGCCAGAGGCCGCCGCCTTCCCATGTCACGATCCGGGCCCGGGCCAGTTGTTCCATACGTCCAGCCTAGGCTGTTCGCGCACAATCGGTAGAGCCCATGTCCGGCCCTCGCCTCACCGCGTGGTCTGCCCCCGCTCCAGCGCCTGCAGGCGAGCGCGGAGCTTTTCGAGGTATTCGCGCTCCTCGCCCTCTGACAGTTCCAGCCGCCCGTTGACGTCGGCCAGGGCGGCCTGGACGCTGCCGGTCAGCCGCACGGCCTGGGAGGCATCGCGGAACTCCAGCGGCGGACAGGCGCCGCCGAATCGCCACCAGCGCGCCTCGCCGGTCTCTCCGGTCAGCACGCAGCGCCGGTCGGGCGCCAGGCTCAGCCAGATGATGGCCCGGAAGTCGTCCAGGGCCGTGCCGGCGAAGTCGGCGTGGCCGAGCAGGCCGTCGCTGGCGTCCGTGGTGTCGACGGTCTGCAGGCCGGGGCGCACGACGATGGGGCTGGCGTCGCCGATGCGCTGCATGGCGTTGATCCGCTGCGACAGCATCAGAGCCTTGTCCCGGGCCGAAGCATAGAGGGTGAACCGCTCGCCCAGCCGGTTGATCGACGGCCAGAGATCGTCGAACTCCCGCACCCCGACGTCGGCGGCGGCGAAGACGATCTCGTCGAACATCGGCGGGCGCTGCAGGTCCGGTTCATCCAGCAGCTTCAGCGCCGCCATCAACGGCCGGTTGCCCATCGAGTGGGCGACCAGGTGCACCCGCGTCGCGCCGGTGGTCTGGACCACATCGCGCAGGAAGGCGGCCAGGGCCGAGGCCTCCGCCGCGCTCTCGGCCTCGCGCGCGTCCTTCCAGTAGGACAGCACCCCGCCGGCGGACGGCCAGGACCACAGGATCGGAGCCCCGTCGAGCCGCAGGTCGGCCGCCAGCTGGGCCGTGCGCAGGGTGGCGCCCTCGAAGGTCGTGTTGAAGCCGTGGATGAAGACGAAGACTTCCTTGCGCTCCGACCCGGCCACCCGCGCCGACACCGCGCCCAGGAAGGTCCGGCGGTCCGTGACCGGCGTCACCTCGGTCAGGATGAAGTGCTTGTCGGGGTCGGGGCGGAACTCCAGCGTCCAGATCGACGGCGTCGGCAGCTCGCCGATCTCGCGGTCGCGCGGCACCGACACCACGGCCGTGCCGTACTCCAGCGTTCCGCGCTTGCCGCCGTAGAAGTTCACCGCCCCGGGCTTGCCGGTGCGCTTTCGGCTGGTGGCGTAGAAGATCTCGACCAGGTCGAACGTCGGCTCCTCGCCTGACTCCACGACCGGCGGCGGCTCGGCGGTCGCCGGCTGCTCGCCCTCCTCCGGCGCACCCGCGCCGGGCTCGAGGTCGCCGGGCTCTTCCACCGCGGGCGGGGGCGGCGGGGGCGGAGGCGGAGGCGGAGGCGGGGGCGGAGGCGGAGGCGGGGGCGGAGGCGGAGGCGGGGGCGGGGGCGGAGGCGGAGGCGCGCCCGTGCCGCCTTCCATCTCGTCCAGCCGGTCCCAGGCCTGGCGCTGGAGGACCTCGAGCTCGGTGTACGGCCCCAGGTCGCCGCCCGTCGCTCGGCGAACGTTGGCGAGCGCCCGGCTCAGCGACGCCGACGCGGCCTGCGGATCGGTCCGTAGCTGCAGCAGGGCGAGTCGGCGCAGCGGCTCGACCATCTCCAGGCTGTCGCCGCCCCAGGTCGTCCGCGCCAGGGTCACGGCGCGTTCGGCGGCGGCGAGCGCGCTGGCGGTCCGACCCTTCGCGGCCAGGGCGTCGGCGATGTCGAGCAACATGCCGACCGCCGCGTCCGGATCGATGGCGGCGACCTGGGCGATCAGCGCCTCATCGGCGGCGGCCCGTTCGAGCGCGGCCACGTCGCGGCGCTGCAGGGCGGACGTCGCCTCGCCCAGGGCCATCGGCGCGGCCTGGGCGGCGCCGGCGGCCAGCGCCAGACACCCCGCCAGTACAGCGATCAGAAACCGCTTCATCAGCCTGCTCCCCCGAGCCTCGCGCCGTTGCGCAGGGACCCTAGCAGAACACGGTTCGGCGCGACTAATCGGTTCAACCGGCGTCGTGCTAAGAGGGCGACATGACCACGCCGACTCGCTGCACCTGGCCGGGCGCCACGGACGCCCAGTACCTCGCCTATCATGACGAGGAATGGGGCGTGCCCGAGTACGACGCGCGCGCCCTGTGGGAGAAGCTGGTGCTGGACGGCTTCCAGGCCGGGCTGGCCTGGATCACCATCCTGCGCAAGCGCGAGGCCTTCCGCCTGGCCTTCGACGACTTCGATCCGGAGAGGGTCGCCCGTTATGGCCCCGAAGACCGCGCCCGGCTGATGGCCGACGCCGGCATCGTGCGCTCCAACGCCAAGATCGACGCCGCCATCGGCGGGGCCCGCATCTGGCTGGACATGCGCGATCGGGGCGAGGACTTCAGCGAATTCCTGTGGGACTTCGTCGGCGGCGCGCCGATCGTGAACCACTGGGACTCGACGTCCCAGGTGCCGGTGAAAACGCCGGAGGCCGAGGCGATGAGCAAGGCGCTCAAGGCGAAAGGCTTCAAGTTCGTCGGGCCGGTGATCGTCTACGCCTTCATGCAGGCGACCGGCATGGTCAACGACCACCTGACCGGCTGCTTCCGGCACGGACCGGTGCAGCGTATAGGCCGCTGATGCCCGACTTCCTGCTCGAGATGGCCTGTCCCGGCCCCGTCTGCGGCGTCGACGAGGCCGGCCGCGGCCCCTGGGCCGGCCCGGTCACCGCCGCGGCGGTAATCCTCGATCCGGCCAGCGCGCCGGCGGGCCTGGACGACTCCAAGAAGCTGACGCACCTCAAGCGCGAGGCGCTGGAGATCGAGATCAAGGCGCGCGCCGTGGCCTGGTGCGTCGGCTGGGCCAGCGTCGAGGAAATCGGCGAGCTCAACATCCTGCAGGCCACCGGCCTGGCCATGTGTCGCGCCATCGAGGGGCTGGCGGTGACGCCTGCCTTCGCGCTGGTCGACGGCAACTACCAATTCCGCCTGCCCTGCGAGATCAGGACGGTGGTCAAGGGCGACAGCCTGTCGGCCTCCATCGCCGCCGCCTCGATCCTGGCCAAGACGGCGCGCGACAGGCTGATGGTCGAGATGGACGCGGCCTACCCCGGCTACGGCTTCGCGGCCCACAAGGGCTACCACGCGCCGGTCCACGTCGAGGCGTTGAAGGCCCTGGGCCCGAGCCCGATCCACAGGAGGGGCTGGAGCCCGATCCGGGATCTGTTCGCGGGTATCGGGGACTGACACCGACGGTGTCTGTCCCTGTCGATCGTCTCGCAGGTCGGGCCGGAAGGGCCACTTAGGGACAGACACCTTCGGTGTCAGTCCCCATCAGATCCCCATCTGCCGCGCGGCGAGATCCCGCATGATCTCCTCGGACCCGCCGCCGATCGCGTTGACCCTCACCTCGCGGTAAATGCGCTCGACGCGGCCGCCGCGCATGTAACCGGCGGCGCCCATGACCTGCATGGCCTCGCGGGCGCAGTACTCCATGGTCTCGGTGGCCTGGACCTTGAGCAGGGCGATCTCGGCGATCGGCTGTTCGCCCTGCTCGATGCGCCAGGCCAGGGTCTCGAGCCAGGCCTGGGTGGCGCTGATGCGCTTGTACATGTCGGCCAGCTTGTGGCGGATGACCTGGTGGTCGGCGAGCCGCTTGCCGAACGTCTTGCGCTCGCGGGCCCAGTTGATGGCGTCCTCCAGGCAGACCTTCGAGAAGCCGATGGCCCCGGCGCTCATGCCGATCCGCTCGCCATTGAAGTTCTGCATGATGCCGGAAAAGCCCATGTTCTCCTGGCCGATCAGGTTCTCGACCGGAACCCGCACGTCGTCGAAATAAAGCGCCGCGGTGTCGGACGCCCACCAGCCCTGCTTCTTCAGTTCGGTGCGGGAGAAGCCCTCGCGCTCGCGCTCGATCAGCAGCAGGGAGACGCCGCCCGCCCCCTCCCCGCCGGTGCGCACGGCGACGGTGTAGTAGTCGGCCCGCATGCCGCTGGTGATGAACATCTTGGAGCCGTTGACGACGTAGTGGTCGCCGTCCAGCCGCGCCGTGGTGCGCAGGTTGGCGACGTCGCTGCCGCCCGACGGCTCGGTGATGGCCAGGGCCGAGATCTTCTCGCCCGACAGCACCTGCGGGATGATCCGGTCCTTCATCTCCTGGCTGCCCATGCGGCGGATCGGCGGCAGCCCGATGCCGTGGCTCATCAGGCTGGCGTTGACCCCGCCGGCGCCGTGGCGGGCCATCTCCTGGCTGGTGATGATCGACATGAAGGGGTCGGACGGCACGCCGCCGTACTCCTCCGGCCAGCCCAGCCGCAGCAGGCCGACGTCCGAGGCCTTCCTGTAGAGCTCGCGCGGGAAGGTCCCCAACTCATCCCAGGCGTCGACGCTGGGCATGATCTCCGCCTCGACGAACCGGCGCAGCGTGTCGCGCCAGGCGCGGTGATGCTCCTGATAGAAGGGGCTGAGGCGGCTCTCGGTCAGCGGCGCGAGCGGATCGGACATGGGCGTCTCCTGCGACGCCTCATGCGACGGGCGTCCTTGAAGCCGATGTTTCAGCGCTTCCGCTGGGGTAGTCGAGCCCTCGCGGCGAATGACGGAACATGCTATCTAGAAAGCCGATCTAGAAGGGGTCGGCCATGGCGCTGAGCATCAAGACCGACGAGGCCGACCGTCTGGCGCGGGAACTGGCCCTGCTGACGGGCGAGACCCTGACCGACGCGGTCACCAACGCGCTGCGGGAACGGTTGGCGCGGGAACGGCTGGAGCGCGAAGGCGACTACGTCGCCCGCCTCATGGGCTTCGCCGAAAGCGTCGCCCCGGAGTTTGATCGCCGGCCCATCTCCAAGGCAGAGTGGGACTGGGCGTCGGGGGACGAGGATTGATCGTCGTCGACACCTCCGCGGTCGTCGCGATCCTGTTCGCCGAGCCGACGGCCTCGGCGCTGTCGAAGCGACTGTCGCGGGAGACTTTCGGGGACCGTTTGATGACCGCCGCCGCCTATGTCGAGGCGGGCACGGTCCTGGCGGGGCGTCATGCAAGTCCGGAACGGGCGCTGGAGATCCTCGACGGCTTCCTGGCCAATGCCGGCATTCGGATTGTCCCGATCACTGAAGGACTGGCGCGGACCGCACTCGACGCCCGGATTCGTTTTGGACGGGGGTTCGGCGCGCCTGCCGGCCTGAACTTCGGTGACTGCTTTTCCTACGCCCTCGCGAAGTCGATGAATGCCCCGCTGCTGTATGTGGGCAACGACTTCACACAGACCGACATCGCCCCCGCTCTGGCCGATTAACCCCTCGCTAACCACGTCGCGGAACGAGCCCTTAACCCGAATCGCCAGATTCCTTGGACTCTCTTGAGTTCAGGGGCTGCACATGGCGTTCGGGTCGGAAACCATCATTCTCGGCGATTGCATCGAGGAGCTGAAGAAGCTCCCAGACGGCAGCGTCGATCTCGTCTTCGCCGATCCGCCCTACAATCTGCAGCTCGGCGGCGACCTCTTGCGGCCGGACAATTCCAAGGTCGACGCGGTCGACGACCACTGGGACCAGTTCGAGAGCTTCAAGGTCTATGACGCCTTCACCAAGGCCTGGATGGCCGAGTGCAAGCGCGTGCTGAAGGACGACGGCGCCCTGTGGGTGATCGGCAGCTACCACAACATCTTCCGGGTCGGCACGGTGCTGCAGGACCTCGGCTTCTGGGTGCTGAACGACGTCATCTGGCGCAAGTCCAACCCGATGCCCAACTTCAAGGGCACCCGCTTCGCCAACGCCCACGAGACCCTGATCTGGGCCGCCAAGAGCAAGGGCGCCAAGCGCTACACCTTCAACTACGACGCCATGAAGATGGCCAACGACGAGGTGCAGATGCGGTCCGACTGGACGCTGCCGCTGTGCACCGGCGAGGAGCGGATCAAGGGCGCCGACGGCCACAAGGCCCATCCGACCCAGAAGCCCGAGGCGCTGCTGCACCGGGTGATCCTGAGCTCGACCCGTCCGGGCGACGTGATCCTCGACCCCTTCTTCGGCATGGGCACCACCGGCGCGGCGGCCAAGCGGCTGGGCCGCCGGTTCATCGGCATCGAGCGCGAGAGCGAATACGTCGCCCACGCCAAGGAACGCATCCGCAAGGTGATCCCCATCGCCCCCGCCGACCTGGAGGTCATGGGCAGCAAGAAGTCCGAGCCCCGCGTGCCGTTCGGCACCATCGTCGAGGCCGGCCTGCTGCGCCCGGGCGACACCGTCTGGTGCCCCAAGGGCCTGCGCAGCGCCAAGGTCCGCGCCGACGGCTCGCTGGCGGTGGGCGACCTGACCGGCTCGATCCACAAGGTCGGCGCCATGATCCAGTCGCAACCCGCCTGCAACGGCTGGACCTACTGGCACTTCAAGTCCGACAAGGGCCTGGCGCCCATCGACGTGCTGCGGTCGAAGGTGCGGGCGGAGATGGCGGCTTAGGCTAAGCGCTTTCCTCTCCCTCTTGGGAGAGGGGACCATGCGGAGCATGGTGTAGCGGGACGCGCTCCCGGCTGACGGCTGTTCTAGACGAGGATGAAGCCGAACACCGCGCCTTGACGGGTATCGGCGGCGCATCCCTCTCCACCGCCCTCCGGGCGGTCCCCCTCTCCCAAGAGGGAGAGGATCGGCGTTAACCCAGCCCCGCTTTCGCCGCCTTCAGGAACACGCTCGGCAGGGCGCCCAGCCCTTCCCGGTCCGTCCACTCGGCCGCCATCGTTCCCTCCGCGCGGAACACCCGCAGGCTCAGCGAAAAGTGGGTGAAGACGTGGTCGATCTCGCCGGCGTCATGCCATCCCCCGGCGGCGGAGACGGGCGCGGCGGCGCGGGCGTCGGTGTCGGTCCAGGGCGCTGACCGCCACTCACTCGTCGGCAGCCCCAGCATGCCGCCGAGCAGGCCCCTCGGCGGGCGGCGGACCAGCGCCACCTCCGAGCCCCGCGTCAGCAGATACGCCACCCCGTACCGCCTCGGCCGATCGGCCTTCTTCGTCTTGCGGGAAAGGTCTCCGGATCGCCCCGCGCGAAGGCCGCGCAGAAGGCGGAGACCGGGCAGCGGTCGCACAGCGGCGACTTCGGCCGGCAGACGGTGGCGCCCAGATCCATCAGCGCCTGGGCCCAGTCGCCGGGCCGCTCGGCGGTGACCAGTGACCCGGCCAGAGCCTTCAGCTCCGGCTTGCTCTCCGGCATCGGCGCCTCGACCGCGAACAGCCGGGCCATGACGCGCTCGACATTGCCGTCGACGACGTTGGCCTCGCGGTCGAAGGCGATCGCGGCCACGGCGGCGGCGGTATAGGCGCCGACGCCCGGCAGCGCCCGCAGGCCCTCCTCCGCGCCCGGAAACACCCCCCCGTGCTCGCTGGCCACTGCCCGGGCGCAGGCCAGCAGGTTGCGGGCGCGGGCGTAGTAGCCCAGCCCCGCCCAGGCGGCCATGACGTCGGCGTCCGGCGCGGCGGCGAGGTCGGATACGGTCGGCCAGCGCTGTGTGAAGCTCAGAAAATACGGCGTCGCATGCGGCACCGTGGTCTGCTGCAGCATCACCTCCGACAGCCAGACGAAATAGGGGTCGGTCCGCGCCCCGCTCCCCGGCGGAGAGCGCCACGGCAGCGTCCGCGCGGCGGCGTCGTACCAGGCCAGCAGGGCGGCGCGGAGGGCGGGGGTGGTCATCCCGCTTCGGCTACCACTTCCCGTGTTCCCGGCGAAGGCCGGGATCCACTTTCCACCCTCGCGCTTCGACCCATGGACCCCGGCCTTCGCCGGGGACACGGGGGATGATATGCCGTGGGAATGCGCCGCCGCCTGCCCACGCTCGAGGAGACCGTCCAGATCCTGGCGCGCCGTCGCACGCGGCCGGCGCCGAGGCTGACGCCGCCGCCGGCCGGACGCGCCGCTGGTGCTGCGCCAGCTGGAGGAGCGCTTCGGCCAGGGGCCGGGCCAGCTGCAGCGCAAGTGGAAGGAAATCGTAGGCGAGACCCTGGCCCGCCATACCGAGCCGGTGAAGCTGACCAAGGCGCGCGGCAACGCCCCCGGACTTTGGAGCTGCGCGTGTCCGGCGCGGCGGCGGCCATCGTCCAGCACCAGGCGCCGGAAATCCTGCAGCGGGTGTCGCTGATGCTGGGCGAAGGGACGGTCGGCCGGCTGCGCATCGTCCAGGGGCCGGTGCGCGCCCACGCCACGCGGCCGCAGGCGAAGCGGCGTCGCCACAGGGGCCCGCTGGACGCCGCCGCCGAGAAGACGCTGGCCGAGGGACTGAAGGACCAGCCGGACGGCTCGCTGAAGACCGCCCTGACCACGCTGGGCCGCGAGATCCTGCGCGGCCGCGACGGTTGACTCCGGCCCACGACAGGCTGTAGCGCCACGGAAACGCCGCGTTCCTGAGACCAAGGGAATTGGGCCAAGATAACCGCTTGTTTCAGGGGGACTTCCCGCCATGCAGATCCTTCATCGCCGCACCCTTCTGGCCCTGGGCGCCAGCGCGATCGCCCTGGCCGCCTGCAACGGCGGCGGCGGCGCGACCGTCACCGCCGACGACATGAGCATGGGCGACGCCAATGCCAAGGTCACGGTCGTCGAGTACGCCTCGCTCGCCTGCGGCCACTGCGCCGAGTGGAACAAGACCGTGTTCCCTGAATTCAAGGCCAAGTACATCGACACCGGCAAGGTGCGGTACGTGTTCCGCGAGTTCATCACCGCCCCGCCGCAACTGGCCGTGGCCGGCACCCTGCTGGCGCGCTGCGCGGGCAAGGACAACTACTTCAAGGTCGTCGACGCGGTGTTCCACGGCCAGGAAGAGATCTTCCGCACCGGCGACATCCGCGGCGTGCTGCTGCCGATCGCCCAGTCCGCGGGCCTGAGCGAAGACGCCTTCATGACCTGCGTCAGCGACGAGAAAGCCATCAAGGCCCTCAACGAGAAGGTCCAGAAGTACTCGGTCGACGCGAAGATCGAGGGCACCCCGACCTTCTTCTTCAACGACGACAAGTACGGCAACGGCCTGACCATGACCCAGATCGACGAGGCCTACGCCAAGGCCCTGGCGAAGGTGAAGTAAGGAGCCGACTCCGACACGTGCAGTTCCAGAGGCTCCGCCTTTCCGGGTTCAAATCCTTCGTCGATCCGACAGAGTTCAGGATCGAACCCGGACTTACGGGCATCGTGGGGCCGAACGGCTGCGGCAAGTCGAACCTGCTGGAAGCCCTGCGCTGGGTGATGGGGGCCAACTCCGCCAAGGCGATGCGCGCCGGCGGCATGGACGAGGTGATCTTCAACGGCACCGGCTCGCGCCCCGCGCGGAACCATGCCGAGGTCACCTTGACCATCGACAACAGCGGCCACACCGCGCCCTCGCAGTTCAATGACCACGCCACCATCGAGGTGGTCCGCCGCATCGACCGGGGCGAGGGCTCGACCTACCGGGTCAACGGCCGCGAGGTGCGGGCCCGCGACGTGCAGCTGCTGTTCGCCGACGCCTCGACCGGGGCCAACTCGCCGGCCCTGGTGCGTCAGGGCCAGATCAGCGAGCTGATCGCCGCCAAGCCGCAGAACCGCCGCCGCATCCTCGAAGAGGCCGGCGGCGTGTCCGGCCTGCACACCCGTCGACATGAGGCGGAGCTGCGGCTCCGGGGGCGGAGACCAACCTGAACCGCCTCGACGACGTCATCCGCGAACTGGACGCCAACCTCAACCGCCTGCGCCGCGAAGCCCGGGCGGCCGAGAAGTACCGCAAGCTGTCGGCCGAGATCCGGGCGGTGCAGGGCGCGGTCCTCTTCGCCCGCTGGACCGAGGCGCGGGACACCCTCGTCCGCGTCGAGGCCGAGAACACCGAGTTCATCCGCGCCGTCGAGGACACCGCCCGCGCCGCCGCCGCCGCCCTGACCGAGGCGCTGAAGGCCGAGGAGGCGATCAAGCCCCTGCGCGAGGAGGAGACCGTCGCCGCCGCCGTCCTCAACCGCCTGGCCATCGAGAAGGACCGGCTGGAGCGCGAGCACGAAACCGCCGCCGCCGAGGTCGAGCGCCTGCACGCCGAGCTGGCCCGCATCGACGCCGACGCCGCCCGCGAGAACCAGATCGTCGAGGACGCCGGCGTGGCCCTCGAACGTCTGGCCGCCGAGCTGGCCGTGGTCGAGGCCGAGGTGAGCTCCGCCCCCTCGCGCCTGCCCGAACTCCAGAAGACGTTGGCCGAGGCCGAGGACGCCCGCGCTAAGGCCGACCGCGAGGTCGAGAACCTGGCCGCCGGGGTCGCCGCCGACGAGGCCCGCCGCCGCGCCGCCCAGGCCAGGCTCGCCGACGCCGAGGGCCGCCTGAACCGCACCGTCCGGGCGCTGGACCAGGCGAAGGCCGACCGCGCCGCCATCGGTCCCGCCGTTGATCCACAGGCCGAGCAGGCCGCCGCCGCGCTGGCCGCCGCCGAGGCCGCCCTCGCCGCCGCCCGAGCCGCCCAGGAGGCCGCCGACACCGACCGCAGCGACGCCGCCCGCGCCGAAGGCGCCGCCCGCGATACAGCCCGCCAGCTGGAGGACCGCCTCGGCCGGCTGAAGACCGAGGCCCGGGGCCTCGCCCAGCTGTCGGCGCCGCGCGGCAAGACCGGCTTCGCCCCCGCCCTGGACGCCGTCACCCCTGACCGCGGCTACGAGGCCGCGCTGGCCGCCGCGCTGGGCGATGACCTGGAGGCGGCGCTGGACGCCAAGGCCCCGGCCTACTGGGCCGGCCGCGACACCG
>CBDIPM010000017.1:0-32636 GCA_965283745.1 Caulobacteraceae bacterium
GCCGGGCCTCCGCCCGGAGCAAGGGTAGTGTTGTACCGTTTCGACGAAGGTCAGCGCTCCGCGTGGCCGTTCTCCCGCAGGCCCGGGACGCGCGGAGCTGTTCACCCCTTTATCCCGGACTCTCCCCGACCGGCCTCTCCGGACGGCTCGAATTGCTGCCCACGAACGGGCAGGCGCGCACACCAGCGCACGCCTGGAACGGAGGCTTACGTCCCCTCCGCCTGGTCCCGCTCGACCACTCCCCGCCGCCGCATCGGGCTGGTACCAGGCGCCCTCCCCCGCGACGGGGACGTGATGAGAATACGGGCGGCGCAGGGGGTGGGGGATAGAATTGAGTTATCCCCCCATTTCTTCCTCTCCCTCTTGGGAGAGGGGACCACCCGAAGGGTGGTGGAGCGGGAGGCGCTTGTGCGTGAAATCCTTGCGCGGGCAGGGATGAAGGCCGGACGCGGCGGCCAGTCACCGATCGGCGGCGCATCCCTCTCCACCCTGCTCCGCAGGGTCCCCCTCTCCCAACAGGGAGAGGATAGAAAGCGGCGGAAAAGAGTGACTGTCCCCCTTTTCCTCACCCCTCGTCCGGCCCGGCGCGGTCGGCGCGGGCGGCCAGCTGGTCGGCCAGGCCCTTGGCGGCCTTGACCGGGGCGATCACGGTTTCGAAGTCGGCCTGGGGATCGATGGCCGCGACCGAGGTCTGGGCCAGGCCGACGGCGGCCTGCGCCAGGTCGTTGGCGGAGAGCAGCGCCTCGACGGCCGCCGCCGCCGCGTCCGGCTCCATCGTCGCCAGCGCCGCGGTCCGGGCCACCGCCTCGAAGCCGGCGCGGTCGTTCTCCCAGGCCGTCTTCAGCGCCGGCGCGAAGCCGACGACGATCTCCGGGCGGTGGGCGATGAAATGGTCGAGCAGGGCCGGCAGGGCCGCGTCGACCGGCAGCGCCTCCCGTTCGCCGGTCGAGCGGCGGTAGAGGACCAGGTCGGCGTCCGGCTGGGCGGCCTGCGCCCGCCGCTCCTTGGCGTCGATCACGCCGGCCAGCTGGAAGGCCCCGCCGACCACGGCGCCCGACGCGTCCTTGCCGCCGTGCACCCAGGCGATGTCGTCCAGCGGAACCAGCTGCATCACCGCGCCGGCCCGCACCAGCAGCCAGGACGGGGTGACCACGACCAGCGGCCGGGACAGACGCAGCAGGGGCGCGGCCGCCTCGCGCTCGAAATTGGCGACGGCGCCCGCCGCATCGCCCGACCGGGCCAGGTCCCGCCAGGGCCCGCTGCGCGCCGGCGCCAGCAGGCCGACCAGCCCGCGCCAGGTGATCCGCAGGGCCAGCAGCCCGGCCAGCGCCCAGAGCCCGGCGCTGACCCAGCCGGTGACCGGCATGCCCCCGTCCCGGGCGTTGGCCGCCCACAGCGCATAGACCGGCGCCCACTGGCCGTCATCGCCGCGCCAGGGCGCGGCGGCGAGCAGGAACACCGCCCAGAACGGCAGGCTCCACAACAGCACCGCCCGCGACCGCGCCGTCAGCGCCTGGGCGAGAGTCCGGTCGGGTTCGCCATGGGGGTCTCCGCTGGGGTTCCCCCGACCCTAGCCGCTGCGACGCGGCGGGGCATCCCCGCATGGGGGGCGGTGCAACCCGTCCTCCCCGCTCGCGGGGAGGGGACCGCTCGGAGAGCGGTGGAGGGGCAGCGCAGGCGCCGGACGGCTGACGCCGTGCACAGCGCCCAATCCTGACACCCCCGCGCCGCCCCCTCCGACCTCGCTCCGCGAGGCCACCTCCCCCTCGCTGCGCTCCGGGGAGGACTGTTCAGGAGACCTTCGTGAGAAGGGAGACGCGCTTCGATCTCATGGATGCAAGCGTGCCGCCCGTCCCAGGTCAGTCAAGGACAGCGCTTCGCGCTGCCGCGCCGCGGCGGGCCGCAGGCCCGTCCTTGAGTGTCCTGGGTCGGGCGGCGATGATCTCGGCATGAGATGATCAGTAGAAGCCGCCCCTGATCCCCTCGACCGGTATCAAAGCAGCGAACCCTGCTTGTCCGGCCCCGCCTCGCGTTTGGCCTTCTTGAACACCGAGGGATCGAGCCACGGCATTTCAGGGCGTTTGCCGTCGAACAACTGTTCGATGGTCAGGATCTGGACCTTCGGATAGGTGCGGCCGCCCGCCTCATAGAAGCCGGCGGCGGCGGCGCGGGCGACCATGGGTTTGGTGGGCGGCAACAGGGTGATGAACAGGCCCATCTGACCGTTTTCGTGGTCGATGGTGGTGATCAGGTCCTTGACCTGACTGTCGGTGACGCCGCCGCCCTTGATCGAGACGATGGCCTTGCCGGTGACGGTCTTCGAACCGGCTCCGTCGTCGGATGGCACCTGGAAATAGACATAGCCGTCCACCCCGCCGTCGGCACCCTTCTTCCCGCCCTTGTAGGGCACGGCGTTGTCGATCATCGACAGGGCCCAGAGCTGAAACTGATGTTTGTCGGCCTCGGCCAGCGCCTTGGCAGCGCCGAGGTCGCGCGGCGTGCCCAGAACCTGGAACTCGGCCATGGGGAAGGCGTCGCGCAGCCGCCGCTGGATCAGGCCGACCGCGAGATGGGTGATGTCGATGCCGATCCACCGCCGCCCCATTTTCTGGGCCGCATGGACGGTGGTGCCGCAGCCGCAGAAGGGGTCGAGCACGACGTCGCCCTCATTGGACGAGGCGGCGAGGATGCGTTCGAGCAGGGCGGCGGGCTTTTGTGTGGGGTAGTCAAGTCGCTCCGGCATGCGACCCGCCAACGACGCGATGTTTGTCCAGACCGACTGGGCCGGCACACCTTGGGTCTCATCCAGATATAGTTTTCCTCGGACGTAACCGGTCTTTGTGTAGTGCAAGGCCCCGCGGTCATGCATCTCCTGCATGGTCGCTTTCGAAATGCGCCATGCCCGAGTATGGCCGTTCCATTCGTAGACCGGATTCCCCTTCTCGGCCCCACCGGGACCTGTCAATGGCGTATCGGTGTACCGCCGACCATCCGGGTCTGTGTAGGTAAATCGTTGTGCGATGTATTCCTCGGTCTGCGGAGTGTAAACTTGGTTCCAAGTTCGGTCGGTCGATTTTGAGTAGAACAAAATAGTATCGTGCACTCGACCGTAATGTTTGGACCCTTGGCCGTGATTGTTGTGAGAACCGTAACGTTTCCAGATAACCTCATTGACGAACCGCTTGGGCCCGAACACCGCGTCGAGCAGCAGCTTGAGATAGTGGCTCGCGGTCGGGTCGCAGTGCAGATACAGCGACCCCGTCGGCTTCAGCACCCGGTGAAGCTCGATCAGCCGCACGGCCATCATGGCCAGATAGGCCATCATGTCGTTGGTCCCGAGAAACGACCGCATCGCCGCCAGCATGTTGGCGGCGTCGCTGTTTCCGGACTGCAGCACCTCGGCATAGGCGCGCTCGGCCGTCACGTTCCAGTGCCAGGTGTCCTCAAACGCCTCGATCTGGCTCTGCGACTGCTCGCCGTCCGGCGCGCGAAACAGGACGTTGTAGTTGGCGTTCGAATTGAACGGCGGGTCCAGATAGATCAGGTCCACGCTGTCGTCGGCGATGTGCTCGCGCAGGATCGACAGGTTGTCGCCATAGAACAGGGTGTTGGCGCTCGGCGTGGTGACCATGGAATCTCCCGTGGGCTTGGTTATCGCAAGCCCAACCGCCGGTAGCAATGTGAGGAACGCGGGGGATAGGGAAGGCAGCGACGATCACCCGCCACCGACCGCTTCCCCCTAAGCCGCCACCTCCGCCCGGATCTCCAGCTTCAGCCCCGCCGCCGTGGCGAGGTTGACCAGGGCGTCGAGGGAGAACTTGCCGAGCTTGCCGCGCAGCAGGTCGTTCAGGCGGGGGCGGGTGATGCCGAGGCGGGCGGCGGCGGCTTCCTGGGGCAGGCCCCAGGACTTCACCTGCTGGACCAGCACGGCCAGCAGGTCGGCGCGGGCCTTCATGTTGGCGGCTTCCGCCGGAGTGTCGGACAGGGCGTCGAACACGTCGTCGAACGTCCGGGTTTCCATCATTGACCCTTCCATGCCCGCAGGCGGCTGGCCGCCAGGGCGATGTCCTTCGCCGGCGTCGCCTGCGTCTTCTTCTGAAAGGCGTGGAGGACGACGACCCTGTCGCCCACCGTCGCCAGGTAGATGATCCGGAATGCCCCGCCGGCCTCGCGGATGCGGATTTCCCGCACACCGGGACCGACGGTCTTCATCGGTTTCCAGTCGGCCGGATCGAGGCCCTTCTGGACCTCACGAAGCTGATAGCCCGCCTCCGATCGCGCCAGCTCCGGAAAGTCCCGGACCCGGGCCAGACTGTCGCCGAGGAAGACGATAGGCTTCATGGCAGGGATGTATCAAATTCGATACTTTCAGACAAGATGGAGCGCGCCACCCCGTCTCCCCGGCCAGCTCCTCCGAACCAGGCGATCGACTCGGCCGCGCCCGTCCTACCCGGCCCCCAAGTCTTTCAACGCGCTTTCAGCGGCCTCTTTGCGCCAGCTGTCGTCTTTGGCGACGACCTCGCGGTACCAGCGGATGGCTTGGGTTCGGCTCTTCGTCGCGCCGTGCGTTCCAGTCTCGTAGTAGAGCGCCAGCATGAGCATCGAGGGGACGTCGCCGTGCTCAGCGGCGGCGGTCAGCCAGGCGAAAGCCTTGCTCTCGTCCTTCGGATAGACACCATCGTCAGCGTAGACCGTGGCCAAGTTGGCCATGGCGTTGGACAGGCCGGCCTTGGCGGCCATCTCGATCCAGCCGACGCCTGTGCGCTGAGCTTCCAGTGATGCGCCATCCTGCCATAGGGCGAGGCCATAGTTGTTCATCGCCGACGGGCTGCCCGCCTTTGCGGCCCTGAGATACCAGTCCATGGACTCGTCGTGGTCGGCCGAGACAGTCAGGCCGTGTTCGTAGGCGAGGGCCAGGCGGTACATGGCGTCTGCGTCGCCCTTGGCGGCTTTCGCCTCTAAGGCGGGGATGCCTTCCTCGACCATCTTGAGCAACGGCGAGGGGCCTGCCGATGGCGCCGGTCCGACGGCAGGCGCCATCGGCGCGGGCGGCGTTTGGGCGAACGCGGTCGGCGAGGCGGCGGCAAGCATCAAGCCCGTGAGCAGGGCAGCGGCGGCGAAACGAACGCTCATATCTAAACCTTCACCTCGATCTCGCTCCCCAGCTCCCTGAACTTCCGGCTCATCTCCGCCATCCCCGCCTCCGGGTCCACGGCCTCGCTGGCCCCCGCCCCGCCCAGCGCCGCGTTCGGAGCCATCCCCGCCGCGAACTCGCGCACTTCCTGGCTGATCTTCATCGAGCAGAACTTCGGGCCGCACATGCTGCAGAAGTGGGCCGTCTTGTGGGCCTCCTTCGGCAAGGTCGCGTCGTGGAACTTGCGGGCGGTTTCGGGGTCGAGGCCGAGGTTGAACTGGTCTTCCCAGCGGAACTCGAACCTCGCGCGTGACACCGCGTCGTCGCGCAGCGCCGCCGCCGGGTGGCCCTTGGCCAGGTCGGCGGCGTGGGCGGCCAGCTTGTAGGTGATGACGCCGGTCTTCACGTCGTCGCGGTCGGGCAGGCCAAGGTGCTCCTTGGGCGTGACGTAGCAGAGCATGGCCGTGCCGAACCAGCCGATCATCGCAGCCCCGATGGCGCTGGTGATGTGGTCGTAGCCGGGGGCGATGTCGGTGGTCAGCGGGCCGAGCGTATAGAACGGCGCCTCGTGGCAGTGCTTGAGCTGCTCATCCATGTTGGCCTTGATCTTGTGCATGGCCACGTGGCCGGGGCCCTCGATCATCACCTGGCAGCCGTGGCCCCAGGCGACCTTGGTCAGCTGGCCCAGGGTGCGCAGCTCGGCGAACTGGGCCTCGTCGTTGGCGTCCTTCGTCGAGCCGGGGCGCAGGCCGTCGCCGAGGCTGAAGGAGACGTCGTAGGCGCGCATGATCTCGCAGATCTCGTCGAAGCGCTCGTAGAGGAAGCTCTCCCTGTGGTGGGCCAGGCACCACTTGGCCATGATCGAGCCGCCCCGGCTGACGATGCCAGTGACGCGTTTGGCGGTCATCGGGATGAACGGCAGGCGGACGCCGGCGTGGATGGTGAAGTAGTCCACCCCCTGCTCGGCCTGTTCGATCAGGGTGTCGCGGAAGACTTCCCAGGTCAGGTCCTCGGCCACGCCGTTGACCTTTTCCAGCGCCTGGTAGATCGGCACGGTGCCGATGGGCACGGGGCTGTTGCGGATCACCCAGTCGCGGATGTTGTGGATGTTGCGGCCGGTCGACAGGTCCATGACCGTGTCGGCGCCCAGCGGGTGGCCCAGACCATCTTGTCGACCTCGTCGGCGACGGTGGAGAGCACCGCCGAGTTGCCGATGTTGGCGTTGATCTTGACCAGGAAGTTGCGGCCGATGGCCATCGGCTCCAGCTCGCCGTGGTTGATGTTGGCCGGGATGATGGCCCGGCCGCGGGCCACTTCCTGACGCACGAACTCCGGGGTCACGAAGTCGGGGATGGCGGCGCCGAAGTCCTCGCCGTCGCGCACGCAGGGCTGGTTCTGCTCGCGGCGCAGGTTCTCGCGGATGGCGACGTACTCCATCTCCGCCGTGATCTTGCCGGCCCGGGCGTATTCCAGCTGGGTGACCAGGCCCCCGGCGCGGGCCTTGAAGATCGGGCGGCGGGCGGTGAACTGGGGCGCCAGATGCGCGCCTTTCGCGAAGCCGTTGTCCTCGGGCTTGACCTCGCGCGGCTCGGCCACTTCGTCCACGTCGCCCCGGGCGACGATCCACGGCTCGCGGATACGGGGCAGGCCCTGCTCGATGTCGATCACCGCGTCCGGGTCGGTGTAGGGGCCCGAGGGGTCGTAGATGGTCAGCGGCGGCTCGTTGGCCGTCGGGTGCAGCTCGACCTCGCGGAACGGCACGCGGATGTCCGGGAACAGCTCGCCCGACGCATAGACCTTGCGGCTGCCCAGACGCGGGCCGACCGCGACGTCGTCGGTCTTGGGGGAAACGGGGGCGTGGATGTTCATGGCGCGGTCCTCGGGGTCGAGGGTCCGCCGGCGCTGGAAGGGCTTCCGGATGGTGTTGGAAACCGCGTCTCTCCCTTCGCCGGCATGACCCGGATCAGGTTCGGCGCGTCACGGCATCAGCCGAATTCAGCCACTCGAGCGCGGCCCCGCGGAGAACGGCGGCAGACTAGGCCCGGCCCGTTCCGGGGCAAGCGGGGGCGGGAGCCGAGGCCCCCGCCCTGCCCTCAGACGCTGACCTGCGTCCCCATCTCGACCACCCGGCCGGGCGGCAGGCGGTAGAAGTCGGTCGGGGCGGCGGCGTTGCGGGCCAGCAGGATGAACAGCCTGTCCTGCCACACCGCCATCGCCGACCGCGCGGCCGGCACGATGGTCCGCCGGCCGAGGAAGAAGCTGGTCGACATGATGTCGAACTTCAGTCCCGACGTGCCGCAGGCCTTGAGCGCCTTGGGGACGTGGGGCGTCTCCATGTAGCCCCAGGTCGCGGTCACCCGCCAGAAGTCGGGCGACAGCCGCTCGACGGCGATGCGGTCGGCGGCGTCGGCCAGCGGGGTGTCGGCCGTCCGCACCGTCAGGATGACGTTGGTCTCGTGCAGCACGTGGTTGTGCTTGAGATTGTGCATCAGGGCCGAGGGCGCGTTGTCGGGATCGCCGGTCAGGAACACCGCCACCCCGCCCGCGCGCTTCGGGCTCCGCGCGGCCAGCATGGCGATGACGTCGCCCAGCGGCGTCGACTCGCGGGCCACCTTGGCGGCGACCAGCCGGCTGCCGCGCGCCCAGGTGGCCATGATGACGAACAGGCCGGCGCCCAGCAGCAGCGGCATGAAGCCGCCGTGCAGCAGCTTGAGCAGGTTGGCGCCGAGGAAGACCACGTCCAGCGCCAGCAGCGGCGCGATCAGCAGCAGCGTCTTCCACAGCGGCCACTTCCACAGCCCGCGCACGACGATGAAGGCGAGGGTCGTGGTGATGACCATGGTGCCGGTCACCGCCAGGCCGTAGGCGTGGGCCATGGCGCTGGAGTTGCGGAACACCGCGATCAGGAAGACCACCCCGACCAGCAGCAGCGCGTTGACCTGCGGCATGTAGATCTGCCCGGCCTCGTGGTGCGAGGTCTGGCGGATGACCATGCGCGGCAGCAGGCCCAGCTGGATCGCCTGGCGGGTCAAGGAGAAGGCGCCGGTGATCACCGCCTGGCTGGCGATGATGGTGGCCAGCAGGGCCAGGACCACCACCGGCGCGCGCAGGGCCTCGGGCGCCATGACGAAGAACCAGTCCTGGTTGGGGACAACCGCCCCCCCGGCCAGGTCCACCGCCTGCAGCGCCATGGCGCCCTGCCCCAGGTAGTTGAGGACGAGGCAGGGAAAGACGAACCACAGCCAGGCCGCGGTGATCGGCTTGCGGCCGAAGTGACCCATGTCGGCGAACAGGGCCTCGGCCCCGGTGACGGTCAGGAACACCGAGCCCAGCACGAACAGCCCGATCATCCCGTGGTTGGCGAGGAAGCCGGCGGCGTGAAGCGGGTTGAGCGCCCCCAGCACGCCGGGATGGTGGACGATGTGGCTGATCCCCAGCGCCGCGAGCGTCGTGAACCAGACGAGACAGATCGGGCCGAACCAGCGGCCGACGCCGGCGGTGCCCCGCGCCTGCATCGCGAACAGCCCCCCCAGGATCACCAGGCTGATGATCATCACCCAGGCCGGCGTGGCCAGGGCGCTGAGGCCCGGGATGGTCTTGAGGCCCTCGGCGGCGGACAGGACCGACACCGCCGGGGTGATGATCGCGTCGCCGTAGAACAGCGCCGCGCCCATGACGCCGAGCGCGAAGATCACCGCCGTGCGCTTGCCGGCCGCGCGCTCGGCCAGGGCCATCAGCGACAGCACGCCGCCCTCGCCCCGGTTGCCCAGCCGCATGAGAAAGAAGACGTACTTGACCGTGACCACCAGGATCAGGGCCCAGATCGCCAGGGACGCGACGCCCAGCGCGGCGGCCGGGGTCACCCCGCCGTCGGCCGCGGCCTGCCCCAGCGCTTCACGAAAGGCGTACAGGGGACTTGTCCCTATATCGCCGTAAACCACGCCCACGGACCCAAGGGCCAGCGGCCAGAATCGCGCGCTCTCGCCTTGCGGCGCGGGCGTGGAGGATTTTTGGCTGAGGTCGGAAGGTGCCGATTTGGACGTGGCGAACAAAGGTTCGCCAGTCATCGATTTCCAGTTCTCCAGCGGTCCCAGGAACACCCCGAGCGATCGCTGGCGGGCGGATTATGCCTCTTGTTGCAGTGCAGCAAGTGAATTTGGCGTCGAGCGATCACATCGGCGTGAGGCCGCCTAGACCCCCACCCCCGCCGCAGTCAGCGCCGCCAGCATCGGGGCCAGACCCTCGCCGTAGCGCTTCCAGCGGCCGACCGAGCCGGCGTGGATCGGGCTGCGGACCTGGACGGCGCTGGCGGTGGCGACCGGCGCGGCGTTCTCGTGGAAGGCCAGGCAGGCCGGGTCCCATGTCAGGCCGCAGTGGGCCAGCAGGCGACGGGTCTGGCCCTCCTGGTCGGCGACCAGGTCTTCGTAGCGGAAGTTGAGGTAGCGGTCGGCGGGCAGGACTTCCGCCCAGTGGTCGGCCAGGGCCTCGAACCCGGCGACATACCGGCCCGTATGTTCCAGATCGAGGGCGTAGTCGTAGTAGGGGAACCGGGTTGCGAACAGCTGGCGGTAGTTGCTCAGGCCCGCGTCCATCGGATGGCGGCGCAGGCAGATGATCCGGGCGTTCGGCAGCGCCCGCAGGATCAGCCCGGCGTAGACGACGTTCAGCGGCATCTTGTCCAGGCTGCGCGCCGCCCCGGCCAGCGGGGCCACCGCCTCCAGATAGCGCCGCCCCGCATCGGCCAGGTCCACCGCCCCGCCCGCCGTCGCCGCGAGGGTCGCCTCGTCCAGCACCAGCGGCGATGGCGTGCGCGCCATCCGCTTGAGGATCAGCGCGAAGTCGGTGCGCTCGCCGACCGAGACCACGTCCGGGTGGCTGGACAGGATGCGGTCGACCAGGGTGGTGCCGGTGCGCGGCAGGCCGACGACGAAGATCGGGGCCGCGTCCGGCGCGTCCGGGGCGGGCGGGGCGGGCGGGGCGGGCGGGCCGGCGGTGGCGCGGGCGGCGGCGAACAGGCCTGTATCGCGCGCCGGGTCATAGGCCACCTCGCGCAGGCGGGCGGCCTTGGCCCGGACCAGCCAGGCCAGGGCGGTCGGCGGATCGCCCGCGTCCTCGGCCAGCCGGGCCAGCGCATGGCCGACATGCAGCGCCCGGTCCGGGTCGGCGTCCGGGTCGGCGGGGAACAGCGGCTCCAGCCGCGTCTCCGCCGCGTCCTCGGCGCGCAGGGCCGACATCTGGGCCAGCGCCCACCAGACCCGGTAGAGGTCCGGCTGCAGGCTGACCGCCGCGCGCAGGGCCTGCTCGGCCCCGGCGAAGTCCCCGGCGAACTGGCGGGCCGTGCCCAGGTTCTGCTGGAACGAGGCGTTGGCCGGCTCCAGCGCCGCGGCCCGCTCGAACAGCGGCAGCGCCCGCTCGTGCAGGCCCGAGCGGCTGTAGACGACGCCGATGGTGTCGAGCGTCAGGGCGTCGGCCGGGTCCAGCGCCAGGGCGCGGTCAGCGGCGGCGCGGGCCTCGTCCTGGCGGTTGAAGGCGATCAGGCAGCGGCCAAGGTGCGCGTGGTGGCGGGCGACGCCGGGCTCCAGCCGCGCGGCCTGCTCAAACAGCTCCGCCGCCTTGGCCAGGTTGCCGTGCTCGGCGGCGATGACGCCGAGCAGGAACAGAGGCCGCCCCGCCGCGCCGGTTTCAAGTGCTCGCAGGCATAGAGCATGCGCCTCCCGCCAGGCGCGGCGCGCCATCAGGTATTCGGCCTCATCCAGACTGTCGCCTGTGGCGCCCATGCCTCCCCTTCGCCCGGATCGTCCGGACACCGCGCAAATCATGTTGGCCGAACAGCCCAAGCACCACATGTTGCACATCGAAGGGCACGCAGTCGCCCCGCGACGCCGTCTTTTGCGTCAGTTGCGTTGAGTTTGGGCCGCCTGGTCGCCGGACAGTATCGGCGAGCCTGCCCCCGGCCCCAGTGTTCGAACCAGTCCAGTCACCACTTGGGGGATTTCCATGTCGTTCACCCGCGCCTCGCTGTTCGCGTCGATCAGCCTGCTCGCCCTGCCCGTCGCCGCGCCCGCGCTGGCGCAGGAAACCACCGTCGAAGAAGTCATCATCACCGCCACCCGTCGCGACACGACGGTGCAGGACGCGCCGATCAACATCGCCGCCATCGGCAGCGACGCCATCGAGGCCCAGGGCTTCGCTGATATGGCGGACATCGCGGCCTTCGTGCCGGGCGTCCACCTGGTCGACCAGGGCGGGCGCGACGGCAACCGAATTGTCGTGCGCGGCCTGAACGCCGACCCGCTCGGCGGGTCCGAAGGCATCGGCAACGGCACGGGCGGCATGGTCGCCACCTACCTCGGTGAAATTCCGATCGTCGTCGATCTGAAGCTGAACGACCTCGAGCGGGTCGAATTCCTGCTCGGACCGCAGGGCACGCTCTACGGCGCCGGCACGATGGCCGGCGCCATCCGCTACATTCCCAAGCGCCCGTCGTTCTCCGAGACCATGCTCGAAGTGCGGGCTTCGGGCTACCAGTACGGCGAGGCGGACTCGGTGAGCTCCGACCTCGGGCTCACGTTCAACCTGCCGCTCAGCGAAACCTTCGCGATCCGCGGCTCGCTCGACTATCTCGATGACAGCGGCTTCATCGACTACGCCTTCGTGGTCAACGAGATCGGCGTGTCGAACCCCAACGTGTTCAACAGCGCCAACACCCATCGCGTCGAGGACGCGAACACCGAAGAGACCCTGTCCGGCCGCCTGGGCATGCGGTGGACGCGAACGACTGGTTCGACGCCAATCTGACCTGGTACTTCCAGGACCAGAAGGTCGGCGCGCGCCAGGTTAGCGGCGCCCGCGTCTCCACCATGCCGGTCGATGTCGACGAGTACGACAGCGTGCTGCGCGTGCTCGAGCCGAACGACCGCAAGAACAACCTTGTGGCGCTGGAGATGAGCGCCGATCTCGGCTTCGCGACCCTGACCTCGGCGACCGGCATGTCGCGCTACGAGGACGTCGGCCAGCGCGACCAGACCGATCTGCTGATCGGCCTGGAATACGGCTACGAGGGCTTCCCGACCTTCACCGCCTTCACGCGCGAGGAATTGGAGGAAGAAGCCATCAACCAGGAGCTCCGGCTGGTCTCCTCGGGCGACGGGCCGCTCAGCTGGATCGTCGGCGGCTTCTACAACAACTTCAAATCCGACGCATCGAGCAAGGAGTTCACCCCCGAACTGCCGGCCTACTGGGGCATCAACCGCCCCGACGCGCTCGAGTACTACTCGGTCGATCGCACCGAGCTGACCGAGATGGCGGCGTACGGCGAGCTGTCCTACCGCTTCACCGAGAAGTGGCAGGTGACGCTGGGCGCGCGCTACTACCAGTACGAACTTGAGACCGAGAGCGCGGTCGACCTGCCGCTGTACAACACCAGCCTCGGCGCGGCGCCCGACGCCATCACGCTGAACTTCCAGCCCGGCGGCCAGGAAGACCAGGGTTGGCTGTTCAAGTTCAACACCTCGTACGACTTCACCGACGACGTGATGGTCTACGGCACGATCAGCGAGGGTTACCGCATCGGCAACTCCAACGGGGTCGGCCCGTGCGGAGTTGTGCCGATCGTCTGCGCCCTGCCCAATGAAATGGCCTACTTCCCCGACAAGACGCTGAACTACGAGCTGGGCATCCACAGCCAGTGGCTCGACCGGCGCCTGACGGTCAACGGCGCTCTGTTCCTGGTCGAGTGGAAGGACCCGCAGGTCGCCGCGGCGACCTTCTATGGCCAGCTGCCAATCACCAAGAACGGCGAGGCGGCGGAAAGCCGCGGCTTCGATATCGACGTCGCCTTCCGGGTCACGCCGGACCTGACGCTGCGCGGCAACTACTCCTACGCCAAGGCCGAACTGACCGAGACAACCACCCTCCTGATCCCGGTCATTCAGCCGCCGGGCTTCAACTCGACCATCACCTACCTCGACGGCGAGCCGGGCGACCGTCTGCCGGGCTCGCCGGAGAACGAGGCCAGCTTCTACCTCGACTACAAGCGCCCCCTGGGAAGCCTGGAGGTCCGCATCCTGTACGGCGCCAGCTTCACCGGCGACGTGCTGACGCGGATGGGCGGAAAGGGCGGCGGCATCACGCTTGACGCCTACTGGATGAACAACGCGACGATCACCGTCTCGCGCGACACCTGGGAAGCGGGCTTCTTCGTCAACAACATCTGGAACACCTACGCCGAGACGGGCGCCCGCAGCTCGCCGTTGTTCAATCAGGTGGTGTCTGACGACAACGGCGACCCGGTCTACGCGCGGAGCTTCTACACCTCGGTGGCGCCGCCCCGGGCCGTCGGCTTCCGTTTCACCAAGCGGTTCGGCGGGTAGGGCTGACGGGGACATGTACCTCTTCGGTACGTGTCCCCTGCCGCTCAAGCTGATGGGGACACGCACTGAAGTGCATGTCCCCTGCCCTCCCTACAGCGACCGCGCCGAGAAGGTGTCGCAGCTGTTCGGATCGCCGGTCTCGTAGCCGCGGCGGAACCAGCGCATGCGCTGCTCGGCCGTGCCGTGGGTGAAGGCGTCGGGGACCACGCGGCCCTGGGTGCGGCGCTGGATCGTGTCGTCGCCGACGGCGGCGGCGGCGCCCAGGCCGTCCTCCAGGTCGCCCTGCTCCAGCGCCACCTGGCCACCCGACACCGTCGCGGCGCGGGCGGCCCAGACGCCGGCGTAGCAGTCGGCCTGCAGCTCGACCCGCACCTGGCCGCCGTCGGCGCCCTGGGCCCCGGCGCGGGCCTTGCCCAGCGATCCGGTCAGGTTCTGGACGTGGTGGCCGATCTCGTGGGCGATGACATAGGCGCGGGCGAACTCGCCCTTGGCGCCGAACCGGCTCTCAAGCTCGTTCCAGAAGGCGAGGTCCAGGTACACCTTCTTGTCGCCCGGACAGTAGAACGGCCCCATGGCGGCCTGGCCCTGGCCACAGGCCGTCCCGGTCGCCTGGTCGTAGATCACGACATCCTCCGGCGGGCTGTAGCCCTCGCCCGACTTGGAGAACAGCTCGGTCCAGACCTGGGTCGTGGAGGTCTCGATCACGTCCACGAAGGCCCCGGCCTCGTCCTCGGGGCTGCCCTGTTTGCCGGCGACCTGCTCCTG
This sequence comes from Caulobacteraceae bacterium, assembly GCA_965283745.1. Taxonomy (GTDB): domain Bacteria; phylum Pseudomonadota; class Alphaproteobacteria; order Caulobacterales; family Caulobacteraceae; genus Caulobacter. The sequence continues at coordinate 14,272 of CBDIPM010000017.1, forward strand.
TCCGGGCGCGCCCTGGCCGACGATGCTGAGCATCTGGCCCGGGTCGACGTCGAAGACGAAGATGCCGACCAGGGCGACGATGATTCCGACGATGCCGATGCCGCCGACCGCGCCGGTGGGGCCAAGGCCCCGGCGGTCGTCGATGTTGCCGGATCGCTGTCCACCGCGCCAACGCATAGTCGTATCCTCATTGCAGGAGTGTGGGTCGGCACGCTGGCCCGGAATTCAGTCGGCGTCTAGCGAGGCCTGTCGCCGGACATGGCGCGGACCCTCGCGGTCGAGCGGGCCATGGCCTGGGCCATCAGCGCATCCATGCGGGCGGCGTCTTCCGTCAATTCGGGGACCGGCCTCGGCTCGTCGGCCGGCGTCATCGGCGGCAGAGGCTCGGTCAGGACCGGCGGGCGCCAGGTCATGCCGGTCGCGGACGGTCCGCCAGCCAGCTCGCCGTCCTGCAGGGCGCGGATCGCGGCCTCGGTGCGGGCCCGTTGCTCGCGGGCGCGGGCCTCGCGCTCCCGGGCCGCGGCGCGGGCGCGGTCAGCGTCACGCTCCATGGCCTCGGCGTTCTCGCGCCGCTGCCAGGCGGGGTCATGCGGGTGGGCGAGGGCCGGCGCGGCCAGCCCGGTCATCAAGACGGCAAGGAGAACGGCGCGCATGCAAACCCCGGGTTTCGAGAGTGGTCGGGGAGGTCAACGCGCGAAACGCCCTAAGGCTTCGAGACCGTGAACCGCGTCAGCTGGCGGCGCGGGGCTTCCCACTCCGGCGCCAGCTCCTGGGCGCGGCGATAGTCCAGCCAGGCGGACTTGGCGTCATCGAGCGATTCATGGACCAGGGCGCGGTTGTAGTAGGCCTTGGCCGGCTCATCGACGCCCAGCGACAGGCCGCGCTCGATCTCGGCCAGGGCCTGGGGGTAGTCGCGGTCGGCCATCATCACCACGCCGCGATTGACGAAGGCCTCCCCCAGCGTCGGCTCCAGATCCACCGCCTTGTCCAGGTCGGCGCGGGCGGCGGCGTAGTCGCGGGCGCGGGTCAGCATGACGCCGCGATTGACCAGGGTGCCGGCGCGGTCCCGGCGGTCCAGACGGTCCTCCTGCAGGGCGCGGGTGCAGGTCTCGATCGACTGGCGGTCGAAGCGACCGGCGAAGGCGGCCCTGGAGCAGTCGACGGCGATGTCGTTGCCGACCACCATCACCGAGGCGGCGGCCGGGGTCGCGGCGGCCAGGGCCAGGCCGGCGGCGAGAAGAGCGAGGTGGCGCATGGCGGCGTCTCCTACTCCCGGGTGACAGTGAAGCGGGTCAGCTCCCGCCGCGGCGCGTCCCAGTCGGGGCGGATCTCCAGCGCCTTCTGGTAGTCCAGCCAGGCGGCCTTCATGTCGTCCAGGCCCTCCCAGGCCAGGGCGCGGTTGAAGTAGGCCTTCTCCGGTTCGTCGGCGCCCAGCGCCAGGCCGCGGTCGATCTCGACGACGCCCTCCTGGAAGCGGCGCTCGGCGACAAGGGCCGCCCCGCGATTGACGAAGGCCTCGCCCATCGACGGATCGAGCTTCACGGCGGTGTCGAAGTCCTCGCGGGCCTCGGCGTAGTCCTTGCGCCGCAGCTGGATGACCCCCCGGTTGACGAAAGTCGCCGCCCGGTCGCGCTTGAGCAGCGGCTGGCTCTCCAGCGCCATATCGCAGAGGGCGAGGGACTCGCGATCATCGCGCCCCTCGACCGCCGCCTTGGAACAGGCGTTGGCCATGCCGCCGCCCAGCACGAAGGCGGCGGCCGAAGCCGACCCCGCGGACAGGACGATGGCGGTTGAAACAGCAGCGAACGCGAACATGGTCTTGGGGGACATGTGAGTCTCCTCCACAGCGCGAAGATATGCTGGCGACATAGTACCACGACTTGCGCCGACAAGGACGTCGCATATCGGCCTGGCTTACCGGGAAGAAATGCGGTGGGCAGGCGGCCCCGCCCCTTCGCAACCCCCTCTTTGAGGCATGCCGGCCCCGGGCGCCGGGTCCTATCCAGCGCGCGTGTTCAACACCCGTCTTGGAGGACTACCCGTGAAAACCACTCTGACCGCCGGCCTGGCGCTGGCGATCGCCACCCTCGCCGCCCCGGCCATCGCCGCGCCCTACGCCGCCGGCGGGGTCACCCCGAAGGAGGCTGTCGCCGCGCTCAAGGCCGAAGGCCTTCCCGCGGAGATCGTCAAGGACGGCGACACCACCTCGATCAAGAGCAGCTCGGGCGGCGTCAACTGGCGCATCTACTTCTACGGCTGCAAGAACGACCGTTGCTCCAGCATCCAGTTCTCCGCCGGCTTCGACCTGGACGACGGCATGGGGTACAAGAAGGCGAACGAGTGGAACTACACCAAGCGCTTCGCCCGCGCCGCGCTCGATGAGGAGATGGACCCCTACGTCCGCTACGACATCGACACCGAGAGCGGCTTCACCAGCGAGGCGATGACCCTCGGCATCCAGACCTGGAAGCTGATCGTCCCGACCTTCGCCGAGTACATCGGCTACGGCAAGTAGGCCTCACGGCGGCGGTCGGCGCGCAGCGCCGGCCGCCGTTGGGATTCAGGGAACCAGCGGAGGCTCGTGTTCCAGGTCCTTCAGCGCCAGCCGGCGGCGCACCTCGTCGTGGGCCCCCGCGTCCAGGCGATAGCCGCTGACGATCCAGGCGGCGGTCAGCGCCAGCAGGGCCGGGCCCAGGCAGAACATCAGCTGCAGGGTCAGCAGGGCCTCGGGACTGTTGTTCCCCGACAGCTCGGCGACGAACCCGACCTCCTTCAGCGCGAACAGGCTGCCGCCGACCGCCAGCATCGAGCCGATCTTCACCGAGCCGGTCAGCAGCGAGAACAGCAGACCGGTGCGGTCGACGCCGCTGGCCAGCCGCTCCTCGTCGGCGACATCGGCCATCATCGCCTTCAGCATGATCGGGCCGGACGCATAGGGCAGCCCGGCCAGGAACATGGTCAGGAAGCCGATCCATAGGATGTTCGGCGCCATCAGAACCGAGAGCTGCATCACCGCCCAGGCCACCCCGGCGATGGCCAGGGCGCGGTGCTTTCCGAAGCGCCGGGCGACGATCCGCCAGATCGGCGCGCCCGCCAGCCCGCCGATGAAGAAGACGATCAGCATCAGCCCGGCCATGCCGCGCTCGATCCCGCGCACCGCGTCGAAGAAGAAGAACAGCAGCGTCCCTGACACCGCCAGGGCGGTTCCCCAGCAGATGTCGGCGGCCAGCACCCGCAGCACCGTCCCGCGGCGGAACATCGCCACGACATGGGACAGCTTCGGCGTCTCGTGATGCGGCTTGGCCGCCGGCTCGCCCACGGCCATCAGCGCCAGGATGGCGGTGAGCGGCAGGAAGATGATGGTGAACCAGCCCATGGCTTTCACGCCGGTCGCGAACTCGCCGCCGAAGCCGTACTTCACGATCGGCGGCATCAGCAGGATGGTGATCATCCCGATCACCGTCATCGCCTGCCACCAGCCGTAGACGCGGGACCGCTCGTCGTAGCCGGGCGACACCGTCGCCGCCCAGGCCATGTGGCCCAGCTGGCCCATCGACTGGCCGGAGAAGCCGACGATCAGCCACAGCAGGATATAGACGCCGCCGATCCCGGGCTCGGCCATGAACAGCATGTAGGTCGCCAGCATGGCGATCGGGGCCCCGGCCACGAACCACGGACGGAACCGCCCCCAGGGCGACTTGGTCCGGTCCATGATCAGGCCCAGCGCCGGGTCGAACCACAGGTCGAAGAAGCGCACGACCATGAAGGCCCAGGCCAGCTCGGCCAGATCCACCTTCAGATCCTGGGCATAGTAGTTGGGCAGGTAGGCCGTCACCGGCATGGTCATGGCGGCGAGCGGAATGGTCGGGGTCGCGAAGGCCAGCAGTCGCGGCAACGACATGCGATGTCCTTGCGCGCCGCCCCGGGCGACGGGCGTCGCCATCGCGGCCGGCGTCGCGCCGCCGGAGTCCACTTCAACTGCCAAACCTGCCTCCCACGGCGTCCCCCCGTTTTCGGGGTGGAGGGTCATTGATCAGCAGTCAAACATGGTTCGACAAGAGGGCGCGGCCATGTCTGCCCACGCCAGGGCGAAAATCTTTTCGCGAGGGGCGAGCCGCGTCTAACCCGCGACCCTGTCCATGAAGGTCGCCAGTTCGACGTCCAGGTCGGTGACGCCGTCGGCGTCGTGGGTGGCCAGCAGCACCTCGACCCGGTTGTAGACGTTGAACCACTCCGGATGGTGGTCCAGCTGGTCGGCCTTCAGCGCCACGCGGGTCATGAAACCGAAGGCGGCGTTGAAGTCGTCGAACTTGAAGGTCTTGACGATGGCGTCACGCTCGCCGGGGCCGACCGACCAGCCCTTGAGCTTCGCCGCCGCCGCCGCAGCCCCGATCCGTTCGTGCGCCATGGTCTCGTCCTCCATCGTATCCGCCCGGCTATAGCACGCCCCGGCCGCCGCAAAAGTTCGCCCCGGCCCTGTCGGCGCGCGGCATACTGGGCCGTCTTCCAGTGGAACAGGGACCCTCGCCGATGCTCTACGCCATCCTCTGCTACAACGCCGAAGACGTCGTCATGTCCTGGTCAAAGGCCGAGGACGACGCGGTGATGGACCAGCTCAATGTCGTCCACCAGCGGCTGGAGCGCGAGGGGAAGCTGGGCCCCTCCCTGCGCCTGATGCCGACCACGGCGGCCACCACCCTGCACAAGCAGGAGGACCTGGTCATCGACGGCCCCTACGCCGAGACCAAAGAACAGCTGCTGGGCCTCTACATCGTCGACATCGCCGGCCTCGACGAGGGCCTGGCCATCGCCCGCGAGCTGGGCAAGGCCAATCCGGGCGGCGCCTACGAGCTGCGGCCGCTGCGCCTGTACCTGCCCGGCGTCGACATGCCCGCCACGGAGAGCGCGTGACCGATCTGGCCTGGATCGACGGCGCCCTCACCGCCGCCCGCCCGCAGGCGGTCGGGGCGCTGCTGCGCTACTTCCGGGATCTGGACACCGCCGAGGAGGCCTTCCAGGACGCTTGCCTGCGCGCCCTGAAGGCTTGGCCGAAGAACGGCCCGCCGCGCGATCCGGCCGCCTGGCTGATCATGGTCGGGCGCAACGCCGCCATCGACGGAGTTCGCAAGCGCAGCCGCCAGACCGCCCTGCCCGACGACGAGGCGGCGCTGTCGGACCTCGAGGACGCCGAGGCGCCGCTGGCCGAGCGGCTGGACGGCGCCGACTATCGCGACGACGTACTGCGGCTGATGTTCATCTGCTGCCATCCGGACCTGCCGCAGACCCAGCAGATCGCGCTGGCGCTGCGGATCGTGTCCGGCCTCTCGGTCCGTCAGATCGCCCGCGCCTTCCTGGTCGGCGAAAGCGCCATGGAGCAGCGGATCACCCGGGCCAAGGCGAGGATCGCCGGCGCCGGCGTCGCCTTCGAGACGCCCGGCCCGGCCGAGCGGGCCGAGCGGCTCGCGGCGGTGGCGGCCATGGTCTACCTGATCTTCAACGAGGGCTATTCGGCCAGCGGTCCCGAGCGCGCGGAGCGGTCGCCGCTGGCCGCAGAGGCCATCCGCTTGGGCCGGCTGCTGCTGCGGCTCTATCAGACCGAGCCGGAGATCATGGGCCTGATGGCGCTGATGCTGCTGCAGCAGTCGCGCAGCGATGCGCGGTTCGACGCCGACGGCGGCATCATCCTGATGGACGACCAGGACCGCTCCCGCTGGAACGGCGCGATGATCGCCGAGGGGCTGGCCCTGATCGACAAGGCCCTGCGCCACCGACGGACCGGGCCCTACCTCGTTCAGGCCGCCATCGCCGCCCTGCACGCCCGCGCGGCGACGCCGGCCGACACCGACTGGGCGCAGATCGACGCCCTCTACGCGACGCTGGAGCAGCTGCAGCCCTCGCCCGTGGTCACGCTCAACCGGGCGGTGGCGACGTCGAAGGCCCATGGACCCGAGGCGGCGCTGGCGATGATCGCGCCGCTGGAGGCGCGGCTGTCGGGCTACTTCAACTACTTCGGGGTCAAGGGCGCCCTGTTGCTGCAGATGGACCGCCGCACCGAGGCCCGCGAGGCCTTCGACCGCGCCATCGGCCTGGCCAACAGCACGGCCGAGGCCACCCATATCCGCCAGCACCTGGACCGGCTGACAGCCGACGCGAAGGCGGCCGGGATCAGTTGAGTTCGCCGGCCTTGCCTTCAGCCCGCTTGGCCATGGTCTTCACGTCCCCGCAGGCCTTCTCGAGCGGCGCGATGGCCGCCGCGGCGCCGGTCGCGGGAACCGTGATGCTGAACGGACCCGACGATACGGTGATCGGCGTCTTCGCCGCGCGAATGGCCTCGATGCTGTAGAGGGCGCGCGGCTGGTCGCCGGTCGTGCCGCGCAGGCCGCCCTGCACCGTCAGCACGGCGAGGCCGCCGGGCGCCAGTTCGACGCGGTCGAAGCGCACCTTGATCGACGACTTGCCCTGCACCCGGCCGACCACGCTGCGTCCCGGCTTGAGCCCCCGCGCCGGTCCCTTGACGACCAGCACATAGCGCGGCGAGGGCCGGGCGTAGCAGATCACGGTGATGCTGGTCCCGCCGCCGACGCCGATGGCGGCGACCGGATTGCCGTTGGACGACTGCGGAATCCAGGTCGGAGCGCGGGCCTGGGTGGGCGCGGCCATCGCCAACAGCGCCGCCGCGACGATGATCGGCGGGAAGCGCTTCACAGTCCGCCTTCGGCGATGCGGAAGACCATGCTCGTCAGGAACTTGGATTTTGCGGCTGTCGGGGCGTCGCAGCCCAGCGACAGAAGGCCGACCGGCAATTCCACCAACGCTATCGTCAGGTACCGGCCGTTGGCCTGCGCGCCGGTCCAGGCCGCGAGCTTCACGGGGATCCTGCCGTCGTCCCTCAGGGGAAGCACCCCGCTTTCGGTTACGTTGATCGCCTCCCGAGCCATGCGGTCATATTGACCGCCCGGGGTCAGGAGCGCGCCGGCCCGAAGCTGGAGCTGCTCGAACCGCTCGGGCCGCCGCTGCGCCTCCGGATAGGCGACGGCGATGCAGACCGCATCGTTGCCTCCGGACGTGAGCTGGAAGCTCACGGTGTCCGGCTTGACCGAGCTCATGGCAGAGCCCCTCGGAAGCGTCGCCTCGAACCAGCCTCGCGGAGAAAGATAGGTGTAGCCGTAGGCCGGATCGCCCGCGATCGGCTTGAGGACGCCTCGGTTGGCGGCCGGGGCCGGCTGGATCTTGTAGCCATCGGGAGCCTGGGCCGCTGACGGCATGGCCAGCGACATGGCGGACGCCATGACCAGGGCGGCGAGACGCAGGTTACGGGGAAACGACATGGCCGACCTCCACTTCGGCTGACGTAGTGTGGCCAGCATCGCATGAAAGCTATGTCGGAAACCCCACATAAAGGGGGCATCGCGCCGCGGGTCGGCCTCGATGGGGAAGACGGGGACGCGCGCCGAAGCGCGCGCCCCCTTTGGTCCTACCAGCGGTAGCGTCCGCCCAGGGCGACCGTCGTGTCGGTCCAGTCCGAGTTCCAGCGGTAGCCGGCGTTGACGAAGGCCGAGAAGCGCTCGTCGGCGCCGAAGACGTCGATGCCCGCGCCGACTTCGCCGAAGGCGCCGTCGAACTGGTCGGTGACCAGGATGTCCGGGCCGCCGTTGACGAGGGTGGTTTCACCGTCGCCGTCGAACTCGTTCCAGGCCCGACCCAGCACCGTGAACTTGACCTTCATGGTGTCGTACCTGGTGATCATGCCGAGGCGGACGCCGACGTTGGCGCGCAGGCTGGTCGTGTCATCGAAGCTGACCACGCCGCCCGGGACATCCAGGTCGTCGATGGAGGTGCGGACGTAGGCGACGCCGGCCAGCGGCTCGATAAAGGCCGACTCGCCGAACGGCATGCGCCAGCCGCCCTCGATGCGGGCGCCGTAGGCGGTGACATCGGCGTTGCTGACCGACGGCATGCCCGGTCCGGCCATGACGGTCGGCATGGAGTAGGTCATGTCGAGCATCAGCCCGGAAACCGTCGCGTCGACGAACAGGCCGCCGGCGACATAGGTGCCGTAGAGACCGAACATTCCGCCTTCCAGGCTGGCCTGGGTGGGCGAGGCGTTGAAGTTGACGTCGGTGTCCACGTAGCCGATGTCGCCGCCGAGCACCCAGGCGGAGGTGTCGCCGCCGCCGGTGACCAGATCGATGCCGCCGATCAGGGCGACCGTGTTCTGCTCGTAGCCGGTGTCGTAGGCGAAGGTTCCGCCCGCGCCGACATACGTCTGTTCGAGCTCACGTTCGGCCTGGCCGCCGACGATCTTCATCCAGACGCCGGGGCCGGACTGGCCCTTGCCTTCCAGGCCATCGCGCAGGTCGGCCTGACGGTCGAACCAGACGCCGGTGGCGGTCTGCCAGGCGTTGTTGGCGGCCTGGCCGACGCCGACGAACTCGAACGCCTCGCTGTCGGGGGCGCTGACCAGCGCGATCTGGGCCGAGCCCTGCGGAACCAGCCGGTAGAAGAACAGGCCGGTATCGATCGCGCCCGCGCCACCGCGCTGGGTGTAGCCGGTCGAGGTCGGATCGAGCGTCAGCGAGCCGGCCGCGATCGTGCCGCCGGTCGCGTCCACCAGCACGATGCCGGCGGTGTTCATGGCGCCGAAGCCGGTGTTGGTGTTGTTGACCCGGATCAGGGTGCCGCCCGACACCGCGCCGCCCGGAAGGCTGACACAGTCGGCGATGGTGGCCGCGGTACAGTTGGCTTGGCCGGCCGCGCCCAGGAAGGCGTCAAGCGCCAGGACCGAGCCGCCCGAGCCGACGAAGCTCGTGCCCCCGCCGGTTCCGGTCATCACGAGACGGTCGTTGGTCTGACCGTCCGTGGTGGTCCCGTTCAGGCTGCCCAGCAGGATCGTGCCGGAGTTGTTGAACCGCTCCAGCCCGGTGAGGGTGAAGGTCGAGGCGCCCGTGGTCTCGCCGACGACGATGCGGCCAGCGTTGGTCAGGACGTCGCGCGGCGCAACGCCGGTGTCGGCGCCGAAGTCGAAGGTGGTCGCGCCGCTGGTGGCCAGCAGGCCGTTCGCGGTGTTGTTCACCAGGTCATTGCCGGCGCTGAACGTGGTCAGGCCGGTGGTGTGCCAGGAGGTCGGGCTGGAGTTATTGACCGTCGCGCTGGCGCCGACGCCGAGGCCGGAGAAGTCCATCCGTCCGTCGATGCGGCCGGCGTTGTTGACCGTGACGCTGCCGCCGGTGGCGCGGATGGCGGGATCGCCCGCCGAGCCGATGACGGTGGCGTTGGTCGAGCGGACCGTGCCGTTGTTGTTGATCGTCGTGGTCTGGCCCGCCGGAGCGGTCACGTCGATCACGGCGGTGGCCGGACCGGTTCCCAGGCCCTGGACAAGGCCGCCGGCCGCGACGGTGATCGTCCCGCCGTTCGTCCCGCTGGTCTGGATGCCGTTGCCGCCGCCGCGCAGGCTGCCGTTCACGTTGACGGTGTAGGCGCCGACGCTGGTCAGGTTGACGCCGTCGGCTGCGGCCTGGACCGTGCCGCCGGTGGTCACCGCCGTGGTTCCGGTCCCCGCGTTGGTCGCGACGACGCCGGAGCCGGCGGTGTAGATCGAGGCGGTGCTGACCGCGATCCGACCGGCGCTGCCCGCGCTGGTGATCGAGGCCTGGACGCCGTCGCCGCCGATGGCGGTTCCGGCCGTGCCGATGGCCGCGTTGCTGGCCACGATGACGTTGCCGTCGGTGACGCCGTCAACGCCGCCGTCGCCCGCGCCCGTCGAGCGGGCCCGGATGCCGACCGTGGCGGCCGACAGGGTCCTGCCGGCGGTGGTGGTCACGGTGACGTCGCCCAGCGCGCTGGAGGCGTCGATGGCGCCGGCGGCGGCCGAGGCGACATTGCCCGTCGCCGAGACCGAGACATCGCCCGGCTGGGACGGCGGTCCGAAGACGAAGATCGGCAGGCTCGAGGCCGTGATCGCCGCGCCGTCGGCCGTGACGGCTCCGGCGTTCACCGTCACGCCGTCGGCGCCGTAGGCGATGATGCCCTGGCTGCCGGCGCCCGTGGCGCTGACGAGGGTGCTGTTGACGAGGGCCGCGCCGCTGCGGTTCGGGTTCACGAGGATCCCGGTCGAGCCGGCGCCCGTCGTCGTGACGGAACCGCTGTTGACGGTGGCCAGGTCAGCCGTGCTGGCCGCCTGGATGCCGACGGCGCCGCGCCGGCGGTGGTCACCGTCGTGCTGGTGACTGTCGTCGCGCCGAACGTGCTGCCGACGCGGATGCCGCCGGCCCCTGCGCCGGTCGTTCCGACCGTGGTGGAGGTGACGGAGACGTCGGCGTTGTCGCTCGTGCCGATGATGCCTTCGGCGCCCAGGCCCTGGGTGTTGACGGTCGTGGCGTTGATCGTCACCGCGCCGGTGTTGGTGTTGGCTTCAACGCCGTTGGCGTCGGCGCCGGTCGTCAGCACGGAATTGACGCTGACGTCGACCGCGCCATCGGCCGAGGACGCGAACACGCCGCCCGCGTTGGTCCCGGACGTGGTGACGGCGTCGAGGTCAGCGGTGATGTCGCCGGCGTTGGTGGCCAGCAGAACGCCGAACGCGCCGGTGTCGGTGGTGTTGATCGTCACGCCGGTTCCGGCGTTGACGTCGATGGATCCGGTCGGGCCGCCCTGCAGCACGAACAGGCCGGGGTTCAGCGAGCCGGCGGTGTCGATGGTGACGCCGTCCTGGATGTTGATCGTGAAGTCGGTGACCGGGATGTAGAAGATGCCATTGGGATAGTCATTGCCGGCCGGCGTGCAGGTCACTTCAGCGCCCAGGCCGCACTCGTTGATGGCCAGCGCCATGGTCGGCGTCAGGGCCACGCGCCCAGCGCCAGAACGGTCGCGCCGGCGGTGCTCGCGATAAGCGACGTGGTCGTCAGCCAAAGCCGACGTCCGGTAGGTTTCGATGCAGTCAAAACAAGCCCTCCAGCCATGCCGCGCGACTGACGCGCGCGTTGGCAGAACAACGGGGCGACGGGAATGTCGCGCCACCGTCAATGAAGGCCCTGGAGTTTGAATTGTTCCGCCCGATGGGAAAATTTTATTCAATTAAAATTGCGAACAATACTCACAGGAAGAGTATATATTCGCCACCTGAATTCGTGAATGTTTCAATTCTCAATGAAGTAGAGCGCGCCGCACACCTTTAGACAACTCAGCCGGCATCATTGATGGCCGCAGACGCTCGACCATCCGTCTGCTTGGGCGCGTCCATGCCGACTGGATGGCTGGCGATCACGAGCCGCGCGACCTCGGCGATCAGGGCGCTGCGCTCGTCGAACGACCGGCGGGTCGAGCCGATGAGCACGGCGACGGCGTAGATCGTCCCGTCCGGGGCGGTCAGCAGGCCGACGTCATTGTACCCGGTGGCCAGCCGGCCGTTGACCTGTCCGGTGCCTGTCTTGTGGCGCAGGGTCCATCCGGGCGCGAGGCCGGCCCGCAGCCGGCTCGACCCGGTGACGGTCTGGCCCATGAGGGTCAGCAGATAGTCGGTCGACTCCGGCGACAGCAGCTCGCCCTGCTTCAGGCGGCCCAGGGTCTCGGCGATGTCCAGCGCGCTGGCCCCGTCCGGCGGATCGGCCAGGTAGTCGTCGAGCGCCTTCTTTCGCTGGTCCGGCGGCAGCGCCTCGCGGTCCTCCCAGAAGGCGCGCTTGAAGCTGTATTCCGGCTTCCAGGTCAGGCCGGCGGCCCGGGTCTGCATCTCGCGCTCGCCGGGACCGAACCGGATCTCGCCCAGGTTCTTGCCGACCACGGCGACCTGCACGGCGAAAGGACCGCCGACCGTGCGCACCAGGGCGTCGTTGGCGGCGTTGTCGCTCTGGGTGATCGCGCCCTTCAGCAGGGCCGCCACGGTGGTGGTGTAGCTCCCCTCCCCGACCCGTTCGCGGATCGGCTGGTGGAAGAGGCTGAGGTCGTCCTTGCGGATGGTCACCGGCGTCGACAGCGACAGTGCGCCGCGATCGACCGCGTCGAGCACGGCCAGTGCGACCCACAGCTTGCTGACGCTCTGCTGGGGCTGAATTTCCGCGCCATTGAAGTCGACCGCCCAGCCCTCGTCGACATTGTAGACGGCGACGCCCAGGCTGCCGCCGAAGGCGCCGCCCAGCGCCTGAAGCCGCTCATCGAGGATATGACGCTGGGTGCGCGGCGCGACGACGAGAGACGGCGGCGGGCTGAGGTCGCTGTCCCAGATCACCGGCTCATGCACGGCGGCGCCGACCGTCAACGCCAGGGCGCCGGCGGCCAGACGTCCAGCGATCGCGCGGGTCCGGGCCATGGCGCCATTTCACCACCGCAAGCGCCGGCGCGCCACCGGCCTCGTGCCGCGGGCTACTCGCCGGCGTCGTTGCGGAAGTAGGGCTCGACGGTTCCCTGCAGCTTGACGGTCATCGGGTTGCCGTGACGGTCCAGGGTCTTGCCGACGGCCAGGCGCACCCAGCCCTCGCTGACGCAGTATTCGTCGACGTTGGTCTTTTCCTCGCCCTTGAACTTGATGCCCACGCCACGGGCCAGCACGGCCTCGTCGTAGAAGGGGCTCTTGGGGTTGCTCGCGAGGCGGTCGGGAGGCGTGTCGGTCATGGTCTGAAAGCCTTGGAATGAGGCGGGGGTCTTAGCGGAGGATCAGTCGTTGATCCAGTCGCTCAGGCCTTCGCGGACGTGAACCTCGCGCAGGGCGGGCCGGGCGCGCAGGGGCGCCAGCCAGGCGGCGATGTTGGGCCAGGCCGTCGCGGGCCTTGGCATGTTGCGCGACCAGCGGGCCAGCATCGCCAGCTGCAGGTCCACGGTGGACAGCGCATCGCCGACCATGAACCGCCGCCCGGCCAGGTGCGCGTCGACGCGCGACCAGAAGCCCTCGATCCTCGCCTGCAGCGCGGCGCGGTCGGCGCCGGGCAGGTCATCCTCGTAGAACCAGAGCCGGAAGCTGGCCATCGGGCCGTTGGCCAGCCAGACCATCCACTGCAGCCACTCGGCCCGCTCCGGCGTCCCTGGCGGCGGCGAAAGGCCCGCCTCTGGATGGCGCTCGGCCAGCAGCATCAGGATCGCCCCGGTCTCGGCCACCGGCGCGCCGTCGACGACGAGCGTGGGCACGACCCCGCCCGGGTTGAGGCGCAGGTAGTCGTCCGACTTCTGGGCCTTGCTGTCGAAGTCCAGCCATTCGACCTCGAAAGGGACGCCCAGCTCCAGCAGCATCCAGTGGACCACAAGGCTGGCCGTCGAGCGCGATCCGTAGAGCCGGTACATGCGAAAAACCCCTCGCCCGGGATGGACGAGGGGTGATTTCCGGCAATTCGCGACGGGTGTCGAGCTAGTGTTTCTCGCGCCAGCCGGCCTTGGCCTCGTCGGCGGTAAGGGTCAGGTGGACGTGCTTGTCGTCGACCCGGTCGACCCAGGACAGCGGGATGAGGTGGTGCTTCAGGCCGCGCCGAGGTCGAACTTGGCCAGTTCGATGTCCGTGCCCAGCACATGGTCGACCTTGCCGACGTGCCGGTCGTCCGAGCCTTTGACTTCCATGTGTTCCTTGATCTGCGTCGCGTCGATCATCGTGCGGTCTCCTTGAAAGCTGCTGTGAGCGCCCCGCCCGTCGGAGGAGAAACGGCTCGCGCCGCGCCGGGTTGCGCCAGTCGTTTTGTTCTGCTTATGTTCGCGTCGATGTTGTGGAGGTCGCCATGCTCACCCTGTTTCACGCGCCCAGGTCCCGTTCGACGCGAATGATCTGGCTGCTCGAGGAGCTCGGCGCGGACTACGAAATCCGCCCCGTGAATATCGTTCGTCAGGGCGGGATCGGCGCGCGGGACCCGGAAAACCCCCATCCGCACGGGCAGGTCCCCGCCCTGGTCGACGACGGCGTGCTGATCACCGAGTCCGCGGCCATCGCGCTCTATCTGACCGACAAGTATCGCGAGCATCCGATGGGGCCGGCGGTCGGCGATCCGCTGCGCGGGCCGTATCTGACGTGGTTGGCCTACTACGCCGGCGTGCTCGAGCCGGTGGTCACCGCCCGCTGGAGCGGCAAGGCCGGCGAAGCGGAGAACGCCGCCTACGAGATCATGGACGGTCAGCTGAAGGGGGCGCTGGAGCGGGGCCCCTGGTTGCTTGGCGACAGCTTCTCGGCGGCCGACATTATGTTTATCAGTCTGCTTCAGTTCGCCCGCCAGATGCTTCCGCCCCACGCCGTCTATGACGACTGGCTGGCGAGGGCGCAGGATCGTCCCGCCCTGGCCCGGGCGCTATCGAAAGACGACGCATGAGAGCGCTGTTCGCCGCCGCCCTGATCGCCGCCGCCGCCCTGCTCGGGCCGGCCCAGGCGCTCGCCCGCCCCGGCTTGCTGGACGCCGTGATCGGCCCCGACGGGGTGACGGTGACCGAGGACGACAAGCCGGTTCTGTTCTATCGCACCAAGCCGGCTGAGCCGGCGACCGAGCCGGGGCGGCTGAACTACGTGCACCCGCTCTACGCGCCCGACGGTACGATCCTGACGCAGGACCGGCCCGCCGACCACCCGCACCAGCGCGGCCTGTTCTGGAGCTGGCACCAGGTGCGGCTCGGCGACCGGATCGTGGCCGACGGCTGGTTCATGAAGGGCCTGACCTTCGTCGTGAAGAAGACCGCCTTCTCCACCGACAGAACCGGCGCCGGGACGCTGGTTCTGGACGTCGACTGGATCGTCAGCTCCGGCCCCGAACTGGTCTATGTGGCGCGGGAGATCACGAAGGTGCGCATCCAGCCGCTGAAGAAGGGCGCGCGCCGGCTCGACTTCGACACGGTGATCACCGCCAGCGTCGATGGTCTGTCGCTGGGCGGCAGCGATGACGCCAAGGGTTACGGCGGCTTCTCCATGCGTCTGATCGCGCCCGACCGGTTGGTCTTCGCCTCGTCCGGCAAGGGTGTGACCCCCGCCGTCGGCCCGGTGTCGGCCGGCAATTCGATGGGCTTCGCCTGGCCGGGCCAGCCGGGGCTGTCTCAATGGGCCGTGGGCCTGTCCTGCAAGGCGGACGGCAAGGCCATCACCCAGTGGATCCTGCGCCGGGAGCTGTCGATGCAGAACTGCGTCTGGCCCGGCCGCGCGCCGGTGGCCCTGGTCCGCGACAGGCCGCTGCGGCTGGAGTCGGCTGTGGTCATCAAACCCGTGCCGGCCCGGGCGGCGAAGAAGTGAGCGAGCCGGTCAACCTGAACCGCGCCCGCAAGGCGAAGGCGAAGGCCGACGAGACGGTGAAGGCTGCCCGGAACCGGGTCGCCTTCGGTCGCACCAAGGCGGAAAAGGACCTCGCCGAGGCCCGGCGCGAGAAGGCGGCGCGCGATCTGGGCGCGAAGAAGCGCGAGCCCTGATGGCCGGCGGGCTGAAGAAGCGCTCGGTCAACCTCGCCGGCCACGCCACATCGCTGGCGCTGGAGCCGGAGTTCTGGGCCGTGCTGGACCGGGCGGCGGCGCACGAGGCCTTGAGCCTGTCAGGCCTGATCGCCCGCATCGACGAAGGGCGCGGGGACCGGCCGCTGGCGTCCGCGTGCCGCGTGTTCGCGCTGGGACGCGGCGGGGGCGGCCCCTAGGTATCAAGCAGAAGCGGCGTGTTGTTTGTTTCCGCTTCTAGCGCCGTCTGCAGCAACGCGGCGAGGGCATATCGGGCTGCGCGCTCGTAGCCGGTCAGGCCATCGGCCGGCGGCGATTGGGGGACGGGCTTCAGGTCCTTCGTCTTTATCAGCCCGAAGAATGACCTCTTTACGGTCGGCTCGTAGACGACGTCGTCCAGCCCGGGTGGTCCGCCATCCGCCCATTTGCGGATTTCGGCGTCGGACATCTGCCAGGATGCGTCGTTGGCAACCCGCAGCTTCTCGATCAGGCTTGCGATCGATCCGATCCAGATCGGTTCATCCGAGAACGGCGTTGGCGCCTGGAAGACGCCAGTGAAGGCCCCCGGGAACCACCAGGCGCATCGCAGGTCCTGTTGCAGAGCGTCGCCGCCTTCCAACGCCGCCGCGACCGAGCGGTCGTCGTAGTCGTTTGGAATTGGCCACGGCGGCGGCGGCGCCGGATGCACGAGGCGACCGGCCCAGCTGATCAACGCGAAATAGCAGTCATACGGACACTGCCGGGTGACGAAGGGCGTCGAGTCAGTGTCGGTCCAGTCGGGGCCCGCACCTCCGAGTTGAGGGATCAGCCACTCACGCCAGCCAGCCCATCCGTCGCGGACCGTCTGCCTGTATTGCGGCGTGTCAGTCGGAAGCGGATTGACGCGCACCGTGCGGTGCGACATCCCCATCTCACGCGAGGCTTGGGCCGCCGCGGTCTCCCAGTCGCCGACCGACCAGCGCGCGATGCTGCCCGAATAGAGATCCAGTCCCATGTCATCCCCCGAAGCATGACCCGTAGATCACGCTCCGCGTGCATGAGCAAACGCGGCTCAGGCGTCGAACTTCCGCGTCAGCGGACGGTCGCGGCAGTCTTCCGGGATGCTCAGGTAGGTCGTCGGCGGCGTGATCTTCAGCCGCGCGCGGGCCGCCTCGAGGTTCTCGGCGAACAGGGCCGGGTAGTCGACCTCGGGCAGCCAGGCGGCGCGTTTGCCATTGCGGAACGCCTCCATGACCGCCTTGCGGTAGGGATGGCCGTTTCCGATCTTCTGGTATTGGTGCGCCCCGGCGTGGGCGATCAGCGCGAAGCCCAGGCTTTTCGTCTGGCTGTAGGAAAAGGCCACCACGCAGGCCTCGCCCAGGCCGTCAGTGCCGTAGCCGGTCAGCACGTGCCAGACGTCGTGCACGTCGCGCATGCGGCGGCCGTACCAGGCCAGCGGATGCTTCGCGTCGATCTCGCCCTCGGCGGTCTTGCGGCTCTCCTCGGCCAGGCCCTCGGCGCTCAGGCCGCGCGGCGCGATGAAGTTGCGATAGGCCTCGCCGACCGTCCCCGGGCCGAAGGTGTTCAGCCAGGCGGTGTCCGACAACCGCTCGCAGAACTCCTCGCGCTCATAGGCGATGCGACCGCCGTGGGCGGTGGAGATCAGCCGGCGGTAACCCCTGACCACCGTGTTTCCCGACAGGGCCCGCATGATCTCGAACACCTGGGCGGTGTCCTCCTTGTCGGCGATCAGCCTGCGCAGCGCCCGGGCGGCGCGCAGGGGCTGAAGGCGGTGCGAAACCGCGCGCGGCGGCGCGGCGGTCACCGGATCGGACGGCGCGGAGTTGAAGGCCATGGTCGAAGTTCCTGAGGCTGGTTCAAAAGATGACGCGGGCGTCATCTTTATGCAAGGCCCTCGGGACCCTTGGTCGGCGACCGTTGCGGAATTGCCGCGATCAGCGCAGCGGCGGCGGTCCCGGAACGGGCAGCGGTTCGGGCCGCGGTTCGGGCATCGGGGACGGCCGGGGCAGGTTCGGCGGCTCCGGAATTTCAGGGTGATCGCCATGTCCGCCGGATCGGGCGCCGGCGTGCGCCCTGACCACACCATCCAGGCGATCCCCGCGACGGCGACCAGCAGCGCGCCGAC
This sequence comes from Caulobacteraceae bacterium, assembly GCA_965283745.1. Classification (GTDB taxonomy): domain Bacteria; phylum Pseudomonadota; class Alphaproteobacteria; order Caulobacterales; family Caulobacteraceae; genus Caulobacter. The sequence continues at coordinate 31,766 of CBDIPM010000017.1, forward strand.
GATCAGCGCGACGAGCGTCGAGCCACCGCCGGCGCGCGCGGCCACGGCCCTAGTTCCCCGGCGTCGGAATGGCCGGCGCGTCGGGAAGCTTCGGCGCCTCGATGGTGACGTCGACCTGCTTGGCCGGCGACGACTGGCCGGACCAGACGAACCAGGCGATCACCGCGACGACGACCAGCAGGCCCCCGACGAGGAAGGCCAGCCAGGGCGTGCTGCTGCTGTTTCCGGAACCTTCGGCCATGGGAGGCCTCCTTTTGTGGTTGTTGCCGCGGATTAACGACGGCGGCGACCCGTGGTTCCGGAAAGCGCCGGGCGGCGCTTAAACCGGCGCCGCCCTGTGCTACATATGTTCCGCAATGTCCGACTCCCCCGTTCCCTCCCCCCGCATCAGCGACCTCGCCCGGGCCGACCGTGGCCAGCCGGCCTATCTGGACGGCCTCAACGCCGAGCAGCGGGAGGCGGTCGAGGCGACCGAAGGCCCCGTGCTGGTCCTGGCCGGCGCCGGCACCGGCAAGACCCGGGTGCTGACCACCCGGCTGGCCCACATCCTGGCGACGGGGCGCGCCAAGCCGTGGGAGCTGCTGGTCGTCACCTTCACCAACAAGGCGGCGCGCGAGATGCGCGAGCGCATAACCCACATCATCGGCCCGCAGGCCGAGGGTCTGCGCTGGCTGGGCACCTTCCACTCGGTGGCCGCCCAGATCCTGCGCCGCCACGCCGAACTGGTCGGCCTGAAGTCGACCTTCACCATCCTCGACGACGACGACCAGCAGCGGGTGATCAAGCAGATCCTCGAGGCCGAGAACATCGACGCCAAGCGCTGGCCGCCCAAGCAGCTGGCCGGGCTGATCGACCACTGGAAGAACCGCGG
>CBDIPM010000018.1:0-9699 GCA_965283745.1 Caulobacteraceae bacterium
TCAGCTGCCGCTTGGCGTAGCGCCGGGTTTCCCGGCGGGCGAGCTCGGCGGCCTGCGCCAGGGAGATCTCGCCGCGCAGATGGGCGGCCAGTTCGCGCACGCCGACCGCCTTCATCACCGGCAGCTCCGGGTCCAGTCCGCGGGCGATCAGCGCGGCGACCTCGTCCAGGGCGCCGCCCTCGAGCATGGCGTCGAAACGGACGTCGCAGCGGGCGTAGAGCGCGTCGCGCTCCGGCTCGATGACCGCGCCGCGCCAGGCGTCGGCGGGCAGGGCGGGAGAGGTCTGCGCCTGCCAGGCGGTCAGCGGCCTGCCGGTCGCCTCCAGCACCTCCATCGCCCGGGACAGCCGCATGCGGTCGCCCGGTGCGATCCGCGCCTCGGCCACCGGATCGACCGAGGCCAGCAGCTCGCGGAATCGCGCCTCGCCCAGCGTGTCGAAGGTCTTGCCGACTCCGACCCGGACGGCGGCCGGCGTCGGCGGGATATCCGCCAGGCCCTCGGTCAAGGCCTTGAAGTAGAGGCCGGTGCCGCCGACCACGACCGGCGTGCGGCCCCGGCTCCGGATCTCGTCCAGCAACGGGGTCGCCGCGCGCGCCCACCGCCCGACCGACCAGCCATCCGCGCCATCGACGACCCCGAACAGGTGATGGGGAACGCCGGCCATCTCCGCCTCTGTCGGGCGGGCGCTGAGGGCGCGCAGGTCAGCATACAGCTGCAACGCATCGGCGTTGACGATCTCGCCGTTCGCGGCCTGGGCCACGCGCAAGGCCAGCGCGGACTTGCCGCTGGCGGTCGGGCCGTGGATGAGCAGGACGGGGGGCATCGAGGTTGCCTTAAGTCATGGGTTGGAAGGGCGCCATGGATATCGATCCTCTACCTCCTGGGAGAGGGGGAGTAAGAGTCGGGCGCCTGTTCCCATTCCTCCGAAACCGCGCTAACCGGCGCCCATGTCTCTCGCCGTAACCCTCGTCGCCGCCGACGCCGCCACCCTTCCGGCCGCCATCGAGGTGGCGGAAATCGCGCTGGCGCGCATGGGCCTTTCCACCGGCGCGCCGGACCTGCTGGGTCCCGCCGCCGCTGACCTGACCGTCGCCAGCGACCTTCGCGGCCTGATCCGCGAACGGCTGGAGGCGGCGCTGGCCGACCGGGCCACGGACGTCTGCGTCCAGCCGTCGGAAGGCCGGCGCAAGCGGCTGCTGATCGCCGACATGGACTCCACCATCATCGGCTGCGAGTGCATCGACGAACTGGCCGACTTCGCCGGGGTGAAGGAGCAGGTGGCCGAGATCACCGAGCGGGCCATGCGCGGCGAACTGGCCTTCGAAGGCGCCCTGCGCGAGCGGGTGGCGATGCTCAAGGGGCTGGGCCTGGACAAGCTGCAGGCCTGTTTCGATGACCGGGTGCGGCTCAATCCCGGCGCGGAGACCCTGGTGCGGACCATGGCGGCCCATGGCGCGCGCTGCGTGCTGGTCAGCGGCGGCTTCACCTTCTTCACCAGCCGGGTGATGGCGGCGGCGGGCTTCCACGCCAACCGGGCCAACACCCTTGGCGACGACGGCGCTGTCCTGACCGGCCTGGTCGGCGAGCCGATCCTGGGGCGTGAGGCCAAGCTGACGGCGCTGCGCGAGGAGACAGCCGCGCTGGGCCTGACGCCCGCCGACGCCCTGGCCGTCGGCGACGGCGCCAATGACCTGGCGATGATCGAGGTCGCCGGCCTGGGCGTCGCCTACCGCGCCAAGCCGGTGGTGGCGGCCAAGGCCCACGCCCGCGTCGACCACGCCGATCTCACGGCGCTGCTGTATTTCCAGGGCTATCGGGCCGAGGACTTCGCGTAGCCGGGGACATGTACCTCTTCGGCACATGTCCCCGTCAGCTTGAAGCGGCAGGGGACACGCACTGAAGTGCATGTCCCCGCATTGACTACTGACCCGTCGGGCCCTTGCTGAAGTAGCGGAAGAAGGCGCTGTCCGGCGACAGGACCAGGGTCGTGTCCGCGCCGAGCGAAGCGTCATAGGCCTGCAGCGAGCGGTAATAGGCCGCGAAGGACGGGTCCTTGCCGAAGCTGGCGGCGAAGATCTTCGCCCGTTCGGCGTCGGCCTCACCCCGGATGGTTTCGGCTTCCTGGGTGGCGGTGGCGACGATTTCGCGCTGGCGCTGGGCGCCCTCGGCGCGGATGCGGGCCGCCTCCTGCTGGCGGGCCGTCTTCATGCGGTCGAAGACGGCTTCCTGGTTGGCCTCGGGCAGATCGGCGCTGCGGATGCGTACGTCGATCACCTGCAGGCCCAGACGCGAGCGGGTGGTGCGGTCCGAGAGGTTCTCGCGAACCTGGCCCGTCAGCGCCGCGCGACGGCGGGAGATGATGTCCTCCGAGCTCGCCGAGCCGAGCACCTGGCGCAAGGAGGCGTTGATCACCGAGTTCAACCGGTCCTTGGCGACGCGGTCATCGCCGAGGCCCGTGTAGAAGCGCACCGGATCATTGATGCGGTAGCGCACGAAGGCGTCGACCATCAGGCGCTCCTGGTTCGCCGTCAGGATCTCCTGGCGGTTCACCTGGATGGCCTGGTTGCGCTTGTCGAACAGCAGGCGGGTCTCGAGGAAGGGAACCTTGATCTTCAGCCCCGGGCCGTCGTCCGGCGCGGCGTTGACGGTGCGGACCACCTCGCCGAGACGGATGACCAGCGCCTGGTGCGTCTGGTCGACGACGTAGAGGGTCTGGCTCAGGACGATCAGGGCCACGGCGGCGATGATGCCCAGGAAGGTGAGGCGCTGATTGGTCATTGGGTTCCTCCCGAGACGCGCTGGGGCAGAGCCGGGGTCGCAGTCGTGCTGCTCGGCTGCGGCGTCGCCCTGGGACGGAACACGTCCGGCGGCAGGATGATCGGGGCGCTGGCGCCCTTGTTGTCGATGATGACCTTGTTGGTCTTGGTCAGCACCCGCTCCATGGTCTCGATGTAGAGGCGGTCGCGGGTGACGCCCGGGGCAAGCTTGTACTGCTCGTAGACCTGATTGAAGCGCGCCGCTTCACCGGCCGCCTCACGCACGACCTGGGCGCGGTAGCCGATGGCCTGGTTGCGGACCTGGGCGGCGGTGCCGCGCGCCTGGTTGGCCAGCGACTCGGCGTTCTGGCTGGCGTTGTTCACGTCCCGGAAGGCGTCGACGACTTCCTTGGGCGGGTTGGCGTCGCTGATCTGCACGCCGTCGATGATGATCCCGGCGCCGTAGCCGTCGAGGATGCGCTGCATCAGGGCGGCGACCTCGATCTGGATCTGGCCGCGGCTGCGGCTGATGATGGCGTCCAGTTCGCTGCGGCCGATCACCTCGCGCATGGCGCTCTCGGCCACGGCCGACAGGGTCGCCTCCGGATCGGTGATGTTGAACAGATAGCGGCCGGGGCTGGAGACGCGCCACGTCACCGAGAAGCTCAGGTCGACGATGTTCTCGTCGCCGGTCAGCATCAGGGTGTCGGCGTCGCCCGTGGCCGCGCCGACAGGCATGGTGCGCAGGGTGGTGACGTCCAGCTTCTGGGACCGCTCGATCAGCGGCAGGTGATAGCCGATGCCGGGAGTGTAGCTGCGGGTCCAGGCGCCGAAGGTGGTCACGACCGCCTCTTCGCGAGGGCCGACCACGATGATGCCGGCCAGCACGTAGAGCGCCGCCACGGCGCCGCCGGCCAGGGGAGCGAGCTTGCGCAGCGGGATCTGGCTCCCGCCGCCCGCGCCGCCGGCTCCGCCGCGCATCAGGCCGGCGATGAAGGCCTCGATCCGGCGCTGGATATCGCCCAGATCGGGCGGAGTCCCGCCGGGTCCGCGTCCGGGGCCGCCGGGGCCGCGGGGGCCGCGTCCACCGGACTCCGGCCGTTGAGGTTCGTCCTTGCCACCAGGAGGCGGGGCGAGCCCCAGGGTCCGGGGTTGGCGTTGTCATTCCAGGGCATCTGTGTTGCGTCGCTTTTCCGTCGTGTGTCGGCGGGCTTGCAAGCCGGCGCGGTCATGCGGATATGTGACGCCCCGCCCTCCAAGGCAAGACGAACCCGACATGACAACCTTTCACACTTCCGCTGACCGCGACGCAGCCCTGCGCGCGCTGGACGCCGTCATTGACCCGCGAACGGGGCAGGGCCTCGCCTCGGCCGGTTTGGTGCAGGGGCTGGTGATCCGCGAGGGACGCGCCGGATTCATGCTCGAGGTGCCCGCCGCCGATGCGGCGACCTATGCCCCCGTCCGCGCGGCGGCCGAGGCGGTGCTGGCCGGGCTGCCGGGCGTGGAGCGGGCGCAGGTGGTGCTGACCGCCTCGGCGCCCGAGGGCGTCACCCGACAGCGCAAGGGCGCGCGGGTCTCCGAGGATCCAAAGGCCGCGCTCAAGCCGCGCAAGGAAGTCACCCGCCCCGCCCATGTGAAGCGGGTCATCGCCGTGGCTAGCGGCAAGGGCGGCGTGGGCAAGTCCACGGTCTCGGTCAACCTGGCCTGCGCCTTCGCGGGGCTGGGCCTGCGGGTCGGGTTGCTGGACGCCGACGTCTACGGTCCCTCCGCGCCCCGAATGATGGGCGTCGACGGCGAGCCGGTGTTCGTCGACGGCAAGCTTCAGCCTCTGAAGGCCCACGGCGTGGTCGTGATGTCGATCGGCTTCCTGGTCGACGAGGGCTCGCCGATGATCTGGCGCGGGCCGATGGCCTCGTCCGCCGTGCGTCAAATGGTCAATGACGTGCGCTGGGGGACGGAAGAAGAGCCGCTCGACCTGCTGGTCATCGACATGCCGCCGGGCACCGGCGACATCCACCTGACCCTGATGGAGAACTTCGCGGTCGACGGGGTGGTGATCGTCTCGACGCCGCAGGAAATCGCGCTGATCGACGCCCGCCGGGCCGCCGCCATGTTCCGCAAGACCGGGGCGACGATCCTGGGCGTGATCGAGAACATGGCCTTCTTCGCGGATCCCTCGACCGGCCGGCCGATCCCGATCTTCGGGACCGGCGGGGCCAAGGCCGAGGCGGCCAACCTGGGCGTGCCGGTGCTGGCCGAGATCCCGATCGAGATCGCGCTGCGCCAGTCCGGCGACGACGGAAAGCCGCTGACCGCCGGCGAGGGCGGCGGGGCCGCCGCCGACGCCTTCAGGGCGGCGGCGAAGCGCCTGCTCTAGGCGACCACCGCCGGGGTCGGCGAGTCGGCGATGGCCTCGGCCGCCGACTGACCCGACAGGGCGGCGGCGTCGCGGGCGTCGAGATCGGCCCGGATGCCGTCGTGCTTTTCGCGGCTGAGGCTGTAGCCCATCACCGAGAAGGCGCCGGCCATGACCAGCACCACCGGCGCGATGGCGTAGGTCAGCACAAGGCCGGTCATCGCTTCGGGGGTGTTCACAGCGCCGGGCGCGGCGTTGAAGCCGACCCAGTCGAGGATGGCGAAGGTGACCAGCACCGCCGAGGCCGTCCCGATCTTCGAGGTGCTGGACACCAGGGCGTAGAGCAGGCCGACGCGGTCCTTGCCGGTCTCATGCCGCACCTCGTCGCCGACATCCGCCACCATCGCCCGGATCAGGAAGCCGAGCGAGGCCAGGATGCCGCCGGCGATGAACATGGCCGGGGCCATCAGCCAGAAGGTCTGGCTGGGGATGAAGAAGATCAGCGCCTGGGCGATGGAATAGGCCGCCGCGCCGGCCATCAGCGTGCGGTGCTTGCCGAACCGGTAGGCGGCCATGGCCCACAGCGGCGCGCCAAAGATCCCCGCCACGATGAAGAACAGCAGCATCACGTTGGCTTGCGTCAGGGTGTAGCCGCGGGCCTGGATGAAGAAGAACAGGTACAGCGGCGAGGTGATGGCCGGGCCGAGCGTGAACAGCAGGTCGGCGCCCAGCAGCCGGGCCATGGTCGGCCGGGCGATCAGGGCCGGGAAGTCGCGCCAGGACAGCCGGTCCTCGGCTGAACGGCGCGGCACCACCGCTTCCTTGACCCCGAAGGCGACGATCAGGGTGGTGATCGGTATCGAGATCACGATCATCCAGCCCATGAAGGGCACCACTTCATTGTCCGGCAGCTTGAGCAGCAGCGGCAGGATCAGCACGGCGATCGCCCCGAAGGTGCCGCTGGCCGCAGCCCAGGCGTAGACCCGCGAGCGCTCGTCATAGCTGGTCGCCAGCACCGCCCCCCAGGCCGACTGCGACAGCACCAGCAGCGAGAAACCGATGTAGAGCACGCCCAGCCAGATCAGCAGATAGACCTGGCCGACCCCCGGCTTGGCCAGGAACAGCTGCCAGACGCCCAGCATCAGGATCGGAGCGGCGACCACCAGCCAGAAGCGATAGCGACCGATCGGGGTGCGGGTGCGGTCCATCAGCAGGCCGAACGCCGGGTCGAAGATCAGGTCCAGCACCTTGACCAGAAAGAAGATGCCGCCCACCGCCGCCAGGGGCAGACCCAGCAGGCCGGCATAGTGCGGCGGCAGGTGGACCAGCAGCGGCGTGGTCAGGGCGCCGACCGGAATGGTCGCCATCGAAAAGGCGGCGATGGTGCCGGCGCCGATGCGCCCGGGCGCTTTTGTGGTGCTCAAGTCCGTCTCCCCTGACGCGTCTTGGCGCGCGTCGAAACGAGGATCGGACTATGCCGCTGGGGAAGCGCAAATGAAAAAGAGGACATGCACATCAGCGCATGTCCTCTTGCTCAGTGTCGGGGGGACACGCACGCAAGGCGCATGTCCCCGATGGGTCAGCCGCCGGCCATCTTGCGGAAGAACTTCTGGCCCTGTTCGCCGCCGGCGAAGTAGGCCTTCTGGCCGGCCTCGTCGGTGATCTTGCTCCAGTTGTCGCGGACTTCCTCGACCGAAAGGCCGCCTTCGCCGAGGTAGACGCCCTCGGTCTCGATGATGCGCGACAGCGCGAACACGCCGGCGCCGGCGGTCAGGATGGCGCCCGTGGGGGCTTCTTCGGAGACCAGGTAGACCACGCCCGGAGTGACGTATTCGGGCTTCAGCTTCTCCAGCACTTCCGGCGGCATCAGGCCTTCGGTCATCCGGGTGGCGGCGACCGGGCTGATGGCGTTGATGTGGATGTTGTTCTTCTGGCCCTCGAGCTTGATGGTGTTCATGAAGCCGATGATGCCCAGCTTGGCCGCGCCGTAGTTGGACTGGCCGAAGTTGCCGTACAGGCCCGAGGAGGAGGTCGTGACGACGATGCGGCCGTAGTTCTGGGCCTTCATGATCTCCCAGACCGCCTTGGTCGGCTTCATGGTGCCCATCAGGTGGACGTTCAGCACCAGCTCGAAGTCCTCGACGGTCATCTTCGAGAACGACTTGTCGCGCAGGATGCCGGCGTTGGCGATCAGGATGTCGATGCGGCCCCAAGCGTCCATCGCGTCCTTGATCATCTTGGCGACGCCGGCGTCGTCGGTCACCGACGAACCGTTGGCGATGGCCTCGCCGCCCATGGCCTTGATCTCGGCGACGACCGCCTCGGCGGCGGCGGAGTTGCCGCCCGAGCCGTCCATCGAGCCGCCCAGGTCGTTGACCAGGACCTTGGCCCCGCGACGGGCCAGCTCCAGGGCGTGCTGGCGGCCAAGCCCGCCGCCCGCGCCCGTGACGATCGCGACTTTCCCGTCGAACCGGATATCGGCCATGTGCGTATTCCTCTGCGCTGAACGCTTGTCAGATTTGTCGGCGGCGTTTTGCGGCGCAGCAGGGAAGGCGTCAAGTCATGCCCTAGCGTCCGCTCCGCCCGACGACCTCCATCAACTCCGCGACCTTCCGGCGCTGCTCGTCTGCGTCGCCGCTGGCGATGGCGGCCTCCACGCAGTGGGCGACATGGTCCTTGAGCACCTCTTCCTCGACCTTGCGCAGGGCCGCCTGCACCGCCGCGATCTGGGTGACCACATCGATGCAGTAGCGGTCATCGGCGATCATCTTCGACAGGCCGCGGACCTGGCCCTCGATGCGATTGAGGCGTTTCTCGACCGAGCGGCGGGTGTCACCGTGCATTGAAAATACTCCCGGGGGGTATCTTGCGTATACCCTGTGGGGGTATATATAGGCGACATAGGCAATCGGGAGAAGACCCCATGTCCGGCCATGATCACCATCATCACCACCATCATACCCACCCCGCTCACGGAGCGACGTCGACCGGCGGCGCCTGTTGCGCGGCGCACGCTTCGGCGGGCGACGGGACGGTGAAGGACCCGGTCTGCGGCATGACCGTCGATCCGGCGACGGCGAAGCATCACACGGTCCATGACGGGCAGGGCTACTGGTTCTGCTCGGCCGGCTGCCGCGAGAAGTTCATCGTCGATCCCGACCGCTACCTGAATCCGGCCCCGGCGGCGCCGATGCCCAAGGGGACGATCTACACCTGCCCGATGCATCCGGAGATCCGGCAGGAGGGGCCGGGGTCCTGCCCGATCTGCGGCATGGCGCTGGAGCCCGAGACCCCGACGGCCGACGCCGGGCCCAATCCCGAGCTGGTCGACTTCACCCGTCGGCTGTGGATCGGCGCCCTGCTGACCGCGCCGGTGTTCGCCATGGACATGGGCGGCCACGTGCTGGGCCTGAAAATGCCGTGGAGCGAGACGGTCTCGGCCTGGATCCAGCTGCTGCTGGCCAGCCCGGTGGTGCTGTGGGCGGGCTGGCCGTTCTTCCAGCGCGGCTGGGCCTCGCTGCTCAGCCGCAACCTCAACATGTTCACCCTGATCGCGCTGGGGACCGGGGCGGCCTACGGCTATTCGCTGGTCGCCACCCTGGCGCCGGGGCTGCTGCCGCACGCCTTCAGCGGCCATGACGGCGCGCCGCCGATCTACTTCGAGGCGGCGGCGGTGATCGTGGTCCTGGTGCTGCTGGGCCAGGTGCTCGAGCTTCGGGCTCGTGAGCGGACCGGCGGGGCGATCCGCGCCCTGCTGGACCTGGCGCCTCGTACAGCCCTGCGACTGGCGGACGACGGAACCGAGACCGAGGTCGGGGTCGACGCCATCCATCCCGGCGACCGGCTGCGGGTGCGTCCCGGCGAGAAGGTCCCGGTCGACGGCGAGGTGATCGACGGCCGCACCCACGTCGACGAGTTGATGGTCACCGGCGAATCCATGCCGGTCCTCAAGGAGATCGGCGCGGCGGTGGTCGGCGGCTCGATCAACCAGACCGGCGGGTTCGTGATGCGGGCCGACCGGGTCGGGTCCGACACCCTGCTGGCCCGCATCGTCCAGATGGTCGCCCAGGCGCAGCGCAGCCGCGCGCCGATCCAGCGGCTGGCCGACCGGGTCGCCGGCTGGTTCGTGCCGCTGGTGGTCGCCGCCGCCGTCGCCGCCTTCGCGGCCTGGGCCACGGTGGGGCCGGAGCCGAAGCTGGCCAACGCCCTGATCGCCGCCGTCAGTGTGCTGATCATCGCCTGTCCCTGTGCGCTGGGCCTGGCGACGCCGATGTCGATCATGGTCGGGGTCGGGCGTGGCGCCCAGGCCGGCGTCCTGATCCGCGACGCCGAGGCGCTGGAGCGGCTTGAGAAGGTCGACGTCCTGGTCATCGACAAGACCGGCACCCTGACGCAGGGCAAGCCCGCCCTGACCGGCCTCCGCGCCCTGGACATGGCCGAGGACGAGGTCCTGCGGCTGGCGGCCAGCCTGGAGCGGTCCAGCGAGCATCCGCTGGGCGCGGCGGTCGTCGAGGCGGCGCGGTCGCGGCCTCGCCCTGTCGGACGTCAGCGAATTCGACTCCCCGACCGGCAAGGGCGTGACGGGCC